>CAYUSB010000039.1:0-84375 GCA_964447205.1 uncultured Myxococcaceae bacterium
GACGCGGCGATGGCCGACGCGGCGATGGCCGACGCGGCGATGGCCGACGCGGCGATGGCCGACGCGGCGATGGACGCTCCGCGCGTCGATGTGACAGGCGATGCCGCACGCGCTGACGCCTCCGCCGACGCGCTGACTGACACCGCGCGCGCAGACGCCAGCGAGGTCCGAGGCGTCCCGACCCCGACGGATACCGCGTGCCCTTCCGGGAGGACCCACTGCGGCCGGTGCGTCGATGTTCAGCGCGACCCGATCCACTGCGGCGCCTGCGGTCGCCTCTGCAACGCCGACCAAATCTGCGCCGCCGGCGTGTGCGTCGCGGGCTGCGCCGCGCCTCGCGTGCTCTGCGGCGGACGGTGCATCGACACCGCGACACACCACGAACACTGCGGCAGCTGCACGATCGCCTGCGGACCCTTTCAGGGCTGCGTGGCGGGACGCTGCGCGGCGGGGTGCGCGCCCGGGTTCACCCGCTGCGTCGTCGACGGCGCGGCCTCGTGCGTCAACCTCAACGCGTCGTTCCTCAACTGCGGCGCGTGCGGGCGCAACTGTGGCTACGGAGGCTTCTGCAACAATGGCGTATGCACGCGCTCACCCGGTCCGACCGACGTCGCGGTCACGTACCCGAACCTCTTCCCCAATCCGTCGGGACCGCCATACCTCCCGAGCTTCATGGCCCACCTCATGGGCACTCCCGTCGGGCTCATGATCGGGACGTTTCCCGTTTGCATCCAGGTCCGCAACCCGACCACCGCGATCTACACCCAGGGCTACGAGGTCGACCTGCCAGGGTATGCCGACAGCGTCGCGCAGAACCGCTTCATCCGCCCGGGCTATGTCTTCTCGTACTGCATCAGTCCCGTCTTCGATGTCGTCAGGCTGCAGGCGCTCACCGCCGAAGCGCCCGCGTCGCTGCGAACCGTGGTCGGCTCCTCGCTCACCGCCACGCAGAGCGTCACGCTGCTCCCGCGGAACACGTTCACCTGGCTGCCGCCGAGGCCCGCCGTCCCTCGTGAGGACATGGACTCGTTGAGCGCCGTCTGGATCACTCCGCACGACGCGTCGATCGAGGCCAGGTTCCGCGACGTCGAGCGGCGCAGTGTATTCCCCGATGGCTTCGGCTCGCGTCCCTACGAGCGCAACCCGTGCGTGCGCCTTGCGACTGTCACCGCGCCCGCCTACGCATTCGAGAACGTCTTCCTCGAAGCGGGCGAGGAGCTCGCGTCGGTTCCCACGACGGTCACCCGCACCGACGGAACACCCGCGACCGCGGACCTCACCCTGATGACCTCCGCCCAATACGACGCGTGGCGGCGCGATCGCTCGGCGCCCGTGACGATGTCCTGGCGCGGCATCGCCCCGGGCAGCCCGCCCGCCTCGTACATCGCCACCACGTCGGGCTGGTATGTCCTCGCCCTGACGAACCCCGCGAGCACGGGCTCACTCCGCATCGTCTGGACCCGGTCGCTCACCCACGAAGACATCGCCGAGGATGCGCTCCGCGCCGTCTACGATCAGCTCGCGGCGATGCTCCCGGGCATCGCAGTAGCCGCCGTGACCCCGTCGACCTTCACCGCGTTCACGACCGTTCGGAGACCGCGCACGGTCCTCGCAGATCGTGCCGGAACCACCGCCGACCTGGCCTTCACAGCCGCCAGCTTCATCGAGCTCATCGGGATGGATCCCGTCGTCCACTTCACCGACACCAACGTCTGGGTCGGCGTCCGCGCCCACCCCAGCGCTCCCATGATGCCCACGGCGCCCGTCTGGTCGATGGACCTCTCGCAGCTCGGACGCGTCCCCTTCGCGATCGCCTTCGACGACGGCGTTCGCGCCGCCCGCTCCGAACCGCTCGTCGCCTCGTACTACGACCCGATGGACGTCCAGGCCGCGCGGTCGGCTGGCGTGTTCCCGCAGCCATGAATAAGATCGCAGCGCTCCTCGCCTTGCTCGTCGTCGGCTGCGGCAACGCCACCACGACGCCCCTCACCTGCGTCGGCGGCGCGGCGCGCGCGTGCGGCTGTACGAACGGCGCGCGCGGTTCACAGACCTGTGCCGCCGACGGCCAGCGCTACACCGCTTGCGTCTGCTCCGGTCTCCTCGACGCCTCGGCCGCGGTCGACGTCACCCCCGCGGTCGACGTCACCCCCGCGGTCGACGTCACCCCCGCGGTCGACGTCACCCCCGCGGAGGATGCCTCGACCCCGGTCGACGTCACCCCCGCGATGGACGTCCGTCCGCCGATCGACGTCGCCGCGCCCGATGTCGCGCTGGACGCAGTGGCCGACACCGCCGTCGATGCGCCAGGCGATCTCCCCGACGCGCTCGTCTTCAACGACGGCGCGGTGGCCGACGTCCACTGCGACGACGGGCTCACACACTGCGGCCGCTGTGCGGACCTCTCTGCGGATCCAGCGCACTGCGGCGTGTGCGGGCGGCGTTGCGGCGTTGGGCAATACTGCAACGAAGGGCGCTGTCAGTCAGGCTGCCGCTCCGGTCGGACGTTCTGCGTCGATCGCTGCGTCGACGCGCTGGCAGACCGCGAGAACTGCGGCAGCTGCGGGACCGTCTGCGCGCCAGGCGAAGCCTGCGTGAACGCTCGCTGCGCTCGCGTGTGCACCTTCGAGGAGAGCTTGTGTAGCGGCAGCTGCGCGCTGCTGAACAGCGACCCCCAGAACTGCGCCCGGTGTGGAACATCGTGCGGTACGGGCTTCTGCGACTCGCGCGTCTGCGTGAACATCCCGCTCGACGTGATCGTGCAGTGGGATCACCCGGGGCTGCTGCCCAACAACTCCGGGTTCCCGCTGTTCCCGGCCTACCTCGCAGCGCTGTTCGGGAGGGCGTCGCTGCGCTCGTCGTTGGACCTCCAGCTCGCCTGTGCGACCATCACCAACCGCTCCGCCTACGCGGTTACGGTCGACGTCAGCGTCGAGCTCCGGGGCTTCAGCTCCGTCTCCAGCCCCACGCCCGTCGCCATCCCTGCGATGAACACGGTCCGCCGGTGCATCAACCCGACCTTCGACCTCGGCCGCCTCGGCGCGCTCGCCGAGACCACCCTCGGCATCATCCGCGCGACCTACGTCATCCCCGCCACTGGCTTCAGCGACAGCGACATCGCCCGCGTCTCGATCCTCCCCAGCTCCGAGATCGCCTGGCGCGCCCCGACCGGGCGGGTCTCCCAGCCCGACATGGATGACCTCAGCGCGTTGTTCGTCACTCCTACCGACCCGGCGGTCGTCACCCTCCGCCGTCAGGCCGAGGCGAGGAGCGCCTTCCCTGGAGGGTTCGGCGTTGGGGGCTACAGCCGCGCGAGGAGGTCGCGCATCTCCGTCATCGCTGCGGGGAGCTTCGCCTACGAGGCCCTCTACCTCGACCCCGGCGAAGCCCTCACCGTGCACATCGACAACGTCGAGGGCGGATCGGCCACCGCTGACGTCAAGGTCTTCTCCGCGCTCCAGTACGGCGCCGCGCGGAGTGATCCCGGCGTAGTCCCCTCGCGGACATGCACCGGCGTCGCCCGCGGCGGCGACTGCCTCTACACCGGCAACGAGCGCGGCGGCTGGTACGTGCTGGAGATCATCCCTCCCGGTGCCGCGCCCGCCACCCGCGTTCTGTGGACCCGCTCGGTCACCACCGAGGACGTCGTCGAGGACGCCCTCCGGTCGATCTATGACCAGCTCCGCGCATTGGGCATCGTCTACACCGACGTCTCGGGCAGCTTCTACGCAGGCGCGCAACACCTCCGTCCGCCCCCGATGGTCCTCTCCTCCCGCACCGGAAACTGCATCGAGGGCTCGCTCCTCTTCGCGAGCGTCCTCGAGCAGATCGGGCTCGAGCCCGTCCTGGTATACACCAACTCGCACGCATACGTGGCCGTGCGCTCCCGAGCCACCGTCGGGACCACCGTGTCGCCCACGCTCTGGCCCATCGAGACCACGCTCCTCGGGGCGAGCTCCTTTGATGAAGCCTTCGACCTCGCCAGGCAGGAGCTCGCCCACGACGCCGTCGGCGCAGAGTACTTCAATCTGGTCGATGTCCGTGCCGCCCGGGCCGCGGGCATCTCGCTCCCCTGAGCCGTCACCGGAGAACGCGTTCCGGACTTCACCGAACGCGTTCCGTCCCCGAGCCCGACGCGCGGTCCGTCACCCGGCACACCATCTCTGGCAGCCCCCGAGCAGACCAGCGTTTCGTACGTACCCAGCGCCTATCACTCGGCGCGCCCGTCGTGGTCCGGATTCTGCACTCATCTCTTCATGCATCACTCACTCCACCGGCCGCCCCGCGCTCGGTCGCTGTCGCTCGCCCTCGCTGCAATCCTCGTCGGCTGCGGCGGCGATCCTTCGCCCGCTGCCACCGACGCATCGCCCACTGTCGACCGCCGCGCCGACGACATCGTCACCGCGGGGGACGCGCCCGCGATCGCCGATGCGCCACCCTCACTCGACGCCGCGCGAGACGTCCCGACGGCGATGGACGCACCCCCGGCCATCGACGCACCCCCGGCCACCGACGCGCCCCCGGCCACCGACGCGCCCCCGGCCACCGACGCGCCCCCGGCGGTAGATCTTCCCGCGGGCACCGACGCGCCCATGGGAGTCGATGCCCGCGTCGATGGACCCGAGGGGCCGCCCATGTGCGCGCTCGGACAAGTCCGCTGCGACGGCGTATGCACCGACATCCAGAACGACGCTGACAACTGCGGCGCCTGCGCGAGCGTCTGCCCTGTCGGCCTGGGTTGCGTAGCCGGAACGTGTCGCTGCGGCGAGGGCCAGATCCTGTGCGGCTCGACCTGCCGCGAGGTCGCTAGCGACCCCCTGAACTGCGGCGGGTGCGGGAGGGTCTGCAGCGGCATCACCCCGTTCTGTGAGCGGGGCGCCTGCGCGACCACGTGCCTCTCGGGAAGCACTGCGTGCGGAGGCCGCTGCGTGAGCACGCAGTCCGATGCGCTCAACTGCGGCGCGTGCGGGCGCGCATGCAGCGCGGACCAGGGCTGCCTCTCGGGCGCCTGTGTGGCGTGCAGCACCCCCGGCGTCGACTGCGGCACACGCAGTGGCCCCAGGTGCACGAGCATGCAGCATTCCTGCGGCGGTCTCTGTGCGCCGGGCGCGGGCCCCGCGAACATGAACTGCGTCGCCTGCGGCGCGGGGTACACCCTATGCCGCGGCGCGTGCGTGAGGGGTGCGTGCGTCCCCGCCAACGACCGCCCCCTCGGCGCCCTCCCGATCAGCCTCCTCGCGCCGTCGCAGACGATCAGGGGTGACACGACCGCCGCCACCAACCAGTCCGGCTGCGGCACCGGGCCGGATGTGTACTACACGTTCCTCCTGACGGCTCGTGAGGTGGTCTACGCCGACACCTTCGGCAGCGCCACGGACACGAGGCTGGCCTTCGCACCGGCGTCGGGTACGGGCTACGTCGCAGGGACCTGCGTCGACGACGCGTGCTCCAGCCAGCAGTCGCAAATCGCGGCCGTGCTGGAGCCGGGTTACTGGTTCATCATCGTGGGCGGCGACAACGACGCGGCTGTCGGTCCCTTCACGCTCCGCGTGCAGCACCTGCGGGTGGGCAATGGGACGCCTGTACGTGTTCCCTCGCTCACCGGGCAACACAGCTTTCCCGGAGCGGCAGCCGGGACGGGCGTGCTTACGCCGAGCTGCGCGGGCGCGACAGGCCCCGAGATCACGCACTGGTTCGTCACCTGTCCGTCCTTTCCAAGCACCCCATTCACCGCGAGCACCTGCGGCTCGGCCGCGAACACCGTGATCGAGCAGCGGTCCGCCGCGAGCTCGTCCGGCAGGTGCGACGACGACACCTGCGGCCTGCAATCGAATGTCAGAGGAACGTTCGGCCCCGGAGCGGGCCTGCACGCGATCGACGTCGACACGATTGGCACGTCGGGCGGGAGCTTCACGCTGAACCTTCTCTACGGCCGCTGCCCCGCGGGCCAGCCGCTCTGCACCTCGGGCTGCCGGGACGCGCTGAACGATCCGCGAAACTGCGGCAGCTGCGGCGTGGCATGCACGGGTTCGACCGCGTTCTGCGTCCAGGGGGCGTGCGCCTCCCGCTGCGGCGGGGCCCGCCCGGATGTTTGCTCAGGCGTGTGCGTCAACACCCGGACCGACACGGCAAACTGCGGGGCGTGCGGGCGCACGTGCCTGCCTGGCGGCGTCTGCAACGCGGGCGTCTGCGGCTGCCCCCCGGGCAATGAGGCGTGCAGTGGGGCCTGCGTCAACGTCCTCTCCAGCAACAACAACTGCGGCCGCTGCTCCAACGCGTGCAACCACGAGCTCACGCCCTATTGCAACGCCGGCACCTGCGCCGCGACCTGCAGCTACCCCTTCGTGCAATGCGGCGACCACTGCGTCCACTCGCTCTCCGACGCCCGTAACTGCGGCACCTGCGGGCATGTCTGCAGCGCGGCGACACCCTACTGCATCGCTGGCCGCTGCGCAGCGGCCTGCACCTCCCCCAATTCCCTCATCGCCTCCACGGGCGTCTGCACGAACACGCGGACCGACGTGCTCAACTGCGGGGCTTCTGGCCGCGTCTGCGCGTACCCGTTCAGCGGCGCGGTGAGCTGTGTCGCTGGGATGTGCACCTGCAAGCCTGGCGCGACAACGTGCGGCTCCGGCGTGACGGCGTACTGCGCAGCGACCTCCAGCGACGCGCTCAACTGCGGCGCTTGCGGGAGGAGGTGCTCAGGCTCCACGCCATACTGCCAGCACGGCAGCTGCGTCGCGGCCTGCTCTGCGCCCTTCACGCGTTGTCAGAACGGGTGCGTGAACCTCGAGACCTTCCAGAGCGACTGCGGCACCTGCGCCAATCGATGCGGAGGATCGACCCCGTATTGCGTCAATGGCAGGTGCTCGGCCGACTGCCGCATGCGAGCTGTGTGCGCCAACGCGTGCGTAGACACGAGGGACGACCTCGCGAACTGTGGCGGCTGCGCGACCGTCCCGCCGGCGCCCCCCCCTGGCGGCGCGGTCGTGGAGTGCATCGAGGGCCGCTACGAGAACGTCTCGCGAACGTGCGCGTCGGGTAGGACCCAGTGCTACGGCGCCTGTGTCGACCTGTCGTCCGACTCGTACAACTGCGGGGGTTGCGACCGCGTCTGCGTCGGAGACCCCGCGTCGCACGTCGTGACGAATACATGCGTGGCGGGCGCCTGCACGACCACCCCGGCCACGTGCGCCCCGCCGTATGGACTGTGCGGCGAGACATGCGTCGACCTCGAGACCGACAGCGACAACTGCGGTCGGTGCGGGGACCGTTGTTGCAGTTTGTTCAACACGTGCGACAACGGAGGCTGCAACTTCCTGGGCACGCCCACCTCCGCCTGTCCCCCTCGGCCATAGTACTTTCGCGCGCTCCCCGCCAACCCGTCCCGCCCTGCGATACCGCTATGGATTGACCTCATCTCCGGAGCTCTGGCTTCGTGGTGAACGTCAAGAGATCCTCGGGCGATGGAGCGTTTTGATCGAGAGCTGGCGACGACCTGGGCCGAGTCGATGTTTGGGCCCGCGGTTCTGGGCGACGTTCGTCGGAACCGCCGCGTCGTCTCGATGGTGGCCGCGGTCGCGGAGCGCCCCGGCGGTACGATCGCGGCGGTGTTCGACGATCCCGCGGAGCTCGCCGGTGCCTACGATCTGGTGGAGAACGACGCCGTCGCCCCCTCCGCGCTCGCCGAGGCGATCGCGCGGGACGCGGCCGAGCGGGCGAGGCGATACTTCTTCGTCTGGGTGGCGACCGATGGCACCTCCGTCACGGTCACGGATCGAACGCAGTCCAAGGGTGTAGACGCCCGACAGAAACCGCTGGAATCTGGCCCTCTCGATCGACGCTATGGTTTTGCTGCTCAGGGGGCTCTGCCTCCCTACCTCCGGGCTTTTTTGGCAGGGTTCCCTCCTCCGATACCGGGTTGACAAGGGACCTGACCGATGCGGTTGCTAGGGTTGGTGGTGGGTTCGGGAACCAGGTCCCCGGGGGATACGCCAGGGCCGTCTCATGAAAAGTCCATGAGTTTCAGGGAGTTCCGAGCAAGAGGCCCAGCCAGCTCCTGAACCGCTGCGAGGAGGCACTCGTCGTCCCAGTCGGCCGCGTTCTTTGCGGGCGCGCTCGCCACCAACTGGGCCGATCTTCCGCCGATATTCCGAGGACGATACCGATCGTAACCCCGCGAAACTCTTGGACTCTTCATGAGACGCCCCTGGATCCCCTTGGGGTTGAGCTCGGTGCAATCCTGGCAGCGCTCGAATACGCCCGCCCGCAAGTCGCACGGGCGCCGCGACACCAAAGACAAGGAGACCCAGCGCTAGCTCGACGCGCGCGAACAGTCTCGGGACACCTTCGAGGCGCATGCGCCGGGGAGTCGTGCGCCACTTCCTGCACGACCGCAAAGCGGATCGCTGACCGGCGCTGTTGGACGCAATATAGCATCTAAAGATGGAGTTTACGACCGTTCTCGCGCAGTGTGACCGTTGTCTAGTTGCCTCATACCAGGCTAGAGACACGGCGACCGATCACTTATTGTGGCGACAGCTAAAACGACGGTCCTTAGCGGTCTGAATCTGGAGTGGATAAGAAGCCCAACGCGGTGCGACCGTCAAGCACCACGGAGCTCCTGGCTTCGGCTGCGTGAGCCTGCCCCGAAGTGGACGAGATTCCCCCATATACGAAGCGTCCTCACGCCCCGACCGTGCTGCGCGGGGCCTCGGCGGTCGACGCAGAGCTCGCTGAACGAATCCAACCACCCCGCTGCGGCTCCACGCGCAGACAGCTCCCCTCGCGCCGTCGTGCCCCTGCACCGCACCCCACCCTCTCCGCCGTCATCGCCGCAAGCGCGTCAGCAAGGATCCCGCGCCTGCGCGGCCCGCGGTGGCTCGTGCGGCACGCCCAGGTGCAGCAGGATCCGCTCGATGACGGCGCGGTCTCGGATGACGGCGATGAAGCCCATCCTGCCGTCGCAGCGCGGGCAGGCGAGCGCGCCGACGCCCCACACAAGGCGCAGCAGCGTGGCCCAATCCCAGCGGGTCAAGCACGACCCGGGCATCGACGCGCCCTCCGCTCCCACCACGGCGCAACGCGCGACCGACGCGCGGGTTCGTCCCCGGTCGCGGTGGTGCGCCCGTCGTGGCCCCGGCACGATGGCTCCGCGCCACGGGGAGTTGGGCGCAAACACGCCGTGGTAGCGCACCAGCGGAAGCCGCGGCGGCGCGATCAGCGCGACAAGACAGCTGGTGAGCGACAACTACTGCGCCCGTCACGAGGACGTACTCCGAACTCCAGGCGGCGTGTCCGGGCCTTGCCACGAGGGGGGGAGCGGTTCACCATCGGGCGATGGGACAGCGTATCGTGCGGGCTTGGATTCTTCCTGCGATGGCCATCATGGTGGGGTGCGCCCAGGGGGGCACCGCCGTCACCAACCCCGACGCGGGCCCCGGGCCCCTCGACGCCCCCGCAGGCGACACAGGCCCGGGCGACACAGGCCCCGGCGACGGCACCCCCGGCGATGCCCCCGGCGACGCGGGCCCCGACGCCGGGAGCGGCCCGGCCTGTCGCACCCTCGACGACTGCACCGCTCCCGACCTGTGCACCAACGCCCAGGCCTGCGTCGCCGGGCGCTGCGTCGTCACGGGCGGGGCCGCCACCTGCGACGACGGGGTGGCCTGCACCACCGACGCCTGCGACGCCTCCGCGGGCCGCTGCACCCACACGGCCGACGACATGGCCTGCCCCAGCAACCAGTTCTGCGACCGCAACAACGGCTGCGTCACCCAACTCCCCTGCGAGATCGGCGACGCCACCTGCGCCCGGCTCCAGGGCGACCCCTGCACCGGCACCTGGGTGTGCGACCCGGCCCTGCTCCGCTGCGTGCGCAGCGCCCCGTACAACTGCGACGACATGGACCGCTGTACGACCGACGTGTGCATGATGCAGGGCTCGGCCCCGGTCTGCTCCCACATGGGCCCGATGTACGACACCGACGTGGCCAACTGCGGCCGCTGCGGCAACGCCTGCACCGCGGGGCCCAACCAGACCCCGGCCTGCGCCATGGGGATGTGCGCCGCGGTGTGCCTCCCCGGCTTCGTCGACCTCGACCGCATGGCGGCCAACGGCTGCGAATGCAACAGCATGGCCCCCGACCTGCCCGACCTGGAGTTTCAAGACACCAACTGCGACGGGATCGACGGCGACGCCTCCCAGGCCATCTTCGTGTCGCCCCGGGGCAACGACAGCAACCCCGGGACGATGATGGCCCCCAAGCGCACCGTCCGCGCGGCCTTCCTCGCGGCCGCCGCGGCCCGGCCCCTGCGTGCGGTGTACGCCGCCGCGGGCAACTACCCCGAGGCCGTAGAGTTTGTCTCCGGGGTGAGCCTCTACGGGGGCTACGACGACACCCGGATGTGGGCCCGCTCCCGCGACGGGATCACCCTCCTGTCGGTCCCGAGCACCGGAGCCGTGGCCACCCGGCTCAGCCAGGCGGTGGAGGTTCAACTCGTGACCATTCAGGCCGCCGACGCCAGCGCCCCGGGGGAGAGCAGCTACGGGCTGCGGGTCATCCAGGGCGGGGCCAGCTTCATCCTCCGGGGCAGCAACGTGTCGGCCGGGGCGGGGGCCCCCGGGCGCGACGGAGCAGCCGGGGCCAACGGGGCCGCCGGAGGCTCGGGGACCAGCGCCAGCGGGCGCAACCCCGGCAGCCCGGGCAGCTCCAACTGCGGAGCCAGCGGGGGCACCGGAGGCACCGGGGTCGTCGGGCGCACCAATGGACTGCCCGGAGGCACCGGGGCCAGCGTGGCCGACGTCGCCGGAGGGGCCGGAGGCAGCGGCGGCAACCGCGGGGCCGGGTGCTGCGCCTCGGGCAACGGCAGCCCCGCCCCCGACAACGCCCGCCCGGGCACCGGGGGAGCCGGCGGGGTCAACGGCACCGCGGCCGCCCCCCTGGGCATGGTCGCCTCCGCGGAGGGGCTGTACACGCCCCCCACGGGCACCGCGGGGACCCCCGGCAACGCGGGGTCGGGCGGCGGGGGCGGAGGCTCCGGCGGCGGCGACCGCAACGGGTGCCCGTCGTGCAGCGACGGCACGAGCGGCGGCGGCGGCGGCGGCGGAGCCGGCGGCTGCGGAGGCGGAGCCGGGGGAGCGGGCACGAGCGGCGGAGGGAGCTTCGCCCTGGTCGTGGTGTCGTCGCAGGTCGAGGTCCTCGGGTCGCGCCTGACCACCTCCCGGGGCGGCAACGGCGGGCGCGGGGGCAACGGGGGGGCCGGCGGTTCGGGGGGCGGGTTTGGCAACGGGGCCGGCGGGACCCGCACCGCCGGGGCCGGAGCCCGCGGGCGCGAAGGCGGCCCGGGCGGCGTCGGGGGCGCAGGCGGAGGCGGCTCCGGAGGGCCCGCGATCTGCGTCCTGTACGTGGGCACCCCGGCCTCTCAGTCGGGCACCACGTGCGTCCGGGGCGGCGGCGGCAACGGCGGGGTCGGCGGCATGGGAGCCGGAGGCCCCGCACAAAACGGCCAGGCCGGCGTCAACGAAGACTCCCGCCCCGCAGGCTGAGCCCGCGCCCTCCCCTGCGGGCCCCGTCCGACGATTCCGGTCGTTCGCCGTGCAACCAATCTCCCCCGAAGGTCCATCCCAATCCGTATGGACCACCCTCCCCCCCGGTACGACCTTGACAACGGCCGCCCCTCTGCCACTTCTGGGGTTCCGGTGATGTCCTCTCCCGCGCCGCGGTCTCCCTCGGCGACGCCTGCATCCGCAATTGGTCCGACGGCGTTCCTGCAAGAGGTGCGTGGCCGCGTCGACCTCCGCCTCGGCGAGCTCCTCGGCCAGGCCCGGGACTTCACCCAGGTCACGGCCCCGTCCGCCCTGCCCGTGCTCCAGGCCGCCCACGACCTCACCTTCCGCGGGGGCAAGCGCCTCCGCCCGGCCCTGCTCTTCGCCGCCGTCGAGTGCGTCGAGCCCGGGGCCTACCCCGAGGCCGCCGCCGACCTCGGGGCCGCCCTCGAGCTCCTGCAGACCTACCTCCTCGTGCACGACGACTGGATGGACGCCGACCCCGTACGCCGCGGGGCTCCGAGCGTCCATGTCTCCCTCGCCGCCCACTACGGCGACCCCCACCTCGGGGCCGCCACGGCCATCCTCGCGGGCGACCTCATGGGCAGCCTCGTGCACAGGGTGGTGGCCGCCATCGACCTGCCCACGGCCCGCCGCCGGGCCGTCCAGGCCGTCTTCGCCCGGATGGAGCACGAGGTCATCCTCGGGCAGTGCCTCGACGTGACCCGCTCGCCCGACATCGAGCGCATCCACCAGCTCAAGACCGGGAGCTACACCGTACGCGGGCCCCTCGAGCTCGGCCTCGCCCTGGCCGGGGCCTCCGACGAGGCCTTCCAGGTCGTCAGGGCCTACGGGACCCCATTGGGCCTGGCCTTCCAGCTCCGCGACGACCTCCTCGGGGCCTTCGGCAGCGCCGCCGAGACGGGCAAACCCGTCGGAGGGGATTTCCGCGAGGGCAAGGAGACCTACCTCGTGCGCCACGCCCGGGCCCACCTCCCGCACGCCGAGCGTGAGGCCCTCGACGCCATCGTCGGTCGACGCGAGGCCACCGAGGCCCAGATCGTCGAGGCCCAGCGGCTCGTGGCCCGGTCGGGGGCCCGCGAGGCCGCCGAGGTGCGGATCCGCAGCCTCCGTGAGGAGTGCCTCGCCGCCCTGGAGGCCCCCACCCTGCACCCCTACGGTCGCGAGCTCCTGCGGGTGTTCGCGGTGTACCTCACCGACAGGTCTCGATGACGGCCTTCCACGCCCACGGCAAGATCATCCTCCTGGGAGAGCACGCCGTGGTCTACGGCCACCCCGCCCTGGCCGGAGCCCTGAGCCCCGGGGCCTCGGCCCGGTGGACGGCCGGCGACGAGGCCCTGACCCTGCACGTGTCGCCCTGGGAGGCCCGGTTTGTGGCGGGCGACGACAGCGACCTCGGCCGGGCCCTGACGGTCCTCGGAAACCACCTCGGGGTCACCCGGGGCACCCTCGAGGCCACCCTGCACCTGCCCGGAGGCGGCGGGCTCGGGAGCTCGGCGGCCCTGGGGGTGGCGTGCATCCGGGCCCTCACCGGGGGAGAGCTCTCGGTCGACGACACCCTGGCCGCGGCCCTGGTGTGGGAGCGGGTGTTTCACGGCAACCCGAGCGGGGTCGATCACACCCTGGCCACCCGCGGAGGGGTCGGGGTGTACACCCAGGCCGAGGGGCTGCGGGCGGTGCGGTCGCGGGTTCCGGTGCGGGTGGTCCTGGCCGACACGGGGGAGCGGGCCCGGACCCGGGACATGGTGGAGATGGTCGCCCGGCACCGTGCCCGGCAGCCCGACGGGACCGAACGCACCCTCGACGCCATCGGCTCCCTCGTACGCAACGCCGCCCTGGCCCTGCCCGTCGGCGACCTCAAGACCCTCGGCGACATGATGAACCTCAACCAGATGCTCCTCTCCAGCCTGCTCCTGTCGACCGAACGCACCGAGGCCCTGTGCGCCGCAGCCCGCGCTGCCGGGGCCCTCGGAGCCAAGCTCACGGGGGCCGGGGGGGGCGGGTGCGTCGTGGCCCTCACGGCCGACCCTGCGGCCGAAGCCCGGGTGGTCGCGGCCTGGCGATCCCTGGAGGCCCCGGCCTGGGCCGTCACGGTGGGGGCATGACCCGCGGGTTTGCGCGGGCCCGGGCCAACATCGCCCTCGCCAAGTACTGGGGCAAATGCGACGGGCCCCTCAATCTCCCGGCCGTTCCGAGCGTGTCGTTGACCCTCGACGCCCTCGTGACCGAGACCGAGGTCGTACGCGACCCCGACCTCGCCGCCGACCTGGTCTCCCTCGACGGGGTCCTCGTGGAGGGCCCTGGCCAGGCCCGGGTCGCGCGCTTCGTCGACCTCGTGCGCACCGAGGCGGGCATCGCCCCGGGGAGCCCCGGGAGCTTCTGCCAGATCACCTCCCGCAACCACTTCCCCAGCGCCTCGGGCCTGGCCTCCAGCGCCTCGGGCTTCGCCGCCCTCGCCGGAGCCGCCTCCCGGGCCTTCTCCCTCGACCCCGCCCCCTCGACCCTGTCGTCGCTGGCCCGTCGGGGCAGCGCCTCGGCCGCCCGCAGCGTCTTCGGCGGCTGGTGCGAGCTGCCCGCGGGCCTCGTCGGCGACAACAGCCTCGCGGCCCGACCCCTCCATGGCCCCGACCACTGGGACGTGGCCATGGTCCTGGCCCTCGTCACGACAGGGCCCAAGGCCGTAGCCTCCCGCGACGGGATGGCCCACACCGTACGCACCTCGCCCCTGTGGCCCGGCTGGCTCGCCAGCGCCCCGGGGTACTTCGTGGCCGTACGCGAGGCCGTCGGGGCCCGCGATCTGCAGCGCCTCGGAGAGGCCATGGAGGCCAGCACGTTTGCGATGCACGCCTCGGCCTGGGCGGCCGTCCCGGGGGTGCGGTACATCAAAGGGGTCACCCTCGACCTCCTCGATCGGGTGGAGGCCCTGCGGCAGCAGGGGTTCGGAGCCTGGGCCACCATGGACGCCGGGCCCCACGTGAAGGTCTTGTGTATGGCCCCAGAAGCCAACCGGGTGGCCGAGGCCCTACGAACCGTCCCCGGAGTGATCGAGGCCCGCGTCGCCCGACCCGGGGCGGGCATCGAAGTGTCGTGATCGCAAGCGCCCCTGGAAAACTCATGGTGGCCGGGGAGTACGCCGTCCTCCACCGCTGGCCCGCCCTGGTCATGGCCGTCGATCGTAGGGTCACCGTGCGGGCCCGGGAGGCGCGCGCGGGGGCGGCGGAGTTTGTTCCGCCGGAGGCCGTCGGGGCCTGGGAGGAGGCCGTGGCCGCGGGGATGCTCCAGACCGTGCCCGACGGGAGGGCCCTCGCCTACGACCTCTCGGCCCTCGGCCAGGAGGGGACCAAGCTGGGGCTGGGAAGCTCCGGGGCCGTGTGCACCGCCGCCCTGGCCTGGTCTCTCGCCGCGGCGGGACGAGCTCCGCCCGACCCCATGGAGTTCGCCCGGGTGGCCCGGGCAGGGCATCGCCGGGCCCAGGGCGGCGGCAGCGGGGTGGACGTCCTGGCCAGCGCCCTCGGGGGCGTCCTCCGCGTACAGTTCCCCGACGGAACCGACGGACCCATGGAGCTTCGTCGGGTCTCGTGGCCCTCGGGGCTTCTGTGGGCGGCCCTGTGGGCGGGCAGGCCCGTGGCCACGGCGGGCATGCTGGCGGGCGTACGGGCTTGGGAGTCCAGAGACCCTGCCGGGTTTGGGGCGGCCCTCGGGGCCCTCGGGGCGGCCGGGCAGGCGGCCTGCGACGCGGTGGAGGCGGGGGGCGCCGGGGCGGCCGTCGAGGCCCTCGGGGCGGCCGGAGAGGCCATGCTGCGGTTTGGGGAAGGGGCCGGAGTTGCCATCGTGACGCAAGTCATGCAGAAGCTGGCCTACGAGGCGCGACCGTTCGGGGTCGCGGTGAAGCCGTCTGGGGCGGGGGGCGGAGACGTGGTCGTCGCCTTCGCCCACGATGCAGAGGCCTTGGAGCGGGTGTGCACCCGCGCGGGGCAGTACGGACTGACCCGTCTCTCCGTGGGGATCGACCCCCGCGGGGCGACGGTGGAGCAAGGAGCAACACGATGAGCCGGACCTCCCGCATCCCGGGATTTTACAAAGAGCCCGTGGAGAGCCGCCGGCGCCTGGTGGCCGAGGCCAGCGACCTCGATGGGCCCGAGATGGCTCGGGTCCTGGCCGCCGGGGGCCTCGACGTCGGGACGGCCGACAAGACCGTCGAGAACGTCCTGGGCACCTACGCCCTGCCCTTCAGCATCGGGCTCAACGTCCGGCTCAACGGCCGTGATTTCCTGGTTCCGATGGTGGTGGAGGAGCCCTCGGTGGTGGCCGCGGCCAGCAACGCAGCCCGGATGGTGCGCGAGGGCGGCGGGTTTCGGGCCGAGTACGACGAGCCCGTGATGATCGCCCAGGTGCAGCTCTGGGACGTGGCCGACCCCGTGGCAGCCCGAGCCCGCGTGGAGGAGGCCACTCCGACCCTCCTGGCCCTGGCCGACGCTGCCGTGGGGGGCCTCGTGGCCCGGGGCGGAGGCGGCCGGGGGGTGGAGGTCCGCGACCTCGGCGACGGGCTGATGGTGGTCCACATCCTGGTCGATTGCCGCGACGCCATGGGGGCCAACCTGGTCAACACGGTGGCCGAGAAGCTGGCCCCGGTGATCGCCTCCCTGACAGGGGGCACGGTGGGCCTGCGGATCCTGTCCAACCTGTGCGACCGGCGCTGCGTCCGGGTGGAGTGCACCGTCCCGACGGAGGTCCTGGCGTCGGAGACGATGTCGGGGGAGGCCGTCCGCGACGGGGTGGTCCGGGCCTCGCGGTTTGCCGAGCGCGACCCCTACCGGGCCGCCACCCACAACAAGGGCATCATGAACGGGGTCGACGCCGTGGTGATGGCCACGGGCAACGACTGGCGGGCCGTCGAGGCCGGGGCCCACGCCTTCGCGGCCCGCAACGGCCGGTACGAACCCCTCGGGACCTGGCGCACAAACCCCGACGGGGCCCTCGTGGGCCGGATGGAGCTTCCCCTCGCCCTCGGGATCGTCGGGGGCACCCTCCGGGTACATCCCGGGGCCCGCCTGGCCCTGAAGATCCTCGGGGTGCGGTCGGCCCAGGAGCTCGCGGCGGTGGCGGCCTGCGTGGGGCTCGCCTCCAACCTGGCGGCCTTGCGGGCCCTGGCCTCCGAAGGGATCCAACGCGGGCACATGTCGCTCCACGCCCGGAGCGTGGCCGTGGCGGCGGGGGCCCGGGGCGACGAGATCGAGCGGGTGGCCGCGGAGATCGCCGAGGCCTGCAACGTCACGGTCGACGCGGCCCGGGCGGCTGTCGTGCGGCTGCGTGGGCCGTCCGAGGCAACCCCCGAGCCCCTGGAGCTGTACGCGGCCAAGTGACGGCCCCGATGGGGGTCGATGCGGGATGTGGCCAAGGCCCCGGGTCTGCGGTAGAGGCTGACCGAAGTTGATGATGTCCTTCGAGAGCTTCGTGCGGTTGGGCTGGTCGTTTCTCCGCACGGTGATGCGCAGCCTCTTCGCGCGCAAACCTGAGCTCCCGCGGTTTGAGGCCCAGTACCGGCCCGACGGGATGCTCTCGTCGGCGGCCGACGACCACGCGGTGCACGTCGGGGTGGCCCGGTGCTTCGGGTGCGGGGCCTGCGACCTGGTGGCCCTGGAGCGCGGGGCGTTCGACGCCCTCGGGGCCCGCGGGCCGATGGTGTTCGTGCAGGGGATCTCGCGGCAGGCCGGGACCGACCTGCCCCTGACCGAGGCGGCCACCCCGGAGCTTCTCCAGGCCCTGGAGGGGGCGTGTCCGGTGCGGGTTCCGTTTGTGGCCCTGGCGAGCCTCGTGCGGAGGCGGCACGCGGAGTACGCCGCGGCCCGGGGGCTGCCTGCGGGGCGTTGAATCGCCCCCGCCCTGCGTGCGATAGCGTCGCGGGATGACAACCACACGACGCGAGGGCTTCGCCCTCATCCTGGGGGCTTCGAGCGGGTTCGGCGAGGCCATCGCCCTGCGGCTGGCCGAGGCCGGGATGCACATCATCGGGGTTCACCTCGACCGGCGGAGCACCATGGCCCAGGTGGCCAAGGTGATCGAGGGGATCGAGGCCCACGGGCGGGAGGCCTGGTTCTACAACGTCAACGCGGCGGACGAGGGCAAGCGGCGGGCGGTTCTGGATGACGTGGTCGCCCGCCTCGCGGCCCGAGGTCAGGGCGAGACCGTCAAGGTCTTCGTGCACTCCCTCGCCTTCGGAACCCTGCGTCGCATGCTCCCCCCCCCGGAGGCACCCGACGAGGCCCTGACCAAGGCCCAGATCGACATGACCAGCGACGTGATGGCCCACTCATTGGTGTACTGGGTTCAGGACGCGCTGCGCCGGGGGATGTTGGGCGACGGGGGGCGCGTGTTGGCCATGACCAGCACGGGCAGTTGGGCCGCCCTGCCACAGTATGGGGCCGTGAGCGCGGCCAAGGCGGCCCTGGAGGCCCACGTCCGGCAGCTCGCGGTCGAGGGGGCCGGCCGCGGGTTTACGGCCAACGCGGTGTGCGCCGGGGTGACCCACACGGCGGCCCTGGAGAAGATCCCTGGCTACGAGGCCTTGATGGCCCGGGCCCTGGCGAAGCACCCCCACGGGCGGCTGACCCGACCCGACGACGTAGCCCAGGCCGTGGTGGCCCTCACGGGCCCGGAGACCGCGTGGCTCACGGGCAACGTGATCAACGTGGACGGGGGCGAAGCCGCCGCGGGGTGAACGGACGGGCCCGGGAGCGTCCCGGATGGGCCTGGAGACGCCAACGATGGGACATTCAGTCCCCACGATGCCATGTCATGCTCCTCGGATGCGGCAGTTGATTCCGTCGATGGCCTTGAATTCAATGCGGATGCCTGAGAAGGTGCCGGGGATGGGACACAATGTCTCCAAGATGGCGGGATGCGTCGTGGGGATGGAGGACGGGCTGCGGGTGACGAGCTGCGGGTGACGGGTGACGGGCGGCGGGTGACGGGCGGCGAAGCCGCAAGGGCGCAAGGGCCGCAAGGGGGGACGCGGGCAGGCAGGGTGAAATGGAGAACGCGGGCAGGCAGGGTGAAATGGGGGGACGACCTCGACGGAGGGTTGGCGATCGGGCCATCGTCCGCGCTCCTCGCACGCGCCGACCCTCGCCTGCCCGAGGCCACCCACAAAACCTTCTGCCCCTTGCGGCCCTTGCGCCCTTGCGGCTTCGCTGCCCGCCCGCGTGTGTCTGCGGTTGCGCAGCGAGCCCCTCACCCCGCCACGAGAGCCGCCGCGCAGGGCCCCACCACCGCCGCAAGGGCCTCGCGTCGCACCGCATGAGCCCCATGCGGATCGCGGGCCCCGTAGGCCGCCCACACACCCGCAGCGACCCCCGCGGGCATGCCCTCGACGCCCGTCCTGGTTGCCGCATCGACCGCCGCCGCGAAGGCCCCCTGCACGTCCGCCGCGAGGGTCGGGTCGGTGGCCACACACCACCGCACGAACCGCCACGCCAGGGCGGCGTGCCGAGCCTCGTCCTCCGCGATCACCGTCAGGGCCGCCCTCACCGCCGCGTCGCGGCACCCGTCGCGTTGGGCGGCCACGGTGAGGGCCGCCACGGTCTCGCCCACGCAGCCCTCCCACACCGCCGCCACCGCGGCCTCGCGCAGGGTCTCTACCACCGCCGCTCCCTGCAATGACAGGGGCCCCGGCCCCACAGACTCCCCGCCAAACCGCGCGGCCAGGGCGAAGCAGCGCCGGGTGTGGTCGACCTCGTCGAGGGCGGCCCGTTGGGCGTCGGCCACCAGGTCGGCCGGGGCCCCCACCGCGAGCAGGGACAGGGTGAAGCGCGCGAAGCTGGCCACCGAGGCGTGCTCGGCCAGGGCCTCGTCGCGCCAGAAGGCCCCGAGGGCGCTCCGGGTGTGCGGGTCGAGGGCCGTGTCGTCCGAGGCCGCGGAGGGAGCCCCGTGCCAGTCGGCGCGGGAGGCGCTCGGGGCCGTGCGGGGTTGGGCGTCGACGAGCAGGGGACGGCCGCAGCATCCCCCAAGGCAGAAGACGTAACAGCAGCGGTCGCCCTCGCGGACGGGCTCGCCCTGGGCGGAGTTGCAGCAGCTGTCCGAGACCGCCGCGGCGACGTAGCAGCCGTTGGGAGAGACCCCCGCATCGGTGATCCCGCCGTCGGGAACCTCCCGCTCGCCCGGCGGGAAACGCACCGTGCGCTCGAGCTCATCGGGGGCATAACACTGGCGCGAGGGCATGCCGAAGCGGCAGGTCGCCGGGGGCACATCGACCGCCGGGGGCACGTCGACCGCCGGGGGCACATCGGGCCCCGTGTCGGCCACAGAGGCATCGTGCCCGGGCGCCGGAACCGTCGTCGACGCGCACCCCCCCGCCCCCCCGAGGGCCGTCCCCAAAGCCACCAGAATCCGAGCACGAAGCAGGTCGGTGTTACGCATCACCCCCGGAGCTTAACAAATTCCGTGCCCGCCCGCCGACGGCTCTTTCTGCGCCACCGTGTGTCACACCGCCCCCAACGGCGACGGGGCGCCCGCCACGCGTGTGACGCGCGCCCCGTACAGCCGCCCCTGGCTGGTGGGTGGTTACGAGCAGCCCATGCTGCTGCCGCAGTTGAGGCAGCGGTAGCAGGCCCCGTTGCGTACGGTGATGTGCCCGCAGTTGTCGCAGAAGGGGGCGTCTCCCATCATCTTGCCGAGCTGCTGGTCGAGGGCGCTCCCGCCCATTCCCCCGATCTCGTGGGAGGTCTCGCCGTGGGCCGACTGCGAGGCCGACTGGGCGGGCGGGGGCAGGGCCGGGGTCATCGTGCCGTGGGCGGGCTCGGCCTCGGCCTCCGTCGGCGGAACGTGCGCGAACTCGTACCGCTTGAGGTACTCCACGCCCAGCACCCGGAAGACGTAGTCGATGATGGAGGTGGCAAACTTCACGTTGGCGTGACCCTCCACCGCCCCCTGGGGCTCGAAGCGCGTGAAGGTAAACTGGTCGACGTACTCGGCCAGGGACACCCCGTGCTGGAGGCCCATGCTCACGGCGATGGCGAAGGAGTTCATCAGCGAGCGGAAGGCGGCCCCTTCCTTGTGCATGTCGATGAAGATCTCGCCGAGCTGGCCGTCCTCGTACTCGCCCGTACGCAGGAAGACCTTGTGCCCGCCGATCTTGGCCTCCTGGGTAAACCCGCGGCGCTTCTTGGGCAGGCGGTACCGCACCGTCTGCCGCTGCGGAGACAGCACCGGGGCCTTCGCAAACAGCGGCCCGAACTCGGCAGCCGCCTCGCTCCCCGTGGCCACCGCCGGGGGGCTCACCGCGAGATTACGGGCCGGGCTGGGCCCCGCCTGAGTGGCCGCCGCTGCCTGGCTCGCTGCCGCGGTGGTCGCAGCCTCGGCCGCCCGCACTTCGGCTTCGCCCTGGGCCTTGTCCTCCTTGGCGGTCTTGTCGTCCTTGCCCGAGGTCGACAGGGGCTGCGAGGCCTTGCAGCCGTCGCGGTACAGGGCCACGGCCTTGAGGCCGAGCTTCCAGCCCTGGGTGTAGATGTCCATCACCTCGTCGACGGTGGCCTCGTGCGGGAGGTTGACGGTCTTCGAGATGGCCCCGGAGAGAAAGGGCTGCACCGCGGCCATCATCTGCACGTGGGCCATGGGCTTGAGGTAGCGCGACCCGTGTTTGCCGCAGCGGTTGGCGCAGTCAAACACCGGGAGGTGCTCGTCGCGCAGATGCGGGGCCCCCTCGACGGTCATGCGGCCGAGCAGGGTGTCGCCGAGCAGGTCGATCTGGGCCCGGGTGAGGCCCCAGTGTGCGAGGAGGTTCCATCCGGGGGCCTTGGCGGGCTCTTCGACGCCGAGGCGCTTGCAGAGGTCGGGGCCCAGGCCGAAGCCCGAGAACACCCCTTCCACGGTAAACGCCCCCGGGAGCTGCGACTCCAGCCGGGTGATGTCGTCCCCCGTGAACCCCCTGCCCTTGAGGTACTCCCGGTTGACCATCGGGGCCCCGAGGAAGGTGTTGGTCCCCACCACGTAGGCCAGGATCTCGGCGATCTGGGCCCGGGAGTACCCCAGGCGCCCGAGGGCCCGCTCGACGCTCGCGTTGACGATCTTGAAGTACCCGCCCCCCGCGAGCTTCTTGAACTTCACCAGGGCGAAATCGGGCTCGATCCCCGTGGTGTCGCAGTCCATGAGGAGCCCGATGGTCCCCGTGGGAGCGAGGACGGTGGCCTGGGCGTTGCGGTACCCAAACTGCTCGCCGAGGCGCACGGCCTCGTCCCAGTCTTCCTTGGCGGCGGCGAAGAGGTCGGCCGGGCACGCGGCCCCGTCGATGGCGTAGGCCGCCTCGCGATGCTTGCGCATCACCCGGAGCATGGGGTCGCGGTTTTTGGCGTAGCCCGCGAAGGGGCCCTTGTGGGCGGCCACCTCGGCCGAGACCCGGTAGGCCTGGCCCGTGAGGATGGCCGTGAGGGCCGCGGCCATGCTGCGCCCCGCGGGGGAGTCGTAGCCGATCCCGAGGACCATGAGGAGGGTCCCGAGGTTGGCGTACCCGAGGCCGAGGGGGCGGTAGTCGTGGGAGTTCTGCGCGATGGTCTTCGTCGGGTAGGACGAGTAATCGACGAGGATCTCCTGGGCGAGGAAGAACACCCGGGCCGCGTGGCGGTAGCCCTCGATGTCGAACCGCAGGGCTCCATCCGGGCCCTCCACGAGGAACTTGGTCAGGTTGAGGCTCGACAGGTTGCAGGCCGTGTCGTCGAGGAACATGTACTCCGAGCAGTTGTGCACGACCACCCCGTTGCCCACGAAGTGGTGGGTCACCGGCTCGGTGAGGTCGTACACGGGCTCCTCGCCCACGAAGCGCATCGACTCGACCCGGTCGGTCATGGGGTCGGCGTAGGCCTGCACCTCGCGGTTGAGCCGGGCGAGGGACTCGACCTTCGCGCTGCCCGCGATGAAGCCGATCTTCTCCTCGAAGACCACCCGCGACTGCCGGCTCACCCGCAGGCTGTGAATCTGCCGGACGGGGTACTCCTTGCGGCCCCCGTGGCCGTCGGGGAGGAGGGCCGTGGTCTGCCCGAGCACCCGGCGGTTGTTGTACACCTTGGCCTTGATGCCGAAGCCCAGGAGCATGAGCTGCACCTGGCCGAGGAGCGTCGCGGAGGTGCTGTCGAGGCCGACGTACTGCGACTTGTCGCCGTAGTGGACGACCGTCCCGTCGGCGGTGAAGAGCCCGCGGAGCACGGCGGCCTGGCTGGCGGCGTCGAGGCCGAAGACCGCGTCGTGGAGCTTTTTCTCATGGCTCCCCGCGTCGAGCACGGCGTACCGCCGGAGGGGTTCGACCACGCAGCGGGCGCTCGTCCCGAGGCGCAGGGTCCCCTGAGGCTGCGACACGTCCACATCGCGGGCGGCCCGCCCGTCCTCGGCGTGGGCCCGCTTGAAGGCCGTGAGCCGCGCATGAACATGCCGGGCCACCGCTCCCTCCGTGGGGCTCAGCGTGACCATGGCGGTCTGCTGTTCGCCCATGAGGCATCCGTCGCCCAGCATGAGCCCGAGAAACTCCGCGAACCCCTCGTCGAGCCCGTCGGCCCCGAAGGGCGAACCTTGCAGGTGCACCACGTCGTCGCGGGTGAGCTCGCACGCGGGCACGTCGCCGCGATTGGCCGTGAGCACCTTGTGATCGCCCGTGAGCCGCAGGGAGTACCCCCCCTTGGTTTGCAGGTGATACACGGGCTTGACCCCCGTGCGGAAGGCGGGGGCCACGGGGTGCAGGGCTCCGTCGGCCCCGACGACCTCGAAGGGCTTCTCCAGCAGGGCGTCGATGCGCCGCAGGCCCTCGGCGGTGGCCACCAGGGTGTCGCCGGTGACGCAGGGATTGCTGGCGTTGATGCGCCCGGAGTTGGGGCAGGTGTGCCAGTCGTTGATGGTGCTGTCGTACTGCACCCCCGGGTCGGCGCAGGCCCAGGCGGCCTTGGCCACCTTGGTCCACAGGTCGCGGGCGGGGTAGGCGTCGACGCACACGCCCGAGGTGCGGGCCCGGGTCTGCCACGTCCCGTTGGCCTCGACGGCCTCCATGAAGGCGTCGCTCACGCGCACGGAGTTGTTGGAGTTTTGCCCGGAGACCGTGTGGTAGGCCTCGCCGTTGAAGTCGGCGGGGTATCCCTGGGCGATGAGGGCCTGGGCCTTCTTCTCCTCGCGGGATTTCCACTCGATGAAGTCGACGATCTCGGGGTGCTCCATGTCGAGGCAGACCATCTTGGCCGCCCGTCGGGTGGTCCCGCCGCTCTTGGTGCTGCCCGCGGCCCGGTCGAAGACCTCCAGGAACGACATCAGCCCCGAGGACGTCCCGCCCCCCGAGAGCTTCTCCTGACGTCCGCGCAGGGCGCTGAAGTTGGATCCCGTGCCCGAGCCGTACTTGAAGAGCCGGGCCTCATTCTTCACCAGCTCGAAGATCGACATGAGGTCGTCTTGCACCGACTGGATGAAGCAGGCCGAGCACTGGGGGGCCTCGTAGGCGTTGGCCGTCTCGGCCACGGCCCCGAGGGCGTCGCTCCAGGCCCAGTTGCCGCCCGAGCCCGCGATCTCGTAGCGCTGGAAGAGCCCGCAGTTGAACCACACGGGGCTGTTGAAGGCCCCCACCTGGCGGATGAGCATCGCGGCGAGCTCGGCCTCGAAGGTGTCGGCCTCGGCGGCTTCGCGGAAGTACCCGCGGGTCTCGCCGGCCTCGCGGATGGTGCGGGCCACGCGGTAGACGAGCTGCCGGGCGGAGGTCTCGCCGAGCTTGGGGTCGCCGTGCAGCCCCGCCCGACGGAAGTACTTCGACACCGCGATGTCGGTGGCGAGCTGCGACCAGGACTTGGGGATCTCCGCGCCCTTGCAGGCGAACACCACCGACCCGTCGGGGTTGGAGATGACCGAGTCGCGGCGCTCGTACTCGACCTGATCGAGGGGGTCGACCCCTGGGGTCGTATACCGCCGCCGAACCAGGGCGGGCATCGTGCGGGAGGCCTTGACCCCAACCCCGCCCGAACGTGCCGCCGCCTTCACCTTGCCGTTGGTCTTGCCATGGATCGGTCCGTCGATGCTCAAAGGTCCTCTCCTCCCTTCCCAGTCGCCGTGCAGCCCCCGGCCGCGCGCCAGGGGAGAGTGTGGATATGCAACGCCAACAACCCGCGGTCAGACGTCACGCTAGCACGAGTCACCTGAACACTCGCACAGCCTCGACGCCCACTTCGCCCGCGAATCCTGCCGCGGGGTCCACCTTCTCCCAGGGGGGCTGAGGGACCAACTTTTCGTCGGACCGCGGTCACAACCTCGGCTCCCCGACGGAGGCATGGGCCCGGACGACGGGCAGACGCATGGCGGCGGGCCCAGGGCCCCTGAGGCGCGTCGGAGCTCCAGGAGCGTCGTCTCGTGATTGTTGCGGGCGGCGCGGGGAGTGTGGGAGTGTCGGCGGCTGTGCAGGTCCGGGTAACCAATGTGTCGCGGCGCTACGGGGGCGTGGCGGCCCTCGACGATGTCACCCTGGCCTTCCCGTCGGGACGGACGGCCCTCCTCGGGCCCAATGGGGCGGGCAAGTCGACCCTCCTGAAGATCCTCCTCGGGCTGGCGGCCCCCACCTCGGGGCGGGTCGAGGTGCTCGGGATGGACCCGCGGCGTGATCCCCTCGGGGTTCGGGCCCGGGTGGGGTACATGCCCGAGGACGACGCCCACCTGCCGGGGATGTCGGCCGTCGAGCTCTGCGCGTACGGGGCCGAGCTGGCGGGTCTGCCGCCCCGGGAGGCCATCGAGCGGGCCCACGCGGCCCTGTTCTATGTGGGCCTCGACGACAAGCGGTACCTGCCCGTGGACAGCTACTCGACGGGCCTGCGGCAGCGGGCCAAGCTGGCCTCGGCCATCGTGCACGACCCCGACCTCCTCTTCCTCGACGAGCCCACCAACGGCCTCGACCCCCACGCCCGCGAGGAGATGCTCGCCCTCGTGGCCGAGCTCAAATCCCGCCGCGGGTGCGACGTGGTGCTCTCGACCCACCTCCTGTCCGACGTCGAGCGGGTGTGCGACCACGTGGTGGTCCTCGGGGGCGGAAAGGTCCTCGCCGACGCCCCTCTGCGCGAGCTCCTCGGCGAACACGACGGCCGTTACGCCGTTCGGGTCAAGGGCGACCCCGCCCCCTACGTCACGGCCCTGCGGGCGGCCGGGTGCACCGTCGAAGACCCTCCCACGGGCCCCGTCCTCCACGTGCTCCCGGCGGCCCTCGGAGACCCCACCGCCCTGTGGCAGGCCGCGGTCGACAGCGGGGTTCAGGTGCGCGAGCTCGGACCCCTGCAACACTCCCTCGACGACGCCTTCGTGAAGCTCCTCCGGTGACCGCGTGACCCCCTCCCCCGCCCCCTCCAGCGCCCCCGGGCCCGCTCCCGGGCCGTCCCCTGGTCCCGCCGCCCCGGCCGCGGGGGCCCTGTACGACCTGGCCTACCAGCGTTACCGCGGGGTCCGTCGGGGCCCCGTCTCGCGCATCGGGGTCATCGCCCGCTACGGTCTGCTCCTGCAGCTCCGTACCCGGGCCACGAAGTTTGGCCTGCTCCTCGGGGCTCTGTCCCTGGTGGTGGTCGCCATGGTGGCCGGGAGCAAATGGGCCCTGCCCATGCTCCTGAGTGAGGGCGGCGGGGCATCACGCGCGGGGATGGGGGCCTCCCTCCTCGCGGGGCTCGACCGCGACGTGGCCCTGTACCCCCTGACGGCCCAGTGGGTGACGACCTTCCTGCTGGTTCTGGTCGGCGGGGCCCCGTCCCTGGCGGCCGACCTCAACGCGGGGGCGTTTCAGTTTCACTTCGCCCGCCCGGTGGCCCGAGAGCACTACCTCGTGGGGCGGTTTCTGGGAGCCATCGGATGGGCCGCGGCGGTGCAGCTCGCCACCCTGGGCCTCCTGGTGGGCGAGCGCCTCGTGTTTCAGGGAGACCCGGCCCTGGTCGCGCGGGCCGCCCTGGCGGGGCTCGCAGGGGCCCTCGGGCGGCTGCTGGTCCTCGGGGCCGTGGCCCTCGGGGTGTCGAGCCTGACGCGGCGCAAGGGCCTCGCCCAGGCCTTCTTCGCGGCCATGGTGTTCGGGTCGGCGATGTTCGCGGCCATGCTCCGCACGACGACCTCGCAGCCCGCAGCCTGGGCCGCCTCGGTGATGGGGGCCCCGACGCTCCTGGCCGAGCAGCTCGTGGGCGAGACCGTGCTCGCGGGCCCCTGGGCCTTCGCCCCGGTCCTCGGGGTCCTCGGGTGGACCGCGGTCGGCCTCGGGCTCGCCGCGTGGCGCCTCCAGGGCGCCGAGGTGGTGCGCGGATGAACGAGGCCGTCATCGAGTTTGCCGCCGTGTCCAAGTGGTACGGCGAGGTCCTCGGGCTGCGGGAGGTCACCCTCACCCTGGGGCCCGGGATCACCGGCCTCCTCGGGCCCAACGGGGCGGGCAAGAGCACCTTCCTGCGGTGCGTCACGGGCGAGCTCCGGCCGTCGCGGGGGGAGGTTCGGGTGCTCGGGCGGAGGGTGCCCGACCCGGAGACCTTCCGGCAGCTCGGGTATGCCCCCGAGATCGAGGTCTTCTTCGAGGAGCTGACGGCCCGCGAGTTTGTCACGGCCCTCGCGGAGGCCTCGGGCATGGGCCGCGCCGAAGCCCGCGACCGGGCCGCCTCCGTCCTGGAGCGGGTGGGCCTCGGGGCCGCCCTCGACCGCCGGATCGCCACCTACTCCAAGGGCATGCGGCAGCGCACCAAGCTCGCCCAGGCCATCGTGCACGACCCCAAGGTCATCCTGCTTGACGAACCCATGACCGGCCTCGACCCCATCGCCCGGGCGCAGATGGTGGAGATGATCCAGGCCCTCGGGCGCGAGGGTCGTACGGTCCTCGTGTCGAGCCACATCCTCGACGAGGTCGAGGCCATGACCCGGGCCATCGTCGTGCTCTACCAGGGGCAGCTCCTGGCCCAAGGGGACCTGCACGCCATCCGCGGGCTCATCGACCGCCACCCGCACCGGCTCGTGCTGGAGTGCGACCGCCCCCGCGACCTCGCGGCGGCCCTGGCCACGGAGAGTTTTGTGTCCGCGGTGCGTTTCCTGTCGCCCACCCTGATGGAGCTCGAGACCCACCTCCCCGACGACTGCTACGCCGCCGTCCCAAGGGCGGCCCTGGCCCGCGGGGTGAAGCTCCGCAGCCTGCGGTCGCCCGACGACAACCTGGCGGCGGTGTTCCGTTATCTTACGCAAGACCCCCGCGGGCGTCTTGGGGCGGGGGCCTGAGCCATGGCCGTGATGACCGTAGCCCGTGTGGTGGCCTTGCGGGCGGTGCGTCGCCCGAGCACCTGGGCCCTCGGGGCTCTGACCTTCCTGCCCGCCCTGGTGGGCCTGGTGACGGGCCTCAACGGCCTCGGGGTGGCCCGCACGGTGGGCCCCATGGCCCTGACGGTGCTCGGGCCCCTCCTGGTCATCGCCCTGGTGGCCTCCCCCGTGGGCGAAGGGTACGAGCAGCGTACGGTGGTGTACTGGTTTACGCGGCCGATGGGGCGCCCGGCGGTGGTCCTGGGCGAGCTCGTCGGGTACGGGGCCGTGTCGGCCTTGTGCTTGTTTCTGGCCGGATCGCTCCTGGCCATCGTCAACGCCACGGTGGGCGACGGCGACCTGTCGGGCCTCGCCCGGATCCCCCTCGGGATGGCCCTGGAGGGGGCGGTCCTGGCGGCCATCGTGCTCGGGCTCGCGACCCGGTTTCCGCGGTGGCCCGTGGCCGCGGCGATCGCGGCCCTCATCGCTACCGAGCTGGCCCTGCCGCAGCTCTGGGCCCCCCTGCACTACGCCTCGTTCACCTGGCACATCGGAGCCCTGACGGGGCTCATCACGGAGAGCGCGTCGAGCCTGGTGGGCCGGGTCGATCCGCCCTCCACGATCGCGAGCTTCCTGGGCCTCGCCGTGTACGCCGGGGTGCCGATGCTCCTGGCCGTGCAGGGCGTGAGCGACCGCGACCTCGTGTAGAGGGCCGCGCCGCGTGGCTCAATGCCGACTCGGGGGGACGGCGTTGCGGCCGGAGGCGTACTGGTCCGTGTACTGCTCGGGCGGAACCAGGTGGGGGTTCTCGGAGTTGTTGGTGCTGAGGATGCGGTAGGCCACGTGGGCCCGCTCCCCGGGCTGCACCAGGACGATCGTACGCCCCTTGCGGAACTCCGCGTCGTAGTAGGCCGCCTCCTCGTCGGGGACCCCGAGGCCGATGAGCGAGCCCACCACGGCCCCCGCCGCGGCCCCGGCTCCGGCCCCCGCCGCGATCGCGGTCAGGAGCCCCCCGGCCACGATCGGCCCGATGACCGGCAAGACCCCGGTGGCCATCCCGAGGGCCCACAGGATGCCCCCGCCCGCCCCCGCGGTCGCCCCGATGGCGGCCCCGGCCCCGGCCTTGTTGCCCTCGAGGCTCTTGAGCGACCTCAGCTCGGGATCGCCGTCCCGGTCCTGCGTCAGGACCCCGATCTTCTTGTCAGAGAAACCCTCGTCGCGCAGGGCCTCGATCGCACGACGCGCGTCGAGGGCCGACGGAAACACACCGATCAACACCTTCTCGTACTTGGTACCCATTGGGGAATTCTCCTTCGCGGATGTCGTCACGCGACTGCCGCAGGGCAGCGCCGCCGGGCAGCGAGCATCACGCGTGCCATCCGCCCCCAACCGGGCCCACCTCGTGTCTTCGCCCCGAGAAAGCCTCAGGATTTGCTCCGTCCCGCGGTCTCGTCGCCCTGTGTCGCAGGCGCCCCATCGTGGCGGGCTGCCACGTCCAGGGGCGCACGATGCAGGGCTGGGACGCCCGCATCCCCGGTCCCTGCTCCACGCTGGCACGTCGAATGCTGCGAGTCCTTCGGTCCCTCTGGGAGCAGCGTATGGACACTCTTCCGCCAGAGAAGCCTCGGATCGTGTGGCCCGGGCGGGACATCCCGTGGAAGGTGTTCTTCAAGCGCCTCGGGGCGGAGCTCGCGAACGACGTGATCGACGACGCCGCCGCGATGGTGACCTTCTACTCGGTCCTGGCCCTCTTCCCCTTCCTGATCTTCACGGTGGCCCTGCTGAGCCGCGTGGTGAGTTGGGAGACCATCGAGGCGGTGGTGAATCAGGTCGCCCGGGTGACCCCCCGCGACGTGACCGTGATCGTGTCCGAGCGTCTGACGGCCCTGAAGACCCAGCCCGTGGGGAGCATCCTGACCCTGGGCTTCATCGGCACGCTGTGGTCGGCCTCGACGGGGGTGGCCTCGCTGATGCCTGCCCTCAACAAGGCCTACAACGTCGAGGAGACCCGGCCCTTCTGGAAGCGCCGCCTCATCGCCCTCGCGGTCACCGTCGGGGTGGGGGCCATCACCCTCGTGGCGGCCCTCCTGGCCCTGGTGATGCCCGCCGTCAGCCGCTGGCTCGGGGGCCCCCTCGGGACCGTGCTCGGGTGGCTCAGCCTCCCGCTGGCGGCCCTGATCGTGATGCAGATCTGGGCCCTCCTCTACATGTTTCTCCCCAATGTGGCCTTGCGGTTTCGGCCCGTGACCCCTGGCCTTGTGGTGGGGGTCTTGCTCTGGGCCGGGGCCTCCTGGGGGTTTGGCCAGTATGTGCAGCGCTTCGGCTCGTACGAGAGCACCTACGGGGCCCTCGGGGGGGTGATCGTCCTGCTCCTGTGGATGTGGGTGTCGACCATGACCCTGCTCCTCGGAGCCGAGATCGACCGCATCATGATGCCCGAAGACCACGAGCACGCGGAGAAGGTCGCGTCGGCCCCTCCCCCGCAGTCGGCCCCTCCCTCGCGGCCTCGCCCCACGGCCACGGGCCACTCCGTGCCCGCCTGATCGCAGCGCGCGCGGAGGGCGCCGGGCGTCGACGGCTCAGGGCGTACGCGGGGCGAAGACGAGCACGTACTGCCGGGCCAGCAGGAGGGCCTCTCCCCGCTGCGTAAACCCCGCGGCCTCCATCTCCGCCCGAACCCGCTCCGGGGGCAGGCGCATGGCCGGGGGCGGGCCCTCGGGGGCGTCGAGGCGGTAGTCGACGATCACCACGGTGCCGACGGCAGTGAGCCGCGGGCGGAGGCGGGCGAAGTACGCCGAACGGTCTTCGATGTGGTGGTAGGTGTCGACCAGGAGGACGGCGTCGACGGGCTCGGGGATCATCGCCGCGTGGGGGGTGCAGAGGGCCGCGAAGAGGTTGCCGAGGCCCTCGCGGCGCGCCCGGTCGTGCAGGTGCTGCACGAGGTTGGGCTCGAGGTCGAGGGCCCACACCCGGCCCTGGGGGACAGCCCGGGCGAGGCGCACGGCGAAGTACCCCGTGCCCGCCCCGAGGTCGGCCACCCGGGCGTCGGGGCGGAGGTTCATGCGGGCGAGGACGCGGTCGGGCTCTTGCCAGGCGTCGCGGGCAGGGTCGTCGAAGACCGCGGACCAGTGCCCCGGGTCGTCAAAGCGGTGCCCGTGCCCGCCGTGGCCCCCGTGCTCCGCGCTGTGGGAGCCAGAGCCCCGGCCGTGGTGTTCGTGCCCGGGGTGGGCCCGCTGGGCCTGGCAGCCGAGGTGTCCGAGGAGGCTCAAGGCGAGGGCGGGACGCATCATGCCGGAGGTGTAGGCGAAACCTCCGCCGCAGCGCTACTCCAGCATCGCGGCGAGGGCCTCGGCGTCCCCGCGGAGCCGTGTGATGGCCCCGCAATCGAGGCACGCGAGGCAGTGGATCTGCCCCCCGACGCTGAAGACCTTCTTGAGGGTCGAGGCAGCCTCCAGGCGCACCGCCGCGCCCTCGATCACCGCCGCCTCGACCCGACTCGACCGACACTCCGCGCAGGACTTCTCCATGGACATCACGCTCCGCCCCGGAGCCTACACCCGAATTGCCGCGCGGTGGTCCGGCGATGGTCAGTACAGCCGGCCCGTCGCCCAGAGCACGATCAGCACCAGCAGGATGATCCCCGCGGGCGACCACCCCACGATCCCATAGCGGCTGTGTCCCCAACCAGCGCCTCCGAGGCTCAGGAGGAGCAACACGATGATGATGGTTAGCAGCATGGCAAGGCTCTCTTTCTATTCGGGTGGAGGTGGGCGTTGGGGCGCCGGAGGCATCGGGGTCGCCGAGCCAGGACACGGCGCAACGCCCGATGCCCTCGTGGGACCTCATCGACAATCGCCGGGGCCTCGCCATCCCTTTTCCGAAGGGCATCGATGCGATGCAAGGGGTGCATATTCAACAACCACGCCGCCGCGTGACCGGGGCCTGAGCGGCGCGTTTCGTGGCGTGGGTGCGCCACGCTCCGAGCACGAACCGATGCGACAGCGGAGGCGAACGCGCCGCGGTGATGCCTTCCGCCTCAGACACCCTGTGCAGGTGTCGCGATGCGCCTCAGGACACGGCGGGGGCTACACCATGCGTTCGGCGAGCAGACGATCCCAGCGGGCCACGCGGGCGTCGTCCTCGCCGACCATGTCGACGATCCATCGCCGCACGTAGGCGTCGTCGAGTTGGGCCCCCTGCACGGCCACCAGCCGCTGGAGATCGACGACATCCTTCGCCCTGAAGAACAGCAGCTTGAACGCCGCCGTGGCCTCCGCGGAGAGGATCCAAACGTCGTGGCCCTTCAGGGTCACGCGGACGCGCGTGCGGAGGGCCTCCCAGGAGAACGGGACGCTGGGCACGAAGAGGTCGACGCGTATCCCTCGGTACTGCACGACGATCAGGCCGTCGGCCTCGGCCTGGCTGCGGGCGCCTTCGACATCGAGGGCGATGCCCAGGGGCGCGGTGACGCCGACCACCTGGGCGAGGGCGGCCTCGGGGCAGAAGAGGTTGATGTCGACATCGACCGTCGCCCTGGGAATGCCCCAGAACCCGTAGGCCAACGCCCCCCCGATGGCGTAGTCGATGTGGTGGGCCTCGAAGGCCTCGCCGAGCTCGATGGCCACGTCGAGGGCCGAGGGGTCGTCGCTCATGCCGCGTCGCCGCGGGCGCGGGCCCGCAACGCCCGGAGGAGCTCGACCGTGGCGGGGTCGAGCGGATCGCGCAGGGCCTTGACCCGGTCGGCGTCGCTGCGGGCGGCCAGGATGGCCATCGCGTCGGCGCAGGCGAGGGCCAGGAGCGGCCCCGGCGCTCGGAGGTCATCGTGCGGTCCTTCCCCCTTCGACCGTCGCTCCCAGCCGTCGCTCCGCGGGCCATGTTGGCGCTTCCGCGGCGGGGTTGAAGCATCGTAGAACTCCACGTGTTCCGATGTTGAAGCACCTCTCGCTGAGCAGGGTCGGCCCTGCGCCGACGATGAAGCTGGAGTTTGACCCGCGGCTCAATGTGCTGACGGGTGACAACGGCCTCGGCAAGTCCTTCGTGCTCGACATCGCGTGGTGGGCGCTTACGGGCGAGTGGGCGGGGTCCCCCGCGGTGGGCGAGCGATCGAAACCCCAAGAGGCCGGCGCGCTGCTCGCCGGGACGAACGGCGACCCGTCCATAGAATGGGGCCTGTCGAACGTAGAAGGAGCGCGAAGACTCCGCGCCGTGCCGCCGCGAGGTGTGGGGCCGACGGACTGGGCCGCTCCCGAGAAGGCGCACGGAGCCCCCTGCCTCGTTCTCTATGCGCGCATCGACGGTGGCTTCCCCCTGTGGGACCCGTATCGCGGCGTGATGCCCGAGGATCGCCCCCCTGAGGTGCTGAACTTCTCGGCGCAGGAGATCTGGGACGGGAAGCCGCTCGACGCGCCCCGCAAGCTATTGACCGCGATCGCGCGGGTGCAGCGGGATGTGGCGGTGCGGGTGCTGATGACAACGCACTCGCCGCTCGTGCTCGCGTCGCTGGAGCCCCTCTTCGAGGAGAAGCAGGATCAGCTCTTCAACTTTCGTGTCGCAGACGGCTCAGTGCGCGTCGAACGCGTCGACCGGGTGCGGCACGGCGACGCCACAGCATGGCTCCAGGGCGCGGTCTTTGGCCTCGGCGAGGCGCGTTCGAAGGAGGCCGAGTCCGCGCTCGACCGGGCCAACGCCTTTCTCCGGCAGCGTTCGGGCTCTCCCGCAGAGGCGCGCCGTCCAGGACGCCTTGAGCGCGCTCCTGCCAGGCGCCGACCCGTTCTGGGCGACGTGGGCGTTCGGCCTCCGGCGCAAAGGGATCGAGGTGAAGGGATGATCCCGGTGCCGAGGCCGAAGGCGCGCCCGAAGGGCTTCCTCGCCCGTTGCACGACGCGGGGTGCGAAATGGCTGAAGAAGCATCCGCTCGACGCGCTCGGGCTGGGGAAGGAGCCGCAGATCGCGGCGTACGTGCGCACAACACCGTAGGCCTCACGCGCTCCGCGTCGATCGCGTCCCCCTCAGGCGCCCTCGAGCTGCCTCATCAGGGCCCGGTCGCGTTCGGTCACGAGGTTGATCACGACCCCAGGGCGCCCCGCCCGGGCCGTGCGCCCGACCCGGTGCAGGTAATGGTTGAGCTCCTGGGGCAGGTGGTAGTTGATCACCCGCCCGACGTGCGGGACGTCGAGCCCCCGGGCCGCGAGGTCGGTCGAGACCAGGAGGTCGACCGTGCCGTCGCGGAAGGCCTTGAGGTTGGCCCTCCGCGCGACCTTGTCCATCTCGCCCCGGTAGACCACGCAGGCCCGCCCGAGGGCCGCGAGCTCCTCGGCGACCTTGTCGCACTGGTCGCGGGTGTTGACGAAGAGGAGGGTCCCGCCCGTCACGGGCTCGGCCAGGATGGCCCGCAGGTGCGGGGCCCGCTTGCCGTCGACCACCGCGCGGTGGACCGTGGTGAGGCTCGCCACGACCCGGTGGCTCCCGTCGCTGCGGATGACCTCGGCGTCGGCGAAGAGCCTGCCGATCAGCGACTGCACCGCCGCGGGCACCGTAGCCGAGAACATCGCGAGCTGCCGCTCCGGGGGGCAGGCCCGCACGATGCGCTCGGCGTCGGGCAGAAACCCCGGGTCGAGCATCTGGTCGACCTCGTCGAAGACCAGGGTCCGGACCTCCCCCAGGTCGAGGAGCTCCCGGTCAAGGAGCTTGACCAATCGTCCCGGGGTGGCCACCAGGACCTCGAAGGGGCCCTCGATGCTGCGCCGGGCCACCTCCATGGTCGTGCCCCCGAGGACGGCGCGGACGCGCAGGCGGGTGGTGTGGGTGAGCTGCTTGAAGACCCGGGTCACCTGCTCGCCGAGGTCGCGGGTGGGCACGATCACCACGGCCCGGGGCTTTGCGGGCTCGTCCAGGGGCTCGCCGGCCTCCAGGGTCTTGAGGGTGTGGAGCACAGGCAGGACGTAGGCGAGGGTCTTGCCGCTGCCGGTCTCGGCCACCCCGACGATCGAGCGCCCCTGGAGGAGGGCGGGCAGGGCCCGGCCCTGAATCTCGGTGGGGGTCACGAGGCCCAGGGTGTCGAGGGCGGCGCGGAGCGAGGGCAGGAGGTCGAAGGCGGCGAAGGTGCTGGGCGGGGTCACGGTCATTGGGGGGCTTTACTCTCACGACGGGGCGGTCAACGGGGCGGACGATCGCGGCGGGCGGTGCCCCACCGGGCGGCCCCATACCCCACCGCCATCGCAAACGGAACCACCGCCAGCAGGGCCCCCATGCGCCCCGCCACGGCCCAGAAGAGCAGGGACGTGGTGAGACCCGAGAGGGTCCCGTGGCGGGCCGTGGTGCCCCGTCCGAAGCGCCCCACGAACCATCCCCCCAGGGCCACCGAGGCCAGGAGGGCCCCGAGGGGGACCATCCCTGCCAGCATCTCGGCCCCGCGGGCCGCCAGGGGTTGGGCCGCCCGCACCGCAGCGATGGAGATCGGGGTCGGGGCCAGGCCATAGGTCGCCGCGTAGATGCGTATCGACACCGCGGCCGCGGCCGAGGCCAGGAGGGCGAAACACACGACGCTCACGGTCGTCCCGAGCGGGACCCAATGCCACGGCGGCCGGGCCTCTTCGCCCTCGGCGGGCGCTGCGGAGGGGGTGGGGGGCGGGGCGGGGGCGTTGAGGACGGGGAGATGTCGCCGGGGGGAGGCCATCGAGCTCTTGCATGCGGGTCGACGGCCCTGGCGTCAAGGCAGGGGACTACGCCGCCTCGGTCTCCCACAGCGACGCCCGGAGGTGCTCGGCGAGCCGCAGGGCGGCGTCGCAGGCGGGCATCCCGGTCTCGCGCACGAGGACCGCGTCGACGGGGGTGGCGAGTTCGACGCAGAGGGCCTCGACGGCGGCGTCGCGGGCGGCCTCGACCCGAGCCTGGGCCGTAGGCGACAGAAGCGGGGTGATCCAGGCGGCGACGGCCCAGGCGAGCTCGGCGTGGCGGGTCTCGTCTTCGGCGATGGCGTCCATGGCCCGGGCCACGACCGGGTCTTCGGCGTGGAGGCCCTGCCACGAGGCCACCAGGGCCCCGAAGGTCTCGCGGACGCAGCCCTCGACGGCGTTCTCCAGGGCCACGGCTTCGAGGGGGCGCACGGGGCCTACGGCGATGTCGTCGAGGCGCACGGAGGCCCCACCCCGACGGGCCAGGGCCGCGGTCATCCGGGTGTGGCGACGCTCGTCCTCGACGGCGGCCTCGGCGGCCTCGACCAGTCCGGCCGGGGCCCCGTGAGCCCGCAGCTCCGCCGCGAGCCGCTCGAACGCCGGAACCGACGCCCACTCCAGGGCCGCGGCCTCGGCGAAGTACACCCCCGTGGGGCTCCCTCGGCCCACCACCTCGGCGCGGGAGTACCCTTCGGGGCGACGTCCGATGGCGCAGAAGGTACAACGCACCCGCACCGCCCCTCCGGTCTCCCGCTGCCCGTTGCAGAAACCCCCGATGGGCCCCCCCTGGGTCTCGGGGCAGAGGGTGCGACACTGCGCGCTCGTAAACGAGAGGTTGTCGCTGGTACCCGCGTCGTATTCGAAGCCCGGCGGCAGTCCGCAAGGGTACAGGGCCTCGGCCTGACAGGTGTTGGCGTTGACGACGACCCGCTCGCAGCCCGTGTCCACGGGGGGGTTGCCCGTGTCCACGGGGGGGTTGCCCGTGTCCACGGGGGGGTTGCCCGCATCCACGGGGGGGTTGCCCGCATCCACGGGGGGGTTGCCCGTGTCCGTCACGACGCCCGTGTCAGCCGGGCCGGCGTCGGTGTCGGGGGGAGCCACCGTGGTGCTCCCGCAGGCGGCCAGGAGGGTGGCGCTGGCGGTCATCGTCAGGGCCTGACGAAAGAGGTCCCGCAGCCGCTGTGTATCGTGGGTCATGTCTCGACGCTCCTCCCCCGTCCACGTCGTACGCGGCCGAGGCGAAGTACGCTGATAGCAAGGTCGATGCCGCCGCGGCAAATACGCGCAGAACACGAGAATGGGCTCCGACGGCTGTGCCACCCTGGGTCAGGGGCCCCGACCGCCCGGTTGTGCTTGCCCGGGGCTGGGCTTTGCCGCAACGCTCCGGGGGGACTCCCTGGAGCCCGAAGCCCCCAATGACCGACGCCCTCACCCGCGACCTCGTGCATCTGCTCGGACGCGACGCTGTCTCGTGCGACGACGCCGACCGCAGCGCCTACGCCCACGATCTGTGGCCGCGGCAGCTCCTGGCCACGCGCGGGGGGCTCCCCCGTCCGGAGGGTCCGCGGGCGGTGGTGTGGCCCCGGAGCGTCGAACAGCTCTCGGCCCTCGTGACCGTGGCCCAGACCCATGGGTTGGGGCTTCTGCCCTTCGGGGCGGGGTCGGGGGTGGTCGGGGCCACCTCGGCCGATCGGGACACGGTGTCGGTCGACCTCAAGCGCCTCCCGCGGGTGCGCTCTCTCGACCGCGATGCGGGGACCCTCACCGTCGACGTGGGGGCCCTCGGCGAGCACCTCGAGACCTGGCTCCAGCGGCAGGGGGTCACGCTCGGGCACTTCCCTTCGAGCATCTATTGCAGCACCGTCGGGGGCTGGGTGGCCACCCGCGGGGCGGGGCAGTGCTCGGGGCGCTACGGCAAGATCGAGGACATGGTCGTCGGGGTGGACGGGGTCCTCGCGACGGGGGAGGCGTTCGCGGCGGGGGTTCCAAGGGTGGGGGAGGTGGATACGCGGGCGTTGATGGTGGGGAGCGAGGGGACCTTTGGTTTTCTCACCCAGGCCACCCTCCGGGTGTGGCCCCGGCCTACGTCCTTTCAGGGCCTCGCGTACACCTTCCACTCCCTGCACGAGGCCTGGACTGCCATGCGGGGCCTGTACCAATCGGGCCTTCGCCCCGCGGTCACCCGGCTCTATGACCCCTTCGACACCTACGTCTTCCTCCAGGGCCACGACAAACCCGCCCCGGTTCGGCCCCCCAGGGCCCAGGTGCCCAGGACCCCGAGCACCCTCGCCGAGTCCGTGCTCCGTTGGGCCCTCGACCGCCCCAAGCCCCTCAACGCCCTGCTCGACCTCGCCACCGAACACGTCTACACCCGCTCCCTCCTCATCGTGGGCTTCGAGGTCACCGACCACGACGACCCCGAAGCCCTCCTCGCCGCGGCCCGTCGGGTGTGCTCCGCCGCGGGAGGACGCGACGAGGGCGAAGGCCCGGCCCGACGGTGGCTCTCTCGCCGCCACGCCGTGAGCTACCGCCAGCCCCCCACCTACGCCCGAGGGCTGTGGGTCGACACCATGGAGGTCGCGGCCCCGTGGTCGCGCCTGGAGGCCCTGCACGCGGGCGTTCGAGAGGCCCTCGGGCACGGGGGCTTCGTCATGGCCCACTTCAGCCACGCCTACCCCGACGGGTGCTCGATCTATTTTACATTCGCCGGGGCCTCTCCCACCGACGCCGCGGCCCTCGACACGTACGACGCCACCTGGCGCCGGGCCCTCGCCGCCGCCCACGCCGCGGGCGGGACCGTGGCCCATCACCACGGGGTGGGGCGCTCCAAACGCGGGGCCATGGGCCTGGAGTGGGCGGCCGGGGTCGAGCTCCTCGAAGCCCTGCGCCACGGGGCCGACCCCAAGGGGGTGATGCTGCGGGGGGCCTTGGTTCCGGGGCGGGACGAGGCCGTGGGGGGGCGAGAGGCCCCGGCGACGACGCCCGTGGTCGACCCGATGTCGCGCACCCTGACCGCGCCCGTGGGGGCCCTGTGCTCCACGGTGCAGACCGCGGCCGCAGGGGCAGGGCTCCGCTTCGACCCCGCAGGGCACAGCACCCTGCACGACTGGCTGCGGGCCCAGACCGACCTGTCCACCCGTCGCGACGACCCGGCCGACCACCACGTGGCCGGATGGCAGGGACGCCTCCCCGGGGGAGCCCCCATGGGGTGGTTGCCCTGCCCGCGGCGTTCGGCCGGGCCCGACGTGTTGCCCCTGCTCGTGCACGACCCGCGGTTCGGGTCGCTCGATACGGTCACCCTGCGGCTCTACGGGGCCGACGAGCCCGCCCCGGCCTATGTGGCCCCCGTGACGGCCCCCCGGGAGGGCCACAGCCCCAGCCTCGACGCGTGGATCGACCGGGCCGCCGAGAGCCTGAGCCGCCCGGGATGAGCTTCCGCCTGGAGAGGCCCGCGGGACGGGGAGGGGCCGTGGTGGTGGAGGTTCCGCATGCGGGGCTGCGGCTGCCTGCGGAGGCCCTGGAGACCCTCCAGGTCGACGCCCGCACCGTCTTACGCGACGCCGACGCCTACGTCGATCAGCTCTTCGCCCAGGCCCCGCGGGCCGGGGCTACCCTCCTGGCGGCGGAGTGTTCCCGCTACGTGGTCGACCTCAACCGCCGCCCCGACGACGTCGACGGGGCCTCCGTCGAGGGGTTGGGCTCGGCCCGGGGGTGGTTCCCTCGCGGGGTCGTCTGGCGCGAGACCTCAGGCGGAACCCCCGCCCTGCGTCGTCGGCTCACCCAGGCCGAGTTCGACCGCCGCCTCGCTGACTACTACGCCCCCTACCACGCCGCCCTCGCGGCCGAGCTCGAGGCCCTGCACCGCCGCCAGGGAAGGGCCCTCCTCCTGGCCGCCCACTCCATGCCCTCGACCGACAGGGTCCCCGGAACCTCTCCCCCTTCCCCTCCCCGCCGCCGGGCCGACATCGTCCCCGGAACCCGCGGACGCTCCACCGCCCACCCCGCCCTCATCGACGCCGTCGAGCAGCACTTCCGGGCCGCGGGCCTGTCCGTCCGCCACGACGACCCCTACCGGGGCGGGGCCACCACGGCCCTGTGGGGCCGGCCCGCGGAAGGCTTCCACGCCCTCCAGCTCGAGCTCAACCGGGCCCTCTACATGGACGAGGCCACCGGGGCCCCCCGCCCCGACGGGATGGTCTTCCTCACCGGCCTCTGCACCCAACTCGTCGTGCGCCTGACCGAGCTTCTCGACGGCCTGCGGGTCTGATCCCCCGGCGCTCCCCTCAGCGCACGATCGACGACTCGCTCGCGGGCGTCTGCACCCGGCGCACCTCGAGGCGGTACCGGCTGTTGGTGGTCTGCAGGTAGTACACCTCCTGCCCTGCCACGCGGAGGATACGCCGCACCGGGGTCGTCACGTACTCGTGCAGCCCGTCGGGAAATTCGATGACCACCACAGCACCGCGCCGAGGTGCTCGCACGAGGCGACCCACCACCGGACGCCCTGGCTTCGGGCCTAATTTGCGGAGCACCACCTCCACGATCACGACCCTAGCACGAGACTCCGACCGCGCGAACGCCTCCCCTCGCTGTGCCCCCCCAAAGTGCATCGGCCCCTGCGCGATCGCAGGGCATTGAAGAAAATCGCCCTCGTGCAGATGACTTCAGCGCCCATCGGCCCTTGACAGAAGCGCGACGAGCGCATCGTGCCTCGCGGAGAGCTCCGGCGGGTGTATGACCTCGGGCTCGCTCCATGGCCCTCCCGCGCGCTGCCCCGCCGCCCCCCGCCCGCGGCCTCTCCGCTCCCCGCCGCCGCCGCCCTCCGCCCCGGGTCGCGGGCGAGGCCATACACACGAGCTCCCACGCCGCCGCCGTGGCCCGCAGCCTCGCCTGGCTCGCCGCCCAGGGTCGACGCCCCACGGCCGTGCAGGCCGCCGTCTTCGAGGCCCTCGCCGCGCGGGCCCCGCTCCTGGTGGTGGCCCCCACGGGCAGCGGAAAAACCGCCGCCGTGATGCTCCCGTTGCTCAGCAACCTCGCCGCCGGGCACGAGGCCCCGTCTGCCGCGGGAGGCACCCGGGTGCTCTATCTCACCCCCGTGCGGGCCCTCGCCGACGGGCACGGGGCCACCCTCGCGGCCATGGCCCGCGAACTCGACCCGCGGGTCACCGTGGCCGTACGCACCGGAGACACCAGCGGCCACGCCCGGGCCCGACTCAAGCGGTCGCCCCCCGATGTGCTCATCACCACCCCCGAGACCCTCGCGGTGATGCTCGCCACCGACACCCGCGAAGGGCTCGCAGGGGTGCGGGAGGTGGTGCTCGATGAGGTTCATCTGCTGGCGGAGGGCAAACGCGGCGCCCTCCTCGCGGCCACCCTGGCCACCCTCGACGCCTTCCTGCGGCAGCGGGGAGCGCCCCCCACCCGACGCCTGGCCCTGTCCGCCACCGTGGCCGAGCCCGCCCGCCTCGCCGCCTGGGTCGCCCCCGACACCCGCGTCCTGGCCGTGCCCGAGGGCTCCCTCCCCGCGGCCCTCGACCTGACCGAACCCGCCCTGCCCGAGGCCTTCCCCCCCGGGGCCTGGACGTGGTGTACGGCCCTTCCCACCCTGGCCCGACGGATCCTCGCTGCCCGCGGGGCCACCCTGGTCTTCGTCGGCTCGCGGGGCAACGCCGAGGCGTGGTCCCTGGCCCTGCGCGACGTGCTCCCGGCCCGCCTCGGGGTGGCCTGCTACCACGGGTCGCTCTCGGCCGAAGCCCGGGCCTCCGTGGCCGCGGGCCTCGCCGACGGGAGCCTGCACGCCGTGGTGGCCACGAGCAGCCTGGAGGTGGGGGTCGACCTGCCCCGGGTCACCGACGTGCTCTGCCTGGGCTCTCCCCCGAGCGTCACCCGGCTCCTGCAGTCGGCCGGGCGCGCCGATCACCGCCCCGGGACGGCCCCCCGGGCGAGCCTCCTGCCCCGCGGGGCGAGCGACCTCGTGCGCTGCGCCGCGGCCCTCCACGCGGCCCGCCGCGGCGAGCTCGAAGACCTCGACCTGCGCGCGGGCGACCTCGACGTGGCCATCCAGGCCGCCCTCGGACGCATCGCTCTGGGGCCCTGCACCCGCGACGAGGTGGCCCTGTCCCTGCGGGCGGCGTGGCCCTTCGCCGACCTCGACGACGGGCAGATCGACAGGGTTCTTGACTATCTCTCCACCGGCGGATCGGCCCTGCGGGCGTACCCCGAGATGGCCCGGGTCGCGTGCGTCGAGGGCCTGTGGCAGCTCAGCCACCCGCGGTCCCTGCGGCGTTACCTCCAGGGCATCGGGACCATCGTCAGCGAACCCACCGTGGCCGTCCTGCGCGGGACCGCCGTAGTCGGCCAGCTCCAGGGACGCTACGCCGCCCTCCTCGAACCGGGCGACCGCTTCTCCCTCGGAGGACGCACCTGGCGGGTGGTGGGGCGGGTCACCGAGGGGCTCCAGGTGCGACCCGACAAGGCCGATCCGCGGGCGGTTCCGGTGTGGGACGGGTCGCGGGCGGCCCTGTCGCCGGTGGTGGCCGGGGCCGTAGAGGCCCTGTGGGGGAGGCTCGACGCCCTCGCCGACTCGGTCGAACCCTCCGCCCAGACCGAGGCCACCTCGGCGATTCTCGGGGCCGGTCCGCACAACACCGCCGCGGTCCTCGCGATGGTGCACGCCCAACGCCGACACAGCGCCCTGCCCGCCCCCGGGCGCTTCGTCGTGGAGTGCATCACCGACGGGGCCCGCCGGCATCTCGTGGCGTACACCTTCGCCGGAAGCCTCGCCAACGAGGTGATCGCCCGCGCGGTGGCCGTCCGGATGCGGGCCGAGACGGGCTCCGGGGCCGAGGTCTGCGCCCTCGACGAGGCCGCCTGCGTGACCTTCCCCGCCACGGTCTCGGTCGACCTCGCGCGGGTTCGGGCCTGGCTCTGCCCCGAGGGCCTCGCCGAGGCCCTGGCCGAGACCCTCGACGCGAGCGTCCTGGCCAGCGCGTACTTCCGCGAGGTGGCCCGGGTGTCGCAGCTCCTCCTCGGCGACGGCCGCAAAGGAGCCGTGACCCCGGGGCTCCTGCACGACGTCCTGCGACGCCACGACCCTGGGCACGTGCTCCTCGCGGCCCGCGATCACACCCTGTGGACGGCCCTCGACGGCCCCCGAGCCGAGGCCACCCTGCGGGTGCGAGCCCTTCAACCTCTTGGGTTGCATCACCTCCGCGGCCCCTCGGCCCTGTCGGTGGGCGTCCTGGCCTGGGCACGGCGCGACGGGGTGAGCCCGGCCGACCCCGAGAGGGCCCTGGCCGACGCGGCCCACGCCCTGTGGAAGCGGGCCCAGGGCCTCGAAGGGGCGGCGTGATCGTCCTCGACGACGGGGTGACCCTGCTCGCCCCCGGAGGGGCCCACCTGCCCGCCCTGGAGGCCCTGGTGGTGGCTGATGTTCATGCGGGGTACGTGGTCGACCTGCAGCGTCGGGGGTACGGCCTTCCTGACGGCGACGACGCGGCCCTGCACGCCCGCCTCCGGGCCCTCCTCGACGCGGCCGACCCCGCCCATGTGGTGGTCGCGGGCGACCTCGTGCACGGCCCCGCCGCGGCCCATCCAAGGGCACATCCTCCTCCCCTCGACCAGCTCCTCGACCTCCTCCGTGGTCGTCGGGTCACGGTGGTCCTCGGCAACCACGACCGGGCCGTGGCCCGGGCCCTCGAAGACCGCGGGGTCGAGGCCGTGACCGCCTGGACCCTCGGCCCCCACACGGTCGTGCACGGCGACGAAGACCCCACCGTGCTCCGGGAACGCCGGGCCGAAGCCCTGTCCCGCGGCGGACGCGTCGTAGTCGGGCACATCCACCCCGCCCTCAACCTCTCCGACGGGTTTGGAGCCCGAGGGCGGGCCCCTGCGTTTGTCTCGGCCCCGGGGCTCCTGGCCCTGCCCGCCCTGACCCCATTGGCCCGCGGGGCCAACCTGTACGACACGGAGTACGCCGCGGCCCTCACGGCCTGGGCCGACCCGGCCGAGCTTCAGGTGGCCGTGGTGGTGGGCCCGGAGGTGATCCACACGGGCAGCCTCGCCGCCCTGTGGACCCTGCGCGGGATCGGCCCCAAACGCGCACGCCCCGCGGCTGCACCGGCAGGGCGCAGGAGACGCGGGGCGTAACGGCGAACCTCCCCGGAGAGGAGGTACGACTCAGTTGGCGGCGGCAGCGGCGGGGGCGGGCGTGGGCGACACGACGCTCACACACTTCTTGCCGCGGCTGTTGCGGTGGAACTTCACCACCCCGTCGCCGAGGGCGAAGAGGGTGTAGTCCTTGCCGGTCCCGACGTTTTTGCCGGCGTGGAAGGTGCTGCCCACCTGCCGGATGATGATGCCTCCGGCGCGGATGCCCTCGCCGGCGTAGACCTTGACGCCGCGAAACTGGGCCTTGCTGTCCCGCCCGTTGCGCGTCGATCCCTGACCTTTTTTGTGTGCCATGGCGCTTCAGCCCTCGATGCTGTTGATCTGAATCTCGGTGAAGAGCTGCCGATGGCCCTTCTTGCGGCGGTAGTTCTTCCGGCGCTTGAGCTTGAAGACGATGATCTTCTTGGCCCGGTCGTGGGTCACGATCCTGGCCGACACGGTGGCCCCGGACACGAGGGGGGCCCCCACGCGGACGGTGTCTCCCCCGACCATGAGGACCTGGTCGAAGGTGATGGTGGAGCCCTTTTCGGCGGGGAGCTTCTCGACCCGGAGGATGTCTCCCGGGGAGACCCGGTACTGCTTCCCACCGGTTTTGATGACGGCGTACATGATTGATGCCTCCAGGTTGTCTCGGCCCCGGCGGGGTGCTTCCCAACGGGCGCCGACGGAAGGGGCGCGGAAGCTACGCGATCCCCCCCGGGGCCGTCAAGGGGATCGACCGCCGTCGGGGCGCGGGACGATGTCTTCGGGGGCGAGAGGCCCTTCGCGCACGAGGACCCAGTAGTCGGGGAGCGGCACGAGGAGGCCCCCGAGGTTGAAGATTTCCCACCCGAGGAGGAGGTCGTTCTGGCCGGGGTTGACGGCCACGAGGGGGCAGTACCCGGCCCGGGCGGGGAAGTCGGTGAGGGGGTTCCCGGCCACGCGGTAGTCGAGGTAGTGGGAGCCCTTCCAGCCGCGGGGAAACGAGAGCCCCTCGGCCGAGCGCAGCTCGTAGTGGCCGAAGGTGAGGGGTTTGCCCGCGCGGTCGTGTTTGGGGGCCGGAGGGCGGTCCCAGCCGGTCTGCTCGACCTTGACGTTCCACCCGCGGACGACGCCCGTGCGGGGGTCGCGGTAGAACGTCTTCCGAAACGACTTCCACATCATCGCGTGGAACCACCCGGGCATGGACAGGTCGATGCCCGTGTAGCTGTGGTCGGCCACGGCGTCGACATCGAGGGGGGCGGCCCGCGCGACGAGGGCGTGCAGGTCCGCGGACTTCATGGTGAGGAGGTCTTCGAGGCGCAGGGTCATGGCCCGCGGGATCATACCGTCACGCGGTGATCGGGGGCGCGAGAGACTCTCGGTCAGCCCTCGCCGGAGCCTTGTCGGGCCAACACCGCACGCAGGTGTGCCAACTCTGCGAGGGCGGCCTCCTTGGCGGCGCGCTCGACCTCTACCTCTCCGAGAGCGGCCTCCTTGGCAGCGCGCTCGGCCTCCTTGGCGGCGCGCTCGGCCTCCGCCTCGGTGGGCCACAGGCGGGCGCCCTCGGGGTCGTCTGCGATCCTGAGCTTCATCCCGTCTTCGGTGACGACGAGCCACCCGTCGAGCTCTTCGCTGCGGACCGGCCCTTCGCCCGCGTAGACACGGACATATTGCCCCCGCGCATCGAACCGCCACACCTGAATCCGGAAGGGCCCGCCGTCCACCCCGGGCCCGAGGAGCAAGGGGTCGAAGACCCAAAGCTCGTGCACCCTGGCCTCGGCATACCGTGCGGGCTTGTCGAAGTAATCGATCTCCGCGGTCCCCTCGCTCACCACCTCCACGGCCACCCGCGGCGCATGGTGGCCCTTGACCCACGTCCGCAGGCTCTCGACCCGCGACCCGAGCGGGGGAGCGGGCTCCACGAGGTACACGTCGGGGTCGACCCCGTGCCGGGGACGCCGCGGATCCCACCGAAGGGCCAGGTGGCCGCCCACCAGGGCATCAACGCCGAGCGTAGAGCAGCGATGCTTCAGCACGCCCTTGAGCGTGTCGCAGGCCTCGCCCTGCGTCGGATTCTCGGGCATACGCTCCTCGTCGTCGTCCAGATCCCAGGCCGACCGTGACGGAGGAACTTCGTCTAGAATCCACGCGGCGCCACGCATGCCCACGACCCTACCATAGACGACCCGTCGGGGCTCCCGGTCCACGCTTCGGGCGCAGGGCCCGCGCGGCAGACACGGGGCCCGCGCTCGCTGCGTCTCGACGCCGCGATCGCCACGCTGCCACAGTCACGCCCCCGCCATGCCCCGCAAGCAGCCCGCGCCCCAAACCCTCGACGTGCCCACCCTCCGACGCGCGCTGCGCGAGGGCGACCCGAAGGCGCGCCGCAAGGCCGCCGAGGACCTCGCCGCGGCCCGCGACCCCGCCGCCCTGGACGACCTGGACGCCGCCCTTCACGACCGCGACGAGGGGCTCCGCAGCCGGGCCGCCTCGGCCCTCGCAGCCCTCGGCACCGACGAGGCCCTCGACGCCCTCCTGCGTCGCCTCCCGATCGAGCGACGTCCCAAGACCCTGGAGGCCCTCATCGGCGGCGTGGGGCGTTTTCCCACCGCACGGGCTGCCGACGCCCTCGGCGACCTGCTGCGAAGGGACGGTGACAAGGTTCCCGTCGGGTGGGCCCTGCGCGGGGCCCTCGGCGCGATGGGGCCCCACGGCCTCCGCGTCGCCGCCGCGTGCCTCGACGCGCCCGCCGCCGTCGCCGTGCACGCCGCTGCGGCCCTCGGCAAGACCCGCGACCCCGCCGCCGTGGCGCCCCTGGTCCAACGCCTCGCCCGGAGCACCGACGGCGGTCTGTGCGAGACCCTCGTGGCGGCCCTCGGGGACATCGCCGCCCCGGCCGCCACGGCCGCGCTCACCGACGTGCTCGTGCGCGACCTGCACGGCCTCGGGATGAAGGCCGCCCTCGCGCTGGCGAAGCACGGCGTCGCGGGCGTTCACGCGGTGCTGCCGCTGCTGGCTGCGCCCGACGGCTCCCCGTCGCGTGCGGCCTACGCCTTGAGCCAGAGCGGGGCCCCGGTCGAAGACCCGACGGGGCTCGTCCCCCTGTTGCTGCGGCGGGACGCGATGGTCTGGGCCCGCGACGCCCTGGAGCGCGCATCTGGCGGCCTCGATGCGGCGTGCGCCGCCTGCGACGCGCTCGCGGCCGGCCTCGACGACGCCGACGCCGACCGCGTCTACGCCGCCGCGTGGTCGCTCGCCTGGATCGCCTCCGCGCGGCCCGCCGCCATCACCGACCACGCCCTCGCGCGGCTCCTCGCCGCCGCCGACACGCCCCAACACGACGCCCGGGCCCGCGTCGCCGACGCCCTCGCGCGCGTGCACCCACGCGGCATCGCGCAGACGGTCGCGGCCCTGCGCGATCCCAGCCTCGGGGTGCGGCACACGGCGGTCATGGCGATCGCGCAGTACCCCGTCGGCGTCCCGGAGGCCGCGGCCGTCCTCGCGGCGATGCTCGACGACGAGGGCCTCGCGATCTGGGCGACCGAGTCGCTGCGGCGCATCGGCCCCGAAGCCCACGCCGCGTTGCGGGCTGCGGCGGCGGGCGACGGAGAGGGCGCGCGTCGGGCCCAGAGGCTCCTCGGGCCCTGAGGACTGCCGCGGTCGGGGCCGACGCGGAGGGGCGCCGCGCGCGAGCCCGCTTCATCGATGGGCACCTCCCCGTCGGAGGGCGCCGCTGTGCTCCGTGTGCTGGGCCCCGCCCGACCGGAGAGCCCGACTGCACGGTCTGCAACCCGGGTCTCCCCGCCCGGCGGGTGCCGTTGCAACGCCCGCAGCGGGCTCCTCCCACGCGGAGACTGCCGTTGCAGGGCGCTCTCTGGCGCTCTCCTGGGAGGAGGAGGCAGAGAATGGGCAGTCCAACGGGATCCGCGCGCCGAGCACCCGCCCGGGTGGGGCTCCATTGCCCACGTCCGAGTCGACAGATTCCCCGTGACGCGCGGCGACCTGTTCTGCTCCCGGCAGCGACCCCGGAGCGTGCGAGGCTAGAGATTTTCGGTGGCGGTGATGGCCATCGACGTGGACGGCCACGCGGTGGGGGACGTGCATCGTGTGGAGGCTTGAGCCACCTTCGAGGGGCGCTGGACGCGCAGAGAGGAGATTCTCGTATGGGCGACGCAGTACGCATCATTGAGGTCGAGGGGCCGGGGGAGTTGCCCCGGTTCGCGCTGCCGGAGGGAGTCGATCGGCGGCTCCAGTGGCTGCTCGACAAGCAGGACCGCGGCGAGGCCCTGACGGACGACGAGCGCGCGGAGGCGGAAGGCCTGGTCGAGCTGGTCGACCTCCTGGCCCTGCTCACGCTGCGCCCCCTCGTTGGTGATCCCCCCGCCCGAGGCCCCGTAGGGAGCCCCGGGCCCCGATGACCCCCGCAGCCCTCAGGACATCGGGCACTGCCCCCGGCTCGCGACCCGAACGCCCACCCCGGTGGCCCAGCACGCGTTGACGTACGACCGCCCGTTGCAGCCGCACACGGCGTCGATCTCGCCCGAACATCGCCCGGGCCCCGTGATGGCGGCGCATCCTCCCGGGGTGCCGCACCCTTCGCCCCGGCAGTACTGCCCGGGGTTGCACTCGTTGTCGGTGCGACACGGGAAGTCTGTCCCCGCGGGCGGCGGGCGGCAGCAGTCGGAGCACGCGGGGTCGACGCAGGTGCCCGTGAGCAGGCAACACTGCTGCGACGCGGGGCAGTGGGCCTGGGTGGCGCAGGCGATGCGCTCGGGCACAGGGCCTCCCGCGTCGCGGCCCGTGTCATGGACGGACGTGCCGCACGCCCCCACCGCGAGGGTCACCCGAACGCCCGCCCGCGCGGCCTCAGGCAGGTCGCGGTAGGTGACCCCGTCGCAGCCACAGACATCGCAGCGGATCCCCCCCGCCGGACAGGCAGGCCTGAGTCCGCTCCCGTGGCCCTGGCGGGGCACACAGACCCCTATCCCGACGCAGCCCGAACCCCCGCAGAAGCTCTCGGCGTCGCAGTCGAGGTGCGAGGCGCAGGGGCGCTCCTGGCCGACCGGGGGCGGAGGACGGCACGCGTCACGCTCGGTACTGGGGTCGAAGCATCGACCGGTGGCGAGGCAACACGCGGCCCCGGGCAGGCACCGCGCGCCCCCGCACAACCGTGGCAGGTCCAAGCCCCTCAGCGCCCCACCTTGCGCTCGAGCTCTGACCAGCGCATCGACCACACCACGGGGCGGCCGTGGGGGCAGTGGCCCGCGAAGTCGACCCCGTCGAGGGCCGCGAGCAGGGCCCGGGCCTCGTCGTCGGCCACGGTCTCGCCCCCGCGCAGAGACCCGTGGCAGGCCATGGTGGCCAGGACGAGGTCGACGGCCTTGGAGAAGTCGTTGCTCTGCCGCCCGAGCTCGGCCACGAGGTCGCGCACGAGGCGCCGCGGGTCGGCCCGGGTGAGCAGGGCGGGGACGGCCCGGACGGCCACGGTGGTCGGCCCCATGGGCGACAGGTCGACCCCGAGGGCCAGAAGCTCGGGGCCGTGCTCCTCCACCACGGCCACCTCGTCCGCCGAGAGCTCGACCCGCTCGGGCACGAGGAGGGGCTGCATCGACACCGACCGTTGGGCGTAGGCCCGGCGCAGCCGCTCGAAGGCCACCCGCTCGGCCGCGGCGTGCTGATCGAGGATCACCAGCCCCGCGGGGCCCTCGCACACCAGGTACATCCTGCGCACCTGGCCCACGTAGTGGAGCGAGGCGAAGTTCGACCCGGGGGGGGCCGTCCCGGCGTCGTCGAAGGGAGCCGAGGCAGGGGTCGCTGGGCCAGGCCCGGGGGCCGTCCGAGGCGGCATCACGTCGGCGTAGGCCACGGGGGGATACGGGGCCGCGAGGATACGCCCCCAGGGGTCGTCGGAGGGCAGGGGCCCGGGGCTCTGCACGAAGGCCCCAAGGGGCCGCGGAGCCGGGGAGGAGGACGGGGGCAGGGCCGAAGCCGCAGGGGCCCGCGCCGGAGCGGGCTCGGCGAGGCCGGGCGGCGGGGCGTCGTCGGGCGGCGGGGCGGGGTCGGCCTCGGGGCGAGGCCCGGGGGCGATGTGGTCGCTCCAGAAGGTGGCCGGGCGGGTGGTGGCCCGGGCCCAAGGGGCGCTCGAGGCCGCGTCGCGCAGGACGGTCATCACGGCCTCGAAGACCGCCCCCTGGGACTGAAACCGCACCTCGCTCTTCTGCGGGTGCACGTTGACATCCACCTCCTCCGGCGGAACCTCCACCAGGACCGCCCCCACGGGATATCGCCCGGAGTCCAGGGTGCTCCCGTAGGCCTGGGCCACGGCCCGCATCAGGACCCGATCGCGGACGTGGCGGCCGTTGACGTATAAAGCCAGGTGCCCGGCCCCGCCGCGGGCCCGCTCGGGCGGACCGAGGAGGGCCACCACCCGGATGGCCCCCCGGGCCCCCCGCAGGTCGGCCAGCTGCTCGTCAGGCCACACCTCCCGAACCCGATGCCCGATGTCGGTGTGCCGAAGAAACTCCCGCACCACCTTGCCGTCGCGCCGCACAACGAAGCGCACGTCGGGCCGCGGGATGGCCATCCGCACCACGGCCTCCACACACGCCGACCCCTCCGTGGTCGGGGTCCGCATGAACTTCCGTCGGGCCGGGGTGTTGTAGAACAGGTCTTCGACGGTGATGGTCGTCCCGACAGCGCATCCTGCGGGTTTGATGACAGCGGGCCCCCCGGCCTCGACCACACACTCGGCCCCGGCGTCGGCCCCGCGGGCCCGCGACACGATGCGGGTGCGCGACACCGAGGCGATCGACGGCAGGGCCTCCCCCCGAAAGCCGAAGGTGGCCACCCCCACCAGGTCGTCGGCCGAGCGGATCTTGCTCGTGGCGTGGCGCACGACGGCCAGGGCGAGGTCGTCCGGGTGCATCCCCACCCCGTCGTCGGTGACCGAGAGCCGGGCCAGACCCCCCCCGTCGACGGTGACGGTGACCGTCTCGGCCCCGGCGTCGAGGGAGTTCTCTACGAGTTCTTTTACGACCGAAGCGGGGCGCTCCACCACTTCGCCAGCGGCGATCTGGTTGGCCACATCGGCGGGCAACAGGGCAATGACCGACACCCCCGGAGGGTACCACCCTCCCGCCCAGGGCGTGAGGCGAGTGTTTGCCTGTTTGACCCCCAAGTCCGCGCGATGCTAGCGTCGTGCCCATACGGCGGCGCGGGCGCATCGCGCACCTCGAAGCGATCATGAAGCTCTGCCCGCAATGTAACAATGAGTTCGACGACACCCAGGGGCGGTGCCCCTACGACGACTCCGTTTTGCGGCCGCGTACGGCTCCCGGTGGGGTCACCACCGGGGTGGGCATCGGGGCCACCACCGGGGGCATGCTCGGCGGGGCCCCCCTGTCCGCTGCCGCCGCCGCCAGTTCGGCCGCGTCCCCCGCCGTCCTCTCCGCCGCACACGGGGCGCCCCTGTCGGCCCGCAGCGGGGCCGTGCTCCGCGGGGTGGGGGCCTCCAGCAGCACCTTCAAACCCGTCTCCAACGCGCGGATTCCGCGCCCCGCCCTGAGCCCCTCGGGCCGCGAGACCGAGTCCTTCGCCACGGTGCGCGATGAAGGGTACGGCCTCACGGGAGCTCCGACCCTCGCCAACGACGCCCTCGACCCCGACGCCCTCGATGCCCCGGGGCCCGACCCCACCACGGCCATCGCCTCGCCGCCAGACCCCGACGCCGGGGCCACCATGCGGGTCCCCCCGATGGTTCAGCTCGGCCTCCGCACGAGCCCTGGAGTCGCCCCGGCCTACCGCCCCCCGCCCCGCTTCGACCCCGGGCCCCCGCGAGCCCAAGACCCCGCCTCCGAGGGGCTCACCCCCTCTGAACCCGCCGACTCCTTCGGGACCGACCCCTCCGTCCCGATGCCCGCCGACGAGCGCACGAGCGTACAGAAGACAGTCAACCCCCCCGCCCCCACCGCCACCACGCCCTCCAGCCCCGGCATCGACCCCGACGCCTTCACCGACAGCCCCACCATCGCCATCAAGACCGTCGGAGACATCCCGGAGTACCAGGGCCCCAAGACCGAGCCCCCCATCCCCGACGACGACCCCCCCGAGAGCCGCTCCTCGGAGCCCGACCTGACCGGGCAGCTCATCGCAGGCCGCTACCGGGCCATCCGCCTCCTCGGCGAAGGGGGCATGGGGGTGGTGTACTCCGCCGTCGACGAGCGCCTCGAGAAGCCCGTGGCCATCAAGGTCCTCAAGGAGGAGTACGCCCGCCGCGCCGACGTGGTGGCCCGCTTCACCCAGGAGGCCAAGAGCGCCGCCAAGATCAAACACGAGAACGTCCTGCAGGTCACCGACCACGGCAAGAGCGCCGAGGGCCAGCACTACATCGCGATGGAGCTGCTCACCGGCACCGACCTCGCCGACGTCCTCCACCGCGACGGGACCGTCACCGTCGACCGCGGCCTCGACCTCGCCGGACAGATCTGCCGGGCCCTCACCGCCGCCCACGAGCAGGGGGTCGTACACCGCGACCTCAAGCCCGAAAACGTCTTCCTCATCCAAGAGTCCAGCGGCCGGGAGGTCGTCAAGATCGTTGACTTTGGCATCGCCCAGCTCAAGGACAACACCGGCGACGGCAAGAAGCTCACCCGCACCGGGATGATCTTCGGCACCCCGGAGTACATGTCGCCCGAGCAGGCGAGCGGAAAGCCCATCGACCACCGCGTGGACGTCTACGCCGTGGGGGTGATCTTGTACGAGATGTTCTCGGGGCGGGTGCCCTTCGTGGGCGACACGTTTATGGGCGTGCTGACCCAGCACATGTTTGAGATGCCCCCCCCCCTGGCCCACATCAACCCCACCGTGGCGGTCTCCCCCGACCTGGAGGCCGTGATCTTCAAGGCCCTCGCCAAAGACCCGGGCCAGCGCTACCCCTCCATGGCCGCCCTCGCCGAAGACCTCGGCCGGGTGCGGGCCGGCCTTCAGGCCCAGGCCCCGCGGCTGCACCACGGGGGGTCTCCCTCGGGGGCCTTCTCGACCCCGGCCGGGTCAAACGATCCGACCCGTCCCGCGGCCATCGTGACCTCCTTCACGGGCGAGACCACCCTCGCCGTGACCCCGGCCCCCCGACGCCGCAAGCTGGGCCTCGTCCTGGCCCTCGCGGTGAGCGCCGCCGCCGGGCTCGCCGTGGCCTACTCGCTCTCCACCCCCGAGGCCCCACCCCGGGTCGCGACCCCCGCGACACCCCCCGCGACGCCCCCCGCGACGCCCCCCGCGACGCCCCCCGCGACCGCTCCCAGCCCGCCCCGTCCTGCGGCCAACCCCACCCCGACGGCCAACCCCGCCCCGGTCCCAGGGCCAGAGCAGCCCGCTCCCGCCGCCCAAGGGCGCCCCGCGGAGCCCGCCCGGATCGAGGTGCGCTTCGCCGTGGCGGGCCACCCCGACGCGCGGATGGAGGCCCGCCTCGAAGGGGCCGCGGAGCCCGACCCGGCCCTGTCGTGCCCGGCCCTGCCGTGTACCCGGTCGGTGACGGTCGGGGTGCCGTTGCAGGTGACGGCCATCGCCGGACGGCGGCGCCGTACGACTTCGGTCGTACCCGAGCGGGCCGGACAGGAGTTCGCCCTCGACCCGGGCCCCGAGCCCCGGGCCCGTCCGTCGTCCGGATCCCAGGGGTCGCGGCCCCACCGCCAGAGCACCCCGCGGTGCGGCCAACGTTATCCAAACTCCGACCTTCTCGTCCCCTGCATTTAAAGAATGCCCAAGAGCCCGTGACTGCCCCCGCCCCCAAACCCCCCGCCGCCTCCGAGACCCCCGTCTCCACGGGCGAGGTCCTGCCGCGGAAGTTTGGCAAGTACACCCTGATCCGGGGCCTCGCCAAGGGCGGGATGGCCGAGCTCTACCTCGCCATCCATCGCTCGATCGCGGGGTTTGAGCGCCTCGTCGTCATCAAGCGCATCCTGCCGGAGTTTGGCCGCGACCAGGACTTCATCACCATGCTCCTGCAGGAGGCCCGCATCGCGGCGACCTTCTCGCACCCCAACATCGTCACCATCTTCGACGTGGGGCAGGCCGAGGGCGAGTACTTCATCGCGATGGAGCACATCCACGGCGAAGACCTCCGGTCGATCGTACGGGCCATGAAGCCCAAGAAGGTCAAGGAGTTTCCCCTGGAGCACGCCCTGGCCATCGGCCTCGGGGCCTCCGCGGGCCTCGCCTACGCCCACGAGCACAAGGACCTCCACGGCAACCCCCTGGAGGTCGTGCACCGCGACATCTCCCCCCAAAACCTCCTCGTGACCTTCACGGGGGATGTCAAGGTGGTTGACTTCGGCATCGCCAAGGCCGCCGTGACCCGCGACGAGCAGGCCGACCTCGACACCGCCGACGTGACCGACTCGGGGGCCCGGGCCAAGACCCCGAAGCCCCCGGGCCGAGGCCCCGACCCCGACACCAAGGCCGGGCAGATCAAGGGCAAGATCCCCTACATGAGCCCCGAGCAGGCCCGGGGCGACGCCCTCGACGCCCGCAGCGACATCTTCTCCCTGGGCATCATCCTGTGGGAGCTCTGCACGGGCCGACGGCTCTTCCGCGGCCCCACCGAGGCCGACACCCTGCGGATGATCACCGACGGGGAGTACCCCTCGGCCCGGGCCGTCAACCCGCGGGTGTCCGAGCGCCTCGACGCCGTCCTCATGAAGGCCCTGCACCCCGACCGGGAGCAGCGGTACAGCGCCGCCCGGGCCCTCCAGGGCGACCTCGAGGGGGTCGTGCACGCCGAGCGGATCCCCGTGTCCAACGTGGCCCTCGGGGCGTGGATGGGCATGCTCTTCGAGGAGGGCCTGGCCGCTCAACGGGCCGCCCTGGCAGAAGGCAAGCAGCTTGCCGATGTCCTGGCCCACGACGAGCCCGACCCGGAGCCCCCCGGGTCGCACGTGACCGCGGTGCAGGGCCCCATGGGCCGCTCGGGGGTCACCGAGGTCCCGCGCAAGACCCCCTGGGCGGTGGTCGGGGTGCTGGCCCTCATCGTGCTCGGGGCCGTGGCCTGGGCGGTCCTGCGCGAGCGGCGCACGGGGGCCTCCGAGGACGCCGCCCGGGCCGCTGCGTCGGCGTTGGCCCAGGGGTCGATCGAGCTCCACTCCGACCCCGAGGGGGCCCACATCTGGATCAACGACGCCCCCACCCCCCACCGTACGCCGTACACCCTGCGCGACCTGGCCACGGGGCCCGAGGCCCGGTTTCGGGTGCGCCTGACGGCCGAGGGGTACGCTCCCTACACCGAGGAGGTGGCCCTGCCCACCCGGGGGGCCACGGGGCGGGTCTCGGCGCGGCTGGAGCGGGCCCGGGCTGAAGCGGTAGCCGTCCTGGAGGTGAACACCACCCCGCCAGGGGCCACGGTTCTGGTCGACGGGAGGCCCGCCCCGGGGGTGACCCCGATGACCGTCCCGGGTCTGGCCCCGGGGGTCGAGCACACGGTGGTCGTGCGGCACCCGGAGATGGTCGACGAGACCTTCACCTTCGTCGGGGCCGCGGGTCGGGTCGAGACCCGGTCCCTGCCCCTGCGGGAGCGCCCCCTCGGGCCCGACGAGGCCTTCCTCACCCTGTCTACCGAGCCCTCCACGGCGCGGGTTCGGGTCGGTGACCGGGAGCTTTCTGGGGCCTCGCCGCATCGGGTTCGGGTCACTACGGGGCAGCCCCTGGTGGTGGTGGCCACGGCCCCGGGGCACGTGACCGAGACCCGGACCCTGCGCCCCACCCCCGGACAGACCGTGGCCGTCCCGACCCTGCACCTGTCGCGCGACCGTCGACCCGGTCCCGCGGCCCCGCCCCCGGGCCCGGCCCCCGTGGTCGATCGTACCCCGGGGCGCCTGACGGTAGGCTCCAACCCCTGGTGCAACGTCACCATCGACGGGACCTCCCGGGGACAGACCCCCGTGGTCAACCTCTCGCTCCCCCCCGGCCGCCACACCATCGTGTGCACCAACCCCGAGCGCGGAACCCAAACCCGCACCGTCGAGCTCGGCCCCGGCCAGAGCCTCCGCGTCCCCATCAACTTCCCCTAGAGCCCGTGAACGCTCCGTCCGCCGCCCAGCCCCTCGGGACCCCCCCCGAAGCCTCCCCCACCCCTGTCCCCGCCCAGGCGCCTCCCCGGGGCCTCGCCGCCCTTTGGGGGGGGTGGCCCGGGCGCGTCCTGCGGGTGGCCCTGTCCCTCCTGCCCCTGTGGTGGCTCTCCGAGCGGGTGGCCTGGGCCGAGGTCTGGCGTCAGGCCCGGCAGGTCGGGGCCCTCCACCTCGGGGCGGCCCTCCTCGCAGCCTTCGGCTCGTTCGCCGTAGGCTCCCTCCGGTGGCGCGTGATGATGCAGGCCTACGGATCGCACGACCCGCCCTCGTTCGGGGCCCTGCTCCGACACAACCTCATCGGCGGGTACTTCAACGTCCTGCCCTCGGGGGTGGCCGGAGACGCCGTCCGGGGCCACCGGGTCCGGCGCCACCTGCCCTCCCTCGGGGTCAGCTACACCGTGCTCTTCGTCGAGCGCCTGACGGGCCTCCTCGGCCTGTGCCTCGTCGCCGGCGGGGCCATCGCCGCCTCGCGGGAGCTTCAGGGCGACGCCGTAGCCCTCACCCTGGAGCTCGCCCTCCTCGGGGCCTTCGGGCTGTCCTCGGTGGTGCTCTTTCTGCCCTTCGCCCTGGCCCGGAGCCCCGGGCTCCGGGAGCGGGTGGGCAGGATCCCCGTGGCCGGGGCGGTGCTCACCCGGATCCCCCCGGCTCACTCCCTCGCGGGCCCGCTCCTGGCCACGGCCCTGTCGGTGCTCACCCAGGGCTCGGTGGTGCTCAGCATCGCCCTGCTCCTGCGCCCCATCGCCCCCGGGGTGACCCTGGCCACCTGCGCCCGGGTCGTGCCCGCGGTGATCTTGTTTACGTACGTCCCCCTCACCCCGGGGGGCCTCGGGCAGCGCGAGGCGGCCTTCGTGTATCTGTTCGGCCTCGCGGGGGTCTCGGCCGCGGTGGCCACGGCCACGTCCCTGATGTTCTTCGGGATCTCGATGACCCTCGCGGCCCTCGGGGGGGGGCTCCTCCTGGCCGAGCGGGCCTTCGGGTGGGAGCGGCCGTGACGGCCCCCCGGCGGCACCGCTCCCACGGCGACGGAGCCTTCCGCCCCGAAGACTTCCGAGCCCTCGGCCCCGACTGCGTCTTCGAGGCCGGGGTGTTGGTGTTTCACCCCGAGACCATCTCCCTCGGGGCCAACGTGTACGTGGGCCATCAGGCCATCCTCAAGGGATACTACAAGGGCGAGATGCACATCGGCGACGACACCTGGATCGGCCAGCAGTGCTTCCTGCACGCCGCGGGCGGGATCACCGTCGGGCTCAGGGTAGGCATCGGGCCCGGGGTGCGGGTCATCACCAGCGTGCACGACGAGGCCGGGCGCGGGGTGGCCGTGCTGCACTCTCCCTTGCGCTTCGCCCCCGTGGTGATCGACGACGACGCCGACCTCGGGGTCGGGAGCGTCGTGCTGCCCGGGGTGCGGGTCGGCCGCGGGGCCATCGTGGGGGCGGGCTCGGTGGTCACCCGCGACGTGCCCGACTACGCCGTGGTCGCAGGGGTCCCGGCCCGCGTGCAAAGATACCGCCCGTGAACGCCCAGGCCCTCCCCCTCTCCCTGGTCGTGTTCGCCTTCAACGAGGCCGAGAGCGTCCCGACCGTGCTGCCCGAGATCGTGGCCTGGCTCCGGGCCCGGCAGGGCCCCTGGCAGCTCGTCTTCGTCGACGACGGGAGCGACGACGAGACCCTCGACCTCGCCCGCACCCTCCTCGGCGACGACCCCCGCTGCCTCGCCTTCGGCCTCGGGGCCAACCGCGGCATCGGCGGGGCCCTCAAGGCCGGGGTGGCCAGCGCCGTGCACCCGTGGGTGACCTTCCTTCCCTGCGACGGGCAGATCCCCGTCGGCGAGCTCGACCTCCTGTGCGCCGCAGCGAGCCCGGGCGACGTCGACGTGGTCTTGTCCGTGTACGAGGCCCGCGACGACGGGTGGCACCGGACGGCCCTGTCCGCCGGGGTCCGCGGGCTCATCCGGGCCGTACACGGCGTGTCGATGCGCTCGGACGGGCCGTACCTCTTCCGCCGCAGCCTCTTCGACCCGCACCTCTTGCGGCCCGACAGCTTCTTCCTCAACTTCGAGTTTCCCATCCGGGCCCTTCAAGCGGGGTGGGCCACCCGCACGGTGACCGTACGGTGCGTCCCGCGTCGGGCGGGGGTCTCCAAGAGCGCCCGGTGGCGCGTGGTGGCCCGCGTAGCCCGCGACCTCGTCGACCTCAAGCTCCGCCAGGGCCGCGGTCGCTGACCCCGATGCGCCTCGGCCCCTTCGCCCTCTTGTCCCTCTGTCTCCTCGCCGCCTCGGGGTGCCGCCGCGTCCTGCGCCGCGCCGCCCCGCCGCATCACGGAGCCGCCATGCAACTGTCTGAGCCCGACGTCGACACCGAGTTTGTCGATCAGTACGCCCACACCAACCGGTTTCGCCTCGGCGAGCCGAGCCTCGTGCACCCCCTCCCCGACGGCAGCGGGGTGCTCTACCTGCGGAGCGGGGCCCGGAGCTTCGTCCGGGACCTTTACTATTTTGACGCCGCCACGGGGCAGTCGCGGGTGCTCCTGACGGCCACCCAGATCCTCGGGGGGGCCGACGAGGCCCTGTCCCACGAGGAGCTGGCCCGGCGCGAGCGGATGCGCCTCGCGGCCCGAGGGATCGCGAGCTTTCAGGTGAGCCGGGACGGGGGGCGGATCCTGGTTCCGCTGTCGGGGCGGCTGTACCTGGTCGAGCGGGCCACCCTGGCGGTGCGGGTTCTGCCCACGGGAGAGGGCCCCCTCCTCGACCCCCGGATGTCCCCGGACGGAACCCGCGTGGCCTACGTCCGCGGGGGCGAGCTGTGCGTCCTCGACCTCGACGGCGAGGCCGAGCGCACCCTCACCAGCGGGGCGGGGCCCCACATCAGCCACGGCCTCGCGGAGTTTGTGGCCCAGGAGGAGATGGACCGCATGGAGGGCTACTGGTGGTCGCCCGACAGCACCCGCCTCGCCTACCAGGAGACCGACACCGCGGCCGTGGAGAGCTTTCACATCGCCGACGCGGCCCACCCCGAGCGGGCCCCCACGGTGTCGGCCTATCCGCGGGCGGGCCGGACCAACGCCATGGTGCGGGTCGGGATCGTGGCCGCCACGGGGGGACCCACCACCTGGCTCCGCTACGACCGGAGCGCCTACCCGTACCTCGCCCGGGTGGTGTGGCAGGGCCGCGGGCCGCTGACCCTCCTCGTACAAAACCGCGCCCAGACCGAGGAGCTCCTCCTGGCCGCCGACCCCTCGGGAGACACCCGGACCCTCCTCACCGAACGCGACCCGGCCTGGATCAACCTCGACCCCACCGTGCCCCGCTGGCTCCCCGACGGCTCGGGCTTTCTGTGGAGCACCGAACGCGACGGGGGCCCCGCCCTCGAGCTCCGGGCCGCCGACGGGAGCCTGCGCCACACCCTCCTCGCGCCGCCCGCGGGCTACCGTCGGGTGGTCCAGCTCGACCCCCAGGATCAGGTCGTGTACGCCTCGGCGAGCCCCGACCCGACGGAGTCTCACGTCGTGCGGGTGTCCCTCACGCCGCAGGGCCCGGCCCCCGTCCGCATCACCCCCAAGGCGGGCGAGCACAGCGTCACCATCGGCCCGTCCCTGCGGATCGTGCAGCGGGCCAGCGTCGAGGCCATGCCCACCTGGACGGTCTACCGCGACGACACGGCCCTGGGCACCCTGGAGTCGGCCACCGAGGCCCCCCGGGTGTCGCCCCACCCGGGCTTCTACACGGTCACCGACGCGGCCATGCACGCCTCGGTGCTGCGCCCCCGCGACTTCGTGGCCGGGCGGAAGTACCCGGTGATCCTGTACGTCTACGGCGGCCCCCACGCCCAGATGGTGACCAGATCCCGGCAGCGGTTCCTCCTCGGGCAGTGGATGGCCGACCAGGGGTTTGTCGTGGTCTCCCTCGACGGACGGGGAACCCCGCACCGGGGCCGCGACTGGGAGCGGGCGGTCTACCAGCGGTTCGGGTCGGTCCCCCTCGACGACCAGGTCCGGGGGCTGGAGGCCCTCGCCCAGCAGCTCCCCGAGCTCGACCTCGGCCGCGTCGGGGTCTACGGCTGGAGCTTCGGGGGCTACCTCGCCGCCCTCGCCGCCCTGCGCCGCCCCGACGTCTTCCACGCCGCCGTGGCCGGGGCCCCCGTGGCCGACTGGCGCGACTACGACACCCACTACACCGAGCGCTACATGGGCATGCCCGGCGACGGGGGCCCCACCGACCCCTACACCCTCGGCTCGCTCCTGCCCTACGCCCCCGGCCTCCAGCGCCCCCTCCTGATCGCCCACGGGACCGCCGACGACAACGTCTTCTTCCTCCACGGCCTGCGCCTCTCCGACGCCCTCACCCAGGCCGGACGGGCCCACACCTTCCTGCCCCTCGTCGGCCACACCCACGCCGTCACCGACCCGGCCACCGCCTCCAGGCTCTACGCCCGCATCGTGGGCTTCTTCCGCACCCACCTGCACGACCCCGCCCCCGCCCTCGCCGCTCCCCCCCCCGCGGGCACGTCCGGCGCCGCCACCCCGTGATGGTCTTCGCCGTGGCCCGGCGGGTGTGGTAGGCACCGTCGCACCCACGATGGCAGAGCCTCCTCCGACGAAGCGCCCCGGGCCCGCACGCCCGGCGGCCAACATTCGCCCCCCACCCCCGCCGATCGTCAAGGTCCTTCCCTATGCCTCCGCGGCCTTGGTGGTCCTCGGGCTCGTGGCCACCATGCTCAAGTCGCGCACCTACGGAGTGTACGCCGGGGCCGTCCTGTGCGTGGGGGCCGTCCTCGCCCTGGCCTACGCGGCCTGGCAGCACGCCATCACCCTCACGCCCGGGGAGCCCCTCCGGGCCGTCGTGCGGAGCCTCGCCGTGGTGGTCACCCTCGGGGCCCTCGGCCCCCTCGGCCTCACCCTGCGGCCGCCCGCTCCCGCCGGGCAGGTGACCCTCACCCGGGTGGGCGAGCGGGCCTCGGTCACCGTCACCGGCAGCGCGGCCTCCGTGTTTCTCCAGGTCTCCGGAGCCTTCAAGCCCGACGTCGGGGCCGAGGCCCGGGCCCGGTACACCCTCACCGTGCAGCGGGCCGGCGCGGCCGAGGAGGACGTCGAGGGCGACTTCGAGCGCAGCGCCCGCGAAGGGGCCGCCGCCAACGCCCCCCCGAGCCCCCTCGGGGGCGACAGCGAGTCGACGGCCAACCGCCACGTCCTGCGCACCACGGGGCCCGGGGTGTACGCGGTGATCCTCGACCGCCTCAACGAGAGCCTCCAGCCGCCGCTCCGGGTGTCGGTCCACGCCGAGCCCATTTCGCAGCGGCTCCTCCTGATGCTCTTCGCCGCCCTGGCCGTGGCGGTGTTGGGGGTCGACGTGGCCCTGCGACGGCGCAACATCGAGTCGGCCTATGCGGCCTCGCTCCTGGTGATGCTGGCCGGGGTGTACTACCTCCACGGGCATTTTACGCCCGCCACCATGGGGCCCAACCTGCTCGCCGCGGGGCTCGTGGGGGTCCTCGGGGGCGGCCTCGGGGGCGAGGTCCTCGGGCGCGTGGCCGACATGATCGTGCCCGCCTCGCTCCTGCGTAGGGAGTGACGGTATCGCCCCGCGTGGCGTCTGGTACGGTATGGGCTCCATGCGCGTAGACTGGGCCTCGATCCCGCTCGTCCTCCCTGCCCAGAAGGTAGGGACCCGACTCCACGCCCTCGTGCGTCGGCTCACCGCGGCCACCTTCGCGGTCGCGGGCGGCAGCCTCTCGCTCCTCTTCGTGCTGACCTGGCTGTATCCCATCTCGTCGGACGCCCCGGCATGGGCCACCATCTCCGCCGGGTTGGGCATCATGGCGGCCGTGGCCCTCGCGGCCGCAGCCCTCCTCGCCCAGGGGATGTGCTGGATCGGCCCTCTCGGACGGGGACAGCTCACGGTCGGCCCCGAGGGGGTCCTGGCCCGGGGGCTCCGTACGCAGTGGATCCCCCGGGCGGACATCGACGCGGCGTGGATCCTACGCGAGGGGGACCGATGCCAGGTCGAGCTCCGCCTGAAGAACGGCGACGTCTTCAGCGCCGTGACCACCCCCGAGGAGGCCACGGCCGTGCTCGACGCGGTGGGGGTCGACGCGTCGCGCAGGGCCCTGCGGATGCCCCTCGGGAGCGTGGCCACCAACCTGGGGATCGGCCTGGCGGCGGCCTTCCCGGCCTCGTGTGTGTCGGCGATGCTGGGCGGGGCCACCGTGGGCGTGATCCCGATGCCGAGCGCGGCCCTCGGGTTTCTGATCATCGCGCTCTTTGTGGCCCTGATCGTCGGGGCCGTACGGTTTGTGGCCCCGCCGACCGTGGCCGTGGGCAGCGACGGGCTCGCCGTGGGCACGGGGCGTGGGGCGTGGTTTGCGGCCTTCGACACGATCCGTGCGGTGGAGGTTCGCCGGGCCGATCTCACCCTGCACCTGCACGACGGGAGACTTCGCCGGATCTCGACCCTGGGCACCCAGGAGGCCCGAAGGAGGGCCTTGTACGAGCGCATCGTGGCCGGGCTCGCGGCGGCCCAGGCCCCGCGTGATCTGTCCGCGCGGCTCGGGGCCCTCGACCGCAACGGGCGCACCGTGGAGGCCTGGCGGGCGGCCCTCACCGAGCTCGCCGCGGCCCGGGACGGGTACCGTCAGACGGGGCTGACACGGGAGGAGGTTCGGGCGGCCCTCGAAGACCCGCGGTCGACGCCCGAGCGGCGCATCGGGGCGACCTTCGTGCTCGCGGCGATGGACGCGCCCCTGGCGGGGTCGCGGGTGCGCATCGTGGCCGAGACCGTGGCCCACGAGCCCGTACGCCGGGCCCTGGAGCAGGCCGCGGCGGGCGAGATGGACGAGGACGTGCTCGACGCTGTCCAGGCCGCCCAGACCCGGGGATGACCCCAGCGGCCAGAGGGTTTAGCCCCCCATCGCGGCGAGGCCTCGGGCGAGGTCGGCCGTGGCCGCGTCGGCCGGGTGGAAGCTCTCGATCCGTAGCTCTTGCAGGGTCACGTCCTGGGCCGTGCCCAGGGTCGCGATGGTGGTGAGGAGCCGGGCGATCTGGTCGCCCACCCGCAGCTCCACGGGCACTACCAGGGCGGCCCCGGAGGGGGCGGGCGGGGCGTTCCACAGGGCGGCGATGTCGGGCAGGGCGAGGAGGGAGGCCCGCAGGAGCCTGCGCCCCTCGTCGCGGTCTGCGGCCATCTCGGCCCGGGCCCGGTCGATTACGGCCCGGGCCACCTCCCCCCAGTTGGCGATGTGCGGCCGAAACCCATCGGGGTCGAGGATCTGCACGAGCCCATTGACCCGCGGGGGCGGGAGCACCTCGTACGGAACCAGGACCCGCCCCGTGAGCATGGCCACAAACCGGGCGTAGGCCTCGTTGACCATGACCACGTCCCAACGGCGGTCGAAGACCACGGCCCCGAAGGGCTCCTGCTGCCGGAGGAGGAGCACCAGGGCCTGCCGAAACTCGGCCATCCGCGGGGCGTCCAAGGGGGTCTCGTGGTACTCCGCGGCGAATCCCGCGGCCTGAAACGCCGCGTTTCGTTCGCGCAAGGGGGCGTTGAGGACCGTGCCCAGGGCCCGCAACATCTCGCGGCTCGGTCCGGCCTTCCCCGTCTCCAGGAAGCTCAGGTGACGGGTCGAGACCCCCGCCGCGAGGGCCAGCTCCATCTGGCTCAGGCCGTGGGTGGTGCGCCACCGGCGGATCATCGCCCCGACCATGGTGTGCTGCGACGTTGCCCGCTCCATGCGGCGCGGAGTGTAGGGATGGCCCGCGGCGCTGTCACGCGGTACCGGGCGACGGGGCGGGCTGTCCATCGGCCCGCAAGAGCCACAGGCCCGCGACGACGGCGACGAGCTCGACGGCCATCGTGCCGTGGATGTACGCCCCCGCGGGTCCGTGCTGGAGGAGGGTCAGGACGCGCCCGAGGAGGAGCCCGGCCGTGGCCGAGACCGCGAGGACCAGGGCGGGGCGCTCCCAGGACGTGCGGGTGGCCCCGAGGTAGAGGAGCACGGAGATGCCCGCGCAGAGGCCCCCATAGGTGGCGCTGAAGTCCGCGATGGCCGTCACGTCGGTGAGGGTCATCCCGAGCATCGTGGCGAAGCGTGTGGGGGCCGCGTAGCCGAAGCCCGTGAAGCCCAGGAATGCGACGAGCTGCGCGTAGAGATACATACGACCGAGCGACATGGAACACCTCCCGTGGCGGCGACGAGCCCGAGGCCCCGCCGCGATGAAGGGGAGGATGGCGGCCCGCCGTGTCCAGGGCGATGACCTCGGAGGTCATGTCGTGAACAGGGTCCTCAGCAGCAGCTCGCGCCCGTCGCGCCCTGGGCGAGGCGCTGGTACTGGGCCGCGGCCAGGGTGGGCCCGCAGGGGTACTCCCCGAAGTGCGTGGCGCGCGACCCCGTGACCTCGAACCACCGGGCGAAGCGGGTCTCGGACAACATGGCCGCGGTGTTGGCGCACACCCGCTCGGGCCTGCCCCGCTCGAAGGCGTGGTGGTCGTCGAGCCAGAAGAGCACCTCCGCCCCCTCCACGCCCCCGCGGTAGGTGGCCACCTGCCCGTAGTCCTCACACTGGGGGTCGAGGCCGTCGAGCTTGAGCAGGCGCCAGGTGATCGACACGAACCGCGCCGTGCCCACCTTGGCCTCGATGGCCGCGTTCTGCACGGTGATGGGGGCGGTCTTGACCACCCGGGGGTCGAGGAAGCCCGCGCGTTTCGCCATCTGCACGAAATCGGCTTGATACAAGGCCCCTCCGAGGCACTCCGCGTACAGGACCGGGTCGCGGGCCACCTCCGCCGGCAGCCTCCGGTCGACGAAGACGTCGCTCAGATAGAACTCCCCCCCGGCCTTGAGCACCCGGGCCGCCTCGGCGAGGACGAGGTCTTTGCGGGGGCTGAGGTTGACCACGCAGTTGGACACCACCACGTCGACCGAGGCGTCGCCGAGCCCGAGGGCCCGGAGGTCTTCGATGTAGCCCTGGTGAAAGCGGGTGTTGGGCTCGGCGAACCCGAACCGCGCGGCGTGCCACCCGGCGGTGTCCCGGGCCACCTGGAGCTGGGCCTCGGTCATGTCGACCCCATGAACCCGCCCCCCCGGGCCCACGAGTTGGGCCAGGACGAACACGTCGCGGCCCGTCCCGCAGCCGAGGTCGACGACCGTGGCCCCCTCCAGCCCGTGCGGAATCGGGAACCCGCACCCGTAGAACCGGTCGCTCACGTCGGGGTGGACGTGGGCGAGGCGCGCGGCGATCCACGGGGCCGGGGCCCCGCTGGCGCAGCACGCGTTGGTCTTGAGGTCGGCGCTCGAGGCGAGCTGCTTGCCGTAATAGTCCTGTACGAAGGCCTGAAGGTCGTCCATCGGGACGGAGGGTCTAGCACACCGCCGGGCGTACGAGGTCGGGGCCTCACTCCGCCCGCACCCACGCGAGGGGGGTCACGGACAGGCCCCTCCAGGGCTCGCCGATGCGGTCGGGCCAGCCTCCGTGGGTCATCACCATCCGACCGCCCTCGACGTGCAGCTCGGCCCCGTGGGCGGGCAGGACGGCGATGGGGTCCCACACGAAGCGGGTGGGATCGTCGGCGCGAAACACCACGGTCTGCTCGTAGGTCTCGGCCCCCGAGTCGGTGTAGGTCACGAGGAGGTACCAGGACCCGCCGAGCGGGAGCACGAAGGGCGACTCGAAGAACCCCCAGCAGTCGCGCCGACACGGCCGCGGATGCTCAAGGGCCGGAGCCCGCCGAACCCACCGGACCCCGTCGTCCGAGGCGAAGCACTCGACCACGTCGTGGGGGCCGTCGGGGCGCATGAGGACGGCGGTTCCGTAGCGGAGCCAGGAGCCGTCGGGGCGACGCAGGACCATCACGTCGCGCCCTCCCTCCCACGGGGCCTCCTCGCGGATCCAGGTCTGCAGGTCGTGCGAGCGGGCCGTTCGCAGCACGCCATCTTTGTCGCCACCCCCGCGCTGCCCGAGCCACACCAGGCGCCATCCCCCCGCGTCGAGGGGCATCACAAAAGGAGCCCAGAACTGCCGGTCGAGGCTCCCCGTTCCGCGCCCGTCGAGAGCGTCGGCCTCGAGGGTCCACGGCCCCGCCAACCCCGGGGCCGAACCGTGCAGGATGGCGTCCTCCACCCACGGGCTCCCGGGCCCTGGACCGGCGTTGGAGTAGACGTGCCAGCGCCCGTCGGGAGCGCGGGTGAGGGTCGGTTCGTTGAGGTAGCGGCCGTCGGCGGGAGCCCACACCCGCTGCCGCGGGCCGTCGAGCACGGGGAGGTAGCGCCCGGGGGCCATGGCGCAGGGCGTCTCTCCGTCGGCCACGCACGCACGGACGGGAGCGGCGTCCGAGGCGGGGGTCTCGCTGGGGCATACACGTTCGACCCCGGTGGACAGGGTGGTCACTACGCAGGAAGAAGGCGCCGAGGCGTCGGGGCCCGCGTGGCCGTCGGCCGGTGGGGCGCATCCCGCGACGAGGGCCGCCATCACCGCCAGCCCCCAAGCACCAAGGCCCTGCATCCCTGGGGGCGCGCTCCGTGGCGGCATCGACATCAGGGGCACACGGGCGACCAGGCCTCGCCCGGAAACACCTCCGCGACGAGGGCGTAGAGCCCGGGGTCGTACGCCCGCAGGGCATCGCGGGTGTGGACGGCGTTGTGCACGCCGTTGGGCGGATCGGCGCGGAGGTTGGTGTCGAAATAGCTCTGCACCCCTTCGGCGAAATACTCGTCGGGGTTGGTGCCCGCGTAGGTGTCGGCCCAACGCCCCGCCGCGCGGGACGCGTCGAAGGCCGCACGCAGCCGCGCAGGGAAGTCCGGGGTGGCGAAGGTGATCCCGAGGTTGAAGATCCCGTGGGCGAGCTCGTGCACGAGGATGTTCTCCCCGCGGTAGCGGTCGTCGGGGTCGCAGCGGAGGTTCTCTTCTGCGCAGGTGGTGACGGGCCGGTCGACGGTGCCTCCGAGGCCGCGGGCCCGGGTGTTCCAGTCGGTGGCGGGGTAGAGCCGCTGGAGGTCGGCGTGCTCGGGGATGTCGAGGGTGCGCTCGTCGCGGGACATCACCGCCACCCGGGCCCCGCGGGCGATCATCGCGTCGCGCAGGTCGGGGCGGGGGGCGAGCATCCGTCGTACGATCCGGCAGGCCGCGCGCAGGGCCGTGTCCGAGGCGCGGGGCGAACTCATGACGGCGATCCCGTCGGCATCGAGCCGCTTGCCGTAGAACGGCGCATACCCCTCGGCGGGGGTGAGGTCGGTGACCGGCACGTCGCAGGGGTCGAGGGGCGCATCGGAGACGGCGGAGGGCGCGTCGGGGGTCGAGGCGTCGGCGACGTCGGCGTCCAAGGGAAACATGGTGGGGGCGACCGTCCCACAGCCGACGAGGCACGACACGAGCACGAGGAGGCGGAGCACGATGCAGGAGCTTGCACCACGCGGGCGTGGTCGGGTCAAGGCGCGGGGCGAGGGATGTCGTGGCTGTCACATTGTTGGGGATCGGGGCCGCGATCGGCGACGCTGCGGCCATGCTCTCGGGTCGTCGGCCATGGTTGGGTCTCGTGCTGGCGTTGGCGGCGGCGTCGCCTGCGGGTGCCCAGCGGCGGCGCGGCGCTGCGACGACCCCCTCGCCCGTGATACGGACCCTGCACGCGATCGAGACCTCGTGGCGATCGGGGCGGTACGACCACAACACCCACGTCGACCCGGCCCGCGGCCAGTACGAGTTTGACTGCTCGGCGATGGTGACGTGGGTGCTGCGCCGTGCGACCCCGCAGGCCCAGCGGCAGATCGAGGCGGCCTCGCGCGCGGCCCGGCCCCTGGCCCGGCACTACTACCGACACCTCGCGGCCCCTCCTGCGGGCGGACATTGGGCGCCCGTCGTGCGGGTGGCCGACGCGCGGCCCGGGGACGTGATCGCGTGGGTGTTTCCCCCGTGGATTCGTACGACCATCACGGGCCACGTGGCGTTTGTCCTCGAGCGCCCGCGACCCTTCGCGGGGCGGCCTCACACCTTCGTGGTTCGGATCGCGGACAGCTCGTCGGTGCCCCACGACCGCGACACCCGCGACCGCACCCGGCAGCGCGGCTTCGGGTACGGCGACATCTACGTCAGCGTCGACCCCACCGCCGGAACCCCCGTGGCCTACCGCCCCAACCTCCGCCCCGGCACGGGTTTTCTCCGCACGTCCATCGCCCTCGGCCGCCCCCTGCGCTGAGCGCCCGCCGCGCGTCCCACGGTAGACTCCCACGTGATGACGACCCTCTCTCTGCACGGGCACACACACGGCCCGCTCGCGCCCGACGGGGCGACCTTGCACGAGGCCCCGTGAGCCCGCGGCACCCGCGCACGCCCCACACGATCGACTCGGAGGAGGCCCTGCGCGCCCTCCTCGGCGACCCCTCGCCCATCGTGTGCGCGAAGGTTCAAGACCGGCTCAACGCCCTCACCCGGCAGTTTGTCGAGCGATCGCCCTTCGTGTGCCTCGCCACCTCCGACGACGAAGGCCGCTGCGACGTGAGCCCGCGCGGCGACCCCGCCGGCTTCGTGCGCATCCTCGACGACCGCACCCTGCTCGTGCCCGAGCGCCCCGGCAACCGGCTCGCCGACTCGCTGCGCAACATCCTCCGCAACCCCGCCGTGGGCCTGCTCTTCTTCATCCCGGGCGTGGGCGACACCTTCCGGGTCAACGGGCGGGCCACCCTCATCACCGACCCCGAGCTCCTCGGGCCCTGTACGGTCGAAGGGAAGGCCCCGCGGCTGGGCATCCTGGTCGACATCGAGAGCGCCTACACCCAGTGCTCCAAGGCCTTTTTGCGCTCCCATCTCTGGGACCCGGCGCGCTACATCGACCGCGCGTCGTTGCCCTCCAACGGCGAGATCCACCGGTCGTTTCAGGGCGACGCCTTCGACGCCGCGGACTACGACGCCGCGCGGGCCGCGCGTTATGCCCGCCGCGACGGGTTCTACTGATGCTTCAGCCTGCCAGTGACGCGGCCGCGACCGCGACCACGGCCCCGGGGATCAGGGCCCCGAGCGCGGGGCCGCGGTAGACCACGCGGGCCCCCGCGGGAACGTCTTCGTCGCAGCCGAAGACCACCACGTCTTCAAAGGTCGCGCCCCAGAGGTCGGTCCGGGCTTCGGCCTCGGCCTCCGCAAACGCCGCCGCGATGTCGCCGGTCTCGAAGGGGACCGCCGCGATCAGGAGGTTCCCGACGACCGCGAGCGTGTGGGTGGGGATCATCGGGCGATGCGTCCTTCGATGGGGGGTCAGAGGGCGGCGGCGATGCAGTCGGTCCGTTGCGAGAGGGCCTCGGGGTGGGCGATGGGGCCCCGGGCGAGGGCCTCGGCGTAGGGCAGGACCGCCCGCACGACGCGGTCGCGGGCCTTGCCCTTGCGTCCGAAGGCGGACTCGACCCGGGCCTCGATCTCGGCCCGCGTCCGGAGCACGCCCTCGCCGATGCCGAGCAGGGTCGCGGCCACCACGGCGGTGTCGTCGGCGTCTTCGAGCACCACGCAGCGCTCGTGGAAGAGCCTGCGGTAGATCTTCTCGCAGTCGTAGCGCCCGGCCCGGGCCCGGTCGGGGATGAGGAAGAACGGCTCGTACGACCGCTCAAGCTCCGCCACGAGCGCGTGCACCTTCATGCGCTCCTGGGCCTTGGGGTCGATCGACACGCGGACGTGCTCGGGGTCGAGGTCGGCGAAGGGCGGCTCGTCGCCGGTCATGAAGAAGTATCCGCGTTTGCCGCGCTTCTGCAGGCAGTCGGTGGCCGTGTGGCGGGCCGCGAAGTACATGGCCAGGTCGTACGACTCGCCGATGTACATGGGCGGGATCTCGAAGGGGCTGTCGCCGGTGGGGATGTAGGTCGAGGCGAGCCAGCGGTCGATGAGGGCGGCCTCGCTCTCAAACTGACCGACCTGGAGCGACAGATGGTTGCCCTGCCAGTAGCGGGCGTCGGTGAAGGCCATGAAGAGGATCTGCGGGTCGGGCACGACCGACAGGGTCGCCTCCATGAAGGTCGGCAGGGTCTTCGTGGCGAGCGACCGGGGGATGGCCCCCATCGACGTGCTCACGTCGAGGGCGAAGATGATGCTCAGGGAGTTGGGGTGGACCTCGCTGTCGCGGCTCTCGCGGGTGCCGACGCCGAGGGGGTTCATCTTCGGGTCGAAGGCGGTGGCGAAGCGCATGGTCTCTGCGTCGCGCGAGGCGACGATGGCCTGGTGGGCCTCGAGGCTGTAGCTGCCGTATCCCATGGGGGTGGACCTTTCGTCAGGGAGGTTGCCGATCACGCGGGCGCACCCGACGCGCCACCCACACGGCCAACGGTCGAGAAGTACTCCAAGGGGCTCACGCCGTCGAGCACGACGGGCCTTTGGGATCCGGAGCGAAGCCTTGGGTGCGCGTCGCGCTTTGACGCAAACCACGGTGATACCCTCGCGGGATGTCCATGTCTCCGTCGTCGTCTCCCCTTTCTGGCCGCGGGGTGTATCGGGCGCCGCGCGCCCTCGCGGTCCTGGTGCTGTTGAGCGTGGGGGCGGGTCTCGCCTGCAAACGCGGACGCGGCGGGCTCGGCCCAGGGGATGCCCCCGCCGCACACCGGGTCGTCGACCGGGCCGCCCTCGTCACGCTCCCGCACGAGGACGACCTCGCGCGCAGCGAGACCTGGCTCCCGGCCCCGCGTCCTGTCACGCGTGTGATCGTGAGCCCCACCGGCATCAGACTCGACAACGCGGCCCTCGTCGACGCCTGGCCCGCGTCCTCCCGCACGCGCTTCGTGGCGACCCTCGGACCGGCCCGGGCCGAGGCCTTGCCGCGCGAATACCCCGACCTCGTTCCGATTCAAGGCGGCAGGGTCTCGCCCCACCACAAGCGCGGCGGAGCCCATGGGTTTGTCATTCTGCCGCTGCAGCAACGGCTCCACGACCTCATGGACATTGAGCGAGGGTATGCCCGACTGACCGGCGCCTCGGCGGGTGGGGCAGTCAATCTCTATGTCGACGCGGCCACGCCCTCGCGCACGCTGTTTGAGGTGCTCTACACGCTGGGCATGGAGCAGTACAGCGCCCCCCGACTCGTGGTGCGGGGCGGAGGGCGGGAGGGGGTGGTTCCGATGGATTTGCCGACGGGACGGGGCGCGGACGAGGAGGCCCCTGCGGTGACGCTCAAGATCCTGCCCGGGGGGTACATGGTCGGAACGGGCGAGGGTTTTGTGGCCCCGGGGTGCACCACGTTGGGGCCTGCGTCCCTCACGGTCGGCAACCTGCCCGCTCCGGGCTCGCCGGCAGGCGTGTACGATCACGCCGGCCTCACCCGCTGCATGCAGGCCCTACGCACGACGTGGCCCGCGACCCGCCAGGGCCATGGCATCCACGTCTCGCCCAATGCCGAGATCCCCTACGGCGTCCTCATGGCCACCCTGGCCGCCGTTCGCGGAAGCGAGCCAGGCGCCTGCACCCTCGCGGAGGAGCCTACCGCGCGGCGCTACGACAGGCCTGAGTGCCTCTTCCCCGACGTGGTCCTCGGGATCTTGCGGTAGCCCTCCCCGAGGGGTGCGCGTACGGTCCCGGGCATGACCTTCGATCCGAAGTCCGTGCCCGCCGTAGCCGACGCCCTGGCCGCTGGCGTGTGTGCCCTCGTTCCGCTCGACGGACCAGCCCCGTGGCCCGACGACGACACGATCGCGTCGACGGGCGGGTGTTACCCGGCCCCGGCCCAACTCGCAGACGGAACCTGGCTGGGCACCCGGATGATCCTCGCCGAAGCCCGCCGCGAGCTCGCGTTGGTAGGCGCAAACACGCGGGCGATCGGGTTCCCGTGGGACTGGGACCCCAAACGCAGCCCGAGCGTGTCGCCGAGCGGGACCCGCGTGTTGCTCTTTGTGACGTGGCAGGGCCGCGGTCACGTGGTCGAGCATGCCCTCGATGGCAGCGGGGACTGGTCGGTGATCGCGAGCGGCGTGGTGCTCGGCGCCGTCGGCAGCGGGTACCTCAGCGAGAACGTCTGGTCGGCCGACTATGCCGGGAGCGATGACCTCGTGGCGGTCATCTGTGACGCCAAGGATCGCAGCGGGCTGTCGTTGCTGGCCCGCACCGACCGAGGCTGGCGGGAGGTCAGCCACGTCAAGACCAGCGCCCTCCAGGTCGTCAGCCGCGGCCGTTACCTCGTGTGCCCCGTCGCGAGCGGGGCCCAGACCTACAGGGCCCTCGGAGACGGGCTCGAAGCCCAACTCGTCAAGCTGGGCAAGCTCGAGGCCCGGCATGTGTTTGTGCACCCGGCAGACACGCGGGACTACCTATACGCCCACGCCGGCGCGGGGAAGGACGGGGCGGTCCTGGTGTGCGACGAGGTCGAGCTCCGCAACAAGAAGGTCAAGCCCCTCAAGAAGGGACAGCTCCTCGCCCCGCGTGTCCCCCCGGGCGGGGTCGATCCTCCCGCCACCCACGAGGCCATGATGGCCGCGTTCGGGCATGACTACGCGGCCCGACACCTCCGTCCCCAGGACCGAACCGCGGGCGGACGCGTGCTGGTGACCAGCCCCCCGACGGCCCTGGTGATGCGCGGAACCGAGGTCACCCCCGTCGCCAACCTGCGGGTGCTGCACCCGCGGCTGGAGCGCGGCCTCGCCTTCGCCGACGGAGGCATCTTCGAGGTCGACCTGGTGACCGGGGCCCGATCCGAACGGATCGGGAGCGGCAACCACGCGTTCTACGTGACGGTGGGTGACCGGGTGTTCGTCGCGATCGTGCGTCCCCGCGAGCAGCTCGAGCTGCACCCCGAAGGCACGGCCGGGGCTCCCTGCGCGACGATCGACCTCGACGGCGCCTCGGCAGGCCCTGGGAGCGACGGAGCCCTCGTGCTGCTCGGGGCCCCGAGCAAGGACAGCCCGCACGGGGCGAGCCTGCAGCGCGTCAGCCCCGACGGCACCTCCATCGCGCACGCGGCCCACCTGGTCCTGGCGGGGCCTTCGGCCCCCGACGACACGCTGATCGGTGGCACGAGGCAGGGCGTGGCGCGGCTGATCAAACTTCGCAGCGGCCTCGTGTACGAGGTGCCCGCCCTGCCGTAACCCAGGCCCTTCAGGGCAAAGCCCCCGCCGTCCCCACGGCCCCGGCGAACCCACGACCTCCCACGTCGACCGGCGCGGCAAAACCCGTGGCGGTCCCGCGCAACAGCCACAGCCGCTCCCCTGCGCGGCGCGGGACGACCACCACGTCGTCGCGGCAGTCTCCGTCGACGTCCCCTACGGGGCGCACCCGGGGGTTGTCGCCCCAGGGGCCCTGGCCGATCGTGGCCAACGGCTGGAGCGAGAGCCCCGCCGCGGTGCCCGCGTAGAGGTGATACCTCCGCGCCCCGCACCCGCTCGCCGAGGCCCAACAATCCCCTGCCAGAAGCAGATCGGCCCGGCCGTCGCCGTTGATGTCGCCCGCCCCCTCGAAGTCGACCGTGCCGTCGAGGCGCAGCGTCCCCTGGGGGCGGGCGCTGGGGATCGTCGGCACCCAGGGATCGAAGCGCGCCGTACGCGAGCCCCCGCGGGCGAGGGCGAGGCGCTCCTCGGGGCCGAGCTGCTGGAGGAAGATGTCGGGCCGTCCGTCGCCGTCGACGTCGCCCACCCCGTCGACGTAGGGGCCCACGAAGCGGTCGTCGGTCACGAGGACGGTCGGGAGGGGGCCGTTCCAGTCGCGGGCTCCGAAGCGCAGCAGGGCCCGCGTCTCGCCGAAGAGCACCGCGTCGTCGAAGCCGTCCCCGTCAAAGTCTCCGACACCACGAACCCAGCGGGTCCCGTCGTCGCGTGTGGCGTCGAGCACCGTCACCCCGGCCATGATGGGATTCAACCCCGCGGCCGACCCCGCGTAGAAGAACGCGGGCCGCCCCCGGAGGCTCCCCACCGCGAGGTCTGCGAACCCGTCGCCGTTCATGTCTCCCGCGGCGGCTGCGGTGGCCCCGAAGTACCCCGCCTCGGTCTCGGTCGGGATCGGGCGCACCGCGGGCGTCGCCGCGAATCCCGACGAATCGCCACGGATCACATCGACCCGCCCCGGCGTCGGGGGACTCGACGGGAGGTCCGCGCGGATCGTGGCTCGGAAGGTCGCCACCAGCTCGGCCCGACCGTCCCCGTCGAGGTCCCCGGCGTTGCGGAGGGTGGGCGTTCGGCCCTGCGGATCGACGTCGAGGGCCCGTTCGGGTCCGGCCCGTAGTCCCGAAGGACCCCCGAGGTAGAGCCGCACCACGTTGCCCTCGGAGATGGCCACGTCGGCGAAGCCGTCTCCCGTGAAGTCCACGGCCCGCGGGCTCCCGCACATCGCCCCGACGGGTCGTCGCCCCGTGTCGTCCTCGAGGCCTGTACGAGACCCGCACCCCACCAACGACACCAGAAGGGCCCAGGGCGCCACACGCATTGCCCAGCACGCAGTCATCGACCCTCCCGACTTCGAGCGCTGCACGGTGGGGTGGATCATCGTGTCGCCGGTCTTCCGGCTGCACCGTACGCCGACGGGTTCGCCCGTCAAGCACCGGCCCGTTGGGGGTACCGACTCCGCCGCGAGGGGCCCATGTTCTCCTGCGATGCGCCGCGCCCTCTATGTCCTCACGCTCGTCGCCTGTAGCTCCGCCTCAGGCCCGCCCGCCGAGCTTCGTGCGACGGGCACCTCCTGGACCGAGGCCGACCCCCTGTTTCGCCAGAACCCCCGCTGGCTCGGGGCCGACGCCGCCCTCTCCATCGACCTCGGGGGCGACCGCATCGTGTGGCTCTTCGGCGACACCTTCGTGGCCACCTCCGAGGCCCACGTGCGCTCCGAGTCTGAGCTCGTGCGCAACACCGTGGCGGTGCAGTCGGGCCGCGACCCTCTCCGCGCGCGCCTCACCTTCGCCTGGGGCACCGACCCCGACACCTCGCCCGCCTCGTTCTTTCCCGAGCGGGGCGACCGCTGGCACTGGCCCGGCCACGGGGCCGTGATCGACAACCACCTTGTCGTCTTCCTCGGCATCCTGCGGGCCACCCCCGGGGAGGGCCTCGGCTTCGCCGGAGACGGCTGGCGGATGGCCGTGATCGACGACCCGACCCGCCCCCCGTCCGACTGGCGCCCTCGTTACGTCGACCCGCCTCCGCAGCCCGCGGGGGTGACCGGGCTCGTCGTCGGCAGCGCCGTCGTACGCGTGGGCGAGCACCTCGTGGCCCTCGCCATCGGCCCCGGATCCACCCACCGGGGACACCTCGTCCGCTGGCCCGCACAAGCCCTCGGCCAGGGCGACCTCGCCGGGGCCGAGTGGTGGTCCGACCGCGGCTGGATCACCGCCGCTGCCCTCGGTTCCGACACGCCCGCCGTGGTGCTCGACGACGCGGGGGCGGAGTGCTCGATCCACCACGACGTCGCCCGCGGGCGGTGGGTGCACATCGCCTCGCGCGGCTTCGGGGCCAGCACCATCGCCCTGCGCACGGCCCCCGCCCTGGAGGGCCCGTGGAGCGCGCCGACGGACGTGTTTACGCCGCCCGAGTCGCGGGGTCCGCGGCCCTTTGTGTACGCGGCCAAGGCCCACCCCGAGATCACCGCCCCGGACGGTGACCTCGTGGTGACCTACGCCACCAACTCGTTCACCTTCGGCGACCTGTTTACGCCCGCGGGACGCGACGCCCTCTACTGGCCACGTTTCGTCCGCCTGGGCATCACGTCGGGACCGTGAGGCTGCACCCCGAGGAGCGCTCAGCAGCCCGAGGCGCAGCCAGTGGGCCCCGGGGCGGGGTCGAGCTTGAGCAGGACGCGGCGCAGCCCGCGCGCGGCCACCGGGGGCGAACGATGCACGACGCCGTGCCCGCGGTTTCCCGGCCACGCGTCGCCCTTGAGGAGACCTACCCAACCGGGCTCGAGCTGCTGCACCGCCGCCGGATCGAGCACCGTCAGCCGCTGCGGCAGGGACGTCCCAGCGCGGTGGAGGGCGGGCTCGGGAACCCACTCCGTGCCCGGACCGTCGTAGGTGGAGAGGAGCCGCACGCCCACCAGGTCGGCGTGAAACTTCCGGCACATGTCGTGGTCGACGAGACCGAAGGAGGCCACCAGCGCGGGCGCATCGAGCACGCCGGCGAAGTGCCGGGCGAGGACCTCGAGGTCGGCTTGAAGGGTGTCGCGTTGGGCCCCCGGGGCCAGCCCCGCCACCAGCGCCGACGCATCAGGCCCCTGTCCGTCCAGGGTCGCCTGAACCCGCCACCCCACGGCCGCGCACGCCTCCGAGGCCCAGCGCCCCAGGGCCGGGTCGACCGCCCGAACCCACACACACAGGTTGACCCCCGGATCGAGCACCGCCCGGAGCCCCCCCGCGTCGTCGACCACCCGATGCCGCGGCGCCGCCGCCACGTCCCTGTCCCGCGCTACGTCTTCCATACACCGCAAATATCGCGATCACAATGCTGTTGCAACTATTATACAACAGCATTGCGATCGCGAAATTGGCACGGCGTCACCGGGGCGAGCGGGTCCGCAGGGATCAGCCCGTGCGGGCGATGCGGTGTCCGAGGTGGGCGTCGAGGAAGGGGTCGATCGCGCCGCCGAGGACGGCCCGGGCGTCGGGTTCGGCGTGGCCGGTGAGGTGGTCGCGCACGAGGCGGTAGGGGTCGAGGACGTAGCTCCGCAAGGCGTGCCCGAAGGCGATGGCCGTCCGCGGGCCTCCGTGGGTGGCGTCGAAGTCCTGATCGCGGGCGGCCTGCATCCGGGCCGCGACCCGGGCCGTGAGAAGGCGCCACGCGATGCGCTCGTTGTCAGGCTGGCTGCGCTCGGTCTGAACCTTCACCGCGATGCCCGTCGGTCGATGCACGAGGCGTACGGCCGTCTCGACCTTGTTGACGTTCTGGCCCCCTTTGCCGCCCGAGCACATGGTCGCGCGGTCGACCTCGCCGGGGGCGAAGACCACCTCCACGGTGCGGTCGACGTCGGGGGTGGCCCGCACCGCCACGAAGGACGTCTGCCGCTTGCCCTCGCACATCCGCGAGAGGCGATGGATGCCCCGCTCGCCCCGCAGGAGCCCGTAGGCCATCGGCCCACGCACCACGAAGAGGGCGCTCTTGAGCCCCCCGTCCTCCCCGTCGGTCTGCCCCAGGAGCTCGGTCGAGAACCCCCGGCGTTCGGCCCAGCGGAGGTACATCGTGCGCAGCATCACGCACCACTGCATGGCCTCGGCCCCGCCGGCTCCGGAGGCGAGCTCCACGAGGGCGTCGGCCGGGTCGTCGGGACCGGCGAGGGCGAGGCGCCGCTGGAGGGCCCCGTGCTGGCCCCAAAGGGCCGCGGCCTCGGCCCGCAGGGTGGCATCGAGGCTCGGGTCTCCTTCGGACCGGGCGAGGGCCTCGAGCTCGATCAGGGCGTCGGTCGCGCCCAGGAGATGGTCAACCTCCTGGACGAGGGCCGCGGCCGCTTCGCGTTCGGTCCACAGGGCCGAGGCGTCCGGGCGGGTGAAGAAGTCGGGGGTGGAGGCGAGGGCGTCGAGCTCGGCGACGCGCAGGAGGAGGCGGGGGCGGTCAAAGCCGGTCGTGCGTGCGCAGCACCGCGGCCCGAAGGCACGGGAGCGAGGGGTCGACGACGACAGGCCCGGGAGGATGGCGGTCCATGAGGTGGGTGATAGCGCACACCGCCGAGGACCGCCAGGGGGCTTGAATGGGCCAACTGGCCCAAGGATACACGTGTATTGCCTTACGATCGCTATAGGCGTAGCTATCAACCATGAGCGGGCAAGGAGACAGCCCAACACCAGTTTCGTTCGACGTGCCCGTCGAGCACTGGACGCGGGTAGTGCTCGACGACGATGAGGGCGTCTGTGTCGAGGTCAAGCCCGCGGTCGTGAGGGTGAGGCGCATGCCCGGACAGGACGAGCAGGGGCGGCCCATCTACGAGGTGACGGCGTTCATCGCGACTCGGGTCGTCCCGCAAGACAAGGAGGAGTGACGATGCTTCAGCAGAACCAGTTTGCGCGCGAGGGCGGTCTTGTGACGCTGCGCAGCGGTGACCTTCCGGGACAGCTCGCCCGAGGAATTCTTGCGGCCTTCGCCGACGACGTGGAGGACGTGCTCTTTCTCGACGCTGACTCGAAGGCGGGGCGGGCGTCGCCCAAGATGTTCGTTATTGTCAAGCGGGTTGACCTTGACCTGTACGAGGACCTCGCCCGGGTCACGATGCAGATCGGCGACGCGCTCCCCGGGCAGACCCTCAACTTCGACTTCGTCTCTGCCGAGGTCCGGGCGATGATCCCGTTCGAGGCGGTGTCGCTCAAGAGCCTCTCGGCGTGAGCCTCGACCGCACCGACGCCATGGACACGGTGCGGCGCCACCTCACCGCGTTCGTCGACAACCTGGCGTTTGCGGAGAGGCTCCTCAGCGACGGCGGACCGGTGAGCCTACGCTGGGCGGTCACAGCAGCCTTCTACGCGGCCCTGCACATGATCCGCGCTTACTGTGCCGCGAAGAACGTACGAATCAGCACGCACGTCGAGGGCGAGCACTTCTTCAAGGACCACCCCGAGGTAGGCCGGGTCAGGACGACCTACAAGGCTCTCAAGGAGCTCTCCGAGAGCGCTCGTTACTTTCACCAGTCCATGCAGGTCCAGCAGGTCGAGCAGGCTCTGCGGAAGGTTGCCGACGTGGAGAGCCTGGTCATGGGCAAGCTCGCGAAGTACGCGCCCAGCGCGCCGAGCATCCTGGCCGAGCTCCGCGGCTCGCCGCAGACCTGACGCCCGGCGCTCTCGCGTCTGCTCGCGCTCCGTCACGCGCGGGTGACACCCTTCTCGGACCCCACGTTTACCTACCGGTATCGCCTGCGCCTGCCGTGAGGGCGATGCGATGCCCGAGGTGGGCGTCGAGGAAGGGGTCGAGCCCGCCGCCGAGGACGGCCCGGGCGTCAGGTTCGGCGTGGCCGGTGAGGTGGTCGCTCACGAGGCGGTCGGGGGCGGGGGCCGCTGAGGTGGATGCCGCGCCCGGCATCTCCCCCGATCGCACCGCACCTCCGTGAACGGTTACGTCCCGCGAGCGCTGCGTCGACTGCCGGGGCCTCGCGCGGGACGGCGCGGCGTGGGTCACCACCCATCCTGGGTGTTGTGGCAACTCGTGGTGGGTCCGAAGCTCCAACTGGGCGGGTGTGTCAGGCGCGCAACCGGCTGGCGTGCGGGTTCATGGGCCCTTTGGCGTGAAGGCCGACTCATGGGCCGGACTACCTAAACAGGGATGCGGGATTCGCATCGGAAACACATGGTTTCCAGGTGAATCTACCGTCATGGCGAGCCCCCACCCCCGGCCCCGCCCCCACAAGTGGTCGTGGGGGAGGGGCTGGGGATGGGAGCTCGCGTAAAGAAGGTAAAACGATGGCTCTGACGGTAGATCAGGGTTTCTCCGCATCCCTGCCAAACCCCGATCAAGAAGGAGCGCGCGGTTGATGGCTGTGCAAGAGCCGAGCGTCCGCGATCGGCAGGGTATCACGCCGGAGGCCATCCTCGCGGTCACACGCCCCGGGGCGGCGCGGACGTGAGGGCGGGGTGAGGCAGCCTCAGGTCTGACGAATCCGCGGCAGGTTACATCGAGCACGCTGCCCTGGACTCGGACGAGGCAGCCGGGAGGAGCACGGGGTAGAAGTGACCCCGGCCCGAGACGTCCTGGCATGCCGTAACCTGGCGCTGCAGGTTGCATGTGCCCGCGTAGCTCGCCCGGTCACAGGCAGTGCTCGAATCGCCGCAGAAATAGCGCTGTTCGGTGTCGAAATAGCCCTGGCAGCGGTTGTTGTTCTCGCAGCGGGTCGACCGCGCGGTGCCGTCCGGTTGACACAGCACAACACGCGTGCCGCCGCCGTCCTGCAGGGCGCACCCCGGGTCGACCAGCACCGGGTAGTGCGTCGGGGCGGTCGGGAAGAGGGCTTCGCACGCGACGTACTTTGTGCCCTCGACGGGTACCGCGAGGCACGACTCGGCGTACGTGGCCGGGTCACAGGGCGAGGTCGAGTGTACGCAGCGGGCGTCGCCGCCGGATCGCTCCAAGCACCCGCCTGTGCACGGGGTCCGGACGATCGTACCGGTGTGCCCGGGCGCGCGCCGACACTGCACCACCGCGTTGCCGTCACACGTCGGCGGGCCTTCGATGCAGGTGGCGCCGTCGCCAGAGCAACCAGCGGCGAGGGCGGCGATCGCAAGGAGCGCGGCTGGGAGCAGCGTGCGAGGCGAACAGGATGTTTTCATCTCAGAAGGGGAATCAATCCTCCAACGGGTCCCATGTCAAGCACCCGCCCGAGGCGCTCCAGCTTTGCCGCAGAATCTACATATTATCCATTATACTCGGTAACATGCCGCTCACAAATGGTGCTTCGCGGTGCATCGGCCGCCCACGCAGAGCTCGCTGGCGAAGCAACAGGCGGCGGAGTCGGGGTACGACCACCAGTTCGCGTTGGGTCTCGACCTCGTGCTCGATGGCTTGGAGACGAGACGCTTGCAGGAGCAGCGCGCGTCCCCGTCACCGGCGCGTCGTGCGGGAGGCCGTCGCCCACGCGCCCCGGGCTGAGCGGCCGTCCGATGCGGGAGGCCCCGCGTCGTGCCCGGGGAGTCTTCGTGCGCAGCCGCGCGACGAAGCGAGCACGGCGACCGCGCGCGTCGGGGGCCCTACAGCGTGTCGTAGATGCCCGACCAGAAGTCGCAGCGGGCGTCGGGGTTGGCCGGCTCCACGGCGATGGTCATGGCGAGGCGGAGGCGGCTGTCCGCCGTCGGGGTCCACAGGGGCCACGCGGTCGCGCCGCCGGGGTCGCCGGTCGCCGCGAAGCGCGTCCAGTAGCTTCGCATCGCGACACCGAGCGCCGGCGCCGACGACTCGTCGCCGAGCGCGCCCCCCCTCGTCCCCCACACGAAGGCCAGCTCGGCGGCGTGAAACACCCCGAGGCCCGGAAGCAGCACGCGCCCGGGCTCCTGGTCGAAGCGGTAGAGCCGGACGGGGTGCCCGGCCGCCTGCTGCGCGCGGGCGAGGTAGCGCGCCGAGCACGCGAAGATGCCATCGGTGGTCACGGCCATGAGCGCGTCGTTGGGCGTGCGGTACCGCGCCAACGGGTAGCGCTCGGCGATCGTCACCGCCTGCGCCGGGGTGATGCCGAGGGTGTTGGACGCGCGCTCCAGGGCCGCGCGATACTGCGCCTCGGTGGTGACCGGCGTGCCAATGAGGGCCCCGTGGAAGATCGTCGCCTCGTCGGTGTTGGTCCCGAGGATCATGGGCACCGGCGCCCCGCGCCCCGCGCGCAGCACGGCGAGGGGCTGCTCGGGGAAGGTCACCCCGTCGGCGGTGGGCAGGTAGACGAAGCCCCGCTCCTGGTAGAAGATCCCGCCCGGTTCACCCGTGCTGGTCACCGCGGCCTGAAGGCGGAAGGGGTCGGCCGCGCGGAGGCAGGCCGCGACGTCCCCCGTGGTGCACCCCAGGCTCTGCGCAGCGAGCTGCCCGATGGCGTAGGCGCGCTCGCGTGACGGCAACCGCGGGGCCGGGCCGCTCTGCACGATGGCCCGGGCGAAGCGCCCGCGGGAGGCGGGGGCGGCGACGTGGAGGGCCACCGAGGTGCCGCCGGCCGACTCGCCGAAGAGGGTGACCTTCGCCGGGTCGCCGCCGAAGCGCGCGGCGTTCATCTGCACCCAGGCGAGGGCGGCCTGCTGGTCCTGGAAGCCCCAGTTGCCGGTGGCCTCCGTCGGGCCGCCGAGGGCGGGGTGAGCGAGAAAGCCGAGCGCCCCCAGGCGGTAGTTGAGGGTCACGATCACCGCGTCGCCCTCGGTCGCGAGGCGCGTCGTGTCGTACTCCGCGCCGTTGCCGACGACGAAGCCGCCGCCGTGGATCCACACCATCACGGCGCGCGACCCGGTGAGGCCCGGCGTGGTGACATTGACGTGGAGGCAGTCCTCCACGCCGCTCGGTCCGCTGAGCCCGATCAGGCTCGCCCCCTGCGCGCAGGACGAGGGCGCGACAGTGGCGTCACGCGGGGGGGTCCAGGGGGCGGCGGGGCTCGGCGGACGAAATCGCAGGGGGCCCACCGGCGGCGCGGCGTAGGGGATACGTCGAAAGAGGTGAACCCCGTTCTGGGTGACGCCCACCACGGGGCCACCGGTGGTCATCACCGTCACGCGCGGGAGCGCCGCGTCGGCGGCGTCGGCGGGCGCGGCGTCGGCGGGCGCATCGGCCGGCGCGGCGTCGGCGGGCGCATCGCTGCTCCCGCAGCCGACGAGGAGCGACGCGGCGATCAACGACAGCGACAGGGCGATCGGCTTCATACGCAGGACTCTACCCCGCCTCGCGCGGCGTAGTCCCGCGAGTCCGCGCTGCACCACGGGTGAGCGGCAGGGCGCCACGCAGAAGGGCCGTGCTGGCCACGTCGAACGCGACGTGATGCCCAGCACACACGAAGCGCCCCGGGGGTTGACGGCGACGCCACCCGCGGTGTGCAGTCCCCCGATGCGCCGCATCGCCTTCGGCCTCCTCGTCCTCGCCGGCTGCGCCGACCCGCCGACCGCGCCCCTCGACGCCGCGGTGGATGCCACACCCGAGGCCGCCGTCGACGCGCCCGCCGACGCCGCACCCGATGCCGGGCCGCCGACGCTCGCCCCCGACACGGCGCCCGAGCCGCTGTCCCTGCCGCGCTGGCTGGTCGCCTCCGTCCGCGATGGCACCCCCGACCCGGTGCGTGTCCCGGTCGAGCGCGGCACGTTCACGCTCCCGGCCGAGGGCATCCAGGACGGGGTCGACTGGCTCGCAGAGGCCCCCAGCGAAGAGGGCGACCTGCCCCCGGCCCCGGTGCGTTCGACCGGGTATGCCGCGACCACCTTCGAGGCGCCTGCGGGGCGTCACTGTTTTGCCCAGGCCGACCGGGTGCTCTCGCTCTCCGTCAACGGCGCGATGCAGCCCGGGGACGTGTACGGCTCGGGGCGCATCCGCGTGCCGCTCGTGACCCGCGCGGGAGAGAATCTCCTGCTCGTACGGTCGATCGGTGGCCGCGGCGCGCCGCGCATCCGCGTGTGGTGTACGCCGCACGAGGTCTACCTCAACACCGACGACCTCACGCCCCCCGACTTCGTCGTCGGCCAGACGGGCGAACGCTGGCTCGGCGCCGCGGTGCTCGCCCTCACCGACGCGCCCGCCTTCGACCTCGTCGCCCGCGTCGAAGCCAACGAGCACTTCGAAGCCACCGAGGTGCGCTATCCCGCCCTCGCCGGCGGCGCCGTCACGCAGTTGGGCTGGCGCTTGAGCCCGCGTCGCGCCTTCACCCAGCCCGCGGAGTCGCTGCGCGTCGCGCTCCGCGTCGAGTCGCCGTCGCTGCGGCACCTCTACCGCCGCGAGGTGGAGGTGGCCGTGGTGGCGGCGGGCGCGGCGTACCGGCACACGCGGCGTTCGCGGGTCGACGGGTCGGTGCAGTACCACGCCGTGCTGCCGCCCGCGGGCTTCGACCCGGCGCGGCGGTACGCGATGGTGCTCTCGCTGCACGGCGCAGGCGTCGAGGCGATCGACCAGGCCCGCGCGTACGCGCCCAAGGACTGGGCGTACATCGTCGCGCCCACCAACCGCAGGCCCTTCGGCTTCGACTGGGAGGTGTGGGGTCGCCTCGACGGCCTCGAGGCCCTCGACGACGCGTCCGTCGCATTCAACACCGACCCCGAGCGGGTGTACGTCACCGGGCACTCGATGGGCGGACATGGGACGTGGCAGTTTGGCGCGCTCTTCCCCGGCCGCTTCGCCACCCTCGGCCCGAGCGCGGGTTGGGGCAGCTTCTACTCGTACACGGGCCGCGCCCGGCCGCGCGGCGCCTTCGCGCGGTCGCAGGCCTCCAGCGACGCCGTGGCCGTCACCACCACCAACGCGCGCTCGCTCAGCCTCGACGCGGCGGCGCTGCGACAGCGCGGCGTGCGCAGCCTCACCGTCGACGGGCGCGCCGTCGCGCTCACCGAAGATCGTGTCGTGGTGGGCCCCCAGGACGGCAAACGCCCCGGGCAGCACGGCCCCTTCGACGAGGCCCTCCGCCGCCCCTGGTGCCTCGTCTACCCCGACGACGCGCCGGCCGCCCTGCGACAGTTTGCGGCCTACTACATTTCGACCTGGTCGGTGATCGGCAACGGCCACGGCTGCGCCCTGCCCCGCACGCGGCTCACCCCCGCCCTCCGCGCCGAACGCTCCCTCGTCTACCTCGGCTTCTCCCGCGCCGACGTGCCCGCCCCGGAGGCGCTCCGCCTCGATTGGGACGCCCGGGGCATCGCCTTCGGCGGCGGCGCACACGTACCCGGCGCGATGGCCTTCGTCTTCCCCGAGGGCGACGGCGTCTCTGCGGTCCTGGTCGCGACGCCCGGCAGCGAGTGGCTCCTCGGGCGGGTGCACCCCTTCACCTCGGGCATCGTCCTGCCCGACTGGATGGTGTGGACCGCCGAGGGCCTGCGCGGCGCGGGCTTCTTCTCCCCGACCTGGACGTACGCGAGCCCCACGCCGTAGCGCGCGGACCGAACCTCAGGGTCACACGCGCGGGTGTGATCGACGGGTCGCGATGTCAGATCCCCATTCCCGAACGTGCCCCGGGTGACCTCGTCCTGGGTCTCGCGGTGTGCCGAGGCCTGGCCCTGCATCGTGGTGCTCGCCGTCGCGCGGGACATCGAGGAAGGGGAGGTCAACGAGTGGAACCCCCTACAAGCCAAGGGCAAATCTGGCTCGGGGCGAGGGAATCGAACCC
>CAYUSB010000040.1:0-80179 GCA_964447205.1 uncultured Myxococcaceae bacterium
CGACCGCCGCCGCGCCGCCGCCGCCGCCGAAGGGACCCGCGCCCGCGAGCCCGTCGCTGCCCTGCCCGCCGCCCGCGCCGCCGGTGCCGCCGCCGCCGCCGCCGCCTGCCTCGGTGCCGGGGCCGTCCCACTGGGTCCCGCCCGAGCCGCCGCCGCCGTAGCCGCCGCCGCCGCCACCCGTCCAGTTGTCGCAGCCCGAGGCCCCGCTCGCGCCGCCGCGTTCGAACTCGCCCACGCCGCCCGCCCCCGGGCTCCCCGACACCGCGGTGCTGCCCGTGCCGCCGACCTCGCCCACCGCGCCGTCGCCGCCGTCGCGACCGCGGGTCCCGCTGCAGCCCGTTCCGCCGGAGCCGCCACCGAGCACCGTGCCGTTGCCGCCCGGTCCCTGGCCCGCCGTGCCGCCCACGCCGCCGGGCGATCCCCCGCCGCCGCCGCCCGTGATGCTGCCCTCCCCGTTGCCGCCGTTTCCGCCGAGGCCCCCAGCGCCCCCGCGCCCCCGCAGCCCCAACGAGATCGCTCCGCCGCCGCCGCCGCCGCCGCCGCCGTAGCCGCGACCCGACGCCGTCACCGTGCCGTTTACCGTGATGGTGTTGGCGCGAATGGCCAGCCACCCGTCCTGCGGCGAGGTCACCCGCGGGTCGGTCCCGGTGACCCCCTCGGGCACCATCGCCACGCGCCCGAAGCCCTGCGCGCGAACCGTCACCCCCGCGGCCACCGTCACCGTCTCGAAGTAGTGGTCCCCGTACCAGGCCGTCAGCCCCGAGGCGGGCCAGTTGGTGCTCAGGCCCCGCGTGATGCCCGTCGTCGAGACCCCGTCCCACGTGGCCGCCTCCGCGATCTGCACCCCGTTCGAGGTGGCCGCAGCGCCCGCCACCCCGCCGTTGAACGGCTGCACCGTCACATAGTACGTCACACCCTCCCAGGCCCCCCGGAGCGTGAGCCCGGAGATCGACACGGAGGTCCCGGTGACCATCCGGGCCGCGGCCGTGTCGGCGCCGCCGGGGGTGGTCCCGACGCTCACCCGGTACTGCGTGGCCCCGACCGTGGCGTCCCAGTTGGCGCGCAGAAAGCCCATGCCCGCAAGCACCGGGGCAAACTGATAGCGCAGGTCGACGCCCGCCGACTCGGACCCGTCGCGCACCGCGGTCGCGCCGGTCAAGCACGCGCTGGCCGCGCACGCGAAGCATGCGTTGCCGCACTGTCCGCAGTGGCTCGCGTTGGTGCGCAGGTCGACCTCGCATCCGTTGCCGGGGTTGTTGTCACAGTCGGCGAAGCCCGCGTTGCAGGTGCCCACCCGGCAGGCGCCCGCGGTGCACACGGCCGCGGCGTTGGCGAGGGCGCAGCTCGCCCCGCAAGCCCCGCAGTTGTTCACGTCGCCCGCGGTGTTGACCTCGCAGCCGTTGGCCGGGATGCGGTCGCAGTCGGCACGGCCCGCGGTACACGACGCCACCGCGCAGGCGCCCGCGGTGCACACGGCCGTGGCCCCGGGCAGGGCGCACCGGGCGCCGCACGCGCCGCAGTGGCCCTCGTCGGAGCGGGTGTCGACCTCGCAGCCGTCGACGGGGTTCATGTTGCAGTCGGCGAAGCCGGTGTTGCACGACGCCACCGCGCAGCGACCCGCGGCGCACGACGGCGTCGCGTTGGCGAGCACGCACGCCGCCCCGCACGCCCCGCAGTGCGCGGTGGTCGTGTTGAGGTTGGTCTCGCAGCCGTTGGAGCGGTCGCCGTCGCAGTCGCCGAGCCCGGTCGTGCACATCGTGAGGGTGCACGCCCCCATCGTGCAGGCGGCGGTGCCCCCAGAGAACATGCACGCGTTGCCGCAGCGGCCGCAGTGCGACGCGCTGGTGGAGAGGTTGACCTCGCAGCCGTCGGCCGGGTTCATGTTGCAGTCGGCGAAGCCGGCGTTGCACGACGCCACCGCGCAGCGACCCGCGGCGCACGACGCCATCGCGTTGGGCAGGTTGCAGCGCGCCCCGCAGGCCCCGCAGTGCATCACCGCGGTGTTGAGGTCGACCTCGCACCCGTTGCCAGCGGTGCCGTCGCAGTCGCCGCGCCCCGCGAGGCAGGCGTCGAGGCGGCAGGCGCCCATGACGCACGCGGCCGTGGCCCCCGCCACCGCGCACACGTTGTTGCACGCCCCGCAGTGGTTGCGGTCGCTGATGGTGCTCACCTCGCAGCCGTCGGCCGGGTCCATGTTGCAGTCAGCGAAGCCCGCTGCGCAGCTCCCGATGCGGCAGGCCCCGGCCTCGCACACGCCCGTGGCGCGCGGCGGGGCGCAGACACGGCCGCAGCCGCCGCAGCTCGTCGCGCTGGTGCGCAGGTCGGCCTCGCAGCCGTTGGACGCGTCGCCGTCGCAGTCGAGGAAGCCCGACACGCAGATCGAGGCGCAGGTGCCGGCGGCGCACACCGCCGCGGCATTGGCGCGCGCGGGGCAGCCGTTGCCGCACGCCCCGCAGTGGCTCGGCGTGATGCGCAGGTCGGTCTCGCAGCCGTTGGAGGCGTTGCCGTCGCAGTCGCCGAAGCCCGCGTTGCAACGCGCGATGCCGCACATCCCCATCGCGCAGCGCGCTTCGGCGTTGGGCGGGGTGCACGCCCGGCCGCAGCCCCCGCAGTGCAGCACGCTCTCCCGGGTGTCGGCCTCGCAGCCGTTGGCGGGGTCCATGTCGCAGTCGGCGAAGCCCGGGTTGCAGGTGATCTCGCAGCGGCCCGCCGCGCAGCGGGCCATGGCGTTGCCGCGGGTGGAGCACGCCATGCCGCAGCCGCCGCAGTGCTCGACCGCGTTGAGGGTGTCGACCTCGCAGCCGTTGAGCGGGTCGCCGTCGCAGTCGGCGAAGGGGGCGGTGCACATGCCGACGGCGCAGGTCCCGTTGCGGCACGCGGGGGTGCCGTTGGGGGTGCGGCACGCCATGTCGCAGGCCCCGCAATGGACGGTGCTGGACTGCACGTCGGCGCACGCGGCCGCGCAGCACGCCTGCCCCGCGGGGCACGCCTGGGTCGGGCTGCACCCCGCTGCGCAGCGGTTGCCTACGCAGAGCGAGCCCGCGGGGCAGTGTTCGTCGGTGATGCACTCGACGCAGGCCCGGGTGGTCGGGAGACAGCGGGTCGCCGGGACGCCGCCGTCGAGGGGGCCGGCCATGCGGCACGCCGCGTCGTCGCGGCAGCCCGTGAGGCAGCGGTTGGAGGCGTCGCAGTAGCGCCCCGCGGGGCAGGTGTCGCTCGCCGGGAGGCACTCCACGCAGCGCCCCGAGGTCAGGTCGCAGACACCGCCGGTGAGGCTCCCCATGCAGTCGGCGTTGGCGGTGCAGCGCGTCGAGACGTCGGCCGGGGTGTCGGGGCGGTCCTCGGGCACGTCCTGCGGGGGCACGTCGATGGCCGGGACGTCGGGCGCGTCGAGGGCCTGGATGTCGAGGGCGACCGCGTCGGGGGCGTCCGCGGCTCCGGCATCCAACGGGCCCCCCACGATGGAGCGGCCCTCTCCGCACGCCGCAAGCGCGGCCGCCACGAACACCAGCGCGAAGACCGGCAACCGCCCCGTACCACCCATGGGAACCTCCATGGGGTGATCGGACCATAGGCCCGCGGGTTTGTCTCGGGTGTTCCTTCGACGGGCCTGCGCGGACCCGCCGTTCGCCAGGGCGATCAAAGATTCCCCATCGCAGCGTCGGGTGTTGACGACGCAGCGCGGCCTCCACGGCCGGAGTCGGGAGTCCCATGCGCGCAGCATCGCACGCCTCCAATGCCGCGCCGACAGGACGCCGTCACCACGGCCCGCGGCTGTGGGCCTGTCGAGACACGGCAACGCAGCGGCGCGACGAGGATCGCCGCGGGCGGCGATGGGAGCGGTTTGCGGACACAACCTTACGACCTGGAGTTTGGAGGGTTGTTCGTCGGCGGACGGTGGGGAGGGCTACGCGGCACCCTGGCGCTGCAGTGGACGACGCCGCGACGGTCGGGGCGTTGGCAGCCGTAGCTCGGGTGGAGGTGGCGAATCTCGCGAGGGGTCATGCAGCGGACGTGTCTCGAGACGCTCGGCGGGACCATCGCGGTGCCCTGGCCCCGAGAGAGCACGACGTGGATGCGCCCCGGCGGGCAGCGGGGCTGCGCGGCGAGCGGCGAGGCGACGAGGAGCATCAGGGGGAGCGGGAGCGCAGAGAACAGGCGCATTGCGCGAAGGATACGCGCGATGGAGAACAGACGCCCGGCGGGAGATCTATCTCACGGAGCAGACTACCGCATCGCCTGGAGCACCACGCCCACCACGGCCACCAGCAGGGCCAGCGAGAAGCCCGTGCGCTGCAGCGCGAACACGCGCTGAAACTCCCGCAGGGCCCCCATGAGCCGCGCCACGTCGTCGCCGGGCGCGTCGGCGATCTTCAACAGCGGCTCGGCGCTGGAGCGCAGCCAGAAGCCCGCGATCACCATCGGCGCGCACAGGGCGGTCACCACCAGGAGGGTCGGGTCGTGCCGCTCGCTCACGATGAACACCACCGCGTAGAGGATCGCGACGATGGCCAGGGCCATCAGCACCAGCCCGGTCACCGAGAGCGTGCCCGCGAGCTCGCGCACCACGCCCTTGTCGCGTTCACTCAGCGTGAACCCGTCCGCCTGCGACTTGCTCTCATCGGTCATTCGAGGCCCTCCTGCGAAGGACACTACCCCGGCCACGCGCCGTTGCGCGAGAATGTCACGCGCGTCGTGGCGGCGCCCAGCGCGAGCACCTGCCCAGGGGGAGTAGACGGGGACGAGTACGCCGCGCGGTGGCGATGCTGCTGGAGATCCTCCGCCGCGGAGACGCGATGGCGACGTTGGGGCCGTCAGGCCGGGCCTGCGGGGCCGCGGATGCGCACACGTTCGGTGTCTACGATCCACAATCTGCCCGCGATGGATTCGTCCGAAAACAGCGGGAGCACGCGTCGCAGCAGACCCAGCGTACTGTCCCGATCTGGCGTGCGGGGCCGAAGCACGACGATGCCTGGGTGTGTGCCCGGTGGGTACGCACGTACATCGCTGAAGTCGAGATCCAGCGTCACGAGGACTCTGTCCTCACGCGCGCAGGCCGCCGCGACAACCAGATCTGGGGCGCCAGCCAGGGCTTCGTCGTACACCGTGTGGCAGTCGTACCCCGCGGCACGGACCAGCTCGGCCGCATCGACAGGTACGTTCTCATCGAGCTTCACGCGAATCACGTGCACGGTCCGGATGCTACGCCGCCCGTGGGGTCGGCGGCAGAGGGAGGACGCGCTCGGTGGCGAGTTCGGCCGCGTACGCCAGCGCGGCCGGGACCGCCTCAGGGGGAAGTCCCGGGTAGCTGTGGCGGATGGTCTCTGGCGACAGTCCCGCAGCCAGATTGGCCAGCACGACCGAGACGGGAATCCGCGTGCCGCGGATGCACGCCTGTCCGTGGCAAACCGCCGGGTCGACGAGGATGTGGTCGCGCCAGTTCATGTCTCGGCTCCTGCGGGGTAACGGGGAGCCGGAGTGTACCCCAACGTGTGCCGTGATGACGTGTGGGGGCGTACGGGTCGACGGCTGTGCTCACCCTGCCGTCGCGGCTTGTACCATCGCGTCGAGGGAGGCTCGGCCGTCCAACGGGTTCCCGGCGCCGAGCGCCTGCCCCGAGGGAGTTCCGGGGCTGTTGCAGCGTTGCCAGATTCCCCGCTATGAGCAGTGACCCGCCGTCCGCCTGTTGTGCTGCGCGGGGTCGCAGTGGTCAGCTCACGGCGCCCGAACGATCTCCCCCCGCCGACACAACCGCGTCGTCCGTGGTCTCTGTACACACCCCAACAAAGAGTATGGCCTGAGGCACTATAGCGAACTCAGAGGCCTCACTCGCCGGGAAGTGGTGTCGGACTATCCAACGCTACGCGGTGTCGGCAAAGAGCTGGTCACCAGTTCCCTGAGCCATTCCGTCGCCCAGGGGTAGTGGTCGCAGTCCAATACAAACTCCTGGCCCCGTCCGGCGGAACTCAACTCAACGCTGTCGCCGCGCTCAGTCCATCGCGAAAGTTCGCTATGGTACGACAAAGCACTCTCACTCGTCGACGGGCGGAACCATCCGGGCAACTGCCACGTGCTCCGTCTCGAGTGGCCGGGCGCCGTAAGGGTAAGCAGGTTCAAAATTGCTCCGAAGGCGCCAGCACCGGGCAACTCACCATCCAACGAATTGGCCAGCGATAGCCTCTCGGCAGCGACATATACAGTGTTATTGCCGCGCCGCTCACCATGAAAGTGCGGATGATAATGGGCCCACTCAAGCCCGATGAAGGGTGGGTGACGCACAGTGTGAATCTCACCGACTTGGAGCCACCCCCATAAGACGTGCAGATCAGGGGCATTCCGTTCATAGACCCAACGCGCGTCGTTCTTGACCACCCGTCGGAACCATCCAAAAAAGAGGAACACGTCGCCAACGGAGATCCCTGCCTTCGCTAAGTGGGTCTGTGAGGACCCGACCTGCCCGAGCAGCGGCCGCCAACCAGGTGTGCGCTCCAGTGCCTCGGCTCGAATGTCCGGATCAAGGTGACAACGAGAATGCCGCGGAATCTTCCCCTTCGTGAGTTGCTCGACGATTTCCCCGACCGAGCCTCCGTTGCTCGCCTGGACCTCCTCGTATCTAATCGGCGAGGACTTGTCGGGGATTGGTAACGAGAGCATGCTGCCATCTGGAAAGATCGGGCTTGCGACCCGTCCGGCAGTTGAGTCGAAGCCCTTCCGGCTGATGATGATTTTCACAAGCACCTATGCGGGTTGAACCGAACCCGACACCTCCCACGAGGTGTCATCCTTCGGCCAGCTCTTTGGGGAGGCCATCACGCCTCTTGGGTTGTCCCCCAGAAGTTTAAGGAGGCTCTCCCGGAGCCGATTGTAGCTTGGGTGAATCGGCTTAAAGCGCCGGTGCCCCTTCCCGACAACAAGTTCAACGAGGTCGGGCGGGAGATCGGGCGCCTCGATTCCGAAATAGGCGAAGCTTTTTGCGATAAGAACATTCTTGCCACTGAGGTCCCACTTCTTGAGCCCCATGTGCTCCGTGCCATCAGGGTTGCTGTGGTCCGACCGGTGCTGCAGGAAGCCACCCTCAGCGAAGGGCTGATAAATGTTGTCCCCTTGCGTACGGACGACGTTTTCGCCGAAAAGCGCCTTCTTCCCAGCGAAACGATCGTCGTGCCAATACTCCGCGTAGGTGACCTTTTCGTCGACATGCATGATATACAAGATGCGGTTGCCGTCACTCTTCGGAGTCAGGCCGACGATGATACCGCCAGGCTCAGCGGTCCGACGGATGGCAGGCTTACAGCACGCGAGCGTGCAGTATCCAGCGAAAGGGTTGGGCGCGAAGCCCGAGTCCGAGGCCACGATGTAGGAGTAGATGCTCACTTGCTACCACTGTCCTTCCCTATTGACTGGCGGCTCTGGTCGGCACGAGCAACTCAGATCCAAAGAGCTTTTGTCAAGCACCAACCACGTTGGGGGTTGGTCGACGCCCTCCTGGACCAGTACTCGGTCGATCGCAGCCCGACCCCGGCCTTCGCCGGTGCCTGCTGCGCTCACGATGCCGCGGCTGTGGCGACTCTGCGAAGAGGAGGGCCCGAAGCCGCACCGTCGCCGCGCCGCAATGGCGCCGCCCGACTTCCTCACTATCTCGTGAGCGCCGGACGACCGACTCCCTGTGCGGGCGAGCCCCGGACAGGTGTGACCCCGCGCTCGGGCCACCCCGCAGAGATCGGCGGTCGTCCCGACAGGGGTCCGGAGCCAGAAAAACTGGGGTCGTGGCGTCGAGAACGGGGGTCTGCCGTTCGCCCGCAGGGCTCTGTCGGTCTCCCAACGAGCCACTCGACCTCGAATACCGGGGTCTTGGGGTCAAAATCCGGGGTCTCGAGCTCCAATCCAGCGCCGCACGGAACGCCCTGACTCTGGTCGCCGGGGTCTCGACCTGAGCTGGGGTTTCCTCGACCCCGGATCGCGACGCTTGTCTCCCTTCGCTGTTGCCTCACTCCCCTTCCGCCTTCCGTCCGTGCGGCAGGGCGAAGCCGACGGTGCCCGAAGACGAGGCGCCGCGGTCCCTCACGCTGCGGATGACAAGAGCAGAACCGCGGGCCGAGAGGGCGCGTCCCTCGATAGGTCAAGCCGATCCGATCGCGCAAGAGGTGATGGCCGCGAACTCTCGGCTCCTTCGTGATGCCATTGGTACCCCCGAGCGTCGCCACCCGAGGCACCCTGCGCCATCACGGACGGAGCCGTCAGCGCGGCGGGGAGCGCAAGAGAATCGGCGGGCGTTCGGCGAAGAAGCGCCGCACGAGGGCCTCCTGGGCGCCCGTGAGGTAGGGGAAGCGGGCCCCGAAGCCGGCGGGGGTTCCGTCGGGCAGGGTCTCGTTGCGCCAGGTGACCACGGCGGTGGTCTCGAAGCGCGGGGCCCCGAGCACATGGACCGCGAGGATCACCGAGCTCCCGACCAGGGGCAGGGCCTTGCGGGTCGGCACGAAGACCCCCCCGTCGCGCACCACGTCGAGGTCATTGCCGGGCGGGAGATAGAGGTTGGCCGCGCCGTCCCGGGTCAGCTCCACGTCAAAGCGCGGACGGGCCGCGGGAGGCATCGACGCCGTCGGCATGGGCAACGGCGTAGGGAACCTCCCTCCCCCCGCAGGAGCCCCCGTCCCGGGCCCAGGAGCCTGCCCAGCGCCCGCCGACTGGCTCGGGTGACCAGCACCCTGGGGGACACCCTGCGGCGCCCCCTGAGGCGCCCCGGGACGCACCGACGACGGCCGCTGCGGGTACCCCTGCGGATGCGCCTGCGGATGCGCCTGCGGATGCCCTTGCGGCCCTTGCGGGACAAACTGGGCCGGCGCGGGCTGCGGCGCTTGGGCCTGCGCTTGCGGAAGTGCTTGCGGAAGTCCCCCTCCCCCGCCCTGCCCCCCGGCCACGGCCACTGCCGCGACAGGCACTCCCCCCTTGGCGAAGCGCTCGTCCATGCGCTCAAGCACGGCCACGAGAGACTGCAGAAGCCCCGGCAGCGTCCCGAGTCCGTGTTGCGTGGCCCGCAGCATCGGGCCCACCTCTTCGCCCATCGACCGCAGCCTCGCCGCGATCGCGTCCGCGCTGGCCTCGGGCCCCGGAACCTGCACCGCCACCTCCAACTGCGGCCGGGCCACCCGCTGGAGGGCCTCTCCGAGCCGCGTGAGCTCAGGGGCCAGCCGGGCCGCCACCCCTTCGGCCCCACGCGCGGCGCTGTCGGCCTGACGCTCGGCGCTCTCGACCTGACGGGCGGCGCTCGCGGCCTGAAGCTCCGAGGCCGCGGTGATGGCCCCGCGCACCCGCTCGATCTCTTCGCCGAGGCCCGAGAGGGTTCCCGTCACGCGGGTGATTGGGTCGTCCTCCTTGCCCCCCATCCGGCGCTGCCGACCAAACTCCGACTTGATCGACTCCCACCGAACCCGCTGGGCCTCCGAGACCCGACCCCGCAGCTCGGCGAGCTTGAGGAGGTTCTGCTCGGCCCCGGTGGTGAGGGTCTGCGACTCGCTCGTGTAGTGGTCGTCGACGAGGGCCTCGACCTCGGCCGGGGTGTGGGCCGCGACCACCTTCTCGGCGATCTTGTTCATGTTGCGGTAGCTGCCCTGGAGCTTGAAGGGCGGCTCGGTGCGGTACGCGTCCTCCTGCGAGGCGCTGCGGATGTACTCCGCGTTGACCGCCAGCAGGACCTTCTGCACCTGCAGGAGGTGCCGCAGGATGGCGGTGATCTCCTGCACCTCGCCCGCGCTGTACGGGTGGGCGATCTCGTTGGACGGAACGGCCTCTCCCTGCGCCATCCGCAGGAGCTTGTAGAGGTCCTGCGGGTCGCGTCCCCCGAGGGGGGCGAGGAGGGCGTTGGAGGTGAGGGCGTTCTCCACGTAGGACAGGGCGAAGGCGTCTTCGCGACCGCCCAGGATGTCCCCGAGGTTGTACGTGTCGGCGCGGTTGCTGAGCATGTCCGGGATCTGAAACCGGGTCCCCGCCTCGGTGTACGGGTTGCCCGCCATCACGATACAAAACCGCTTGCCCCGCAGGTCGTAGGTGCGCGTCCGCCCCTTCCACACGCCCTCGATGCGCCGCGACCCGTCGCAGAGCGAGATAAACTTCTGCAGGAGCTCGGGGTTGGTGTGCTGGATGTCGTCGAGGTACAGCATCACGTTGTTGCCCATCTCCAGCCCGAGGTTGATCTTCTCCACCTCCTGGCGGGCCGTGGCATTGGGGGCCTCGGCGGGGTCGATGCTCACCACGTCGTGCCCGAGGGCGGGCCCGTTGACCTTCACAAACACCAGCCCCAGTCGGCTGGCCACGTACTCCATCAGGGTGGTCTTGCCGTACCCGGGGGGCGACACCAGGAGCAGCAGACCCATCAGGTCGGTGCGTTTGGCGTCCCCCGCGGCCCCGAGCTGCTTGGCCAGGTTGGCCCCCACCAGCGGCAGGTACACCTCGTTGACGAGCTTGTTGCGCACGAAGCTCGACAAGACCTTCGGCGTGAACTCGTCGAGACGCAGCCTGCGCCGCTCGCGCTCGGCCACCTCCGTCCGGGCCTTGCGGTAGGCCCTCCAGCGGGGCAGACGCTCCTCGGTGTAGCCCTCCAGCCGCGCGAGAAACTCGTCGAGGCGCAGGGTCATGGCCCGCTCGTGCACCCGGGGGTGCTGCCCGAGCAGCCCCTCCACCCGAACCTCCAACACTGCGGCCCCCGGGGCCCGGTCGACCTTGCGGTCGGTCACCAGGGCCACCGCCACCTCGCGCACGAAGGGAGCCCGCGCCGTCGCGTGGGGATCGCGGGCCACGAAGCCCTCCAGCCACCGGGTCACCAGCGACAGCCGCTCAGGGGGGTGCTTCTCCAGGGCCCGGAGGTCGTCCTCGAAGGTCGTGCGGGCCCCCTCTTCGGCAAGCTGCTTGACGAAATCCTTCTGCAGGGCCGCGGCCTCTCCCGCGAAGACGAAGGCCGGTCGGTCGGCGGCCAGCTCGTCGACGAGGTAGCGGGCGGCCCGGCGGATCTCTCCGACATGGGAGGGCAGGCGCCACTCCTGGGCCGTGCGGGTCAGGGCCTCCTGGAGCTCGGTGACCAGCTCGTCGCGGGCGGCCCCGTGTCCGGTGATGGTCCACAGGCGGGTGGCGCTGCGGGCCCGGCGCACGAGGAGCTCGCGGGCGGGCACGTCGAGCCCCGCGAAGGAGAGGACCCCGAGGGCCCGGGCGTCGCTCTCATGGCGGAGGGTTCCCGCGGTGTGGAGGAGGCCGAGGACCCGGTCGAGGATGTGGGAGGCGTCGACGTCGTGGACCCCGCGCTCGTAGCCCTCGTCGTGGCGTTCGGCGGCCCACTGGCGTACGGCCGCGAGGAGCCCGCCCTCGACCAGGGCCTCCTGCCGCAGGTGGTCGAGGCTACCACCGCCCTCCCCCCGCTCGGCCGCCCGCAGGACGCTGTACGCGAGAAACTCACCCCGGTAGACCGTGGGGGACTCGCTCGGGAGGTTCTGCTCCCAGAGGTCGCGGCTGGCTTCGAGGATGGGGTCGTCGATGTTCTCGAAGAAGTCGGTGCCCGTGAGGTGGATGGCCAGGCCGCCGTCGCGCGGCACGATGGTCAGCTCCAGGCTCTGGGTGTTGACGAAGAACCGATGGCGCCCGAGCTTGATGACGTTGTCGGCGCCCTCGAAGAGCTCGCTTCGATCGCGCAGGGTTCGTAGACCGTCCTGCCGGGCGGCCTTGAGCTTGCCGTCGACCTCGTCGCCCTTGACCGTGTCCCCGAGGCCCCGGAGCTGCTCGACCAGGTCGCGGACCTTGGCCACCATCGGGTCGCCCGCGAAGAAGGCGTTGAGCTCCTCGGGGGCCGTGAAGGTCCGGGCCCGACGCTGCACCCCCTGGAGGATGCGCTCGGCCGCCGCGAGGAGGTTGGCCGCCCGACGCTGCCGCGCGTCGAGCAGGGTCTGACGTTTGGCCCCGAAGGCGTCGTTGAGCTCCTCGCGCCGGGCCGCGAGGTCGGCGGCAAACTCGTCGAGCTCACCGAAGCGCCCCTCCAGCTCCTCGAGCTGCACGAGGAGCCGCGACAGGGCCTGGTCGCAGCGCTCGGGCGAGTCGGCCACCGCCAGGGCGCTCTGGACCCCTTGCGCGAAGAGCCTCGCCTGGGCCCCGAACTCCGCCCGCCCTTCGGCCCCCCGCAGCTCCTTGCCCCGCTGCTGCACGATGGCCCGGGCCCGGTTGAGCTGCGAGAAGACCTCCCCGATCGCGTCGAGGATGCGGGTGCGTACGGTGGGGTCGTCGACGTCGAGACCGGCTACGGTCTCGGAGAGCACCGTGAGGCCCTCGTGTACGGTGTCGACCTCCTTCACGACGGGGGCGAGCTCGACGGTGCGCCCGGCGGCCTCGGCTTTCTTCACCGCCGCGGCGATGGCCTCCAGCAAGGGCCGCAGCGCGTCGCTCCCCGCGAGGAACACCGCCGCCGCCCGGCTCACCTCCGCGAACCGGGCGTCGACCTCGGCCTCGAGGACCCCGACCCGGGCGAGGTCCATGTACCGCAGCTCGCGCAGGGTCCCGAGCACACCCCGCTGGCGCCGCAGGGCCGTGAGGGTCTCCATGTACGCCGCGGCGGCGTGGTCGTCCTCGGGGCGGCGGCGCAGGAGCTCCTTCTGACCGGCCTCGGCCTGGGCCAGGGACTCGGCGGCACGCCGCCGGATGGCCTCGACCTTCTCGTACTCGTCGATGATCTGCTCGGAGACCCCGCACAGCTCTTTGACCGTGGGCAGGAGCTCGAAGCACTCGGCGTGGCCGAGCCAGTGGTAGGCGTCGAGCATGCGCCGGGCCGCGGCGATGAGGTCCTCCCAGGTCTGCCGGGAGGGTGTCTCGCTCAGGGCCGTCCGGCGCAGGGACAGGGCGTCGGAGATGCCCCGCACGAGGTCGGGGTTGCCCACCTTGGACAAGAACGAGCCCGTCACCGGGGCCGAGGCGGCAAACTCGGCCGACGTAAACGGGGTCTTCCAGACCTGCATCGGGTGGATGCGGGTGGGCTCCTCGTCGGGGCTGGCCCGAAAGACGATGAGGGTCCCGTCGTCGAAGAGGGAGTACCCGTGACAGGCGATCGGGGCGGCCACCTCTTTGCGGATGAGGTTGTACGGGTAGAGGAGGTACTTGCCGTCGGCCTCGCGGAAGAAGACGTAGAGGACGTCCTCGCCGTTGGGGGCCCGCACGACCCGCTCGTAGGTCATGGGGCCGCCGTCGGCGTCGAAGCTCTTGAACTCCCCCGTGGCGAGGTAATACCCCGACGGGAAGATCACCCCCTGGTCTTCGGGCAGAGCCAGGCAGGCCTGGGCCAGGGCGTCGATGCGATGCACCTGGCGCCGCCGGGTGTTGTACAGAAAGTAGCGGGTGACCTCCTCGCGGTACGGCTTGACGCTCAGGAAGATCAGGGGGCCGAGGCGCGCGAAGGAGATGCTGGCGTCATCGAGGGACTGGTTGGCGTCGTCGACGGGCTCGCTGTAGAGGCCCTGGCCCGAGGCCGTGTTGTTCTCGATCTTGATGGTGAGGTCGCCGCCTACGGTCTCGACGAAGACCTCGTCGTAGATGGAGACGTGGGGGTGGCGGCCGTGGACGTGATTCTCCCGGGAGGCCTGCTTCCAGGTGAAATCATGGGTCCGCGGCCGGACGTGGTCTTCTTCGCCGCGGGAGTCGACGTAGGAGACCTTGCCGCCCGCGTCGATGCCCCATCGAAACACCTTCTGGTCGCGGGCCCCTTTGCCCGTCGAGAAGATCGCCAGGAGCCTGCGGTCGGTGCGGCGAAGCTGGGTCAGCCGGGTCTCGCGCACGTACCGGAAGAGGTCGCCAAACTCCTTGACGAATCGCTCCTCGACGAGAAACCCTGACTCTTCGAGGGGGCAGGGCTCCAGGGTGAGGCCCCCGGCCTCGTCGCGGGCGTACCGATACAGACCAAAGAGATCGGGGACCGTGACCTCGGACTTCATCCCGACGAACACGTCGTAGCCCACCAGGAGCCGCGACCCGACGGAGATCATGTCCCGGGGCAGGCAGTTGTTCTCCGTGCGCACCCGCTCGGTGGCCGCGAGGGCCATCTCGCTGCCGCCGAAGACCTCCTTGCGGCGCGTATTGAGCTGCTCGGCCTTGCGCCCCAACTCCTCGGCCCGCTCCAAGAGCCTGCGACGAATGACCTCGTAGCTTCCCCCGAGGTCGTCGGCGGGCGTCGGCCCCGGTCCCTGATCCGCGTCGGCCATTGGGGCGCTAGGCTCCCTTCGCCCCGGAGACCCCGGAGACCCCGGAGATCCTGGAGGCCCCGGCCTCCTCGGCCTCGACCTCCGCGGGCGCCGTCAACCGCGCCCCGGTCATCTGGCCGACGATGCCCCGCAGGACCTCGCTCTGGTCGAGGGCCCCCTCCACCGACTGCCCGAGGGTCACGGCCCGCATGAAGTTCTCGAAGAACTTGCCGTCGCCGCCGACGATGTTGATCTTGGCCTTCTGGAAGGCCGCGCTGAGCACCTCGGCCTGCACCCCGGCCATGTCGCGCTTGGCCCGGATCGACTCCAGGGCGATGACCTTCTGCTGCTCAAGCTGCAGCCGAAACTCCTCGTGCTCGCGGCTGACGGCGTCGAGGGCCTTCATCGACTCGGCCTTCTCGGCCAGGCCCGCGGCCTCGGCGCTCATCTTCGCGCGGATGGCCGCGGCCTCGGCCAGCCCCGTGCTCTCCAGGGCCCGGGCGTCGGCCTCCCGCACCCGGGCGTTGGCCAGCCCCTGGCTCTCGATGCCCTGGGCCTCGGCCTGCATCTTCTCCAGCGAGACCCGAGCCTGCACGAGGCCCTGCTTCTCCTCGGCCACCACCGAGGCCTCGCGCACCCGCACCTGGGCCAGCCCCTCCGCGGCCCACTCGGCCTGGGCCCCCTCGGCGAGGCGCACCTTGGCCCGGGCCTGCTTGTCCGCGGCCTCGAGCTCCGCGTCGGCCATCACCAGCCGCTGGCGGGCCTGAAACTTCGCCACCTCCTCGGCAGCCTCGGCGGCCTTGACCTGCTTGACCACGTGCTGGGCGGCCTCGGCCTCGGCCCCGATGCGGGCGGCGTCGCGGTTGCGGCTCGCCTCGGCGATGAGCCGGACATCCTTGATGCGCTCCTCCTCCTCGGCCACCGACCGGTCGACCACGATGCGGGCCCGCACCACGTCGGCGATCTCCCGGCGCTGCCGCTCGATCTCCGCGTCGCGGGTGATCCGCTGGGCGATCACGTCGCTCTCGCGGTTGGAGGCCTCGAGCTCGCGGGCCCGCTGCACCCGCTCGGTCTCGACGGCCACCTCGCGCTCCTTGTTCTTCATGGCCACGGCCACGGCCCGCTCGCGTCCCTGTTGGGCTACGAGGGTCTCCTCGGCGTTCTTCTCCTGGGCGAGGACGGTGCGCTTGTGCTCCTCGTTGGCCACCCGGGCGGCCTCGTTCTGCTCGCGCGACCGGGTGACCGCCACCTCCTTGTCCTTGCGGGCCTCGGCCTCGGCCCGCTTCTGCTCGAAGCGAAACACGGCCTCGTCCGCCGTGAGGTTCTGCGCCCCCATCTCCATGCGCTCCTTCTGCCGGAGCTCGTTGGTCTTGACGTTCTGGATCACCGTGAGATCGGTGATCTTCCGGATGCCCTCGGCATCCATGATGTTGTCCTTGTCGAGGGACTCGATGGGGGTCTGCTCCAGGTAGTCGATGGCGCAGTCGTCCATGACAAACCCGTTGAGGTCTCGCCCGATCACCTCGATGATGGCGTCCTTGAACCCGTCGCGCTCGGTGTAGAGATGCTCGAAATCGAGCCGTTTGCCGACAGTCTTGAGGGCCTCGGCGAACTTCGCCTCGAAGAGCCCCTCCACCGTCATCTGGTCGCTCGCCCGGCTGCACCCGATCGACTGGGCCACCTTGAGCACGTCCTCCTGGGTCTTGTTGACCCGCACGAAGAAGGTGACCTTGATGTCGCCGCGGATGTTGTCCTTGCAGATCAGGCCGTCCTTGCCGCGGCGGTCGATGGTGATGTTCTTCACCGAGATGTCCATGATCTCGGCCCGATGGATGATCGGGTACACCACCGCCCCTGTGAAGGTCACCAGGGGCTCGGCCTTGAGCGTGTTGACGATGAGGGCCTTGCCCTGGTCCACCTGCCGGTAGAACCTCGCCAGGAGGGCCAGGACGCCCATGATGGTGAGGCCCAGGGCGCCCACCGCAATCAAGATCGTGATCAACGAATCGGACATCGCGACTCTCCCTTTGTGCCTGCCACGGCGTACCTCGCAGCGACGCGGTCTCGCGCGCGCCACCCGTCCAGCGCCCGCGCCGCGGCACCCTATCAGACGACCGCCGCCCTACGGCCCACAATCCGTGGGGTTACCCGCCCGGTACGATTCCAAAGAGCCCCCGCAGGACCCCCTCCAGGTCCCGGGCCCGCGCGCTCACCGCCTCCAGGGCCGTGATGCACTCCACCGGCACCCTCCGGGCCAGGAGCACCCCGTTTCCGCTCCGGAACACCCGCAGCCCCCGCCCCCGCAGGGCCCCCGGGTCGACCCCGAGCAGCACGGCCACCCCTGCCCGCTTGCCCACCTTGCTGTCGGTGGCCTCGGCGAGATGGACGTGGGTGCGCTGCCCCGGCAAGAGGCCCTCGCGGGCGATCGACTCCGCCGCCTCGGGGGTGGTCCCGTGCCAGATCAGCTCGGTCCGGAGGTCTTCCGTCCACGACGCCTCCAACGCCTCCAGGGTGACGGGCATGCCCGCCAGCGAGTGGCCCTGACACGCCCGGATGCACCCGTCGTCGAGCTCGAGCCGCGACTTGTTGTTGTCGCGTACGACCCCCTCCAGGGCCTCTGCGGAGATCCCCACCACGCGCAGGACCTCCTCCACCGGGGCCCACCCCGCGGCGTCCATCGTGAGTCCGGCCTCGCCCGCGCGGTGACGGAGCAGGGCGCTGAGGGCGCGGCTGGCGCGGGTGATGTCTTTGGGATCCATGAGGGGGCAACGACCTCCGCGGGCCTCACCCTACGGCCCCGCGTTCGTACGCGAAAGACCCCATCGGGTGGTAGCTTCGCCCGGTGACCCTCCCGGGCAGCCCCTGCCCCCCCGACTTCGACCTCGTGCTCTTCGGGGCCACCGGCTTCACCGGCCGCCTCGTGGCTGGGTACCTCGCCCGCCGAGCCCCTTCCCTGCGTTGGGCCCTCGCAGGACGCTCCCCCGCCCGCCTCGCCGCCCTGCGCGACGACCTCGGCCGCATCGACCCGAACGTGCGCGACCTCCCCCTGCTCAGGGTCGACCTCGCCGACCCCGCCGCCGTCGACGCCGTCGTGGGCCGGACCCGGGTCGTGTGCACCGCCGCCGGACCCTACTCCGCCCTCGGGACGGCTCTCGTGGCCGCTTGCGCCGCCCGCGGGGTGCACTACTGCGACGTAGCGGGTGAGACCCCGTTTGTCCGGGCCTCCATCGACGCCCACCACACCCGGGCGGCCGCCACCGGGGCTCGCATCGTGCACTGCTGCGGCTTCGACTCGGTCCCCTCCGACCTCGGGGTTCTCCTCCTCCACCGCTACCTTGCCGCCCGCCACGACCGCCTCCGCGTGGCCCACACCCGGGTCGTACGCCTCCGGGCCCAGGCCAGCGCCGGGACCGCCGCCACCCTGCTCGACCTCTACGCCCGCTCGGTCGACCCTGCCGACTGCGACCTCCTCGCCGACCCCTACGCCCTCGACCCCCGGGACGCCCCAGCTCGACCGCCCCAACGCGACCAGCTCGGGCCACGCCTCGACCCCGACACCGGGCGATGGACGGCCCCGTTTGTCATGGCCCCTATCAACACCCGGGTCGTGCGCCGCTCCAACGCCCTCGCGGGCTTCGCCTATGGGCGCGATTTCCTCTACGACGAGGCCCTGGAGACGGGCCCCGGCCCCGCGGGATTCATGGGGGCCGTGACCGTCAGCGCCGCCCTCGCCAGCCTCTACGCCGCCGCCGTGGTGCCTCCTGCCCGGGCGCTCCTGTCGCAGCTCCTGCCCTGGCTCGGCGAGGGGCCCGACCCCGCAGCCCGGGGCCGGGGGTTCTTCCGGCTGGAGATTCGTGCGCAGAGCGTAGCCGGGCGGCGTCTGCGGGCCGTCATCGAAGCCGACGGCGACCCGGGTTACGACGAGACCGCGAAGATGCTCGCCGAGTCGGCCCTCTGCCTCGCCCACGACCCCTTGGCCTGCCCGGGCGGAGTGCTCACCCCCGCCTTCGCCCTGGGCACCGCGTTGGTCGCACGGCTCCGGGCGACGGGGATGGGGCTACGGGTGGAGGTTCCAGGCCCTTAACGGCGGGTCGCCACGACCTGGCCGAACCAGGCCCCGAGGGCGGTGAGCGACTCGGTCCCGTCGGCGTGCATGTAGCTCCGGCCCGAGAGGGCGGCGATCTCCTGGCCTTCGGGCGCCACGATCGCAAACGGGGTCGTCTCCCCCACGACACGCGCGCCCGATCCGAAGGGGCCCACCTCGCGCGTACGCGTCACGGCCTGGCCCGAGGAGGCGTCCACGCGCTGGAGGGTCAGGGTCAGCCCGAACAGGTGCCGCGCACCGAAGTGCTCGCCGGACGAGCCCTTCACGCCCACGAGGCGCTCTCCCCGATGGAGATCGACCGTGTGTCGGGTGCCCTCGTCCCCCCCATGCTTCCGCAGCGGACGCAGGGCGTACTCGGCCTGAACCGCGTGGATCACCTCGTCGGCCCACACCGAGAGGTGCCGGATCGACCCCAGGTCCCTGGCCTTCTCCCCGTCGTCGAAGGCGTACGTGCTCGGGGCGGGGGCGGTGTCGTGGTGCGTGGCAAAGGCCAGGGGCTGCGGGCTCGCCGCGGGGGCCCGCGGGCCGACAAACCACAGAGGCGTCTCGGCCGCCCAGCACTCCGCGTAGGGCATCATGGCTTCGCGCGCGGCGCCCTCCAGGGTGTCGCGCCGGACGCAGCGGTCGGGCTTCTGGGCCGCGAGGGCCAGCTCGTGCACCAGCAGGGCGCGGCAGCGGTCGAAGGCCGCCTTCTCCGCCTCGATCTCCATCGCCCGCAGCCTGCGCTGCACCCGCATGGGGAGGGCCAACAGGAGGCCGAGCATCGTCTCCACCCGGCGCTCCCGGGGATCGAGGATGCCCTCTCGATCGCCGGGGGCCGTGGCCCCGATCCGGCGTCGGGCCTCTTCCAGCAGCCGCTCCCTCCGCCGGGCCACCTCCGGGTGCCCCGCCTCCGCATGGGTCTCCCTGCGCAGGTCATGCAGGACCCGCATCGCGCGCCGATAGAGCCGGTCGTCGCCCGCGACGAAGACGACCTCCCGCACGAGGTCGGCGTCGGCGTGGTTGAGTTCGGGACCCGGGCCGTCGACCTCGGGGCGCGGGCTCGCCCCATCACCGAGCGGGTCCCGAACATCCACGGTCGGCCGTTGGGCCTGGGACAACCTCGTCAACGAGGCCGTTACCCGCTTCAGGCCTGCGAAGAGCTCGTTGCGACGACGACGATGGGAAGCGAGGGTCGCCCCGCCCTCGTAGCTGCCCGCGAGGTTGCACCGAACCACCCGATGAAGCAGGAGGTTTCGTTGGGTCCTGGCCACCTCCTCGGGCAGGTCGTCGCGGGTGGACTGGTCGAGCTCCTGCTCGATCCGCTCGCGCTCCTTCAGCCAACGCGGCTGCCCGTGGTGCTCCCACTCGCGGCTGAGCATGGCCCCGAGGATCGTCTGCGGATCGATGGCCTCGACCGCCGCCATGGCCTCCTCCCGGGTGAGCTTCTTCACCGCCACGACCCCGTCGCCCTCGAGGCCGGGCCCGTACGCCCCGACGGGCACCCCGACCGGGATGTCCCCCTGCACCTGGGCCCGAATCCCCTGCGGAAACACCCGGTCGCTGAGGCCCGCCTCGACGCGGGGCGCCTCGCGGAAGAAGTGTGGGTACCTCAGGGCCTCGGTGTCCGGGTCCTTCTCCCAGGCCTCGCTGCCGGCGCGTCGACGCAGGGTCAGCCCGAGCGGCTGCTTCATCGACACGCGCACCCAGAAGGGCCGGACGGGCTCGAGGTAGTAGGCCTGGGCCGCCCCGTCGAGGCACACGCGTTTGGCCACCAGCCCCAGGGTCTTCACGATGGGCTGGGTCGGGTACTCGTGGATGCACGCGTAGAGGGGGCCCTCGATCTCGCGCAGGTCGCGGACGTGCTCGACCTGCCACCGGTGCAGGATCAGCGACTGGTAGCAGGCCGCAGCGGGCTCGCCGGCCTCGCGAAACTGCTTGAGCGTGAGGAAATTGATCGGCAGGCCGTGGCCGACGATCTCCAGCGTCAGGTCGAGGGCCGCGTCGTACTCCTTCGGGTGCACGGCCTGGATCTTCGAGGCCCTGACAAACTCTGTCCGGAGGGCGTTTCCCCAGGTGTCGGCCACCTGCCTCCAAGCGGCCTCGTCGTCGAGCCCGGGGATGGCCCCCTCGCTGACCTCCAGCACCACCCGAGGCTCGGCCCCCTGCCCCTCGCCGAGGACAGGGAGCACGGGGGTCGTGAGGCGCACGAGGGGGTCGGTGGTGGCATCGCCGGGCCCCGAGTCGGCGAGCCAGGTGCCGGGGGGGCTCTCGATCACGGCCTTCATCATGGGGATCCCGGTCACCTCGGTGCTGGTGATCGTGGCCATCGTGGAGTTGGCGTACGCGAAGGCGGGCACGAGGGCGACCCCGCGCAGGGTGCGCTCCGTGGTCGCAGGGTCGACGTCGTACCACTTGACGGCCACGAGGATCTTGACGTCGTAGTCGGCCCATCCCCCCACGTTGTTGGTCTCGGACGCGACCCCGTTGTGGTTGCCGAGGACGAGGTAGACGTACCGCCCCCAGGGCTCGAAGCACATCCCCTCGGACGCGAGGGGCTCGTTGAGGTACCCCTGGAGAAAGGCCTCGAGCCTCGTCGGGTCGGCCAGGAGGGGCAGGACCCGGAAGGTGGAGTCGGGAAAGGTCAGGGCCCCGCCGATCCCCTGCGACGCCCCGGCGGTGGTGGTGTTGTAGGGGTTGACGGTCGGCCCCGGGGGCCGGGCCGGGACGTCCTTGGCGTAGCGCTTCGCCCCGTCGCCCGCCCCGACCTTCCAGCCGTCGGTGACCTTGGTGCGCCAGGCGAGGGTCTCGCCCTTGTGGTACCGCATGTCCAGGTCGAGCCAGTAGGGGAGCACGGGCTTGAGGCTCGCCACCGTGGCCCCAGGGCCCTCCCACTCGGCCTCGACCTCGAGCCCGAGTGTGTCGATGATGGGGGTGGCCTCGTACCGATGCAGGAGCACCCGGAAGCCCCCGCTGGAGTCTCCGAGCAGGACCGACCCGTCGCCCAGGAGGCCGCCGTGTTTGTAGGCCTTCATCTCCATGCGGGCGTTGGTGAGGGCCTGGTAGCAGACCGCGCTGGGGTTGTCGGCGCTGCGAAACTGCTTGAGGTTGATGGTGTTGAAGGCGAGGTCGGGGCCGAAGGGGTTGGCGTCGCGGCCGATCTGCCGGGCCATGGCCGCGTACGCGGAGGGGCCCACGTAGGGCTGACGTTCGGTGAGGCCCATGGCCCCGAAGAGGCCGAGGGAGTCGCGCAGGAGGTCGGCCGAGCTGCGGACGGCGTTGGGGATGGCCACCCAGGGCATGGCCGGGCCCCCGAGGTCGGGCGGGACCTGGAAGGGCGACGGCCCGAGACCCTGGGTCACCTCCAGGAAGACCCGCTGCTCCTGGCGATAGCCCTCGTAGGCCTTGGGGAAGACCATGGTCGAGGCCGTGGCGAGGCGGGTGCGGGCCCGGGGGCTCTCCATCCAGGCGCTCAGCTCGGGGTCGAGGGTGGCGAGCGATTTGGGCCACCCGTAGACGTTGCGCCCGGTGGCCATGGAGAGCTCGTTGTCGACGTAGATGAAGGGCGACACGAAGGCCCAGCCCTGAAAGACGTACCTCCCGGCCTCCAGGCGGTACCACTCCAGGGGCACGCAGAAGAGGATCTCGCGTTGGGCGATCCAGCCCATGTTGGCCGCGTCCACGGCCATCTTGCCGTAGTTGATCAGGGCCAGGAACGCGTACGGCAGGGGCACCCGGAAGCGGGCCACCTGCGGAGGCACGAGGTTGAGGTAGTCGTCGACGAAGCGCTGGAGCTGGTGGAGCCGGGCCCGAAGGGGGAAGACCCGCAGGGTGACCCCGTCGAAGTCGAAGGGGGGCTCGAGCTGCATCGCGGCGCCCATGGGGCCGGCGGTCACAAATCGGGGATGGCCGTTCTTCATGGGGAGCACTCCGCGGGGCGAGGACGGGCCGACGTCGCGACGGCCGGGGGGGACGGACTCAGGTGCGTTCGATGACCCAGGCGGGGAGCTCGCCGATGAAGCGCTTGTCGCGCGAGTCGGGGACCCCGTCGAAGACCTCAGCAAACTCGTGCAGGGCCGCTCCCGCGAGGCCGTGGGCGACCTCTCGGGCGTACTCGATGCAGCCGTAGCGGTCCATCAGGGCCCGGGTGTACGCCACCTCGTCGGGGGGGCGGGCGGCCCGCGGGGCCCCGAGCATCCGCACGACGCGGGCCCGCTCGTCGGCGGTGGCCTCCTCGAGGAGCCGGATGAGCATCAACGTACGTTTGCCCTCGTGGATGTCGCCTCCGAGCTCCTTGCCGTAGTCGTTGGCGTCGCCGACCAGGTTGAGGAGGTCGTCCTGGATCTGGAAGGCTGCCCCGAGGAAGAACCCGAAGCGTACGAAGGGCTCGAGGTCGACCCCGTCGTGGGTGCCGAGGAGGGCCCCGACCCGACACGGGTGGATCATCCCGAGCCAGCAGGTCTTCTTCAGCACCATCTCCAGATAGTCGCCTTCGGTGACGTGGCCGACGTTGTCGCGGCGCCAGCCGAGCTCCATGGCCTGGCCCTCGGCCGACTGGACGGCCATCCGCTCGGTCTCCTCGATGATCCGCAGGGACAGGCGCATCCCGAGGGCGTGGCGGTTGTCGACGAGGGGCCGAAAGCTCAGGAGGGCCAGGGTGTCGCCCGCGTTGAGGGCCACGGGGACGCCCTCCTGGACGTGCAGGGTGGGTCGGCCCCGGCGCTGCTCGCTCTCGTCCTGGATGTCGTCATGGATGAGCAGGGCGTTGTGCAGCATCTCGATGGAGGCCGCGGTGCAGAGGGCGTCGTCGAGGCTGCCCCCGAAGGCCCGGGCCGTGGCGATGCAAAGGCTCGGGCGAAACCCGCGCCCGCCGCGACGGGGATAGTCGGCCACGGGGGCGTACAGGTGCCGCAGGGGCTCTCGGGCGGGCAGGTACCGAAACAGGGCGGCCCGGGCCGCGTCGCCGTACTCGCGCAGAAGCTCCGGGACGAGGGCAGAGCGGTGCATGGCCAGGGGCCCCCTCCGGGGCCTACGCCCCGAGCTCGATCGAGAGGTGACCGCGGGGGGTCTTGGTGGCCGGGTCGAACACCGTGCCCACGTACACGCCCGGAGAGGCCTCGCCCCGCAGGGTCACCGAGAGCTTCGGGACCCCGCGGTCGTCGACCGTCAGGCTGATGGCGGCGTCGAGGGGGGTCTCGTCTTCGTCGTCGCGGCGCAGCTTGCGGACCCCGAGGGAGAGCCCAGGGGGGCAGTCGAGGTGGAGGCGCACCCGGGCACCCTGGGTGGCCACGAGGTCGACCTCGAAGGACCGGGACGACCCAGGCCCTGGGGCCTCGGGGCGGGGCCCGGGGACCTCGGGGTCGGCGACCTCGCGCCAGGCCCGGTCGTCGGGGTCGACGTGCGGGGCGGGGCCCCGGGTGCGCTCTCCAACGGCGCTCGCGAGGGGCGTGACGAGGTCCAGCCACATGAACATCATGTCGGTCCAGGCGCGGGTGAGCCTGCGGGGGAGGTCTTGCGGGTCGAGGGGGGTGGCGGGTCTCATGGGTGCTTCGGCTCCCTGGGTGCGCGCGTGCTCGCGGCCCCGGCGCAGGTGGTCTTCGAGGATGCGGTAGGCCCCGTCGACGGCCCGCTCGACCGACCCCTCGCGCCTCCGCGGCATGTCGTCGTCCACCGACTCGGCCGGGCGGAACATGGTCCCCGCCCCGCGGGTCGGGTGCTCCCGGGCGGGGATCGGACGGCGGAGCCGGTCGCGGGTCGAGGCCGGGGAGCGCGGGGTCTCGTCGGGGGGATTCATGGGTGGTCGTATCCGATGATGTCGGCGAGGGCGGGGGAGCCGGTGAGGGCGTGGGCCGCGAGGAGGCCCGACATCACCGCCGACTCGACGCAGCCTGAGTTGAGGCCGGTCTCGGTCCAGTCGCCGGCGACGGTGAGGTTGTCGACGCTGCGGTCGAGGGGGGAGAGCCGGTGCGCGCTGCTCCCGGGGAGCGAGAGCACGTACCGGTCGGAGGGGTGCACGTTGGCCGTCCAGAACTGCGTATCAAACCGGGCCTCCCCCACGGCCCCGTCGGCCCCCTCGGCCGCGAGGAGCTCCCAGCGGAAGCCCCCGCCCCGGGCCATGGCCCTCGGCCACAGGGCCCCCGCGGGGCCGTTGAGGAAGTCCACCGCGTGACTCCGGACCCGGGCGTGCTCGCGGGCCGCGAAGGCCTCGTCGGGGCCCTCGGGCGGCGGACGGTCGGGCAGGACGCTGCAGAAGTACGAGATGTTCTTCGGGGGGGTGGGCCAGGCTTCGACGGGAGCGAGGTGGGTCATGTCGGCCCAGGTGTCGAAGGGCTCGACGAAGCCCGAGAGGTTGACCGGCCCTGCGGTCCATCCGAGCTCCGCCACGTCGGCCCGGAGCCACACCTGGAAGGCCTGGGTGGGCACGGATTTCACCCGCTCCAGCATCGTGCGCCAGCGGGGCTCGCGGGCCACGAGCTCCTTGCACGGTCCGGGCAGGGCCCCGACCCCGAGGCCCAGGACCACGAAGTCGAAATCCTCCTGCACCCGCAGCGTGCGTTGGCCCGCCACCCGGGTCTCCCAGGGCGACTCGAAGGCCCGGCCCTGCCGTCGCAGGGCCTCGCCGCCGACGAGTTGGTCCCAGTCGGGGGCGGCGGGCCAACAGGGGATGCCCTCGACGTCGACCAGGGGTCGGTACTCTCCGCCGTTGGAGAGCTCGGCCTGGACGTCAAACTCCAGGGCCGACACGAAGGGCCTGGCCTGCTGCCCCGGGTCGGCGGGGTCGGGCTCTCCCAACCGGACATGGGCGAGGCGGTGGAAGAACTCGAAGCGCACCCCACGCCGCTGCAGGACCTCATAGAGCGGGGCGAAGACCACGTCGCCCATGCCCGCCCCCATGCGCCAGAACAGGGCTCCGCGATAGGTGAAGAACATCCGCATGGCCCCGCGCAGGGCCACGCTGGCGGCGAGGGCGGGGCGCGTGACGTCGCCGTCCTCGAAGGCGAAGGCGAGGTCGTAGATGCCCCGCACGAAGCCCGAGTCGAGGGCCCGCGGAGAGGCCCCGTTGAGGCGCAGCCAGTCGCGCCAGTCGTACCCGTCGATGGCGTCGAAGCCCCGCGGATCGAAGGCCAGGCCGAAGCGCACCGACCCCCGCAGGATGGCCAGGATGAGGTCGACGACCTCCCAGACCCGCTGGATCTCGCGGTCGCCCTCGACGCAACGATCGAGCTGCCTGCGGGCGGCCGCGGCCACGGCGTCGATGAGCCCCAGCACGAGGCCCTGACGCTCGCCGCGGAACACGGGCGGAAACACCGCGTCCATGGCGAGGCGCAGGAGCTCGGCGGCTTCGGAGACGGCCGCGGCCGAGGCGAGCTGGCCGTACCGCAGGAGGCGCTCGATGGTGGCCACCACGTCCTCGGGGCCGATCCCTGGGGCCCGCGGAGGCGCCCGCGGAGGCGGCGCGTCGGAGCCCTCGGCCGAGCGCAGGAGCTCGACCACCAGGGCGGCGGCCTGCTGGAGGTAACCCCGTACGGAGAAGGGGTTTGGGGCCGCGAGGGGGTCGCCCGGAAGGCCGTCCCCCGGCGGAAAATGAGCGACCCAGTGGTGCCACGCCCCGCCTGGGGCCCGGTCGGTCACGGCGACATCCGGAGCCGGGGCGAAGGCGTCCTGCCAGTCGGCGATGGGACACCGCCGCGGGTCGCGCCCGAGCTCGGCGTAGCAGCGCCGCATCAGGCGAAAGGCGTTCTCGTAGAAGCCCATCCAGAGGTGCAGGCCGTGCTCCTCGATGCGCCCCGACGGCCCCCGCCCGGAGGCCCCTTTGCCCCCGAGGCGAAATCCCATCTGGTAGACGGTGACCTCAAAGCGCCCGCCATGTGCCGGATCCGACAGCTCAAAGGCCGCGGTCAACGCAGCGCAGCCCCCTCCCACGATGGCTACGCGTGTTGGCTGCGGGATTTCCACCATGTCGGGCGGGACCGTAAAGGAACCTCCCGGGCGCAGCAAGGGACGAATCCTGGCTACGCGCGGCCCAGCGTGCCCGCGGCGCTGCGGGGCAGGGTGATGACGAACTCCGTGCATTCCCCCTCGATCGACTCCACGCGGATCTCGCCCTGATGGCCACCGACGACAATGTCATGGCTGAGCGAGAGACCGAGCCCGGTGCCCTCGCCCGGCGGTTTGGTGGTGAAGAAGGGGGTAAAAATGTGCCGGGCCACGGACTCGGGGATGCCCGTCCCGTTGTCGCGGATGCGTACTTCGACCCGCGGGCCGAGGTTGCGGGTGCGCACCTGCAGGGCGGGGGCGTACCGCGCCCCGAGTCGCTGCTTCTTCTGCCGGATGGCGTAGTACGCGTTGTGCAGGACGTTGATGAACACCCGGCTGATGTCCTGCCGGGAGACCTCGACCTGGCCCACCGCGGGGTCGCACTCGGTCTGGATGGCGGGGGCAAACCCGGGGTCTTTGGCCCGCACCCCGTGGTAGGCGAGGTTGACGCTCTCGACGAGCACGGCGTTGAGGTCGGTGGGCTCGCGCGAGCCGGGGGCCTGCCGGGCGTGGAGCAGCATGCCGTTGATGATCCCGTCGGCGCGGCGGCCGTACTCATGGATCTTGTCGACGTTGGCCCGCAGGTCGGCGAGAGGCTCTGCGAGGTCGGCGAGGACCGCGGGGGGGACGGTCCCGCGCACCGCGGCGAGGCCCTCCTGGATCTCGGCGGTGAGCCCGGCCGAGAGGGCGGCGAAGTTGTTGATGAAGTTGAGGGGGTTCTTCAGCTCGTGGGCGATGCCGGCGGTGAGGGCCCCGAGGGAGGCGAGCTTCTCCTGGGTGACGAGGCGCCCCTGGGTGAGGCGTAGCTCGCCGAGGGCCGTGCCGAGCTCGTCGTTCTTCGCGCGCAGCTCGAGGGTGCGGGCCTCGACCTTCTGCTCCAGGGTGCGGCTGTAGTCCTCGACGCGCCCCTTGGCGGCTGCGAGGTCGCGGAAGAGCCGCGCGTTGGTGAGGGACAGCGCCGCCTGCGAGGACAGGAGCCGCACGAGCTCCAGGCGGGCCTCGGTGAAGGCCGACGGGATGAGGTTGTTCTCCAGGTACAGGATCGCCGTGAGGGCCCCGCGGTTGAGGAGGGGAGCGCAGAGCACCGAGCGCGGGCGGCGGGCGATCACGTAGGAGTCGTAGGTGAAGATCCCCTCCCGTGCCGCGTCCTCCAGCACCACGCTCTCCCGGGTGCGCTGCACAAACTGAACGACGGACGTCGACAGGGCGTTGTCGTTGTCCTCCAGCGGGCTGTCGTCGCGGGCGATCACCCCGTCGGCGTCGTCCCGCTGCTCGGCCGCGATCACCAGCCGCCCCTCGCGCTCCAGCAGCAAGAACCCCCGCTGGGCCCCGGCGCTCTCGACCGCGATGCGCATGAGGTTCTCGACGAGCCGCTCCAGGACGATCTCGCCCGAGATGGCCCGGGCGGCCTTCATCACGGTCGCGAGATCGAGGGCGGCCCCGCCCCGGTCGGTCGAGGTGACGCTCACCGACCCGGTCCCCAGGCTCACCGTCCGGACCGCCAGGAGGGTCGGGTGTCGACGCTCCAGGTCGGCCACCTTTCCCGCAGCCCCCCAACGCGTGTAGCGATACCGGGCCTCGCCCAGATAGGTCGCGGCGATCTTGTCTCGGCCGAGGCCGAGGTAGAGCCCCGCGGCCAGCTCGTACCCGAGGGCCTCCTCCTGGAGGTAACCCTGGGCCCCGGCTCCGCGGAGGGCCTCCTCGTACAGCTCCATGGCCTCGGCGGGGCGTCCGAGGACCCGGGCCCGCTCGGCCTCCACCAACACATATTTGTGCCGGAAGTTGGCGGGGCCGTCGTGGGCCCAACGCTGCATCACCTCCTGGTTCTTGGCCGCCTTGGCCAGGCATTCTTCGCGGTCCGCGCCCTCCAGGGTGGCCGCGAGGCCCAGGGCGGCGAGCGAGCCGTAGAAGTTGTGCTGGGCCGAGGTCATGTGGGCGGTCATCGCCCCGAGGTGAGGCTCGGCGGCGGCGGCAAAGGACACCGCGGCGGCGAGGTCGCCGTACAGATAGGCCAGCATGCACTTCGAGGTGTTCAGCAGGCACAACGAGTTGCTGCTCTTGGCCTCGACGAGCCGAGGCACCTCGCGGTCTTCATCAAAGGCCGCGCCCACAAGGCGCGTAGGCTCCGGCACGACCTCCGCCAGGTTGTGCACCATCTGCAACAGGATGCAGGCGTAGATACGCTGAAACTCCTGCTTGAGCCGGGCCAGGAGCTCGATGTAGCGCCCCAGCTCCCGGGCCACGAGGTCCACGGGTTCGCCGAGGTAGAGGAGGGCGGTGCAGTAGAGGTCGGCCCCGTAGGCGCCAAACTCCAGGTCGCCGGCGTCGAGGCCCATCTGCACCGACTCGCGCAGGGGCTCGAGGCTCTCGCGCAGGTGCACCTGCCAGTGGGTGATAAACGCGCTCACGAGAACATGAACCTTGGCCCGCAGGGCCCGGGCCTCCGAGCGGTCGAGGAGCTCGAGGGCCAGGGCTCCCCAGGCGTTGGCCCCGGCGGTGTCGCCGACGGCGGCCCGGATGAGGCCGTACTCGGCGTAGGCGAAGGGGGCCATGTCCGAGTTTCCGTGGGCGATGCAGAGCTCGAGCATCTCGCACACCACGGGCATGAACAGCAGGGGCTCGACGATGTACGACGGGGCCGTGAGGGTCACGAGAACACGCAAGACCGTGAGGCGATGCGGGTCTGTGAGGGGCGGGAGGTCGACAAACGGTCCGGGGCTCCTGCCTCCGAGGCGGGCTTCGGTCGCGAGCACGGCCCCGAACGAGCGGGCGAAATCGAGGTCGCGGGGCAGCGGGGCCCCGAGCAGCTCCAGGGTCTGCCTGCCCACCGTGACGGCCGCGGGCAGGTCGTTGCGGGCCGTGTGGAAGAGCATCCGGGTCTCGTGCACCTTGGCCTGGTCGAGGGTCGAGCGGGCGTGGGCCAGGGCCACCCCCGAGAGGGCCTCGGCCCGGGCGAGGTCGGTGTCGAGGAAGGCCGCCTCCATGGCCTCGACGTAGAGGGTGAAGGCCAGGTCATAGTGCGCGGCGAAGGGCTCGGCGGGCAGGAGCTGGAGGGCGAACTCCAGGTACCGATGGGCGGCCTCGTACGCCGAGGCTGCCTTGGCTCGTTTCGCCGCGAGGAGGTTGAGCCGCGCCACCGCGAGGCGCTCGTCGGGGTCGGTGAGGCGGTCGAGGCCCTGGTCAAACTGGTGCACGATGTCGAACACCCGACCGCCGAGCTCCGACCCCGGGGTGCCCTCGCGCAGCAGGCGTCCGATGCGGACATGGACCCCTCCGCGGTCGTCGGCCCCGATCAGGGAGTAGGCGGCCTGCTGCACCCGATCGTGAAGAAACTGGTAGGCCACGTCGCGGTCGTCCGCCAGGGAGGCCTCGGAGAAACCCGCCGGCTCGGCGTCGCGGGCGTCGTGGCCCACGGGGATGACCAGTCCTTCCCGGGCGGCCTCCCACATCTCCGCGGCGGTCTCCTGGGCCGAGCGCTCGTTGACGCGGCTGAGGGTGCGCAGGTCGAAGCGGTTGCCAATGCAGGCCGCGAGCTGCAGGACCCGCTGGGTGCCCGCCGACAGGCTCTGGATCTTGCCCGCCATGAGGGTGACGACGTTGTCGGTGAGCTGCCGACCACGGATCTCCTCGATGTCCCAGCGCCACTGTCCCTCCGCGGGGTCGAAGCGGATCAGCCCGTCGTCGGCCGCAGCGCGGAGAAACTGCCCGAGGAAGAAGGGGTTTCCGCCGGTCTTCTCCAGCGAGAGCTCGACCAGGGGGAGGACCCGGTCGGGCTCGACCCGCAGGGTGTCCACGAGGAGTTCCTGGACGTGCGGGGCCCCGAGGGCCTCGAGGGCGAGGACGGTCGGCCCCACCCCGGCGCGCTGCAGGGCCTCGACGGCCAGCGACAAGGGATGGGCCGCGGTGACCTCGTTGTCCCGATAGGCCCCGAGCACGAGGAGGTGCCGGGTGTTGGGGTCGGACAGCAGGAGCACCAGGACCTTGAGCGACGGGGGATCGGCCCACTGCAGGTCGTCGAGGAAGAGCACGAGGGGATGGGCCTCGCTCGCGAAGCAGCGCACGAAGGCCGTAAAGACAAGATTCCAACGGTTTTGGGATTCGGCGAGGCCGAGGGGCTCGGCGGGGGGCTGCGGACCGACGATGAGCCCTACGTCCGGCAGCACGTCGACGATCACCTGGGCGTTGGGCCCGAGGGCCGCCTGGAGCCGCCCGCTCCAGGCTTCCAGGGCCTCCTCGCGTTCGGTGAGCACCTGCCGCAGGAGCCCGCCAAACGCCTGGAGGAGCGCTGAGTAAGGCGTGTCCCGATGAAACTGGTCGAACTTCCCGCTGGCGAAGCGCCCCCGACGGCGCAGCACCGGCTTGTGAAGCTCGTGGACCAGGGCGCTCTTTCCCACCCCAGAGTATCCCGCGACCAGGGCGAGGCCCGCCCGTCCTGCCGCGGCGCGCGCGTAGGCCTCCAGGAGGGCGGTGATCTGCGGCGCGCGGCCGTAGAGCTTCTCCGCGAGGTAGAGCCGGTCGGGCACGTCATGGCCCCCGAGGAGGAAGGGGGCGACGTCGCCGGTGCGGTCCCATACGTCGAGGCAGGCCACGAGGTCGGCGTGCAGACCGTGGGCGCTCTGGTAGCGGTCTTCGGCCACCTTGGCGAGGAGCTTGAGGACCACCGCCGAGACCCCGCGAGGCACCTCCGGGCGCCGCTCGTGCGGGGGCGTCGGCTGCTGGGCGATGTGGGCGTGGATCATCTCCACGGCGTCGCTGGTCGGAAAGGGCACCGTGCCCGTGAGCATCTCGTAGAGGGTCGCCCCGAGGGAGTAGAGGTCGGCCCGGCTGTCGATGACCCGGTTCATCCGGCCGGTCTGCTCAGGCGAGATGTACGCGAGGGTGCCCTCCAGGAGGTCGGGCTCTCGCACGCCCGGGCTCTGCCGGGACAGGGCGGTGGCGATGCCGAAGTCGATGATCTTCAAGGCCCCGCTCTGCGGGTTGATCACGATGTTGGAGGGGTTGATGTCCTTGTGGATGATCCCCTGGGCGTGCACCGCCCCGAGGGCGGCGGCGAGACGGACGGCGATGCGCAGTGCCTCCCCGACCGGCAGGGCAGCCCCGCCGAGGTGGGCCCGCAGGGAGATGGCCTCGCAGTCCTCGACGATCAGGGCCACCCCCACCCCGTCCCGCTCAATGCTGTGAACCTTGATGACGTCCGCGGCGTCAAGCGCGCGGGTGATCTCGTATTCGCGTCTGAGCTGGGCGAGGTCTTCTCGGCTCGGGTGCTCGCTGTGCAGCCCCTTGACGATCACGGACAACCCGTCGGACTGCCGCCGTCCCCGGTAGATCACCGAGCGCATGCCCTGATGGAGCTTGTCCCCGAGATCGTAGCCCGCGACTGTATTCATTGTGCTCCCCACGTCGTCGCGGGGACACTTTCCCCGTAGGAGGCGCGGGGCCTGAGGCTATCATCGCGCAGCACACCCCGAGAAGTCTTTCCACCGTAGGAAGTCACGAGCAGCACGATGGACGAAGAACTGGTTGGAGGTCGCTACGCCCTGATCCGCGAGATTGCCCGGGGCGCGGCGGGCGTCGTGTGGGAGGCGGAGGATCGTGTGCTCCTGCGTCGGGTCGCGGTCAAGCTGGCTCACGCCGGGGCGGACGGGCCCCTGGGGAGGGCGCCGGACTCGGTGCTGGTCGCGCGTTTCTCGCACCCCAACGTCGTGCGCGTCTACGACGGCGGAGTCGACGGGGGCCGGGCCTACACCGTGATGGAGCTGCTCGACGGCGAAGACCTCGAGCGGCGCTTCGAGCGCCTCGGGCGCATGTCGTTGTCCTCGCTCGGCCCCTGGCTCGGTCAGGTGGCCATGGCCCTCGACGGCGCTCATACGGCCGGGGTGGTACACGGCGACCTGCGTCCCTCGAAGCTGTTTCTGGCGCGGGGTGAGGGCGGCGAGGCGCTCCGGGTGCTTGATTTCGGGGCCTCGGTGGTGTCGATGCACACGAGCCGCTCGCTCCCGTCGGGGGACGGCCCCGCGGGCGAGGCCGCCGTCGACCCGCGCGAGGACCTCCTGGCCCTCGCGGCGGTCGCGTGGCGAGCGTTGACGGGACGCCCTCCCTTCGGGGCCGCGTCGGTCCTCGAGCTCCAGGGCGCCCTCGCCCGCGGAGAGCGCGTCCCCGAGCTCACCTCCCTCGTGCCCGAGGCCCCCCCGGCGCTCGATCCGTTCTTCGCCCGGGCGTTTCACCCCGACCCTGGGGGGCGCTTCCAGACGGCCCGGGAGTTTGCCGACGCGGTGCGGATCCTCGGGGCCACCGCGGAGGTCTCCCGCGCGACCCGGGTGCTGGTGGTCGACGACGAGCCCGACGTGGCGGTGATCATCCGGCAGAGCTTCCGCAAGCAGATCCGCCGGGGGGTGTACGAGTTTCTCTTCGCCCTCAACGGGGCCGAGGCCCTGCGGACGTTGCAGGCCAACCCTGACATCGACATCGTCCTCAGCGACATCAACATGCCCGAGATGGACGGGCTCACCTTTCTGGCGAGCGCCCGTGCGATCAACCCCCTGCGCCGGGTGGTCATGGTCTCGGCCTACGGCGACCTCAACAACATCCGCACCGCGATGAACCGCGGAGCCTTCGACTTCGTCACCAAACCCGTCGACATGGCCGACCTGGAGGCCACCATCCTCAAGGCCGTGGCCGAGCTCGGGGTCCTGCGCGAGGCCATCCGACGGTGGTCCGAGGCCGAGCGGGCCCGGGCCAACCTCGCCCGGTACTTCCCGCCGAGCCTCGTGGAGATGCTCGCCTCGGACGCTCCGACCCGCACCGCGAAGCGCGCCGACGTGGGGGTCCTCTTCGCCGACATCGTGGGCTTCACCCAGTTTGCCGAGTCGATCCCGCCCGAGGAGGTCCTGGCCCTCCTGCGGGAGTTTCACGCCCAGATGGAGGCCGAGGTCTTCGAGCACGGCGGGACCCTGGAGAAGTACATCGGCGATGCCCTCCTCGTGACCTTCGGGGTGCCCACGGCCACGGGCCGCGACGCCACCCACGCCCTGGCCTGCGCCCGGGCGATGCTCGCCGCCCTCGACAACCTCAACCGGGCTCGGGTGGCCCGCGGCGACGTGGCCATCCGGATGGGCATCGGGCTGCACTGGGGCCCGGCCGTGTTGGGTCACATCGGGTCGGACCGCAACATGTCCTTCGCGGTCATCGGAGACACGGTCAACACCGCGAGCCGGCTCCAGTCGGCCACCCGCGACCTCAACGCCGCCCTCCTCGTGAGCCAGGACCTCCTCGACGCCATGCGCGCCGAGGTGGGCGACGTGTTCTCCTCGCTCCTGCCCGGGATGGAAGACCTCGGCGAACGTTCGCTGCGCGGCCGGGTCAAACCCATGCGCCTGTGGATGCTGCCCGCGGCGGAGTGACGACCCGGCCCTTCAGGGGAAGTCCTTCGACCACAGCTCCCGGCGCATCCGCTCGCGGGAGGGATCCGAGCGGGTCACCACCCGGGCGGCCCCGAGGGCCGCGACGAGCTCTCCCTCCAGGCCGAGGCCCGGCACGTTCTGCCGGGTGGCCAGAAGGAGCCCCTCGATCTCGGTACGAATCGGCAGGCCGCAGACCCCGAGCCAGGGGGTGTCGTCGACCGCGTCGAGGGTGTCCATGGGCTCGGCCGCCCCGGGGCGCCGCAGCTCGACCGAGGCAGGGAGCTCCCCGCGGCGGTCTTCGAGGGCGAGCCCGTCGTGGGGAGAGTCCACCACCAGGGTGTGCCGCTCGAGAAACGGGACGAGCTCCCCGAGGGCCCGCAGCACCCGCGGGCGCACCCTGCGCAGGTGGTCGGAGCCCTCCTCCACGAGCGAGCGCGGGAGCAGGGCGGAGACCGTGAGGACCACTCGCCCCGCCCCGTCGACGGGGCCCCGGTCGACCGCGAGGAGGTTCTCTTCGGCGAGGGGCCTACGGGGGTCGACCACGGCGTACACCCGGCCCGCCATGCCCACGGGCACCACCTCGGCCCGCACCACCACGTTGAGGGTGTACCGGTGATACCGGGGACGGGTCCCGAGCAGCATCCGGGTCCAGGCCCGGGTGGGTTCTTCCCCCGTCAGGCGCTGCACCTCGGCCGGGTCGAGGCTGCTCAGGGCGAAGGCGCAGCCCACCGACTCGTCGAGCCCGGCGAGGGCCACCGAGCGCACTCGACCGCGGTGCACCGCGATGGACTCGGCCCGGTCGCGCAGCCGCAGGTCGCCCCCGTGCTGCACGATCTTCTCGGCGAACAGGGCCCGGAGCCCGTCGACCCCGCCCTCGTGGAGGGTGGCGTGGCGGAACCCCGCGGCGTGCAACCGGGAGCGGGCCAGGGGGCTCAAGGCGTCGGGGTCGAGGGCCCCGGCGAACCGAACCTGGGCGTCGACGAAGGTACGAAACGGGTGGTCTCCGGCAAACTCGGCGAAGGGGTCCGCGCCCCCTCCGAGGCGATCGAAGGGCAGGCCCGACAAGGCCCTGCCGAGCTCCCGCCGCTCCCAGAACCCTCCCGGGGGCAACATCACGTCGGCCCCGAGGGCCCGGTCGAGGAGGGCCCCGTCGGCGTGGATGCGTCGGTAGAAATCTTCGACCGGCCGCTGGATCTCTGGGAACTCCCGGTTGAGGTCGGCCAGGAGCCGCTCGGAGGTGGGGCTGGCGTCGATGCGATGGCCCGGCAGGACGACCTGAAAGGCCGGGTCGAGTGCCTCCACCCGGCGGCGCACGGACGGGACCATGGCCAGCTCGGTCACCATCCGGCGAAAGGCCGGGGCGTCGAGGAAGCTCACCACGGCGGAGGCCCGTCGCAGGGACAGGTCCTCGAAGGGATACACCTCGGGGCGGGTCCCATGCCCCAGGACCAGGACCCGAAAGCCCCGGCGGGCCAGCAGGGCCCCGGCCCCGACCACGGCCAGGGAGGCCCCGACGATTACGACGTCGTAGGAGCTCCGGGGCGAGGTCACGGGGTCCGCCACACCCGTCGCCCCTCCCGGCGCAGTCGCCCGAGGGAGAGGTCGGCCACGGCCGCGGGCAGGAGCTTGTGCTCCTCGACCAGGATGCGGGCGGCCAGGGAGGCCTCGGTGTCGTCGTCGCGGACCACCACAGGGCTCTGGGCGATGATGGGGCCGGTGTCGGTGCCCCCGTCGACGAAGTGCACGGTGCAGCCCGAGACCTTGGCCCCGTAGGCGAGGCACTGGGCCGGGGCTCGCAGCCCGGGAAAAGCCGGAAGGAGGGAGGGATGGATGTTGATCACCCGGTCGGGGAAGGCGTCGAGCAGGGTGGCCGTGACGATGCGCAGAAACCCCGCCAGCACCACCAGGCCGATGGCGTCGGCCTGGAGCTGGTCGCGCAGGGCGGCGTCGTAGTCGGTCCGGCGGGCGAAATCGCCGTGCAGGAGGGTGGTCCACGGGACGCCCCGGGCTGCGGCCCGGGCGAGGGCCCCGGCTCCGGCCACGTTGCACACGACCCGCACGATCTGGGCGGCCCCGAGGCGGCCCGCGGCCTGGGCGTCGAGGAGGGCCTGGAGGTTGCTGCCCCCGCCCGAGGCGAGCACGGCCACGCGCATCGGGGTCACCGGTCCAGGAAGGTGACGCGGGCGTCGTCTTCGGCGTCGGAGGCGACGACCTCGCCCACGATGGCGGCCCCAAACCCGGCCTCGCGGAACGCCCGAAGCACGGCGTCGGCCCCCTGGGCCTCGACCACGGCCACCATGCCGAGGCCGAGGTTGAAGGTGCGGCGCATCTCGGCCTCCTCCACGTCGCCGGCCCGCTGCACCATGCAAAAAATCTCTGGCCGAACCCACGTCCGCGGGTCGAGGACCACCCCCACCCCGTTGGGCAGAACCCGCGGGACGTTGCCCACGAGGCCCCCCCCCGTGATGTGGGCCAGGGCCCTCACCTGACGCGAGCGCAGGGCCCGGGCCACCCCCGGGGCGTAGATGTGGGTGGGCTCCAGGAGCTCCTCGCCCAGGGTGCGTCCGAGCCCCGCCACGTGCTGGTCGAGGCTCATGCATCCGACCTCCAGGAGGGCCTTGCGCACGAGGGAGTACCCGTTGGAGTGCAGCCCCGAGGAGGACACCCCCACGGCCACGTCGCCCACCTTGATCGACCGCCGTCCGTCGAGGAGGTCGTCGCGGTTGACCACCCCCACGCAGAAGCCCGCGAGGTCGTACTCGTTGGAGGCGTACATCCCGGGCATCTCGGCGGTCTCGCCCCCGAGGAGGGCGCACCCGGCCCGGCGGCAGCCCTCGGCCACCCCGGCCACCACCCGCTCGGCCACCCCCACGTCGAGGTGCCCCGTGGCGAAGTAGTCGAGGAAGAACAGGGGCTGGGCCCCGGCCGTGCTCACGTCGTTGGCGCACATGGCCACCAGATCGATCCCCACGGTGTCGTGCTGCCCGGCCAGGAAGGCCACCTTGAGCTTGGTCCCCACCCCGTCCGTGCCGCTCACCAGGACCGGGTCGCGGGTCCCCATGGGCAGCCCGCACAACCCCGCGAACCCGCCCACGTCGGCGATCACCTCCGGCCGCCGGGTGCGGGCCACGAGCCCCGCGATGCGGTCGACGACGGCGTCACCGGCTTCAATGTCAACGCCCGCGTCCCGATAGGTGAGTCGTGCCATGTCCCTGCCACCGGTACCGACCCGGAGCCCCGGCGTCAACGGCCCCGGAGGGGGAAACCCGCCGAGGGTCGATGGGTCTGTGCTAGCACCTCAGGGCCATGGCGCGGTCGTTTGCGGAGCTTCTGGTCGATGCGAGGGGTCAGGGCCCGGCCCTCACCCTGGAGGCCCTGCGGGCCCGCCTCGATGCGTCGGAGCCGATGGTTCTGCTCGATGTGCGGGAGGGCGACGAGTGGCGGGGGGGGCACCTGCCCGGGGCCCTGCACCTGCCCCGGGGGCACCTGGAGTCCCGGATCGAGGCCCTGGTCCCCGACCGGTCGACCCCATTGGCCGTGTACTGCGCCGGGGGGACCCGGGCCGCCCTGGCCGCCGCCACCCTGCGGGCCATGGGCTACGGCTCCGTCGTGCGGGTCGAGCCCGGCTTCGAGGCCTGGGCAGCCCAGGGATGGCCCGTCGTGGTGCCCCGCAGCCTCACCGAGGCCCAACGGTCCCGGTACGACCGCCACCTGCGCCTGCCCGAGATCGGCCCCACGGGCCAGGCCGCCCTCCTCGACGCCCGGGTCCTCCTCGTGGGCCTCGGGGGCCTCGGATCCCCAGTGGCCCTCTACCTCGCCGCGGCCGGAGTCGGCACCCTGGGCCTCCTCGACGACGACACGGTCCAGGCCTCCAACCTCCAGCGCCAGGTGATCCACGGCCTCGGGTCTCTCGGCCGCCCCAAGGTCGACAGCGCCGCCGAGGCCATCGCCGGGCTCAACCCCGACGTCGTGGTCACCCGCCTCCACACCCGTCTCCGGGCCAACGAGGCCGCGGGGGTCCTCGACGGCTACGACGTGATCGTCGACGGGAGCGACAACTTCCCCACCCGGTACCTCCTCAACGACGCCGCGGTCCGGGCCGGAAAGGCCCTCGTGCACGGGAGCGTGGCGCGGTTTGAGGGTCAGGTGACCACCTTCGTGCCCGGGGGGCCTTGTTACCGCTGCCTGTTTCCCCAGCCCCCTCCCCCGGGGCTCGGGCCCTCCTGCCAGGAGGCCGGGGTTCTTGGGGTATTGCCCGGGGTGGTGGGGCTCCTGCAGGCCACCGAGGTCTTGAAGCTCCTGCTCGGGAGGGGCGAGGCCCTGGTCGGCCGGATGCTCCTCTACGACGCCTTGTCCATGGACTTCCGCACGATGCGCTACGGGCGGGCCCCGGGGTGCCCGACCTGCGGCCCCGATCCCCGCCTCGCGCCAACGGCCCCCGACGAGGAATTGTGCGCCGGGCCGCTGCGCCCCGCTTCGTAGGCGTCGGGCGATTGGGGTACCCTCCCTAGGCCCAACCCATGGCCCCCACCCCGTACATCGTTCGCACCCGTTGGCTCGTCCCCGCCCCCATCGACGAGGTGTTCAGCGTGCTGTCCGACCCGTTGGGGCTGCCCCGCTGGTGGCCCGCGGTGTGCCTCGCCGCAGACGAGGTGGCCCAGGGCGACCCCGACGGGCTCGGTCGGGTGGTGAGCTTCTTCACCAAGGGCTGGGCCCCGTACACCCTGCGCTGGATGGCCCGGGTGGTCGAGGTGCGGGCCCCCTTCGAGCTGCGCTTCGAGGCCTCGGGCGACCTCGTGGGCAGCGGACGCTGGCAGCTCGTGCCCCAGGGAGACGCCACCGAGGTGGTCTTCGACTGGGAGGTCGCGGCCGACAAACCCCTGCTCAAGCGCCTCTCGCCCGTCCTCAAGCCCGCCTTCTCCCTCAACCACCGTTGGGCCATGGCCCGGGGCGAAGAGAGCCTCCGCCTCGAGCTCGCACGGCGGGCCGAGGGCGACCCCGACAAGAGGGCCCGCATCGCCGACCCCCCCCCCCCCCCCCCCCCCCCCCCCCCCCCCCCCTGCCCTTCCTCCTCGGCAGCGTCGGGGCCGTGGCCCTCGCCACCGGGGCGGCCCTCCTGCTCCAGAGGCCTCGCAAGTGACCCGGAGGGCCGTCCTCGCCCTCGCGGCCCTGGTGTCCGCGGGGTGCAAACTCGGGGCGCCCGAAGGGGTCCCGACGCCCGACCGATCGTCAAGCGCCTTGCCGACGTACACCGTCTCCCGCGGCCCCCGGGCGAGCCTCGACCAGCCCGGAAACTCCCTCGGGGGCTTCGTCCACCCCGGGACGGGGCGGCCCGTCCCCAGCTCCCGGGTCCAGGGCGACGCCTGGATGCGCTACGACGACGAGGGCCTGCACGTCCGGGTGGATGTGTACGACCCGCGCCCCGAGGCCCCCTTCGATCCCTCCCAACGCGACCCCCACCTGTGGGAGCGCTCGTCGGGGGTCGAGCTGATGCTCCAGCCGGGCGATCCGGGCGACAACCGCGACTATTTCGAGATCCAGGTCGACAGCCGCGGGGCCCGCTGGACCACCCGCTTCGACGACTACAACCGCCCCATCCGCGTGGGCCCCGACGGCCGACGGCGGTTTGGCGACGAGAGCTGGGAGCCCGACCTGTCCGTGATCACCGAATCTCTGCCCGGGGGCCGCGGGTATCGGGTTCGGTTTACGGTCCGGTGGCAAGACCTGCCGCGGGTGCGGGCCCCGACCCCGCCAAACCCCGGCGACGTATGGCGGGCCAACGTCTACACCTTCCGCGACGGCCAACGCGACAGCCTCGCGTGGTCGCCCCTCCTCGGCCAGGGCAACTTCCACCGCAGCGGCCGTTGGGGTCGCATCGTCTTCGCCCGCTGAGGGCCCATCGGCCTCCCCGGAGCCTCGACCGCCCCCATGAAGCCCCCCACCCCCTCCGTCTCCGTCGCCCTCCTCCTCGTTGTGTTGGGATGCACCGACGCGCACCCTGGCGCCTCCGACGCGGCCTCTGACGCGGCCCTGGACGCCGACGCGGACGCAGCCGTCGATGCCCCTCCCGGGGCCGATGTCCCCCCCGAAATGGACGTGCCCTTCGGGCCCTCGTTCGCCTTCGAGGTCACCACCCCCGAGGGGACCGTGGCCGTCCGGGGGATGCCCCTGCGGGTCTCCCTTCGTCGCCCCACAGGGCCCCTCTTCGACAGCAGCGACCTCGCCTTCCTCCAGGTGGGCCTGCGCCCGGGGGGTCCGAGCCCGACCCGCTTCCACGACCCTCGGGTCGCCGACCCCGCAGGGATCGCCTGGGTCACTCCGCGCCAGGCCACCCGGGTCGACCCCGCGGGAGGCCTCCTCACCCTCGACGACCCGCGGACGGGCCCGGTCACCATCCGGGTCGCGGCCGAGGCCCCCGGGGTGGTGGGCCTGCACCTCGAGGCCGGGGGGCCCGACGTGGCCATGCTCCGCTTCGTGATCCCCACCGACTCCGGGGCCTACCGCGGTCTCGGCGAGCGCTTCGGGGCCCTCGACCCGCGCGGGTCGGTCGTGCCGATGCAGCTCCACGTCGCCGGGACGTCCTCCTCGGGGACCAACGAGACCCACGTCCCGGTGCCCTTCGTCGTCTCGTCGCGGGGGTACGGGATGTTCGTCCGCACCCGCGAGGCCGGGGCCTTTGACGTCGGGGCCACCGCCCCGGGGGAGCTTCGGGCTACCTTCGAGGGCCACGCGGCCTCGGTGTTCTTCCTCCTCGACGGACGGGGGAGCCCCACCGAGGTGATCGCCCGGTACACCCGCCTCACGGGCCTCGCCCGGCTGCCCCCGCGGTGGGCCTTCGGGCCCCAACACTGGCGCAACGTCTGGCGCAATCGCGACGAGCTCCTCGAAGACGCCCGACGCATCCGGGCCGAGGGGATCCCCACCACCACGATCTGGATCGACAACCCCTGGATGCGCTCGTACACCGACCACGAGGTCGACACGGCGCGTTTCCCCGACCCCCCCGGGCTGATGCGAGAGCTCGAGGCCCTGGGGTACCGGGTCCTGTTCTGGAGCGTCCCGTACCTCGACGCGGTCGGGCAGGGGGCGGCCCCCACCAACGAGGCCGAGCGCCGCTGGCTCCGGGCTCGCGACGCCGGGTGGCTCGTCCGAGGCCCCGGGGGCACCCCCTACGTCTCCCCCCTGCCCTATGGATCGCCTGGGGGGATGCGTGACGCCGCGGGCTCCCTCGTCGACTTCACCGCCCCCGAGGCCTCGACCTTCTGGACCGAGAGCCTCGGGCCCCTGGTCATGCTCGGGGCCCGGGCCTTCAAGCTCGACTACGCCGAGGACATCCTGGCCGACATCGCCGGGGTCCGGCCCCGCTTCGGCTTCGCCCAGGGGGCCTCCGAGCGCACGGGCCGCTGGGCCTACCCCCAGGGCTACCACGCCGCGTATCGGGCGGCCCTCGACCGCTACGCGGGGGGCGACGGGTTTGTGATGGGGCGGGCGTCGAGTTGGGGCGGCCAGAGCGTGCTCGACGTGGTGTGGCCCGGCGACCTCGACAACGACTTTCGACCCCACGTCTACGAGCGCGAGGTCGGGGGGTTGCCGGCCTCCGTGCACGCCCTCGTGTCCCTGGCCGAGAGCGGGTTTCCCAATTTCGCCTCCGACACCGGAGGGTACCGCGGGGGCAGGCCCGCCCGGGAGGCCCTCCTGCGCTGGGCCGAACACACGGCCCTGTCGCCCTTCCTCCAGCTCGGGGGCGGGGGCGAGTCGCACAACCCCTGGACCTACGACCCCGAGGCCACGGCCCACTACCAGTCGATGGCCCGTTTGCACAACCGCCTCGTTCCGTACCTCTACGCCCAGGCCCGACGGGCTTCCCGCGACGGGACCCCTCCCGTGCGCTCCCTCGCCGTGGCCTTCCCGGACGACCCCGGAGGGTTCGCCGAGGGCGAAGCGTACCTCCTCGGCGACGACCTCTACGTGGCCCCCGTGATCGTCGCGGGGGCCTCCACCCGCAGGGTTCATGTCCCCCCGGGGGTGTGGGTCCACTGGTGGAGCCGACGCGCGTTTGGGGGGCCGACGGACGTCGAGATCCCCGCCCCCCTCGGGCAACCCGCCCTCTTCGTACGGCGCGGGGCCGCCCTCGAGCTCCTGCCCGACGACCTCGACACCCTCGTGGCCGCCACCGCCCCGGGGGTGGTCGACGCCGCCGACCGGGCCGACCGCCGTGGCCTCTCAGTCTGGAGCAATACGGCCGTGTCCCACCCGCTCGAAGACGGCGGGACCGTGGCCTTCACCCCGGGCCCGTCGGGATGGACCGCGGCCGTGACCCGGGGCGGGGTCGTGCGGAGGCTCCACCTCGCGGTAGACGCCCGCGGAGCGGGACAAGACGCACCCGCCCAGGCGACCCCCCTGCGGCTCACGACGGCGGGCTACGGCGAAGACCCCCGGGCCACCACGGGGGCCTGCGCGAGCTGCTGGAGCTGGGACGCCCCCCGGGCCACCCTGCACGTCGTGGTCGAACGCGACGAGACCCTGGCGGCCGAGCCCCGGTAACGGAGGGACCCCACGCCCCCATCGTGCACCGCGCACCCGGTGCAGCGGGGTTGCATCTCGGTGTTATGTTGGGGTGGTGAAGCGACCCCCGATGTCGCAGCGACCCGCCCGGGTCCTGGTGGTCGACGACGAGCCCCTCGTGCGGGGAGCCCTCGTTCGGATGCTGGAGGTGATGGGGCTGGCGGCCACGGCGGTCCCCTCGGGCACCGACGCCCTGGAGGCCCTCCGACGGTCGCCCCGGGCCTTCGACCTCGTGCTCCTCGACATCGACATGCCGGGACTGTCGGGGGTGGAGGTCCTGGAGCAGATCAAGGGCAGCGACACCCTGGCCGACATCCCGGTCGTGATGGTGTCGGGTCAGGGCGAGATCGACGTGGTCATCCGCTGCATCGAGCTCGGGGCCGACGATTTCGTGAGCAAGCCGTACGTGCTGCCCCTCCTGGAGGCCAGGGTTCAGGCCTCGCTGGCCCGCAAGCGGGTCCACGACTGGGAGCAGCGGTACCTCAAGCTCCTCGAGGACGAGGAGGCCCTCAGCGAGGAGCTCATCACCAACATGCTCCCCGACCACATCGCGGCCCGGCTCAAACACGGCGAGCGGCAGATCGCCGAGCACGTCGACGACGTGAGCGTCCTCTTCGCCGACCTCGTCGGGTTTACCCCCCTCGCGGCGAGCAAGCCCCCCCACGAAGTGGTCGCCCTCCTCAACCGCGTCTTCTCTCACATGGACCGCCTGGCCGGGGACCGCGGGATCGAGAAGATCAAGACCGTAGGCGACGCGTACATGGCCGTCGGGGGCCTGCCCGACGGGCGCGAGGATCACCTCGAGGCGATGGCCGAGCTCGCCATCGAGATGCGCGACGCGATCCCCCGCGCGCACGGCCTGGAGCTCCGCATCGGGCTGCACTGCGGGCCCGCCGTGGCCGGGGTGATCGGCGAGCGCAAGCTCAGCTACGACGTCTGGGGCGACACCATCAACATCGCGAGCCGCATGGAATCCCAAGGGGTCGTCGGCAAGATCCAGACCTCGGAGCAGGTGCGCGAACGGCTGCTCTACACGTTTGAGTTCGAGGAGCGGGGCCCGATCGAGGTCCGCGGACGGGGCACGATCCTCACCTACTTTCTGCGCGGGCCCCGACGGTAGCGGCGGGCCGAAGCCCGCGGGGCGGTCACTTCGCGTCGAGGAGCTCGCGCAGGCGCTGGACCAGGGAGGAGGGCGTAAAGGGCTTCTGCAAGAAGGCCGCCCCCGGGCCGAGGCCCCCGTGCTGGCTGATGACCACCTCGGTGTAGCCCGACACGAAGAGAATCCGGGCTTCGGGACGCGCCGGGCTGAGCCGCTCGGCGAGCTCTCGGCCGCTCATGTTGGGCATCACCACGTCGGTGATGACCGCGTGAATGGGGCCGGGGAACGACGCGGCGATCGCGAGGGCCTCCTCGCCGTCGGCGGCGGCGAGGACCTGGTACCCAGAGGCCCGCAGGCCCCGCTCGGCCAGGGCCCGCACCTGGGGCTCGTCTTCCACCAGGAGGACGGTCTCGTTGCCGCCGACGGCGGCCGCCTTCGGCTGGGGGATGGGGGCAGGCGGCTCGGACCCGGCCCGCGGCAGGTAGACCTTGAAGGTCGCCCCCTGGCCGGGCTCGCTGTAGACCCAGATGTGGCCTCCGTGCTGCTTGACGATGCCATAACAGGTGGCCAGACCCAGGCCGGTGCCCTTGACCTTGGTGGTGAAGAAAGGCTCAAACACGTGCTCTTGCACGGCGGGATCCATCCCCACCCCGGTGTCGCTCACGGCCAGAAGGACGTACTCTCCGGGGGCCACGTCGGGCTTGGCGCGGACGTAGTCGCCGTTGAGGGTGATGTTGGCGACCTCGATGGTGAGGATCCCCCCGGAGGGCATGGCGTCGCGGGCGTTGACCGCCAGGTTGATCACGACCTGGCCGATCTGATGCGGATCGACCCGAACCCGCCACAGGTCGGGGCCGACGTGGGTGCGCAGGTCGATGTCCTCCCCGACGACCCGGCGCAGGAGGCGCTCGAGGTCGCGCAGGAGGGCCCCCGGGTCGAGGACCTGGAGCTGAAACACCTGCTTGCGCGCGAAGGCCAGGAGCTGACTGGTGAGCTGTCCGGCCCGCTCGCCCGCCCCGGCGATGGCCGTCAGGTGCTCGCGCAGGGGGTCGCCCTCCGTCAGCTTGTAGAGGGCCAGTTGGGCCTCTCCCAGGATGACCGTGAGCATGTTGTTGAAGTCGTGGGCCACGACCCCCGCCAGGCGCCCGACGGTCTCCATCTTCTGCGACTGCTGCAGTTGGGACTCGAGCCGGCGGCGGTCGGTCACGTCCATCACCGTGCCGACCATGTTGACGGGCCGACGGGCCTCGTCGAAACGAACCCGCCCTTTGGCCGTGAGCCAGCGCAGCTCGCCTCCAGGGAGGGGACGGCGAAACTCGACCTCGTAGGCCCCGTCGCTCTCGGGGTCGGCGATGGCCGCGCGCAGGGTGGCCGAGACGGCCGACCGGTCGTCCTCGTGGACGAGGGCCATGGCCGACGCGAAATCAGGGACGGGCTCCCCCGACTCCAGCCCAAACAGGCTCAGGGTGTCGGGCGTCCATTGAAACGCGTCACGCCGGATGTCCCACTGCCAGACCCCCATGTGGGCCGCGGCCAGGGCCAGGCGCAGCCGCTCCTCGCTGGTCTGAAGGGCCTGCTCGGTGCGCCGACGGTCGGTGACGTCCACCATGATCCCACGCAGGGTGACGGGCCGGCCCTCCTCCAGCAGGACCGACACGAAGTCGCGCAGCCACACCACCCGGCCGTCCGCGGCGATCATTCGATACTCAAACTGGTGAGGAAGACCCGCCGCAGAGGCAGCGACGCAATACTGAAACGCGAACTCCACGTCGTCTGGATGGATGTGGTCTTTCCAGAACCCAGGTTCGTCCGTCCAGCGGTGGACGGGGTACCCGAGCAGCCGCTCGGCCTGACGGCTGACATAACTGAATCGAAAGGTGTTGGCGTCGGCCTCCCACACGATCCCATCGATCGAATCGACCAGGGCCTCGTAGTTGGACTGCCGTACGACCTCGCTCCGGGCCACCTGCTGGCGCAACTCGGCGAGCTCGGCCCGAAGACGCTCCATCTCGTGGTTTGGATCCGACGGGCGCGGATTTGTTGTCCCCACAGGCTCCATCCTTGGCCTCGACTCCGAAAAGGCCCGGGTATTCGACCACACTTCCCCTGCGGCGTCCATCCTCGATCGGTGCGGCGGCGGGCCCCGGAGGGGCGCCCGCTTGCCGTAGGGGGGCTCCGGGGTCTAGGGTATCCCTCGCCTGATGAACCCGATGGTTGCCGCGATGCATACGAACGGTGGCCGGACGCCAACCCCTCCGATGCCCATCGGCCCCTTCTTGGAGTCTGCCATCGAAGCTACGGCCTCAATCGCCTTGTTTCACGCACAGAAGTATGTTCACGGCCACGTTGGGCCACGCACCCTTTTCTGGGACGATCAGACGGGCCATGTCAGCCTCAATCCCGTAGGAGCATCCACCGACACCGAAGCCGATCAATGGATCTACCTTTCCCCTGAGCAGACGGGGCGTCTCGATCGGCCTGTCGATGCCCGGAGCGATCTCTACGCCTTGGGGATTCTGCTCTACCAGCGGCTGGTCGGGGCCCTGCCCTTTGTGGCCAACGACGCGTTGGGCTGGACCCACTGCCACCTGGCCCGGTCGCCGAAGCCTCCTGCCGCGGTGGTCCCGGGGGTGCCTGAGCCTGTGGCCGACCTTGTGTTGAAGCTCCTGGCCAAGGAGCCCAACGACCGGTACCAGACCGCCCTCGGTCTGCTGGCCGACCTCCAACACTGCCGGGCCGACTGGGAGGCCCACGGGGCGGTCAGCCCCTTCGTCCTGGGGGCCCACGACCAGCCCGATCGCCTGGAGATCCCACAGCGGCTCTACGGCCGCGAGGCCGAGGAGGCCGTGCTGCGTGGGGCCCTCGACCGGGTGCGCCTGGGGGGACGCTCGCGGCTCGTGCTCCTGTCGGGGGGGCCCGGGGTCGGCAAGTCGGCCCTCGCCCTCGGGCTCGCGCGGGCCGCCCTCGATCGCGGGGGCCTGCTGGTGATGGGCAAGTTCGACCAGGTCCTGCACGAGGTCCCCTACGCCCCGCTGCGCCAGGTGCTCGCCGAGCTGGTCCGCCACGGCCTCAGCGGCAGCGAGGCCCGCCTCGGCGACCTCCGGGCCCGCCTCCAAGCATCCCTCGGGGCCCAGGCCGGACTCATCGTCGATCTGGTCCCCGAGGCCCGGGCCCTTCTGGGCGAGGTCCCCGCCTTCGCCCCGCTGCCCCCGGCCGAGGCCCTGGCGCGGTTCTCCGGGGCCCTCGTGCGATTTGTGGCCGTGTTCGCCGACGGCCCGCCCCTCGTGCTGTTTCTCGACGACCTGCAGTGGGCCGACCCGGCCAGCCTGCGGGTCCTCGTCAACCTGGCCACCGACCGCGCCCTGCCTTCTCTGCTCCTCGTCGGGGCCTACCGCGACGAGGGCCTCGCCGCCGATCACCCCCTGCCCCAGACCCTGGCCGAGCTGCGCGGGTCCGGGGTCCCCCTCGACACCCTCGCCCTCGGCCCCCTCGATCTCGAACCCTTGCAACAGCTCGTGGCGGACGTCCTGCACCTGCCGCCCGAGACCTGCGCCCCCCTCGCCCGGCTCCTGCGCACCAAGACCCAGGGAAACCCCTTCTTCTTCACCCAGGTCCTGGCCGCCTTGCCCGAGACCGGGCTCCTGTCGCGCGACCCGGTCACCCGGGCCTGGACGTGGCAGCCCCAGAGCGTCGAAGCCGAGGCCCCGGGCGACAACGTCCAGGACATGCTGGCCGAGCGGCTCCGTCGATGCCACGAAGAGACCCGGGCCGTGCTGTGCCTGGCCGCCTGCCTCGGCGACCGGATCGACGCCCGGGTCCTGGCCGCGGCGACCGAGCGCCCCCTCGACGGGGTCACCGACCTCCTGGCCGAGGCCGTACACGCGGGCCTCGTGCTCCGCGTGGGCGACGGGCTACGTTTTCCCCACGACCGCGTCCGCCAGGCCGCCTACGGCTTGATCTCCGAGGCCCGACGGGCCCACACCCACCTCAAGCTCGGGCGGGTCCTATGGAGGCTGGCGCCCGACGCAGCGCTCGACGATCAGCTCTTCGCCATCCTCGGCCAGATCCAACGAGGCCGGACGGCCCTGGTCGACCCCGCCGAGCAGGCGGAGGTGGCCGCCCTGCACCTTCAAGCGATTCGTAAGGCCCGCAGCTCCGGGGCCAACCAGATGGCCGCCGAGGTGGCCGCCCAGGGCCTGGAGATCCTCGGCCCCGCGGGGTGCTCGCGACATCCCGCCCTGTGTTACGCGCTCTCGTTGGAGGCGTCCGAGCTCGCCCTGGCCGCCGGGGCCCTGGAGGCGGCCGAGCGGCACCTGTCCACGGCCCGCGACCACGCCCGCACCCGCCCCGAGGGGGCCGGGGTGGCCCGCATCGCCGTGGCCCTGGCCACCACCCGGGGCGACATGCCGGGGGCCCTCCAGGAGGCCGCCGCGGGGCTGCGACCCTACGGGCTGACCCTGGGGCTGCACCCGACCCTCGCGGAGGTCGAGGCCGCCGAGGAGCAGGTGTGGCGGCGGTTGGGAGACCGGTCGATCGAGTCCCTGGCCGACCTCCCCCCCCTGGACGACCCCGATCTGGAGGGGGCCCAGACCCTGCTCATCGGGATGCTCCCGAGCGCGTATTTCGTCGACCTTCACCTGCACCGCCTCGTGGCCTCCGCGAGCGTGGCCATGACCCTGGAGCACGGGGTGAGCCTCACCTCGCCCATGGGCCTCGCGGCCTTCGGGTTGGAACAGGCCATCGCCCGGCGGTATGTCCTGGCCGACCGTCTCGGGCACGTGGCCCTGAGCCTCCTCGCCCGGCCCGGGTCGGAGGCCGTCCGGGCCAAGGTCCTCAACCTCCTCGGGGCCGTCATCGCCGTCTGGACCCGCGGCCCCACTACGGCGATCGAGATCCTGCGCCAGGGGGTCCAGGCCGGGGCCGACAGCGGCGATGTGCTCTTCGCGTGCCTGTGCAGCTGCCAGGTGAGCCTCCTCACCTTCTGCACCGGACAGCCCCTGGGCCTCGTCGACGCCGAGGTTGGGGCCACCCTGAGCTTCCTGCGGGCGGCCCGGTTTGAGGCCCTGGCCGACGTGATCCAGGTGTGTCACCAGGTCTCCCGCTGCCTCCAGGGCGAGACCGACGGCCCGACCAGCCTCAGCGATCCCGACTTCGACGAGGCTGCGTACGTCGCCCGGCTCGGGTCGCACCCCCTGCCGCTGGCGGCCACCTGGTTCCACGCCCAGAAGCTGCTCGTGCAGGTCCTGGCGGGCGACCCGAGGGCCCTCGAGTCCGAGGCCGCCCTCGGGCCGATCCTCGTCTTCACGCGGGGCCAGCAGGCCGAGGTCGACGCCACCTACCTCGGGGCCCTGGCCCGGACGGCCGCCTGGCCCGACGCCGACCCGGCCACCCGGGCCCGATGGCGGACCGAGCTCGACGCCGCCGCCGCACGGATGAGGGTCTGGGCAGAGTCCTGCCCCGAGCGGTTCGGGCCCCTGGAGGGCCTCGTCCTGGGCGAGATCGACCGCGTCGAGGGTCGGCTGCCCGAGGCCTTGCAGCGCTTCGAAGAGGCCGCCCGTACGGCCCGCGACCACGACGACCTGCTCACCCAGGGCCTCGCCTACGAGCGGGCCGCCTGGTCGTGCGACGCGCGGAGGCTGGACGCCAGCGCCGAGGTCTTCGCCCGCCAGGCCCACGCCGCCTTCGGGCACTGGGGCGCCGCGGCCGTCGTGCGGCGGCTGGAGCGACGCTGGCCGTCACTCGCCGGGGGCGGCGCACGGTCGGCCCCCCCGGGGTACGGCCTCGACGCCCTCGCGGTGGTGCAGGCCTCGCAAGCCATCTCGGGGGAGATCCTGCTGGAGCGCCTCCTCGATCGGCTCATGCATGTCGTCATGGCCGAGGGAGGAGCCCGGCGCGGGGCCCTGCTCCTGACCCTCCCCGCCGGGCTCAAGGTGGTGGCCCTGGCCGAGGTCGAGGGGCAGGAGGTGCGGGTGCACCTCCCCGCCGAGCCCATGGCCCTCGGGCCCGACATCCTGCCAGAGTCCCTGGTTCACTATGTTCGCCGGACCCGCGAGTCGTTGATCGTACCCGACGCGTCCAACCACGGCCCCTTCGTGTCCGACTCGTACGTCGTGCGCCGCAAGGCCCGGTCGCTCCTCGGGGTCCCCATCGTGCGCCAGGGCGAGACCCGCGGGGTCCTCTACCTGGAGAACGACCTCATCACCAACGCCTTCACCTCCGACCGGCTCCACGTCCTCCAGCTCCTGGCCTCCCAGGCCGCCATCTCCCTCGAAAACGCCTCCCTCTACGCCGACCTGCGCCGCGAGGTGGCCGAGCGCGAGAAGACCGAGGCCGTCCTCCTGGCCAGCCAGGCCCAACTGGCCCAGGCCCAGAAGATGGAGGTGGTGGGTCGTCTGGCGGGCGGGATCGCCCACGATTTCAACAACCTCCTGACGGCCATCGGCGGCTACAGCCTGCTCGCCCTCAACCGCCTCGCCCCCGACCACCCCGCCCGGGCCGACCTGGAGGAGGTCCAGAAGGCCGGAGACCGGGCCGCGGCCCTGACCCGCCAGCTCCTCTTGTTCAGCCGCAAGGAAGCCCTGGCCACGCGGGCGGTCGACCTGCACGTCGTGGTCACGGGCCTGGAGAAGATGCTGCGTCGGCTCATCGGCGAAGACGTCGAGCTGGCCATCGAGAGCGAGGCCGACCTCGGACACGTCACGGCCGACCCGGGGCAGATCGAGCAGGTCGTCCTCAACCTGGTGGTCAACGCCCGCGACGCCATGCCCCACGGGGGCCGGCTGACCGTGGCCCTCGCGGCGGTCGAGCTCGGACCCGACGAGGCCGAGGGGCACCTCGGGGCCCACCCCGGCCCCTACCTCCGGCTGACGGTGCGCGACACGGGGACGGGCATGGACGCCCCCACCCAGGCCCGGCTCTTCGAGCCCTTCTTCACCACCAAGGAGCCCGGGAAGGGCACGGGCCTGGGGCTTTCGACCGTGTACGGGGTGGTCAAACAGACGGGGGGCTTCGTCGCCGTGCAGAGCGCCCCGGGGCAGGGGTCGAGCTTCTCGGTCTATCTGCCCCGCAGCGAAGACCCCGCCGCCGCCGCCGCGGCCAAGACCCTGTCGGCCCAGGGCTCCGAAGGGACCGAGACCGTGCTCCTGGTCGAGGACGACGAGTCGGTGCGGTTTCTGGCCCGCGAGGTCCTGGTGGCCAAGGGGTACACCGTCCTGGTGGCCGCCGACGGCGAGGCGGCCCTGCGCCTGCACGCCCAGTACGCGGGACGGATCGACCTGCTCATCACCGACGTGGTCATGCCCAAGCTCAGCGGGCCCGAGCTGGCCCGGAGGCTACGGCGGCTGGCTCCGGGGACGCGGGTTCTGTTTCTCTCGGGGTACACGGCCGAGGCCATGGCCCACCATGGCCTCCTCGACGACGGGGTGGCCGTGGTGAGCAAACCCTTCTCGCCCGACGGGCTGACCAGCCGGGTGCGGGCCGTGCTCGACCGCCGCAGCAACAGCGCCCCGCCCGACGGAGCCCCCAAGTGAGCCCGCCCCTGCCAGTGATCGATCGGGTGGGGATCGCCCCCGCGCGGGCGGAGGCCATTGCCGCGGCCGTAGCCGGGCATCACTCCCTCGACGCGGTCGTGCAATGGGGCCTCGCGGCGACGCCTCCGCGCTACGTGGTCGATGTGGTGGTGCAGGACGAGTACACCCACGACGTGGTCGTGCCCTGGGGCGACGACCTGTGGCTGGTGTACGACGCCACGTGACTGGGCGCCGTGACGGCGGTCGCCGTCTGGGACCATCGCCCCACCGCCGACGCCCTGCTCGCGGCACGGGTTGAAGCCGGGTGGAGCCCGACCCCCACGGCCCTGCGCGACGGGCCGCGGGTCCTCGGCCATGCGGCCTGCCTCAGGCGGTAGCAGCGCTCAGCGCCCCGAGGCCGGACCCCCTACGTCGTCGGTGGGGTCAAAGAGGTTGATGGGGACGTGAAGGTACCGGATGCCGTTGGGGTGGGCCTTCGGCAGGACGCCCGCGTTGACGTTGACCTGAACGCTCGGCAGGAGCAGCCGCGGGGCCGCCAGGGTGGCGTCGCGGGCCTTCCGAAAGGCCACAAACTCCGCCCGAGGGGTGTCGGCCCGGAGCTGAACGTTCTCCCGGCGCGACCGGCCGATGGTGGTCTGCGAGCGCAGGGGCCGACCCTCGGGCTGGTCGTGGTGGCCCACAAACACCCGGGTGTCGTCGGGCAGGGCGTAGAGCCGGTCGTGCACGGAGGTGTACAGGTCGTCGGCGCTGCCCCGGGGGAAGTCGCAGCGGCCCGCCCCGTAGTCCTCCGTGAAGAGGGCGTCGCCGGTGAAGACCGCGTCGCCGATGAGGTAGCTCACGCACGCGGGGGTGTGCCCCGAGGTGGCCAGGGCCGCGTAGCCCCCGGGTATAGGTGCAACAGGGCGGGAAACACCGCGATTGTGGCGTCGCAGCGCGGGGTCTCGCGCACAAAAGTGCCCTCTCCGTGTGGCTTCGGGGAACAGGGTGAAGCGGCGGGTGCAACGGCCGCAACAGGGGGCGTACGCTCAGGCTCCGACGCGGGAGGCGAGGGCCCCGACCCGGCGGTCGTCGGGGTGGCGGCTGCGCAGTCGGCGCACGACGTCGAGGGCCTCGTGCTGGTCGCCGCGTTCGACGAGGCGCGACACGAGCCCGATAAACCGATTGATGGCCAGGTCGCGGTCGAGGCGCTGGAGCTCGAACTCCGCGATCTTGAGGTGGGCCGAGAGGTCGTCGGGGTGGGCGGCGATCCAGCGCTCGGCTTCGGCGGCGGCCTGTTCGGTGTGGCCGTACTTGATGAGGATGGCCATCTCCAGGACAAACTGGTCGACGCTCATGGGGGCCGAGAGGGCGGCCGGCTCGCGGAGAAACTGGGCCACCCGCTGCACGGCCTCCTGGCCAAACTCGGGGTCGGTGAGGGTGTCGTCGTCGACGATGATGGAGCGCTCCTCGACCCGTCGCAGGCGGGCCGGGGGCTTCGGGGGCGACTCGGGCAGGGTGAGGGCCACGTCGGTGTCGGGTTGGGCCTCGGGGCTGGCGGCGAGCTCCAGGGAGACATCGGGGCGCTCGGCGGTAGGCTCGTCCCACAGGGAGCCGTGGGCGGGCAGAGGACTGGCGTGGCGGGCCAGGGCCTGGGGCAAGGGGGACACCCGGGTCTTCTCGCTGTCGGGCACGACGAGGTCGTCGTCGGGGTCGTCGAGGGGGCGCCCGGGCGGGGGTAGGGCGCCGGTGACCTGGGCGAGTTTGACCGAGACCCCGGGCAGGGCCAGGCCGGCCACCGAGCCCGTAGACATCGGGGCGATGGTGGCCGGGACCCGCGAGGGCGAGGCGATCTTGACGTCCGTCGGGCCCTCTTCCGCGTCGGCGAGGGAGACCCCCCCGGGGGTGGCTGCGGCCCCGCCGCTGCGGGCGTGGTCGAGGAAGGCCGCGAAGACGGCCAGGACCCGAGCCTGCTCCGTGTTGGGTGTCATCACCCCTTAGGGTGAACCTCCGGGTGCATCGGGTGCAACTCCTCCGTCGCGGGGGGCGGGACGGGGCGCCAGGACGCAGCGGGCGGCGCACCACCCGGCGGGGGGTCCGGGGGTGTCCCAGCGGTCGAGGTCGTAGTCGTCGTCGTCGTCGTAGCCGACGCGCGATCCGCCCGGGACGGGGAAGCGCCACTCCTCGAAGTTGCCGTCCCCGTCGCGGTCGAAGCCCTCCTTGCGGACCGAGCCGTCGGCCCGCAGGAGGGTGAGGTGGTCGCGGATCCCGTCGCCGTCGGAGTCGACGTTGACGGCCCGGAGGGTTCCGGCCCGGGTGTAGGTCTCGCGGCGTTCGAAGATGCCGTCGCGGTCGTCGTCGCGTTCGATGCGGACGGGGTGGGCCTCGGCGGGCCAGCGGGTGTTGAAGATCCGGTTGACCTCGTACAGGCCGTCGGCGTCGGCGTCGGTGCCCTCCTCGGTCATGCGGCCGGCGGGGTCGAAGGCCCGAAACCGTTCGGGGGCGGAGTCCTGGTTGGCGTCGGTCCACTCGGCCGTCACGCGCCCCCGCCCGTCGAGCTGAACCCATCGTTCGGGGATGGTGTTCCAGTCGCGGTCGGTGAGTCGGAGGAGGGTGCGTCCGGTCTCGCCGACCTGGTCGGTGGTGTCGATGCGCCCGTCGCCGTCGCTGTCGTAGTCAATGCGATTGAGCCGGGTCCCGACGTAGATCTCGGTGCGATCGGCGACCCCGTCGTGGTTGGTGTCGCGGCTGATGCGCTGGGGTCGGCCTTCGGCATCGCGGACGGTCCACACGTCGGGTCGGCCGTCGTGGTTGGTGTCCTCGGCCTGGGTCTGCCCGGCCACGACCACCGGGCGGGCCGGTCGGAGTTTTCCCCTGACGAGCCAGCCGCAGCCGAGGCCGATGCCGAGGAGGGCGATCCCGCTGGCCACCTGCACCCAAGGCGGGGTCGAACGGGGGGCCTCGGGAGGTTCGGGGGTGTCTGCCATGGTGGGGGGATAGTCTACTGCGCCCGCACCAGCGGGTACTAAACCACGGCCAGTTCGGGATGTGTAGTTTTCTCAACGAGACGCAAGCCAGGCAAGGAAGGGCGACGACGGCGGGCTGAATGCCCGGCGAGGAGACCTGACGCCGCATGGCGACGCGGATCGGCAGAGAAAACTACGCATCCCGAACTGGACGTGGTTTAATCCCACGCCCCCGCCTGCAGGGGTGAGCGCAGGCCGTAGAGCTTCTCCAGCCGCTCCATGCCCTCCCCCGCCCGTTGCACGGCGGGCGACTCCCCCAGCAGGTCGATCACCGTGCTCGGCACCAAGCCCCCGAAGCCCCCATCGAGCACCTGCTCCAGCTGCGGGAAGTAGTCGTCGATCTCGTCGGGGTCTTGCAGGGCCTCGGGGCCCGCGGCCGGATGCGAGGCCGTGGTGGTGATGAGAGGCTCCCCCAGGGCCTGCACGAGGGCCTGGGCGACGGGGTGGGCCGAGACACGGATGCCCAGGGTCTTGCGCCTCATCATCAGGAGCTTGGGCACCTCCCGGGTCGCCTCCAGGATGAACACATACGGCCCCGGAACGAGGTGCTTGAGGAACCGGTACTGGGCGTCGCGCACGACGGCAAACCGCGCGATCCCCGACAGGTCGGGGACCATCAGGGCCAGGGCGTGCTCCCGCTTCATCCGCTTCATGTCGTACAGGGCGTCGACGGCCCGCTTGTGGCTCATCGCGCAGCCGAGGGCGTACACGGTGTCGGTGGGATAGGCCACGCACCCGCCGTCGCGCAGGAGCTGAACGGCGCGGGCGATCTTGCGAGGCTCGGGGTGTTCGGGGTTGATCTCGATACGCATGGGAGGGGCCGTCGGTGCCCCCCACACGGTGCGGAGGGCGGCGCGTTGTCGCAGAGCCCACGCAGCCGCGCAAGCCCTGTCCTACGCCCTCACGGACTGGTGGGTGCACGCCGCGGCTCTGTGCCTTCCCGCCCCAACAAATCCCCCTGCCGCGCGTGCTCGGGCGGGTCGACGCCCAACAGGGCCGCCAGGGTCGCGGCCGTGCGCGGAAACTCCCGCCGCTCGGTGAGCTCCCCGTGCCGAACCCCCGGCCCCGACACCAACACCGGCACCTCCGCGTCGCGGGCCCAGGGCGAACCGTGGCTCGTCCCGTGCCCGACGGGCATCCGCTCGTCGACCACAGACCCGTCAGCCGGCACGACATACAGCTCCCCCGCCACCCGCGGGTCGACCGACAAGGCCACCGCCCTGCGGACCGGGTCGGGGTCGTCGCGCCATCCTACGGCCTCGTCGCAGCGGTGCACCGCCCCCACCCCCGGCAGCCTCCGCAAGCCCTCCTGGGCCGCCGCCAGGGCCCGGGCCCTCACGGCAGGGGCGAGGGCCTCCGGACGGAGATAGAGGTACGGCTGCACGTACTCCGCCACCCAATCGCCAGGCCCCAGGGCCGCGTCGAGGGCCTCCTCGGCCGCGCGCACCACGTCCTCAAACTCGATCCGGGCCGCGGCGGTGTTTCCCGTGGTCCGCGCGCGCTCGACCAGGGGCATCACCCCGTGGTCGGCCGTGATCAACACCGACACCGTCGACCGGGCCTCGAGCTCACGCAGGAGGGCCCCGAGGGCCAGGTCGACCCGCACGAGGTTGTCCATGGCCTCCCACGACTCGGGCCCGAACACATGGCCCACGTAGTCGGTCCCCGAGACCGAGAGCATCAGGAGGTCGGGGGCCCCGTCGGCTCCGAGCTGCAGAGCCCGAACCGCAGCCCCGGCCGCGTCGGCGAGGTACTCCGTCGAGAACGGGGTCGCGAGGAAGGTCGTGAGCGGCCGGCTCGACCGCGACAGGAGGTGCGGGAAGGTCACCCCGAGGCCGTACCAGTCGCCCTCCCCCGGGGCGTCGTCGGGCACGCCCGAGGCCACGAGGGAGGCCCGGTCGAGGGGTTCCCAGGGGCGGTCGAAGTAGCCCGCCACCGGGTGCTCGGCGTTGAAGGCCGCCAGCCACGCCGGAACCTCCGGGGCATAGTGGGCGCTCGTGGTCATGCCCCGGGCCGCCTCGGTGTACCACACGGCCGCGTCGGGTCGCTGGCCCCCAGGGATCACCGCCCCGCGGTCCTTCATCGACAACGAGGCGATGCGGGTGTCGCCCGTACGCCCCGCCGCCGCGCGACGCAGCACGTCCGCCACGGTCTCGGCCCGCAAGGCCGACGGGGACACGAAGCTCCCGGCCTCGCCTCCGTGCTCGACGGTGCGGCCATCGTCAAGGACCCCGACCATCGTCCGACGGGCCCGGTCCCAGCGGCGGTTGGCCACGATCCCGGAGTCGGCCGGAGGGGCCCCGGTGTAGATGGCCGCGTGACCGGGGCCTGTGTAGGTTCCGGCGTAGGTGAAGGCCACCCGGTGGGCCCACAGGCCGCGGCGTTGGGTGGTCTTGAGGATCCCGTCGTCGCGCAGGAGGCCGTGATGGCGCTCAAGCACCCAGCTCCCCACCTGGTCGAGGACCACCGAGAGCACGAGGCGGGCGGGCACGGGAGGGGCCGTGGCGGCCGGGGCGGCGGTGGGTTGTACGGGGCGGGCGGCGCAGCCGAGGGCCACGAGGGCCAGGAGGCCGAGGCGAGCGAAGGGAGGGGCCATCACGAGGCCCGGGAGGGTACACGATTCAGGGTCTGCGCCGCGGAGGCGACGCGGGGGGCGAGGCCGAAGCAGGGGCCGGAGGGGGTCCGCCCGTCGTACGGAGGATGGTGAACTCCACCCGGCGGTTGAGGCTCTGCCCCTCGGCCGAGCGGTCTTCGGAGACGGGGTGCTGGTGGCCGTACCCGGCGACCTCGAGGCGATCGCGGGCCACCCCGTGGGCGATGAGATACTCCATCACGGCCCGGGCCCGACGGAACGACAGGTCGACGTTGTACTCCGGGGTCCCCACGTCGTCGGTGTGCCCCTCGACCCGCAGGCGGGCGATGTCGGGGTTGCGACGGATGGCGCTGGAGATCTCGTCGAGGACCGGGAAGGACACGTTGCGCAGGGTGTCGCTGTCGAAGTCGAAGAAGATGCGCTGGTTGACCAGGAGCCTTGAGTCGGTGCGGGTCACCACCACGGCGTCGGGGCCGGGCTCGGGGCAGCCGTCGTCGTCCTGGTATCCGTCGCGGTCCTCGGGCTCGTCGGGGCACGAGTCGCGCACGTCGGGGATCCCGTCGCGGTCGTTGTCGAGCTCGGGGCAGCCGTCGTCGTTCTGGTAGCGGTCGTGGTCTTCGGGGTCGAGGGGGCAGCGGTCGACGTCGTCGAGGATCCCATCGCCGTCGTTGTCCGGGTCGGGGCAGCCGTCGGCGTCTTCGAAGCCGTCGATGTCCTCGGCGTCATTGGGGCAGGCGTCGCGGTCGTCGGCGATCCCGTCGCCGTCGTTGTCCGGGTCGGCGCAGAAGTCCCCGTCCTCGAACCCGTCATGGTCCTCGGGGCCGGTCGTACAGACCCGGGCCCGCACCCCCTGCCAGCGCAACCCGACGAAGCCCCGAAAGTCGGGGGTCCCGTAGGCGTCGGTGATCCCGCGTCCCACCCCCGCCATCACGGTCATGGTCCGGCCCACGGCGAACCGTCCCCCGAGCAGGAGCTCCAGGGGCGACTGGTTGTCGCGCCCCGCGCTCGTGCCCACGCCCACCCGGAGGTTGGCCTCCAGGGCCGCGCTCACCCGGGGGGTGGCCGCGAAGACCAGGGCGGCCCCGAGGGTCACGGCGTCGTTGACCTCCAGGTCGGACACCACGTTGCGGGTCACGAGGCGGGCCCCGAGGTTGCCGGCCACGGTCCAACGCCCGAAGCTGGTGGAGTACACGAAGGCGGGCGACAGGACCCACGAGGCCGCCCCCATAAACCGCTCGTCCTGGCCCGTGGGAAACCCTACCCCCACCCGCAGGGCGAGGCGGTGGGTCCCGCGCAGGAGGGGGGCCTTGACGAAGGCCCGCAGGTCGCCAAAGCCCGTCCGGGCCGACGGGTCGCCCGTCTCGAAGGTGTTTCCGTCCGCGGACAGACCCGGAACCACCTGCCGATGCATGGGCAGGCTCAAGCCCACCTCCAGATGTTGAAACAGCCCGAGGGCGAGCTGGACGTCCATCTGCAACGCGTTGCGCACCGGGACCGCGGCGGCGTTGCGTGTGTCAACGAGCGACCCGTGGGCGTAGCTCGTCCACACGCTCGCGGTGAAGGCCAGGTGTTGGGGCACCTCGGCCAGGTCGACCACGAAGACCCCGCGGCCCGAGGGGGTCGGCTGAAAGATCTGCAGATCGAAGGCCCCAGGACCCGCCCTCGTCTGCGCACACAGGGCGGAAGCGAAGGTCATGGCCGCCAGCAGGGCCGCGAGGGCCGAAGCGTGGTTGCAGAGCCGCGGGTGCACGAGGGCACGATACCACCGCGGGAGGATTCCGCGTGCACGCCTTGCAGAGCGTACTGCCCGCTCCCCCATCGGGGCCCGCACAGGCTATAGTCCCCGACGCCATGGTGTATGTAGGCTGCTCGGGGTTCCCCGTCCCAGCGACGCGGTATTTGAAGGAATTTCTCGTGACCGAGGTGGCCGACACCCACCTCGGGGTCCCGGGTCCGGCCCTGGTCCGCCGCTGGCGCCGCGAGGCCCCTCCGGGGTTTGTCTTCACCGCCCTGTGCCCCCGCGAGCTCACCGCCGAGGGGTTCGCCCCCAACGCCGCGGCCGAGGCCGCCTGGCAGGCCTTCGTGCCTGTCGCCCGCGACCTCGAGGCCCGGGCCCTGGTCGTCCTCTCCCCGTCCGACCTCCCCCACTCCAAGGCCCTGCGCGCCCAGCTCAAGTCCTTCTTCGAGCGCCTCCGCACCCCCCACCTCGCCCCCCTGGTCTGGGAGCCCCCGGTCTCCTGGGACATCAAAGAGGCCGAAGCCCTCGTCAAAGACCTCGGGGTCCTCGTAGCCCGCGACCCCTTCCGCCACCCCGCCTCCCTGCGCACCGACCGGGTCTACTACCGACTCACCGGTCAGGCAGGCTTCAAGTCCCGCTACGAAGACCTCGCCCTGGAGTCCGTGGCCAAGGCCGTGGCGGGCACCAAGGCCGAAGAGGTCATCGCCATCCTGGCCAACGTCGACATGTATGCCGACGCCAAACGCCTCCGTCGCCTGCTCGACCGCTGAGGGCCCCGACGGCCCGTCTCCCCCGCCCCGCCCATGTACGAGGACGCCGTCATCCTCCTGGTGATGTCCGCCGCAGCCGCCCTGGCCCCTGCGGCGTCCCTCGCCCGGACCCTCCGCCTGCGCAAGGAGTTCGACCGGCTCACCCCCGTCTGGCAGGCGTGGGCCCGGGGCCACGGGTACACCTTCGTACACGGCAACCGCAGCCTCCTGTCGCCGCAGTCCCCGCAGGTCCGCGGGCTCATCAGCCCCCAGAGCCAGGCCCTGTGGACCCTCGACACGATGGACCTCGACCCCGCGGCCATGCCCATCCCCGCGGCCGAGCCCGTGTTTCAGCGCCAGGCCTACACCGTCATCGCGGGCCGAGCCCTCACCCACATCCCGGCCACCGTGGTGGTCCGCAACCGGCAGCTCCACGGCCACCTCGCGCCCCCCCAAGGCTACCGGGCCATGGACCTCTCGGACTCCCTCTTCGACGAGCTCTGCCAGGTCCTCACCGACGACGAGCGGGTGGCCCGGACCCTGCTCGACCCGCGCACCCGCAAGGCCCTGGTGGTCCTGGCCCAGAGGGCCTTCGTGTTTACCTGCGTGGAGGGGGCTGTATGGATCCGCTGGCCGCGCCGCGAGACCGACCCGGCCCTGCTCGACGCCGGGGTCGAGGCCCTCGTCGGGGCCTGCGTCCCCCGCGGGGGGGCCCTGCCCTGGCGCTGACCTCTACCCCGCGGCGGTCAGTCGCCCCCGAGGGCCTCCAGGGCCCGCAAGGCCCGCAGGAAATCGTCCGGGAGGGGGGACTCAAACCGCAGGGTCTCGCCCGTCACCGGGTGCACGAAGCCCAACACCGCGGCGTGCAGGGCCTGACGCCCCAGGGCCGCGGCGATGGCCCGGAGGCCAGGGTGCTTCGGGGTCCGGCCGTACATCGCGTCGCCGAGGAGGGGATACCCCGCCTCGGAAAGATGCACCCGGATCTGGTGGGTCCGACCCGTCTCCAGGGTGCACCCCACCCGCGAGGCCACCCCGTCGCCGAGGAGGGCCTCGCGGCGGCAGTGGGTGACGGCCCGGCGGTCGGAGGCCACCTTGCCCGTAAACTTCATCCGGTCGCGGGGATGACGCCCATACGGGGTGTCGTAGTGGGCCGACTCCGGAACCGTCCCCTCGACCAGGGCCACGTACCGGCGCTCGATGTCGTGGGCACGAAACCGGGCCTCGAGCCCGACCCGGGCCGCGGGCGAGCGGGCCACCACCAGGAGCCCCGAGGTGTCGCGGTCGATCCGGTGCACGATGCCGGGGCGGAGGGGGTCTCCGTCGGCGTCGTCGACCGAGGCGTGATGCAGGACGGCGTTGACGAGGGTCCCGGTGGCGTGACCCTTGGCGGGGTGCACGACGAGGCCCGCGGGTTTGTCGACCACGAGGAGGTGCTCGTCCTCGAAGATCACCGTCAGGGGAATGGCCTCGGGCTCGGCCCGGGAGGGCTCCGGGGGCGGAACCTCCACCGCGAAGACCTCGCCCCCCTTCACCCGCGCGCTGGAGCGTACGACCATCCCGTGCAGGGTTACCCGCCCCTCGTCGCACAGGCGGGACAGGACCGAACGAGACAACCCCTCGTCCACCAGGTGGGCCGCGAGGGCCCGGTCGATGCGTTCGCCCACCTCGGCTTGGGTCACCGCCACCTGGAGGAGCCGGGGGCTCACCAGACCTTGGACTTGATGTGCCGCTTGGACTTCACGAGGATGTCGACGATGGCCCGGCCGTAGAAGTTTTTGAGGTAGAGCTCCTGGGCCACGCGGGAGCGGTAGAGCTGTCGACCCTCCTCGATCTCCTCGGCGAGGACATCGAAGAGGGTGTCCTCCTGGATCCCCTTGGTGATCTTCTCCTCGTTGTAGAGGGACAGGTCGCTGGCGATGGCCCGCGCGAGGCGGCGGGCGGCGTCCTCGGTCTCGATAAGGGGCATGGCCCGGACCGTACCACGCCCCGCCCCGCCCTCACAACGACGCGCAGGGCCCACAACCTCCGCCCCATTCAGGTACGATCCCCACAACCATGAACGTTCGCCCTCTCCCGATGTTTCTCCTCGGCCTCGCGGCGTCCCTCGGGGCCTGCGGGGACAGCACCCAGGCCCCCGCCCCCGGAGCCGACGCCTCGACCGGTCGTCGGGCCCGCGGCGACGACTACTGCGCCAGCCAACCCTCCATCCCCTGCCCGGCCCGGGCCGTGGCCACCTGCGGGGTCTGCGTGATCCCCCCCGGGCGCGTCGAGCCCATGGAGCGGACCCACTGCGACGCCACCCGCCGACGGGAGTTCTGCCAGACGGCGGCCCAGGTCCGGCGGCCCAACTGGTCGTGTTATGCCCCGGGGGGAGCCCCCGCCCCGGCCACCTCCGAGCGGGTCACCCTTTGGGGCTCGGTCAAGGTCTTCGGCAACGGCGGCGACAGCCAGCACATCCGGGTGACGGTGCACAGGGTCGGGGCCGATGGGATGCCCGGAGAGACCCTCGGGACCACCGTGAGCGACCTGTCCCACCCGGCGGCCGGGACCGAGGACGTGTACAGCCCCTCGGGCGACCAGGTGACCTTCACCCGCCGCCTCGGGGGCTTCGAGATCGCCAACGTCCCGACCGAGACCGAGCTCCTCGTCGTCACCGAGGGCGACGCCGCCGACCCCATCGCCACGGGCAATTTCTCGCACCGGGTCTACGACTACAACGTCCTCCTGCGCAACGCCGACATCAACGCCGAGCAGGCCCCCATGGGGGTCGGGGGCGAGCGCCGGGTGCGCTTCACCCCGCGGGTGATCTCCAACGCCGACTGGTCGTCCATCCCGTCGACGAGCGGGCTCACCTCGGGCATCACCCCGGGCCGGGGGGCGGTGGCCGGGGAGGTTCACGACTGCGACGACGTGCGGATCGCCAACGCCAGCGTGGCGAGCAACCCCAGCCGGGCCTGGGACGGCCCCGTGGTCTATTTCTCCGAGAACGACACCAACCCCCTGCCCGACATCTCCCGCGAAAACCGCGGGACCTCCATCCTCGGCACCTACGCCTTGCTCGACATGGAGCCGGGCCCCGTGGCCGTAGCCGCCCTCGGCTACGACGACGACCGCCAGACCCTCGTGCACGCCGGCAGCTTCCGCGCCCGGGTCTTCCCCGGGGCCATCACGGTCGTGACCTTCCGCGGCCTGCGCCCGTGGCAGGCCCCCGCCCGCTGATCGCCCCCTCACCCCCCCCGAGGAGCTCTGCCCTTGCGCGCCCCCGCGCTTGATCGAAGGGCCCCAGGGCGGCACACTGCCCTCATCGTGACCTTTCTTCTTCGCCCTCTGCTTCACCAGCGGCGGGGCTTCGCCCTCGGTCTCCTCGCCCTCTCTGTGGGCTGCGGCGACGCCCTGCCCCTCGACGCCAACCTCGGCCCCTTCGTCTACGAGGTCGACCTCGCCCGCATCACCCTCCCCGAGCCCTGGCGCAGCGGGACGACCCTGGCCGCCCTGTCCTGTCAGAGCCCTGCCCAATGCCCCACCCTCGGGCCCGGGGCCCCGGCCCTGCGCTGCACGGCCGGGTTGTGCGACCCAGACCCCTTCCCCTTCGACCTGTCCATGCCCGAGGCCATCGACCTGTCCACCAGCGTCCCGGGCCTCGAGTCCCTCGGGGGCTCACTCCAGAGCGTGACCATCACCACCGTACGCTACGCCGGGCGCTCGGCCTCGGCCTCGGTGGCCGTAGGCCCCACCGACCTGTACTGGGGCCCCGAGAGCGCCAGCGGGATCGGGTCCGACGGGGTGCGGCTCCTTGCCCGGGTCCCGGTGCTCCGGGTCGACCGCACCGGGGCCCTCGACGGGACGGTCTCGCCCAATCCCGACGGGGCCGCGGCCCTGTCGCAGCACCTCACCCGCACCTCCCGCCGCTTCCGGATCTTCGCCCGCGCCGCGGTCGACCTCACCCCCCGAGGAGCCCTGCCCGCGGGACGGGCCTCGGTGTCCGTCCAGCTCTCGGTGCGTGTGACCGGCCAGCTCCTGCCGTGAGACCCCGATGCCACAACGTCCGGCGCCCCGCAGCGGCTTCGAAAGACTCTGTGCCCGCGTTGCCCGGACCGTGTGATAAACCTTGCGGCGACCCGTCGGGGTCGAGTCAAAACCGAGCCCGCCCCGTGCGCCCGCACGCACCATCCGGGCACCTTCACCCCTCAGAGAGAATCGCACCGTGGATGACAACCCTTCGCCGCCGCACAGCAGCTCCAATGGGAAATTTGCCGTCATCGGTCTGCTCCTGCTGCTCGGAGGCGGCGCGGGGATCTACCACCTGACCCAGAGCCCGCCCGCTCCTCCGCCTCCGCCCCTGGTGCACGACGCCGGACGTGCCCCGGTGGTCACCCCGCAGCTCGCCGCCGCGATCGAGCTCCCCCCCGAAGAGCCAGACGCCGGGCCGCCCCAGGTCCCCGACGCGGGGCCCCAGCGGGTGCGGACGGTGATCCGGTACGTCTCCGAGTGCAACGGGACCCTGGCCAACCCCGGCGGGGTTCAGCGCAGCGCCCAGGCCAACTTCGGGGCCCTGCGGGCGTGTTACGAGCGCGAGCTCCGCGGCAACAACTCCCTCCGCGGCCCCCTCACGGCCCAGCTCAAGATCAACACCCAGGGCCGGGCCGAGGAGGTCCGGGTGTCGACCCCCATGTCGAGCCGCCCCCTCGTCGAGTGCGTCAAAGGGGTCTTGCGTCGCATCACCTACCCCGCGGCCCGCGGGGGCTGCGCCCTGTCTGAGGTCCGCTTCAACTTCAGCCCACGCGAATGACGCTGCGCGGGCGGGGAGCCCCCTTGGCGACCTCGACCCGCATCGGGGCGACCTGCACCCGCCCGAGGGCCCGCACCCGCTCCCACAGGGGCCACCACTCGTACAAGACCGACTCCAGGGGCCGCCACAAGGCCACCCAGGCCAGGATGGTGACGCCCTCCCGCAGGGTCACCGCCGCTCCGCGGGTCGACACCCGGTCGAGCCAATCCACCAGGCCCAGGCTCAGGGCCAGGATGCTCAGCCCGATCAGGGCGGCCACCCCGGCGTGCTGAAACATCCTGCGGATCTTTCTACGGAGCCGGGCCCGCTCCAGCCCCAGGTGGCGCCGGACGGCTTCGGTCAGGGCCTCCTCGGTCAGGACCGGGGGGTCGACCTCGTCGGAGAAAGAGAAGATCAGGGCCATCGGAACCCCGCGGGGCAGGTCGTCGGCGGCCTCGAAGAGGTACTCCAGGGCCGCGGGGTCGAGGTCGCGCTCGCAGAAGGGGGCGGGGTCGCGGGCGTCGAAGAGCTGCTGGATGGTGCGGAGGGACAGCTCGACGTAGACGGTGTCGCCCTCGCGCCGGTAGCGCGGGTCTACGTGGACCACTGGATGTTGAGCCGCTTCATCTTTCGCCACAGGGTGGTGGGCGACAGGCCCAGGAGCTCGGCGGCCCGCTCCCGGTTGCCCTCAAACTCGCGCAGGGCGGCCTCGATGGCGCTGCGCTCGGCCCCGTCGACGCTGGAGGCCAGGGAGCGGTCGCCGGGGCGGTCGCGGGGGGCCGGGGGGAGGTCTTGCGGGGCGATGTCCTCGAGGTGAACCACCCCGGTCTGCGAGGCCAGGGCCACCCCCTGCTCGATCATGTTCTCGAGCTCGCGGATGTTGCCGGGGTACTCGTACGCGAGGAGGTAGTCGACCACCCCGTCGCCGAGGCGGACCCGGACGTTCATCTTCTTGCACATCTTCTCGAGGAAGTGCTCGATGAGGATGGGGATGTCCTCCTTGCGCTCGCGCAGGGGCGGCAGGACGAAGCGCACCACGTTGAGGCGATAGTAAAGGTCTTGACGAAACCTCTTCTCGGCGATGGCCCGGTGCAGGTCCTGATTGGTGGCCGCCACCACCCGGATGTCCACCTTGAACGACCGGCTGTCCCCCACCCGCCGCACCTCCCCCTCCTGCAGGGTGCGCAGCAGCTTGGCCTGGAACGACGGCGACGTCTCGGCCACCTCGTCGAAGAAGAAGGTGCCCCCGTCGGCCTCCTCGATGAGCCCCTTGCGGTTGCTGATGGCCCCGGTGAAGGCCCCCTTGATGTGCCCGAAGAGCTCGCTCTCCAAGAGGGTCTCGGTCATCGCCGCGCAGTTGATGGAGATGAAGGGCAGGTTGGCCCGCTTGGAGTTGGAGTGGACGGCCTTGGCGATCATCTCCTTGCCCGTGCCCGACTCCCCGGTGATGAGCACGGTGGCGTCGGTGGGGGCGGTCTTGACGATCCGGGCCATGACCTCGCGGATGGCCGGCGAGCGCCCCACGATGTTTTCAAACTTGTACCGGTCGCGAAACTCCTGGGTCAGGAGGGCCACGTGCCCCGCGAGCTGCCGCTTCTCCAAGGCCTTGGTGACCTTCACCGTGAGCTCCTGCTCAGAGAAGGGCTTCTGGATGTAGTCGTAGGCCCCGAGGCGCATGGCCTCGACGGCGCTCTCGATGGTGCCGTAGGCCGTCATCACGATCACCTCGGTGAGGGCGTTGGCCTCCCGGGTGCGGCGCAGGACGTCGATGCCATCTTTTTCGCCCATCCGCAGGTCGGTGATGACCAGGTCGTACCCGTTGACCGCGGCCAGGTTGACCGCCGAGTCACCATCGGCCGCCTCGTCGACCTCGTGCCCGGCCGCCCGGAGCATGATGGCCAGGGTCGTGCGCATGTTGCGTTGGTCGTCAACGACAAGAATCTTGGCCATGAGCGCGATCAACCTCCCTGTACAAACACCGACACCGAGACTCTACCGCAGACGCTCGGGGTCGAGCGGCACATACGGCCCCCGCCCCCGGGAGATCCGCGCCACCGATTGGGCCGACCCGACCTCCCCGACGAAGACCCGACCGAAGCCGTAGCCCTCCCCGTCGGCCCGAGAGGTGTATCGCCCCCGCACGAGGTAGATCCCGGGCACGTCGAAGGTCTCGAGGGGGCAGTACTGGGCGAGCATCAGGGACATCCCCCGACGGCTGCGACCGCCGAAGCGTACGAAGTGCTCGAGGTGGGCCCCCGGCTGGCGGGTGATCTCCTCGCACAGGACCCGGCGCCCCGTCGGACCCACCACCTCGAAGCCGAAGACCGTCGGGCGCCACAGGGCCCACACCGGGTGCACGCTCGGGTTACGCACCGACACCGACACCCCAAGGCCCGCCCCCGTGGCGGCCCGCCCCGTGCGCACCGAGACCTCCAGGGAGGGCGCCCCCACGGCGGCCTCGGGCCCATGGACGCCGTGACTCTCGGCGGGGACGAGGCTCGCGGGCAGGGCGGGGACCTGCACCGTGGTGGTGAGGTCGTTGACCACCGTGGGGCCCTCGTCCCGCACGAGCGAGCGGCTCGGCCGGGGGCGGGCCCGGCGGGCCTGAGGGTAGCCGTAGTGCACCACCAGTTGGGCCCCTGGCACGAGGCAGTTGGGGATGCGGAGGTTGCACTGGTCGCGCAGGTCGAAGGTCTCGGCGTGGCGTTGTCCCGGGTTGAGGACGACCTCGGGGGCCCGCTCGTTGGTGGCGGGCCGGGCGTCGTGGACGCAGCGTGCGACCCGGGGACGACGGCGGGCGGGGCGGGCCCCGGGGGCCGGCGGGGGAGGCAGGATCTCCAGCCACACGAGGCGGCGGTCGGCGACCACGGGGAGGGGCACCGAGCCCCGGTTGGACAGGACGAACCGCCAGCGCCAGGCCTCGGGGGTGGGCGACACCTCGAAGCCCAGGGCGGAGGGCGGGGCCTCCGCGGGACCGGCCTGGGCCGCGGCCATCCCGGCCACGCTCCACGCAGCCGCCATCAACACCCATCCCCGGAAGCACGCGCGCACCACGACGCTTTTCTGCGCGACCCGCGCGGGCGTGTCAACGCGCGGGTTACAACGCCCCCAGGAGGGCCGACACCTCGCCCCGCACCTCGGCCGGAAACACCAGCCTTCGGCGCACGAAGGGGGCCCCCAGAAGCCGCGCCATCAAGAACGATGCCCGCTCCAGGGGCCGCGGGGGGCGCCGCTCGTAGACGACCCGCAGGGCCTCGTCGGGAGAGGTCGGGTGCTCGTACGGCAGGACCTCGGAGACATCGAGGGCGCAGTGGTACCGGGGGTCGAACCCGCGGCGGGCCACCAGGGCCTCGAGGGCGGCGAGCAGGGCCGGGTCGTCGGCGGGGTCGAAGTCGTCGAGGGCCGCGGTCTTGAAGAGGTCGCGCCGCAGCATCCGTGAGGACAGGGACGACAGCAGGGGGTCGGGGTCGCGGCTCCAGGTCGCGATCGAGCACCACAGCTGGTCGTCGTCGAGGCGCAGGTAGTCGTGCACGGAGACGGTCTGTCCGCGCACGAAGGCTGCGATCTGCCCGGGGGTCCCGGGAGGGACCCGGCCGTCGGCGATCAGGTCGGCGAGGCGTCGGAAGATCGCGCGCAGGACGGTCTCGGCGGCCCGGGTGGCCTTGTGGAAATACACCTGCTGGTAGATGAAGAGGCGGGCCAGGAAGTACCCCTCCACCGCGGGCAGTCCCTTGGTCCCGTCGACCGCGAGGCGGGGCCCGGCGGCGTCGGGTTCGAGCCGGAGGGAGCGCAGGAGCCAGTCGAGGTCGTACAGGCCGTAGCGGGTCCCGGTCATGTACGAGTCGCGCAGGAGGTAGTCGCAGCGGTCGACGTCGAAGGTCCCGGAGACGGCCCGGGCGAGGTACCGCAGGGGGTGGTCGCCGTGGACGAGGCGCTCGACCCGGGCGGGCAGGGCCGGGTCGCGCTCGGCCAGCACCCGGTGCAGGTCGGTGTCGGGGTCGAGCACGATGGCGCTGGTCCAGGTCTCGTGGGCCGGCATCGCGGGCAGGACCTCCTCGAACAGATGCGACAAGGGCCCGTGCCCCACGTCGTGCACGAGGGCCGCCGCGAGGGCCGCCTCGGCGTCGTGGGCCTCTACCCGGTGCGAGGCCCCGAGCTCGGCCGCCAGGGGCCCGACCCGGGCAAGGAAGCGGGTCATCACGTGGGCGGCCCCGACGGCGTGGGCGAAGCGCGAGTGCTCGGCCCCGGGGAAGGCCAGGGAGGCCACCCCGAGGGCCCGCACCCTGCGCAGGCGTTGGACCTCGGCGGTGTCCATGAGCCGAGGCACGAGGGCCGCTTCGGGGCCCTCAAACGAGACGAGGCCGTGCACGGGGTCGCGGAGGATCATCGCAGCCCCCGTCGTACCCGCTCTGCCCCCTCGGGCGCCATGGCCGACCCGCCGAATGCTGGCGCGGGCCCAGAGCTCCGTGGTACCGCCCGAGGTCTCATGGGACTGCGGCTCACGATGTTTGCGATGGGGTTCAACGCGTTGTGGTGGCTCGGGCGGAGCACCTTCGGGCAGTGGTCGCTGCGGCACCACGGCGAGGCCATGGCCCTCGCGGCCTCGGCCCTGGGCCCCTTGGCCCTCCTGGCCCTGGCCTCGTACCTCGTGCCCGCCCGACGGGCCGCCCTGCTCACGGTGGCCTCGGCCTCCCTGGGTCTCAGCGCGGTTCTCGGCGGGGCCTGAGCCGCGCCCCGACAGGGTCAGTGCCGGAAGTGCCGGGTCCCGGTGAAGATCATCGCGATCCCGGCCCTGTCTGCGGCCGCGATCACCTCGGCGTCCCGGACGCTCCCGCCGGGCTGGACCACCGCGGCCACCCCGGCCTCGGCCGCCCGCTCCAACCCATCGGCGAAGGGGAAGAACGCGTCGGAGCCCAGGACCGACCCCTGCGAGGCCTCGGCCGCCTTGCGGCACGCGATGTCGACCGACACCACCCGCGACATCTGCCCGGCCCCCACCCCCACGGTGCGGATCACCCCCCCGGAGCCCGTGGCCAGCACGATGGCGTTGGACTTCACGTGTTTGGTCACGCGCCAGACAAACTCCAGGGCCTCGCGTTCGGCCTCGGTGGGCTGCCGCTTCGTCACCACCCGCCCGGCGGCGATCTCGCCCTCGGCCCGCCCGTCCCGATCCTGCACGAGGAGCCCGCCGGAGACGTACCGGGTCACCCGGGCGGGCTGGCCCGGGGCCCCGAGGGGGCCCACGTCGAGGAGACGGAGGTTCTTCTTCGTGTGCAGGACGGCCAGGGCCTCGTCGTCGAAGCCCGGGGCCACCACGGCCTCCAGGAAGCTCTCGATGAGGGCCCGGGCCGTGCCCGCGTCGACCCGGCGGTTGAGGGCCACGATGCCTCCAAACGCCGACAGGGCGTCGGCCTCTCGGGCCGCCCGGAAGGCCGCCTCGAGCTCGGCCCCGAGGGCCACCCCGCAGGGGTTGGTGTGCTTCACCACCACGGCCGCGGGCCCCACGAACTCCCGCACCGCCTCCAAGGCCGCGTCGACATCCACGAGGTTGTTGAACGACAGCTCCTTGCCCCCGGCCCCGAGGCTCCGGGCCGCCCCGAGGCTGCCCGGGGCGGGGCTGCGCTCCCGGTAGAAGGCCGCCGTCTGATGGGGGTTCTCCCCATAGCGCAGGGCGTAATTGCGGGCGTACCCGAGGTGCAGGGCCCGCGGATGACGCTCGCGCCCCCCGTCCTCGTCGATCCCCGAGAGGTACCCCGCGATGGCCCCATCGTACGCCGCGGTGTGGGCGAAGGCCTTGGAGGCCAGGGCCACCCGCAGCGGGTGCGAGACCGACCCGTCGCGCTGAAACGCCTCCAGGACCCGCGGATAGTCCGCCGGGTCGACCACCACGGTGACCCGGGCGTGGTTCTTCGCGGCCGCCCGCACCATGGCCGGACCCCCGATGTCGATCTGGTCGACCAGCTCGTCGTGGCTCGACCCGGCCCGCTGGAGGGTGGCCTCAAAGGGGTAGAGGTTGACCACCACCAGGTCGATGGGGGCCCCCCCGATGGAGGCCAGGGCCTCGCGGTCGCCCTCCAGGTCGCGCATCAAGATGGCCGCGTGGACGCGAGGATGCAGGGTCTTCACCCGCCCGTCCATGATCTCGGGCGAGCCGGTGTAGGCGCTCACGTCCGTCACCGTGACCCCGGCCTCCCGCAGGGCCCGGGCGGTGCCGCCCGTCGAGAGGACCTCGACCCCCCGCTCAGACAGGGCTTGAATGAAGGGAGCCAGCGCGTGTTTGTCGCTGACAGAGACCAGGGCCCGACGAATCGCGGTCATGCTTCACCTCGACGCGTGCGCCCCGGCGCCGCCGTCGGGGTCACTCGCAGTAGTCGGAGAGAGATGCGATTTCGCTCAATCCCTGGAGCTTGGCAAGCCCCCGGGTCTCAAGCTGCCGGATACGCTCGCGGGTGAGGTTCATGATCTCGCCGACTTCTTCGAGGGTGATGCCACCACGATCGGCGATATCAAGGGCGCAGGTCTCGGGCAGGTCCCACACCTCGAGGTCAGGGAAGTTGACCTTGATCGACCCCGTCCGGTCGTTCACGTCGAGGTACAGGTGGTGCTTGCAGCTCACCCAGGGGCAGGGGCGCTCGGCGTGGGGGCCGTGCTGGCAGTCCCCGCGGGTCATGGGGCGCTCGTACTCCAGGTCGGGAAAGAGCAAACGTCCGCGCTCCAACTCGCGTTTGGACAAACGTTTAATGGAAATGGTGCGGGCCCGCACCCGGGCCTTGCGACGGGAGGGATCGCCCTCCTCCTCCGCGGGGGGGGGGAGCTCAAACGCGGCGGAGCCCTCTTGCAACGACTCCACGGTGGCCAGTTGCAACATCACGCCGGCCTTGTTCACCTCAATCGGTCCCATGATCGTCTCTCCTCCCGAACTTCTGGTCGCACCGATCCCGACCGGCAGGGCGCACCCGTGCCGACGAGACCACGGACGGCCCGAGGTGTTGATGCCTGGACAGCCCCTGCCATGTCTCTGAATCGATGACCCCGCAGACCGCCTGCGGAGCCCTCCGTACCCTGTTGAGTCATCGACGGCGGACGAACCGCTCAACCGACAACGGAATCTGTGATGGCTGCGATCACCCGGCGTACCAGCAAGAAGCTCGACCCGCTGCCGCCCTGGGCGGCCCCCGTCTGCCGGTCTCTGCGTGGAGCTCCGCGGGTCCTCTCCCTCTGCACCACGATCCTGTCTGACCTCAAATTTTCTACACCCCCCTACACCTCAGGGCCCTGTCGTCCTCTGTCCACCGACTCCTGACCTCCGTCTACCTGTCGTCGACCACCGCACACGGCCGTGCGCCCGCGGCGACACACCACATCCGAAGCCCGCATCCGCCGATCGCCCACCCGGCAACCGCGGCACAGGTCTCTTGACACACACGCGAGGGTCTTCGGCCTCCGCGGGCCCCGTCGACGAAGCGCCATCGGGACAAACCCTTCGTGCGACAAGTCGACCCCTGGCTTCAAGGGCCCTTCGTTTGTTCAGTGCCCCCGTGTAGGCGGAGGGGCCCCCGGAGCTCCTACCCCAAACCTTCTGCCGGGTCGGGCCCCTCGGCCGCCCCTCGGCCGACCATCCCCGCTTCCTCGTAGGTTTTCCGTGTGTTCGCCCAGGTCATGGCGGCATCGTGTCTCGTAACCCATTGATACAGCATGGTGTTTCCGTTCACATTCAGCCCCAACACCCGGCGCCGCGAGGCCCTCCAGAAACGCGACCTGACGCGATATTTCCCGACCGGGTTGACCCTCGGCAGAATCTCGGGGGGGGTGCCTCCGGACCCTGTGGACGCACGAAAACCCTCAGTGACATCGCGGGGTTACAGGACACCGCCCGGCCCGGGTCGGCCAGCGTTGGGCGCACCCGACCCCCGCGACGGTCAGGTCGATGCCCTGTGACGGATCTGCAACATCGAGCGGAAGTCCAGGGATGTCGCCACCTTGGGCGACGGCGTACCCGCGCGGGGGCCCGACCTCGAAGCGTACCTGGCGGAGCAGATCGCGGGCGCTCACCCCGTCGAAGGTGACCATCGCCGCGTCGGGCTCGGGCGGAGCGGGCGAGGCCTCGCACCCCTGCATGGCCCTGCGCGACCGCAGACCGGCCCCGCGCAGGATCACCCCCGCCAGGCGGGTCGCGTCGCGGCGCGTCAACGGGCCGAAAAACAAGCCCCTCCAGCGAGGTTCGGCGGCCGAAGGGTCGACCCCCCCGAGGCGGACCGGAGACCCGTCGAGGTCGCCCTCGGCCCGCAAGGCCCCTGGGGCGTCGAGGCCCACCACCAGCTCGGACTCGTCCTCGAAGGCCATTTCCACGCGGGGTTCGAGCGTCAGGGTCGCCGCTACCATCACCCGCGCCCCGGCCCGGACGCGGTATCGCGCCCCGAGGGGCCGCCACTGCGCATCGGCGTGGACCACCCGCTGCCGGGCCGTCAGGCGCACATCTCCCCGCCCCGCAAGGGGACGAATCCCCTGCCATTGCAGGCCCGGGAGCGAGGCCACCGCGTCAAGGTCGTCGACCGAGGCCGCCCCCTCCGCCCCCGCCCCGTCGCGCAGCACGAGGTCGCCCGACCACACCACCCGCCCGGGGCCCACCAGGGCGAGGCCGTATCCGCCCCACCGCGCGATCGTCACCCCGCGCACCGACAGCCCGTGGGCCGCCCCGACCCGCAAGGCCGCCGCCGGCCCGAGCTCCAAGGCCGGGGCCCCCGCCCCGTCGAGGGTGACCTCCGCGAGGGCGCTGTCAGGCGAGGCCCCCTCCGCCACCGTCAGACCCACCCAACGGCCGCCCTCCGTGGCCCCCTCGGGGCTCGCCACGGGGCCGAAGTAGATGGGTCGTCCCGGGGCCCCGAGGGCCCGCAAGGTGCCTCCCCGGCGCACGAGGAGGCCCCTCCCGTCGCCCACCTCGACCCGGGCGCAGGGCTCGATCTCCACCCTCCCCCCCGGCATCACCTCCAGCCCGTACGGGACCCGATGCGGCGAGTCCTCCGCCCGCCACCGCTCCCGCCCCCGGACCGTGTCCGTGTGGGCGTGGCCCCGGGGTCTGTCCCTCCGCACGGGGTCTCGAGCCGGGCACCCCGCGGCCCTGCCGTCGGTCCGCTCCCAGACGCTGTCCTGCCCGGCGTCGACGGCCGCCTCCGGGGCCCTGGGACGCCCGGGGTCTGGTGGCCCTGCCCCCCCCCTGCATCCAGAAACGAGGGCCGCCCCCAGAACCAACCCCACTGCCCACCACGATGGCCCGCGCATGGGGGTAGGTATAGCCGTCACCGCGATGGGCCGCGATGGGCCTTGCCCCCTTGTTGCGAGGCTGAGAGACTCGCGGGTCAATGGCGACCCGAGCGTCAGCCCGCGTGGGCACCACGATGGCAGGCTCGTTCGAGCTCCGGGCCCTGGTCGGCGAGGGCGGGATGGGGGCCGTCTACGAGGCCCGGCACCTGCCCAGCAACTACCGCATGGCCGTGAAGGTCCTGCGGCACGAGCTGGCCCACGACCCCGAGGCCGTCCGGCGCTTCATCCGCGAGGCCCGGGCCGTGGCCGCCGTACAACATCGCCACGTCGTCGAGGTCCTCCAGACCGGCTATGCCGAAGACGGGGCCCCCTTCTATGCCATGACCTTCCTCGACGGAGAGACCCTCGCCACCCGGCTCGAACGCAAAGGCCGCCTCGAAGACGGAGAGGCCGTGCAGCTCCTGGCCCCCATCCTCGGGGCCCTCGATCACGCCCACAAAGTGGGTGTGATTCATCGAGATGTTAAGCCAGACAACATTTTTCTGGCGCGATCGGTCTCGGGGGGCGAGCGGCCCGTGTTGATGGACTTTGGGGTGGCGGCCTTCGTGGCCGAAGGCCCCGAGGCCACGCGGGGCGTGCAGGTGGTGGGGACCCCGGCGTACATGGCCCCGGAGCAGGCGGCGGGCGATCCGGCCATCAATCCGCGGACGGACATCTACGCCGCGGGGGTGGTGCTGTACGAGCTCCTGACGGGGCTGTCGCCGTACCAACGCGAAGACGACGAGGCCACCCTCCGGGCCATCATCAACGAGGGGGTTCACTCGCCCTCGCGCATCGTGGCGGACATCTCGCCGGCGATGGAGGCCGTGATCCTGTGCGCCATGGCCCGCGACCCGCAGCACCGCTTCCCGACGGCTGACACCTTCGCCGCGGCCCTGCACGACGCCCTGGCCGAGCCCGCGGGGTCGGCCCGGCTCCGGCAGTTCGCCCTCGCGCGTACGGTCATCGCCTCGCGCGGGGCAGACCCCGCAGGAGGGCGGCGCAAACGCGGCAGCGAGTTCGCAGACAACCGGGCCCGCACGGTGATGATCGTGCTCGACAAGGACGGGACCCCCACCGTGACCGACCCCTCGGCGGGGTCTCCCCAGGCCCCGGGGTCTGCGCGTCCGGCCTCTTCGGGAAACCGCGAGCGCACCCTCACCCTCCTGGCCTCCGCGGTGATCTTCCTCCTCGGGGTGGGGGTGCTGCTCTTCGCCCTGGTCTCGCGCGGGTTTCTACGGCCCTGACGGGGCCGCCCGGCGGAGGCCGAGGAGGAAGTCGAGGCGCCCATCTCCCCGGGGGGCCTGTGGCCTCCAGGTGCGTCGCACGGCGTAGACCACGTCGGGGTGCCACAGGGGGATCACCGGGAGCTCGTCCGCGAGGATCCGCTGGGCGGTCACATAGTGCGGTCGACGGGCCGCGGGTCCCTCGGCCTGGGCCCCGGCTTCGAGGGCCTGGTCGAGGGCGGGGTTGCGGTATCGCCAGCGGTTGCCCCCGGCCCGCCCCGCCTCGGGGATGGACGACGACGCAAACCAGAACGACAGCCCCCACGGGTCGGACAGATCGGGCACCGTGAGCAGGGTGAGGTCGAACCGCCCCCCTCGCAGGTCGGCCAGAAGGGTGGCGAGCTCGGACGGGCGCACTTCCACCTCGACCCCCACCGCCCCGAGCATGGCGGCCAGGGCCTGGGCCGTGACCAGGGCGAACCGCTGGGTCGACACCCGGAGTACGAGGCGCAAGGGTGGGGCCCCGACCCCACGAATGGCCTGGAGCTCCGTACGGGCCGCGACAGGGTCGAAGGCGATGGGAGGCAGCCCCGGGGCCGCGGCCCAGTGGGTGGGGGGCAAGACTCCGACGGCGTCGACGGCGTGGGGGCCGAGGCGAGCCCGACGGAGGGCCGTGCGGTCGAGGGCCAGGGCCAGGGCCCGACGCACCCGCGGATCGGCCAGGGCCGGACGGGCACAGTGAACCCCGAGGTACGTCAGCCCCACCCCCCGGGCGGCCCGGACCTCGAACGCAGGGTGTCGCGCGAACACGGCGATCTGTTCGGGCTTGAGCTCGGCCACGTCGCCCTCCCCGTGCAGGAGCCGCAGGGCCAGGGTGTTGGGGTCGCGCAGGGACACGAACCGGTAGCTCCGCGGGGCGCCCGGGGGAATGGCTCCCTCGGCCCGCACGAAGCGCCAGTCTCCGTCGCCGAAGGCCTCCACCCGCAGGGCCCCTGCCCCCACGAAGCGGCCCTCCTGACCGGGGGCGGCCTGAAGCTCCACGGCCCCCGTGTCGGCCGGGAGGATGGGCTGCTGGAGCATGCTGTCGAGGGTTCCGTCGGGGTGGTGCAGGGTGAAATCGACCGCGGTGGGCCCCGCCGCGGAGACCCCTTGAAAGACCCGGGCATAGGTCTCGTGCAGCCGGCTCCGAGACCCCGGGGCGAGCAGGGTGCGATAGGTGGCCACCACGTCGGCGGCCCCCAACGGCCGACCGTCCACAAACCGGGCCCCCGGGTCGAGATGAACCCGCACCCGCATCCCCACCCGGGCCTCCACCCGCAGGGCGAGCGAGGGGGCGGGGGTAAAATCCACCGGGTGACTGCCGAGGAGGGCCGGAAACAAGAGCCTCCCCAGGGCGGCCCCGAAGGCGTCCTCGGGGTACCGCGGATCGAGGTGTTCGGGGCGGTTGAGACTCAGGACCACCACCTCGTCGACCGGCCGAGCCGGAGCCGTACACCCCAAGAGCCCGAGCCCGAGGAGGACCCCGGCGTGGTATGAGCGGGCTCGATGCGAGGATGGATCCACGCGGCCGCGGTCTCGATGGCGCTCCTGGTCGGGGGGCATGGGCTGGCCCAGTCTCCCCCCGGAGGCGACGCCGTGGCAACCGCGGCGGAGGCGGCCCTGGCCGCGTCGGTCGTTCCCGGGGCCTCGGAGGTCTCCCTGATCGTCGTCGAGGCCGCCACGGGCCGGGTGCGGTTCGCCCGGGGGCCCGATCGGGCCCTCAACCCCGCGTCCAACACCAAGATCTTCACCGCGGCGGCGGCCCTGAGCCTCCTGGGCCCGGCCGCGCGGTTCACCACCTCGGTCCTCGGGGCCCTCCCCGACCCCGACGGGGTCGTACACGGTGACCTCGTGCTCCAGGGCGGGGGCGACCCGTCCCTCGACACGGGCGGGCTCTACACCCTGGCCCTGGAGCTCCGGGCCCGCGGGATCCGCCGGGTCGACGGCGACCTCCTCGGCGACGACGGGGCCTACGGCGACGAGCACCTGCCTCCTGCCTTCGAGCAGCAGCCCAACGAGACGTCTCCCTTTCGGGCCGCCGTGGGGGCCCTGTCCCTCGACGACAACGCCGCCACCCTGACCGTCCTGCCGGGTCTCCCGGGACAGCCCGCCCGGCTCTCGATGCGCCCCGCGGGGTACTTCGACCTGCGAGGGTCGGTCGAGACCTCTCCCGGGACCGCCGCGAGTTCGGTCCGATGGCAGAACCAACCCCGACCTGACGGACGTGAGACCGCCCGGGTCAGCGGGACGATCGCCCCAGGGCCCGACCCCGTGGTCGTCCGTCGGCGCCTGGACAGCCCCGCCCTGGCCGCGGGATGGGCCTTCCGGGCCGCCCTCGTCGCGGCAGGGGTGACGGTGCGAGGGAGGGTCCGGCGGGCCTCGGCCCCGCAGGGCGCCGTGGTCCTGGCCAGCCGACGCTCGGAACCCCTGGCGGTGCTGCTCCAGCGGGTGGGCAAGGACTCCAACAACTTCTACGCGGAGATGATCCTGCTTGCTCTCGGGGCCCGGGTCTCGCCGTTGCCCCCTTCGGGGTCGCGCTTCGAGGCCGGGGCGGCCCAGGTGCGTCAGTGGGTCGCCGACCGCGGGATCGACCCCGAGGGTCTGGTGATCCGCAACGGGTCGGGGCTCTACGACGCCAACCGGACCACGGCCCGTCAGCTCGCGGGGGCCCTGCGGGCGGCCTGGCGCGACCCGCGGGTGCACGCAGAGTTCATCGCGCAGCTCGCGGTGGGCGGCGACGACGGGACGCTCCGGGCCCGCCTCCAGACGCCAGCCTCGCCTCGGGTCGTGCGGGCCAAGACCGGGACCCTCCGCGACGTGGTGGCCCTGTCGGGGTACGTGCTCACCGACGACCCGGGCCAGGCCCTCGTCTTCGTCTATCTGGCCAACGGGGTGACGGGCCGCACCCGTGAGGCCCAACAGCAGGCCGACGCCCTCGGGATGGCCCTCGTGCGGGCCTCGGCCCGATAGAGCGCCGACTCAGCCCCCTCCCCCGAGGGAGAAGTACACGTCGAGCCGCACATAGAACGTGTAGAAGATGTCACCCGCCCGATGGGCGAACCCGGCCCCGCAGGGGGTGGCCCCGGTGGTGTCGGTGGGGCACCCTTCGGCCTGAGGGAACACCGAGGGGTTGGTCATAAACGCCGCCCCGAGGCCGTACCGGACGCCCCACCCCGACTCCCAGCGCAGGTCGTTGGCGATCTCGACGTTGAGCCACAGGGGGGTGACCGTGCCCTCGACGTTGCGGGGAGAGGTCGGAAAACGGCACCGTCGGGAGAAGTCGGTGTAGGTACAGTTTTGCGCGTACTCGTACGACGTGATGTTGGCCGACAGCCCGATGCCCAGGGAGGCGAACGAGCTCGGGGACGGAAACACCCCCACCCGGGTCATGGCCCCGACGGCCCCGCCGAAGCGCAAGCTGTACCCCGCCCCAAACTCCATCTGAACCCGCGGGGACAGGTGATACCCCACGAGGGCTCCGAAGTGCCCGTACGGAGACCCGAGCCCCACATTGCCGCCCAGGGCGAGGGTCCGGCTGCGATCGATCGGGGGGCGGGGGGGCGGTCGCGGAGGGACCACCATCACGGCGGGGTCGTCGAGGGGTGGAGGGAGCGGAAAGGTGAGGGGCGGAGCAGGGGGCATCCGGGTCTGGGCGAGGCCCTCGGCGGGAGCGATGCAGGCCAGCGCGACGGCCACCCCAATGCGGCAGGACATGGGCCGAGTGTCGCCCAGGCCTGCCGAGAAATCGAGGCCCGATCGCAGGCCCTTCAGGCCGTACGGCGCCGCTGGAGGAAGCGCTCGATCCCGAGGCTGGGGCGCACCCGACGCGACGACGGCAACACGGTGGCGGACACCACCCGCTCGAGCCGAAAGCTGCGCAGGTCGTCGCGCAGGCGGCAGTGGGCCAGGAGCAGCGGCCCGTCGCCCCGCCAGGACACCGCCAGGGGGTCGACCTCCCGCACGGTCTCGGCCCCGTCCTCGGCCAGGTACCGCAGGGCGCACCGCCGGTCGTGGGCGATGGCCTCCTCGAAGAGGGACACGAGGCCCCCGTGGGGAGGCGGCGGGGAGGCGTCGTTGGAGGGAGCTGCTTTGCCGAGACGGAGCAGCCACGGAAGAAGGCCTTGAAGCTCAGACCCCGACGCGTCGGCGGGAGCGGGAGCGGGGGTGGAGTCGGGGGTGAGGTGATGGCTCATGGCAGCCCTCGTGCGCTGAAGCGCCTTGAAAGACAGCCCTACCGTAACACCCTCGCCCTGCCGCGCCAGGGGGTGTTGGACATACTCTGTCACACCGAAGTCAGCGCCTTCAGGCCCGGTACTTCTTGCCGCCGGCGAGGTGATCGGCGTAGGCCACGAGGTCTTGTTCCTTCTTGAGGAGGGCCCCGAGGAAGGGGAGCTGGCGGTCGAGTTTGACGCTGGTGAGGCCTGCCCGTTGGAGGACGGCGATCCAGTCGACGAGCTCGCTCGTACTGGGGCGCTTGCGGATGCGGGTCATGGCCCGGATCTCAAAGAAGACCTCGAGGCACTGATCGACGAGGGCCTGGTCGACGTCGGGGTGATGCACGGCCACGATGCGCTTCATCAGGGCCAGCTCGGGGAAGTCAATGAAGTGGAAGACACACCGCCGCAGGAAGGCGTCGGGCAGGTCTTTCTCGTTGTTGCTGGTGATGACCACGATGGGCCGTTGGGCGGCCACCACCTCGTCGCCGGTCTCCTGGACGCGGAAGCGCATCCGGTCGAGTTCGTGCAGGAGGTCGTTGGGAAACTCCAGGTCGGCCTTGTCGACCTCGTCGATGAGGAGGACCACCCGGGCCTCAGCCCGGAAGGCCTGGCCGAGGGGACCAAAGCGGATGTACCGCCGGATGTCGCGCACATCGCCGTCGCCGAAGCGGGAGTCGTACAGGCGGGCCACGGTGTCGTAGACGTACAGGCCCTCCTGAGCTCGGGTGGTGCTCTTGACGTGCCAGGTGAGGAGGGGGCAGTCGAAGGAGGCCGCGAGGGCCTCGGCGAGCATGGTCTTGCCGGTGCCGGGCTCGCCTTTGACGAGGAGGGGTTTTTCGAGGGCGAGGGCGCAGTTGACGGCCGCCTCCAGGGCGTCGCTGGTGAGGTAACCCAGGGTGCCGCGAAACCTCTTGAACTCAGGATGCATCGGCCCGACCCTAGTACACCCCGCCCCGCGGTGCCAGCATCGGAGAAGGCTAGCCGTGGCCTTCAGACGACACTAGGATGCCGGGTCTATGATGGACGAGTCACAATACCTTCGCCGGGTCGACGAGGCCTTTCGACGCATTCAAGACGGCTGCGAGCCCGTCGATCCCGACCTGGTCGAGGCCTACGTGGCGGGGGACGTGTTGACCCTCAGCTTCGCCGACCGGACCCGGTGTGTGGTCAACACCCAGCGCTCCACCCGACAGGTGTGGATGGCCGCGGGGGCCCGGGCCTGGCACTTCAGCTACGACGAGGCCACGGGACGATGGATGGACGACAAGGGGCGCGGAGACGAGCTCTACGCCACCCTGGCGGCGGTCATCCGAGACAAGGCGGGTGTGGAGGTGGTCTTCGACCCCGGGGAGGCCTGAAGGGCTCGCGGAGGGGCCCGAAGGGGGGGTAGGTCGTCAGGGGCTCGAACCCTGGACCAACAGATTAAAAGTCTGCTGCTCTACCAACTGAGCTAACGACCCAAACAGTGGCGGGTGAGTGTGCTTCCCCGTCGCCCCGCCGTCAAGGGGCAAAGGGCCCACCCATGGTCCTCAGCCAGATCAGATCCCGGGCGGGTTTCATACCCGCCCTCCCCGCGCGGCCCAAAAAGCAAAAGCCCGCCCAGGCTGCTTTTACAACCTGGACGGGCTCTTG
>CAYUSB010000041.1:0-76098 GCA_964447205.1 uncultured Myxococcaceae bacterium
CCATGAAGCGCAGAGAGAATCGCGAGGGGGGTGGCGAGAGGATCGGGCATCGGTCACCCTCCCCACGGTCGCCTCACACTCGCCGCCTCTCGTCGCCCCGCCGTCCCCCTGTCCACGGACACCCGCGGACAGCGACGGACACCCATTCTGGACAGCGTCGCCCCCACCAACACCCACGAATTCAGCCAGTTCACCCCTGGCCCACCCGGTGCACAAGGGCCCTGTCATGCCGAGCCCCGCGCATGAAACCCTGGTCACCCTCCTGCGGGACTCTCCCGCCCTTCTCAACCTCCTGCTCGACGCGATGGGCCTCCCGCTCCTGCCCGCACCCCTCGTGCCCGACGACGCGACCCTGCGGGTGGCCAACCCCGTGGAGGTGCGCCCCGATCTCCTGCTGGTCGAGAGTGGGCTGAAAGGGCACTGGGCCCTGGTCGAGGTCCAGCTCGGGGTCGACCCCGACAAACAGCGGCGCTGGCTCGCCGCGACGGCCCTGCTCTTCGACGCCCGCGGCGCAATGGGCGACCTCGTCGTCATCACCCACGACGCGAGCGTGGCCGCATGGGCCCGCACCATCGCCCAGGCCACCGGCCCAGGCGGAACCCACCTCTCCCTGCGCCCCCGCGTCCTCCTGCTCACGCGCGACGCGGTCGATCGCCTCCTCGCCGCGGGCCGACCCGAGATGGCCGTGATGGCCGCGTGGGCGGTGCACGACCAGAAGGGCTGCCCTGCGCAGAAGGTCGTACGCGCGGCCTTCACCCACATCGCCTCCACCTCCGACCCCGAGTTGCGCGCGACGTTGGTCAGCGCGATGCTCTCCATGCTCGACACCGACCTCCTCAACGTGCTCCGGGAGATGATCATGCTCAGCCCCAGCCAGTTCCCGTTCAATCCAGCAGGCGAAGCGCTGCGGCAAGAGTTCGAGGTTCTCGGCCAGGCCAGAGCCCTCCTCTCGGTGCTCCAGGCCCGCGGGCTCGTCGTCGACGAGGCGAGCCGCACGCGCATCGTGGGCTGCACCGACTCCGCCACCCTCGACCGCTGGATCGTGCGCGCCGTCACCGCCCCCACGGTCGCCGCGGTGTTCGCCGCAGACACGGTATGACCGCCTCGCGTTCATCTCCCGCGCGGCTCTTCGCGCCCGGTGTGCCCGGCGCTGGGGTGCCTGCACGGGCCCCGGGTCGGCACGACCCCCTGCCTGCCGTCGACGCGCGATTGGTCGAGCCCGAGACGCACACGCAGATGGAGGACGGGGTTCGGGTCGAGACCATGGGGGCGAACGAGCCTCACGCGACCCGGCACTTCGCCGCCGCCCATGTGTTCGCCGGGACCCTCGCCGCGGGCTACGAGGGGGCCGTCGACATGCTCACCCGCGTCGACGCCGACAACGACCTCGCCCCCGACGTGAGCATCTTCCCCGAGGGCCGAGACCCCGAGACGGGCGGGCGCAAGCTCGAAGAGATCGTCTTCGAGGTGTGCGACAGCGAGGACACCACCCACGTCACCAAGAAGGCCCGCCGCTTCGTGGCCCGCGGCGTACGAAGGGTCTTCTACGTCAGCGTCGCGCGTCGGCTCGTGCACGAGTGGGACGCCGACGGCGACATGTGGCGTTTGCTCCCGGGAAAGGCCGAGATCGTCGACCCCTGCTTCGCCGTCGCCATCCCCGTGGCGGCCCTCATCGACCGCGTACTCGCCGACGACACCGTCGCCCGAGCCCTCCTCGAGCGCAAAAACCCCGTCATCCTCAAGGCGCTTGAGCGCCAGCGGGAGGAAGGGGCCAAAGAGGGCCGCAAAGAGGGCCGCAAAGAGGGCCGCAAAGAGGGCCGCAAAGAGGGCCAGCTCGCCGCCAATCGTCAGACCCTGCGCGCGCTCCTTGCCGCGCGAGGTCTCGAATGCACCGCCACCGTCGACGCGCGCATCACGGCCTGCGACGATCCTGACCAGCTCCAGGCGTGGATCGTGCGCGCCGCCACCGCCCCTTCGGCCGCCACGGTCTTCGCACCGGACGCGTAGCCCACGTACCTCCCCCGCCGCGTCAGGGCCGCGGAGCCCGGGCCCGCGCCGCCGCCAGGGCCGGCTCGAGAACCCCCTCCAGGCACGCGTTGCACCGGGCCTGGGTGGCCACGCAGCGCGTGACCCGCACGGCCGACAGGGCCTCCACGGCCCGGGCCCGGCCCACCCGCCCGAGGGTCTCGACGGCCGCGCGACGGGCCGGGCAGTCGTCGCCCGTGCGCAGGTCGATCACCGCCATGGCCTCGGGGTCGGCCTGACCACGAAACGCCGACGACCCGAGGAGACGCTCGGCGCGGCGACGACCCTCGGTGGCTCTGGGCTCCATGGCCAGGTCGGTCAGGGGCCCGAGGCTCTGTCGGGCCAGGGGGCCCGCCAGGAGGGCCTCGCTCCCGGGCTCGGGGCGACCCTCGGCGAAGGCCCGCACGACCGCGGCCACCAGGTCGGGCTCGTCGGCCAGGGTGGGCTCAGCCCGCAAGGCCGCGTCAAACCAATGAACCACCCGGTCGTAACGCCGCCGCGGGGTCGCGAGGCGCCCCAGGACGTACGCCACCACACCGTCCCCGTGCTCGTCCCAGACCCGCTCGAAGGCCCGGTGCACGGCCTCGTACTCCCCCGCCTCGGCGCGCGCAAAACCCTCCTGGGTGCCCTCCAGGGCGAGGTAGCGTCTCAGCCGGGCCCGGGCCTCCTCGCGGCCCGCGGGGCTTCCCCCCGAGGCCCCGTCGCGGGCTGCCCCCGTCCCCGCGTCGGCCGCCACGCCGAGGCCCCCGTCTGCGCCCGCGGTCGGAGCCTCGACCCGTCGCCCCCACACGAACACCATCGCCAGGAGCCCCAACATCGCCGCCCCGGCCGCCCACGGGATGGCGACCCTGGGATTGGCCCGCACGGCCCTGGAGACCCCCTCCAGGGTCCGCACGGCCCCCTCCCGCAGCGCCCGGGCCCCCGAGACCGGAACGGCCGCCGCATGCAGGGCGTCGACCGCCTCGGCCACGGAGCCGTACCGGTCGCCGGGTCGTTTGGCCATCATCCGCGCGAGCACGGCGTCGATGGCCGGCGGGAAGGCCCCCGGGCGCACGGAGCTCGCCTCGGGGATGGGGGCGTTGAGCTGGAGGGCGAGCATGCTCACCACGTCGTCGGCCACGAAGGGACGCCGGCCCGTGAGGGCCTCGAAGAGCACGATCCCCATGGCGTACAGGTCGGCCGCGGTGCCCACCTCGCCGCCGAGGGCCTGCTCGGGGGGCATGTAGTCAGGGGTCCCGTAGATCATCCCGGCCTGGGTGCGGGCGGCGTCCTCCGGGCGACGGTGCGACGGCGGAACCTTGGCGATACCAAAGTCAACCACCTTGACCACGCTCGGCTCGCCGTCGCGGTGCACGAGCATGACGTTCTCGGGCTTGAGGTCGCGGTGCACGATGCCGACGGCGTGGGCCCGGGCGAGGGCCGCCCCGACCTGTCGGGCGAGGTCGAGGGTCCCGGCGAGGGACAGGGGGCCTCGCGCGTCGAGGGCCTCGCGCAGGCTCTCCCCGTCGATGTACTCCATCACCAGGAAGAGCATCCCGTCGGGGGTGCGGCCGAAGTCGGTGACGGCCACCACGTTGGGGTGCTCAAGCACCGCGGCGGCCCGGGCCTCCCGCTCGAAGCGCTCGACCACCTCGGGCACGGCGTTGAGCTCGGGGTGCAGCACCTTGATGGCCACCCGGCGGTTGAGGGCGATGTGTTCGCCGCGGTACACCACCCCCATCCCCCCGTCGCCGGCCCGGGCCAGGACGCGGTACCGCTCGGCCAGGACCATGCCCAACCGCGGGTCGTCAGGCCCCTGCGACGGTGATCCTTGAAAGTTGGTGTCCTCGTTGGCCATGCGCAGAAGGGCCACGGAGGGTATCACCTCTGCCGACGACGCAAACGCAGACAGACCATCCCCCTCTCCGATGTCCTCTCCCGCCCTGTGACACCCGCGCCACATCCATCTTGTCTCACTGACTCCACCAAAAAGACCGACAAAACCAGAGTAGCCCCTTGAGGTCCGAAGGGGGCTTCAACGGCTCGATTCCCCGCGGGGAGAGCCCCGTGTCGCGCTCGACATCCCGCGAACACGCGGTGTAATTCTTCATTCATCACGGTGCGCGGCGCGTCGGGCTGGTCTGCACTCCAAGGCACTGCACCCATCGGTGGATTCCCTGGCGTGCGCCCTTCGACCCCGATCGGGGGGAGAGAGCCTGCCGGTCGGCGCATCCAGGAGGCAGCGATGTACTTCAGGAAATGGATTCTTCCCATGCTGTGCGCGGCGGTCGTCGCCGCCTGCGGCAGCACGGCCCCGACGACCCCCGGGGATGTCCCGCCCGCGGACGTGGCGACCACCGACGCGGGCCCCCTCGACGATCAGCCCCCGGGCGTCGACACGGGCACCCCCGTCGACACGGGCACCCCCGTCGACACGGGCACTCCCGTCGACACGGGTGAGCCCCTCGACACGGGTGAGCTCCTCGATACGGGCGCTCCCTTCGACACGGGTGAGCCCCTCGACGCGGGCGCTCCCCTCGACACGGGCACCCCCGTCGACGGGGGGCCGCCGACCTGCATGGGCTCGGAGGTCTTGTGCGCGGGGCAGTGCGTCGACCCCCAGAGCAACCCGTCCCACTGCGGAGCCTGCGGGACGGCCTGCCCGAGCGGTCAGGCCTGCTCGTCGGGGCTGTGCCGTATGGGCTGTACCGCGGGCCTCACCGACTGCTCCGGGGCCTGCGTCGACACCGCCAGCGACAACAGCCACTGCGGGGCCTGCGGGGCCGCCTGCGCCGGCGGAACGACCTGCTCCATGGGGGCCTGCGTGTGCCCCGGGGGCACCACCCGCTGCGGCGACGCGTGCGTCGACACCTCCTCCAGCGCCGCCCACTGCGGGGCCTGCAGCCGAGCCTGCACCGCCGGCCAGGTGTGCTCCTCGGGGACGTGCCAGACCACCTGCTCGATGGGCCTGACGGCCTGCGGATCGGCCTGCGTCGACACCGGCTCCGACCCCGCCCACTGCGGGGCCTGCGGGACGGCCTGCGCGGGCGGATCGACCTGCTCGATGGGGATGTGCGTGTGCCCGGCGGGCCAGACCCGCTGCGGTTCGGCCTGCGTCGACACCGCCACCAGCGCCACGCACTGCGGGGCCTGCGGGAGGCTATGCACGGCCGGCCAGGTGTGCTCCTCGGGGTTGTGCCGCACGGCCTGCACGGCGGGCCTGACGGCCTGCGGATCGGCCTGCGTCGACACCCAGAGCGACGACGGCAACTGTGGGTCGTGCGGGCGCACCTGCGCCGGGGGCACCCGGTGCTCGATGGGGATGTGCTCCTGCCCCGCGGGCCAGACCCTCTGCGCCGGGGTCTGCGTGAGCCTGCAGACCAGCAACACCAACTGCGGGGCCTGCGGCCGCAGCTGCGGCACGGCCCAGACCTGCAGCCAGGGCACCTGCGTGTCGACCTGCGCGGCCGGTCAGACGGCCTGCAACGGCGTGTGCATCGACACCGCCACCGACAACGGCAACTGCGGGGCCTGCGGGGTGACCTGCACGGGCGGCACCACCTGCCGGGCCGGGGCCTGCGCCTGCCCCGCGGGGTCGACCCTGTGCAGCGGGGTCTGCGTCAACCCCCAGAGCAACAACGCCCACTGCGGGATGTGCGGGCGCACCTGCGTGGCCCCGGAGTCGTGCGCGGCGGGGGCCTGCGCGGTGCAGTGCCCCGCGGGCCGGGTGGCCTGCGCGGGGGTCTGCGTCGACGCCCAGACCAACAACAACCACTGCGGCGGGTGCGGGGTGGTGTGCAGCGGCGGGTCGGTCTGCACGGCGGGCCGCTGCGCCTGCCCGGCGGGCACGACGAGCTGCAGCGGGGTGTGCGTCAACCTCCAGTCGAGCAATACCAACTGTGGCGGGTGCAGCGTGATCTGCACCGGCGGCGGGGTGTGCGCGACGGGCCGCTGCGTGTGCCCCGCGGGCACGACCCTCTGCGGCGGGCAGTGCGTCAACCTCCAGTCGAGCAACGCCAACTGCGGCCGCTGCGGCAACGCCTGCACGGGCGGTCGCACCTGCACGGGCGGGACCTGCGGGTGCCCCGCGGGCACCACCCTCTGCAGCACCCCCCTCGGCGGGAGCAGCTGCGTCAACCTCCAGACCAGCAACACCCACTGCGGGGCCTGCGGCGTCAACTGCGGCATGAACTCCACCTGTCAGATGGGCGTGTGCTCGTGCCCGACGGGCCAGACCCGCTGCAACGGGCAGTGCGTCAACACCCAGACCAGCAGCACCCACTGCGGGGCCTGCGGCAACACCTGCGGGGCGGGCGGATCGTGCTCGGGGGGTCAGTGCACCTGCGGCACGGGCCTCACCCGCTGCGGCCAGGCCTGCGTCAACCTGCAGACCAGCGCCACCCACTGCGGGGCCTGCGGGCGGGCCTGCCCGACGGGCCAGAGCTGCGTCAGCGGCACCTGCGGGATCGCCTGCGCCCCGGGCACGACCTTCTGCGGTCAGGCCTGCGTCAACACCCAGACCAGCAGCACCAACTGCGGGAGCTGCGGCACCGTGTGCCCGACGGGTTCGAGCTGCGCCGCGGGCATGTGCACCCGGGCCTGCCCGATGGGGCAGACCCGCTGCGGCGACGTGTGCGTCAACACCAGCGTAAGCAACCTCAACTGCGGCATGTGCGGGCGCATGTGCGCGTCCAACCAGGTGTGCGCCGCCGGCAACTGCATCACGGTGCAGGGCTGCCCGGTGGGGCAGGTCCGCTGCGCCAACCAGGGCGGCGGGGGCGGCGGGCTCACCGTCTGCGTCAACACCCAGACGAGCAACACCCACTGCGGCATGTGCGGCACGGCCTGCCCGGCGGGCACGACCTGCATGGCCGGGGTCTGCCGCTGACCCTCGTCTCCCCTGCCTCTTCGCCTCCCCTCCCCTCTGATCGTCTAGAACCTTGACTACCCCGTGCGGCCGAAGAGGGCCTCGCGGGTGTCGTCTTGCAGCGAGTGCATCACGGCGTCGAGGGCGTTGGCCCGGGCCACGAGGTCGCTCGGGATGGGGAGCTTGCGGGTGTCGATCCACAGGGCCGGGGCGGGCGGGTGGTCGCGCCAGCGCTGGTAGCCCGTCCGCAGGGACTTGAGGTAGGCCGTGGCGATCCCGGTCTCGAGGGCCCGGTTGCGGCGGCGGATGCGGCGCATGATGGTGCGCAGGTCGGCGTCGAGGCAGATGAGCCGGTCGGGGCGCGGGAGCAGCCCGAAGAGGCGGTCGTAGAGCTCGACGTAGAGGCCGTACTCCAGGGCGTCGACGGTGATCTCGGCGAAGATGAGGTTTTGTTGCGGGGCGAAGTCGGTGACCACGCTCTGGCCGGCGTCGAGGAGGGCGGCGATCTCGCGCACCTGGTCGACCCGTTGGGTGAGAAACCCCACCTCGGTCTGGAAGCCCCAGCGGGCGATCCCCCCGGGCGCGTAGAACCGCGGCAAAAATGGGTTGTCGCCGAAGCGCTCGGGCACGAGGAGGGCCCCCGTACGCCGGGCCACCAGGGCCGCCAGGGTGCTCTTGCCGACGCCGATGGGTCCGACCACGGCGATCCATGTACCGCGTTTGTGCATCACCAACCGGCCGAGGGTGTACACCGCGGGGCCCTTGCCCGTCAGGTTTGTGACCAGGGGAGCGGGGTCAGAGGTCGAGGGTGAGGGAGATGGGGCAGTGGTCAGAGCCCCTGACCTCGGGGTGGATCCGGGCGTCGGTGACCCGGTCGACGAGGGCCTCGGAGATGAGGAAGAGGTCGATGCGCCAGCCGACGTTCTTGGCCCGGGCCCCGCCGCGTTGGGACCACCAGGTGTAGAGGCCCTTCTCGCCCGGGTGGCGCTCGCGGAAGATGTCGCGCATCCCGGCGGCGAGGTAGCCCCGGAAGTCTTCCCGCTCCTCGTCGGTGAAGCCGGGATTTTTGCGGTTGGTCTTGGGGTTGGCGAGGTCGATCTCCTCGGGGGCCACGTTCATGTCGCCGACCACGACGAGGCGCTCGCCGCGGGCGTGGCGCTCGGCGATGATCCGCGTGAGGTCGCGCGAGAACTCCCGCTTGAAGGGCAGCCGCACGAGCTCGGCCGAGGCGTTGGGGAAATAGCCCGCGATGAGGGTGAAGTCGGGCAGCTCGCTCACCACGATGCGCCCCTCCTGGTCGCAGGCCTCGATCCCGATGCCCTGGCAGTGCTTCATCCCGAGGCCCCTGCGCGACAGGGTGGCCGCCCCCGCGTAGCCCTTCTTCGACCGGGCCGGAAACCAGCACACGTCGTGCTTCGCCGTGAGGGCGTCGCGGGTGTCGCGGTCGAGCTCGCCCCACTCCACCCGGATCTCCTGGAGCGACAACACGTCGGGGTCTTCGGCCTCAAACCAGTCGAGGAAACCCGCCTTGAGGGCCGAACGAAAGCCGTTCACGTTCCAGCTTGTGATCTTCATGGGGGAGATTGGCTCCGGAGTGTGTAGAGGGGGGGCGAGAGGCGGAGGGGGACGGAGGGGGCGCAGAGCGCGGGGCCGCGGAGGGCCCGTCAGCGGTTGGCGATGAGCGGGGCAATGAGCAGCGACACCACGCTCATCACCTTGATGAGGATCGAGATGCCCGGCCCCGAGGTGTCCTTGAAGGGGTCGCCTACGGTGTCACCCACCACGGCGGCCTTGTGGGCGTCGGAGCCCTTCTTGTGCCCGGGGAGCCCGCCCTTCTCGATAAACTTCTTGGCGTTGTCCCAGGCCCCGCCGCCGTTGGCCATCACCATCGACAGGGTGGCCCCCACCGCGAGGGCCCCGGCGAGGGTCCCGGCGAGCACCTTGGGCCCGAGGAGGAAGCCCACCACCACGGGCGACAAGACCGCCACCGCCCCCGGCAGGAGCATCTCCTTGATGGCTGCGGTCGTGGCGATGTCCACGATCACCTTGGGCTGGGGCTCGGCCCCCTCCTTGCCTTCGAGCAGGCCCGGGATCTCCCGAAACTGCCGACGGATCTCCTCCACGATGGCCCCGGCGGCGTTGCCCACGGCGTTCATGGTGGTGGCCCCGACGATGCACGGCAGGACGGCCCCGAAGAGCAGGCCCATGAGCACGGCGCTGTCGGTGAGTTGGAGCACGAGCTCGTTGCCCGCCCCCCGCACCCGGTTGATCTCCATGTTGAAGGCGGCGAAGAGGGCCACCACGGTGAGCACGGCCGACCCGATGGCGAAGCCCTTGCCTACGGCCGCGGTGGTGTTGCCCACCGAGTCGAGCTCGTCGGTGATGGCCCGCACCTCGGGGCCGAGGCCCGACATCTCCGAGATCCCGCCGGCGTTGTCGGCGATGGGGCCGTAGGCGTCGACGGTCATCACGATGGCCGTCCCGGCGAGCATCCCAACGGCCGACAGGGCGATCCCGTAGAGCCCGAGGTAGTGGTTGGCCACCGTCCCCACGGCGCAGAGGGTGACGAGGGGCACCACGGTGCTCTCGAGGCCCACGGCGAGGCCGCGGATCACGTTGGTCCCGGGGCCCGTGAGGGAGGCCTGGGCGATGCGCTTCACCGGGCCCATGGAGGTGTAGTAGTCGGTCACGAGGCCCACGATGGCCCCCCCGAAGGCGCCCGCGGCGAGGGCCACGGTGGCCCCGACCTTGAAGCCAAACACCGGGAGGACCGCGGCCGAGGCGGCGGTCACCAGAAACGGCGGCAGGATCAGGGCGAGGCGCAGCACCCGGGCGGGCGGCATGTTCTTGAGGGTCCGGGTGATGAAGATGCCCACGATGGAGATCCCGAGCCCAACGGTGGCCAGGAGGATGGGCAACGAGATGGCCAGCATCCGCAGGTCGGTCATGTTCTCGCCGTTGGCCAGCATCCGGAGCTGGGCCTCGGGCAGGCTGAGGCCGAGGGCCATGGCGGCCACCACTGCGGCCACGTACGACTCGTAGATGTCGGCCCCCATGCCCGCGATGTCGCCCACGTTGTCGCCCACGTTGTCGGCGATGACCCCGGGGTTGCGGGGGTCGTCCTCGGGGATGTTGGCCTCGACCTTGCCGACGATGTCGGCCCCCACGTCGGCGGCCTTGGTGTAGATCCCGCCGCCGATGCGGGCGAACAGGGCGATCGACGAGGCCCCCACCGCGAAGGCGTGGATCATCGTGCCGAGGTGGTGCTCGTCGTTGCGGTAGAGGCCGTAGAGCACGGCCATCCCCATGAGCCCGAGGCCGGCCACGCACAGGCCCATCACCGAGCCCCCGTCGAGGGCCATCACCAGGGCGTCGGCCATGCCCTTGCTGCGGGCGGCCTCGGCGGTGCGGGTGTTGGCGAAGGTGGCAGCCTTCATGCCCATGAAGCCCGCGAGCAGAGACAACGACGCCCCGGCCAGGAAGGACAGCCCCGCCTTGAGGGTGAGCTGCCAGGACAGGAGCGCGAAGACCACGACGGCGTAGATCGCGAGGACCTTGTACTCGCGGATCAAGAAGGCCATGGCCCCCTCGCGGATGTACCGCGCGATGCGCGCCATGGCCTCGTTGCCCTCTGGGGCCGACTTCACCTTCAGGTAGAAGATCAAGGCCACCACGAGGGCAACTACGCCCGTACCGAACGATTGCAGGTGTAGAGACTCCACAGGGTACTCCTTGCCGGGGGGCGCCCCTTTACCTCACCACGCGGCGGCTTTGTAGTCCTTGAGGAAGACCCCCCACACGTTCTGCCCCGAGAGGACCCCCTGAAACACCGGGTCGAGCACCCGGGCGGCCCCGTCGACCTCGTCGAGGGGCGTCTGAAAGCCTTGTTTCGCCATGCCCGAGGCGACGTTCCATGGGTTTTCGTTGGAGACCCAGCCGGTGTCGACGGAGGTCATGTAGATCTTGTCCTGGGCCCAGTCCTCGGCTGCGGTGCGGGTGAGCATGTTGAGGGCGGCCTTGGCCATGTTGGTGTGGGGGTGGCGGGGGGTCTTGTGCCAGCGCGCAAACTGTCCCTCCACGGCGCTGACGTTGACCACCCACTTGTCGGCGCCCCGATCGGCGGCGAGGCGCCCACGCAGGGCGTTGAGGAGCACGAAGGGCCCGAGGGCGTTGACGGCGTAGCAGCCGAGGGCCTCGCGGGTCGACACCTCCCCGAGCCGGAGCCTCCAGGAGTTGGTGTCGCGCAGGTCGAGGGGCTGGCCAAACCCGTCGTCGCTGCCCACCGGGAAGAGGCCTCCGAGGGGTTCCAGGGCCCGGTCGGCGGGGAGGAAGGCCCCGGGCAAGGCCCCGGCACCCGCCCCAGGCAGGTCGTCGGCCAGGAGGGTTCGCTCGGCCGCGGGGAGTGCGTCGCGGGAGAGGGACTCCCGGGCCCGGAGGGGGGCGTAGAAGGCCGGGGGGCGCCAGACGGTCTGGGCGGCGTTGTTGATCACGAGGTCGAGCCGGGGGAGGCTCTGCCCGAGGTCGCGGGCGAAACGTTCGGCGGCGGGGATGTCGCAGAGGTCGAGGCCCACGAGGCGCAGACGGTCTGACCAGTCGGAGGCGTCGGCCACGGCGGCGAAGCGGCGTGCGGCGTCGTGGGGGAAGCGGGTAGTCCCGACCACCGTGGCCCCGGCCCGCAGGAGCTTGAGGGCGATCTCGAACCCGATCTTGATGCGGCACCCCGTGAGGAGGGCCCATCGCCCGGACAGGTCGGCGGTCTGATTGCGACGCGACCAGTTGAGCGCGGCGCAGGGCGCGCACAGGGCGAAATAGAAGGCGTGCAGGCGGGTGTAGGAGGTCTTGCAGATGTAGCAGCGCTGCGGCCGCACGAGCTCGGCCCCGGGGCCCTCGGCCCCCGACTCGGCCTCCCGCAAGGCGCGATTGGCCTCGGCGGCGAGGGCGATCCCCTGGGCCTCGCGAGCCACCCGTTGTCCAGTGTCGGCGAGGGCCCCGCGACCGCCCCGCAAGGCTCCGGGAGAGCTTCGTGCGGCCTCAACCCGGGACAGGGCCCTGCCCTCCTCCCGCCGCACCCCCCGGGCCACCCGAACCACCGCGGCCCGAAGCCTCCCGACCCTTCCCTCCGCGGGGGCTTCCCGCACGCGGGTCAGGTGCGCTTCGAGGGCCCGCATCACCCGCTCGGCCACGGCCAGATCGTCCGCCGTGAGCCCCAGGGACTCGGGGGGGAGAGGAGCCTCCACAGGGGGCTCGGGACGCGCCGCAGGGAGGTCAAACCAGTCGGGGTCGGGCCCGTCCATCAGGCCCGCCTCCACCGTCCGAGGACCCCCGAGGGCGGTACGAAATACGCTCTTGACCTGGGCCAGGTCGCGCCCCCGGGCGGCCGTGGCCGGGTCGTGGATCAACCCGCGGCAGGCCAGGGCCATCACCCGATGGCGCACCGGGTCGGGGAGGCGACGCCCCACCCGCAAGACCCGCAGGGCCGGGTGCTCCTCGGCGGCCTCCACGAGGCTCAGCACCCCGACGGGGCCCACCTCGGCCCGGCTCACGTCGAGGGCCCGCAAGACCCGGTTGTGCCCCAGGGCCTCGGCCAGGGCCACCGCCCCAGCATCCCCAAACCGATTGCTCCGGGCCCCAAGAACCGCCGTGGCCGCCGCGTACCCGAGGGACAACTCGACGAGGCTCGGATGCCCCCGCAGGGCCTCGGCCAGGGCCACCGCCCCGACGGGTCCGATGTCGTTGCTGGCGAGGTCGAGGCCGCCCAGGGTGGTGTTGTCCGCGAGGGCCTCGGCCAGCGCCAGGGCCCCGGCGTCCCCGAGGCCGTTGCAGCTCAGGGACAGGGTGTGCAGCGAGGTGGCGCACCGCAGGAGCCGGGCCAGGGCCGGGGCTCCGTCGGGGCCGAGGGCGTTTCCGTCGAGGAAGAGATGGGCGAGGCCGACCCCCGGGCGGGCCATGGCCTCGGCCAGGGCCTCGATCCCGGCCGGGCCGAGGTCGTCGCTCACGAGGTCGAGGGTGCGTAGCCCCGGGGTGTCCCCCAGGACCTCGGCCAGCCGTCGGGCTCCCGCGTCGCCCACCCCGTTGCGCTTGAGCCAGAGCTGCCGGACGGTGGGGTGGCCCCGTACGGCCGCGGCGAGGTCGGACGTCGCCTCGGGGCCGATGTGGTTGCACCCGAGGTAGACGGCCTCCAGGGCGGTCTCGTGACGAATGAGGGAGGCCACGGCCCGCCCCCCCGCGGGGCCCGCTTGATTGGCCCCGAGGAGGAGGGAGGTCACGGCGGTGTTGCCCCGCAGGGCCATGGCCACGGCCTCGACCCCTTCGGGACCGAGGGTCTGCTTGCACAGGTCGAGGCGCCCGTCGGGGAGCAGGGCCCCCCGCACGAATTCCTCGCGCCCCACCGGCCGAACGTTCTGCCGGAGCCGGTGCACGAGCCCGTCGAGCTCGCCCAGGTCGGTCAGACGCGGGCGCACGGCGCACTGGGGCCCCGCGGGGCCTGGGGCAGGGTCGGGTTGCATGGGCGCGGAGGATGCCACAGGGCCGCGTGGTGCTGGGAGGCCCAGGTCGGACGCGGGTGGCACAACCACGGCACACTTTCGCCGGGCCCCGTCCCGCGGGGATGCCCACGAAACCAGGGGCATTGGGGGAGTGTGGCCCCTGCGGCCCGGAGGCCTCGGACATGGCACACCCTTCGCACAGGCTCCGCGCCGAGGAGATACCAACATGGGTCAACACACAGTGCGGGGCGTCTGGGCGGGCGCCATCCTGGCAGGGCTCTTGGGGATGGCCGGGCCGCGCGCGGCCGAGGCCTGCGGGGGCTGTTTTGCGCCGCCCAACGCGGTCCAGGTGGTGACCGACCACCGGATGGTGCTGTCCCTGTCGACCGAGCGCACGGTGCTCTGGGATCAGTTTCGGTACAGCGGCCGCCCCGCGGATTTCTCTTGGATCCTGCCGATCCGCAACGGCCCCTCCGTGCAGATCGAGGTGGGCGACAACCGCTTCCTGCAGGCCCTCGACAACCTCACGGCCCCGGTCCTCAACCCGCCCCCCCGGCCCCGGCGGCCGGTGTGCGAGGAGGACGTGGACGCCGACTTCAGCCGCGGGAGCTTCGCCGACGCGGGCGCGTCCCCGGCCCCTGGAGGCGTGGAGGTGCTCGGCGAGAGCGTGGTGGGGCCGTACATGACGGCCACGATCCGGGGCGAAGACCCGATGGCCCTGCGGGAGTGGCTCCGGGGCAACGGGTACAGCGTCCCGGCGGCCATCGAGCCCATCATCGACCACTACGTGGCCCTGCGGATGGACTTCGTGGCCCTCAAGCTCCGGCCCGGGGAGGGCATCGACCGGATGAGCCCCGTGCGCATCACCACCCCGGGGTACAGCCCGTCCCTGCCCCTGCGCATGATCGCCGCGGGCACGGCCGACAAGGTGGGCCTCCTCCTCATGATCGTCGCCCAGAGCCGCATCGAGGCCATGAACTTCCCCAACGGCGAGATCCTGCCCGAGCAGCTCGTCTGGGACTTCAACGCCCCCACGGTGCCCGCCCAGGACTTCCAGCGGGCCTTCGACGCCCTCAACCTGCAGTCCGGGGGTCGGCTGTGGCTCACCGAGAGCGCCGGGGCCCAGAGCCGCTGGACGGTCGAGCGGGCCGTGCAAAGCGTACGCTGCGGCCCCAGCGGAGGCCCCGGGGGCTGCGGGGTCGGAGGTCCCGGGGTCGTCGGCGACGACGCCCAGGTGGCCTTCCACACCCTCGGCACCCAGGCCACCGTCACCCGGCTTCGGGCCGACCTGGCCGCCATCACCCTCGACCGCGACCTCCTCCTGGCCGCCTCCGACCGCCCCGAACACAGCCGGGTGCACCGGTACGGGGTCGTGCGCAATCGCCCGCCCGAGTTTCCGCCGTGCGGGTCGGAGCGTTCGTCAAGCAGCGCCTTCGTGCGGTGCAGCGTCGGGGCCGTCCCGGGCGCAGGACCCCAATGGCCCGCAGGCCTCGCCGTGGTCGCAGGCCTCGCCGGAATGGTGGCCCTCGGGCGCCGTCGCAGCCGCCGGGCCGACGCGTAATCTTCCGCGGTCCACGCAACCCTCCTGGGGCCTCGCTCGATAACGCCCCGATGCTCACCTCGCCTGTCCGTACGCCCCTCGTTCGCCTCGCGGACTTCACCCGCGGCCTCGTGGGCGACCTCGCCGACCTCGTGGCCCCCCACCGCTGCGCCGCCTGCGCCGAACCCTCTCCCCGCCTGCCGCCCCTGTGCGACGTGTGCCGGGAGGGGCTCGTCCCGGCCGAAGGGCTCCCGGCCGCGGTGTGGGCCCCGTACGCCCACGGGGGGCCCCTGGCCCGGGCCATCTATCACGCCAAGTACGACGACGCCCCGGCCCTGGCCCGCGCCCTCGGAGGCCTCCTGGCCCGCTCCGTCGTGGACCAGGCGGGGACCGTCGACCGGGTGGTTCCGGTCCCGCTGCATGCGTCGCGATTGCGGCACCGCGGGTACAATCAGGCCTACGCCCTGGCCCTGCCCGTGGCCCGGGCTCTTGGGGTCCCGTGCGACCCCGACGCGGTGGCCCGGGTGACGGCCGCGACGTCGCAGACCACGGCGGGCCGTTCGCTGCGGGCGGCCAACGTACGCGGGGCCTTCGCCGTGACCCGCCCCGAGAGGCTCCAGGGGATGCGGGTCCTGGTGGTGGATGACGTCTGCACCACGGGGGCCACCCTGGGAGAGGTATTGGCCGTCGTGCGGGCCGCCGGAGCCGCCGAAGCCCGCGGCCTCGCCCTCGCCCACGCCCCCCGCTGGAACGCCCCCTGACCCCGTGGTACACCAACGCCGCCCCGCGATGGCCCCCCAGAAGCCCGACCCCAAGATCAAGACCATCACGGAGAACCGCCGTGCCCTCTACCGCTACGAGGTCGACGAGCGCATCGAGGTCGGGATCGTGCTCATGGGCTCGGAGGTCAAGAGCCTGCGGGCGGGCCGGTGCGAGCTCGGAGACGCCTTCGCCGTCGTGCGCAACGGGCAGCTCGAGCTCGTCAACGCCTACATCGCCCCGTACCCCTTCGCCCACATGGTCAAACACGAGGAGAAGCGCACCCGGCGCCTCCTCGCCCACCGCACCGAGATCGACCGCCTCGACGGCAAGACGGCCCAGCGGGGCTACACCCTCGTGGCCCTCAAGGCCTATTTCTCAGGGGGCAAGGTCAAGATCGAGCTCGGCCTCGCCCGCGGCAAGGACGGGGCCGACAAGCGCCAGGCCATCAAGGAGCGCGAAGGCAAACGCGAGGCCCAGGCCGCGATGGTAAGGGCCATGAAACGATGACCGACCCCCGCGACACCATCGCCTGGGCCCGCGGGGGCATCGCCTCCGTCGAGACCGCCCGCGACATCCACCTGAGCGTGGCCTCCACCGTGGCCTATCCCCCAGGAGCCCCGGCCGCGGGCAGCCTCACCACCCCCGACGGGGACGCCCTGCCCTTCACCCTCAAGGTCACCGGGAGCCGCCGCCGCGACGACCGCTGGGTGGTCTCGGGCCGGCTCATCAGCGCCTCCTCCGCGCTCCGGGCCGCCTTCGCCGCCGCGGTGCCCCCGCCGCCCGTACCCGCCCCGGCGGGCTGAGCCAATACGCCTACGGGCGCACCGTTCCGTGGACCCACACGCCCCGCCGGGGTAGGGTGAGCCGTAGCCCGTGATGCCCGCCGCCCGCCAGAGCGAGTCCACCCCCGCCGCCGCGGAGGCCACCCGTCGCGTGGGGGCCACCGTCGCAGGCAAGTTCAAGCTGGTGCGCCTCATCGGGGTCGGGGGCATGGGCACCGTCTACGAGGCCACCAACACCTGGACCCACCGCCGGGTGGCCCTCAAGATCCTGCACCCCCGGGTGGCCCGCGACCGCGACGCCGCCGAGCGCTTCTTCCAGGAAGCCCGGGCCGCCACCCACATCGCCCACCCCAACATCGTCGACGTCCTCGACATGGGCGAAGACACCGCCGACGGCTCCCTCTTCATCGTGCAGGAGCTGCTCGACGGCGAAGACCTCCACGCCCGCCTCAACGCCCGCGGACGGCTCCCGCCCCGCGAGGCCCTGGAGGTCCTCCTGCCCATCATGGACGCCCTGGCCACCTCGCACCGCCGGGGCATCCTGCACCGCGACGTCAAACCCGAAAACATCGTGCTCGCACGGGTCGAGGGCGGCGGCGTCGTCCCCAAGCTCGTCGACTTCGGGGTCTCCAAGGTCGTCCGGGCCGCCCCCCGCGGCAAGCGCCTCACCGACGACGGGATCACCGTCGGGACCCCGCAGTACATGTCCCCCGAGCAGGCCCGGGGCGACACCGAGCTCGACCCCCGGACCGACGTGTGGGCCCTCGGGGCCGTGCTCTTCGAGGCCCTGTCCGGCACCGCCCCCTTCGAGGCCGCCACCCCGTCGCTCCTGCTCGTCGAGATCATCACCCGCCCCCCGCCCCGGATCGACACTCTCGTCCAGGGCCTGCCTCGGGCCCTCGTCGACGCCGTGGCCAAGGCCCTGGAGCCCGACCGCGCGCGGCGGTTCCACACCGTGGGGGCCTTCTCGGCCGCCCTGCGGGCCATCCCCGACCGCGACCTCGGGGCCCCCGTCGACGAGGCCGTCACCCGCGTGATGCCCTACCCGAGCCCCCGCAAGGCCCACCCCAACGCCCCCACCAGCATCATCTGGTCGGGCTCCCGCACCGCAGCCTCCGTCCCCCTCCGCACCCGGGCCCTGCACGGCCTCGGGGCCCTCGGCCTCCTCGGCCTCCTCGGCCTCCTCATCGCCTTCGCCCGTACCCCCCTCCCCCCCCCGGCCGCCTCGGTCCCCGTCCAGTCCACGGCCCTGCCCCCGCCTCCCGGACAGGCCCCGGCCCCCCCCTCCGCCGACAGGGCCCTCCTGGCGGCCGTCCCGCCCGCCGCCCCCAGGCCCGCCCCCGCGGCCCCCATCGCCGCCTCGGGGCCCCGGATGGGCCGGTCCCAGCCCGCTGCGCCCGCGTCGCACGGAGCCCCCTCGGCCCGGCCGACCCGGGCCCGCCGCCCCGCGGGGGTGAGCCTCCCGAGACCCACCCCGCCCCTCGTCCCCCCACAGCCCGCCGAGGGCCCCGCCCCCGAGCCCACCCCCGAGCCCACCCCCGTGACCCGGGCGGCCAACGGATCGGTCATCCTGGCCCCGTGAGGCGTGTGATACCCTGCCGGGGGCCATCGTGGTGCGTGTGCGGTCGAGCGTAGGGTGTCTGTTGGCCGCGGCCCTGTGGGCAGGGGCCGCGTGGGGACAGGTAGCGAACGATCCGGTCGACATCCTGCTGCACGAGGGCGTGACCCTGCGCCAGGCCGGGCGCGACGAGGAGGCCCTCGGGGTGTTTCAACGGGCCGTGGCCGCCCGGCGCGAGGGGCGGACCCTGGCCCAGCTCTCCCAGGCCGAGCAGGCCCTCGGGCGTTGGGTCGACGCCGACGGCCACCTGCGCGAGGCCCTCGAGCACCGCGACGAGCCCTGGATCGCGCGCAACCGCGAGGCCCTGGAGTCGGCCCTGGCGGTGATCGACGGGCGGGTGGGGTCGATCGTCGTGCGCGGGGGGCCTCCGGGGGCCACGGTTCATGTGGACGGGCGGAGGGTGGCGACCCTGCCGATGGAGACCCCGGCCCGGGTGCGTGCGGGGCGGGTGGCCGTCGAGGTCGCGGCCCCGGGTCACGTCTCCATCCAACGCAGCGTCGAAGTCGAGCCCCGGGCCGTGGCCCGCGAGGAGGTGTGGCTCGTACGGACCCGTCCCGACACCGCCCCATCGCCCAACCCCACGGGCCCCGCGGGCTCCGACCCCGCGACCGGCCGCCCGCCGCCGCGCCCCCGAGGCGGCGACGACGACGACCCCAGCGCAGGCCGCGAGGTCCAGCGCACCCTGGCCTGGGTGTCCCTCCTCGGGGTCGGCCTCGGGGTCGGCCTCGGCACCACCGGGGTCATCCTGCGCGAGCGGGCCATCACCCGCTTCAACAGCGACGCCCGCTGCGGCATCACCGACGCCGCGGTCTACGGCGGCCCCCCCTGCGAGCGCGAGTACGCCAACGCCACCGACATGGGCTTCCTCACCCTCGGAGGATTTGTCGCCGCGGGCATCCTCGGGGTCTCCGCCACGGTGCTATTCCTCACCTTGCCCTCTGCCGCCCCCCGCACCGGCCGACAGGGGTCCCGCTGGAGATGTTCGCCGACCCTCGGAGGCGCCCAATGCGCGGCCAGATTCTAGCCTCCCTCACAGCCCTGGCCACCCTCACGGGGTGTAGCGACTTCCGTCGGATCGACCTCGACGGCCCCCCCGACGCCGAGGCCGTCGATCGCCCCGCCCCTCCCGTCGACCTCCCCGCCCTCGCCCCAGACAATCCCGCCCCGCCCTCTGACACCCAGTCCCCGCAAGACCTCCAGAGCCCCGACGTCCCGGCCCCGGCCGAAGACCTCCCGGCGCCTCCCGAAGACCTCCCCCCGCCTCCCCGCGACGTCCCGCCCCCTCCGACCGACCTGGGCTCCCCCTGCCCGCCGGGGATGACCTGGTGCGGGCGAGGCTGCGTCGACCTGGGCTCCGACCCCGCCCACTGCGGGGCCTGCGCCCGGCCCTGCCCCGCCGGACACCTCTGCGCCTCCGGGTCTTGCTCGCCCACCCCGCCCATGTGCGGGGCCCTCGGGAGGCCCTGCTGCCCCGGGTCCACCTGCGCCGACGGCCTCGTCTGCGGAGCGGGTTCGTGTGTGGCCCCCTGCGGCGGGGCGGGCGAGCCCTGCTGCGGGTCGGTCTGCAACATGGGCTTTCAGTGCACCGCAGGCCGGTGCCAGGCCCTCCCGCCCATGTGCTCCCTGCGCGAGGGCGAGCCCTGCCGGGCGGGGGCCGCGGCCCCGGGGTGCTGCGCCGACGGGAGGTCCTGCGCGGCCCGCGACGTGGTCAACACCACGGCGGGATTCGTATGCTGCCACGCCCAACGGGGGGCCCCCTGCACCCGCGACGAGGGATGCTGCGGGACCCACGTGTGCAACCAGGGCTTCTGCGGCCCTTCCGCCCCCGCGTGCACCGCCGCGGGCCAGCCCTGCACCCAGGACGCCGCGTGCTGCGGCAACAGCCTCGGGGTCCGCCGCTGCGTGCACAACCTCGGGAGCGGCCCGGGGCCCACCTGCGCCCAGGCTTGCGTCCTGCACGCGGAGTGCGCCTCGGGGTGCTGCGCCAATCTGCCCGGTCAATCCCAGAAGGTCTGCACCCACGCCCGGCTGTGCGGGTCGTCCGTCGGCTGCACCCTGCCCCCTGGCGCGTCGTGCGACCGCGACAGCCAGTGCTGCGGGGCCTCCCTGCCGGCCATCCTCACGGTGTGCGACCGCGACAACAGCCGCGACCAGTGCGCCCGCCTCTGCACCGTCGACACCCACTGCGCCCTCAGCGGCCAGCGGTGCCGCCCCGACAGCCGCGGGGTCTACCGCTGCGCGGGCGGCTCCTGAGCCGGAACTCCAACGGGTTCGCCGCATCGAGCGAGCAGCCACCCGCCTGGAGCTTCAGACCTACCGCAGAGGGGACAGATTCCCCGTTGTGCGTGGTGACATGCCGCCCACCAGGGTGCTGCCCGGGGCCTCGGCGGTCGACGCAGGGCTCACGGGCCTTCACCGCAGCGACAGCACGCTCAACGACACGCCATGGGCCGTCGCCACCAGGGATTCGAGCGCGCCCCACGACACCCGCGCCCCTTGCGCAGCCCCGGCCGTGGTCAGCGGCTGGGCCCAACCCTGCCGCGGGCCCGGTTCTCCACGTGGATCGCTGCTCGACCCCGGGAACCCATTGGAGGAGACATCCCCGACCGCTGCCCCTGGCGGCGGGGTGTCGTGCGGAGGGTCGTCGCGTCAGTCCACGAGCCTCGACCTGGGCGGGTCGTACGGTCTACGACCCGCGGCGAGCTCGGACGAAGGCCTGGGTCTCCGCCGAGAGCGTACGAAGATAGTCCTCCGGCAGCGTGCGCAACACCTCCAGGGGAAGCGCGCGCACCACGTCTTCAGGCGCGAGGCCCGCGAGGCGCTGCTCGGGGGTGAGCTCGGCGAGCACGACGGCGGCGTCCATCGTGGCGACCATCTTGGCGACGTCGCGCTCCCAGCGCTTCTTGACCTGGTCGATGTCCTTGGCCATGGCACCCTCTGGGCTGCGAGAGAGCTGCTCGATGCAGCGATAGAGGCGAGTGTAGAGGTCCCGCTCGCGGTCGTCCACCGGGCGCAGGGTGAGTTCCTCCGAGAGAAAGCGCGGAGAGATCACGCGCAGCACCTCCTCCTGCGGCGCGTCGCAGGCCACGCTGGTCTCCACCACACGGACAACGAAGCCGCTCAGGTGACCCTCGAACACCCCGGGACGCGCCGTGGCCTCCAGCGCCCCACCCAGCGCACGAAGCTGCGCCACGAAGCGTTCGGTGCGTGCGGGCGCCACGAAACGCAGCCCTACCTCGGCGCCGCGGGTTCGGTGCGGTGCACGACCCCATGGCGCAACCGCCAGACGCCACGCCACCGACCGGCACGGGTCTGCTCGCGTGCGCCCTGCGGCGCGATCCATCGGTGTGGCGCTGGGGGAAGAATGACTTCTACCAAACTCCCCTGGCGCGGCATCCGAGGAGCAGCTCGAGGCCGACACCCGCGAGGTGTTGACCATGGCCGCAAAGCCCGAACACGCGTCCTGGATCTCCCTGGCCCCGCGGGGCGAAGCCGAGGTGTTGGGCACCCTGTCGACGTCCCTCCCGCGCTTCGTGGCGTTGCGGTCCCAGTCGAAGCACGGCCCGACGCGGGAGAACACCCACCGGCAGGGTGCGCGCGCGTGGCCCTTGCTCTGCGCGCATCGTGTACCCGACACTTAGGTCATGTCGGTGACGGACATCACACGGCGCGCGCTGCTCGCCACGCTCGGCGCTGCGGCCCTCGGTGGCTGCGATCGCGAAGGGGGCGCGCGCGCGCCGCAGGTTCGACCCGTCGGGGCGCTCGCGCGACGTCGGGTGGTGGTCGTCGGCGCGGGGGTCGCGGGCCTCGGCGCCGCGCGGTTGCTCCACGACGCGGGGGCCGAGGTGACCGTGCTCGAGGCGAGAGACGCCCTCGGCGGACGCACCCGCACCGACCGGCGCCTCGGCACGCCGGTGGACCTCGGGGCGCACTGGATCGAGGGCACGCGCGGCAACCCCATCGACCGACTCGCGCGGGAGATGGGCGCGCGCACGGTGGTCAACGACGACGGGTTCGCCCTCTTCGACCACAACGGGCGACGCCTGAGCGCGCGTGAGGTGAGCGCCGTCGATGCGCGCGGTGAGGAGCTCGAAGAGGCAATCGAGGCCGTGGCCGAGCAGGCCGAGCGCGACCTCTCGGTGGGAGACGCCGCGCGCCGGGCCGTCGCGGGGATGACCATGAGCGACCTCGACCGTCGCACCCTCGACTGGCTCCTCGCGGCGCAGGAGACCGACACCGCGGAGGACCTCGACCGCGTCTCGCTGCTGCACGGCGACGACGACGGCTTCGACGGTGACTCGGTGGTGTTTCCTGACGGCTACGACCAGATTCCGCGAGGGCTCGCGCGAGGGCTCACGGTGCGCACGGGAGAGGGCGCGCGCGTCATCGCATGGACCCGCGACGCCGTGACGGTACGCACCGACCGGGGAGAGACGCTCGCCGACGCGTGCGTCGTCACCGCCCCGCTGGGCGTGCTCAAGGCCGGCTCGATCCGCTTCGATCCGCCGCTCCCTGCGCCGAAGCGCCAGGCGATCTCGCGCCTCGGCATGGGCACGCTCGACAAGGTCGCGCTGCGTTTTCCTCGGGCGTTCTGGTCGTCGGGCGCGCAGACCTTCGGGTACCTGTCACGCACGCGCGGGGAGTTTCCCGAGGTGCTCGACTGGCACGCGCTCACGGGCGTGCCGATGCTCATCGCGTTTACCGCTGGCACCTACGCGCGCGCGATGGAGCGGCGAAGCGACCAGGCCATCGTCGCGCGCCTCATGGAAATCTACCGCTCGATGTTCGGCGCCGACATCCCCTCGCCCCTCGGCGCGGTCGTCACCCGTTGGAGCGCCGACCCCTACACCCTCGGGTCGTACTCGTACGTCCCCGTCGGATCATCCGAGGACGACCGCGACGCCCTCGCCGCGCCCCTCCTGGGCAGGCTGTTCTTCGCGGGCGAGGCGACACACCGCACGCTGCCCGCCACGGTTCACGGCGCGTGGCTCTCGGGGCATCGCGCGGCCTCGGAGGTCACCGCTGCGCTTCACCTCGCCGCGAGCGCTCCGCCCGCGGTGCGTACATCGCCGTCGCGTCGTCGCTCGCCCGGCCATCACGGCCTGCGAGAGCGACGCGCGCGCGGCCCCCGTCGCTGAGCGCCGCGCATCGAAGCCCACAGCGCCCGTTGAGGAAAGCGCGAACGCGCGAACGCGCGAGGCGCGTCGAACTCGCTGCGGCGTCTGCGACACGGGCGCTTCAGTGTCCGTGGCCAAAGGTGATTGACGTTTCCCACCACGGCAGCGACAGCACCCACTGCCGCACGGGCAGCTCCGGCCACAACCGCGCCACCTGCTCCGCAGCCGTCTCGCTCATCCTTCGCCCGCCGCACGACGAACACCCTCCGGCCCTTGCACGAGAACGGAACCAGCCGGTCGAAGCCGCCGGCCACGCACCGCGCTCGCCCGAAGCCGCAGGACAGCACACCGCAGCGCAAAAAGGCCCGCAGCTCGGCCTCCACATACCGCGGCAGCGCCACCTCCGCCGCGCGGGCCGCCGCGAGAAATGGCTCCAGTTCGGCCTCAACCACGCCGGACAGCAACGACTCCGTCGCGGCACGAGCGCGATACCCAGGGACAGGACAGGGGACGAGAGCCATCGTGACGATGCCCTCTTCGGACCGTCACCGCCTGCGCCCGCCACGGGGACCTGCTCCGACCGCGCACAATCCCGCGGGGCCCCTTGACCTCAGCCCCGCCGCCGGGCATTCCCCTGCACCGCCCCCGATGGACGACACCACCTACCGCACCCACCGCCGCTTCGACCGGGCCGCCCGCCTCCTCGGAGAAGGGGCCATGCGCCGCCTCGCCTCCGCCCGCGTGATGGTCGTCGGCCTCGGAGGCGTCGGGAGCTTCGCCGCCGAAGCCCTCGCCCGCACGGGGGTCGGCCACCTCACCCTGGTCGACTTCGACCTCGTGTGCGTGACCAACACCAACCGCCAGCTCCACGCGATGCGGGGCAACATCGGCAAGCCCAAGGCCAGGGTCCTGGCCGAGCGGATGCGCCTCGTGCACCCCACGGCCTCCGTCGAAGAGCGGGTGGAGTTCTACGGCCCCGAGACGGCCGAGGCCCTCCTCGATCCGCGGCCCGACTACGTCATCGACGCCATCGACAACCTCACCGCCAAGGCCCACCTCGTCGACCGCTGCCGCCGTTTGGACATCCCCGTGGTGACCAGCATGGGCGCTGCGGCACGGCTCGACCCCACCCGGGTCCAGATCGCCGACCTCGCCCGCACCCACCACGACCCCTTCGCCCATCACTTCCGCGAGATCCTGCGCAAGAAGTACGGATGGCGCTTCAAAGCCAGCCAGCCCACGGGCGTCGCGGCCGTCTTCTCCGACGAGCCCCCCATCGCCCCCGAGCCCCTCGCCTACGACCAGGGCCAGGGGTTTCAGTGCGTCTGCCCGCAGTCCGACAACGACCTGCACACCTGCGACAAACGCGCCCGGATCGACGGGACCGCCGCCTGGCTCGTGGGCACCTTCGGCCTCGTGGCCGCCAGCGTGGCCATCCGCGAGCTCGCCGGAGAGCCCGTCCTCGACCGCTCCAAGGCCCGGGCCCCGTATCCCGCCGAGGCCGCCGTGTGCTAGGTTGGGGCTCAGGCGCGGACCGATCGCAGGTGATCGGCCGCGACCCGAGAAAGACGGACGGTACGATGCAAGGCAAGATCACGGTGCCCGCCCTGCGGGCCCGCAAGGCCTCCGCCGGCCGTGGCGACAGGCTCGCCATGGTGACCGCCTACGACGCCACCTTCGCGCGCCTCTTCGACGCCGCGGGGGTCGACGCGATGCTGGTGGGCGACTCCCTCGGCATGGTCATCCAGGGGGGCACGAGCACCCTCCCGGTGACCCTCGACGAGATCTGCTACCACGCCCGGGCCGTAGCCCGCGGGACCGCCCGGGCCCACCTCATCGGCGACCTGCCCTTCATGAGCTACCAGGTCTCCCCCGAGGAGGCCCTGCGCTCGGCCGGGCGGCTCATGAAGGAAGGGGCCGTCGAGAGCGTCAAGCTCGAGGGCGGCAAGGAGTTCGCCGAGACCATCCACCGGCTCGTGCGGGTGGGCATCCCCGTGATGGGGCACGTGGGCCTCCTGCCCCAGCGGGTGCACGCCATGGGGGGGTTCAAGGTGCAGGGACGGGCCGAAGAGGCCGCCGAGGCCATCCTCGAAGACGCCATCGCCGTCGCCGACGCGGGATGCTTCGCCCTGGTCATCGAGGGGGTCCCCGTGGCCCTCGCCGAGCGCATCACCCGGGCCCTCGACATCCCCACCATCGGCATCGGGGCGGGCCTCGGCTGCGACGGGCAGATCCTCGTGGGCTACGACCTCCTCGGGCTCAGCACCACGCTCAAGCCGAAGTTCGTCAAGCACTTTGCCCAGTTCTTCGAGGACGGGGCCCAGGCCACCCGGACGTTCATCGACGAGGTTCGGAGCGGGGTGTTCCCCGGGCCCGAGCATAGTTTTGGGATCTCCCCCGCCCGGCCCTCGACGGTCGCCGAGGCCCCCCTCACCGCCGCCACCCCGGCCTATGGCCCCACCCAGTAGCCCCAGCCTCGTCGACGACCCCGAGGCCTTCCGCGGGCTCTGCGCCTCGGCCCGGTCCGCGGGTCGTCGGGTGGGCTTCGTCCCCACCATGGGGGCCCTGCACCCGGGTCACCTCGCCCTCGTGGCCGAGGCCCGCCGCCGGGTCGGGCCCGACGGCCTGGTGGTCGTGTCCATCTTCGTCAACCCCACCCAGTTTGGCCCCACCGAAGACCTCGCGGCCTATCCCCGCGACCTCGACCAGGACCTCGCCCGCTGCGCCACGGCCGGGGTCGACGCGGTGTTCGCCCCCCTCCCCGCGGCGATGTACCCCCCCGGCGACGACACCCGGGTCCGGGTGGGGGCCCTCTCCGCCGACCTGTGCGGGCAGTGGCGCCCGACCCACTTCGAGGGGGTGGCCACGGTGGTCACCAAGCTCTTCGCCCTGGCGGGCCCCTGCGTGGCCGTCTTCGGCCGCAAGGACTACCAGCAGTGGCGCCTCGTCGTGCGCCTCGTCCGCGACCTGTGGCTCCCGGTCGAGGTGGTGGGGCACCCCACGGTGCGCGAGTCCGACGGGCTGGCCATGAGCTCGCGCAACCGCTACCTCTCGGCGCACGACCGGGCCCGGGCCGCGGCCGTCCCGCAGGCCCTGGAGAGGGCCTCGGAGGCGTGGCAGTCCGGAGAGCGACGCCCGCGGACCCTGGAGGCCCTGTGCCGGGTCGCCCTGGAGGGCCGCTGCGACGCCATCGAGTACGTCGAGGCCCGCGACGCCGACGACCTGTCTCCCCTCGGCGAGGCCCCGGCCCTCCGGCCCGTGGTCCTGGCCCTGGCCGTCCGGGTGGGGGCCACCCGCCTCATCGACAATCGGGTCCTTGGAGCTTCGGCAGACACGGAGCCCGCGGAGCCCCAATGCTGAATTCTCCGTGGCGTGGTAGAAGGCAAGGCCGTGGTTGAGACCAACCTGATGCCTCCCCCACAAGAGGCCACCGCCTCTCCCCCCGCGACGCCACTGGGCGTGGCGGAGCTCCGGGAGATCGGCCTCTTCGGGGCCATGTCTGACGAGGCCTTGGAGATCCTGGGCCGAGAGCTCAAGACGCGCTGGATCGACCCGGGCACGGTGGTCATGCGCGAGGGGGAAAACGCGCGCGAGATGTTCGTGGTGGTCCAAGGGGAGATGGAGGTCTTGCGGCGCTCGCGACGGGGCCTCGAAGGGCGCGTGGCGGTGCTCGGGCCAGGGACCTGGCTCGGCGAGATGTCGATCCTCGACGCCCAGCCGCGTACGGCCACGGTCCGGGCCCTGCGGCCGACCCTCCTTCTCACGATCACGGCCGAAGACCTCGACCGGCTCTATCGCCGGGACATGAAGTCGTTTCTGATGCTGCTGCTCAACGTCAACCGCGAGCTGTCCCGGCGCCTGCGGGTGGCCGACGGGATGGTCGCGGGATTCCTCACAGCGATGTGGGACGACAACCTGGGGTTTTCTCGCTCCCAGGCGCCCGACGACGATCAGTAGAGGGCCCGGCCCCGCTGCTTGAGGGCGGCCACGATGATGCCCGCGGTCTCTTCGATGGCCCGGTCGGTCACGTCGTGTACGGGCCAGGCGGGGTGGGCCCGAAACACCGCGTGGGCGTACTCGACCTCCTCGCGGACGTGGTCGTGCAGGCCGTAGTTGGAGTCGGCGGGCATCCCGAGCTGTCGCAGCCGGGCCCGGCGGATCTCCACGAGGTGATCGACGGCGATGGTGAGCCCCACCACCCGATCGGGGGCCACCTCCTCCAGCTCGGCCGGGATGGCCACCCCGAGGGCCAGGGGGACATTCGCTACCTTGATCCCCCGGTTGGCCAGGTAGGTCGACAGGGGGGTCTTGGAGGTGCGCGAGACCCCGACCAGGATCAGGTCGGCCTTCTTGAGATTGCGAGGCTCCTTGCCGTCGTCGGACTTGACGGCAAACTCCACGGCCTCGATACGCCGGAAGTACTCCTCGGACAGGGGCAACGAGGCGCTCGGCATGTTGAGGGGCTCGGCGTCGAGGAAGGACGACAGCTTGCCGAGGAGGGCCCCGATGAGGTCGACGGCCTCGACCTTCTTCTCGTAGCAGAGCTGATGGACGAACTCGCGGAGCTCGGGCGACACGATGGTGAACACCACCATGCCCCCGTCGACGGCGGCCACCTCGATGGCCTCCCGGGCGCTCTCGGCGTCGCGGACCCGGGCGTGCAGGCGGACCCGGGTGCGGCGCGCGGGAAACTGGAGCAGGGCGGCCCGGACCACCCGCTCGGCGGTCTCGCCGGAGGAGTCGCTGACCACGTCGATGGGGCGGGAAGCATCCATTGCAGAGAGGTTCTTTAGCACAGGGCCTCCCCCCCTGCGATCTTCGGGCGGGCGGCGGCCCGCGGAGCTCAGCCCATCCCGAGGCGCTTGCGGCGGTTGCGGTCCTTGTTGGCGAGCTTGGCCCGCAGCCGGGCGCTGCGGTTACGAACCTTGTTCTTCTTGATCTTGCGGCTGAAGATGTACATGGCGGTCGATCTTCCCTGCGTGCGACCCCGGGGGGGGACCGACGCGCAAAGTGGGGGTACGAAAAGGGGCGCGAACCCTACGCCGGGCCCCGGGTCGTTGTCAACGCGCCCCGGGCGGTGGTCACCCGAGGTCGCGGTCGAGGACCACCCGGAGGCGGGCCGCGCCCGCGCGGACCCGGTCGAGGGCGGCGTTGGCCTGGGACATGGGCATCCGCTCGGTGATGGGGGCGATCGCGTGGTCGGCCGCGAGGGAGAGCATGGTGCGCATGGTGGCGGGGCTGCCGATGACGCTCCCGGTGACGCGCTTCTGCTCGTCGAGGAGGGGGTCGACCCCCAACCGCACGGGCTGGCTCGGAACCCCGATCAGGCACAGGGTCCCCTCCAAGTCGAGGACCTTCATCCAGGCGTCCCAATCGAGGTTGGCGTGGGTGGTCACCAGGAGCAGGTCGACCACCCCAGCGGGCAGCGGGCCCCGGGCGTCGACGAGGTCGCTCGCCCCGAGGCCGAGGGCCAGATCGCGTTTGCTCGGGTCGGGGTCGAAGCCGACCACCTCGGCCCCGAGGGCCCTGGCAAACCGGACGGCCAGGTGTCCGAGGCCCCCGACCCCGACGACCCCGACCCGCAGGCCGGGCCGGGCCCCGAGGCGTTCGAGGGGAGAGAAGACCGTGAGGCCTGCGCACAGGAGGGGAGCCGCGGTGCTGGGGTCGAGGCCCTCGGGCAGGGCAAACGCGAAGCGCCCATCGACCCGAACCTCCGTGGCGAACCCTCCCTGCCTTCCGACGCAGGTGCGCACCTTTCCGCCCGTACACAGATGCTCCCGGCCCGAGGTGCAGGCCGGGCACGACCCGCAGGCCCCCGCCTGCCACCCGATGCCCACGAGGGCCCCGGGAGCGTGTCGGGCCTCGGGGCCGCCGCGCAGGACGCGCCCGACGATCTCGTGCCCGGGGATGAGGGGGCGGGCGACCTCGCCCCAGTCGCCGTCGAGCAGGTGCAGGTCGCTGTGACACACCGAGCAGTGCAAGACCTCGACATCGACCGCGTGTCCGGTGGGGTCGGGTTGGGGCGGCAGGGTGATGCGGGCGAGGGGTTGGCGGGCGGCGGCCTGGGCGAGGGCGACGATCGGGTGAGCCATGTGCCCGCACTCCTTACCCGCGAGCCGCGGGGGGCCGCAAGCGGCCGCGCTTTGCGCGCGTAGTGCTTGACCGCGGCTTTGCGCACTTCATACACTGGCGATCGAGCCCTCGATGCCCTCCCCGACCGACGCCCACCCTATGGGGAAGAAGCAGTTTGCGCTGAAGTTCATCTCTGGCAAGTACCAGGGCGAGGAGTTTCCCCTCGCGTCCGACCGTGAGATTTTTATCGGCCGGGCCAACGACCTCGACGTGGTCCTCGTGGAGGACATGGTCTCGCGCAAGCACGCCAAGATCAGCTACTCCAACGACCTCCTCACCATCGAAGACCTCGGCAGCACCAACGGCACCTTCGTCAACGGCGAGAAGGTGCGACGGGCCCGCCTCAAGGAGGGCGACCGGGTGTTGATCGGCACCAGCATCGTGCGCATCGCCCTCACCGACGCCGCGGCCGGGGGCGACGCCGCCCGCGAGGCCGAGGCCCGGGCGAGCCTACAAAACGCCGGGGCCCGGGCCCCGTCGGGCAAGAGCATGAGCGGCTCCCTGGAGGAGGTCCCCCTGGTCGACCTCCTGCAGCTCTTCGCCACGAGCAAGAAGTCCGGGGTCCTGGTGATCACCCGCGACGGCGTGGTGGGCCGGGTGTTTCTCCGCAAGGGCCAGATCGCGTTTGCGAGCATCAACGAGGCGGCCGAGCTGCGCCCCCTCAAGGCCATCTTCCGGCTCCTCACCTGGGAGACTGGGCAGTTTGAGCTCCTGCCCCCCGACGAGCGGGAGTTTGGCGAGGAGATCGAGGCCAGCACCGAGGGCGTCTTGATGGAGGGGATGCGGCAGCTCGACGAGACCCGCAGGGTCCTCGGGTCGCTCCCCCTGGGGGGGCGGTACACCCTCGCCCAGCCGCTGGTTCCGGCCTTGAAAGACCTGGGCGAGCGCGAGCTCACCCTCCTGCAGCTGGTGTGGAATCTCGGGCGCCTCGACGCCGTGCTCGACCGCACCCGCCTGACCGACCTCGAGGCCCTCGAGCTCGTGCAGAAGCTCGTGCAGAAGGGTTACCTCAAGCCCTCCGACGGCTGAGGGTCGGTCGGGGCCTCAGCGCCGCTCAAACTGCCCGAGGAGGCTCAGGTAGGCCTCGGTGAGCGAGTTGACCAGGGCCACGGCCGAGGCGTGGGCCTCGGGGTCGCCGAGGTGACGGTCGGGGTGAAACTGCCGGAGCTGGGTGCGGTAGGCCCGCTGGATCTCCCCCAGGCGAGCCCCGGTCCCCACTTCGAGCATGGCGTAGCACCGCCCGAGGGAGCGCTCGCGCATCCGGTCGCGTCGGCCTTGGGCCAGGGCCGTGAGCTCGTCGTCGGCGGCGGGGCGACCGTGGGCGGGGCGGCCGCGGGCCCTGCGGCGCCGCTCGAGCTCGTGGCGGAGGGCGTCGTCGGAGAGGTTGCGCAGGCCCAGGCGCTCGGCCAGGGGCACAACCAGGGGGCGGCCGGGAGCCCCCCCGGAGACGGCGGCCGCGGGCCCGGGCGGGCGGTCGAGGGCGTGCATGACGCCCGTGCTGAGACGGTCCCAGAGGGTGCCTTTGGGGGTGGTCATCGGGAGGGGAGCTCCTGCGGGGGGTTACCGGGCGGCCTTGCGGGCGAGGAGGCGGTCGATGATGAGGGGCGAGGAGGGGCTGAGCTCGAGGAAGATCACCCCCACCCCGGGCGGATCGTCTTGCAGGCGCACGACCTCGCCGACCCCCTCGATGGTCTCGATGGAGTCCTGGAGCACGGTAAACCGCAGGTTGACGCGCTGGCCGAGCTCGAAGGGGGTCCGGGTCTTGATGAAGGCCCCCGAGCGCGACAGGTTGGTGACGTACTCGTCGATGAACGCGTCGAACGACTCAAACTCCTGGTTGATCGTGACGCGGTCCTCTGTACGTCGCTGGTCGTCTGTCATCGCAGGGCCTCCGCCGGGTCGCGCCTCGCGGTGCGGGTGCTCAGCCGCCCACCAGGTCAAACTGCTCGATATGATACTCCGGCCGGGGCTGCACGACGATGTGCCGCTGGGCCCGGCGGCCGGCCTCGTCGAGGTCGGGTCGGGCTTCGTGCTTGAGGCACTCGGCCACGGCGGGGTGGGCGTTGATGGTGATGTTGTACCCCCGGAGGTCGTCCTTCTCGCGTCGGATCTGCCGCAGGATCTCGTACGCCACGGTGAGCCGCGACGAGGTGTGCCCCGTCCCGTCGCAGTAGAAGCAGGGCTCGAAGAGGGTGCGCCCGAGCGATTCCCGGGTGCGCTTGCGGGTCATCTCGACGAGGCCGAGCTCGGAGATGCGCACCGTGGTGGTCTTGGCCTTGTCGTTGCGGAGGGCCTCGCTGAGGGCCTTGTCGACCCGCTCGCGGTTTTGCGGGCGGTCCATGTCGATGAAGTCGATGACGATGAGGCCCCCGAGGTTGCGCAGCCGGAGCTGGTAGGCGATCTCGGCCACGGCCTCGATGTTGGTGGCGGTGACGGTCTCCTCGACGTCGCGTTTGCCGACGAAGCGGCCTGTGTTGACGTCGATGGCCGTCAGGGCCTCGGCCTGGTCGATGATGAGGTAGCCCCCGGACTTCAGGGGGACCTTGCGGGCCAGGGCCCGGCCGATCTCGTCCTCGATGCCGTAGGCGTCGAAGACGGGCTCGGTGCCGCCGTAGCACTCGACGTCGTCCTTGCGGTCGGGCATGAGCTGCTCGACGAAGCGGGCCAACCGGCCGTGGCCCTCCTTGTCGTCGATGACGATCTTGTCAAACTCGGGGCCGAACACGTCGCGTACGGCCCGCAGCGACACGTCGAGCTCGGTGTAGAGGAGGGTCGGGGCCCGGGCCGAGGCCCGGCGCGCGGCGATGTCGTTCCACAGCTGGACGAGGTAGGCCACGTCGGTCTTGAGCTGCTTCTTGGTGAGCCCCTCGGAGAGGGTGCGCACGATGAGCCCGCCGCGCTCGGGCTTGAGGGAGTCGATGACCTCCCGCAGGCGCCGTCGCTCCTTCTCGTTGCCGATGCGCTTGGACACCCCGATGTGATCGACGCTGGGCATGTACACCACGTACCGCCCGGGCAACGAGATGTGCTGGGTGACCCGGGCTCCCTTGGTGGAGATGGGGCCCTTCGACACCTGGACCACCACCTCCTGCCCTTCGCGCAAGACGTCGCGGATGGCCCGCGGGGCCCGGGTGTCGCGGCGTACGGGTTTGCGCACGGGTTTTCGCTCGACCCTGGGCTTCGGGGCCACCGCGACCGCGGCCCCTCCTGCCACCCCGGAGCCTCCCTCCAGGGCGTCCTCGCCGTTGTCTCCAGGGGACTCGACCTCGGACTCGCCCGGGGGGTCTTCGTCGGCCTCGGTCTCCTCGGAGAAGGACCCCGCCCCGCCGCGAAACTCCTCCTCCGAGAGGGCGTCGTCGGCGTGGAGGAAGGCCGCCCGGTCGAGGCCGATGTCGACGAAGGCCGCGTTCATCCCGGGCAGGACCCGGGTGACCTTGCCAAGGTACACGTCGCCGACGACGTTGCGGTCGCCGCGGCGTTCAATATGCAGTTCGGTGACGATGCCGCCCTCGATGAGGGCCACACGGGTCTCGCCGATGTCTACGTTGATGACGATCTGATTGCCAGCCATCGTGATCCCAGGAGGATCGCAGAACGCCCCGCCCAACGGAACCGTGTCATGCCCCCCCACCACGCTTCTTCCGCGGGCCCCTCCAATTCCGGGGGGCTCCGCTCCCCAGGGCGGCCGTCGGGCCATCGGAGAGGGCCTCCGCCAGGGCGGAGCTCCGAGGGGCACGACGTCGGCGCGGTGGGGAGCCGAGGTGCACAATCACGCCGCGGCGACCCGCGGTCGGTGCGATCAGTTGGTGGTGAAGATCGCTTCGATCTCCTCGCGCACGGAGTCTTCCGTCCGGGCGAGGGCGATGGCGAGCTCTTTGACGACGAGGGTGCGGGCGCTCTCGAGCATGCGCTTCTCGCCGAAGGAGAGGGACTTCTCGGTCTTGAGGCGGTAGAGGTCGCGCAAGACCTCGGCCACATCGTAGATGCTGCCGGTCTTGATCTTGTCCATGAAGCCGCGGTACCGGCGGTTCCACGTCTGGTTGTCGTAAGCGACGGTGCGCTCACGGAGGATCTCGAAGATCTCGCGGATCTCTTCCCCGCAGATGACCGTACGAAGACCCACGGTCTCGGCGTTTTTCACCGGGACCATGATCTTGCGGTCGGAGTCCAGAATCCGAAGAACGTAGAACCGCTGGCGGTTGCCGGCGATGTCACGCTCCTCGATGCTGATCACCTCTGCGACGCCCTGGGCCGGATAGACCGCCTTGTCGCCAACCTTGAATTCGGAGACGCTTCGAGCCTGCTCCATCGTGACTCCTTCCCCCGGTGTATGCTGCGTGAGAGAACCTCAGGAAAATGCCGCCCTGCGAGGACGCGCAGACCACGGCCCTGGACGCCTGGGCGTCGTGAGGGAAATGGCCGAGGCGGCCGGGGCTATGGCCGAAGACGCGGGAGGGTCTTCGGGAGCGTCCGGCGGGGGTGTGGCGTGAAGGGATGGTGGGGGATGATGTCTCCCTCAACGCCAGACCCTGACAACTTCTTCCCGTACCGACTGCACGCGATGAACGTTGGCGGTACGAGGCGCCAGACGTTGGATGTACGACCCTTGTGGGTGGTGGGCCCTCCCTCCCGGGAGTGCCTTCCGTCACCACACGCAAGGCCCTCGACACAGAGTGCGGGTGCACTGCGTGAGAGGGCATTGGGGGAGGTGCTCGGGGTACGCGAGGTACCCCGTGGGTGCCTGCGTCGCGAGGGGAGAGGGATGGCTGGAACCACCACAGACCTCCGCGAGTGGCCGCACTCTAGTCGGAGATGGGCGGGCCGTCAACACGCTTTCCGTCAACCGCGTCACAAATCTGACGCCAGGATGGAACGCTGCGGCAAAGTCCGCCGCGATCGCAGGCGGAGGGGTGAGTTACCGGGTCGGGGCCGGAGCCTGGGGGGTCGGGGTCGGGGCCGCGGGGGACGGGGGGGTCCCCTGAGGGACAGGGGGGACGGGGCTGTTGTCGAGGGTGGAGAGGTCGGGGAGCTCGTCCATGTTGGGCATGAGGATGATCTCGACGCGGCGATTGAGGGCCCGGTTCTCCTCGGTGTCATTGGGGTGGGCGGGCTGAAACTCCGCGTGCCCCGCGGCCCCGAGGTGCGCGGCGGCGACCTGGTTCTCGATCAGGAAGCGCACCACGTTGGCCGAGCGCTCGGTCGACAGCGACCAGTTGTCGCGGAAACGGCTTCCGCGCCCGAGCTGGACGTTGTCGGTGTGGCCCGCCACGAGGAAGTCGCGATCGCGGATGCCTTGGAGCACCGAAGCCACCTGCCGCAGAACCTGCTGCCCCTCGGCGCGGAGCTCCGCCCGGCCCGAGTCGAAGAGGATCCCGGCCGGGAGCTCGATGACCATACGCCCGCGCACCACACGGACGCGGAGCTGACCGCCGGAGATCATCGACTGAAACTGCTGCAGCATGTTGCGATAGGTCGACAGCCGGGCCTCCTGCTGCTGCTGCCTGCGGCGGAGCTCCGCCTCGCGCTGCTGGGCGGCGGTGAGCTCGTTCTGCGTGCGGGTGCCCTCCTGTTGCAGGCGGCTGACGTTTTCGCCCAGCTCCTCCAGCCTTCGCGCCATCGCGGCGTTGCTGGCCTGCATCGCCTCAAGCTGCTCCCGGAGGCGGTCGCGCTCTCCCGTCAGGTCGCGAACCTGACCCTGCAAGGTCGAAATCTCTCGGAGCTTGCCCTGCCACTCGGCCTCGCTGTGGCCGCAGCCCGCGACCCCCAGGGCCGCCCCCAGAAGAGTGAGAATGCCTACGTATTTCAAGCCGTTGTGCCTCACGTCGTGCCTCCCCGCCCTGAGGCGGGAGCGGACCGTATGCACAACCCGTTGCTCAGGTCAACCCTTGTCTGATTCATAGGGCAACACACACCGCGTTGCCATCGGGTGCTTGACACATACCAAACTGACGATACATTACGTGTTAGACAACCTCATGCGGAGGTAAGGTTCTCCATGGCGACTCCCAAGACCGGTTCGAAGAAGGCGGCCCCTGCGGCCAAGAAGGCCCCTGCGGCCAAGAAGGCCCCTGCCAAGAAGGCGGCGGCCCCCAAGAAGGCCCCGGCCAAGAAGGCTGCGGCTCCCAAGAAGCCCGCGGCCAAGAAGGCTGCGGCTCCCAAGAAGGCTGCGGCGGCCAAGAAGCCCGCGGCCAAGAAGCCCGCCGCAGCCCCCAAGAAGGCTGCGGCGGCCAAGAAGCCTGCGGCCAAGAAGCCCGCCGCGGCCCCCAAGAAGGCTGCTACGGCCAAGAAGCCCGCCGCCGCTCCCAAGAAGGCTGCTCCCAAGGCCGCGGCCCCCAAGAAGGCTGCTCCCAAGGCCGCCGCTCCCAAGAAGGCTGCTCCCAAGGCCGCGGCCCCCAAGAAGGCTGCTCCCAAGGCCGCCGCTCCCAAGGCGGCTGCTCCCAAGAAGCCCGCCGCCCCCAAGGCTGCGGCTCCCAAGCCCGCCGCCCCCAAGGCCGCGGCTCCCAAGCCGGCGGCGCCCAAGAAGCCCGCCGCTCCCAAGAAGCCCGCCGCGAGCACGGAGGCCCCCTCCGCGCCCGCCACGACCCCCGAGGAGGAGTGAGCCCTCGCGGGCTCCGCGACTCCCAAGGGTAACATCCGTACGAAGGGCCCGGCACCGCTGCCGGGCCCTTCGTCGTTTGGGGCCCTGGAGGCGCGTCCTCCCCTTCTGTCGAAGGGCATTGCCCTGGCGGGCCCAAGGGTGGCAAAGGGTGGGGCCGGAGGTCGCTGATGCGCTTCGCCTTCTTGATGGACCCGCTCGATCGGGTGGCCGTAGACAAGGACACCACCTTCGCCCTGATGCTGTCAGCTCAGGGGCGCGGGCATACCCTGTACACCCTCGGCCCCGACGACCTGATCGCCGAGGGGCCCTCCACCTTCGCCCGCGTTCGTCGGGCCCGGGTGCAGCGGGCCGAGGCCCCCGGACACGCCGCCGAAGGCCCCGTCGAGCGCCTCGACCTCGCCACCTTCGACGCGGTCTTCGTACGCACCGACCCCCCCTTCGACAGCCGCTACCTCTACGTCACCCAACTCCTGGAGCGCATCAAGGGCCGCACCCTCGTCCTCAACGACCCCCGCGGGCTGCGCGACGCCAACGAGAAGCTCTACGCCCTGCACTTCCCCGAGGTGATGCCCCGCACCCTGGTGGCGAGCTCCGAGGCCGAGATCCGGGCCTTCCTGGAGGGCCTCGGGACCTCCGGGGTGATCAAGCCCCTCGACGGGGCCGGGGGGCGCGGGGTGATGCTCCTCGACCTCGCCGACCGCAACTTCCGGTCGATCGTCGAGACCCTCACCGACGCGGGCCGACGCTACGCCATGGTGCAGGAGTACCTCCCGGCCGTGCGGGTGGGCGACAAGCGCATCCTCCTCCTCGACGGCGAAGCCCTCGGGGCCATCCTGCGGGTCCCCCGCGACGACGACGCCCGGAGCAACATCCACGTCGGGGGCTCGGTGGTCCCCGCCGACCTCGACGACGACGACCGCCGCATCGTCGCCGCCGTCGGGCCCCGGCTCCGCGCCGACGGGCTGTATTTCGTGGGCCTCGACGTGATCGGCGGGCGCCTCACCGAGGTCAACGTCACCTCCCCCACGGGCATCCAAGAGCTCTCGCGGTTTGCGGGCGGCGACCCTGAAGGCCGGGTCATCGCCTGGGTCGAGTCGGGGGCGGCCTCCCTCCGGCAATCGGCCGTCCCCGCGTAGTCCGCGCGGGGCTTCGGGCCGCTTGACACGCTGCATCGTCCGCCCCTACACAACCGCCCCACCGAAGGTCGGTCGGCGCTCACCCCGAGCCCGCCCTACACCCCTTCGGCCAGTTTCTGTACCGCGAAGGAGTCGGCACCGTGAAGATTCTCGTCTCTCTCAAGCGCACGGCAGACCCGGACAATGCCAACAAGGTCAAGGTGTCTCCAGACGGCGCGAAGATCGTCACCGCCGGCCTCGAGCCCAAGCTCAACCCCTTCGACGAGTACGCCGTCGAGGCCGCCCTGCGCCTGACGGAGAATGGCAAGGCCCGCATCGCGGGAGACGCCATCTCCATCGTGTCCTTCGGCCCCAAGGAGACCAGCGCCAACATCCGCCAGGCCCTGGCCATGGGGGCCGACGCGGGGCTCCTCTTCCTCGCCGACGACGACTCCCTCGACGGCGACCTCGTGGCCCGGGCCATGGCCAAGGTGGTCGAGACCGAGAAGCCCGACCTGGTCATCCTCGGCAAGCAGGCCGTCGACGGCGACAGCAACCAGGTGGGGCAGATCCTGGCCGAGCTCCTCCAGTGGCCGAGCGCCACCTTCGCGATGAGCATCGAGCTCGCCAAGGACAAGAAGTCCGTCCTCGTCGGCCGCGAGGTCGACGGAGGGGTGATGCGGGTCAGGCTCCAGCTCCCGGCGGTCATCACCGTCGACCTGCGCATCGTGTCGCCCAAGGCCGTCAACAACAACGTGACCCCGGCCGCCTTCGCCTACCCCGAGGGGGCCCGCTACGCCCCCCTCCCGATGATCATCAAGGCCAAGAGCAAGCCCATCAAGGAGGCCCCCCTGGCCTCGCTCGGGCTCGACGAGACCCTGAAGGTGAAATACACGGGCTTCGCCCTGCCGCCCGCCCGCAAGGCGGGCAAGAAGGTCAAGGACGTGGCCGAGCTCGTCTCGCTGCTGCGCTCCGAGGCCAAGGTTCTCTGACCGTCACACCGCAGGGAGAGAGACCATGAGCAAGATCCTGATCATCGCCGAAATCGCCGCGGGCAAGGTCAAGAAGACCACCCACAGCGCCGTCACGTTTGCGCGCCAGGCCGGCGTCGCGTTTGACATCCTCGCCCTCGGGCAGGGCCTCGGGGCCGCCGTGGGCGAGCTCGCAGGCTTCGGGGCCGGGGCCGTCCTGGTGGCTGACGACGGCCTCTTCGCCCACTACCTGGGCGAGGCCTTCGCCCCCACCGTGGCCGACGTGGCCCGCGGGGGCGGGTACGACATCGTGGTCGTCACCGCGAGCTCGTTCGGCAAAGACCTCGCCCCGCGGGTGGCCACCCGGCTCGGGGCGGGCTTCGCGAGCGACGTGTCGGGGGTGCAGGCCGCGGGGGCGGGGCTGTCGTACACGCGGCCCATGTACGCGGGCAACGCCCTCGGGACGATGCAGATCACCACGCCCGTGCAGGTGGTCAGCGTGCGGCAGTCGGAGTTTGAGGCCGCGGCTCCGTCGGGCGGCGGCAGCGAGACCCGCACCGTGGCGGCCTCGGCGGCCCCGGTGGCGGCGAGGATGGAGTTTGTGAGCCTCGACGAGGTCAAGTCCGAGCGCCCCGAGCTCACCGAGGCCAAGGTGGTGGTGTCAGGGGGGCGTTCGCTCAAGAGCGCCGACAACTTCAAGACCGTGCTCGAGCCCCTGGTCGACGCCCTCGGGGCCGGGATGGGAGCGAGCCGGGCCGCCGTCGACGCGGGCTACGTCCCGAACGACCTCCAGGTGGGGCAGACCGGCAAGGTCGTGGCCCCGCGGCTGTACGTGGCCGTCGGCATCTCCGGGGCCATTCAGCACCTCGCCGGGATGAAGAACAGCAAGGTCATCGTCGCCATCAACAAGGACGCCGAGGCCCCGATCTTCCAGGTGGCCGACTACGGCCTGGTGGCCGACCTGTTCAAGGCCGTGCCCGAGCTGACCGCCGCCGTCCTGCGCGCCCGCGCGGAGGGTTAAGACTGCTTGCGCGGGCCGCGGGCGGTGTAGAGTCTCTCGCCCGATGCCCCGCGCCGCCCTCGCTGTCCCCCTCCATTTCGTCCTCGCGCTCTGGGCGGCCCCCTCTGCCGCCCAGGGCATCGCCGGGACCTACCGCGTCTCCCGCGACACCATCAGCGTCACGGTCCGCGAGTGGGGCGAAGGCTGCGGCCCGCGGCCGAGCTCCCAACAGCGCCCCACCGGCCAGGAGGTCAACGTCCGCGAGGAGGGGTCGCAGCTCGTCGTGTCCGGGGGCCGCACCTACCGCACCGACCGCTGCTGGAGCGACAACCGCGAGGTCCGCCCCCTGGTCGTGGCCCACGCGGGCCGCCGATGGACCGTCTCCTGCGCCACCCCCGAGACCGCCGCCCTCGGCGAGCGCGGGACCTACACCCTCTCCGTCGTCGACGCCAACCGCCTGTCCTTCCGCGACGAGACCGTCTACGAGTGGACCCATCAGGGCAACCGCTGCCACGCCACCTCCGAGCACCTGCGCGACTACGTTCGGGTCTCCGGGGGCTCGACCCCCGAGCCCACCCCGACCCCAGCCCCGACGCCCACCCCGACCCCTGCCCCGACGCCCGCCCCGGTCACTCCGCCCCCGCGCCCGGCGGCCCGCTGCGCCCGCCCTGGGCCTGTCACGGCCCTCCAGGTGAGCCCGAGCCGCCGGAGCACCACACCCCGCGGTCGGCTCTGCTTCCGGGCCCGCGGGCTCGACGCCAACCGCTGCGAGGTCGCGGTGCGCGACGTGCGCTGGAGCGTGACCCGACGGAGCGGGGCCGGAGAGGCCCGGATGGAGGCCTCGTGCTTCGTGTCGGAGAGCGGCTCCGAGCACGGGGAGTTCGTCATCGAAGCCGAGGCCCAGGGGCTGCGCGACACCGCCTACGCCGCCGTGGTCACCCAACAAGACTTCGACTCCCTCGTGGCCGCCCACCTGGAGGTCAACGACGCCGGGGTGCCCGAAGGCCCCTCAGGCTCCGAGACCCTGGGGGTGTCCGTGGCCCCTCCGCCCTCGACGGCCTCACGGCGCCCCTGGTGGCTCCTGGGAGCCCTGGCCGGTGCCCTCCTGGCTGCCCTGGCCGCCTTCGCCCTGCGACGCCCGCGGAAGCCCGGCCCGGTCGACGCCCTCGACCTGGACGGGCCCCCTCCGCCCCCCCCGACGGCCCCTGCGGCCCCCGCGGCCCCGTCGCCCTTTGGCAGCCCCGCGCTGTCGTCTACGGGCCGCCAACGACGCGACGCCATCGCCGGGGTGTCCTCTCCCGTGGCGGCCCCGCGCCCCCCCGCGGCCCCCGCGACCCTGGCGGCGCCCGCGGCCCCTGCCCCCGAGCCGCGGCGTTGCCCTACGTGCAACAAGCTCTACCTCGACGACCTCGCCTTCTGCCCCGACGACGGAGCCCGGCTCGTCCTGGGCAACGTCTCGCCGAGCCTCGCCCCCGTGGCCCCCTCCAGCATGGTGTCGGCCGACGTGGCCCCCACCCCCATGGCCAGCCCGGCCCACGAGACCGCCCGCCTCCGCTGCCCACGATGCGGGCGCCGGTACGAGGCCCCGACCCAGTTTTGCGGCGAGGACGGGGCCACCCTGGAGCCCGCCTGAGCGACCCGCGTGCACTTCGGGCGATTCTGCCCAAGGGTCACCCCCGCCGCCTATCCATGAGATGTGCCGCGACGGAAACCGATGCTTGACCCGGCATTCCGCGCCTCTCTAGAATGGTCCCATGAGTCAGAGGCGTGGCCCCTCGGGGTCGAGGCCACACAAACAGCAGCACCCCTCCAACTGCGCCCCTCCTCCAACGACCGTTCTGCGTCCCGCACGCGGCGCGCCCTCCCGGCGCCGCATCTCGCACGGGTAAACTCACCATGAAGATCGTATGCCAGAGCTGCGGCAAAAACTACAAGATCGCCGACGAGAAGGTCCAGGGTAAGAAGGCCTTCAAGATCAAGTGTAAAAACTGTGGGGCGGACATCCTCGTGCGTGGCCTCGACACCGGTGCGGTCGAGCCCCCGCCCGAGGAGGAGGCCACCCGGGCCATGTCCACCGAGGCCGCCATGGGTCTCGCGGGTCTGCCCGAGGCCGAGGGCATCTGGCACGCCGTCGTGCAGGGCGAGCAGCAGGGGCCGTACACGGTCGCGCAGCTGCAGGAGATGATGGCCACGGGCGCCATCGACGCCGAGACCTACGTCTGGCGCGACGGCTTCGACGGCTGGTTGCCCCTGCGCGAGGTCGGCGAGCTCTCCGCGGTGACGGAGGGTGGGTCCGACGTGGCCATGCTCTCCGGGGCCATGCCCATGGGCGAGCCCGAGCCGCCCCTCGGCGACGATCTCTTCGGCGGGAGCACGGTGGCCCAGCCCTCGCCCCTGTTGTCCTCCGAGCCGCCCCCCTCGTTGGCCAAGGGCAACGACCTGTTCGGAGCCGAGGCCAGCGCGCGGGTGTCGTCGGTGTCGGTCGGCGGAGCCGAGGCGGCCCGCACCCGGGCGGCGGCAAAGTCGAGCGCGGGCGACCTCTTCGCGGCCGAGGCCCGGGCCCAGGAGGCCGCCAAGCCCCTGTTCGTCGAGGAGCCCAAGGCCCCGACGGGGGAGCACCTCACCGGGCAGCGCAACGAAAACTCCGTCCTCTTCTCCCTCGCCACCCTCCAGCAGCTCTCGGGCAACGAGGCCCCCGAGGCCTCCGCGGGTACGGCCAGCGGTGACTCCAGCGGGCTCATCGACATCAACAAGCTGGCCGGGGCCATCTCCAACGACCGGCCCTCGAGCAAGCGCTCGGGCGTCGACGACATCCTCTCGGTGGGCACCACCGGGGGGCTCAACTCGCCCCTCGCGGCCCCCATTCTGGCCCCCATCGCCCTGGCGGCGGCCCCGGTGGTTCCGGCGGCCCCGGTGGAGCCCGCGCGCCCGCAGGCAGGCAGCAAGACCACCATGGTGACGGCCATCGCGGTGGCCTCCATCCTCGGGGTGACGGGCATCGCCGCCGCCTTCATTCTCAAGGGCCGCGGCGAGGGCGATCCCAACACCGTCGCCGCCAACACCGCCAACACCGCGCCCGCTCCGACCGCGGGGCAGGCCCTGCCCGAGGCCGCTCCGACGGCCCCTCCTGCTGCTCCCGCAGCGCCTGCCGCCCCCGCGGCCCCCGCGGCCCCCGCGGCCCCCGCGGCTGCCGAGACCCCGTCCGAGGGGCCCGCCAACAGCGCAGGCTCCCCGAGCCGCCCGCGGGAGCATCGGGAGCGGGAGCGGGAGCGCGAGCGTCCTGCCGCGGCGGCCCGCACCGCCCCGGCCCCGACCCCGGCCCCGGCGGCCCGTCCGGCCCCCGCGGCCCCGGCGGCAGCGGCCCCGGCCCGGCGCCCCGGCGGAGCCTCCAGCATCGACGACCTGATGAACGCCGTCGGCGGCGGAGGAGCCCCCGCTCGTCCCGCCGCAGCCGCCCCGGGAGCCAGCGCTCCGAGCGGGGGAGGCGGAGGCACCATCGAGCCCAACCGCTCGGCGGTTCAATCTGCCTTGCGGGCCGTCGGGCCTGCGGTGCGCAACTGCGGGACCGGCTCTGGCGGCGTCGCCACGGTGACCCTCGTGTTCAACCAGCAGGGCCGCGTCAACACGGCCAATGTGGGCGCCCCGCACGCGGGCACGCCCGTCGGGAGCTGCGTGGCCCGGGCCGCCCGCGAGGCCCAGATCCCGCCCTTCAACAGCCGTCCGACGCTGTCGGTTACCTTCCCCTATCCCCTTCAGTAGGGGTCTCCCCCAGGGTCGCGCCCAGGACCGTGCGGTACGCCTCCACCATCTGGCGGATGGCGTCCCGCAGGGGGCCGAGGTCTGCCCCGCGCTCCACCGGCGGAACGTGTACAAAGACGCAGTACGGCGACCAGGGACGCTCGGCCGAGAGCATCGTGTAGTACAGGGCGTTGCAGACGTAACGACCCGGGTCGTCGGAGAGCTCGACCTGTCCCCCGCCGCGCCGTACGGCCTTGGTCAGATCCGCAGCATCGAGGCCCTCCGCGCGCATCGCCGTGGGTCCTCCCCTTCGAAGGGCCTCCCCCGGAAGCAGGACCCCGGCGTTGTCGCCCAGACGCGAGGCGGCCAGATTGTAGGCCGTACGCTCGACCCGCAGGCACTGCGTCCCCGACGACACCCCAAACATCAGACACCCGCGGGCTTCGATCCGATCGGCCCGGGCCATCAACACGCGGGCAGCCCCAGACCATGTGACCGGCAGTACGGTCCAGGCGGTCTCGGGGCCTCCGACGCCCTCGGCGCGCAACGAAGCCACGCAATCCCCGCTCGGATTGATGGACACGGACGCGAAGGGCTCAAAGCCCGAGACGAGGATGCGGGGCACCGTGGCTCTACGGTAGCACACGCATTGACGCCGCTGTAGAGAGAGGACTACGGTGGCTGCCGACGATGCTCCCCCGGGTGGTTGACCTTGGACGCCAGGCCCTCTGGCTGGCCCTGACGCTGTCCCTGCCTGCCATGGCCGTGGGGGCCCTGGTGGGCCTGCTCGTGGCCGCCCTGACCCAGGGGCTCGGGGCCAACGATCCGGCGGTTCAGCACCTGCCGCGGGCCATGGCCGTCGGGGCCGCGGTGGCCCTCGGGGGGGCGTGGATGGCCCATGGCCTCGTGCGGTTCGCCCAGGGGGTCTGGGCGGCCCTGCCCCAGTGGGCCGCGTGAGCCTCGTCGCCCTCGTGCTCCCCTGGGCCGCCGCGGGGCTGCGGGCGGTCGTGCGGGTCGGGCCTGCGGTCTGGCTCCTTCCGCCCCTCGGACGGGCCCTGCCGGGGCCTCTGCGGGTCGCCGCGGCGGGGGTCCTCGCCCTGCCCGTGGTGACCGCCAACGCCCGCGCCCCGCTGCCCCCGTGGGTCTCGGGGGCGGGGTGGTGGGTCGTGGGGCTGCGGGAGCTTCTGGCCGGGTGTGTCCTCGCGGCCGTGTTGGCGGCCCCCTGGGGGGTCCTGGTGGGCGTCGGGCGGGTGGTCGCGGCCGCCACGGGCCTCGGAGGCGGGGCGTCCGAGGAGGAGGCCCCGACGGCCCGGCTGGCCCTGGGGGTCGGAGGGGTCACCCTCCTCGGGCTGGGAGCCCACCGCGGGGTCGTGCGGGCCGTGGTGGCCAGCCAGGGGGTCTTCCCGGGCGGAGGCGACCCGGCCGCCCCGTGGGCCCTCGACGCGGCCCTCGGGAGCGTCCTGCGGTCGTGGACCCTGGCCACCGCGGCGGTGGTCGAGCTGTCCGCGGCGGCCGTGGTGGCCGGGATCGCGGCGGCGGTGGCCGGGAGCCTCGGGGCCCGCCTCAGCCCGGCCACCCAGGGGCTGGGGGCGAGCCTGCGTGCGGCCGTGGTGCTCGGGGTGTTCGGGCTGAGCCTCGACCGCGTGGCCGCAGGGGCGGCGGCCCTGGCCGCCCGGGTCGCGGGCGGGTGACGGGGGCCCGGACGGGGGAATGTGACGCAGGGTTCTTGGGGGAGCGGCGGAGGGGTGTGCTACCCCTCGGGGCCTATGGCCGATGTGACCTACGAAGCCTCCCGGTATCGCCCCCCAGAGGTTGAGCACCGTTATGGGCCCAACGTCCACCTCCTTGACGATCCCGTGGCCCTGGCCTGGCTCGCTCGCCTCGCGGCCCGAGAGACCACCCAGCCTGAGCTCGGGCGCCTCGTGCGACGGCTCTACGAGCACCTGGCCCTGGCCGTCCTCGCCGCGGAGCTCCCCCGCGAGCGCATCGTGGTCCCCTCCCGGATGATCTCCTCGCGGCCCGAGGCCGTCTACCGGGGAGTGGCCATCGACCGCAGCGCCAAGGTGGTCACCGTGGGCATCGCCCGCGCCGGGACCGTGCCCTCGCAGATCTGCTACGAGACCCTCAACGAGCTCCTCGACCCGGCCGGGGTGCGGCAAGACCATCTCTTCATGTCCCGCACCGTCGACGCCGACGGGCACGTCACCGGCACGAGCTGGCACGACGCCAAGATCGGCCGCGAGGTGTCCGGGCGGATCGTCCTGATCCCCGACCCCATGGGGGCCACCGGGGGCTCGATGTCCGCGGCCTTCAGCCACTACAAGACCCGCCTCGACGGGACCCCCGCGGCGGTCATCGCCCTCAACCTCATCGTGACCCCGGAGTACATCCAGCGGATCACCGCCGACCACCCCGACGCCATCGTCTACGCGTTTCGCCTCGACCGGGCCCTGTCGCCCCGGGAGGTCCTCGGCTCGGTCCCCGGGACCCACCCTGAGCGCGAGCGGGGGCTCGACGACCATCAGTACATCGTGCCCGGGGCCGGGGGCCTCGGCGAGCTCCTCAACAACGCCTGGATCTGACCCGGAGCCACACCCGTGAACAAACCCACCGTCATGCTCTCCGCCGAGGAGATCGCCGCGCGCGTGCGGGCCCTCGGAGAGACCATCACCCGCGCGTACCAGAGCACCCCCGAGCTGGTGGTGGTCCCCATCCTCAAGGGGAGCTTCCTCTTCGCGAGCGACCTCATCCGCCACATCGACCTCGACCTGTCGGTGGAATTCCTCGGGCTGCGCTCGTACGGGGCCGGGACCGAGTCGTCGGGGGTCGTCCAGATCACCTACGACCTCACCACCTCGATCTCCGGCAAGGACGTCCTCGTGGTCGAGGACATCGTCGATACAGGCCTCACCATGCGGTACCTGTTTGACAACCTCGCCACCCGCAACCCACGCTCGGTCAAGCTGTGCTCGCTCCTGCACAAGCCCGCACGGAGCCGGGTCCCGGTGCCCATCGACTACCTCGGGTTCACCATCGAAGACCGCTTCGTCGTCGGGTACGGGCTCGACTACAACGAGCGCTACCGCAACCTGCCGTACATCGGCGTCATCGAGAGCTGAAGACCACGATGCCCCGCCTCGACATGCTGGAGAAGCTCGTAGCCCGGGGCCCCGCCGACCCCTTCCCCTACTACGGCCTCGCCCAGGAGTACCGCAGCCAGGGGCGCCACGAGGACGCCCTCGGCACATTCCGCGACCTCCGGGTGCGGTTTCCGAGCTACGTCCCGCAGTACCTCATGGCCGCCCAACTCCTCCACGAGCTCGGCAGGACCCCCGAGGCCCGGACATGGTGCGAGGCCGGGATCGAGGCCGCCCGAACCGCCCGTGACCACCACAGCCTCGGGGAGCTGGAGTCGTTCCTCGGGTCGCTCGCGCCATGACCGTCACCTTCGACCTCGACGGCAACGATCCCCCCGCCCCCCGCGACGCCGCCACCGTCCTCGTGGTGCGCGACCCGCCCGGGGGTGGGCCCCCCGAGATCTTCTTCGTCAAACGCAACGCCGAGGCCCGGTTTATGGGCGGGGCCTACGTCTTCCCCGGAGGCCGCCTCGACCCGGGGGACTGCCTCGACGACGTACCAGGCGACCTCGACCCCGCAGCATGCGCGGCCCGCCTCGGGGACCTCGACCCCGCCCGGGCCCGAGGCCTCCACGTGGCCGCCCTGCGCGAGTGCCTCGAAGAGTCCGGGCTCCTCCTCGCCGTGGGCGACGTCCCGGCCCCCGTCCGCGAGGCCCTCCGACACAGCCTCACTCCCCCCGAGGGCGGTCCCCTCGGGGCCCTCCTGCGACAGCACGGGGTCACCCTGCATCTGTCCGCCCTCGCCCCCATCGCCCGATGGGTCACCCCGCGGGCCGAGACCCGCCGCTTCGACGCCCGGTTCTTCGTGGCCCAGGTGCCCCGCGATGGACACCTCCACGCCGCCCACGACGGACGAGAGACCGTCGACAGCGCGTGGCTCACCGCCGCCGAGGCCATCGACCGGGCCCAGCGCCGACAGATCGTGCTGTCTCCCCCCACCTGGCGCACCCTCGCCGAGCTCCAAGGCCTCGACAGCGCCGCGGCCATCCTCGCCGCAGCCCCCGCCCGGCTCACCCCCATCGAGCCCCACGTCCGACTCCGCGAAAACACCCTCTGGGTCGAGCTCCCCGACGAGCTGCCCCCGCCCCTGCACCGAGCGCTCCCCGATCTTCCGCACTCTTTCCAGTACCAGGACGGCGTGTGGCTGCCACACAAGCTGAGATCCGGAGATTAGGCATCCGACTCCTGCGTTACTTCCTTCTGTGTGGAGAGTAACCGGGATAACCTCACGAGGCCCCCCAATGGCCGAACTGCCCTCTCGTCCCAATCCACCTCCTCCCCGGGCGCGTCCGACGCCGCGTCGCTCTCAGGGCCCCGCGGCCCAGGTGTACCTCGCGTCGCAGCTCGCCTCGATCTGCGACGTCGACCTCAAGACCATCCACAATTGGTGCGAGCGCGGGGACGACTCCGAGCCCCCGAGCCTGGAGCACTACCGCACCCCCGGGGGGCACCTGCGCTTCGAGCACGGGGCCGTCCTGCGCTTCCTCTCGCGCTGGGGCTACCCCATCCCCGACCCCCTCCTCCTCGACCGCCCGCACGTGGTGTTCATCGAGCCCGCGCCCGCCGTACGGGCCGAGGCCGCCCGCATCCTCGGGCTGCGTCCCCCCGGGGAAGAGCCGATCCCCGGCGACGACGGGCCCGTGCCCGACAGCCCCCTCGGCCTCTGGGCCACCCCGCGGATGTACGCCCACCTCTGGGACGACCCCTTCGCGGCCCTCATCGCCCTCGGCGAGCGCAGCGGGGCCGGGGCCCCCCCCGACGTGGCCGTGCTCTCCTTGCCCACCCGCGGGATCGACGCCCAGGCCTGGATCGCCGCGGCCCGGCACCACGTCGGCGAGAGCCTGCGGGTGGTGCTCCTCTGCGACGACCCGGGGGCCGGACCCCTGGCCGAGGTTCCGGGGGTGGCGGCCGTGGTCACCCGCAGCAACCTCTCGGCCCTGCGCGGCCTCCTCGGGGCCCACGGGGCCCTGCTCCGAGGGCGCCCCGCAGAGAGCGGGAGGGCCCGCGGGATGGCCCGCACCCGGCGGGTCCCGATGACCCCCCGAGAGCCCATCTTCGTCGCCTCCCAGGTGGCCAGCATCTGGGGCATCGACCTCAAGACCGTGCACGCCTGGGTCGAGCGGGGCGAGATCGAGGCCTTCCGCACCCCCGGGCGCCACCTGCGCTTCCGTCGGCGCTCGCTGCTGCATTTCCTCCGGCGGTACACCATGGCCATCCCGCCCTCCCTGGCCCCCGCCCGGCCCCGGGTGATGGTCATCGACCCCGCCGCCGTCTCGGCCGCAGCCCTGGCGGCCACCCTCTCGCGGCGCTTCGAGGTGATCGTGCGGCACGACCCCGTGGCCAGCCTCGCCGAGATCGGGGTGTGCTCCGCCGGGGCCTCGATGCTCGACGCCATCGTGGCCGTCATGCCCCCCACGGGGGTCGACCCCGCCCGGTGGATCACCGCCCTCGCCCGACACCCCGACACCCGCTACACCCGCCTCGTCCTCGTCGGAGGCGACCCCGCCTCCCAACGAGCCTGGCAGGCCCTCGGGGTCCTGGCCACGGTCGATCCCAGCGACATCGCGGTGCTCCCGACCCTCCTCGACAAAGCCCTCGGGCTCGAGTGACCCCCGCCGGGCCCTGACGTTGTGCCCGCCCCCCAATCCGGCTAGCCTGGGCGCTCGATGCAACCGCCCCCGCCCCTCGCGCCCGGTCAGACCTTCGCCCAGGGGCTCGTCGTGGGAGCCCTGCTGACAGCCACCAGCACCCGGGCGGTGTACGCGGCCGAGCTCCGCGGAGGCCCCTGCACCCTGTCGGTCTGGTCGCCCGACCTCGCCCCCGACCCCGCCGCCCGTGACCGCTTCGTGCGCGGAGCCCAAGGCGCGGGGGTGGCCCTTGGGCCGTATGTTCCCGCGGTGCTGGGGGCCGGGGTCGACGCCCGGTCGCAGTCCCCTTGGGTGATCACCGAGGCCCTCGTGGGCGCCCCCCTGGCCGCCGTCGTGGCCCACCACGGGCCCCTCGACGACACCGCGGCCTACGCCGTCCTGCGGGCCGTCTGCGACGCCCTGTCCCGCGCCCACGCCGCCGGCAAGGCCCACCTCGGGCTCAGCACCGACAGCGTCTTCCTCACCGACGGGCCCGAAGGCACCTCCGTGCAGGTCCTCGATTTCGGCGCCGCCGACATCGCCGCCGCCCACGCCGCCGCGGCCGTGGCCCACCCCCCGGAGGCCCTCCTGTGGATGGCCCCCGAGCTCGCCCAACCCTCCCCCGGGAGCCCCCCGGGCCCCGCGGCCGACGTGTGGTCCCTCGGGCTCCTGGCCTTCTACGCCCTCACCGGGGCCGCGTACTGGCGGGCCGCGTACGGCGAGACCCTCGACGTGCGCGGGGTGTTCACCGAGGTGATGTTCGCCCCCATGGAGGGGGCCCGCGACCGGGCCGGGTCGTACGGGATCCACGGCCGACTGCCGCCCCGCTTCGACGCGTGGTTCGCCCGCTGCGTCACCCGCGACCTGCCCGACCGTTACCCCGACGCCGCCGCCGCCTGGGAGGGCCTCGCCGCCGCCCTCACCCTCCCCCCGCCGGCCCCCGCCCCGGCCCGCCCGCGGCCCTCCCGACGCCCCTCCGCGCCCCCCCCGGCCATTCCCCCCACACGTCCCCCTCCGCCCCTCAGCGAGCCCCCCAGCAGCCCCAGCCTGGCCCCTGCGGCCCTCAACCGCCCCGGGGCCCCCGCCCCCTCCGCGGCGATGCCCGCGTGGGCCCTGGCCGCCGCCCTGGCCCTGGTCCTTCTGGGCGCCGCCGGGGCCTTCGCCATCGTACGCCGCGGATGGGCCCCGACCCCGTCCGATCCCTCGGCCCCCATCACCCAACCCGTGGCTCTCCCGACCCCCGGGCCCGACCCCCGGGTGGCCCGAGAGGCCCTCGCCCGCGCGGCCCTCGACCGGGCGGCAGAGGTGGCCCGCCTCTGCGGCGACGGGTCGGGAGCCTCGGCCGAGGTCACGGCCCGCTACGACGGGCAAGGCTCCGTCACCGAGACCCGCGTGGCCCCGCCCCTGCACGACACCCCCGTGGGCGAGTGCGTCGTCACCGCCGTACGCGAGACCTCCCTGCCCCCCGACCCCGCGGCCCCCGCGGTGACCGTGTCCCGCACCATGCCCCTGCGGTGACCGGGCCCCGCGGCGTCAAAGGCGCGCCCGCAGCATGGCCGCCGCACGCCATTTCTGTGGGCTGTCCCGTTTGCGATGCCTTGCAAGATCAGGCTATCAACGAGGGTCATCCCGCACAGGAGATTGCGCACCATGACTTCTCGTTGGGCCTACGCCCTGCTTCTGTCTGCCACCGCGGCCACCCTCGCAGGCTGCGGCGACGACCCGACCCCTCCCACCGACGCCGGGGCGACCCAGGACGTCGCCATGACCACCGACCTCGGCGGCGACGCCGCGGTCGACGCAGGCCCCGCAGACAGCGGCCGCCCTGACGTCGTGGGCACCGACCAGCCCGCCGCGGATGTCCTCGACGCCGCGATCCCCGCCGACGCCGAACCCGACGCCGCGGCCCCCGACGCCGCCCTCCCCGACGCCGAGCCCGACGCCGCGGCCCCCGACGCCGTCGCGCCTGACGCCGAGGCCGACGCCGGCGTACCCGATGTCCCCCTCCCCGACGATGTCCCCGCGGGCCCCGACGTGGTGGCCCCGGTCGACAGCGGAAACGACCCCGACAGCGGCCCGATCCCGAGCGACGGGGGTCCCCCGGGCTTCGGATGCATGGCCCCCCGAGGCGTGATCGCCCTGCCCGGCGCGGTGGCCCCGTTGATGGGCGACACCACGGGCGGGACGAGCACCATCGCGACGAGCCGCTGCCAGAGCAACACGGGTGGCCCCGAGCACGTCTACACCGTGCAGGTCGCCTCTCGCACCGGCGTCATCTTCGACACCGACGCCATGAGCGGGACCACGTTTGACACCGTCCTCTCGCTCCGCAGCGTGTGCGAAAACACCAGCACCGAGCTGTCCTGCGACGACGACGGGGGCGACAACCCCGGCACCTCCTCCGTGATGCGGGCCGTCCTCGACCCCGGGACGTACGCCCTGGTGGTCGACGGGTTCAACACGCAGTCGGGGCGGTACGTCCTGCGCACGACCCCCTTCGCCGCGGCCGCCAACGCCACCTGCAACGCCCCCATCACCCTGCCCCTCGGCGACACCATCGCCGCCCAGAGCCTCGCCGGTGCCGGGGCCCCCTCCCGGGCCTGCCGCACCAACAGCTTCGGGGGCCAGCTCTTCTACAGCCTCACGGTCCCCGCCAGCACCACGGTTCAGGTCGTCGTCACCCCGACCGGGACGACCCCCGGCTGGACCCCAGTGCTCCGGGTGCTCAACCAGTGCGAGGACACCGCCTGCTTCGCCGACGCCCAGGGGGGAGCAGGCACGGCCGCCACCACGGTGTTCGCCAACGGGTCGCCGACCCCGCAGACGTACATCCTCTCGGTGGCCAGCACCGCGGTGACCGAGGGCACCTTCAGCATCGCGGCCACGTCGATGTCCGGGGTCGCCCCTGGGGCCACCTGCGACAACGCCGTGACCCTCGCCCCCGGGGCCACCGTCAGCGCCCAGGACTCCTCCACGGGCCTCGGGCCCAACACCCTCTGCCAGACCAACGGCCGACAGCTCTACTACCGGGTGAGCGTCCCCGCGGGGCAGAGGGTCCGGGTGACCGCCACGCCCGCCGAGACCCCCGCCCGCACGGCGGTGATCCGGGTCCTCGACGGCTGCCTGGCCGCCACCTGCGCCCAGAGCCACGTCGGGACCACCTCAGGGAGCCCCGTGTCGGCCACCCTGGTCAACGCGGCCATCGCGCCCCGCGACTTCCTCCTGAGCGTGAGCAGCAACAGCTCCACGTCGCCGATGGTCTTCTCCCTCGCGGCCTCGGCGGCGGTCGCCACGGCCGACGGAGACACCTGCGACACCCCGGCCGACCTCGTGCCCGGCATGACCCTCTCGGGGCAGGACACCGCCACCGCGTTTCGTCCGCCCCCGTCGTGCCTGAGCGGGGGCAACGTGCGGTACTACGCGGTGCGGGTTCCGGGGGGGCAGCGGGTGACCGTACGGGCCACCCCCTCGGCGGGGCTCACCCTGCGCATGCGGGCCCTCACCCAGTGCGAGGCGACCACCTGCGCGGCCAGCACCACGGGCGGCGCGGGGGCCGTCACCCCCATGGCCCTGTCCAACTGGGGCAGCACCGAGCAGGTGTACTTCGTAGCCGTGGGGAGCTCGTCCACCACCACCCAGGGCACCTTCTCGATCACGACCGAGCAGACCGCCCTCAACGTCGCGTACACCACGTCGATGGTCCCGCCGAGCTGCGACGACCTGTCGACCGGGACCGCGGTGCAGCCCACCTCGGGCTGGTCGGACGACAGCGCCACGGCCATCGCCCCGCTGCCCTTCTCCGTGCCCTTCATGGGCGCCACGGCCACCCACTACTCCGTGACCTCCAACGGCTTCGCGCAGCTCTGGCCGTCGATGAGCGGGAGCCCGAGCACCGACTACGCCAACGTCCCCCTGGTGGGCTCGGGCCCGAGCAACATGGTGGCCCCCTTCTGGGACGACCTCACGACCATCAGCGGCGGAGGCACCGGGGTCCGGGTGGCCACCCTCGGCATGGGCATCGACCGCCGCTTCGTCATCGGCTGGAACAACTGGGCCGCCGTGGGGGCCTCAGGCACCTCCCTGAGCTTCCAGGCGAAGCTCTTCGAGGCCATGGGGATCATCGAGTTTCACTACTGCACCCTCACCTCGGGGATGAGCACCAACGCCGGGCGGGTGTCGGGCGACTCGGCCTCGGTCGGCGTGCAGAACGCGGCCCGCGATGCGGGCATCTCCCTGTCCTACAACATCCCCCTGGTCTTCACCGAGCTCGCGGTGCGACTCACCCCGAGGCCCTGAGACTCAGGGGCAACGAAACATCGCCACCAGGTCGGCGAGGTCGGCGTCGGAGAGCTGCTCCTCGGCGAACGGGGGCATGCTCCCGGCGTACCCGAGGAAGCTCCCGTGGCGGGTCTTCTGGTACACCACCAGGCGGACGTAGCCGGCGTAGTCAGGCACTCCGACGGGGAGCTCGCCCTGGCAGTGTTCGGTGAGGGTGTCGGAGGGCAGGAGGCTGGTCAGGGGGGCCAGTCGGCCCGCCCCTTGCCCGAACGAGCCGTGGCACGAGGCGCAGGCCCGCTGCCACACGACGGCCCCTCGGGTCGGGTCGCCCTGGTCTCCGAGGTCGCGCGAGGTGCGAGGCCAGGTGAAGGTCCGCGGGGACGTGCCCGCTGGGTCGTTCGGGGGGCTCAGGGCGTCGAGCCAGGCCCACAAGGCCTGCCCGTCGGGGCCGTCGAGGTCGGCGTCCTGCCCGCGCATGAAATGAACCCAACACCGCCCCACCGCCTCGCGCAGGTGGAGGACCTCGCCGTTCCAGTACGAGGGGCGACGGGCGGCCCCCTGGAGGGTGGCTCCAGGCAGGATGCGGTCGCCCACGTCGGCCGGGCGTTCGGCGTGGCAGGTGAGGCAGGCGAAGCGGTTGTACTGCGACCGCGAGACCGTGGGGTCGCGGGCCAGGGCCGCACCCCGCACCGCCAGGGGCTCCTCGCGTACGGTGTCCCCGCAGCCCACGAGGCCCCACACCATCGCCGCCCCGAACACCGCCGCAGCCCTCACCGCGCACCCCCCGGGGTGTAAAACACGATCGCGTCGGGGTAGGTCCCCACCACGTACCGATGCCGCACCGCGAGGCTATCCGGGTCGAGGGCCAGGACCGTCCCGGCCTCGGCCGTGGTGCGCCCGTGAACCCCCTCGCACACGAGGTACACCAGCCCGTCGGGGCCTCGGGCCACCTGGTGCGGCAGCACACACTCCTCGCGCGTAAAACTCACCCGCTGCAGGATCTCCAGCGGGGCCCGGGTGCTCATCCGCACGAGCTCGTCGCGGCTCTGGGTGGGCACGAGCATGGTGGCCCCGTCGCGGGACACCTCGGGGAAGAAGGGTCTTCCCGCGAGGCGACGGGTGACCCGGGCGGGGTCGATCTGGCCCGTGGCCACGTCGTACGCGAGGAGGGCCCCGGACTCGGTGCAGCCCAGCCAGACGGTCAGCCCGTCGGGGGCGAGGCCGATGCTGTACGGGCCGTGGGTGGGGCTCGTGACGCTGGCCGGGGCCGAGCCCGTGATGTACGCGAGGCGCACCCGGGCGGGGCGTTGGGTGAGGTCGACCACCCCGAGGGCGTCGTCGCCGAAGCAGGCCAGGTACAGGGTGTTTCCGTCGGGGGACAGGGCCATCCCGTGGGGGGCCACGCAGACCGGGATGGTCTCCACACGGGTCATGGTGGCGGTGTCGATCACCACCACGGTCCCGCGCTGACGGGCGGGGTCGGTGGGGTTCTCCTGGGCCCGGCGGAGGTCGAAATGGGAGACGTAGGCCCGGCGACGGTCGGGGGAGAGCACCATGTCGCCGGGGTTGGCGTCGACGTCGACGCGGCCGAGGAGGCGCATGTCGCACAGGGATCGTTTGATGAACACCCCCGGCACCGCGGCCGAGCCGTGGGCAGCATGCGGGCCCGGGAGCACCGCAGGAGCCGGGAAGGACAGGGGCATGTAGACCACCCCCTCCACCGGGTCGAGGGCCAGGTGATGCGGCCCATTCTCCGCCAGCGGGGTCACCGGAACCGGCAACGGATCGGACACCCTCCGGGCCCCGAGGTCGAGGACCGACAACGAGTTCATCAGCGAGTTGGTGATGACCCCGACGCCCCCGTCCGGCACCTCCCAGCCCGTACACCCCGGACCCCAGGGCGTCGCGTCGGGGGCCCGATACACCACCTGGGTGTCGCCGCAGCCCCCGAGGGCCCCCACCACCACCCCGATGCCCAGAACAGAAACGCCCGCCCCGGGCACCCTCGCCCCCGACCCTGAACGACTCCGTGGTTTCAACGCCATTTCGCCTCGCAGTTTGCGCCATTCCACCGTCGTATGCACGCCCCTCTGGCTGCGACGGCGCGTCGCATGTCAGGGGTCGGGCGCGGGGCCTTCTTTGAGGGGGATGGTGTGGGTGCCGCTTGACCCCTTGCGGGGTTGTGGGAGAGCGTCCCCAACAATGACTGCGCGGACCTATGGCTTGGGCATCTTGGGCGCGACCCTCCTGGCGGGGTGCTGGCCGTCGTTTCCAGAGGAGCTTCTGCGGGTCGACGCCGCGGCCTTCAACGACCTCGGCCCCACCGACGGCGGCGACACCGACGGGGGCCCGGACGCCACGGGGGTAGACACGGGAGGCGACGCCCCCCTCGACCGCGGAGGGGGCGAGACCTCTCCCGGCGATGTGGTCGACGCCGGGCCTCCCGAGGACGGAGGCGACGGCGGCCTCGACGCCCCCGACGCCGCGACGGATGTCCCGATGGACGCGGGCCGTGACGTGTTCGTGCTCCCGCCCGACGCCAACGTGTGCACGATGTTTCCGCTGCCGACGATGTCCCCGTCGGAGCGGGTGATCTCCGACCTCGAGGGGGCCATCGACCTGGCCTTCGACCCCAACGGCCGCGTGGCCGTGGCCTTCCCCGATCGTGTCGTGGTCTACGGCCCCGGAGGGGCGGGCACCCCCGCCGTCAGCGGCCTCGCGGGCGCTCCCGTGGCGATCCGATACACCCGGCAGGGCACCCTCGTGGTCGCGTACAACGTCGTGGCCGCGGGCGACGCAGGTGTCCCTGACGCGGGCCTCGACGACGGCGGCGCCGACGCGGGGCCTCGCCTGGCCGGGCGCATCGGGGTCCTGGTGGCCGGAGGGACCTCCCTCACCGACCTGCCCCTCACCGACACGGGCCGCATCGGGGGCCTCGCCATCGATCGCGAAGACCGCCTCTGGTACACCGAGGCCAGCCGGGCCCGGCTGATGCGGGTCCAACCCAATGGCACCATGCGCACCCAGGTGTACGCCTTCGCCTGCGACTCCATGGGGAGCCTGTCAGTGTGCTCCCCGGGTCTTCTGGCCTTCGGGCCTGGCGAGCGGTCGTTGTTTGTGAGCTCGGCCGCCGCGAGCCGACAGGCCGTCGTGAGCCTCGCCCTCTCGGTGCCCGACGCGGGCCCGGCCACCGTCGACCCGATGACCCGGCCCACGAGCGTCCTGGACGGGTTCTCGGCCATCTCGGGCCTCGCCCTCGACGAGTGCGGCAACGTGTATGTCACCGACTCCGCCCGGATGGACATCGTCCGGGTCGACTCGACGGGGGCCGGCCTCGGCACCCTCACCAACGGCACCCCCGGGCCCCGAGGGCTGGCCTTCGGCAACGGGATGGGCTTCGAAGAGCGCGTGTTGTACTTCCTCGCGGGCGACCCCCGCGGGATGTCGGGCACCCTGGCCATGACCCGCGGCGCCGGGCGGGCAGGCACCCCGATGTCGATGACCCCGTAAAAAACCAGCCCTGGCTCCCCGCTACGGCTGGGCGTCGGTCTCGGGGGGGCCCGCGTCGGGGGGGCCCGCGTCGGGGGGGCCCGCGTCGGGGGGGCCCGTGTCGGGGGGGCCCGTGTCGAGCACCAAGCCCCCGGCGTCAAACCGAACCGGGGCCGCGCAACGAGAGACCCCTTCGGCGGTGAGCTCGCAGCGCAGGGGGGCCACGCACTCGCGGGTCATCAGGCACTCGTCGCCGAGCTGCTGCGAAGCCTCGACCGTGCATCCCACCCCGACGCTCCCGAGGGTTGCGGCGAGCCACACCCCCCTCAACCATCGCCTCCCACCAGACCGCGGTGCCATCAGGGCCCGAACGGTACCACAGGTCTCGGGCGCGGAAGATGGCGGAGCAGGGGGCAACGGGTGCTATAGTCCGGGCCGCTCGCGCGCGGCGGTCATTCGAGCCAACGCTCGGAGGTGCTCAGGGACCGCGCACGAGGGAGGAGTGTCGATGCGCTCGAAGGCTGTGTTCGCCTCGTTCCTGACCATCTCGATGATGAGCCTGTTCATCTTGATCCTGCTGTCGCCCTTCCTGGCGGTGGCGGGGGCGAACATGGCCGAGGGGGCCGCGGGGCCGATCCTGGGCATCGGCTTCGCGGTGCTGCTCACGGTGCTCATCAACCTGGTCCTGTGGTTCGTGTCCCCGTGGATCATGGACCTCGTCAACCGCTGGGCCTACCGCTGCCGCGACATGCCCCTGGAGGAGCTCGGGCAGTACCGCCCCGCCGTGGCCCAGTTTGTCCACCATGTCTGTCAGCGCCACGGGGTCAAGGTCCCGACCCTCAAGCTCATCGACGACATGAACCCCACGGCCTACTGCTACGGCTCCACGGCCAACCGGGCCCGCCTGGTGGTCACCCGGGGCCTCCTGCACTACCTCGACGACGAGGAGCTCAAGGCCGTCTACGCCCACGAGCTCGGGCACATCATCCACCGCGACTTCATCGTGATGACCATCGCCTCGACGCTCCTGTCCATCCTGTGGCAGATCTACGTGAGCGCGAAGATGCTCCGCGGCCGGGGCGACAGCAAGGGCGGCGAAGCGGCGGCCCTCGTGGCCGTCGTGGCCTACGTGTTCTGGTGGGTGTCGCAGTATCTCCTCCTGTACCTGTCGCGCACCCGCGAGTACTTCGCCGACGAGTTCGCCGGGGCCGAGACCCGCAACCCCAACGCCCTCTCCATGGCCCTCGTGAAGGTGGCCTACGGCATCGCCCGGCAGCCCACCTCCGACTTCTCCAAGAAGCTCCTCGGGGGCACCCGGAGCATGGGCATCGCCGACCCCAAGGGGTCGCAGTCGACCGGGATGGCCTACGCCGCCGCCAACGGGGCCGGCCACCAGATGGCCCAGTCCCTCGCGGGACACTCCGTGGGCGACATCTCCGTCACCCCCGACAGCATCTCCCGCATCGAGAAGGTCTTCCTCTTCGACCTCTTCAACCCCTGGGCCCGGGTCCTCGAGCTCGGCAGCACCCACCCCCTCACGGGCAAGCGCATCAAGGCCCTGTGCGCCCAGTCCCAGAGCCTCCAGCAGCAGCCCCTGTTTCGTTTCGACCCCATCGACGCCTACGGCCGCCAGCTCGACTTCGTCAAGCTCAACGGCAGCTTCACCTTCGAGGTCGGGGTGTGGTTCGCCCCCCAGATCGGGGCCACCCTGGCCCTCGTCCTCGGGGCCGCAGGGGCCATCGCCGGGTCGGCCACCCTCGCCTGCGTGGGCTTCGGCGCAGTCCTCCTCGGGGTCGGGGCGGGCATGGCGTTCCGCGGGTTTTACAAGTACCCGAGCCTCGGGCAGCCGCAGGCCATCTCCGTCCTCGAGCTCATGATGGACCCGTACGCCTCGCCCCTCCGGGGCCGCCCCGTCCTCGTGCAGGGCCAGGCCATCGGCCGCGGCGATGCGGGCAGCTACTTCAGCGAGGACATGATGATGGAAGACCCCCAAGGCGGGATCATCCTCCTCAACTACGAGCACTGGCTGCCCTTCTTCGGCAACGCCTGGTTCGGCTACAAGACCGTGGGGCAGCTCATCGGGGTGCCCTTCCAGGCCACCGGGTGGTTTCGCCGGGGCATCGGCCAGCAGGTCGACCTCGACGAGATGCGCTTCGCCAACGGCCAGACCGTGAGCTCGTACACGGGCTTCTGGGGGCGCATCGGCGGCGTCATCATGGCCGTCCTCGGCCTCGTGGTGATGGTGGCCTGCATCGCCGCCACGACCGCGCCCTGAGCCCTCACGGGCCCCACATCCCCCGCCCCGCCCCCGCAGAACCCTCGCCCATGCATCCTGCCCTCCGCTCCCTGCTCGCCGCGACCCTCGCGGCGGTCACCCTGTCCTGCGGCCCCAGGCTACGCCGCGACCTGGCCTCGGTCCCCCAACGCCAGATCACCTACGACGACCTGTGCGGCCTGCAAGCCCACTTCGACCAGCGCAGGGCCGCCCGGGCCGCCCCCTACCGGGCCCTGTCCGAGCAGTCCAACGAGACCAGCGAGACCCAACCCGACGAGTTTGGCAGGATGCGCCGGGTCATGCAGGGCGAAGGGACCTACCTCGTGCGCGATCGCAGCGACCGGCGACGCCTCGCCCAACTCCTGCGCGAGGAGTACACCCGGCTGCCCGCCCTGCGCCTCACCCGACCCGAGACCGAGGTCACCCTCACCCTGTCCTGGTGGCAGTCCGGCTCGATCCGACGGGCCCGGCCCGACCTCGACGTGGTCCTCTCCGTCGACGGGACCCAACACACCCTGCCGCCCAGCCCCTGCCTCGGGGAGTTCCTCTTCGGCGACGAGGCCTACGCCATGCGTCGCAACGTCGTGGCGGCCGAACAAGACCGCTCCCAAGGCCGCATCCCTCGCGCGTACATCCCCGCCGACGCGGGCGACGGCTCCGACGCGGGCGAAGTCCCTCCCGGCGACGCCGACCTACGGTAGACTCCGCGGCCGTGCTCGGACGGATCCACGCCATCGCCCTCACCGCGTTTCGCGAGTCGATCCGCGATCGCATCCTCTTCGCGGTCCTCGGGCTCGCGGCGGCCTCGGTCTTCCTGGGTCTCGGCCTCGGAGGCCTCAGCACCACCGGGGCCGTGCGGGTCCTGGTCGACCACGGGCTCGTCACCACCTCGCTCCTGGCCAACCTCGTGGCCATCTTCCTCGGGGCCAACTTCCTCTACAAAGAGCTCGAGCTCCGCACCCTCTACGTCCTGCTCGCCCGGCCCGTCTCCCGGCACGAGCTCGTCCTCGGAAAGTACGTCGGCATCCTCCTCGCCGTGACCGTCCTCGTGAGCCTCACCGCGGCCCTGGTCCTGGCCCTCGCCATCACCACCGCCGCCGAGGAGTCCTCGCAGGTCTACGCCCGAGCCCAGGCCACCGTCCCCTGGATCTCTCGCCTCCTCGTGCACCGCGGGGCCCGAGTGGCCGTCGTGCTCGCCATCCCCCTGAGCCCCCTGCTCCTCGCCGTCGTCCCGCGCCTGCGACGGGCCCTCACCCTCGGGGCCGCCGTGCCCCTGGCCGTGGCCATCCTCCTGACCGTCAGCCTCGTGGGGCGGGCCGTGGTCCCGGGCGAGACCGACTTCGTCCTGCGGGCCGCCGTCCTCGTCCTGGCCGAGGCCTCCATCGTGGCCGCAGGGTCGATGCTCTTCAGCGCCTTCTCGACCCCCTTCGTGACCGGGATCTACTCGGTGGGCCTCTTCGCCATCGCCCGCAGCACCTGGCTCATGCAACACCTCCCCCGGCGCTTCCCCGCGGCCGGGCGCTGGGCCCTCGAGAACGTCGCCCGGGTGGTCCCCAACCAGCACCTCTACGTGCCCAACCGGGAGGTCCTCGTGCCCTCCTCCCTCCAGATCGACGTGGGGCGCTACCTCCTCGAAGCCCTCGCCTACGCCGGGGCCTACGTCGTGATCTTCCTCCTGGCCGCGGTGGCCCTGTTTCGCCGACGAGACCTCGTGTGAGCCCCCTGCGACGCAACGCCGCCCTGGCCCTCGGGCTCGGGGCCCTCCTCGCCGGAAGGGCCCTCGTGGCCTCGCGCCAGGCCCTCACCGCCGGCGAGGCCGCCCTCGCCCGGGGAGACAGCCCCGAGGCCGTTCGCCTCCTGCGCCAGGGGGCCCAATGGTCCCTGCCCGCGAACCCCTACGCCCGGGCCTCCCTCGACGCCCTGGAGGCCCACGCCCGGGCCAGCGAAGCCCGGGGCCAACACGCCCTCGGCCTCGACGCCTGGAGGGCCGTCCGGGCCAGCCTCCTCAGCACCCGCGGGATCGTGCCCCCCGACCCCGCCCGCCTCGCCCGGGCCAACCATCACCTCGCCCACCTGATGGCCCAACTGCCGCCCGCCCCCGACGAGCGGGAGGCCTCGCCCCGGGCCCGCGAGGAGCGTCACCTCGCCCTCCTCCAGGACGACCGGGCCCCCGACCCCGCCTGGACCGTGGTGATGGGCCTCGGGCTCGGGCTCCTCGTGGCCGCAGCCCTCGGGGCCGCCCTGCGGGGATGGGACCCCACCCACCGCCCCATCCGCGGCCCCCTCGGGCGCGCCGCGGCGGCCGGGGCCCTCGGGGTGGGGCTCTTCGTGTTGGGGCTCTGGCGCGCGTAGGACACCGCGGGCGGAAGTCTCCGCGTGGCGTGCTGGGATTCGGAGTAGGCGTCTCCGGGCCCAGAGCGAGGGCACTGGCGGTGGAGGAGGCGTGACGGGACGCCTCCTGGTGCCCGAGGTTGGGGGATAACAGCGATCTTGCGAGTCAAGGGCTGCGGGTGAGTTGTCAGCCGGAGTCGGACCATCGCGAGGCCAGCGTACCGCCGTGCTCGATGCGAGGAAGGCCACGCCCAGCGGTTCCAAGCTCTGGAAGCTCCGCCAGAAGCGTCGTCGCGACCACAGGCCCCACCCCGGGAACGCTGCGGTACAGCGCCTCCTTCTCCCGCCACACCACGCTGGCGCGCAGCATCTTGTTCAGGTCCTTGTCCACCTCCTTGAGGCGCTGCTCGAGCCACTCCGCGTGGGCCTCGATGTCCGCGCGAACGCTTCCGATGCGCATGATCCCCAGCCGGTTGCGCTCCGCGCTCAGCATCTCGACGAGCTTCCGCCGCCGCGTGAGCAGCGCCGTGAGTTCTGCGCTCTCGCCGCTGGGCGACTCGGTCCGCGCGGGCCGCACCACCACCGTGCGCAGCACCTCGCGCACGGCATGACCGAGGAGGTTAAAGGTGTCCTCCGCGCGCCCCGCCCCACGCAGGGGAGCGGCATCGAAGGCGGCCCGCAGGGCGGTGTGGCTGTACCCCTTGGAGGCGCGTGCCAACCGGGGGCGACCACAACAGCGTCATGCGAACTCCTTGCTGGAGCTCCTTGCCAGAGGTCGCCGCCCATCACCAGCCCCGCCTGAGCCTACGGCCGAGCTTCAATCGGCCGACGCGCTAGGAGGGACGGGTGAGAGGGCCTCATGAAGACTCCCGACGTACGACTGAATGCCGAGGCCTTTCTCAACTATTTCGAATGTATGAATGACACCCGGCAGCATGGCAAGATCGAGCACCTGATGGTGGACATCCTGGTGATCTCGCTACTCGCCGTGATCTGCAGGGCCGAGACTTGGAGCGAGATCGCGGCGTTTGACGAGCGCAAGCGGGGCCTCCTGGAGACCTTGTTGCCATTGCCCCATGGCATCCCCTCCAAGCGGACCTTCCAGCGGGTGTTCGCCCGCCTCAAGCCAAGTGCCTTTGGGGCGGTCTTTCGGGGATGGACGACCCATCTGTTCGGCGCCACCGGCGGGGAGGTGATCGCCGTCGATGGCAGGACGCTGCGCGAATTCGCCAGGGAATCAAGGAGTAATTTATGAGACGGCGTTTGGGGGGTTTACGCTATACACTCGACACTACCTCACGACGCATCAACGCGTGGTTCCTTCATGGCAGACATCACCGTTCGCATCACCACACCCACGACCATGCAGCCGCTCGCCGTGTCACTCCCTTTGCGCGAGGCGGCACTCGTCGGACGCAAGCCTGTCGCGTCGGACCTCGCGCGTGGCGAAGAGTCTCTTCCGACCCTGATCACGGCCGTGGCCGTGCCTGGCCCCACCGTCTCGGGCAACCACGCGCTCGTCTGGCGGGATGGAGACTCCGTGGCGGTGCGCGACCTCTCGAGCCGCAACGGCACATGGGTGCTGCTCCCTTCAGGCGCGACGGCCAGGCTCGAGAACATGAACGCAGGCGATCTGGTGCTCGAACTCGCGCGCAGCGCGAAGGCGCCCGCCTCCCTCCGTCCGCGCGACGCGAGTTGGGCCGACGACGCTGGGTTCGCGCCCGCCGTCGCGCGCGAGGTGGACCAGTGGCTCATCTCGGTGGGAAGCGGCCTGGGCTCGCGGCTCGTACGCCGGAGCGGCCGCGACGACGCAGTGATCCCCCTCACAGCCGAGTGGGGCCTCAAGCTCATCGAGCCCGATGGGGCATCGACCGTCAGCAGCAAGTGGGACAGCGTGGCTGAAGAGCTGCTCCAGTATGTGCACGACCAGCGGGCGCGCGTCGCGATGGAGCGCTCACTCGCGCACGACCCCTCGTTCGTGATGGTCTCGCCCGCGCTGTGGGAGGCGCACCGCAAGGTTGCCGAGGCATCGTCGCGCGCGCTCCAACTCGTGCTGCTGGGCGAGACGGGCACGGGTAAGGGCACGCTCGCGCGCTGCTACCACGCGCACTCCGACCGGGGCAGCGGGCCGTTCGAGACCGTCAACTGCGCGGAAATCGACAAGCACTTCGCGCGCACCCGCATCTTCGGCGCGCGCAGGGGTGCGTACACGGGCTGTGTGACCGACATCGCGGGCTCGGTCGAGAGCGCGCGCGGCGGCACGCTCTTTCTCGACGAGGTGGCCGAGCTGCCGCTCGACGTGCAGGGCGAGCTGCTCACCTTCCTCGACGACCAGCGCTACAAGCGCCTCGGCGACGACCAGTGGCGGCAGGCCGACGTGCGCGTGGTCTGCGGCACCAACAGCGACCTTCGCAAGGCCGTGCGCGACGGGCGCTTCCGCGGCGACCTCTGGTATCGCATCGCCGGGCGCGTGGTGGTCGTGCCGCCGCTGCGCGAGCGCCCCGAAGACCTGCTCGCGTGGCTGCGGTCGCGCGCGCTCGGCGAGAGCGTCGGCGCGCTCACCCTCCACGACGCGCTCTCGCAGGAGGCGCGCGCCCTCGTGATGGCCCACCCCTGGCGCGGCAACTTCCGCGAGCTCGAGGGCTTTGCCCGCAGGCTCGACGCGCCCACGACGCCGGGCGCGATCGACGCGGCCCGGTGCCGCGACGCCCTCGCGGAGGGCTCGCTCGACGACGGCCACGGCGCCATGGGCGCCTCGTGGGAGAATCTCCTCGCGGCCGCCACGCGGGCGTACCAGCTACAGTCGAAGGCCGCGTCGCCCGCGCGCGCACCGGAGTTTCGCGAGTACGTCGAAGACGCGCTCAAGCCGCTCTTCTTCGCGCAGACGCTGGGTATGGAGGGCATCGACGCGCTCCCCGAGCGCCCGTCGCCCAGCTACGAGGAGATGGCGCGGCGGCTGGGCTGTGACGCAGCCACCGTGCGCAACCAGCTCGCGCGCTACATCGAGATCCGTCGCGCGCAGACGAAGGACTGACCCCCCGAACGCGCTCGGCAGTAGCCCGAGCGACTGCGGCGCGTGCAGAACGGTCTGCGCGCCCGCGGGCGGTTCGTCCATTTCATCCATCCCGCGATGCGCCATCGACGGCGCCGTTGATGAGCGCGCTCCGTCCTTCGCCGGCCTACTCGCGGTTGGAACGCATTCGGTGCAACCCCGAACCCGTTCCCGATTCGAGCGCCTCGACGCGCCACGGCCGCACAGTTCCTGAGGGATTCTAACGGACAACGACATGGCACGCGGGTTGCGATGTGCGGCCTTCGACGATCCCCGCGACGGCGCCAAGGCGCGTCTCCGTTCAACTCCAACACAGCGCCGACACGACGGCGGCCAGTGCGAGCTGTCCGGGGCGCGTCTGACCGTCGCTTCGGCTCGCGGATCCAGCGCGCCAACACGATGCCAAGAGGACCCTTCATGAGACGACCACCAGGACTTCGACATCGACCGCGCCTCGCTCCCCGCCTCCCTCTCGTGGCCGCGCTCGCGCTCGTGTTCGGCACCGCGTGCGGGCCGTTGCCCGGCGCAGGCCCTGTCACCGACGGCGGTCCCACCGCGGACGCACCGGACAGCGACAGCGTGCAACCCCGCGACGTCCCTCCGGGCACATGCATCCCGAACCCCACGCTCATCGCAAGCCGCATGGCCTGCCGCACGGACGCCCGATGTCCCTGCGGCACCCACTGCGACCTCGGCGTGTGCGTCGCGAGCTGTTCGGCCGCCACCCCGTGTGCTGCGCCTCAGCGCTGCGACTCCTTCGGGCGCTGCCGCGAGCCCGGCGACGACGATCTGTTCCCTGCCGCACCCGCGACCGCTCAGGGGCAGATCGCGCTCTTTCAGTCCGACATGGTCTTCGCGAGCGCGGAGACTGTCGTAGAGCTGCGCTACACGGCGCAGCGCGCGGCCGTGGACAGGCTGCGCTGGGTCGCGCCCGCGGGCATGGAGGTCCGCTGCACCCCGACGGCGGCCTTCGCCGCGGAGTGTGTCGCGACGGACGTGACGGTCGGCGCCGTGCGCGTCGTGAGCGTCCGGTCGCGCCCCGGGTCGGTGCCCCTTCTGCGCCCGCAGACCCTGTTCGGGTACTACGCGTCTACCGTGGTCTCCGCGAGCGCCGTGCCACCCGCGCCACGGCCCACGGGCGGGTCGAGTTGGGCGGGGACGTACACCGGCACGCTCACCCTCACGGCCGTAGACGTGCGCGCGACGGGCGCCAGCACTGGTGTGCTCGCGCTCGAGAACATGCCGCCCATCCGCGTACGGGCGAACATCTTCGCGCCAAGGTCAGGCAACAACCGTCGGATCCAGCTCTTCGATGACCACCGCGTCCTGCACCCCAGCGGGTCGCTCATCGGAACCTTCTCGGGGACCGACGCCAGCACCGAGCCCCAACTCTCCTTCCCGAACTGGCGCGTCTTCACCGACGACGACGCGGCCCCCTTCCTGGGCATCGGCGCCGTCGACGTGTCGGCGCAGGTCGCGACCAGTTGCAGCGGCGTAGTCACCGGCACGCGCGCGATTACGTGCAGATTGGATGTGTTCTACAACGGCGTCTTCAACGACACCCGAGTGCCGTGGGCCCGCTACATGCTGACGCTGACCGACGCGGGCTCGTTGCCTTCCGGCGCGACGGCTCCCGACTTGCCCCAGCCTTACTCCTCGACGGTCGAGACGGCGTTGCTGCGCGAGCCCGCACGCACGCCCTGGGAGGCTGCGGTGTATGCGACCTTCGAACCCGCGTCGAGCTTCGGAGGGGAGGCCACCCAGGCGCTCGCGGGTCTGCAGCTCTCGCCCCCCGCGTCCGCGATGGGCCTGGGCAGGCTCGACGCGTGTCGCGACGACCTTCTGACCACCACGAGCGCGATGCAGGCCGCGCTTGTGACCCCGCTCAGGACGAGCACGATCCTGAGCGCTTCAATGTACGACACCGGCGAGCTGGAGATCCCCATTGAGAGCCGGAACGGGCTCGCCCACGCCCTCTATCGCTGGCTCGGCACCAGGTACTCTCGAACGGGAGGCGGCGTACAGCAGCTGACCGTCACACCGCCTGCGCCGATCTCCAGCTCCTCCTCGGAGGTGGAGCTCCCGTGCGGCTTCCGCGTGACCTCGAGCACGAGCGTCTATGAGACGCCGTTCTCTACGACCTGCGGCATGCCTGTAGTGGTCTCGCGCCCCGCGGCCAACCTCGAGTTCGCCGACGAGAGCTGCGCTCGCCTCCGTGCGGCTACCGGCTGCACGATCGAGGTGCTCTCGACCCCGCTGCCAGTGCCCCTGACCCTCACGTACGCCATGGCTCAGAACACCGGGCTCTGCATGGGGGCGGCGCTGCGCACGGTCACTCTCCAGACCACGGCGAGCCACGTGTGCCGACTCCAGACCGCACGCCCGCTCGCATGCGCCGAGCTCGCGCTCTGCGCCGAGCCCACAAACTTCACCACGCGCGCCTCGATGACCGCGCCCCGGTTCGGGAGCGCGCTCCACGGTTTAAGCGACGACCTGGCGTGCGCGTCGGGCGATCGCGGCGCTGGCATCGACCTGGAGCTGACCAGCCGCCCCAACGCGCTGGAGACGTGTCACAGCGACAGGAGTCGCGCCGACAGCGGGCCGCCGACGACGTCGGGTGTCAACGGCGCAGGGCTACGGCGGGTGTTCAGCTCGGAGGGATGCATCGACACGGCGCGCGTGCTCTACGCGCTCGGGGAGGCAGGCAACCTGCGGCGAGGTTCGGTGACCATCCCTGCCGAGGACCCGGCCGCGCGTCGCACTGACCGCCTCTTGCTCCGGCTCACCCAGGAGTGGGTCGCCGCACACTCCTTCATGGCCAACGAGGCCGCGAGCGCGTGGCATGCCGCAGCGGGACTTCGAGGCGAGCCGGGCGTCTCGACCACGCATCTCCAGGATTCCTTTCGCCACTCCATTGGCGCGTGGAGGGTGCTGATGCACCCGCGCTTCTCGACGCCTCTCTTGCGACTTCCCGCCAACCGCTACGTCAGCCCGGACTACCGAAGCAGCTACGACGTCACGGCGACGGGCCAGACGGACATCAATGTCGGGCTGACGGTCACCATGCTCCAGCTCCTCACGGGGCAGGTGAAGCTCGCCGACGAGATGAACCTCGACGAGGAGATGCGAGCCCCGACCGCGACGACTGCGAGCGTCGATTTTGGCCGGGTCGCCCGCAGCGCGTCCCTGATGCTCCCGCTTGCGATGTACCTCGCGAATCAGGCCGGAGCGCTCGGCACGGCGGGCCGCCCCTCGTGGGCCCGTGACTGGGACGCCGCCCTCAACACCTATCGCGCTTCGCTCTCTCTTGCGCTCGACCACCTCGACCGGCGCGTTAATGCACGCAATCCGCTCGGCATCGAAGACCTCGATGCGCCGTTGTACTACCAGGGTGACAACGTCGGCGCGACGAGCCGGTTCAACGCCATCTCGGACTACCTGCTCGGCGCCTCGCCGATGTCCACCGCCATCGCCCCCGTCGCCATCGCACACGCGGAGTCTCTGCTCGCCGAGGCGCGCTCAGAGTATGGCGCGCGGTTCGGTCGCTCCGTCGGCGCCGGAAACGGGGGCCGCGGCGAGGTGGCCGACGACTATGGAACCCGTCTCGCGGCGCTCTGCGGCCTGCCTCCCGGGCTCACGTCCGCCACGGCGTTGTCGGGTTGGACGAACTTCAACGCAGCGAACTGCTACATCCGGTCCACCGACCCGATCTGTCGACCGCCCGCCGTGCCGACGACCGCCATGACGGTGACCAACGACGACGTGGGGATCAACAACTGCTACCGCACCCAGATCGCTGCGAGGCTGACACTCTCTGGATCTGGCCTCACACAGGGACAAAGGACCAATAACAACGATCTTTTATTCTATGCGCAGTCCTGCAACCCTCCTTCGACGCTCTCGCCTGACTGCATGGGTCGCTTTCCGGTCGGAACGCTCTGCGCCACCTGCGGACCGCGGCGGGAGGGCGGAGGCGCGAGCGGCTACTCGGGCGTCATTCCACTCGGTTCGGCGTACCTACGGCCTGCGGTCTGGACTTTGGCCTCAGGCAGCACGCTCTACCATGAACGCGTCATCCCAGGCGCCGTGGTGTCTGAGTCGGTCGATCGGGAGGTGCGCGCGCAGTGCCAGGCGCTCTATCCGAGCGGACGGCTCGCCCTCGCGGGTTCAAACCCGTCCAGCCAGCCCACCCCCGCGGCCTGCTACCGCGGTTCGATCGGCGAACTAGCCCTTGCGTTGCATGCCGCGGCTCTCGACGTACAGATCGCCAACTCAGAGATGGGCGACCTGATGAGCGCCTATGATATCTCAATGAGTAGCTGCGACATCCTCCAGACGTCGGCAACGAGAATCGCAAGCTCCCAGGCGGCCCACGACGCGACGATGCAGAGCCTGCGAGTCGGCAAGGCCGTCGCGGACAGCATCGCCGCGGCCGCAGCCAGCACGAAGGACTGCGCGGACGCGCTCAAGGAGAAACAGGGTGTGGGAGAAGGAATCCAGTGCGGCGCCGCGATCGTCGAGGGCGCCGCGAACATCGCGAGCATCGCGATCCAGGCCGAGATGGACCGCGCGCAGGCCGCTCACGAGTCCCACGTGATGATGCTTGAGACGAGTCGCGACATTGCCATCTGCACCAACGACGCGACGCAGAACCTGGTCGGGATGCGCACCGCCTCGCTGCGCGTGACGCGCGCCGAGCAGGAGGTGCAGTCCGCGCTCTTCCGCTTCACTCAGGCCGTCGAAGAGGCCCAGGGGACTTACGACGAGGGCATCGGCCTCTCGCGAGCGCACGAGAACCCCTCGACCGCAGCAGAGGTCTGGGTCGATGACCGCATCGACTCCTACCTCACCGCGCTCCGCGGGGCACGCCGCGCGTCGTACCTGGCCGTACGCGCCGTGGAGTACGAGATGCAGGCGAGCCTTATGCTTCGAGCGCGTGTGCTCGCCGCGCCGCGACCGGTCGATCTCACCAGCGTCATGGCCGACCTCCGCGCCACGGCCGCGACGCGGTCCATCAACGGTCGGCGCCCCAGCGCGCTCACCGCCGTGATCAGCCTGCGGGACAACGTGCTCCAACTCGGAGACACCTCGATGCGCTCGACGGATTGGAACACCCTTAGCGCCGCCCAGCGCCTGCGCGCGCTGCTCAACGACCGGCGCTACGTCGTGCCGGGCGGTCGTCGCATCCCGTTCAACCTCACTCCGGTGCCTGGCACGTCGGGCGCGATCTCGTTCCTCACGGGGGGCACCGACTGCGCCGAGCGCGTATGGTCGATCAATGCATCGATTCTTGGGAGCAACGTCTGGCGCACCACGACGCTCGACGACGCCGGCACGAGCTCGAGCGCGCCGAGCTTTGTGCGGATCGACCTTCTCAAGAGCAACACGTTCTCGAGCCAGTGGTGTACGCCTCCCGCGGGCGCCTCCGCGGGCGGGCAGCAGCTCACCTCGGTGCGCCCGTCTCGCAACCTCTTCGCCGACCCGCTCACCCCCACCATGGTGAGCATCACGGCACCCGAGGAGACGCTCGAGAGCCGCGGACGCATGCAGGCGTTCCTCGGCGTCGATCGCGCCGCGCTCGAACGCGAGACGTACGCCAACACGGGCAGCAGCGAGCTCGCGGCGCGCGGGCTCTACGGCCAGTACGCGATCTTCATCCCCAACGACACGATCGCGGAGACCCGCAACAACGGCACCGTCACGCGGGAGGGCCTCGACCTGAACCGCATCGACGACATCCTCCTCCGCGTCGATTACATCTCCGTCTCGCGCTGATTCCCGCGCGCGGGACGCGCTCCCCTCATCACGTGATGCCCCTACGCTCCGCCGCCTTGCTCGCCCTGCTCGCCCTGCTCGCCCTGCCGTCGGGTTGTTCGCCCGTCGCGCAGGGCGCGCAGGTCGCGCAGGCCCTGCGAGGCTCACGCCCTGCGCCCGGCGCCGACGCCGTCGTTGCAATCCATGATCTCGGCACCGGCGGGCTGTGCTCAGGCGTGCTCATCGCACCGCGTGTGGTGCTCACCGCGGGGCACTGCGTGCGTCGCCCCGACGCAGACGCGCCGGTCCTGCCCGGCGAGCTGCGCGTAAGCTTCGGCTCAGCCGCAACTGACCCCGCGCGCGTGGGCGCCGTCGCCTGGGTCCGCACCGTCCTCGGTCGCTACTCGCTCCACGGGGCCGGCGCGCTCGGCCTCGTGGGACGGGACGTAGCGGTGGTGGTGCTCGAGCGCGCCGTAGACATCGCCCCGATGTCGGTTCGTCGCGACCCGCCGCGAGACCTCACGGGCGAGATCGTGACGCTCTACGGCTTCGGCGAGTCGCCCGTCGGGCCCGCGGGCGAGCGTCAGGTGGCCGAGGCGCGGGTCGAGTCGCTCGACGCAGAGCTCGCGTTGGTGCGCGATCGGCTCTGTGAGGGAGACTCAGGCGGACCGATGGTGCAGCGCGACGGCCGTGTGGTGGGCGTCGCGTCGTTCAACGACGGCCGCTGCGGCGAAGGGTATGGCGCGTACTCGCTGGTGTCGCCGCACTTCGCGCTCGTCGATGCCGCGCTGCGTGAGACCGGCGCCTGCGCAGACGAGGTGTGCGCGCGCGACGCGGGCGATGATGTCCGCGTTCCTCGGGACGGCCCGATCATGGTTGTCGACGCCGCGCTCCCGAGCGCCCAGGACGCGCGCGACGAGTCCGCTCCGACCCCCGCGCAGGCGCGGAGCGGGGGATGTCACGCGGGTCGCCCCCACAGCGGCGGCGCCCTCCCTCACCTCCTCGCGTTGGCGCTCATCACCGCGCGAGGACGCACGTCGCCCAACCGCCTCTGCAAACCCCGCGCTCGTGCGAACGCACGGCAGCGGGTCGCGCGTAGAACATCCCCCAGCTCAATCGACGATCGGCGCGTCGTTGACGCTCGTGACCGCCGGCGCGCGCCCTGGTCGCACGACGCGCGGCGGCGACACGCGGCCCGTTCGGGTCTTCTGCGGCGCACGCGCAGGCGCAACGACCGCCGCCGCGGCCATGGGCGCGACCGCCGCGCCCCCTGCGTCGGCGATGGCGACCGTGACGACCGTCGGCGCGGGGCGCTCCGTCGGCGCGGGCGCAACCGCTACGGGTGACGTGAGGCGCGGCGTAGTCGGGCGCGTCTCGGAGGCGCCGCCTCGCCAGAGCGTGAGGCTCACGACGAGCGCCACGGTGGTGAGCACCGACGCGCCGAGGATGCGACGAGGGCGCGGGGAGCCCGTCGGGGTGGCCTCTGCGACGTGCATCGAGGCGCCCGCGAGTGTGACGCCCGACACGGGTCCGCCGAGCACCGTGACGGCGAGCGGCGCGCTCGCAGCGACGCGATCGACGTCGGGGGCGCGCTCGGCGTCGAACGCGTCGGCCCACCGCGCGCGCGCCTCGGACGACGCGAAGGGCAGCAGCGCGCGCGCCATCGTTGGAGCGTCGGTGAATCGATCGGAGGGGACGATGGACATCGCGCGCAGCACCGCGGCCTCGAGCCCCTCGGGGATCGACGGACGCCGCGATCGGGGCGGCGCGCAGTCGCCCCGCGACGCGGCGGTGAGCACGGTGAAGAGGTTGTGGCCGGAGTACGGTACCGCGCCCGTGAGGCCCTCATAGAGGATCACGCCGAGCGCGTAGAGGTCCGCGCGGGCATCGACGTCGCGGGCGTTGGTGGCCTGCTCGGGGGCCATATAGAACGGCGTGCCGAGCATGGACGACGACCCGGTGATGCCCGGGCTGTTGTCGTCGGGGGACACCTTCGAGATGCCGAAGTCGAGCACCTTGGGCACCACGACGCGGTCGCGCGTGCGCGCCAGGAAGATGTTCTCGGGCTTGAGGTCGCGGTGCACGACCCCCTCCTCATGCACGGCCTTGAGCGCGGCGAGCACAGGGAGCATCAGCGACAGGAGCGCCTGGACGTCGAGCGCGCCCTCTCTCTTGAAGCGCGCGCGGAGGTCTTCGCCTTCGAGCAGCTCCATCACGAGGTAGGGCACGTCGCCGTGAATGCCCACGTCCGAGACATCGACGATGTGAGGGTGGCGGATGCGCGACGCGGCCTTCGGCTCTTGAAGGAACCGTGCGCGCACCACCGCGTCGAGCGCGACCGCGCGGTGCAGGGTCTTCACGGCGACGCGCTTCTCGAGGTCGCCGTGAACGGCCTCGTAGACCGCGCCCATTCCCCCTTCGCCGAGGGCTCGCACGATGGTGTAACGCCCGAGGGCGTAGCCCTCAGGGAGGGTTCCATCTGGCGCCGAGTCGTTCCCTAGGGTGTCCACGACGCATCCTATGCGCCTACCGTGAGGCTCCGCAATCGCGCTCGACCGCCCGACGGGCGGCTCAGCGCTTCGCGATGGACTGGCCGAAGTTGCCGCCCGCGGGCGCCCGCAGGATCGTGCTCGGCACGGCGAGAGGGAGCTCGCCGCGCGCGCCGTGATAGATGCACACGACGCCCGAGTTGCTCTCCGCGTCGGGGGCCGTGACGGCCACGTCGTCGGCGAGGTCGCCGTTGACGTCACCGATGCCTGTCGGAATGGTGCCGAAGTGTCCGCCCGCGCCCGCGGGGCTCTCCCACACGACCGAAGCGACGGTGCTCAGGCCGCCCGGTCCGCCGCGGAAGAGGCGCACCCTGCCGAGGCCGCGCTGGTACGATCTGCTACCGATCGCGACGTCGTCGTAGCCGTCGCCGTCGATGTCTCCTACGCACTCGGCGCCTCCGCCGAACTCCGAGTTCGGCGGGTCGAAGGTCGGGATCGTCTGAGTGGCCGTAACGGGGATGCCCGTCGGCGTACCCGCGAAGACCAGCAGCCGCTCGCCGGCGGGCGCGGTGCCCAGCATCGCGCCGATCATGTCGGGGTGGCCGTCGCCGTTGATGTCCATCGCGCCCGCGAGGCGCGCGCCGAACGAGTGGGCATACTGCACGACGACCGTCGTGGGTACCGTGCGAAGGCCCGCGGCGCTCCCGTGGAAGACCAACGCGCGGCCGTGGTACGCGGCCCAGCCCCCCTCGCCAGTGAAGAAGTCCGCGAAGCCGTCGTTGTCGAGGTCGCCCGCCTCGCGCAAGGCGTTGCCGAGCTCGATGGCGCGAGGCCCGCTGGGGTCGATCGTCGTCGCCGGAGAAGCGCCGAGACCCGACGGACCGCCGTGGAACACGTACACCCCACCGCCGAAGTTTCCGTTGACCTTCTGGGGAGTGCTGATCGCGACGTCGGCGTAGCCGTCGCCGTTGACGTCACCGAGACCCGTCACCCGCCCCCCGAAGGCGGCGTTCGCGCCGTCGAGGCCATCGATGGTCGTGGCGGGCGTCGTCGCGATGCCGTCAGGACCTCCGTGATAGACGTACACGCGCCCCGTCAAGCCGCGGGTGGTCGGGGCCCCGACGACGAGGTCGCCGAAGCCGTCGCCGTTCACGTCGCCCACGCCGTCCACGGTCCCGAAGCCCCGATCCTCGGGCGAGGGCGCTTCGAGCGTGGCGGAAGGCGCCGCGGCGATCCCCTCGGGGCGGCCGTGATAGACGTACACCCGACCAACGAAGGCCGCGTTGGGTGCGCCCACGGCAACGTCAGCGAGCCCGTCGCCGTTGACGTCGAGCGGCGCGGCGAACGCGCTCGCGATCGGCGTCGAGCGCGAGCGCACCACGAACGCCCACACGGGCGAGCGTTGGGTTCCGATGGTGCCACCCCGCGTGCCCGTGAGGCGCCAGTAGTACACCCCTGGCTCGGTGAGCGGCGTCGCAAGCGTCAGGGTGGTTCCACGTGCGATCGCCGAGCGCACCCGCACCGTGCACGCGCGGTCGCGAAAGAGCTCGTAGAGGGCCCCGTCGGCGCCGGGTCCGAGCGCCCACGCCAGGCGAACGTACTGCGACGACGTCACGGACATCGAGAGCGGGAACACGGGACGCGGCAAAGCAATCGCAGGCGAGATATCAGTAGATAGCTCTCTGTCGGCGATTATATCTTCAGCAATCGAAGCATCAAGTATCGGGAGCGGGACACGCCCCCAGTCGTGCGTACACCCGACCGAAACGAAGGCCACAAGGAGGCATCCAGGTCGGCGATGCATCAGAAGTTCCCTCCGAGACCGGCGATGCCGCGCGGATCGACCCACGCGGAGGGCGTGCCCGTGCGCAGTGCACGCCGCGCGGGAGCGAACAGGGCGAGCGCCGCGCCCGCCACCGCGACGACGACGCCGCCCCAGAGCATCACCACCGAGGCGTTGTCCTGCGCGATGGGGTGTCGATCGGCGTCGCAGCCCACTCGGAGGCAAGCGTCGAAGCGCGCATCGACATCGAGATAGAGTCCGAGCCCGACGCCCGCGAGCGCGAGCCCGATGCCCGCGAGCGCGACCCCTGCGACGCGTGAGGGCGCCATCCCCGACGGGGTCGACGGGTGAACCACGAGGCCCAGCGGGGCCACGGGCGTCTCGAGCGGAGGCGGCGCGTGCGGCGCGATGCGCGTCACCGCCTCGGACAGCGTCGGAGGCGGGGTCGAGAGCGCCGCCGAGGGCAGGGGCGCGAGGTCCACGTATTCGCGCCCGGTGGCCCCCGGTGCGAGCAGCACGGTGCGACGCTCGGGGACGAAGGCAGGAGCGCGCACTTCGAGGGAGAGCACGCCCGCGACCACACGAATCGGCGCCGTGAGCGGCAGCGTGCCCGCTTCATGACCGTCGAGGAGCACCTGAGCACCGGGGACACCGCCCGACACGATGAGCGTCGCGAGGTGCTGAGCCGACGACGCGAGCGAGCGATCGATCACGTCAAGGTGCTGGCGCACCCACGCGTCCGCGGACGCAGCGCGCGCCTCGAGCACGTGCGCCTCGGCGAGCTCCCAGCGGCCGAGCGCCTGCTCGGCGAAGCCCATCTGGGCCCGCGCGCGTGGCGTGCGCACGATCTCCCACGAGCGGCGAAAGCACTCGAGCGCCTCCTCGTCGCGACCGTCGCGACGGAGTTGGACGCCCTCGCGAATCAACGCCTCGGGATCGGCCGAGACCTGCGCAGAGACAGACACCGGGAAAAGCGCTAGAAACAACGACAAGGTTAGGGCGTTGCGCTGCGTAGTCGGTGCGTAGCTCACAGACACGAGAAAACGGGCGATCATAAGTAGCGTCAAGTTCTTTGTATCTAGCCCGTTGAGCCTATTTTTACCAGTCAATGTAGCAGCGAGCTGGCGATCTCCTCAAGGCGTTCCTCCCGTCGGCGTGCGTACTTGAAGCGAGCGAGGTTCGGAGCGGTGACAGGGGTCTTGAGCCACCCGAACTCGAGGTCGAGGGCGGTGAAGGGGGATAAGAAGCCCAACGCGGTGCGACCGTCAAGCACCACGGAGCTCCTGGCTTCGGCTGCGTGAGCCTGCCCCGAAGTGGACGAGATTCCCCCATATACGAAGCGTCCTCACGCCCCGACCGTGCTGCGCGGGGCCTCGGCGGTCGACGCAGAGCTCGCTGGCAGCCTGAGTTTCAGGACCTCCCTCTGAGGTCTCCGACGCCCCCCTCCGAGGTCTCCGACGCCTTCACGCAAGGTCTCCGACACCCCCTGGGTGCGGAACTCTTCTCCCGTCGGGCGGACCCGAAGCAAGACCGCGGGAACTTGTATCAACCAAACTCTCAATTCCACGGGCGTCCGCGGCCGCGACGCGGGCGATTGACACTCCATCGCCGCGGCGTATCACCGTCTCGCCTCGACTCTCTTCCCCGAAGGGGCGTCGCGTTCGCCCTCGGACTACACCTCGCGACAGTCCGCCGAACGCGTTCAGGAAACCCCGGAGCCTGTTCGGGATCTGCGCTCCGACGTGGGCATCGCTTTTGCGGAGGCCCGCGCGAAGCGACCCTCGCCGTGCCTTGGCACGAACAGTGGATTGGCCCGCCGACACCTCCATGCAACGTCCCTCGCTCCCGGCCTTTGGCGCGCTCCTCGCGCTCCTGCTCAGTTGCGGTGCGACCGCGGTACCCGGCACCTGCGTTCCCGACGAGTCTCGCCCGTGCGCCTGCGCCGACGGATCAGGCGGCGCTCAGCTGTGCAACGCGAGGGGCACGGCCTTTCTCGCGTGCGCTTGCAAGGTCGCGCGCGACGCAGGCGCCGACGGCGAGAATGTCACCGACGTCGCCCCCGACGGCCTGACCGTCACCGACGTCGCCCCCGACGGCCTGACCGTCACCGACGTCGCCCCCGACGGCCTGACCGTCACCGACGTCGCCCCCGAC
>CAYUSB010000042.1:0-74461 GCA_964447205.1 uncultured Myxococcaceae bacterium
CACCATCCACCCCGCCAAGGCTCAGGATGTAGATGTATAGTTTATTTTGAAACAGACCCTTAGTCGGGGAGGGACTGCTGCATCAGGGCGGTGAGCCGGCGGGCGAAGCGCTGGGGGTCTTCGAGGGGGGTCCCCTCGGTCATCATGGCCTGGTCGTACAGGAGCTCGATGTACTCGCCCACCTGGGCGTCGTCGGGGTTGGCGGCGAGGCGGGCGTTGAGCCGCTGGATGAGGGGATGGGTGGGGTTGACCTCCAGGATGCGCCGGGTCTCGGGCACGTCGCGTCCGTGGGCCCGCAAGACCCGCTCGATCTGGGCGTTGACCCCGCCCGGGGGCACCACGAGGCAGGCCGGCGAGTCGGTGAGGCGGTCGGAGGCCCGGACGTCCTTGATGCGCCCCCCGAGCACCGTACGGACGCGGCCGAGGAGGCCCGACAGAGCGCCCACGAGGCCCTCCTTCTCCTTCTTGGCCTCGGGGGTGTCGTCGAGGGAGAGGTCGGCGTTCTGCACGGAGACGAGGCGTTTGCCTTGAAACTCCCGCAGGCCCTCGGCGGCCCAGGTGTCGATGATGTCGGTCATGTAGAGGACCTCGTACCCGCGGCTGCGGACGGCCTCGATGTGGGGCGAGTCGACCACGGCCTTCTTCGAGTCTCCCACCACGTAGTAGATCGACTTCTGACCCTCGGGCATCCGGCTCACGTAGTCGGCCAGGGAGGTGAGGCCCTCGCCGTGCGAGCTCTCGTAGCGCACGAGGGCCGCGAGGCGGTCGCGGTACTCCCAGTCCATGTGCAGCCCCTCCTTCAGGATGCGCCCGAAGGTGGCCCAGAAGGTGGTGTAGTCGTCGGGGCGGTTTTGGGCGAGGTCGTCGAGGAGCTCGAGGCCCTTGCGGGTGAGGGCCTTCTTGATGCCCCGGACGATGCTCGAGTCCTGGAGGGTCTCGCGGTTGACGTTGAGGGGCAGGTCGTCGGAGTCGATGACCCCACGGGCGAAGCGCAGCCACACCGGAACGAGGGCGTCGCAGTCGTCCATGATGAACACGCGTTTGACGTAGAGGCGCATCCCGTGGCGCCGCTCGCCCGGGGTGTCGAGGTCAAACGGCGGAACCCGCGGGAGGTACAGAATCCCCGCGAACTCCTGGTTGCCCTCGACCTTGAAGTGGATCCACCCGACGGGGGGTTCGTGGTCGAGGGTGAGGTGCTGGTAGAAGGTCTGGTACTCCTCGTCGGGGATCTCGGCCTTGGGGCGCTGCCACAGGGCCTTGGCCACGTTGACGGTCTCCCAGCCGTCCCCCTCCTTCGCCTCCTCGGCGTCTTTTTCGAGGAGGATGGGGTGGGCCACGAAGTCGGAGTAGCGCTTGACCAGCTCGCGCAGGCGGTAGCGGTCGGTAAACTCCTTCTGGTCGTCGCGGAGGTGCAAGACCACCGTGGTCCCGGGGTGGTCGCGGGTCGCGGGCTCGATGGCGAACTCCTCGCGGGCGTCGCTGCTGAAGCACCAGGCCTCGTCCGTGCCCGCCGCCCGGGAGATGACCTCCACCCGGTCGGCCACCAGCCAGGCCGAGTAGAACCCCACCCCAAACTGGCCGATGAGGTTGACGCTGTCGCCCGCCTGTTGGGATTTGACGGCCTCCAGAAACTTCCGCGACCCGGAGTGGGCGATGGTCCCGAGGTTTTCGATGAGCTCGGCCCGGGTCATCCCGACCCCGTCGTCTTCGAGGGTGAGGGTCCCGGCCGCCTCGTCGGGCCGGAGCCGGATCGACGGGGCCCCGTCCACCTCCACGAGGGAGGGCTCGGTGATGGCCCGAAACCGAAGCTTGTCGATGGCGTCGGAGGCGTTGGAGATCAGCTCCCGGAGGAAGACCTCGCGGTGGCTGTAGAGCGAATGAATCACCAGGTGCAAGACCTGGCTGACCTCGGCCTGAAAGCGGTGGGTCTCTCGGGAAGCGTTGTCGACTGTGTCCATGGTACCCGATGGGGTGGGGGTTGATCCCGCACCGGCCTCCGGGCGGGGGCCTCTGGGTAACCACCCCGACGGTCGGGCGCAATCCCCCGTGTGGGGCTGTGCCGACGTTCAGCTCGGGCGGAGCTCGCGGCAGCGCTGAAACAGCTCGTCGCGATGGGCCCAGAGGGTTTGGGCCACGCAGTCGGGGACCTCGTCGGCCAGGAGCGAGATGGCCTCGTCCACGTCGCCCGCCTCGGGCAGGGTGCGTCCCATCAGCCGGGCCGTGGCGTGGGCCGACTCCAGGACCAGCCGGGCCGTCAGGCGCCCGACGGCGCCCGAGAGCTGCCGGACCTCCCCGGCCAGGGCCGTGACCTCCGCGGTGGCCCCCGACGAGATCCGCTCGATCTCGGACATGGCCACGGCCAGGCGACGGGCGTAGCGGTCGCGGTAGACCCGCAGGTCGGCGGCCTGCTGCTCGGCGGCCTCGACCCGGGCTGCGCTCTCGACGGCGTAGCTCCCGAGGGCCTCGCGGGTGGCTTCGAGCTCGCGTTCGAGGTCGTCCCGGGTGGACGCGGCGGCCACGAGGGCCTCGCGGGCCTGGGCGAGCTCTCCCTGGATCTCCGCCCGGGCGGCGTCGGAGGCCTGTTCGGCGGCCTGCCGGGCCTGGTCGAGTTGGGCCTGCAGGCGGCTCTGCGCGGCCTCGGAAGCGGCGTGGGCGGCGGCGAGCTCGGCGGCCAGGGCGTCGCGGCGGACCTCGGCCTGATCGCGGGCCTCGGTCATCGCGGCGTGGGCCTCGGTCATCGCGGCGTGGGCCTCGGTCATCGCGGCGTAGGCGTCGCGGAGCCCGGCGAAGGCGTCGAGGGTGTCGGCCTGGTCGGCCCCGAAGGCGCCCACCCGGGCCTCCCAGTCGGCCCGTTCGAGGGTCCAGGCCATGCCGTGCAGGCGCAGGCTCTCCGCGTGGTGGAAGGTGGCCTCCCGGTGAGCCCGAACCCGCGCCCCCAGGGCTGCCCGGGCCTCGTCGAGGGCCACCCCGAGGATCTGGGCTCCCTCCCGGGCGCTCTGGAGGGCCGCCGACAGCTCCTCCCGCAGGCTCCGGGTGGTCACGTCGGCCTCGGCCCGAACCCGGGCCAGCTCGGCCTCGAGCTCGGCCCGCTCCTCGTTGTAGTCGTCCTCGGCGTTGCGCAGGGCGATGGCGTGCGACTCCCGTTGAGCCTCCAGCCGCGACGTAAGCTGCTGCACGTCCTGCCGCAGGATCCCGAGCTCGGCCTCGTGGGCCCCGCGCATCTCGGCCCGCAGGGCGGCCACATCACGGGCGTGCAGGTCGCTCATCCGCTGGCGCTCGGCGCTGACGGACTCATTGCGCGACTCCAGTTCCATGAGCCGCGACCGGGTCGCCTCCAGGGCCCGCTGGGCGTCGTCGCGCTCGCGCACGAGCTGCTCGTAGCCCTGGCGCCATCCCTGGGCGTTCTGGTCGACGTGGTGGAGGGTGGCGGCGGCCTGTTCGCGCTCGCGTCGGGCCGACTCCAGGGCCTCGGTGAGCCGGGCCCGCTCCTGCTCGATGGCGGCGAAGACCCCCTCGCGGTCGCGCAGCCGGGCCTCAAGCTCGACCCGGGCCCGCTCGGCCCGCTTGTTGTGTTCGCGGACCTCGTGCAGGGCCCGCTCGCGGGTCACCTGGTGGGTGCGCAGCGACAGGATCTCCTGGTCCTTGCGCACGAGGGCCTCGCGCAGGAGGGCGAGCCGGCGCGAGGTCCCGTCGCCCCCGCGGGTGACCTCCTCGTATTCGCGTTGGGCCCGCTGCTGGACCTCCAGCTCGCGGCGCAGGCGTTGGGCCTCCGCGGCGGCCTCGTCGCGCTGGCGCAGGACCAGCCGCAGGTCGGTCTCTGGCACGAACTGCGGCGCTTCGTCGAGGGTGTCGGTGGCGAGGATGGGTCGGGCGTCGAGCACGGTCGTGGGCCTCCGTCAGTGCGCAAGAATCCTGCGACTTCGACCCCGATGCCCGTTCGCGCGAGGGGCGTCCAATTTTCTACAAGGCCCCTGCTCGGAGGACCCACCCTGAGGCGCCCGCGCTCGACTGAGGCAGCCCGTCACGGCCAGGCCTCTAGCCTCCACCGGCACCAACGTCCCGAATGTAGGGGCTTTCCGTCGATCACGGCCCCGATGGCCCGCCGGATGCTCTGGGGCCCAGCCATGAAGACCTTCCTCCTGCTCACGCTCCTCGGGTTGTCCGCCTCGGTCGGCTGTACGGCCATCGACCGCGCGTCGGACTGTCAACAGATCTGCGACCGCTACCGGGACTGCATCGACAGCGCCTACGACACGTCGGCCTGCGCCCGGCGCTGCCGCGACAACGCCGCCAACAGCGAGTCGGCCGACCAGCGGGTCGACCAGTGCGAGAACTGCCTCGACGACCGCTCCTGCACCTCCTCCGTCTGGAACTGCGCGGGCGAGTGCGCCGGGATCGTGCCCTGACCCACGCGCCCCGCGCGGCCTTCAGAGCGTGATCCCCTCCAGGGCCAGCAGGGTCTGCTTGCGCCCGAGGCCGCCCCCGTAGCCCGTGAGGGTCCCGTCCTGGCCGATCACCCGGTGGCACGGAACCACAATGGGCAAGGGGTTACGCCCGTTGGCGAGGCCCACGGCCCGTACGGCCTTGGGGTTGCCGATCTGGCGGGCCACCCACCCGTAGCTCTCCGTCCGGCCAAACGGGATCTCCTGCAGGACCCGCCACACCGCCCGCTGAAAGTCCGTCCCCGCGGCCGCCAGGGGGACCTCGAACACCCGCAGCTTCCCGGCGAAATACGCGTCGAGCTGGGCCCGGCACTGGCCCAGCACCGGGTGGTCAGGGTCGTCCCGGGCGTCGGCCCTGCCCGCCCGGTGTCCGTGCTCAAACTCGATGGCCACCAGACCCTGGGCCGACGCGAACAACGTGAGGGGCCCGACGGGGCTGGGGTGTTGGATCTTCGAGAGGGTCATCGTTCAGTTCTCCGTGTCTGCCATCATGCGCCACAGGTGCAGGGTGGCGTAGGCCCGGTAGGGTCTCCATCCCGCGGCCGCCGCCACGGCGTCCTTGTCGCGGGTCACCCCGAGGGCCCGGCGCACCATCAGGTCACCCGCCGGAAACGCGTCGGGGTCGCGCCACCCCCGCATCGCGAGATACTGCACCGTCCAGTCTCCGATCCCCTTGACGGCCCCGAGGGCAGACCGGGCGGCAGTAGATCCCCGTGGAGGTCACCCCCACGAAGAACACCCCGTCGTACCGGCGATCGCGCCGCACAAGGGCCGCGTAGGCGTCCTCGAGGTCGAGTTCCATCCACGAGGGTGTAGTGCCCCCCGAGGCGCACGTCTGGCCACTTTCGGACGTCGCGGTGACAAGGCCCGAACCGCCCTCCGCCCCGCCAACCCGGCTTCGCACCCCTGCGGCCCAAACCCCGCGTGGGCCCGCCATTCGCCCCCTGCGTCACGGCAGCGCCACGCCCGTCACCGCCGGGTGACGGGTTGCGCAGACTCTCCCCCTTCCTCTATCAGCGCGTCCGCGCGCCCTCTCCGTCGCGACGTCCCGATGCGCGGGGTGTCGCGCTCTCCTGCGCGCCGCGGAGCGTTCGATGCGTTCGTCGGAAGTCTCGCCCCCTTTGGCCGATCGCCCCCATGGACCGCGAGACCCCGCCGAGTCGCGGCACTACACCGCCCGGGCCGCGGCCCCGCCGCTCTTCGCCGCCCTCCGTACGCACGAGGCCCGCGTCGCGATCGTCTTCGGGGGTCAGGGGGCTCCGTGGCTCCCAGCCCTGCGCGAGCTCCACGGGGCGCATCTGTCGGTGCGGGCCCTCGTGCGCGGGGCCACCGAGCGGCTCCGGGCCTCGGCCTCCGATCCCCGCCTCGGGGCCCTGGCCACCCCCGCCCGGGGCTTCGACCTCGCCCGCTGGATCGACGACCCCGCCGCGGCCCCGCCCGACGACGTGCTCTCGAGCTCCCTCGTCTCGCAAGCCGGGATCTTCCTCACCTCCGTAGCCCGATCGCTGGCCATGGCCGAGCGGGGGTTCGACCTCGACACGCTTGCCGCACGGGCCACCGCGGCCACGGGTCACTCCCAGGGCATCATGGCCGCCCTCCTCTTCGCCGAAGGACACGGCCCCGAGGCCCTCGTACGGCGGGCCGGGGAGTTTGCGAGCTACTTCTTCTGGCAGGGCTACCGGATGCAGGAGTCGTTCGTGCGGGCGGCCGTGGCCCCGGCCGTACGGGCCGCCGCGGAGCAGGCCGGGATCGGCGACCCCACCCCCATGGCCGCCGTGGCCGGCATGAACCACGCCCTCCTGACCGAGGCCCTCGGCCGTTTTCACGCGGCCAACCCGCAGCTCCCGCCCCTCGACGTCTCGCTCGACAACGGGTACGCCCGCAAGGTCCTGTCGGGCCCTCCGCCCTCTCTCGTGGCCTTCGCCCGGTCGCTCGCCGCGGCCCGTACGGCCGAGATCGCCGACTTCGCCAGAGGGCGGCTCGGTCGGCGCCCGATCGAGTTCGTTTGGGAGTTTGTGGCCGCGTCGGCCCCCTTCCACTCGCGGTACATGGACTACGGCCGCCGGGCCCTGCCCGACGACCTCGCCCGCGAGGGCATTCGTTTCGACCCCGGGGCCCTGGGCCTGCCCGTCCTCGGCAACGACGGGGGCGACCTGCGGTCCTTCGCCGACGGACCGAGCCTTCTCGACGCCCTGCTGCGCATGCAGTTTGTCGAACCCATGCGCTGGCCCGCGGTCTGCGCGGCCCTGCGTGAGAGCCACCCCGCGGGGATCACCCACGTCCTCGACTACGGCCCCGGCGACGCCGTGGCCCGGCTCACGGCCCTCAACTGCCGGGGGTTCGGGGTGCATGTGTTTCCGCTGGCCACCGAGGCCGGGCGGCGCGAGGTCTCGCTCCCGGTGCCTGAGCTTCCCCGGGGCGTGGACTACCGTCGGTTCGCCCCGACCCTGCGGCGCACCGCGGCCGGCGAGGTGGTCCTCGACAACGCCTTCCGCCGCTTCACGGGCCGGGCTCCCATCTTCCTCCCCGGGATGACCCCCACCACCACCGAGGCCCCCCTCGTGGCCGCCGCGGCCAACGCGGGCTTCGTGAGCGAGCTCGCAGGCGGAGGCCAGGTGACCGAACGCCACCTCCGGCTGCGGGCCAAGGAGCTGTCCGAATCCCTCGCCCCCGGGGCCGCCTACGTCGTCAACCTCCTCTACCTCGACCCCTACCTCTGGAACCTCCACTGGAAGGGCGAAGGCCTCGTGCGCCGCCTCCGGGCCGAGGGGCACCCCATCGAGGGGATCACCGTCTCCGCGGGGGTTCCGGACCTGGCCGAGGCCCGCGAGATCGTCGAGGCCTGCCGGGCCGCGGGGATCGGGCTCGTGTCGTTCAAACCCGGGACCACGAAGCAGATCCAGGCCGTCCTGGAGATCGCCCGGGCCTGCCCCGAGCTCACCCTCGGAGTGCAGGTCGAGGGAGGCAAGGCCGGGGGCCACCACTCCTGGGAAGACCTCCGCGACCTCGTCCGCACGAGCTACCACCAGGTCCGGGCCCTGCCCAATGTCGTGCTCTCGGTCGGCGGGGGGATTCGTACGGAGGCCGACGCCTGGGAGTGGCTGAGCGGGCGCTGGAGCGAGCGCCTCGGCCTCGCCCCGATGCCCGTCGACGCGGTCTTCGTCGGGACCCTCGCCATGGTGGCCCGCGAGGCCTGCACCTCCCCCTCCGTCAAAGCCCTCCTCGCCCGCACCGAAGGCACGGAAGCCTGGGTGGCCCACGGAGCGACCCGGGGCGGCATGACCAGCGGCAAGAGCCAGCTCGACGCCGACATCCACTACGTCGACAACACCGCCGCGCGGGTGGGCAAGATGCTTGACGAGGTCGCGGGAGACCCCGCCGCGGTCGTCGCCCGCAAGGACGAGATCGTGGCCGCCCTGGCCCGCACCGCCAAGCCCTACTTCGGCGCGCTCACGGAGATGACCCACGCCGCCGTGCTCCGTCGTGCGGTCGACCTCATGGCCATCGGCCGCGGGACGGACTACGACGACGGACCCTGGCCCGACCCCTCGTACCGCCAGCGGGTCTTCGACCTCGCGGCCCGCTTCGAGGAGACCCTCTGCCCCGCCCCGGGTCCATCGCTCCTCGGGGGCCTCGACGACCTCGACGACCCGGGCGCCTTCGTAGCCCGGTTTGTGGCCCGGTACCCCGAGGCCGAGCGGGTCACCCTCTCGCAGTCCGACGCCGACTTCTTCGTGCACCGGGTGTGCGCCCGCCCTGGGAAACCTGTCAATTTCGTCCCCGCCCTCGATGGCGACGTACGCCGCTGGTATAAGTCCGACGCCCTGTGGCAGTCGCACGACGACCGCTACGACGCCGACCAGGTCCTCGTGATCCCCGGCCCCGAGGCCGTCCAGGGGATCACCGCCGTCGACGAGCCCATCGGGGCCATGCTCGGCCGCTTCGTGGCCTACGGGGTCGACCAGCTCCTGGCCGCAGGACACACCCCCGCAGACCCCGTCGACCGCACCGCAGACGCCGAGCTGGACCGGGCCGCCGCCGCCCTCGGCCTCTCTCTCGGACGCGACCCCGACGGGATCACCGCCGAGGCCCCCGCGGGACCGGCCTTCCAGACTCCCTCCGAGGCCGCCGTGGGCGCGTGGCTCGACGCCCTCGACCCCGTGGTCCTCGGCCCCCTGGCCCGGGCCCGGGGGCTTCTGCGCGGCCGTTCGCTCGGCCCCAACCCCCTCGCCCGCATGCTCCGGGTCGAACCCGGCGACCGATGGACCCTGCTCCGCGACGACACCCGCGGGGTCACCGCGGTCAAGGTCCGACGGGCCTCGGGGCACGCCGTCGAGTGCACCCTCGGACGGGCCGACAACATCGGCCGCTGCGACGTGACCCTCGTGCACGCCCTGCCCGCCGACCGACACGGGATGGCCCCCGTGGTGCGGGTGTCCCTCGCGTACGAGCGCGACCTCGGCCACGAGGCCCGCTTCCCCCGCGACGTCACCCCGGCCCGCGAGGCCGCCCTCGGAGATTTCTACCGCGCGGCCATGGTGGGCGAGGCCGACCGGGTCCCGGCGGGTCACGCGGTTCGGTCGCGGTTCACCCTCGATGCGGACTTCGTGCGGGAGTACGCCCTGGCCTCGGGCGACGCCTCGACGGCCCACCTCGGGGGACGGGGACACGCCCACTGCATGCCCCTCAACGCGGCCTTCTCCGCGGCCTTCGCGGCGATCTTCCGCGCGACCTTCGTGCCGGACGTCGACTGGGACCCCGCCCGCCTCGTGCACCTGACCAACGAGGTTCGGGCCGTGGGCCGGGCCCTTCACGAGGGGGAGACCGTCGAGGTCGAAGCCCGCCTCACCGCCTGGGAACCCGTCAAAGGAGGCGTCCGGGCCCGGGTAGCCGCCACCCTGCGCTGCGACGAGGCCGTGCGGGCCACGGTGGTCAGCACCTTCTTCGTGCAGGAAGCCCGCGGGACGTACCGCTTCCGCGACGAAGACCTCACCTTCGCCCTGCCCCCGGGCGACCCCGCCCGCTTCGACCTCCTCGCGGAAAAGCCCTGGCTCCGGGTCTCTGAGGGCGCCGCGATCGACCCCGATCTCGCCCACACCGTGGCCCTGCACCTCGAGACCCGCACCGAAGGCCCCCGGTCCGTCTCGACCGTGACCGGAACCCTGCGCGACCCCGCCAGGCGCATCGTCGCCACGATCGATCACACCGAAGACCAGCGCGACGCCGCCGAGACCGAACCTGCCCGCTGGTTCGCCCATTTCGCCCCGATCTCCGACCCGGCCGTCCCCCTCCCCCAGCCCTCCATCCCCCACGTCGAGCGGGCCTTCGCCCCCTGGAACCTCCTCGAATTCGCCCGGGCCTCCCGCGACGCCAACCCCCTGCACCGCGACGCTCACGTAGCCGCCCTCGCGGGCTTCGACCGACCCATCGTACACGGCCAGTGGACGGCAGCCCGGGCCGTAGCCGCCGCCGTCACGGGCTTCGCGGCCACCGACGGAGAGCGGGTTCGGGCCATCACGGTGAACTTCACCGACACGGTCTTCCCCGGCGACGAGGTCGAGTTTCGGGCCCGCCACACGGCCATGCACGACGGCGACCTCGTGGTCGAGATCGAAGCCCGGGCCCTCGACGGGGGCGACGGCCGGCTCGCCCTGCGCGGAACGGTCCGCATCGCGGCCCCGCGTACGGCCTACGTCTTCCCGGGTCAGGGGGTTCAGGCGACCGGGATGGGCATGGAGGGCTACGCCCGCTCCCCGGCAGCCCGCAGGGTGTGGGACGAGGCCGACGCCCTCTGCCGCGACACCCTGGGCTTCTCGCTCCTCACGGTCGTACGCGACAACCCCGTCGAGATGCGGGTCGGGCCCGAGATCCTGCGGCACGACCAGGGGGTCTTGTTCCTCACGCAGTTTACCCAGGTGGCCATGGCCGTCCTGGCCATCGCCCAGGTGGCCGAGCTCCGGGAGGCGGGGTGTTTCCAGGCCGAGGCCATGTTCTGCGGGCACTCCGTGGGCGAGTACTCGGCCATCGGGGCCGTCACCGACGCTCTGTCCCTCGCCGCCGTGGTCGAGTGCGTCTACCAGCGCGGACTCACCATGCAGACCTTCGTGCCCCGCGACGCCCAGGGCCGGTCGCCCTACCGCATGGCCGTGGTCCGCCCCAACCTCGTCGGGCTCACCGAGTCTGCCCTCAGCGCCCTCGTGGCCCAGATCGCTCTCGACACCGGGATGCTCTGCGAGGTGGTCAACCTCAACATCCGCGGGCGCCAGTACTCCGTGGTGGGACACATCCCCGCCCTCGACCTCCTCCGGGCCCGCCTCGCCGAACGCGCCTCCCCCGGGGCCAAACCCGCCTACCTCGAGGTCCCGGGCATCGACGTGCCCTTCCACTCGGCGGCCCTGCGCTCGGGGGTCGCGGCCTTCCGCACGAAGCTCGACGCGTACATGCCCCCCGACCTCGACCTCCGGGCCCTCGTGGGCCGGTACATCCCCAACCTCGTGGCCCGCCCCTTCGCCCTCACCCGCGACTACCTCGACGCCGTGGCCGAGTGCACCGGGTCGCCCGTCCTGGCCGACCTGCAAACCCGCTGGAACTCCGCGGGATATGCCCCCGATGACCTCGGGCGGACCGTCTTCATCGAAGGCCTCGCGTATCAGTTCGCCTCGCCCGTCCGCTGGATCGAGACCCAGGACATCGTGCTCGCCCGCGACCGCTCGGGGGTCTCTCGGGTCATCGAGATCGGCCTCGGGGCGGCCCCCACCCAGGCCAACATGTTTCGGGCCACCCTGGCCGCCGACCCCTCCCGGCTCGATCCGCCCGCCGTGTACAACCTCGAAGCCGACCGCAAGGCTGTCCTCTCCCTGCACGACCCCGACGCCCAGGAGGCCCCTTCCGCCCCCCGCGACGCGGCCCCCGAAGCGGAGACCCCCAAGAGCCCCGCCGCGGCCCCTGTGGCCCCTGCTGCGGCCCGCGGACCCATCTCCGATGCCCCCTTGTCCGTACGCGACGCCCTCGCCACCCTCCTGGCCCTCAAGGCCCGGATCCGGGTCGACGAGGTGCGCCCCGAGGAGAGCATCGAGGTCCTCTTCGGCGGAAACTCCTCCAAGCGTAATCAGGTGATGGCCGACCTCGGGGCGGAGTTCGCCGTGGCCGCCATCGACGGGGCCCACGAGATGGCCTTCCTCGCCCTCGTCGAGGCCGTCGAGCGAGCCACCGGGGGGCGCTACCAGGCCCAGGGCCCCTACCTCCGGGCCCAGATCACCGCGGCCCTCAAACCCTACGGCCTCAGCCTCCGCGAGGCCCTCGCCGCCTTCACCGCCCGAGGGTTGCCCGAGGGACGTTCGCTCGCCCTCCTCAACCGCGTGGCCCTGTGGCTCCGCCCGGGTGACTCCACCCGGGCCGGAACCCTCTCCCCCGTCCCTCCGCCCAAACCCGGGGATCGTGGAGCCGCGGCCCAGTGGCTCGACGCCGCCCTCGCCCGCTACGCCCAGGACGAGGGCCTCGCCCTCGGGGGCCCGGCCGAAAGCTCCGGCTCCAACGCCGTCGACGGCGCGGCCCTGGAGAAGCTCCTGGCCCGGTACTTCGGGGTCGGAGGGGCCTTCCTGGAGACCCTACGGTTCGCCGAGGCCGCCCTCGGCCGCGACGTGTGGGCCGAGCTCGCGGTGAAGGACACCCCCACGGCCGACGCCGAGCGCCTCCCCCTCTTCGAGGCCGAACACGGCGAGACCTACGAGGGCGCCATCCGCCCGGCCTTTTCGAGCGACAAGGCCGTGGTCTTCGCCGGGGCCTGGGCCTGGTCTCGGCGCGAGGCCCTCGGGCTCTACCACCGCCTCCGGGCGGGAGACACGGCGGGCGTCACCGAGTCGGTGGGCCGCATCGCCCGCGGGGCCGACGAGGCCACGGCCCGCACGGTGGTGTGGCTACGCGACCGGGCCCAACGCGCGGGAGACGAGGCCACGGGAGCGGTGTTCGCCGGGCTGCTCGACCGCATCGACCCGCGGGCCCAGCCCCGGGCCGAGAGCGCGGCCGTGCCCCTCGAACCCGCGGTGGAGGTTCTGTCCGACGGACGCCTCACCGACTACGAACGCCCCCGCGGAACCCCGTCCCCCCTGGGCCTCGCCGACGAGCTCCTCGCGGGCCACCACGCCCGCCTGCGGGCCCACGGCCACGAGCCCCGCCCCGAGGTAGAGGCCGTCTACGCCGAGGCCCTGCGCGCCCTTGCGGGGGGTTCGGTGAGCTTCGCCGGGCGTACGGCCCTGGTGACCGGGGCCTCCGACCGCTCGATCGCCATCGAGCTGGTGAAGCTCCTCCTGACGGGCGGGGCCCGGGTGGTGGTGACCACCTCGCGGCTCAGTCCCGAGCGGGTGCGTTTCTACCGCAGGCTCTTTCAAGCCCACGGGGCTCGCGGGGCGGAGCTGGCGGTGGTGCCGTTCAACCAGGGGTCGCGGCAGGACATTCAGGCCCTCGTGCACTGGCTCGTCTCCACCGAGAAGACCGTCGTGGGCGGAACCCAACGAACCGTCAAAGAACCCTGGCTCATCGACCTCCTCGTTCCCTTCGGGGCCGTCGGGGAGGAGGCCACTCTCGCAGAGATCTCCGACCGCTCGATGGCCACGCTTCGGGTGCTCCTGTACGGGGTCGAGGCCCTGGTGAGCGAGTGCGCCCGGGCCTTCTCGCGGCTCCACGTCCGCGAGACCCGAACCCACGTGATCCTGCCCCTGTCGCCCAACCACGGGCAGTTTGGCAACGACGGGCTCTACGGCGAGGCCAAGGCCGCCCTGGAGACCATGCTCAACCGTTGGGGCTCCGAGCAGGCCGCCTGGGGGCGACACACCTCCGTGGTCGGGGCCCGCATCGGCTGGGTCCGCGGGACGGGCCTCATGAACGTCAACAACGCCATCGCCCCCGGCCTCGAAGCCCGGGCCGGAGTGCGTACCTTCTCCGCCGCGGAGATGGCCCTGGGGCTTGGGGCCTGCTGCGTCGACGCCGTCCGCGACCTCGCGGCCGAGGGTCCCCTCGTGGCCGACCTCACCGGCGGCATGGACCGCGTCCGCGACCTCGCCGGCATCGCCCGAACCCTGCGCGCTGAGCTCATGGCCCAGGTGTCCCGGGCCCGCCGTCTGCACGGCCTTCGTGCCGAGGAGGACCGCGCCCTCGGACGCCGTCCCCCCGCGGTCCGTCACGTCACTCCGTCGCCGCGGCTCGCGGGGTATTTCGCCTTCCCCGCGCTGCCCTCCCCCGCACGCCGGGCTTCCCTGGCTGCCCTTCGGGGCCTCGACCTGTCGCGGGTCGTGGTGATCGTAGGCCTCGGCGAGATCGGCCCCTGGGGCGGGTCGCGGCCCCGTTGGTCGATGGAGTCGACGGGCGAGCTGTCGGTCGAGGCCTGCGTGGAGCTGGCCTGGATGACCGGGCGCATTCGTTACGAGCGCAGCCGGCAGCACGTGGGCTGGATCGACGCGGCCACGCGAGAGCCCATCGAGGGTCACACGGTGAAGGCCCGCTACGAGGAGGCCATCACCCGCGACGCGGGGATTCGTCTCGTCGAGCCGACCGACCCGGGGGCCCTCGACCCCCGCAAGCTCACGGTGTGGGCCGACGTGGCCCTGGAGCAGGACTTTGTGTTCCCGGTGCCGGGACGGGCGGACGGGGAGGCCTTTGTGGCCGCGGCCGGGGACGGGGCGCGGCTCATCTTCGACCCCGAGCGAGACGGCTGGTTCGTCGTGCGGCGCAAGGGAACGGTGGTGAAGGTGGCCCGGGCCGCCCGCCTCAACCGCTACGTGGCGGGGCAGATCCCGACGGCCTGGGACCCGGTGCGGTACGGGATCCCCAAGGACCTCGTCGAGCAGGTCGACCGCACGACCCTCTTCAACCTCATCGCCACGGTGGAGGCCTTCCTCTCGGCCGGCCTCGAACCCGAGGAGTTGTACGAGTACCTCCACCCCGCGGACGTGGGCTCCACGCAGGGAGCGGGCATCGGCGGGATGCAGAAGCTCCGTCGCCTGTACCTCGACCACACCCTGGACCGCCCCCGTCAGGGCGACGCCCTCCAGGAGACCCTCATCAACGTCACGGCCGCGTGGATCGTGCAGAGCCTCGTCGGCAGCTACGGGCCGATGTCGCACCCGGTGGGGGCCTGCGCCACGGCGGCGGTGTCGATCGAAGACGCCGCGGACAAGGTGTTGGGGGGCAAGGCGGCCTTCGTGGTGGCGGGGGGTTTCGACGACTACGGCGAGGAGGGAGCCCTGGGCTTCGCCGACATGGCCGCGACCTGTGACAGCGACGACATGTTGGCCCGGTCGATCCCCCCGCGGGAGATGTCGCGCCCCAACGACCGCCGCCGCCGCGGCTTCGTCGAGGCCCAGGGAGGCGGGACGGTGCTCGTCGCCCGGGCCGACCTCGCGGTTCGGATGGGGCTCCCGGTGTATGCGGTGGTGGCCCTGGCCCGGTCGTACGGCGACGGGATCCATCGCAGCATCCCGGCTCCAGGCCCTGGGGTCATGGCCGTGGCCGCCGAACGACGGGCCCGCCCGGGCGAAACCACCGGCGAGGCCTTGTGCGACCTCGGGGCAAGGGCTGCGTCGTGGGAGGCCTTCGCGGCCGAGCTCCCGGCCCTCGCGGCGACGCTCGGAGAGGAGCGGGCCGAGGCCCTCGCCCGGAGCGAACGCCGACGTCTCTTCCACGACTTCGCCGACGGCGACCCGCGGGTGTCCCCGCTGCGACGGGCTCTGGCGACCTATGGGCTCGGCCCCGACGACGTGGCCGCGGCGTGGAAACACGACACCTCCACCGACGCCAACGACCCCAACGAGAACCGCGTCTACGACCGCATCTTCCGCTGGCTCGGCCGCTCCCCGGGGAACCCCCTCGTAGCCGTCTCGCAGAAGGCCCTGACGGGTCACTCCAAGGGCGGGGCTGCGGCGTGGCAGGTGGCGGGTCTGTGCCAGGCCTTGTCCGCGGGCATCCTGCCGGGCAACCCCAACCTCGACGACCCCGACCCCACGATGCGGGCGTTTGAGACGATGTGTTTCACCGACGCCCCGCTGGCCCTTGGGCCGGATGGATTCGAGGCGGGCATGGTGACCTCCCTGGGGTTTGGCCACGTGGGCGGGGTCGTGTGCCTCGTGCATCCGGACCGGGTTCTCGGGGCCCTCGACGACGGGGCCTTTGCCCGCTACGGGGAGGCCCGGGCGGCCCGGGAGCGTCAGCGCCTGCGCGACGAGCTGGCGGTGTACGAGGGGACGCGGCCTGCGGTTCGGATTCGGACGGAGAAGGCGTTTGTGGTTCCGGCCGACCCGCAGTATGCGGGGCTCGATGCGGAGCAGGCGGTGCTGCTCGACGCGGCCTCGCGGCGCCTGACCCCGGGCGGACCCATCGTCGCGGGCGGGGTAGCCGCGGCCTTCCTTCCTCCTGAGGCCCCTGTGGCTTCACCGCCGGATTTCTGAGCTGCCATGATCGTTGGCATCGGCCTCGACACCGTCGACCGCGGGCGCTTCGAGCTCCTCCTGCACGAGCCTGGGAGCGCCTTCGCGGCCCGCACCTTCACCCCGGGCGAGCGCCACGCTGCCGCGGGGCGTCCGTCGGGCGATCCCGTGCGTCACCTCGCGGCCCGTTATGCTGCGAAGGAGGCGTGCGTGAAGGCCCTGTCGCAGTCGCTGGCTCCGGGGCCGCTGCCGGTGGCCCTGGCCGACCTCGCCGAGATCGAGGTGGTGTGCGACGACGACCACCGCCCGTCGCTGGCCCTGCACGGCCGGATGCGGGCCCTCGCGGAGCAGGCCGGGATCACGGCCCTGCACGTCTCGCTCAGCCACGACGGGCCCGTGGCCACGGCGATGGTCGTCGCGGAGCGCTGAGGTTCGGCGCTGCAACAGGCTGCGGGCGACGGGCTGCGGGCGACGGGCTGCGGGCAGCGGGCTGGGGGCGACAGGCTGCGGGCTGGGGGCGACAGGCTGCGGGCTGCGAAACCGCAAGGGCGCAAGGGTCGCAAGGGCCAGAAGGGTTTGTGGGTCGGAGGGCGGCGTGCCCCCCCTCGTTGGCGGCGCACCGCACACGCGCCGCGCTGCACCTGCTCGATACCACCCCGCAGGTTCGGCCCTTGCGACCCTCGCGCCCTTGCGGTTTCTTTCTCTCCAGCCTCCCGCGCGCGTCCTGTCCTGCAATGAGGGAGAAACCTCGGTGCGGATGCATCCCGCGCAGACAGCGTTACATTCCAACGCGTCGCACGGGAGGATCGCCCATGACCTGGAACCTTGACTACGACGCTCCCCCTGGGTGGAGCACCCAGGCGTTGGGGCCGCTCACGCTCCACGGCTCGCCCGACACGTCGCGGGCTGTGTTCGTGGGGCGGGCGATGTACCAGCGCTTCGACGAGGCCCTGGCCGCGGCGGCGGCCCTCTCTCACTCCCTGGGGCTCCAGACCACGGGCGTGATCGCGCCGCCGACCGACACCGTGATCGCAGGGATGCGCGCGACGTCGGCCTCGTACGCGGGCCTCAACGCCGCGGGCTTCCCCGCCCAGGGGCGCCTCGTCGTGCTCTTTACGCCCTACGGAACGAGCCTCGTGTTCTTCGGGGTGAGTGACCCCTACGCGGCGGCGGAGGTCGCCGACGTGATCGCCCGCATGGCCGCGTCCACCCGCGCGGGCCCGCCCACCCCTGACCCGACCGCGGTGCGGGGCCTCGCCGGGCGCTGGGTCTACCACGACGGGAACTTCAACCGCTCGGCCACGGCCACCTCAAACCGCGGGGTCGAGGCGACCCTCCTGCTCGACGGGAGCGGGGGGTTCCAGTTCGTGTCGAACAGTTGGATGAGCATCGACGTACGCCGCGTGCCCGCGGGCGAGGCCCCCATCGACCTCGGCGGGGCCGACTCCTCGCGCAGCGTAAACGACGCCGGGCAGTACACCGTGATCGGCCGCGAGGTGGTGTTCCGCGGCGCCCAGGGGCAGCTCGTGTTGCCCTACTCCCTCCAGGGCGCGGCCCTCACCCTGGGGACGACCACGTACCTGCGGCAGTAGTCGATGGGACCGCGTGGACAGGCGCGGCCGGTCACCACGCCAGGGCCCCCGTCGGATGCCCTTCGCCCACGGAGCCGGGTCCGCATCCGCGCGGTGGAGAGGCACCGCCCGCGGCCTCCGTCCGGGGACGTGTTGGACAACCGGAGACCACAGGGGTACTGCTCCTCCCACTGCCATGCACGCTGCGGTTCGGTCCGGTGCGCTCGTCGGGGGGGCCGTCGGGGTCGCGTTGATCGCCCTGGTCGGGACGCTGCGCTTCGAGGCCAGCGCGGAGGGGGCAAACTCTCCAGCACCCATGAATCAGCCATGGATCGTCCAGATCCCCACCGAACCGCACGTCAGCTTCCGCCCGTGGCGCGAGGTGATCGGGGAGCCGTCCCTGTCGTCGTGCGAGCGGTCGGACGTCCCCGATCGGAGCAGCTCCACCACCTGCTCGCGAATGCTCGGCGCTCTCTCTCTCATCGACCACAGCCACGGCTCTAGCGGCGGAACATTTCGCTGGCTCATGCTGGGGCATCCGACGCGGTCCGTTGGGCAGTGCGAGCTCTCTTCGATCGGCCATCAGCGGCTCGGCTCACACTCCCCCCCGTTCTCGTGGAGCCGCAGCGGAGACCTGCTCTACGCGCACGACCCGCGCCGCGACCTGCACGGCTACCGCTGCGTGGCATCGACCGAGCGGGGGCCGGTCACGGAGTGGACGCTGTGGATCTACGCGCCCGACGCCGAGAGGCTGCGCGGGTTGAGCGACGTGTGGAGCGCGTCGCGACCGCTGGTCCCGTACGCACGCCTCGCGGCCGCGCTCCTGCTCGTCTGCGCGACGATCATCATGGCCCGCCAGGTGCGGCGCGACCGTCTCGACGCGCTCCCCTGGCGGGAGGCAAAACGCGGCGCAGATGGTGTGTTGCGGCTCGGGGAGGACGTCGTGCAGACCCCTACCGCGGACGCCGCCGTGACAAAGGCCGACGCGGTGTGCGTGGTGGTCGCCGACGAGCAGGACAGCGGGATCTATCGGACCGCGGCGACCGTCACGGCCGTCCGGGTTCGGGTCGGATCACACGACGTGCACCAACGGGCAGGTCGGTGGGCGCGTCGCAGGAGCGCGGTCGTCGCAGTGGCGCTCGCTGCGGCGTCGGTCGCGGCGTCGGCGTGGCTGATCGTGCTGTCGCTGCGCCGGTAGGCTGCGCCCCCCGGGGGCCGTCTTGGCGCATCGTCGCGGGGGTCAGCGTTGACATCGAGCGCGCAGACAACGGCAACGGGCGCGCAGCGAGGGGAGTGGTCAACCGTGCCCACCGCCGGCTTCGCCTCGCGGTACGGACGGAGGCGTGCACCGACGGAGAGCTGCACGGACCGCGGCGGGACCACGACGCTGGGGACGGCATCGGCCCGCCCCCGTCCCCCGTCGCGGGCCTCCCGCAGCCGGGCGGCTGCTCGACGCTGGGGCAAGCGCGTGCTGGCTCGGCGGTCTGCGTGTGAGCCGAGTGGCCTCCGCGCCGACTGGGATGGTAGCCTTTGTGGCATGAGCTCCGCCGCTCCTGTCCTCCCCTCCATTGACCTCGAGGCCGTGCGCGACGCCCTCCGCCCGATCCCCGGCATCACCGAGGTGCGCCTCGTCGGCGCCGACCTCTGGATCATTCGGGACGAGGTCGACGTGGCGCGCGACTACCAGATCAGCCACGCGCTCGGCGACCTCGTCGAGGACTACCAGACCGTGACCGCCGCGCGCCGCAGGATGGTGCCAGAGGGGCTCCGTGTCCTCTGACCGAGAACTCACGATCGAGGACCATCTGCGCCTCGCCGAAGAGCTCTTCGCGCTCGCTGCGTGGGGCGCTGCCGCGCGACCCGACGACGGGCTCGCCGTGGGATGGGCGGTGACGCAGGTATTCTACGCGGCGGTGCACGGTCTGTCGGCCTGCGTCCTCGCGCGCCACGGCGTCCGCGCCCCGGCGCATCAGGACCGCGGCCGTTGGTTCGCAGAGTACCCCGAGTTCCGCAAGAGCGAGGCCTGGGACTATCGCGGGTTGAAACGGGCGAGTGAGGAGTCGCGCTACCAGGGCGTCCCCTACACCGCCGCGCAGTACGCCGCGCACCGCACGACCGCGGAGCGCCTGTTGGCGCACTGGGCGGCGATGGCGCGAAGGGGCCGAGGATGAGGGGTCGGGACGCAGCATGGCAGGCTGGTCGTGCCCACCGAACAGAACGCCTGGGTGCGGCAGGTGCTCGGCCCAGAGCGCGTCGCCCTCTGTCCGAGCCTTCGGCGCCGATCCTGACGTGCCAGCAGGGCTCCGCGGCCCCGCCCGGGGACGCGTTGGACAACCGGAGACCGCGGGAGTACTGGTCATCCCACTGCCATGCACGCTGCGGTTCGGTCCAGTGCGCTCGTCTGGGGGGCCGTCGGGGTCGCGTTGATCGCCCTGGTCGGGACGCTGCGCTTCGAGGCCAACGCGGAGGGGGCGACCTCACCAATGATCGCGGATCGCGCGAGGCTCTCCGAGGCGCCCGCTGGAGCGCAGATCAACTTCCGCTCGTGGCGTGAGGTGATCGGGGAGCCGCCCCCATCCTCGTGCGAGAGTCGGCAGTTCGGCGGCTCGGCAGCCTATTCCGGCGGCTCCAGGACGTGCCAACGGGCGCTCGGCGTGCTCCATCTCGTCGACGACGACGTGAGCTCCGGCGGATCCCGGGGCGGCAGCAGCTCTCGCACGATCACGCTGGAAAGCGCGACGCCGTTGTTGGGCCGGTGTGAGGTGTCCGCTAGCGGCCACGATTACAGCACCCCTGCCCCCTACCCGAGTTCGTGGAGCCGCAGCGGGGACCTGCTCTACGCGCACGACCCGCACCGCGACCTGCACGGCTACCGCTGCGTGGCATCGACCGAGCGGGGGCCGGTCACTCAATGGACGCTGTGGATCTACGCGCCAGACGCCGAAACGTTGCGCGGGTTGAGAGACGTGTGGAAGACATCGCGTCCGCTCGTGCCCTACGCGCGCCTCGCGGCCGCGCTCCTGCTCGTCTGCGCGACGGTCGTCGTGGCCCGCCAAGCGCGGCGCGACCGACTCGACGCGCTCCCCTGGCAGGAGGCGAAGCGCGGCGCGGATGGTGTGTTGCGGCTCGGGGAGGACGTTGTGCAGACCCCAACCGCGGACGCCGCCGTGACGAAGGCCGACGCGGTGTGCGTGGTGGTCGCCGACGAGCAGGACAGCGGGATCTATCGGACCGCGGCGACCGTCACGGCCGTCCGGGTTCGGGTCGGATCACACGACGTGCACCAACGGGCAGGTCGGTGGGCGCGTCGCAGGAGCGCGGTCGTCGCGGTGGCGCTCGCTGCGGCGTCGGTCGCATCGTCGGCGTGGCTGATCGTGCTGTCGCTGCGCCGGTAGGCTGCGCCCCGGAGGGGCTGTCCTGCCGCATCATCCAGGCTGTCGGCGTTGGCACCGAGCGCGCAGACGACCGCTGCGAGTGCGCGCAGTGAGGGGAGTGGTCAACCGTCCCCACCGCCGGCTTCGCCTCGCGGTACTGACGGAGGCGGGCACCGACGGAGAGCGGCACGGTCCGCAGCGGGAGCACGAGGTTGGGGACGGCGTAGGCCCGCGCAACACCGCCCACCCAACGGCCTCCGACCCCAATAGGCGACGAACGGCGGGCTGCGAGCGGCGGGCTGGGGCGACGGGCTGCGGGCTGCGAAACCGCAAGGGCGCAAGGGCCGCAAGGGGCAGGCGGTTTTGTAGGTCGGACGGCAGCGTGACCCCCTCGACGCTTCGCGGGCGAAAGCGCCCTGGTCTGCAACCCCTGCTCCCCCGCGCCGACCTTCGCCTGCCCGATGCCTCCCCTCACGTCCGCGTTTCCCCCTACAAAACCTTCTGGCCCTTGCGACCCTTGCGCCCTTGCGGTTTCTTTCTCTCCGCCCTCGGGCTGCGCCTCCCGGACTGGGGGCGTACTCCACCGACGCCCACCCCTGGCTTCGCCTCGCGGCACGGACGGTCTTCCCCTCCTGCCGCCCCTGCCGAACCGCCCGCAACAGGTCGCCCAGCGCGTGCAGGAGCTGGACCTTCCAAGCGGTGGAAGACCCGCGCGTCCTGTCCTGCAGTGAGGGGGAAGCCTCGGTGCGGATGCATCCCGCGCAGACAGCGTCAGGGGTCGTCGACGAGGGCGTCGAGACGTGCGCAGAGGGCCTTGTGTACGTGCCCCGCGATGCGGCCGTAGTGGCCCCGGAGCGCGGGGGCGATGCGCCGGGCGAAGGCCACGAAATCCGGGTGCCACTCCCGATCGAGGAGATAGCCGACGATGTCGATGTCGTCGTCCTCGGGCGTCACCTCGTCGCCCAGGGCGAGGTTCAACAGCGTGAGGAAGTCCGCGCGGTCGCGGTCATCCCATGGGGTCTTGGGGAAGAGGTCGAGCACAAAGGCGAGTCGGCCGTCGGCGGCGGCGAGGGCCTGCGGGCGCAGCGTACGGATGGCCTCCCACTCGGCCGCGGTGAGCACCGGCGCGGAGGCAGGGACCGCGGCAGCAGCCTCGGCGGCGCGGGTGGCCTGAATCAGGGCCTCGCCCTGCGCGAAGAAGTACCAGGGTAGGTCGCCGCTGCGATGCTGGATGGCCGCGACGGCGGTCTTCAACTCCAACGGCCGCGTGATGCGCCCCGCGACGAGGTCGGCCCGCACGAGCTCCAAAAACCGCCCCGACAATTCTCGGGAGGACAGCACCACGGCGCGTAGCCCCGGGTCGGCGTAGAGGCGCTGGAGAAACATCGGCATCGGGCCATCGCGGCGGGGCACATAGAGCCCCTCGATGCGCTGCTCCAGAGCCCAGGCCATCGCCGTCGTCGAGCGCCGTCGCGTCAGGATCCGATCGACGAGCGCGCCCCGGGCGCGGGCCGGGAGCAGGGCCGCAGCGCCGCGGTGGTCGAAGAACGCGACCAGCGAGGTCTCGTCTCCGTCGTCGCCGTCTTCGGTCCAGGCTTCGAGCATCCTCGCGCGAAACGCCTTCGGGAGCCGTTCGGTCCCGATGCACTTGAGGGACTCCTGCACCGCCGTCGACGCCGAGCCTGCGCCCAACTCGGTCACGAGGTCGACCCAAGGTCGCACCGACCGCCCGGCGGGCCACAGCGCGTCGAGCCCCGCGCCGTGAAGCAACGACCACAGTTGGAGCGAGGGGCGGTCCGGGTCCTCCTGCCGATGCGCCCAGCGCACGAGGCCGAGCACGCAGCGCGCCCGATGGGCCGCAGCGGTGCCCCGCACGGCGCGAAAGTATCCCTCGAGCGCGCGCGTAAACGTGTGGTCGAGTCCCCACCCCTCGACGAGCGCGAGCACGGTGTCGAGCGTGCCGGGGCGCGCCCCGAGCGCGAGGAGTGTGCTTGGGGCCCGCGGGTGAAGGTCGCCGGTGGCGTTGAGGACGGCCCGGGCGTGGTCGAGCAGCAGCCGGGTGGGCAACGCCGCAAGGGCCTCGGCGTAGTCGGTGTCGGTGGGCGGAGGAGGCTGGGCGTTGCCGAGGCTGCGCGGGGCAAAGGCGTCGCAGACGACCTTCACCGGTCCCCGGAGGCGCTTGAGCCCCGCAGGGCGCTGCCCGGCGAAAGGGTCGGCGGCGAACGCGCTCTGCCAGAAGGCCACGGCGTGTGTCTTCAGCAGGCGCTCGAGGGCGGTCTGTTTGACCCTGTCGTCGCCGTCTCGGGCCAGGTGGGTGAGCGCCGCGATGCCGACGGGTCTGTGCGTGGGGGCGGCCGCGGCGACGGCGTAGCGGATGTCGCCCAAGGTGTGCTCGCGGAGCTGCGTGACGAGCGCGTCGCACGCGTCGGGGGCGCGCAACAACCAGTGCTGGAGCGCCGCGGAGAGGTACCGTGGGTCAGTCTGAAAGAGGCCGTCCGCCTCGCCCAGGCGTTCGAGCGCCTTGAGGGCGCGCAGGACCCGATCGGCGGCGTCGGGGGTGGGCGTGATGCCGAGGAGCGCGATCTCCATGCGGAGGAGCGCCATGGCGAGCCAGCAGTCGGCGCGACGCTCGCGGTGGAGGGTGGAGTGGGCCCGCGGTGCGGCCTCGTAGGCTTCGAGGTAGGCGTAGGCCCAATCGAAGGCCGACGCGAGGTCGCGGAGGGTCGGGGCGAAGGGGCGGGCGATCATGCGTCGTCCCAGTCGTCGTCGAGGGTGTGGGAGGGCGCAGCAGGAGACGCCCCCGCGGCGTGCGTCGGGCCCAGCTTCGCCCGGAGCGCCGCGAGGAGGTCGGCGTCGGCGTCGAAGTCCTCGGTCTGGGTGATGACACGCGCGACGAAGGGCGCGAGGGAGGGGCGCCAGGCCTTGAGCAGGGCGTGCGCGATCATCGGGGTGTCGAAGTCTTCGTGAAAGTCCGGGTCGTCGCAGCGCGCGAGCACGGCGGCGAAGAAGGTGTGGTCGTCGTCGGTCCAGTGTTCGGGTTGGGAGGGCAGCCAGCCGAGCGCCCAACTCGATCGGTGCAGCATCTCGGCGCCGAGGGCCCAGCCCTGGGCGCGCACCCGACGCACGGCCTCCCACTCGTCGGGCGTGAGCGGTCCGTCTTCGGTGAAGGGGATCCTCGCCATCTCGCGCGCGGCGAACGCCGCGGCTTTGGGGTGCCGGATGTGCCAGTATTCTTCGCCGAAGGTGTCGCCTCCGTGGACCAGGGCCAGGGCCTGCACGAGGGCGCGGACGCAGGACGTGTCGCACAGGTCGCCGTCCACCAACGCGCGGCGCAGGGGACGGGTAAACCACTTGACGAGTTCGGTGCGGGACCAGGCCAGGGCGCGGAGCCTCGGGTCTTGGAGGAGCGCCAGGGCCAGCGCGTCGCGCGGGCCGTCGGCCTCGTCGTAGAGGGCGTCGAGCGTGGCGTTGAGGGCCCAGGCCCGGGTGTCGTCGGCGTCGCAATGCAGCGCGCGGACGCAGAGGGCGCGGGCCTCGTCGCGGGGCATCGCCAGCACGAAGTGGCCGAGGTGGCTGTTGTACCCGGCGAAGGCCAGCGGTTCGGGCTCGCCACGGAGCCAGGCCGCCACCAGGGCGTCGCGACGGGGTCGGGGAAGGTCGGCAGCCTTCATCGCGCCGCCAAGGTCGGCGGCGAAACGACGGGTCTCGGGACGCGCCGCCAAGGCCAGGACCGCGTCGATCCAGCGGTCGGGGTTGTCCTTCCACGGCGCGCTCTTGGTGATGAGGTAGCTGCTCGGGCAGGCGAGGGGCTCCTCGGGGAGGGCTCCATGGACCTCGGCGAACGCGTGTACGAGCGCGAACAACGCGTCGGCCCGGCGCGGGTCGGGCCACGTAGCCAGCGCCTCGAGCTCCTGCACCAACGACGAGCGCCAGAGGTCGTGCTCACGCCAGGACACCCAACACGCCGCGAGGATCGTCGGGGCCAGGTCGTGTTCGAGGCAGTGTCGAAAGAGGGCCCTGGCCTCGGGGCGGGCCACCCCTGCACCCTTGAGCGCCGTGGTCGCGAGGTCGATGCGCGTCGCGGTCGACAGGGCGTCGAGGTCGGGTTGCAGGTCAGGCAGCCCTCGGGGCGCGCCGGGCGAGGGGGTGACGGTGGTGGTCAGCGCTGCCACGATGCGGAGCGCCGCGGCGCGCTCGGCCTCGTCGGGGAGGGTATTGGGATCGCGGCCGAAGAGCCCCTGCCAGGGCTGCGGCAGCGCGTCGGGCGGCAACCGTGCCTGGGCGGCCTGACGCACCCACGGGATGGGGTCGTTGCACAGTCCGGCCAGGATGGCGCGACCCTCCGGCGTCTCCACGGGGATGGCCGCGACGACGTTGAAACGATGCCGAGGCAGCGGGTGGCTGACGTAGTGCTGCACAAGCGGGTGTTGCAACGACAGCCCCCGGCCGAGCAGCGTCGACAGCGTGCACGCCCCGAGCACGGCATCGTCCTCGCTCTCCCGGCCATAGCTGGCGGCCTCGGTGAAGGCGTCGACCACCGCGAGAAGGTCAGGTTGATCAAGCGCCTGACCGTGCTGCGCGAGGTAGGCCCCATGCGCGCGCAACGTCGCCATGGCCAACGGCAGCCGCGGCTCGAACACGCGCTGTGGGAGGCTGTGAACGACAAGGCGTCTCGCCGCAGGGGCGAACGCGAGAACGACGTCCCATGGCGCGAGGGGCAGCGCGGTTGCACTCACGCCACGGAGCCAACCACAAAATCCCAGGCGCCCACAACAGCGAGGCACTCGGACGTCGCGGGGCCCCGCCCATCACTGCCATCACCCGTCGGGCAGGAGAGCCGCCAGGTGCGGATCGAGCTCCGCCGACAGGGCCGCCACGATGGCCTCCGGGGCCGTCGCCTCCACAAACGGCAGCCGCACGATCGCCGCCCGCGACAAACTCCGCCCGAGCGCGACCGTCAGCGTGTCGGCCGCCCGGGCTCTCCCCACCCGCTCCTGCTCCAACACATCGAGGACCTCCTTGATGGACGGGGACACCCCCGGCCCCACCCGCAAGGCCCGCGCCCACGGAGCCGGGTGCGTATCCGCGCGATTCAAAACTACCGCCCGCGGTCTCCGCCCGAGCTGCTCCAGGCGGGCCGCGAGGAAGAGCACGTCGTCGCGGGCCGCCTCGGTCGGAGCCGCCACCAGGGCGTAGGCCACCCGCTCGCCCAACAGAAGCTCCGAGGCCCGGCGCGTGAGCGAGACAAACCCCTCCCGCACCAGGGACAGGTCGCCAAACAGGGCCGCCGTGTCGCGCACGAGGTTGGGGCCCGTGACCCGGGCCAGGAGCTGCTCGGCACGGTCGGTTCCCCAGGAGAGGAGGCCTGAGGAGGGGGCGGGCTCGCCGCTCGACCGCTGGGCCATCCCGGCGATCCACGAGACCGTACGGCCCCCGAGGAGGGCCGCGAGCCGGGCGGGGTAGGTCACGAAGTCGATGGCGTGCCGCGACGGGGCCGTGTCGATCACGATCACGTCGAAGTCGCCGTCGGTGGCGGCCCGGGCTACGAGGTTCATGGCCACGAGCTCGTGAACACCCGCGGCGGCGTCGGCGAGGCCGATGTAGAGCTTGTTGGCCAGGACCCGGTCGCGGGCCGCAGGCTCGGCGGCGAAGAGGTGATCGAGGAAGGTTCGCATCGAGCGCCGGGGATCGGGCATCAGGGCCGAGAGCCTCCCCTTCCCAGCCGGCAACACCACGGGGGTCACCACGTCGGTGATCGGAACCCCCATGGCCCCCGCCAGCCTCCGGGCCGGGTCGATCGTCACGATAAGGGTACGGTGCCCGCGCGCCGCAAGGGCCAGAGCCAGGGCCGCCGAGGTCGTGGTCTTGCCGACCCCTCCGCCCCCCGCGCACACGATCACCCGCGGGTCGCTCACGCCGCCCCCTCCGCCCGCAGCCACCGGGCCACATCCCGGGCCGTCGGGTCGACCGGGGCCAACGGAACCCGCCACACCGCATGCGGCCCCCGCGCAAACACCTCCATCGCCGCCGCAGCCCCCGCGCTCGCCGCCTCGCGGGCCTCCATGACCCCCACCAGGGCCCCCGCAGGCCCCGCCAGGGCTCCCCCCGCTGCCACCAGGGCCCTCGCCGCCTCCAAGCCCTCCCGGGCCAACGGAAGCGGAACCCGATTGACCACCACCCGGGCCACCTCCAGCCCCGGGTCGCGGGCGACGGTCTCGCAGAGTTCCAGGGTCTCTTCGAGCACGAGGCGTTCGGGCAGGGTCACCACCACGAGGGAGGCGCAGCCCGGGGCCACCAGCTCGCGGGCCACCCGGTCGCAGAGGTCGTACATGGGCCCCGACCCGAGAAACTCCCGGCCCTGCTTCGCCGTCCGCAGCCACGCCACCGCGTGCCCCGTAGCCGGCATGTCCACCACCACCCGAACCCCCGGGCGCTCGGCCACCACCTGCCGCACCGACTCCAGCATGGCGAGCTCCCGCACGGCCGGAGCCGCCCGGATGAGGGGCCGCATCGCGAAGTTTCCCAGCACGATCTTCGCCAGCATGGCCGACCCGAACAAGGGCGTGGCCCCCCGCTGGATGGCCTCCTCGGGCGCGATGACCAGATGTTCCACCCCGGGATGGGCCGCCCCGAGGGCCCTGCGCCCCGAGGCCCCGTCGCCAAACTCCACGAGCACCGAACGCCCCCGGGTCTCGGCCTCCAGGGTGGCCAGGGCCGCGGCCACGGTGGTCTTCCCGACGCCCCCTTTGCCCATCACGAGCACGGCGGGGGCGAGGCTCCGCGGGGGTACACGCGGGGTCGTCACGCGTCGGGCCTCTCGGCCATGGCCTCCATGACCTCGTGCATCATCAGGACATAGGCCGCCCGTACAAAGCCCACATACCGCGGCGAGGAAAGACCCGACGACCGCACGAGGGACTCGATCCCTCGGGTGGTCTGGTTCCAGGCGGAGGTGACGTCGGCGAGGGTCCAGTGGCCCGTGAGGACCGGGGTGGTGCGCTCGGAGCGGGCGTCGGCCTCGGCATCAAACCAGTCGTCCATCACCTGCACGAAGTACGACACGTCGTACATCCACGCCCGGGCTCCCTCGCCCGCGTACCGGGCCACCGGGAAGAGCAGGCCGTCGATGGTCCCCTCGACCCCGGCCATACGATGCCCCAGGCCCGTCGGGTCGGGCTCGCCCCGCATGGCCCGAACCTCCGCCCGGATCCACAAGCTCACCCGCTCCATGGCCCGCACAAAAGCCTCTCGGTCGGACGGGTCGAGACACTCGGACATGGCTACGGCGAGGGCCCGGGTGAGGGCGAGAGGGGGGCTGTCGGGGGGGGAGGTTCCGGCGATGACGGCCTCGAGGCGGGGGCCGCGCAGGGCGGGGGGGTCGTCCATGCAGTGGTCGAGGGTGTGGTCGACCACGACGATGAAGGCCGCCACCAGGGCGATGCTGCGCTGCTGCTGGGGGTAGGCGAAGCGCCCGAGGAGCTGCATGGCCCCGCGTCCCAAGAGCCCGAGGGCCGTCGGAGGGAGCGGCAGGAGGTTGCCCGCCCCGGTGACCACCCGCACGAGGGGCGGGCGACGCGGGGCGCAGAGCAGGGCCGTGTACGGGGCGGAGGCGTACAGATCGCAGGCCCCGATGCGGAGCTTGTCGGCGAAGGGGGTTCCGCGCAGGGCGGGCCAGTGGGCGTCGATGAGAGGGTCGACGTGCAGGTCGAAGTGGCGCCGGGCGGTGGCTCGGATACCCGCTGCGAGGTGTCGTACGGAGGGGTCGGGGGTTCCCAGGAGAGCCCGCACCGCGGCCACGCGCTCGGGGCGCGGAGGGAGCGAGAGAGCGGCCTCTCGGCGCGCGCTGGGACGAGACCCGGACACCGCGCCGTTGAACCCCATCCGTCACGCGGCGTCAATGCGGGTCACGGGTTGACCCCGGACGGGATCGCACAGAGTCTCCGTCCACGGCACACCATGACCTCCCCCTCCCCCACCACCGCCGATGCGGTGCTTGAGCATCTCTTCACCCACGCCAACCCCGACTCAGGGTCGCCCGCCCCGGCCCACACCGCCTGGGTGGTCTTCGCGCACGGCACGGTGTTCTACACCTTCCCCGACGCCGAGCTGCCCGTGGACAGCGGGCGCGAGGCCCTCGTGGCCGCAGCCCTCAAGGCCTTCGAGGCCCTCGGCCCCGTGAGGGTGGGCACCCCCTCGGCGGACTTTCATCCGGGGCATCTGGCGACATGGTTTCCCGAGGCCCCCATCTACCTGGTGAACTACGATCAACCCAACATCGCCTCGGTCTTCTTCGCCGAGGGCGAGAGCCCCCTTCAGGTCGGCCTCGCCGCACGAAGCCTCCGTCAGCAAGACTACGAGACCCGCACCATCGTGGCCGTCCGCGACTTCCACGGCCGCCGGGTTTAGTCCACCCTTGCGGGCGTGATGCCCCCTCCCGCCTCGACCGAAGCCGACACGCCCTGGCGCTCGACCGCGTGTGTCCTGTGCAGCATCAACTGCGGCATCGAGGTGCGCGTAGCCGAACGCGGCCTCGTCAAGATCCGCGGCGACCGCAAACACCCCGCCTCCCAGGGATACACCTGCGAGAAGGCTTTGCGCCTCGACCACTACCAGCGCGGCCCCCACCGCCTCGACACCCCCCTGCGCCGCCGCCCCGACGGCACCCACGAGGCCATCGACTGGGACACCGCCCTCGCCGAGATCGCCGCCCGCCTCGGGGCCATTCGCGACGCCCACGGAGGGGCCTCGATCTTCTATTACGGCGGCGGAGGCCAGGCCAACCACCTCGGCGGGGGGTACGGGGCGGCCACCCGGGTGGCCCTCGGGTCGGTCTACACCTCCAACGCGTTGGCCCAGGAGAAGACCGGGGAGTTCTGGGTCGACGGGCAGCTCTTCGGACGGCCCCGGTGCCACACCTCGGGCGACTTCGAACACGCCGAGGTGGCCGTCTTCGTCGGCAAAAACCCCTGGCACAGCCACGGGTTTCCGCGGGCCCGGGTGGTCTTGAAGGAGCTCGCCGCCGACCCCGCCCGCTGCCTCGTCGTGATCGACCCGCGCCGCACCGAGACCGCGGCCATGGCCGACCATCACCTCCAGGTGATCCCCGGAACCGACGCCTGGTGCCTCGCGGCCCTCGTCGCCGTGATCGTGCAGGAAGACCTCGCCGCCCACGCGTGGATCGCTGAGCACACCCGCGGCTTCGACGACGTGGCCGCGCACTTCGGGGCCGTCGACGTGCCCGCCTTCTGCGCCGTAGCCGGGGTGGCTGAAGCCGAAGTGCGGGCCGTGGCCCGACGCATCGCCCGGGCCGCGAGCGTGTCGATCTTCGAAGACCTCGGGATTCAACAGGCTCCCAACAGCACCCTGTGCTCGTACCTGGAGAAGCTGGTCTACCTCCTCACGGGCCACTTCGCCCAACGCGGGGGCATGAACATCCACACCCGTCTCGCGCGCCTCAGCGGCGGAGGCGGAGGCGGGGGCGACCGACGGTCTCCCGTGACGGGCCAACGCATCATCACGGGGCTCATCCCCGCGGCGGCCATTCCTGACGAGGTTCTGACCGATCATCCGCGGCGATTTCGGGCCATGATCGTCGAGAGCGCCAACCCCGCCCACTCTCTGCCCGACTCCGTGCGGATGCGCGAGGCCCTCGACGCCCTGGAGTGCCTCGTGGTGATCGACGTGGCCCTCACCGAGACCGCCCGCCGGGCCCACTACGTGCTCCCCGCCCCGTCGCAGTACGAGAAGTGGGAGGCGGCCTTCTTCACCCTGGAGTTTCCACGAAACACCTTCCAGCTCCGGGCCCCCGTGATCGCCCCGCTCCCCGGAACCCTGCCCGAACCCGAGATCCACCGCCGCCTCGCCCGGGCCCTTGGGGCCTACACCGACGCCGACCTCGTCCCCCTGCACGAGGCCGCGGCCCTGGGGCGCGAGGCCTTCACGATGGCCTTCCTCGGGACCCTCTCCGCGCGGCCCGAGCTCACGCCCTACGCGGCCCTGCTGCTGTACGAGACCCTCGGCCCGACCCTCGGCCCCGGGCGCGAGGCCACCGCGGCCGTGTGGGGGCTCGCCCAGACCTGCTTCATGGCCTATCCCGAGAGCGTTCAGCGGGCCGGGCACGAGAGCGGCGACGCCCTCTTCGAGGCCATCCTCGCCCATCCCGAGGGGGTGACCTTTACGGTCGACCCGTACGAGGAGACCTGGGCCCGGATGGACACGGCCGATGGGCGGGTTCGGCTGGCGGTTGCGGAGCTGTTGGAGGCCTTCGCGGCCCTGCCGTCGGCCCCGCCTGCGCGCGACCCGGCCTTCCCCTTCGTGCTCTCCGCGGGCGAGCGCCGGACGTCCACGGCCAACACCATCTTCCGCGACCCGGGATGGCGCACGAAGGACCGTCACGGGGCCCTGCGCTTGAGCCCCGACGACGCCCGCGACCTTGGGGTGACGGATGGAGACCGGGTTCGGGTGAGCACCCGGCGGGGGAGCGCCGAGGCCGTGGTGGAGGTCACCCCCATGATGCGGGCCGGGCACGTCTCGTTGCCCAATGGGACGGGGCTCGATGGAGCCGACGGGGTTGTTGGGGTAGCTCCCAACGAGCTCACCTCCAGCGCCGACCGCGACCCCATCGCGGGGACGCCCTGGCACAAACACGTCCCGGCCCGGGTCGAACGCGTGGCCTGAACCCCAGGGGCCCGGTCCGCGCAGGAGGGCCCACACGCCCAGGCTCGCACCGCGAGGGCGGAGGGCGGAGGGCGGAGAGCCGCAAGGGCGCAAGGGTCGCAAGGGCCAGACGGGAATTTTTTGGGGGGTCGGACAGGCGAGGGTCGGCGTTGGGGGAGTGGTATTGCACACGAGGGCACCGTCGCCAGCGCGACGTCGAGGGGGTTACGCCGCCCGATCCCCCCACAACACCTCGTTGCCCCTCGCGACCCTTGCGGCTTCGCTGTCGGTCACTCGTAGCCCGCAGCCGGGGAGATCCGCACCCGCCGCCCGGTCAGCGCAGAAGAGCCCACACCCCCCACCCGGTCTGGCCGATCCACAGGACGTGGGCCACCCGAACCCCGGCCCCCCAGCGCGGCGACAACGACGCCGCGATCGCGAGGAGCTCGAACGACCCGTAGCAGTACACATTGCCCCACGCGATGACCCGGGCATACGCCGGGGGCCACCCCAGGGCCACGAAGTTGAGGGCCGCGAAGAAGCCCGTCCCGATGATGGCCCACCAGAGCCACACCCTGCCGTATGGGCTGTGCCGGTAGGGCTCGTCGGGTGGGATCATCCGGGTCCAGCGGCGCAGGAGCCCGTCGGCGAAGCCCTCGTGCAGGGCCCCGACGAGGAGCCCCACGCCCAGGGCGTTGGCACAGCCGATCCAGGCGAGATAGAAGGACAGGGCGCTCATGGCGAGCGAGGGTGGCGCCGGACCATGGGGCCTGTCCAGGGTGGGGGGAGTAGATTACGCCTGCTCGGGTTCGAGGGCCCGCAGGGCGCTTGCCTCGGTGGGCAGCAGGCGCGCGAGGGAGGTCCCGTGCAGGAGCCGGGCGAGCACGGCCGCGACGCTCTCGCCGCCCAGAATGGCCAGGGGGGCCATGCTCTCGGCCACCTTGGCGGTCAGGGCCCGGTCGCCGAAGGCCTGCAGGGCCGCCACGAGGTCGGGCGAAACCGCCTGGGCCTTGTCGACCACGGCCCGAACCTCCGCCTGAAGCTCGGCCAGACGCTGGGCCTGGGCCTGCGCTTCCAGCCCCGCCTCGATCTCTCCGCGGGCCTTGACCCGCTGAATCTCGGCGGCGTGCACGAGGTCGAGGAGGCTCTGCTCGGCCGCGCGGACGGCCTTACGTTCGGCCTCCAGGGCGGCCTCGGCCTTGACCTCGGCGAGGCGCAAGACGTGGGTGTGGGCGTGCTCGTTCTGGCGCAGGGTGAGGTCGGCGAGGCGCGTCCCGGCCTGGAGCTCGGCCACCGTACGGCGGGTGGCCTCGGTCTCGCGGGTGAGCTCAAGCTTGCGGCGCTCGGCGGCCAGGGACAGGGCCTGCCGCACCGTGGCGTGCTGGGCCTCGAGCAGCATCTGGGCGATGTCGCCGTCCCCGAGGGTCACGTCGAGGACCTCCACGTCGTAAACGTGCATCCCGTTCTCGTCGAAGAGGCGGCCGGGGCGTTTGCCCGCGTCGTCCTGCTTGCCCAGGATGACCTCGCGCAGGATGGCCGCGCTCTGCTCGTAGAAGGTCTCCACCCCCTGCTGCTTCACCGCGTGACGGATCAGCGACCGCAGGTGATCGGTAAGAAACTTGACGTAGTTCTCGACGTTGAACCACAGGCCCGGGTCGCCCACGAAATTGACCCGGTACGACAGGAGGAGCCGCACCCGGCACAGGTCCCGGGTCTCGGCCTCGACCACGTCGGAGACCTTGTTGTTGAGCACCCGGAGGTAGGCCGTGCGGAAGAGCTCGACGTCCGTCTTGGGGGTTCCCGTGGAGAGTTCGAGGGCCTGGAGGGTCTCGTCGTAGGCGAGGAGGTGGGTGTGGGGCCCGACGATCACCCGCCGCTCGCCGCTGCGGTTGACGACCATCACCGCGTAGCCAGTCCACACCCCGATGGCCACGGCCCCGTCGTAGCGGGTGTCGAGCACGAGGGTGCGGGGTTGGGTGAAGGTCTGCCTGCGGCTGAAGTCATCGCCCGCGAAGGTCGCCGTGGGGGCCGGAGCCGACGCCGCCTGGGGGGCCCCCATGGGCAGGTCGGCCGCACGCCCCCGGGCCTTCTGAACCTCCTTGTCGGCGAGGTGCTCGCCCCCGCCCTTGCGCTTGAGCTCCTGGAGGCCTTGATTGACCGCCAGGGCCTCGGCGTTGCCCGGAAACCACAGGCCGACGGTGCGGGCGTCGAGGACCCTCCGCACGATGACCTCCCGCCGCGGATCGGGCAGGAAGATCGAGGGCCCCCGCTGGAGCCGGATCTGCCCGCTGTTGCGGTCGAGGACGTAGCGCCCCTCGCCCGCGGGGATGGCCAGGGCGTAGTGGATCTCCTGGTCGCCGTACTTGACGATCGCGTGCTCGGGGCGCGGGAAGTAGATCATCTGGTCGCGGCCCGTGAGGAAGAGCTCGTCGCCGACCTTGTAGGCCCGGCCGTCCTCCTCGTAGGGGGCGATGACCTTGACGAAGATCCCGGAGTTCTCGTTGAGCTCCAGGGCCCGAAACTTCCGCCCCGACTCGCGCGCGATGACCGTCTCGGTGGGCCGCGGGAAGACCACCGCGGGGCCGCGCACGAAGCGCTTGTTGCCGTCTTCGTCGAGCAGGATGCAGTACTCGAGGCGCTCCAGGGTGATGGCCTCGCGCACGAACCGCTTCTGCTCGTCGGGGACCACCTCGATGCCCGTCGGGGGGATGTGGAAGCTCACCTCCGTGCCCCGGATGACGAGTTGGGCCCCCATGGTGAGGTCCTCGAGGCGCACCACGGGCTCGGTCCCCTCGGGCTCGCCCTCCTCCGCGGGGCGGGCGCGAAACACGGCGTCTTTCCAGTTCTTGCGGGCGGCCTCTTCGTCGTAGACGCGCACGACGAGGTACTGGTTGGAGCGGAGGTGGTGGCCCTGGATGACCCGCACCATCTGCCCGGGCCACAGGGCGAAGCTGACGGGCCCCGGGGTGTTGACCTTGCGGCCCACCTCGAGGTCGGGGAGGTTGTTGAGGGCCCCGGTGCGGGGGTGGGATCCGTCCTTGGCTGGGTTCTTCAGGACGAGGTACCAACCCTCGGGGGCGACCGAGAGGGTCTGGGTGGCCTGCTCGAGCGAGCACCGATCGAACCGTTTGGTCTGGTCGTTGAAGACCACCGGGCGATCGGTGTTGGCCAGGCTGGTCTTGTGGGGCCCGACGTACACGTTGATGTTCCCCTTGGTCTCGTCCGAGATGAAGGCGAACTCATTGGGGGCCAGGACCAGGTCGCGGGCCCGGTCACGATCGTTGTCTGCCATCGCGGTGCCACCTCCCGCGGCGGAGTCTCACTGCATCGCCGCGCGGGCAGACTCTAGGGGCACCCGACCCCCCTTGACCAGAGCGAGGGACACCGCGGGAGGGCCGCCACGAACCACGCAAAACGCCCATGGGACGCCCCGCTCACCATGACTTTGTTGCACGGCCCGCAGGGTCGAGATTTCTCGATTGCGCACGCCGCGCCTTCTGTTTTAGGGCCCTGCGGCAGCGAGGCCACTGGGGCCTGTCGCCCTCCAGGCGGCGGGTCGGGTCCAGGGTCTGTTCGTCCTCTCAAGGGGTTTATCTGATGAAGCGTAGGGTCCTCTCTTTTCCCTCTGGCCTCGGGGCCACCCTGGTCGTCGTGTCGTTGCTCGGCTGCGGTTCTGACCCGGCCCCTGCGACCGACGCGGGCACCACCACCGACACGGGCACCACCACCGACACGGGCAACCCCACCGACACGGGCAACCCTACCGACACGGGTCCGGCCACCGATGCCGGGGCGTCCCTGACGGGGCCGATGCTCGCCATGATGCGGGGCTGCAACAGCTGCCACCAGTCGCCCAATGCCGCCGACGGCGTCCTGTCGGGGCAGACCACCGCCCGCCCGATGACCATGGCCTACGGCTCCAACCTCACCCCCGACCCCACCACAGGCCTCGGGGTGCGCACCGAAGACGAGCTCGTACGGACCCTGCGCGAGGGCGTCCGGCACGACGGGCGGCGGCTCTGCTCCGTCATGCCCCGCTACGCCATGATGCCCGAGCGGGACCTGCGCACCCTCGCCCGCTATCTGATAGGCCTGACCCCCGTCAACCGCGCCATCCCCGCCACGGTGTGCGCGACCGACGCTGGGATGTGATCCCTGCCGCGTGGGGTGGGCGGAAGTGAATCCCGCCCCCCCCACAAGCCGCTACTTCTTGCCGGCCTTGGCCTCTTCGATGGCGGTGTACTCCCGCTCGAAGAGGACCCGCTGGTCGGTGACGATGGAGAGGTTTTTGTCGTTCATGTCGGAGGGCTCGGCGGCCCCGAGGAGGCGCATCTGGCGGCCGATCTCGGACAGGAGGTCGCAGATGTTGGAGAGCAGGTCGAGGTCACGGGTGCGGCGGTCCTGGCCCGCGAAGCCCTTGCGGTACTCCTCGAAGACCTCGTTGGCCGCGCCCCCGAGGGCCCCCTGGAGATTCTGGAAGGTCTCGGCCTGCCGGGCCTTGCGCACCTCGGTGAGCTCGGTGCGGTAGGTCCCGAGGCTCTCCTCGACGATCCCGATGTTGTTCTTGTTGTAGTCGCCCGTCACCCCGGCGCTCTCCAGGGCCCGCATGCGGTCCTGGATCTGCACGAGGTTGTCGATGAGGCGCTGCAGGAGCTCGGGCCGCCGGGTCGCCCGGGGCTTGCCCGCGAAGTGCGTGTCGTACGTCTTGAACTGCGCGTTGGCCATCTCCGCGAGGGCGCTGGCCTGCTCGTCAGGGGTGCCCATCCCGCGGGCCTCGACGATCTCGCCGCGCTCGGTGCGGTACATCGCGAGGTTGTTGCGCACGATCTCCACGTCCTGGGCGGCCCCGTCGAGGCCGCGCACCTCGGGCAGGAGCGACACCATCTCCTCCTCGATGCGCTCGAGGTCCTCGATCATCTCCGCGATGAGGCCGAGGTCGCGGGTGTTGCGCGACTTGCCCGCGAAGTGCCGGTGGTACTGCGCGAACACCAGGTTGGCCTCGGTGCGCAGGGCGTCGAAGTCCGCGGCCTCGCCGCCGAGGGAGCGGGCCTTCATGATCTCCTTGCGCTCGTTCTCAAACAGCAGGACCGAGTCCTTGACGCTGCTGGCGAGCTCGTCGCGCTCCTTGCCGCGGGGCAGCTTCGCCAGGTCGTTGGCGAGGGCCCGCAGCCGGTTGGTGAGGTTGTTGATGTCTTCGAGCGAGCGGGTCAAGCGTGACTGGCCCGCAAAGCGGGCGTCGTACTCGCCAGAGATCTGCTCAAACTGCTGCCGAAGCTGTGCCAGGGTCTGGGTGGCCATAGGGTGGCGCTACATAGCGCATGTCCCCCCCGGCGTCACCCTCCCCCGTCGCACGAAAACGACTACGCCTTGAGCCACCCCAGGCCGTGCAGGAAGGCCTTCACCCGGCCGCGCCGCGGGGGGCGCTCCTTGTGCTCGGTCTCCGGGCGGAAGGCGATGTTGCTGAAGTTTTCCGGGTAGCGGCCCGAGATGTCGGCGTAGAAATCCCGGATGATGGCCACGTCCCGGTCGAGGTCGCCGCTCGGCGTGAGGATCGGCCCGAAGCCCCCCCGCTTGCGCTTGTAGTCGAGAAACCCCAGGACGATGGGCACCTCGGCCCGCATGGCGATGTAATAGAACCCAGACTTCCAGTACTTCTGGCGCGACCGACTGCCCTCCGGGGCGATGGCCAGGGCGATGCGCTCGACCCCACGGATGTGGTCGACGATCTGCTGGACCTGGTCCTTCTTGACCGTGCGGTCGATGGGGATGCCCCCGAGCCAGGTGTAGAACCGCCCCTTGGCGCCCTTGAAGAGGGTGTGTTTGCCGATCCATGAGGCGTCGAAGCCCAGGATGTACGCGCAGCCCAGCATGTAGGGCAGGTCCCAGTTGCTGGTGTGGGGCGCGGCGATCACGACGTACCGCGGCACGTCCGGGACCTTGCCCACCACCTCCCAGCCGAAGAAACCCATGTACGCCTTGCCGACCCAATACCGAAGACGATGACGGTCCACCTGGGCAATACCCTCCGTAAGCTCCCCGGGTACCAACACCCGCCCTCGGGCGCAAGACCCCGCGGCACCTTTCGCCCCGTGGGTGGTATAGGACCTCCCCCTCTCTCCCGGAGCTCGACCCCCCCATTGGCCCTCTCGATCGGCACCCCCGCCCCTGATTTTACCCTCCCGGCGAAGCCCGGCGAGACCGTCACCCTGTCGTCGCTGCGGGGCCGCCCCGTGGTGCTGCTGTTCTACCCCGCGGCGTTTACGTCCGTGTGCACGAAGGAGATGTGCACCGTGGGCGAGGACTTCTCCGCGTACGAGGGCCTCGGGGCCGCGGTGCTCGCCATCTCCGTCGACACCCCGTGGGTGGTGACGAAGTTCAAGGACGAGACCAAAGCCCCCTTCCCCTTCCTGTCGGACTTCAACAAGGACGTGATCCGGGCCTACGACGTGGTGCGCCACGAGTTCGCCTACGGGCTGCGCGACGTGGCCGAGCGGGCGGTCTTCGTGATCGACCCCGCGGGCACGATCACCTACGCCTGGGTAGGCGCCAACCCTGGGGTCTTCCCCGACCTCGACGCGGTCAAGAAGGCCCTCGCCGCGTAGGGACACTGCCCCGCCCTCGATGGTCCGTCGACAGCGACGCCCAAGCTACGGTACGACTGCACTGCGATGAACCGCGCCGAGCGTGACCCCCACGACGACGCCTGGCGCGGCCCCCAGGAGTTTGACGACTTCGCCATCATACGCCCCCTCGGCCGCGGCGGGATGGGCCAGGTGTACCTCGGCCGCGACGTGGTCCTCGACCGGCAGGTGGCCCTGAAGTTCACCACCGCGGTCAACCCCGGCGCCGCCACGCGGGCCCGGTTTCTCCGCGAGGCCCGGGCCATCGCCCGCCTGTCCCACCCCAACGTGGTCGGCATCTTCCGCATCGGCGAGGTCGAGGGCCGCCCCTACATCGCCTACGAGTTTGTCCCCGGACAGACCCTCGCCGAACTGCGGGCCCCCATGCCCTGGCCCCGCGTGGCCCGGATCGCCCTCGGCATCGCCCGCGGCCTCGCCGCCGCCCACGCCGCGGGGGTCCTGCACCGCGACGTCAAACCCACCAACGTCATGCTCACCGCCGCGGCAGATGTCAAGCTCCTTGACTTCGGCCTCGCCCGCCTCGACGACAGCGACGGCCCGAGCCCGCCCGAAGGCCCCATCCCTCCGGGGGGCTCCGTCGACCCGCACGCCCTCACCGCTCCCGGGGACACCGCCCGCTCGCGCCTCTCCGGGGCCGACGCCGTGATGGGGACACCGCTCTACATCCCCCCCGAGATCTGGCTCCGGGCGCCCGCCACCGAGCGCTCCGACCTCTACGCCCTGGGCCTCGTGCTCTACGAGCTCCTGGCGGGCGAGCTCCCCCACGCGGGTCGGGCCCGCGAGCTGCACATCGACGACGTCCTCTACCGCGACCCGGAGCCCATCCGGGCGCGGTTTCCCGACGTGTTGCCCTCGTTCGCGGCCCTGGTCGACCAGTGCCTGCGCCGCGACCCGGCCGAGCGCCCCGCCTCGGCGGCCGCGGTGGCCGAGACCCTGGAGCGCATCGGGGCCCTCTTCCTCGGGCGCTCCGAGGCCGCGGCCTCGCTCCACGACGACGACGACGCCCGCCTCGTGTCGGCCTCCCTCGACCGCTGCCTCTCCGCCGACGCCTCCCTCGTGGACGGGGTGTACTCCAGGCTCTTCGCCGCCCGGCCCGACCTTCGGGGGCTGTTCCCGGTCACCCTCGACGCCCAGCGGGACAAGCTCCAGCACGCCCTGCGCCTCGCCGTGGAGTGCCTGTCCGACCTGTCCCGGGTCGAGCCCCTCCTGCGCGACCTCGGGCAGCGCCACGCCGCCCTGCGCCTCGAAGCCCGCGACTACGACGTCCTCGGGGTCTCGCTCCAGGGGGCCCTGGCCGCGATCGACCCCGACTGGTCGCCCGCGCTCGAGGCCGCCTGGCGGCGGGCCTACACCTACCTGGTCTCGGCCATGCGCCGGGGCGAACGCGGGGCCGTGAGCGCCTCGACCCAGAGCGGCAGCGGCGACCAGGACCCCCGCGGCCTCCGTCCCTCCTCCAGCGCCACGAGCACCCGCCCCCCGCCCACCCGCTACGCCTACGTCGGCGACGTGGGGGTGGCCTGGCAGACCTTCGGGGTGCGGGCCCCCGACGTCCTCGTGCACTTCGGTTGGATCTCCCACCTCGACCACGCCTGGCGCCACCCCCGCCCCGTGAGCTTCCTGCGCAGCCTCGGGGCCATGGCCCGGGTCGTGGCGATGGACAAGCGGGGGGTCGGCCTGTCCGAGCGCGTGACCGACCTGCCGCGCCTCCAGCAGAGCCTCGAAGACCCCCTGGCCGTGCTCGACGCCACCGGGTCGCGACGGGCCGTGCTCTTCGGGGTGGGCGAAGGGGCCACGGTGGCCCTGCTCCTGGCCGCGGTGTTTCCCACGCGGGTGCGGGGGGTGGTGTGCCTCAACGCTACGGCGAGGCTCCTGCGCGCGGACGACCACCCCGCGGGCCTCGAGCCCGCCTTCCTCGACGAGGCCGTGGCCCGGTACCGCCGCCACTGGGGCGACGCGCGCTTCGCCCGCGACGAGGCCCCGTCGCTCGCCGCCGACGCCGACTTCTGCGCGTGGTACGGCGAGTTTATGCGCTCGGCCTCGTCGCCGGGCCAGGCCCTCGCCCAGGTGCGCCTCTTCGCCCGCTACGACGCCCGGGCCTTCCTGCCCTTCGTGCAGGTCCCCGTGTTGGTGATGCACCGGGCCGACAACCGGATGGTCCCCATGGCCGCCGGGCGCGACCTCGCCGACCGCCTCCCCGGGGCCCGCTTCGTGGCCCTGCCCGGGGCCGACAACCTCCCCTACGCGGGCGACACCGGCCCCCTCCTGTCCCACCTCGACGCCTTCCTGCGCGAGCCGGGCCTCGACGGGCCCACCCCGGCCCCCCTGACCACCCTGTGCCTCGTGCGGGCCGACCGCCCCGAGGCCCCGCGCCTCGCCCTGGCCGCCGAGCGCTTCGCCGCCCTCGGGGCCCGCCCCATCGCCCTGCCCGACCCCCGGACGGCCCTGTACGCCACGCCCTGGTTTGCGAGCGCCGCCGAGGTGGCCACCCAACTCGTGGCCTCGCCCGAAGCCCACGACGCGGGCCTGCGGGTGGCCCTGCACGCCGACGCCTTCGACCTCGCCGGGCTCCAGGGCACCGCCGCCATGCGGGCCCTGCGGGCGGCCTCTGAGGCCCTTCCCTCGGGCAGCGCCGCAGCCTCCTCCCTGGTGGCCTCCCTCCTCGCGGGAACGTCCCTGCAGACCGGCGACAGCCTCATCGCCGAAGGGGTGACCTTCTCGCGGCTCGTCCGCGGCGACGGCTGACCGAGGGCGGGCGACGGGGGACGGGCGACGGGCGACGGGGGGCGGGCTGCGAAGCCGCAAGGCCGCGAGGGCCGCAAGGGGCAGAGGGGATTTGGGGGGTTCGGACAGGCGAGAGTCAGCGTGGGGGACGTGTTGCGGACGGGCGCCCCGAGGGGGTCACCCCGCTCTTCCCCCACAAAACCTTCCGACCCTTGCGGCCCTCGCGCCCTTGCGGCTTCGCAGCCCGCCCCTTGCGGCTTCGCAGCCCGTCCCTCGTCGCCCGCAGCCCGCCCCCTCAGTCGTCCCCGCCCGAAGCCTCGGCGTCGGCGGACAGGAGCCGCGGGTCGACCTGGTGGGCGCTCAACCACCGCCGGAGCTGGTTGCGATGCATCCCCAGAGCCCGGGCCGCCGAGGCCACCCGACCCCCGTGGACCCGCAGGGCGGCCTCGATCTCGTCGCGGGTCGGCGGCGTGCGGGGAGCCGGGGTGTCGGCCTTGGCGGGGAGCCCCGAGGCCCGCCCCGCGACGGCCACCGGGGGCGAGGCGGACAAGGCACGGTCGACGGTAAACACCATGCCCGCGGTGGGCGACAGGTCGCCGGCCCGCACCCGCCCATCGCCCGCGGCGGCGGCGGCGTGCACGGCGGCGTCGAGCTCGGCCACAAACTCCCGCACGTTGCCGGGCCACGGGCGCACCATGCAGGCCTCCACCAACGAGGCGTGGGCCGTGAGGCCGTGGGGGGCGAGGCGACGCTCGACCAGGGTGGCGATCTCCTCGCGGCGCTCGCGCAGGGGAGGCAGAGCCACCATGGGGCGGCCGATCCGAAAGTAGAGGTCTTCGCGGAAACGACGGTCGGCCACGCGCTCGCGCAGATCGCGGTGGGTCGCCGAACAGAACCGCACGTCGACCGTGAGGGGCTTGGAGGCCCCCACGGGGATCACCTCCCGATACTCCAGGGCCCGCAGGAGCTTGGCCTGCACCTCCAGGGAAAGCTCGCCCACCTCGTCGAGGAAGAGGGTGCCCCCGTCGGCCTCCTGGAAATGCCCGGGCTGATCGGCGTGGGCCCCGGAGTACGCCCCCTTGCGCGAACCAAACAGCACCCGCTCGGCCACGCCCTCGGGGATGGCCGCGCAGTTGATGGCCACGAAGGGACCCCGGGGGCGCGGGCCCATCGCGTGGAAGGCCCGGGCCGCGAGCTCCTTGCCCGTCCCGCTCGACCCCGTGATGTGCAGGACGGCCCCCTCGGCGGCCTGACCGATGCGCTCCATCACCGCCGCCAGGGAGGCCCCGATGACCTTGCCGTCCTCCACCCGCAACGGCCGCTCGGCGTAGGGCAGCACATCGGGAACGAGCCACAACACCGTGTCGCCCACCCGCAGGGTGGCCCGCTCTCCGGTGCGTACCTCGCCCGCCACCGCCACCCCGTCGACCGCCGTCCCGTTGCGGCTCCCGAGGTCGCGTACGGCCCAGGCCCCCTGCTCCCACCGGGCCTCGACGTGCAGGCGCGACACCCGGGCGTCGGGCAGGCTCAACCCCGCGAGGCGATCGCGCCCGAGGGCCACCACCCCGTCCTGGGACGGCACGATCGTATGGACCGCCCGGTCGACGCTAAATACCACCAGGGCCCCAGGGAGCGGGGGGCGGGCGGTGCGGCCGCGGTCGATGGTCAGGAGGTCGACCGTCTGAGAAACGGATCCGCTCACGGGCTTACGATACCACCGCGTCGGCCGCGTCGCGCCGCCGCACGAGGAGGACCGTACGGTCGTCGTCGCGTACGGCCGAGAAGGCCTCGACGTCGGCGTGCAGGGCCGCGGCGCAGTCGTCGAGGGACCTGCCCTCGGCGAGGAGGGCGGTGAGCCGGGCGCAGAGGCGGTCGAGGTCGTACATGGCCCCGTCGGGGTCCTGGGCCTCGATGATGCCGTCAGAGTACAGGCAGAGCACCTCGGAGGGAGCGAGCTCGACCCGGGTGACGGGCACCGCAGGGAGCTCGGGCACGATCCCGAGCCAGGGCCCCGGGGCCTCGATGCGGCGTACGGCCCGGGCGGCCGTGTCGACCACGAGGGGCCACAGGTGCCCCCCGGCGAGGTCGAAGGCCCCGCCCCCGCGCCAGGCCACGAGCTGGCAGGTGATGTAGCGCCCCCCGCCGAGCCGGCTGCGGCTATTGGCGTGCACGAGGCGGTTGACCCGGCGTACGGCCTCGTCGACCCCGAGGTCGGGGGCCGCCTCGAAGACCGTCCGGAAGGCCATCTGGGCGAGCATCATCACGAGGCCCGACCCGAGGCCGTGGCTCGACACGTCGCCGACGGTGATCCACAGGCCGCTGCCCCGGGTCATCACGTCGTAGAAGTCTCCGCCCACCTCGTCGGCCGGGCGCATCAACCCGCCAAACTCAAACCCGGGGTGGGCCGGGGCCCTCGGGAGCATCGAGAGCTGGATCGAGGCGGCGATCTCCAGCTCGCGGGCCATCCGCTCCTGGTCGGCGGCGAGGCGGCGACGTTCGGCCTCGGCCTGCTCGCGGCGGCGCAGGCTCTCCTGCAGGGTGGCCGTCATCTCGTTGAAGCTCGACGCGAGGCGCTGCATGGTCGCGTCCCCGACGGCGTCGAGGCGGAAGGTGAGGTCGCCCGCCCCGAGGTGGGCGAAGGCCTGCTGGAAGGCCGCCTGGGTGGCCTCGATGAGGCCCGCCGTCGGAAAGGCCGCGAAGACCACCCAACGGATCTCCGGGACCACCCGAAAGGCCACGAGGTGCTGCACCCCCGCGGCGTCGCGGAGCTCGACCTGTCCGTGGCCCCGGGCCGCGAGGTCGGCGAGGTCGAGGCTCGCGTAGTCGCCCCCGAGGGAGGCGAGCTGGATGTTGTACACCGCCCCCTTCTCCCCCTGGGCCGCGGGGTCGAGGGAGGGGTGGGCCAGGAGCCTTCCGTCGAGGTCGACAAGGAAGTTGACCTGTCCCTCGCCGAGGCGCCCGAGGGCGTCGAGGGTGAGGTCGGCGTGGAGCTCGGCGAGGCGCACGTCCATGGTCCACACCCCGAGGAAGGTGTCACCCTCGTACAGGGGGACCGACACGCACGAGATGAGCCCCTGGCCGCCGTAGTCGACGTTGGGGGGGCTCCAGCGCACGACCCGGTCGGGGTTGGCCCCTGGCTCGGCGATGGTGAAGCTGTGGTAGGTGTGCCAGTCGAAGTCGCTGGGGATCATCGACTCGGGCACGAGGGCCGGGGTCACCACGCAGAAGTGACGGGTGGTGGCGTCTTGGAAGTACGCCCAGGCCACGCCCTTGAGGCGCTGCTGGAGGGCGGCGGCGTGGGGCATGACCCGTTCGAGGGCGAGGGCCCGGCGGCCCGTCTCGGGGTCGTCCTGGACGGTGGCGGCCCAGACGAAGATGCCCTGACCGGCGACGGCCCCCGAGGCCCGTGCCGCTTCGACCCGGGGCTCCCGCTCGAAGAACCCCGACGGCAGGGCGACGAAGCCCTCGGCCGACAGCCAGGCCGCGACCTCGGCGGGCGTCGGGCGCACCGTGGCGAAGAGCTGGCACGTGAGATAGGCCAGGGAGTCGAGGGCGTCGTGGAGGCGCCGGACCCTGGATCCGAGCGAGACGGCGACGAGTTCTACCTGGCGGTGGATGAGGTCGATCTGGCGCATGGGATGCTTCGCCCCGCGGGTGGGTATTGGGTGTCTTAGACGGTCTCGAGGGTCACGTGGGCCCCGCCCATCATGGCGATGGCGGGAAACGCAGCGGCCTGCCAGGTGACCCCTCGCTTCGTACGAAACCGCAGCCGGTACTGCCGCGGGGCGGGCTCGCCGGCGATCCACGCCACCCAGTCGAGGAAGACGCGAAGGCCCGACGAGTTGACGAAGCGGAGCTCGGTCACGTCGACCACGACCTCGCCCCCGCCCGCTGCGGCGTCGTGCAGGGCCCGGAAGTGCGGCCCGACCTCGGCCACGGGGTCGCGCAGGGCGAGCTCTCCCCGCAGGGCCAGGGCCCGGGCCTCGACGAGGGCGACCTCGAAACGTCCCGCATTGAGCGGGGCGACGGAGGCCAGGGAGTCGGTCTTCGTGTCGTTCACGAGGCCCCCCCCTCGATGCGGCGGGTTGCGGTGACGGTGATCACCCGGTCGGTGTAGTCGCCCGCGAGGTCAAACCCGCCCTCGCAGCCGATGCGATAGATCCCGAGGCGGCTCGATCCCCCGGGGGAGGTCATGAGCTCGCGCAGCCGGGCGAGGTAGAGGGCCATGCGGTCGTCGGCCGCAGAGAGGCGCTCGATGTGAGCGAGGAGGTCGCGGGCCCCGGCCTCGGAGGCCGCCCCGTTGCGCACCACCACCCGCACGACGTCGCCGTCGCGGTGGAGCGACACGGTGGCGTTGGGGGCCGCGGGCACCGACTCGCCGTACTTGATGGCGTTCTCTACGAGCTCGGAGGCGGTCATGACGGTGGCCTCGCGGGCCTCGGGGGGCAGATCGGCCAGGAGGGCCTCCACCTTGTCGCGGACGTCTTGCACCTCGGACCACATGGTACGAAGCGGCATGTCGAGCAGGGCCATGGTCGTGCTTCTTTCTGCGCGAGAGAGGGGCGGCCGTCAGGGCGCGTCGCCGAAGATCACCCGGATGGCGTCCGGGGCGATCATCTCCAGGGGCTTGAGGTTGGCCCGCTGCCACAGGACGCCCGGGTCGGCCAGGACCACGAGGCGGTAGCGGCGACCGGGGGGCTCGGCGTGGATCCAGGCCACCCAACGAATAAACAGCCCCAGGGCCGAGGAGTTGATCTGCTTGACCCGACGCACGTCGAGGACGAGGTCGCCCCCCCCGGCGGCGCACTCGTGGACGCGCTGGAAGTGGGGGATGAGGGCCTGCTCGGGGTCGCGGGGGGTGATGCTCCCGACGAAGACCAGGCGCCCCACGGACTCGACCCCCACCGAGAACGACCGGTGGGTCAGGGGGGCCACCGTGGCGAGCAGGGGGGCCGGGGCCTTCTCCGCGGGGGCCGTACGGCGCGGGAGCTCGGAGCCGCCCGGCTCGGGCATCGCCGCGAGGCGGGCCAGGGCGTCGGCGGCGCTCGGGGGGCGATCGTCGGGGCGGTGGGCCAGGCACGACCGCACGAGGCCGGCCACCTCGGGGTCGTCGAAGGCCACCCCGGGGGGAGCCTCCACCAGGCGCCCCGCCTGGAGGGCCTCGACCCGCTCGCGCCCGCGGAAGGGATGCATCCCCGTGGCCAGCTCGTGCAAGATCACCCCGAACGAGAACAGGTCGGCCCGGGCGTCGACCGGCCGCCCGAGGATCATCTCGGGGGCCATGTACCGCACCGTGCCGGCCATCGTGCCCTCGGTGGGGTCGTCGCCGGGGCGCCACCGGCGGGCCACGCCGAAGTCAAGGAGCTTGACGACGCCCCCGTGGGTGAGGAAGAGGTTGTCGGGCTTGAGGTCGAGGTGCAGGACCCCCGCGGCGTGGGCGGCGTCGAGGCCGGCGAGGGCGTCGCGGGCCCAGGCCCGGACCTCGGCGGGGGTGGGGCGGCGGTCGTGGAGGATCTCGCGGAGGGTCTGTCCACGGAGTAGTTCCATCACGATGTAGGCGTTGCCTTCGTGGACTCCGAGCTCGTAGACGGCGACGACGTTGGGGTGGTTGAGGGCGGCCAGGAGCCGGGCTTCGTCCAGGGTGCGGGCGTCGGAGCGGGCGGCCACCTTGAGGGCCACCTCGCGCTGCAGGTGCAGGTCTTCGGCGCTGTGGATGTGGCCCATCCCTCCGCTGCCGAGGTGCCGCAGGATGCGGTAGTGCCCGAGCACGGTCCCCGGAGCCATGGGGCCCTGGGTGGGCGGATCGTCGACCGACGGGCGGAGGGCGTCGGTGGCCGCCTGGGTGTCATCGCCGGAGCCCGAACTCATGCCGCGCCGAGGCTACACCGTCCGGCACCGTGCGCGATAGCCGTACGCGCACCCCCACGTGGTGTTCGCGGTTGCGGCGGGGCCCGGCCCCGTGAAAGCCTCTCGGACCCACCGATGAGCGCACCGACTGACCCCGAGGCCCCTTCGTCCACCGGGCCGACCGACACCTTCCCCATTGACACCCGACCCCTGAGCGACCCCGAGGCCATCGCGGCCCGCGACCAGGAGTGGCTCGACAAGGTGTACGCCCGAGGCGAAGCCCAGCTCACCGTCCGGGCTGCCGTCACGGGCATGATCCTCGGGGCGCTCCTCGGAGCCTCCAACCTCTACATCGGCCTCAAAATCGGGTGGAACTTCGGGATGAGCATCACGGCCAGCGTCCTGGCCTTCGCCATCTTCTCGGGCATCCGCACGCTCTTTCCCAAGAGCCCCGAGTTCACCATGCTGGAGAACAACACGTCGCAGACGGCGGCCTCGGCCGCGGCGTACATGTCCAGCGCGGGCCTGGTGAGCTCGATCCCCGCCCTCACCATGCTCCAGCGCGAGGGGGTGATCACCATCGCCCCGCTGGAGGGCTGGCGCCTGACGGCCTGGCTCCTGGCCATCTCCGTCCTCGGGGTGGTGGTGGCCATCCCCCTCAAGCGCAGCCTGATCAACGCCGAGCAGCTCCGCTTCCCGAGCGGGGTGGTCTGCGCCGAGACCATCCGCACGATGCACAGCGCGGGCAAGGAGTCCCTCGCCAAGGCCCGCTCCCTGCTCTACGGGGGCCTCGGGGCGGCGGCCCTGAAGTTTGTCTTCGAGTGCAAGATCGGGATCCTGCGTCACCTCCCTGAGACCCTGCCCATGCCCTTCATGGTGCGCGGCTACGCGGCCTCGGCCTGGAGCTTCGGCCTCAACACGTCCCTCCTCCTGTACGCCGCGGGGGCCATCATCGGCCTCAAGGTGGCCCTGTCCCTCTCCCTCGGGGGCCTGGTCAACTACGGCCTCCTGGGCCCGTGGCTGCTCGACCACGGGGTCTTGCGGGTCGCCCCGGGCGCCGTGGCCGCCGACCCCGCCCAGTGGGCCGCCTTCCGCGACGCGGCCGAACACGCCCACGCCATCCCCGTCCGCTCGGCCGCCTCCCTGCACGCCGTCCTGCGCTCGAAGTGGAGCGTCTGGCCCGGGACCTCCCTCATGGTGAGCGCCAGCCTCGTGGCCTTCGCCTTCCGCTGGCGCACGATCGCCCGGGCCTTCTCGGGGGTCACCCGCCTCTTCTCGCGCAAGCCCCAGGCCGTCGACCCCCTGGCCGAGGTGGAGGTTCCGCAGAGCTGGTTTGGCATCGGGCTCTTGCTGTGCGGGGTGGCTACGGTGGTGATGCAGCGGGTGTGGTTTGACGTGCCCGTCTTCGAGGGCATCCTGTCGGTGGCCATGGCCTTCCTGCTCTCAGTGGTGGCCGCCCGGGCCACGGGCGAGACCGACGTGACCCCCATCGGGGCCATGGGAAAGATCACCCAGCTCACCTTTGGGGTTCTCGTCCCGGGCAACGCCGCGGCCAACCTCATGACGGCCACGGTCACGGCCGGGGCCGCCGCCCACTCGGCCGACCTCCTCACCGAGGTCAAGACCGGCTACCTCCTCGGGGGAGCCCCTCGACGGCAGTTCTGGGCGCAGATCCTGGGGGTGGTGTCCGGGGGGTTCGCGTGTGTGCTCGCGTACTCCTTCATCGCCCGCCCCGAGCGCCTCGGCAACGAGCTCGCGGCCCCCGCGGCCGTGGCCTGGGCCTCCGTGGCCCGCCTCCTCAAAGACGGCCCGCAGAACCTCCCCCGGTTTGCCCTCCACGCCATCGTGATCGGGGCCGTGATCGGGGCCATCCTGGCCGTGGTCGACGAGTTTGTCCCCGCCCGGATCAAGCGCTTCTTGCCGAGCGCCACGGGCCTCGGGATCGCCTTCGTCATCGACCTCAACGACTCCCTGGCCATGCTGGTCGGGGCCCTCGCGGCCTGGGCCCTGGCCCGCACCCGGGCCGACCTCGCCGCCCGCTACACGGTCTCGGTCTCGTCGGGCATGGTGGCCGGGGAGGGGCTGATGGGCATCGGGGTCATCGTCCTGCGCGACGTGCTCCACTGGCTGCCGTCATGAGCCGCGGGTATTCCGTCAAGGAGCTTTTCTATACCCTCCAGGGCGAAGGGGCCCAGGCCGGCCGGGCGGCGGTTTTTCTGCGCTTCACGGGCTGCAACCTCTGGTCGGGCCGCCCCGAGGGACGGGCCACGGGGGCGGGGGGCTGCGCGCGGTGGTGCGACACCGATTTTGTCGGGACCGACGGCCCGGGCGGCGGCAGGTTTCTGTCCGCGGGTCAGTTGGCGGAGGCGGTCGACGCGACGTGGACGGCCCCGCGACAGGGCGCGACCCCGTTGGTGGTGTGTACGGGGGGAGAGCCCCTCCTGCAGCTCGACCCGGCCCTGATCGAGGCCCTGCACGCCCGGGGCTTCGAGGTGGCGGTGGAGACCAACGGGACCGTCCCCCTGCCCCCGGGGCTCGACTGGGTGTGCGTGAGCCCCAAGGCCGGGGCCCCGGTGGTGGTGACGGGCGGGGACGAGCTGAAGCTGGTCTATCCCCAGGAGGGGGTCGACCCGGCAGAGTTTGAGTCTCTGGACTTCGCCCGGTGGATGCTCCAGCCCCTGGACGGGCCCGACCGGGCGGCCCACACCGAGGCCGTGGTGCGCTACTGCCTCGCCCACCCGCGCTGGCGGGTGTCGCTGCAGACCCACAAGCTCCTGGGGATCCCCTGAGCGGGAGACCGCCCAGGGGAGCGCCCTCGGGGGCTACCGGATGACGGCGCGGAAGTAGAGGGTCGTGGCGATGCGCATGTCGAAGCTCGACGGGCGAGAGGCGGCGGCGGGGACCCGGATTCCGACCTTGAAGCTTCCCCCGAGGAGGTCGCGGCGGATGGGGTCGAGGGCCGCCCGGTCGGCGCTGAGGCTGACCTCGACGGGCCCGGCCCCGGTGGGCTGCGCCACGGTGCCGATGTTGACCGTGGTGGACGAGCTCGCGAGGTAGACCACGAGGGGCCCCCCGAGGACCTGCTCGAAGGCCGTCACCCCGCGGGTGTCCCGGTCGATGGTGAGGGTCACCCGGTCGACCACGACCGCGGCCCCGGGGGTGTCGGGGTTGAACTGGGCCCCGAGGGCGGTCCGGGCGGCCTGGAGGAAGGCCCCGTAGGGGTTTCCGCTCTCGCTCGAGACGCTCTTGTCGGAGTCGAAGGCGTTGTTGCGCACGTCTCCGTCCTTGAACTTGTCGAGGCGGATGTTGACCGGTCCCGAGTGGCTGAGGGTGACCCCCCCGCCGTCGTTGGTCGCGTCGCCGCAGCCTGCGACCAGAAAAACCAGGGCCAGGGCCCGCCCGCTGTACTTCGTCAAGACGTTGATCATCGAGTCTCCGTGTGAGTGTAGGTGTGAGTGTGATGCCGACGCCGACGGCGCGCGGCCAGGCCGAGCAGGGCCCCGAGCGTGGCCACGGCGGCTCCGCGGCCCGAACCCGTCGTGCTCCCGGCGGCCCGGCACCCGCAGCCTCCGTCGTCGGTGCCGGTCCCGCCCGCGTCGGGCCTGGTGGCTCCGTCCTGGGTGGCTCCGTCCTGAGTCGTCCCGGCGTCTTCGGCGGCCTCGCAGCGGTTGCGGCGACAGACCGTGCCCATCGGACAGATGCGGGACGCGCACGAGTCAGGGACGCACTGGTCGGCGGTGGTCTCGTCGCAGAATTCGCCCATGGAGCAGGTCAGTCCGATGCACGGAGGCACGCAGAAGGGGTCGCCGTCGACCACCCGGCACACCGTCCCGTCCCGCGGACAGAAGAACCCGAGCTCCTCCTGGTAGGTGCAGCGGGTGGTGATGCAGCGGCCCGCGATGCAGATCCCACCCGGGCACACGCACATCGGGGCCCCGTCGGGCGCGAACCCCGCGTCCTGGGGGGGCACGTCGGGCCCCGGAACCACCGGGCGATCGAAGGGGGCGGCCCCGTCAGGCATCGTGGCGGGCACGTCCAGGGGGGACCCGGCGTCGCGCGGGGTCCCGGTGTCCACGGGGGTCCCCGTGTCGCGCGGGGTCCCGGTGTCCACGGGGGTCCCGGTGTCCACGGGGGTCCCGGTGTCCACGGGGGTCCCGGTGTCGCGCGGCGCTCCGGTGTCGACGGGGGTGCCGGTGTCGACGGGGGTCCCGGTGTCGCGCGGCAGCCCGGTGTCGACGGGAGAGCCCGTATCGACGGGAGTACCCGTGTCGACGGCAGCGCCCGTGTCGACGGCAGCGCCCGTGTCGACGGCAGCGCCCGTGTCGACGGCAGGCACGTCGGCGGGCGGGACCCCGGCGTCGTAGCCCGGGATCCGCACGCAGGTGCAGGCGCCGTTGCAGCTCACCCAGCCGGCCTGGCAGGCGTCGGGGCGGGTGCCGCAGAAGGGGGCGTATCCGGCCTCGCAGCCCGTGCCCGACTGCACGCACTGGCCGGGGAAGTTGTGACAGCCGCGGTTGCAGCGGCACTGCCCCTGGGCCGCGGCCTCCCGGGGGGCGCTCGTGGTGACGGTCATCGCGGCGCAGAGCCCGAGGGCCCAGGCCAGGAGCCATCGAAGGGTGTGAGGAGTGATCATGGGTTGGGGCAGTTTCGATTGGTGAAGGTGAGGGTGAAGGGCTGCGAAGCCCGCGTCGTGCGACCGCATGCGTCGATCACCGTGACCTCGAACTGCCACGTCCCCCGGACGCCAAACACCGCCAGCGGGGGCACGTCGGCCATGGGCCCCCCCACCTGCCGCGCGAAGGTGTGCAGCCCCTCACCCGCGAAGGGCGGAGGCGGCGGCGGGGCGAGCGAGCCGCTCGGGGCCCGCCACGCGAAGTCGGTGCGAGCGCTCGGCCCTCCCCCCGTGACCCGCGCCCCGAACGTGTACATCACCGGGCGTCCCCCGGCGGTGCAGGTCTCGATCACCGCGTTGGCCGCAGGGGCCGTCACCGCGATCTGGGCCGCGGGGTGCAGACACCCGGCGTCCCGCACCGGGTTGCCCGTGTCCACCGGGTTGCCCGTGTCCACCGGGTTGCCCGTGTCCACCGGGTTGCCCGCGTCGGGGCGAACCCCCGTGTCGATCGGGTTGCCCGTGTCCACCGGGTTGCCCGCGTCGGGGCGAACCCCCGTGTCGATCGGGTTGCCCGTGTCCACCGGGTTGCCCGCGTCGGGGCGAACCCCCGTGTCCACCGGGTTGCCCGTGTCGGGGCGAACCCCCGTGTCCACCGGGTTGCCCGCGTCGTCCGGGGGGTTGCCCGTGTCCTGAGCGGGCCCCGCATCCACCGGGGGCTGCGCATCCACAGGAGTGCCGGCGTCCGCCGGGTTGTTTGTATCCAGACCAAGGCCCGTATCCGTGACGGGCTCTGCGTCCATCGCGGTCTCTGCCGCATCCGCCGAGGGAACATCCCCATCGGCGGCACCCACCCCCACGTCGGAGGGGTTGGTGTTGGACGCGTCCCCGCAGCCGATGACCATCCACCCGACACACACGAGGCCTAGCCACAATCCACGCTTTGGCAATCCGAACACAAGGAACCTCCGTCGCGACTTTCGTTGCACCGCGGACAACCTACCTCACCAGCATATCTGCGGCCAATGTCACCGAGGACCGGATTCTGGCGCCAGCGCAATCGGGCGTTGTGAAGAGATCCCACACTCGTGCGCACAACGCGTACACCCACAAGGGCCCGCGCACTTCTGCCTGAATTCAACGACATGATGCGGGCATGTGGGCCGATGCGGACAGGCCCGTACAGTCATCTCGCCGACCCTCAGGTCTGCGCCGTCCGCGACCTGTGTATGCTCGGATATTCTTTCGTTTCTCCACCCAGGATGATCGATCGGGCGGGGTGGGCCCTGGGCGGCGCGGCGCGGTCGGGGTGTTACCCTCGGCGGCCAATGTCGCTCGCCCGATGGTTTGACCCCACCCTGTTGCTCCTGACGGTCCTGGGGCTGTCCCTGCTGTGGTTGGGGCGGACCCTGCGTGGGGTCGCGGTCCCGTCGCGGGCTCCGTTTCGGGTCGTGGTGGCCCTGTGGGGGGTCCTGTGGGTGGTGTGCACCCCCGTCCTCGGGACGAGCCTCCTGCGCCTCTGGGAGGCCCCCGCGGTCGATCTGGGGGCCCTCGATGTGCCTGCCCTGCGCGACCGTACGGCCCTGGTGGTCTTGTCGTCGTCGGTGATGCCGCCGGTCCTGGGGGTTCCGGCTCGGGAGCGGCTCGACCCGGCGTGTACGGCCCGGACCCTCGGTGCGGCTCGGGTGTACGCCCGGCTTCAGCCTGCGGGGGTGATCGTCTCGGGCATCGCCCCGGGGCCCGTGGCCGAGGCCACCACCCGGGCCATGGCGGAGCTCCTGGTGTCGCTCGGGGTCCCCCCGGGCCGCATCGTGCCCGAGAGCGCCGCCCGAAACACCCGGGAGAACGCGCGATACAGCGTGGCCCTGGCCCGACGGCGCGGCTGGACCCGGCTCGTGGTGGTGACCAGCGCGGTGCACATGCGCCGGTCGTTGTCTGAGTTTCGCCGGGCGGGGGTCGAGCCCGTGGCCGCCCCGGTCGATTTCCTGGGGGTCACCTACCTCGGGTTCGGGGCCTTCCTGCCCTCGTCCGGGGGGGCCGGCCGGGTGAGCCAGGTGCTGCATGAAATCCTGGGGTTTCTGAGGCCCTGAGAGCTCCGAGTGAACGCCTCCGGGTGACATTCCCTGGCGCCCTTACCTGCAAGGGAGTTCAGGTAGTTGTTCAGTGTGTGGGATAGGTACGTTCAGTGGCGGCGCGGAGCCGCCTGGAGGACGCTTCGACCATGGAACACGACGATCGCGACGAGGGCCTGACCACCGCCGGACGGCGCTACCTGATTTCCGACCGCGAGCTCGACGCCCTGGCCGAGGCCGAGATGGCCTTCCAGCGTTGGGAGCGCACCCGCCACTGGTGGCTGGCGGGCTGCATCGACGGGGCGAGCCGCGACGACGACGCCGACGTCGCGTAGCCCGCAGGGGTCAGCGCTGGGGGGGGGGGAGCGCGGTCAGAAGGCGAGGTTGAAGCCGAGCGAGCCCGCGGTGAAGCTCGCGCGGTAGACGCCCTGATTGATGCGGCAGGTGCCCGGGCCCGCATCGGCGGGGCAGTTGGTCGGGTCGATCTGCGGGCTCGGCACGGTGACCGCCCGGCGCCCGTTGGAGGCGTCGTTGTTGTCGAAGATGAAGTGCCCGAAGCCCACGTTGATCGCGAGGCGCTGGCTGAAGCGGTACGTGGCCCCCCCGTGGATGCTGAAGCCCGAGTAGGCGGGGAGGTGGATCTGCGCGGCGTCGGGCGAGGCCCCCCGCGACTCCATCGAGAAGCCCGCCCGCAGGGCGAGGCGCCCTGGGATCACGTTGACATCGCCGCCGAGGCGCACCCCCATCACGTTGGTCAGGGCCGAGCTGATGGTGATGGCCGCGGGGGCAGGCACGACCCCGAGGGCCGCCCCGGTGTTGATCCCGCCCGAGTTCTCCAGGCTCACGGTGCCCAGGGTGTTGGTGTTCTCGTAGATGAACGTGGCCTCGACGTCGAACACGTCGTCGGTCATCGGGTCGTACCGGCCCGTGCCGTCGTTCTGCCGGGGGCGCCCCGCCCGGGGGTGGTTGTAGCGCACGCTGGCCCGGAGGTTCCACGGGAGCTCGACGGTCATCTTGTTGATGTCGAAGCTGCCCCGCACCCGGTCGGCGTCGTTGGTCGCGTAGGGGTTGAAGGTCGTGTTGGCCGTGCCCGACGCGTTGACGGGCATCGTGTACCGGAAGTTGGCCCCAAACGAGAGGTTGGGCAGCGGCAGGGCCTGAAACCCGAGGCTCGTGCCGAGCAGGAGCCCCGTGGCCCCGAGCTCGATCAGGGTCTCGGTCGAGGGCGACTGCGGGGCCGTGCGGTTGGCGTTGGCGTGGAGCCCGAAGTTGAAGCTCGCAAACCCCACGTGGAGGGCCGCCCCCACCCGCAGCCAGTTGTTGATCTGATACGAGGCCCCGACGGTGGGGTAGAGCACGAGGAGGTTCTTCCGGTAGAGCAGGTTGCGGGCCGGGGAGGGGGCCTCGAAGCTCTCGCCGCGGTCGTTGGTGGCCGTGACCACGTCGGGGAAGTTTTGCCCCGACCCCTGGGTGCTCGGCGCAAACACCCCGAACCCCAGCGTGAGCCGCTCGGTGAGCCGATAGGTCCCCAGGATCATCGGGGCCAGAGCCACCCGCGGCTCATTGCAGATCTCGGGATACGGCGTCGGGCGCGCGGCGTACCTCGGCTCGGAATTGGGCTCGTTGGGGTTGGGGTCGAAGCGTGTGCCGTCGACGTTGAGGGTCGTGGTCAGGCCGTCGTCGTAGTTGCCCGCGCGTTGGAAGCAGTGCGAGTACGACCCCACGTTGGAGCCGATGGAGAGGTGCAGCCGCGGCCCCGACAGCCCGCTGATGCCCGCGATGTTGTGCATCACCGCCGAGGCGTCGCTCGCCCGCGCGAGGAAAGCCCCCCCGCGCCCGAAGGCCACGGTGCCATTCTCTGGGATCTCCACCCCGTAGGCCCCGGCCACCCCGGCTTGCGCCATCAAGGCCAGGCCAAGGGCCGTCGCGCCCAGTACGCCCCGCCGTCGCGTCGACCCGCGGGTCGTCTCCTCGATCATGATTCCCATCGGTGGCATAACCTCCCTCAACACCCTTCTGCTCGCCTGTCACCGCTCGAGAAGCCCCGAAACCCAGTGATGAACTCGGCCCGTCTTCGACGTCTCGCCCGCGGTTGGCCGTTGCTCGCGATGCTCGCCGCACCACCCCTCCTCATGCAAGTACCAATCGTGCGAGGAGCCATTCTGCACCTCGCTGACGCGATGCGGCACGGGGGCCCCGAGGGCCTCGCCCTGTACGCGGCCGTGTACCTGGTGGGGTCGGTCCTGACGGCCCCGATCGCCCTGCTGTCGGGCCTCGCGGGCTTCGCCTGGGGGCGCGGTTGGGGCTTCGCCGCGGCCCTCCCCCTGGTCACCCTGTGCTCCACGGCGGCCTTCGGAGTGGGCCACCTCCTCGGGCGCACCCGCTGGGCGGCTCCCCTGCGGGCCCACCCCCGGCTGCGCATCATCGACACCGTCGTGCGGGCCGACGGGCTGCGCATCGCGATCCTGCTGCGCCTGTCGCCCCTGATGCCGCAAAACCTCCTGAGCTACGCCCTCGGAAACACCGCCCTGCGCGCCTGGCAGTTTGCCCTCGCCACCCTGGTCGGGCTCATCCCCGCCACGGTGGTCCACGTGTGGCTGGGGTCGGCCGTACGCGACGCCACCGAGCTCCTCGCGGGGGCCCGCCCGCAGGGTCCGTGGGCCTGGGTGCTCCCGGTCCTGGGCCTCGCCCTCACGATCGCGGTCATGGCGTGGATCATGCGCATCGCCCGGCGCAGCCTCCACGCGGCCATGGCCCGGGCCGCCGCCGAGGTCGAAGGCACGCCCCCCGCCCCCCCCGCCCCGTAGGCCGTGGGGGCCCTACTGCAGCACGTCGGGCATCGGGCGCATCGTGCCGTCGCCGAGCTGCCCGGAGACGTTGTTGCCCCAGCATCGCAGGGTCCCGGCGTAGGTGCGGGCGCAGGTGTGCATCCATCCCGCGGAGAGCTCGACCGCGTGCCCGAGGGGCGGCAGGGCGAGGACCCCGCGGGCTCCAAACTGGGGGAAGGGGCCGAGCTGACAGTTGTTGTTGGCCCCCCAACAGACGGCCGTCCCGGCCCGGGTGATGGCGCAGGTGTGATGGGCCCCGGCGGCCAGGGCCACGGCCCCGGAGACCCCCTCCACGGCCTGGGGGAGCACCCGGCGCATGGAGTTGTCGAAGCCCCCGGCCTGGGCGTGTTCGTTCGAGCCCCAGCAGCGTACGAGGCCGTCGGCCCGGGCCGCGCAAGTGTGGTCCCCCCCGGCCGCGAGGGCCCGGGCTCCCTCCAGGCCCGAGACCAGCATCGGAAACGGCCGAGGCTCCCGGCCCGCCGTGCCCACCCCGAGGGCCCCGTGCTCCTCCCGGCCCCAACACAAGACCCCATCCCCCCGCAGGGCGCAGGTGTGACTGGCCCCCGCCGCGAGGGCCTCCACCTCGTTGATCTGCACCCACCCCGCCGACTGCCCCCGCTGGGCGCCGAGGCCGAGCTGCCCGTAGGCGTCGCTGCCGAAGCAGAAGACCCGCCCGTCGGCCGTACGCAGACACACGTGGGACCCGCCCACCGCGAGGTCGACCCCCTGCGGCGCAGACGTGATCCGTTGGGGGCGGAGGCTGCGCCCGGTGTGCCAGTCGCCCCAGCACCACAGGGCCCCCGCCCGGTCGAGGGCGCACGACTGGCCGTGGCCCACCCCAAGCACCAGGGCCCCCCCGGGGATCGGGGCCATCACCGGGCTCGGGCGGTCCTCGCGGCTGCCGTCTCCGAGCTGGCCCTGGGCGTTGCTCCCCCAGCACCACACACCCCCGTCTCGGCGCAAGACGCAGGTGTGCCCCAGCCCCGCCCGCACGGCCGTGACCTCGGACATGCCGGGCACGTCGAAGCGCAGCCCCCGGTCGTTGCAACGCCATGCCCCCGCCCCCGCGCGGGTGGGTCCAGGAACCCCCTGCGGAACCCCCTGCGGAACCCCCTGCGGAGCCCCAGGATGCGGCCCGGGGGGCGCTCCCGGCGAGCGGGAGGCCACCGCCCCTGCGGGCCGTAGGACAGGCCGGGCGGGGCCGTCGTCGGTCACCTGCAGGGCCACCTCGATCCCGAGCACCCCGAGGGTCAGGACGGCCGCGGCGATGCCCCCCCACAGGGCCCACCGGCGACGCGGGGGACCGGGCGGAGCGGACGGACGACGGCGGGACGGCTCGCGGCGCGGGTCGCGGGTCGCCGAGGCCTCGGGGTACCCGGCCTGGGCCTCGGGGCCGCTGCCGAGGAGGGCCACGGTGGCCCCCGGGGTGAGGTCGAGGGACGGGACCCGCCGGCGCGGGGCGCTCGGCGACCAGGCGATGGGCTCGGTGCGCAGGACCGGGGGGCGCGTGGTGGGCAAGGCCAGGGCGGGGTCGGGGCCCACGCCGTACAGGGCCAGGAAGGGCCCCAGGGCCGCGTGGGCGTCGTGGTAGCGGGCCGTGGGGTCGCGGTGCACGCAGCGCCCGAACCACAGGTCGAAGCCCGCCGGGAGGCGGTCGGCCCGGCCCAGCATCGCGGCCCGGACCGAGGCCGGCTCCAGGACGTCCGCGATCAGCTCGCGCAGGACCCAGGCGGGGTTGTACTCGCGCTGGTTGGCGCTCTTCCAGTACGGCCGCCCGGTGAGCATGATGAACACCAGGAGCCCGAGGGCCCACACGTCGGTGCTCGGGCGCAAGACCCCCTGCTCGGCCTGCTCGGGGGCCATCCACAGGGGCGTCCCGAGGGTGCTCGTGGCCTGCACCGAGGTGCGCCCTTCGTTGAGGAACTTCGCGATGCCGAAGTCAAGGACCTTGACGACAAACGCGGCCCCCTCCCCGTCCTCGGGGCGGCGCACGAGGAAGACGTTCTGCGGCTTGAGGTCGCGGTGCACGAGGCCGGCCCGGTGGGCGGCCCCGAGGCCACGGCAGAGTTGGGTCACGATCTCGACCACCGCCTCGGGGGGCAGGGCCCCGTGGCGGCGCATCACCTGCCCGAGGTCGTCGCCTTCGAGGTACTCCATGGCGATGAAGGGGGTGGCCGTGGCGTCGTCGACCCCCGCGGCGTACACCTCGACCACGTGGGGGTCGCGCACCGCGGCGGCGGCGGTGGCCTCACCGAGGAAGCGGGTTCGGGCCTCGGGGCTGTCGACCAGCTCGGGGGTCATGATCTTGAGGGCCGCCCGGCGCCCGCGGACGTCCTCGACCTCGTAGACGGCCCCCATCCCCCCTGCGGAGATGCGGCGCACGACGCGGTAGGTTCGGGCGAAGACCGTCCCGACTTCGAGGTTGAGCAGCGCCACCGTGGATCTCCGGAGGCCCTCAGGGTTGCATCGAGTGGTCGACGTTGGCCGAGCTCGACCCGTTTCCGAGCTGGCCGTAGTTGTTGTACCCCCAGCAGCGCACCCCCCCTGCGCCCGTCACCGCGCAGGTGTGCATCCCCCCCGCCGACAGATCGACCACCGGCGGAAGCCCCTCCAGCCGATGCGGCCCACGCGGCGCCATCAGGGGCCCCGAACCAAACTGACAGGTGGTGTTGGCCCCCCAGCAGCTCACGGCCCCGTCCCGATGCAGGGCGCAGCTATGCATCTGCCCCGCCGTCACCCGGGCCACCCCGCCCAGACCCGGAACGACCACCGGGGTCGCCCGGGGACCATCGCCCGCGACCCCGCACTGCCCCTGGTCGTTGTTGCCCCAGCACACCACCCCCCCGTCGCCGAGGACGGCGCAGGTGTGGCTGTCCCCCGCGGCGATCTGCACGGCCCCCGACAGCCCCAGCACGAGCGTCGGGGTGCGGGCGGGCTCGCGGGCCCGGCGGCCGTTGCCGAGCTGCCCGTTTTCCTGTTTGCCCCAGCAGTAGACCGACCCCCCCGTGACGAGGGCGCAGGTGTGCCAGCTCCCGGCCGCGATCTGGATCACCCCCTGGAGGCCCGCGACCTGCCGGGCGTCGGGGTGCGGGATGCGGCTCTGGGTCCCGAGGGCCCCCTCGACGTCGATGCCCCAGCACCAGGCCGTCCCGTCGTTGCGGCGCATGCACGCGTGGAGCATGCCCACCGTGAGTTGGGTGGCCCCGAAGGCGTTGCGCACCGGGGAGGGAGCCCGGCTCGGGTGCGGGGGGCGCTGGCCCCAACAGGTCACCGTGCCCTCGCGGTGCAGGGCGCAGGAGAGCTGCATCCCGGCCCCCACGTAGACCACCGACCCGACCCCCTGGGGCACGATGGGGCTGTACTGATCCTCGGTCGAGTCGTCGCCGAGTTGGGACTGGGCGTTCCACCCCCAGCAGCGGCTGGTGGCGTCGCGGAGGGTGGCGCAGGTGTGAAACCGCCCGGCCGACACGTTGACCGCGCTCCCGGCCCCGGCGATGTCCTGCCGGGCCCCGGTCCCCCGGCACTGGGGGCCCATCATCGCGGGCAACCCCGTGCCCGAGGGCAGCCCCGGCAACGTCGGAACCCCCGGGATCGGAACCGCCGTCGTCGCCACCGTAGCCGCCCGCCCGGCGAGCCCGACCGCCACGGCCCCCACCACCACGATGGCCACCCCGAGGCCCACGAGCATCGCCCGGGCCCCGCTCCCCCCCGAGGCCGCGACGGCCGGGGCGTAGGCGGGCGGATACCCGGGTTGGGAGTATCCCCCGGCCCCGTACCCGGGCTGCGAGGGATAGGCTCCGGGGCCCTGCGGGGCGGGTTGGGTGTATCCCGGGGCGGGCGGGGCGGGCCATCCCACCGTCCCGGAGGTGTACCCGGGCCCAGGAGCCTGGGTGGGAGGCATCGACCCGTATCCCACCGGGGTCGCGGCCATGGCCCCCTGGTGGGAGGGGTATCCCACGGGTTGGGCGGCCACACCCGCCGGAGCGGCTCCCCCGGGCGGACCCGGCCAGGTGGCGGCATTGGGGACGACCCCCGCGGCCCCCCCGAGGACCGGCAGGAGGTGGGCCAGGGCCTCTCCCGCGTCGGCAAACCGTTGGGTCCCGTCGCGCTGCACGCAGCGGGCGAACCACGCGTCGAAATTGGGCGGGAGGAGGGCCCCCCGTCCGACCTCGGCCGCGCGTTGAGACGGGGCGTCGAGGGAGTCGACGAAGATCTCCTTGAGGAGCATGGCCATGGCGAACTCCGCGTTGCGGATCGAGCGCCAGTAGAACGTCCCCGTGAGGACATGAAACGCGATGAGCCCCAGGGCCCACACGTCGGTGGCGGGCCGGATCTGGCCCTGCTCGGCCTGCTCGGGGGCCATCCACAGGGGCGACCCCAGGGCCGCCGTGGCGCTGGCCGAGGTGCGGTTGTCGCCCACTACCTTGGCGATCCCGAAGTCGAGGACCTTGACCGTGTACGGGGTCCCCTCCCGCCTCGCCTCGGCCAGGAAGATGTTTTCGGGCTTGAGGTCGCGATGCACGAGCCCGGCCCGGTGGGCCGCCCCGAGGCCGTGGCAGAGCTGGCGAAACAGCTCCATGGCCTCGGCGGGGGCGAAGGGACCACGTTTTTCGATGCGTGCGGCGAGGTCTTCGCCCTCGAGAAGCTCCATGGCCAGCCACGGGGTCCCGGTGTCGTCGTCGATGCCCGCGGCCACCACCTCGACCACGTGGTCGCTCTTGATCCGGGCCGAGACCGTGGCCTCCTGGGTAAACCGCTCGCGCTGACGGGGGTCGCGCACGAGCTCGGGGAGCATGATCTTCAGGGCCCTCTGGCGCTGGGTGCTCACCTGCTCGACGACGTACACGGCCCCCATCCCGCCCGCGGACAGGTGCCGTACGACGCGGTAGTCTCGGGCGAAGAGCATCCCGGGGGTGAGCTGCGGCAGGGCCATCGCGGGGGAGGATACCCGATTCGCGCGCAGGGGTGGCGACGGAGGGGCCCCCGAGGATACACTCCCCTGTCGCTCCGTGAATGCCACCTGCCTCCATTGCGGCGCCCCGCGCGTCTCCACCGGCGCACACCCCTGCGTCCGCTGCGGCACGCCCCTCGAAGCGGTCGGGCCTGGGTCCTCGGCCGCGGCGGGTCCCGATCCCCTCCTCGATCACACCCTCCTCGGGCGGTACAAGGTCACCCGGCTCCTCGGCGAGGGGAGCATGGGGCGGGTGTACCTCGGCGAGCAGCGCATCGGGGAGGGGGTGCGCCAGGTGGCCATCAAGGTCCTGGCCAGCCCCACCGGCAACGACGATTACATCATCGCCCGCTTCCGCCGGGAGGCCACGACCATCGCGTCGCTCGAGCACCCCAACATCATCAAGCTCTACGACTACGGCGAAGAGAACGGGTACTTCGTCTCGGTGATGGAGTTTGTGTCCGGGGGGTCCCTCGCGCACCTCATCGCCCAGAGGCCCCTCGACCCCGAGCGGGGCGAGGCCATCGCGTGGCAGATCGCCCGGGCCCTGCACACCGCCCACGAGCGCGGGATCGTGCACCGCGACCTCAAGCCCGAGAACATCCTGCTCATGCCCCCCCAGGAGGGCGGGATCCCCGTGGTGAAGGTGGTGGACTTCGGCATCGCCCGGCGCCCCCCCCAGAAACCCGGAGAGCGGGCCCTCACCATGACCGGGGCCATGCTCGGGACCCCGGCCTTCATGGCCCCGGAGCAGTTCGCCGGGGGCGACGTCGACCGCCGGGCCGACGTGTACGCCCTGGGGCTCGTGCTCTACCAGATGTTCTCCGGGGTGCTCCCGTGGCCGGCCCGCACCGTGCCCGAGTGGATGGAGGCCCACATGACCCTCCCCCCCGTCCCCTTGCGCCAGCAGCCGGGCTGCGCCCACCTCCCCCCGCGGTACGACTTCGCCCTCGCCCGGGCCCTGGAGAAAGACCTCTCCCGCCGCACCCCCACCACCCTCGACCTCCTGCATGACCTCACCGGCGAGGGCACGGTCGACGCTGCCCCGGCCCCCGCGGCCCCCTCCGTGCGGGTCGTGACCGGCCCCGGGATCCCCGCCCCTCCGGCTCCGCCCGCGGGCACCTTCTTGCCCTCCTCGCCCGCTCCCTCGGCCGCCCCGCAGCGTTGGGGTGTCATCCTCGCCCTGGCCATCGCCTCGACCGCCAGCCTCGCGGGGGGATTCGTCGTGATGCGCCGCGTCCTCGGGACCGAAGAGACCGTCCGGGCCGTCGACGGGACCTCAGACTTCGACCACCGCCAGGACCAGTCCACCGCCCAGACCGAGGCCCGTCGGCTCCTCGGAGAGGCCATGCGCTTCGCCGCGTCCGACGACCTCACCAAGTCCCTGCAGTCGTTCGACCGGGCCCAACTCCTCTTGCACCGGGCCGACACCGCCCTCGGGGCCAACGAGTACGACTCCCTCCGCGACCAGATCGAGCCCCTCGGGGTCAACGCCGTACGGGTCCTCGTGCGCCACAGCCCCCCCCAATGCGCCGAGGCCCAGACCCTCCTCGCCCGACTGAGCGCCCCGCCCCTGCAGGCCGACCGCCCCGCCCGGCTGCATTACCTCCAGCGCTGCGGGTCGGCCGCCCCAACTCCCCCCGCTCCGCCCCCGGCCATGGCCCCCATGCCCGCCCCGCCCGGGGTGACCCCTCCCGGGGCCGAGCACTTTCCGCCGCCGCTTTCGCAGCGCCACCGCGACCGCTCCGCGCGCCCCCGGTGACCTTCCCTTGTCGCGGGGGGCCCAAACGGTGTACCCCCTGGGGTCCCCTCTATGCCGAACCGGATCGATGTCGTGAAGCGGGTCGCACGCGCAGCGTGGGTGGGCGTCGTGGTGCTGTGTGTAGCCTGCGACCCCCCCGGGCTCCCCCCGAGCGGCACCCCCGCGGGCACACCCCCCACCTCGGGCAATGAGTCCACGGCCGACTCCCCCGCCCCCGATCCCGCCCTCGCCCAGGCCGGGCAGGAGGTCTTCACCCGGGCCTGCGGCCGATGCCACCAGGGGGACGAACCCTCCGGGGGCACCCTCGCCAACCTGCGCCTGACCCGGACCCGCATGGAAGAAGCCCTGCACGCCGGCTCCGAAGACCTCTCGGCCATCATGCCGGTGGTCCCGCCCGATCAGCTCCCGGCCTCGGACATGCCCGCCCTGCGGGCTTATCTCCGCTCGATCCACGCCGTCCGCTGACGGCCCCCATACCGCTTCGCCCTACGTCCGGGCGTAAATCATCCGTCGAGCGCGCCCGCAGCGACCGACCAAGACGTACTCCGGTACGTCGCGGGAGTCGAGCGAGTCTGCCGTAGCATAGTCGGGGATGCCCCAGGAAGCCGCGCAGGGTGCGTGGCGTGAAGGAGGTCATCCCCGTGAACAAGAAGAGTACCTATCGTTCGGTCGATGTCCAGAAGGTGACTGCGGCGCAGCTGCTGACGTGGATTACGACCCCCCTCGTGGTGTTCGCGCTCGATGTCGCCAAGCACCGTGTCGTGGCCGCGCTCGCCGACACGGCCGGTCAGGTGGCGCGTCTGATCCACTTTGCGATGCCCACCCAACTCCCCGCGCGGCTCGGCCTCGCCGCCGACCTGGTGGCCGCGGGCCGCAAGGTGCAGAGCAGATCGTGGAGGTTCGCACGCGCAACAGCCTGCTGCGGTGGCTCACGCTCTACATCGATCCCACCGCCGTGCGCGACAGTCCTGGCGAGGCCGCAGAGGCTCTGCGGAAGGAGAGCCGCGCGGGGTTCAAGCCCGACGTGATCGACGCCATCGTACGGAGCGCGAAGACGACGCAGGGCACCACGATGACGCCCAACGAGGTGGCTCTTGCGCGTGCGCTGATGGCCGAGATCGTCAGCCTTCGCGCGAAGTGCGACGAGGTCGATGCGCGGTTGCGGGAGCACCTCGCAGCGACGCCCGAGCGGGCCCCGCTGGTGGCGATGCTGGCCCCGACGACGACGGCCGTCCTGCTCGCGCGGGTGGGCGATCCGACCGACTACGCCTCGGCGGCAGCGCTGGAGAAGGCCTGCGGGCTCAACCTCAAGGAGCACTCCAGCGGCACGCAGAAGGGGGGCGTGCACCTCACCAAGCGGGGCCCGGGTCAGGTGCGGAAGTACCTGTTCTTGCTGGCGTTGCGGATGATCGGGAGCAACGCCGTGGGGCGCGCGTGGTGCCAGCGGCGCCACAGCTACCGCCCGGACCAGAAGCTTTCGGCGGTGATCGCGGTGGTCCGCAAGCTGGTGAAGGCGATCTGGCACGTGGCCCGCGGCGCTTCGTTCGAGGTGGGGAAGTGTCCCGAGTGAGTCCCAGAGGCACCCTGAGAACGCCCGAGGAAGACGATGCGCGACGCGGCAGAGCTCGTGCAGCCCAAGAGCTGACACGCCACGGAACAGGTCTCGCCGACCCCTCGTCTCGTTCTCCGACCACGACCCCACGCGTCCGCGGCTCGGTGTAGGAGTCCGTCGCCGAAGGGCAGTGACCCCTTCGGCAAGAGCGAACTCCTACGGCCAGAATGGACCCCGCCCCGAGAGAAAATCGGCATCTCCGCGAGACAGCACTGGACTACAACAGGACGAAAGCCGACGGATGATCTACGAACGGGCGTCGGGCGAAGCGGTATCACAGCACCTCGCCCACCCCCGCCGTCCCCGCCCACTCCAGCGGGGACTCACGGTCGCGGCGCGGCCCGACGCTCCCGTCCCGAAACGCAAAGCGCATCCCGGCCGCGGCCCAGATCGGCCGGTCGAGGCGCACCCGCACCATCGTGCAGACGGCGCCCGGGGACAGGGACTCGAAGCCCGGAGGCAGGCGCACGACGCCCATCCGGCCGGCCGTTCCGAGGTGGAAGAAGGCCCGCATGCCCGTGCGCAGGGGGGTGTGCCGCCCGCCGTCACTGAGGGCGATCAGCCGCACCGTCGCGAAGAACTCCTCCCGCAGACGCACCGCCTCCCCGGCCCCCAGGACCTCTCCCCGCAAGGGGATGCGGGCCGTGCCCGCCCGGGCCGTCAGCCCCAGGCCCGCCAGCTCTCCCGCCTCGCAGGTCTCGACGCTCCGCCCGTGCTGCTGGAGCGACCGCACGAGGTAGCTCCCCACCCCGGGAAGCTCCACCACCTGCCCGACCTTCACCCGACCGCTGCGCACCCGCCCCACCACCACGTCGTCCTTGCGGGGCCGGGGGTACGACTCGCTCACAGGTATCACCAAGGGGCCGTCCACCGCGCGCAAAACGTCGTCGAGAGCGTCGAGTGCGTCGAGCAGGCCGTCGACCCCGGGGGTCCACCGGGGGTCGCCCCGGAGGGCCCCGAGGGCCGATCCGCGCAACACCAGGACGTCGTCGCCGTCGACCCCCACGTCGATCAGGCTCTGCCGGGCGTCGGCCTCCACCGCGTCGAGCCAGGCCGGGTCGCTCGGGCGATCGCACGCGTTGAGAAACACCAACGTCTGCCGGGCGGTGAGCCCCCGGGCATGCAGGACCAGCTCCCGGGTCTGGGCCCGGGCGGCCTGCTCGGCGGAGATCACCACCACGGCCACGTCGCGGATCCCAAGCCCCCGAGAGGCCTCGCGGATGAATCCCCGGCGCCCGGGAAGGTCGTGCAGGACGTACCGTCGACGCGGGCTGGCCACGGCCACACACCGGCCCCACACCGTCGGGGCCTCCCCCGGGGCAGGCAGGGGGACCGACACGCCTCCCGGACGGGCCGCGAGGCGGTGGGTGAGGGCCGTCAGGAGGGTGGTCTTGCCATGGCCGGCGTGACCCAAGAGGGCGACATGCAAGACCGGGCGATCGCGTACGGTCGGGTCGGTGTCCATCGCAGCGGGGGTTCTCCCGGCCAGAGGGTGGCCGGGGGCACGATACCCTGGGAGGGGCCTCGCACGACACGCCTTGCGTGGGGGGGTCGGACGTGGTTCACCTCCGGCCGCCGGTGCGGGCCGCGGACGAGCCCGCAGGCCGCCCAGACGGCAGAGGGAGCGAGATGGTGCAGCGCAACGTGTGGTGGATGGCCCTGGTGGCCGCAGGGATCGCCCTCGGCTCAAGCCCCGACGCCGAGGCCCAGCGCCGTCACGGCCGTCGCGGGATGCGCTGCTCCGAGGGCGAGCACGTCAGCGCCGGCCACTGCTGCGGCCCCGGCGAGGAGTGGGTCGAGGCCCGGTCGTCGTGCGTGTGCCTGCAACCCGGAGGCTGCACCCCGGCCGTGGCCCCCACCCCGGCGGTCACCCAGGGCTCGGGCCCCGACGTGCCCCCCGGCACCCCCGACGGCCCGGGCGAGGCCCCCATGCGGCGCCAATGCCCCGAAGGGATGGTCCTCCTCGACAACAACGTCTACCAGCGCGGGGCCCCTCCCAACGAGGGCGACCGCAACGAGGGGCCCACCCACCGGGTCTCCCTCGCCCCCTTCTGCATCGACCGCACGGAGGTCACCACGGGGCGCTACCGGGCCTGCGTGACCGCGGGGCGCTGCACGGTGCACACCACGGTCAACTTCCCGGGCCTGCCCCCCGCCGACCAGCCCTTCTGGAGCAGCTTCTGCAACGGGGCCCGCACCGACCGCGACGAGCACCCCATCAACTGCGTCGACTGGGCCCAGGCCGACACCTACTGCCGCAGCCGCAACGGCCGTCTGCCCACCGAGGCCGAGTGGGAGCTCGCAGCCCGGGGGGTCGAAGCCCGGCGTTTTCCGTGGGGCGACACCCCTCCGACGCCCGACCGGGTCAACGCCTGCGACTCCGACTGCCAGGCGGCCACCCAACGCCCCGGACGCCCGCAGGCCCCTGCCGTGCTGTCCGCGAGCGACCGGGCGGCCACCACGGCCCCGGTGGGTTCGTACCCCGCGGGGGCGTCGTTTTATGGCCTGCAAGACATGGCCGGCAACGTGATGGAGTGGACGGCCGACTGGTTTGGTCCGTACGGGGCCATCCCCCAGACCGACCCCACGGGCCCCCTCGCGGGCACCACCCGGGTCGTCCGCGGAGGCCATTGGTACACGGGCAACGCCTCGCAACTGCGCACGACCGCCCGGGCCGAGGCCCAGCCCCCGTTTCGTCTGGCCACCCTGGGGTTTCGTTGCGCCGCGTCCCCCGCGATGGTGCGGGTCGAGCCCCCGGCCCCGCCTCCGCCGCCCCCCGAGCCCGAGCCCGAGACCCCGCGGCGCCGCCACCACCGTCGGCACTGACCCGACGCCCGGCAGCCTACGCCAGCAGCCCCGACACCACCGTGCTCGACTGCCCGGGGCCCGCCCCGAAGCTCGCCCGGGTGTCCCCCGTGGCCCGGAGCAGCGTCAGGAGCACGTCGCTGGTGTTCTGCCTGCTCCCCGACCGCACATGAACGCCCCCACGCAGCCGCCCCCCGGCCCTGCCCGCCACCACGATGGGAAACTCGTCGTTGGAGTGGGTGTACCCCTCCGACAGCTCGGTCGTGCACAGAATGGCCGAGTGATCGAGCAGGTTGCCCGCGCCCTCCCGGGTCTGCTGCAGACGCGTGAGGAAATACGCGAGCTGCTCCATCGTAAACCGGATGGCCGCGTGCACCGTAGGCTGCGGCTCGGAGGCGCTCACCCGCTCGTCGTGACACACCTGGTGCAGGCCGTTGCGGGCCCCGGCCATCCAGTACACCGTGCCCGCCCCGCACGGCGAGAACAGCACCGAGAACACCCGGGTCAGGTCGCACGCCAGGGCCATGGCCAGGAGGTCGCTCATCACCTGGTTTTTCTCGGCGATCTGCTCGCGCCCCATCACGTCGGGGTAGCCCGCGGCGGGCTGTCCGGGGGTCGTGCACATCCCCGGCAGGGCCGTCTGTTGCAGCCGCAGCTCGATGGCCCGAACGCTGTCGAGGTGCTGCTCGATGCGGACGCGGTCGGAGGCCGACACCCGCCCCTGGAGGGCCCCGAGGTCGCCCCGAACGGCGTCGAGCACGCTCCGTCGGGCCGCGGCCACCTGCGACCCGATGGCCTCGCCCCCGAAGAGGCGCTGAAACACGGCCCGCGGCTCGTACTCGGCGGGATTTACGTTGTTGGGGCCGTTGTGGGAGAGGTGCTGAAAGGTCGTCCCCTCGTCGGTGCCCGTGAAGCGACACACCCCCAGTTCCAACGACCGAAACCGCCCCCGGGTCATGGGGTTGGACCACCACCGCTGGGCCACCACCTGGTCGAGGGTGGGGCCCGCACAGCTCGACACGATGGTGTCGCGGGTGGTCCCGTTCTGGTGGTAGCGCATGCCGGTGAGGATCCCCGTCATGCCCGAGTGGTGGGGGTGGGTGGCGGTCTTGATCTCGAAGCCCGTGACGGGGCTCACGTACGGCTTGATGGCCGGGGCGGCGAGGGGTTGGGTCTCGTTGCGGGGGGTCCATCCGGCTCCCGTGCCGTTGGGGGTCCACTGGGCCCGGCGGATCCCGTTGCCCCAGAACCACAGCCCGAACCGCAGGGGCGGCGGCCCGTCGGCGTAGGCGAGCCCGTGGGCGTCCATCATGGCCTCCAGGGGGGGCAGGGCCACGGAGACCACGGCCCCTCCGAGGATTCCTCGGAGCATCGTGCGGCGGGACAGGGCGAAGGGCGGCATCGTACGGGGTCCAAACCTTCTCAGCGGGTGGCGTACCGAAACCCGTCGCTGGTGACGAGCGACAAGACCAGGGCCCGCATCCGGTGCCCGTCGCGTTGAAACTGGATGGCGAGCTCGCGTAGCCCCGCCGCCTCCACCTCGGTCTCCTTGTGAGCCGTGGCGTAGCGGAAGAGCTGGCGGCTCACGCAGGGGCCCACCCGCGGGTGGTTGCGCAGGGCCGTGGCGAGGCCCCGGGCGTTGCGAAAACTCACCCCGTCGACCTCCCCCGTGGCGTCGACAGGCAGCCCCTCGTCGGTGGTACGGTACACCCCCAGGGCGTCGAAGTGTTCGAGCCCGAACCCGATCGGGTCCATGAGGTTGTGGCAGCCCGCGCACATGGTGTCGGTGACGTGCCGCCCGAGGCGCTGGCGTAGGGTCGAGGGCCCCGTGGTCGGCGGGATCGAGGTGACCACCCCGGGGGGCGGCGGGGGGATCTCCTGGCACAAGAGAAACTGCCGCACGAAGCGCCCCCGCAGGGTGGGGCTCGTGGCTGCGGCGTGGGCGTTGAGGGCGAGAAACCCCGCCGTGGTGAGCACCCCCGCCCGCGGCCCCGCGGCCGGGAGCTCGACCCGCACGAACTCCGCCCCGCGCGTCCCGCCGAGGTTGTAGAGCCGTCCGAGGTCGTCGTTGAGGAAGGTGCTCCGGGTGTCAAACATGGCCCGGATGTCGGTGTCCTGAGCGAAGACCACGTCGTCGACCACCCGCAAGACCTCGCCCCGCATCGAGGCCCCGAGCGACGGGGTCATCAGGGGGAAGGCCATCGGGTCGCGGGACAGAGCGTCGAGGCGGTCGAGCTTGAGGTACTCGGTGAAGAAGTCCCCCATGGCGGCCCGGGCCCGCGGGTCGGCGAGCAGCCTCTGCCCCTGGGCCCGAACCCCCGTGGGCGTGTCGAGCTCACCTCGGGCGGCGGCGGTGAGGAGGGCCTCGTCGGGGGTGGTGTTCCACAGGAAGAAGGAGAGGCGCGAGGCCATCTCGTAGCCGTCGTACTTGACCCATCCGGGCCGCGTCGGGTCGGGGGCCCCGAGCTCAACCCGGTACAAGAAGAACGGCGACTGGAGTATGCCCGCCGTGGCGTACCGCAGGCCCGCCCAGGGATCGCCCAGGGTGCCTGCCACAGCCCGCGAGACCCCGGCCCAGCGGGCGACCTCGGCCTCGGTGAGAGGCCGTCGCCACGCTCTCCGCCCGAAGCGCTGGAGATACGTCCGGGCGCAGGGATCGTCGGCCGCCGCGGGGGTGCACCCGACCAGGGCCATCCGCCGGGCGGGGCTGCCGAAGACCTGCTCCGTGGCGTCGAGGGCCGCGGCCTCAAACTGCTCGGCCGCACGCGGGGCCACCGTCAACTGGGCCGCCCCCACGGTGCTAAACCCGTGCAGGGGCGTGTCCACCTCGAGGTCGGTCGGGACGCGCAACTCGCTCCCGAGCAGGTCACGCAGTGCGTTTCCGTACTGCCGCCGGGTGAGTCGCTGCAAGGCCGCCGGGGCGGGGCGGAAGGGCGGATCGACCGGCTCGGTCCCAGCATCCGTCCCCGGGCCCGTGTCGGTGGAGGAGCCTGTGTCGGGACGTGAACCGAGGTCACGCGAAGGCGCAGGGCGATCGTCGACCGGGACCGATCCCACATCGCGGGCAGGGGCTGCGGCGTCTTCGGCCGGGGGCTCGGCCAGGGTCTCGACGCCCTCGTCGAGGCACCCTCCCAGTGCCAGGAGGGCCAGCGTCCCGATCCATCGTGTTGCGCGCGCGGGCCCTGTCATCGTCGTCTCCCGCGGAGCCTTTCGCCGCGGGCCCCATGGTACAACCCCTTCCGTGACGGCGCAGCATCGCAGGCTTCAATTCTCGCGTTGTCGCGCCGTGGTGCTGGTCACCCTCCTGACCACCGTCGGATGCGGCGACCCGGGCGTCGAACGCCTCGACGACGACGCGGGGAGCTTCGACGCGGGGAGCTTCGACGCGGGCCCTGTCTCCGCGACCGACACGGGCTCCACGACGCGCCCCGACCTCCCCCCCGAACCCCTCCCCCCCTGCACCCTCTCCCTCCCGATCGAGACGGGTCTCCTGCGTCCGCGGTGTGCGACCGCGGGCTGCCACACCGAGGCCGATCAGGCCGGGGGGCTCGACCTGCAGTCCCCGGGGCTTCGGGCCCGGCTCACGGGGGCCCCGGCGGTGACGTGTCCGGGCAAGGTGTTGGTGGTTCCGGGGCGGCCGTCGTTGAGCTACTTCGTGGAGAAGCTTGGGCCCTCGCCCACCTGTGGCCGCACGATGCCCCTCAACGGCGCGGCCCTGACCCCCGACGAGGTGGCGTGCCTACGCCGCTGGGTGGGCGAAGCCGACGGGCCTGTCCCCACCGACGCGGGACCGGCCGACACGGGACCGCAGACGCCGTGCGCCGCGAGCGACATGGACGGCGACGGATTCGGGACGCACGCGAGCTGCCCCCAGCGCGACTGCAACGACGGCAACCCTGCCATTCACCCGGGCGGCACCGAGGCGTGCAACGGGCTCGACGACGACTGCAACGGCCAGGTCGACGACGGCTTTGTCACGGCCGCGTGCGGGGTGGGAGCCTGCCGACGCGAGGTTCCGTTGTGTGTGGGCGGGAGGTTTCAGGCCTGCACCCCGGCCATGCCCACGCCCGAGGTGTGCGACGGGGTCGACAACAACTGCGACGGGATGATCGACAACGGAGCCCCGGGGGCCGCGTGCGGGGTGGGTCAGTGCCGACGTTTGGTGGTCTGCGCGGGGGGAAGGCTGCCGATGTGCGTCCCGGGAACCCCGAGCCCCGAGGCATGCAACGGGATGGACGACGACTGCGACGGAGAGGTCGACGAGGGGTTTCGGGCGGCGGCCGTGCAGACCACGTACACGGCCCTGGCTCAGCGCCACGCCGAGTGCAACGCCTCGACCCGGATGGGTCCCGCGTGCAACGCCGCGATGAGCCGCTTCTGCGCGGGCAGGGACTGCGCCACCACGGGCTTCGGCCCGCTGGAAAACAGCGGCGACGTGGCGGTGGTGGGGTGCGTGCGGGGGGAGGTTCGGGAGACGCGGTTTACGGCGTTGGGGCAGCAGCACGGGAGCTGCAATGGCAGCGTCCAGCGGATGGGGCCCGAGTGCAACGCGGCGGTGCACCGCTGGTGCCGGGCCCAGGGGTTTGTGTCGGGCTTCGGCCCCGTTGAGAACAGCGGCGACGTCGCGGTGGTGGGCTGCGTCGCGGCGGGGGTGGCCACGGGGGTCGACACGACGTACACCGCGCTCGGTCGCATCCACGCGGGGTGCACCCGCACGGCCCGGTGGGGCCGGGACTGCAACGCGGCCATCCACCGCTTGTGCACGGGCCGCGGGTTTGCGACGGGCTACGGCCCGGTGGAGAACAACGGCGACTTCGCCGCGGTGGTCTGCGTCGCACGGTGAGGTAGAGTTCGGTGCGAGCGCGAGGACGCTGAAGACGGAGTGTGGCCCATGTCGAAGCATGAACCCAGCCGAACGCTGGAAGAGTTGGTGAAGGCGCATCAGAAGCTCAAGGACGAGCCTCTCCACCTCGCGCTCCTCCTTCAGGATCCACGACGCCCGAAGGACCTTGTCCTCTTCGAGGTCATCGGCAAATTCGGGGGCGGTCACATCGACCCGAACAAGCGGTTCGTGGAGGTGGCCATGTCGGCCAACTCTGCCGTCGTACTCCCCGAGGGAGGCGAGCTCCGCCTCGTCCTCACCAGCCCGGAGGAGCTTCGCGTCGCGATCGACAAGGGGTGGCCGATGTTGGAGCGCCTGAAGTCACGGCACGATGTCGTCGCCGTGCTGTATGCCGACGCCCTCGGCAAGAAGCTCAAGCCGTACCTGCACGCGGCATGAGGCTCCACAAAGCGTGGATCCTGCAGGCACAGTCCGACGTGATGTCGGCCAACGCCCTGCATCAGGCCAACGCAGATCTCTGCCAGGTCTTGGCGAAGTGCCAGCAGGGCGTCGAGAAGGCCGTGAAGGGGTTGATCGAGTCCCTCAACGTGATCGGCTTCCTCAAGCTTCCCGTCGACAGCCTCCATCACGTGTCGAGGTTCGTGAGTGCAATGCTGAGGGCCGCGGAGATCGCGCCGAAGGAGCACCGACTGCTTCGGCGCCAGCTGCTGCGGCTCTTTCCACCGCACGCTCAGGAGCGTATCCGAACGCTGGATCAGGTCGTGCCCCAGTACCCCAAGAAGGGCTGCCTCGCGGTCAGAAACACCGAATACCCCTTCCAGACCAGCCCCACCGCATGGCAGGCCCCATGCTTCTCCGGGGTCTTCACGCGGGGCGAGGTCAGGCGCTGTCTCACCACCGCGGAGCAGGTTCAACGCGGCGCAGCCAGGATCATCTCCGCGCTCGAACGAGCCTTCCCGGACCTCATGGCCCCCTGAGGCGGCTGGCCACCACGGGTGCCGGGCCAGGGCCTCGTGTCGGGCTTCAGCCCCGTCGAGAACAACAGCGACTTCGCCGCGGTGGTCTGCGTCGCGCGGTGAGGGTGGGTGTGGGTCGTCGGCGTGGTTGCCGCGACGTGCAGGCGCTGGCAGGCTCCGGCGCATGACAGCCCTGGCGCACGCAGAACCCACTGCCGAGGGGCCCATCGTGCTCTACGCGTCGAAGGGCTTCGACTCGTACACCTTCTCGCTGGACATCGACAGCCGCGACCTCCTCCGGGCGTCGGCGGCGACCCCTGCACCCTTGCCGCGGCGCGTGACGATCGCCCTCGACCTCGCACAGCCCTTCGAAGCCGCCTTCGGCTCCATCTGCGACCACGTCATCCCCCTTCTGACGAACCAGAGCCTCGACGACCTCCGCCGCCGCGGCGGCGTAGAGGTCCGGGACGCGAAGTCCGATCGAGTTCTGTGGAAGGCGCCGTAGTGGACATCGGCACCATCAACAGCTCAAACCGGCCCCAAGCGTTGCGCCAGCTCTGAAGGTCGAAGCCGCCAGGACCCAGCGCCTCGTCCTGGCGAAACCTGAGCTCGAACGCTGCGACTTCGCGCGGACCCTCGGGGCTCTTGCGCGGCCGTCCGATCGGGCGCCGGCCGAGGTGGTGCCCCCCGCTCCCTGTGGTTTCCCAGTATGTGTCCCGGCGTCGGCTCTGGCTCCGGCACCGGCCCTGTCTCCCCCTCCGTCAGTACCGCAAGGCGAAGCCGGCGGTGGGCGTCGGTGGACCACTCCCCTCCCAGCAAGTGCGTCATCCCCGCCCTCTCGCAGGCCTGCACGCACGGCGGGCGCAGTTGGCCATTGACCTTCCCGCCCCCGTAGCGATCATCCCCGGCGCGCTGCGAGGGTCGCGGCGCATCACGGAGGCGACGGACGATGGCGATCAACATCAACAAGGCTCTGGACAAGGCGTACGAGGGCAAGAGCCTGAAGGAGCTCGTCGAGATGCCCCTGGAGGGCCTGGAGGGCATCAGCGAGGACGGCGCGAAGGCCCTCGCCAAGTTCGGGCTCAAGACCGTGCGCGATCTGGCCGAGTGGAAGTTTGCGCACTGGGCCCAGGGCATCGTGGCCCTCGCCAAGGCCGAGGAGTAGCCCCGCCGCGGGAAGGCACACGCGGCTGACCCGGCGCCCGTCCTCGGAGGCCGTGCGGGCTTGACAAGGTAGCCGCGGCACTCCTCCACGCGCTCATCGGGAACGACCCCGGGCCGCCTGCTCCATAGGACGCCCGGCTCATGGGCCCTTCGGGGTGAAGGCCCCCTTGTCGGCCGGGCTGCGATGGCT
>CAYUSB010000043.1:0-68285 GCA_964447205.1 uncultured Myxococcaceae bacterium
GGGCGGCCCGGGCGGCCCGGGCGTTTGGGGCAGGGGCGAGGGCCTGGGCGACCGGCGGGGCCTCGGGGGCGGCCTCGGGGGGAGCTGCGGGGGGAGCCTCCGGCGCGGCCGCGGGGGGGGCTGCGACGGCCGGAGCGGTCGGGGTCTCGGGGGCCGCCGGAGCCGCCGGGGCGGCGGGGTTGGCCTCGGGGTTGGCGGCCGCAGCCGGGGCGGGGTTGGCCTCGGGGCTGGTCGGGGCGGGGGCGGTCGGGGCCGCGACGGCGGGAGCGGGCTCGGGCAGGGCCGTGGGGGCCGGGTTGTTCTTGAGGAGGCCGCCGGCTACGACGAGGACGGCGAGGCCGAGGGCCACGCCCCCGCCGATGATGCCGAGGAGGAGGCCCTTGTTGGGCTTGGACGAGGCCACCCGCTCTTCTTCGGCGGCCCGCTGGATGACCACGGTGCTGTCGCCGCGGCGGGCCACCCGAAACTCCACGACCCCGAGCTTGACCATGTCGCCCGGGGCGAGCTCCCCCTTGGGGACCTTCTTGTCGTTGATGGTGATCCCGTTGGAGCTCCCCATGTCCTCGATGAAGAGCTTGTCGTCCTCGAGGAAGATGCGAGCGTGCTCGCGGGAGATGGAGCTGAAGGGCAGGGCCACGTCGGCCGCCTCCGAGCGCCCCATCACCATCGGGACCTTCTCCAGCGACACCGGGGCCGGGACCCCCGCCGGGGCCAGGAACACCAGCCGCAGACCCCGGATGTGCTCGGGCACGGGCTGCTGGGTCGGTGGGGCGAAGGGGTCGTTGAGGGCCGCCATGCCCGGGGCCGTCGGGGCCGAGCCCGGAGCCGGGGGGGGCGGAGGGGTCGGGGCGGCCAGGAGGGGGGCCATGTGCTCGCTCGGGGCGGGCGGGGGGGGCGGAGGGGTCGGGGCCACCTGGGCCCCGGGCTCGTCCACGATCTGGAGCTTGTAATCCCCGATCAGAACCTGGTCCCCGTGTTTGACCCCCCGCGCCTCCTGGAGCCGGGCCCCGTTGAGCACGATGCCGTTGTAGCTCGCGAGGTCTTCGAGCATGAAGCCCTCGGGCCGCTTCGAGATGCGCGCGTGGCGCCGCGAGACGTTGCGCTCCGTCAATCGGATGGTGTTGCCCTCCTTGCGACCGATGGTGATTTCGTCCCGAACCAGCGGGACGGTCGTGGTCTTGCCCTCGTCATCCGAGATCACCAGCTTCAACATGGGAGCTACTACCCCTCAGGCCCCTTCGGCCTTTGGTGCTGCGTTACCCCCGACCGGTTTCAGGGGCCCCTCATGGGCCGCCCGGGCACGGTCGAGCTCTGTCCAACCACGCGGAGTCTGTCTTCGGGGGCTCAGGGTGTCAACGCATTGCCCGGGGCCACCTGCTGGCCGTACCGTCTTCGAATGGAGATCCAGTTTGTCGGAGCGGCCCAGACGGTGACCGGGTCGATGCACCTCGTACGCACCGAGCACGCCACCATTTTGCTCGATTGCGGGCTCTTTCAGGGGCGCCGCCGGGAGTCCTACCTCCGCAACCGCAACCTCCCCCTGCCCGTCCAGGAGATCGACGTGGTGGTGCTCTCCCACGCCCACATTGACCACTCGGGGGCCCTCCCCATGCTGGTCAAGGCCGGGTACGACGGCCCCATCTACGGCACCCACGCCACCAACGACCTCTGCGCGGCCATGCTCCGGGACGCGGCGTACATCCAGGAGGCCGACGCCCGCTACCTCAACAAGCACATCGACCGGGGCGAGCTCGCGGGCGAGCACATCGAGGCCCTCTACACCGAGGAGGACGTCATCGCGACCCTCGAGCGCTTCGTAGGGATGCCCTATCACCGCAGGATGCGCATCGCCGACGGGGTCGACGTGACCTTCTACGACGCCGGGCACGTCCTCGGGAGCGCCATCACGGCCCTTGACGTCGACGAGGGAGGGGCCACCCGGAGGCTGGTGTTCACCGGGGACCTCGGGCGGTACCACATGCCCATCCTGCGCGACCCGGAGGTGGTCCCCGGGGCCGAGTTCCTCGTGACCGAGAGCACCTACGGCGACCGCCTCCACGACCCCATCGAGAAGATGGACGAGGACCTCGCGGACATCATCGCCCGCACCTACAAACGCGGGGGCAAGGTGATCATCCCGGCCTTCGCCCTCGAGCGGGCCCAGGAGGTGGTCTACACCCTCAAGCACCTGCAGAAGTCCGGGGCCCTGCCGCCGATCCCGGTCTACATCGACTCGCCCCTCACCGTGAGGATCACCGAGATCTTCAAGCTCCACCCCGAGTGCTTCGACGCCGAGGCCCGGGCCCTCCTGCGCTCCAACGACTCCCCCTTCGACCTCGACGGCCTGCGCTACGTCGAGGACGTCGAGGAGTCCAAGCGCATCTCGAGCTCCGACAAGCCCTGCGTCATCATCGCCGCCAGCGGGATGTGCGAGGCCGGGCGCGTCCTTCACCACCTCCGGGCCGGGGTCGAGGACGACAAGAACACCGTGGTGATCGTAGGCTTTCAGGCCCAGCACACCCTCGGACGGCGCCTCGTCGAGCGTCGGTCCCGGGTGCGCATCTTCGGGGTCGAGCGCGACCGGCGGTGCGAGGTCCAGGTGCTCAACGGGTTCAGCGCCCACGCCGACCAGGCCGACCTCCTGGCCTACGCCGAGGCCCTGCGCGACCGGGGCCCCCTGCGCGGGATCGCCCTCGTCCACGGCGAGCCCAAGGCCCAGGCCGTCCTGTCCCAACGCCTCGGCGAAGCGGGCCACCTGCGGGTGCACACCCCCCGCCCCGACGACCGCCTGGAGACCTGAGCCCCGAGGGGCTATGCTCCCCCGGGTGCGCCGCGTCGACTCCTCCCCCGGTCTGCTCCTGGGCCTCTGGGCCGCCCTCGGGGTGGGGTGCGGCGAGCCCCGGCCCGGCGACGCCCCGTTCTTTGATGTGCCCGTGGTCGAGGCCGCGGCGCCCGAAGACCAGCCCCTCGGGGCCCTGCAGTCGACCTACCCCGCCTACGACCTGTCCTACCAGCTCCCCTACCGCGGCGCCGCCCGCAGCTTCTCCCTGGAGGTCGAGCCCCGGGCCACCCGCCTCGACGTGCAGCTCCTCGTCGACGCCTCGGGCAGCTTCGGCGGCGAGATCGCCAACCTCAAGCTCACCCTCGGCAACCTCGTCGTGCCCGCCCTGCGCCGCCGGGTGGCCGACCTCGCCATGGGGGTAGCCCGCTTCGCAGACTTCCCCGTCCTGCCGTACGGCAACGCCAACGACCTGCCGTACGAGCTGATGACCCCCATCACCACCGACTTCAACCGCGTGGGCCGGGCTGTCCTCTCCCTCGACATGCCCCTCATGGTCGGCGGCGACGGCCCCGAGTCGTGGGCCGAGGCCCTCTTCCAGATCGCCACGGGCCAGGGGTATGTGGGCCCCTTCCGCAGCACCATCGCCCCGTTTACGCCCCCCCGAGACACCCCCCCGGGGGCCCTGCCGGGCGGGGTCGGGTTTCGCCTCGGGTCGGCCCGGGTCGTGGTGGCCATCACCGACGCCCCCGCCCACGAGCCCGCCTCCTACGCCCCCACCCTGTCCGGGACCCGCTCCACCGCCGACGCCGCCCAGAGCCTCGGGGCCGTCAACGCCCGCCTCATCGGGATCGCCTCGGGCCCCGCCGCCCGACCCCAACTCGAGGCCATCGCCCTGTCCACCGGGGGCAGCGTCCCCGCCGTCGGCAACGCCTGCCAGACCGGCATCGGTGGCACCTTCCGCACCGCCCCAGGGCCCCGCTGCCCCCTCGTGTACGACCTCAACCCCGACGGGTCAGGCCTCGGACAGACCGTGGTCGACGGGATCGCCCGCTTCCTCGACAGCCTGGCCTTCCTCACCGTACGCGGCGAGGCCGACGACGACCGCGACTTCGTTCGAGCCATCGAGGCCGTCTCCGCCGTGGCCCCCGACGGGGCCCCCACCCCCCGACGCGAAGACCGCAACGCCGACGGGGTGCAAGACACCTTCGTCGAGGTCCCCACCCGCACCCGCCTCACCTTCCGCGTGGTGCTGCAAAACCTCCAGGTCCGGGAGGGCGAGTTCCCCCAGGTCTTCTTCGTCCGGGTGCGGCTGATCGGCGACGGGGTGGTGGTGGGCGAGCGCGTGGTGCGGGTGATCGTGCCCGAGGCCCCCAAACCCGACGCCGGGCCCGACGGGTCCACCGACGCCGCCCGCCCGCCCGACGCGTGGCCCGGGACCGACCTCGGGACCGACCTCGGGACCGACCTCGGGACCGACGCGGGGCCCCCCGCCTTCGACGCCCCCTCCGACGGCCCCCGCGACGCGACCGCGGAAAGTCCCGCAGATGTGCCCCGGGCCCCCGAGGCCCCGCCGCCCCCCGACGGGGGAGCCGACCGCGACGCCGCCCCCAGAGTCGACGACGGGGCGTCGACGTGAATTGACGGCGGGTGGGCCCTCGACATAGCGTCCGCCGCGATGATCGACCGACCCTCCCGCGTCGGGGCGCGTCTGCTGGCGGCCCTCTCCGCAGCAACACTCCTCGGCCTCGCGACGCCCGCTCAGGCCCAGACCACCGATGGCGATCCGCTGCGCGCCGGCAACGGCTTCGACCTGCGGCTCTTCCGCCCTGCGGTCGACTCCAAAGGCCTGATGACCGTCAACGGCACCGACATCCTCGGGGCCCGGGCCTTCTCCTTCGGGCTCCTGCTCGACGTGGGGGCCAACATGGCCCGGGTGGGCTTCCAGGGCGGGGCCCGGCAGGCCCTGGTGGGCTCGATGTTTACGGGGCTCCTGCACGCCAACGTGGGCATCGGCAACCTCCTCGTGCTCGGAGCCCAACTCCCCGTCCACCTCGCCAACGGCCCGGGCAACACCTCCGACGGCATGGGCGGGGTCGGGTCCGTCGGGCTCGACACCCGGGAGTACCAACCCCCCGGGTCGAGCCTCACCTACCAGGGCCTCGGCGACCTCGTCCTGCACGCCAAGCTCCGGTGGCTCCGGGCGGAGTACTTCCCCGTCGGCCTCGCCGTGATCCTCCAGGCGGGCCTGCCCCTCATGGGAGGCTCCCGCAGCTTCGCCGGGGAGCCCGGCCCCTGGGTCTGGCCGAGCCTCGCCGTCGAGCGCCGCTTCGGCCGTAGGTTTCGCCTCGCCGGCAACCTCGGGGCCCGCATCCCCTTCGCCACCGGGTCGACCCTCACCCCCGCCCAGGGCCAGGGCGACCCCGTCACCTACGGCCCCAGCCTCACCTTCGGGATCGGGGCCAGCTACCGCATCGGCTCCGTGGTCGACCTCATGGCCGAGACCTACGGGGCTCAGTACTTCAGCGGCCTCGGCAACGTCGGGGCCCTGCCCGTCGAGGGCATCCTCGGGGCCAAGATCTTCGTCGACCGCAACAGCTACCTCACCGTCGGGGCCGGGACGGGCATCACCCCGGGCCTGGCCTCGGCACGGATCCGGGCCTTCGTGGGCTTCATCTTCGAGCCCAGCATCGGCGACACCGACGGCGACGGGTACCGCGACGACGTCGACCGCTGCCCCTTCGAGCCCGAAGACTTCGACAACTTCGAAGACGACGACGGCTGCCCCGACCCCGACAACGACCGCGACGGCATCCTCGACACCGACGACCAGTGCCCCCTCGTGCCCGAAGACCGCAACGGGGTCCAGGACACCGACGGCTGCCCCGACAGCGACGTGCAAGACCGCGACGGCGACGGGATCCCCGACAACGTCGACCGCTGCCCCGACGAGCCCGAAGACCTCGACAGCTTCCAAGACACCGACGGCTGCCCCGACCCCGACAACGACGGCGACACCATCCTCGATGTCGACGACCAGTGCCCCAACGAGCCCGAAGACCGCGACCAGTTTGAGGACGAGGACGGCTGCCCCGACCCCGACAACGACCGCGACGGGATCCCCGACGTGCGCGACCAGTGCCCCAATGAGGCCGAGGTCTTCAACGGCCTCGACGACGAGGACGGCTGCCCCGACACCGGGCTCCTGCGCCGCGTAGGCACCGAGATCCAGCTCAACCAGCAGATCAATTTCGCCACCGACTCGGCCCAGATCGTCGACAACGACACCAACCGCACCATCATCGAGCAGATGGCGGCCCTCCTCACGAGCAACACCGACATCGAGCTCGTGGCCGTCGAGGGACACACCGACGAGCGGGCCGCCGACGACCACAACCTCCAGCTCTCCCGCGACCGGGCCAACTCCGTGGTGGCCGCCCTCGTGCAACGCGGGATCGCCGCCTCCCGCCTCGTGGCTGCCGGTTACGGCGAGTACTGCCCCCTCGACCCGCGCTCCAACGAGGAGGCCTGGGCCCGCAACCGACGGGTGCAGTTTCTCATCATCCGCACCACCGTCGACGGCCGCACCACCGCCGCCGCAGGCTGCGCCCGGGGTCGGCAGTACATCCCCCCGCAGGTGGGGGCCCCCCGCCGGGCCGATCAGTGAAGCCTGCACGAGGCCTTTGACGCGCCCGGGGCGATGGTGTAAAGCCGCCCCCACTATGGGTACCCCGCAAGATCCTCGGGCTCGTCATCGCCAGAAGGCACGTCGTCGTCGCAAGGAGGAGCGCCTCCGTCAGCAGAAGGCCGCGGAGGCCGCCCAGGCCCCGCAGCCCGTCCAGGGCTGAGCGCTCCCCTCCCCGTCGGCGCCTCTCTCCCCGCGGGGCCCTTCGCCGGGCCTTCCGCGCTCCCTAACTCCCCCCAAACGTTTCGCGCCGACCGCCTCGGGAGATTCACTCCTCCCGCAGGCGCGTCGGCGCGTGGCGTTGGGCGATCAGGTGGGGGTGGCGAAGGCCTGGAGGCCGAAGGTGCCCCCGCCCGAGTACATGATCACCTCGATGCGGAAGGTGCCCTGCCAGTTGAGGCAGAGGTTGCGCTGGAGGCCGAGCACGGGGAAGTTGTCGGTGGCCACGTCCTGGTCGAGGACGTTGCCGTTCATGTCGAGGAGGCGCAGGTCGAGGTCGCGGACGCCCTGGCCGCCGACCCCGACGATGCGGTAGCACCGACCAGGCTGGGCCGTGATGGTCACATACTGCCGCTGCCCCTGCCCGAGCTGACCCCGGAAGAGCTGGGTGATGGGGATGTACCCGGCCGCAAACTGACGGGCCCGAAGGGTCATGTGGTAGGCCACGTAGTCGTTCTGGTCGTACCCGTCGGTCATCCAGCCGGCGTTGACCGGGACGAAGCCCACCGCGGGCGGAGCCGCGTACACGCCTGCCCCCGCGTACACCCCGCCGACCCCGACCCCGACCGAGCCGCCCGTCACCGGCGGCGGGGCCGAAGGCTGGGTGTACACCGTCGTGGTCGGGGTGGGCTGGGCGTACACCGTGCCCTGGGTCTGCACCGTGGCCGTGGGCTGGACGTGGATCGTGCCCGTGGGCTGCATCGCGCCCGAACCCCGCACCATACAGCCGCCGAGGGCGAGGGCCCCTACCGCGGCCAGGGCCGTCCCGGCCATCATCGTTCGCATCGTCAACATGGACATCTCCTGTTTCTTCTCTGTGGTCCCCGCGTCAGGGACATCAACCAGCATGGACTGGGGTGATCGATCGCCCCCACGGCATCCGGCGGCGCGGATACTCCCTCAACCGCGTGCTCGCGGCAACGTCCTGGCTGCTGCAAACAGACGGTGGGCCGTCGTGGTGGGTCGAGGCCGTAGTACGAGCCGACCCGGACGAATCTTTCACGCAGAGTGCGACGGTGTCAGGCGCGCGACGACGTGAGGAGGGCCGCGGTGGCGGTGAGGGCCACCCCGGCCGCGCGCAGGGCCTGGAGGGCCTCGGCTTCGCCCGCGGGGGTGACGGCGGCGATGGCGTCGGAGGCCACCACCACCCGGCTGCCCGCGCGGGCGGGGCGGGCGGCGATCCAGTCGAGGAGCCCGAGGGCGGCGGCCTTGACGCAGTAGTCGGTGGCCACGCCGAAGACTACGAACTCGACGGGTCCGGCGGGGGCGAGGTGATCGAGGACCGCGGCGGCGTTGGGGTTGGCGAAGAGGGAGTAGACCTCCTTCTCGAAGTACACCCCCTGGGTGCCCGCGGGGATGCGGGCCACGGCCTCGGGGTCGGGCACCACGGGCACGAAATAGAACCGCGGGGGCAGGGTCTCGGGCAGCTTCAGCCAGCCCGGGGTCCCCTTGACGCAGTGGGGCGGGAAGTCGGGTTTGGCCCCGTCGGGGCCCCGGCGGTCGTTGGTGGCAAACTCCCAGGCGTCGTGGGCGTGCGAGTCGACGCTGCCCACCAGCGGAGCCCCGTCGGCCACGGCCCGCGCGACCAGGGCCGCGCTCCTGGCCACGGCGGCCATCCCCCCGGCGACCGAGAGGGCCCCGTCGGGAGAACAAAAGTCGTGCTGCGTGTCGACATCGACGTACACCCGTTGCATAGGAGGCGGCGCTTTCTGGCCACCGCGATCTGCGCCCGGCGGGCGATGGCCTTGGTGTTGGGGGAGGGGGGAGCCCATGGGGCACCCGGGGCGTGGCGGCGGTCAAGTCCTCGGGGTAGGTTGTCCCTGCGGGCCGGGACGTGCTAGGCGGCGGTAGCGGCTCACCGTGTGTGGCGTGGGCGCGGGAGATCTTCGATGCGTACGATCAGCGCGATGCTTGTAGTAGCCCTCCTTGGAGTTGTGGGCTGTCGAGAGAGCCGGGGCAACACCGATCCCGACGACACCGACGCGGGGATGGTTCCCAATGACATGGGAGGCGCTGGCGACACCGGAGGCCCGACCGACCTCGGGGCGGCCGACCGGGCCTGCACCCCGACGGGCGTGGAGAACACCGCCGTGACCTGCGGCGATGGGATCGACAACGACTGCGATGGCTTCGTCGACTGCATGGATTTCGACTGCAGCCGCAACAACCCCGCCGTGACCTTCTGCGGCGACGCCGGGGCCCCGCGGGTCGACCGCGGCCCCTGCACCCCCATGGGCGCGGAGAACACCGCCGCGGCCTGCATGGACGGGATCGACAACGACTGCAACGGCTTCATCGACTGCAACGATTTCGCGTGCAGCCGCAACAACCCCGCCGTGACCCACTGCCGCGATGCCGGGGCTCCGCGGGTCGACCGCGGCCCCTGCGTGCCGATGGGCGCGGAGAACACCGCCGCGGCCTGCATGGACGGGATCGACAACGACTGCGACGGGTTCACCGACTGCATGGACTTCGACTGCAGCCGCAACAACCCCGCCGTGACCCACTGCGGCGACGCCGGGGCTCCCCGGGTCGACCGCGGCCCCTGCGTGCCGATGGGCGCGGAGAACACCTCGGCCGCCTGCATGGACGGGATCGACAACGACTGCGACGGGTTCACCGACTGCATGGACTTCGACTGCAGCCGCAACAACCCCGCCGTGACCCACTGCGGCGACGCAGGGGCCCCCCGCGACACCGGGCCGCGCGACGTGCTGACCTTCACCGACTCCGGGCCGCGGGCCGACGCCGCGGGCTGCGTGATGATGGGCATGGAGAACAGCCCCGCGGCCTGCATGGACGGGATCGACAACGACTGCGACGGGTACACCGACTGCGCCGACCGCAACTGCTCGTGCCAGGGGGCCTGCGCCCCGGTGGTGGTGGGCTGCACCTGCCGGGGCAGCGAGAACACCAACGGGACCTGCGGCGACGGGATCGACAACGACTGCAACAGCTTCGTCGACTGCCGCGACTTCTCCTGCAGCATGACCCCCGCGGTCACCGTATGCGCCGACGCCGGGCGCTGAGCCCGGGAATGCCCCGTGGCGGGGTGCGCGGGTCTACCCCCGTCCTCGCCACGCGGGCTGTCGGCTGAGGGCGTTGCGGGCCGCGACCTCCGCGGCCTCGGGCTCCATCCCGTTTCGACCCACGTACTCCTCCTTCACCAGCCGCTGCAGCACGGCCTCGTACGAGAGCAGGGTGCCCTCGCGGTTGGTGCACGCGCGGCAGTAGGGGTTGCTGACCCGACCTCCGCCGTGATCGCGGTCTTCGGTCATCGGTCGCCCGCAGCTCTGGCAGGCCGGTCCACCCATCAACATCGTGAGGCTCTCCCGTTGGGCCCTTGATCCCTGTCGCAGGGAGGGCGTCGTGGCAGGGTGCGCCCTCGGGAGGTCCCCCGCAAGCCGAGGCCCGTAGGACGGGAGCCCTTCACATCGCGTGAAAGAGCCACAAGGCCGTGTAGAGCCCCGCCCAGGCCCACAGGAGCCCGCCGATTCCCCACAGGGTCCGGGCCCATCGGGCGGCCTGCCGGGGCGACCGGGACCGGATCCACCAGCCCGCCAGGGCCCCAAGGGCGCACCCGAGGACGGTCCACCCGGCCCGGGCGTACCAGTCCATGCCCACGACCCCGTCGGGGACCCCGAGGGACCAGCGGCGTTGGGTCGGCAGGTAGAAGACCAGGCCCACCCGGCCCGCGGTCGTGACCAGATAGGCCAGGGCCGAGGCGGTCAAGGCGGCAGCGGCCGACAGCTCGGCCCGCAGGGGGGACGGGGTCATACGCTCCGCAAGCTGGTCAGGAGGAGCCCCGAAATCACGTTGAACCACACCGTGGCGGCGGCCCCGTAGACGCACCCGGCGAAGCCCCGGGAGCGGGCGGCGTGGTCAGGGTCGCGCCCGAGGATCCAGGCCCCTACCAGCAGCGGGAGCACGAGGGCCGCGAGGTTTTCTTTGAGGTCGAAGAGGGCGCTGGCCCAGGGCAGGGCGGCGTCGAAGTACTCGGCCCGGACCCGGATGCGGTAGCTGGGATAGAGCAGGGCCCCGAGGGCGGTCACCACGGCCCAGGCCCCGAGGGCCACCCGGGGATAGAGCCGCAGGAGCCGCGGGTTGGCCTTGCCCCGGCGGGCCTGTCGGGTGCTGAGGCTCAGGTGGGTGAGGGCCCCTGCCAGAACCCCCGCGGCCAGGGCGTGCCCGATGAGCAGGACCTTGAGGATCGGGGTGGCGGTGCCGAGGGGCATAGGGGGCGTCGGGCTTGCGGTAGCACAGTCGGCCCTCGGGCTGTACGACTCTTGACCCCGACGGGGGGAGGGGGGTACCGCTTCGGCCTCTCTGTGGCTGTCCCCCTGCAGGAGGCCCCCGGGTCGATGCGCACGACCCTGCGGGCCCTGGTCGTGCTCAGCGTGGCCTCGGCGGCGCTCACCCCGGGCCGTTGGGGCGTGACCGCCCCGGGTTCGCCGCGGGGACGCCTCGTGGCGGGGCTCAGCCGGGCCACGGGGCTCGCCGTCGACGGCGGGTCGGTGGTGTTCGAGACCGCGGCCCCCCTCGGGTGGCGCGACGCGGTCCGGGGCAGGGTCGTGCTCTACACGGCCCCGGCCTCGGCCCACGGGACCCGGGACGTGTTTCGGGCCCGGGTTCGCCTCGCTCCGACGGGGGAGGTCTTTGGGGTCCTGGCCCTGGCCAATCTGACCCGCTCCCCGCTCGGCGACGACGGCCCCCTGGTGGCCGAGCGTACGGCCGACCCCACCCGTCCCCGGCGCCTGGTGTACGCCACCCGGGCCTTCGGGGGCATCCAGAGCGTGTCAGTGCTCGATCCGGCGGCCCCGGGGCTGGTGCGCGGCGGCCTCCGGCGGCGCATCTCCCGCTGGATCGAGCGGGCCACCCCCGACGGCGACGCCCGATGGGACCTCCGCCTCGATCGCCCCGCCCAGTCGGTGCGGGTGACCTTCGCGGGGGCCGACCGGATGCGCGTCTCGGTCGATGGGGTCTGGTGGGACCTCGACCTGCCCCGCGACCTGGCCACCCCGGCCGAGGGCGTGACCCTGGCCCGGGCCCAGGAGGTCGACAAGCCCCTTGTCCTTTGGGCCGTCGACACCGTGCGGGGGATGCCCTTCGTGGGCACCCGCCCCATCGCCTGGCTGGAGGAGCAGGTCTTCGGGGTGCGCGACCGGTGGCGCCGGGTGGCCTGGCGCTGGTGGGGCATCCGACCGAATCAGCCGCCCGCCGAGCCGGTCGAGTCCATCGACGACGGCCGCGGCCAGGCCCTGGCCACCGCCGACAGCCTCGACGCCGACGACCCCCACTGGCCGCCCCAGGATCTCCCGCCGCCTCTCGGGTCGCGGGAGGGCGCCGAGGGGCGATGGGTAGCCGCGGCCCCGGGGTTTGTCCGACGCCTCGACGGGGCCCCGCCGGCCTTCTACCGGACGTTTCTGCGGGTCGACCGCGAGAGGCCCTACGCCCGGGTTCACCTGGTCGCGATGGACATGCGGCAGATCGAGCTCGGGATGCAGGCGGGGATCGAGGACCCGGTGCCCCTGGTGGGCCCGCGGGGGGACGGACGGATCCCGCGGCGCCCTGACCTCCTGGGCCGGGTGGTGGGGGCCTTCAACGGGGCCTTCAAGACCGAGCACGGGGCCTACGGGATGGTCGTCGACCGGAGGGTCCTGCTGCCGCCGCGGCCCCGGGGGGCGACGGTGGCGAGCTTCGACGACGGGTCGGTGGCCCTGGGCACCTGGGGGCCGTCCCAGGAGCTCCCTGCGGGCCTGCGCTCGCTGCGGCAAAACCTCGACCCCCTCCTGGCCGACGGGGTGGAGAACCCCACCCGGAGGGCCCTGTGGGGCTTCGTCCTCGGGGGGATCGAGAGCATGCCGACCGTGCGCTCGGGGCTCTGCGGCGATGTCCGGGGGCGCCTGGTGTACGTCTGGGGCGAGGAGACCACGGGCCGTCACCTCGCCCGGGTCATGCGCCTCGCTGGCTGCGACTACGGCCTGCACCTCGACATGAACCCCACCCACGCCACGTTTCACTTCCTCCGGGTCGACGACGTGGCCCGTCGGATGTACCGCCATCAGCCCCTGGTGTCGACGATGCACACCCACGGCGACCGGTTTCTCTATTACACCCTCAAGGACTTCTTCTACCTCGCCTTGCGCCCGACCGATCCGCCCCCCTGGCCCGACGCCACCTGGTCGACGGGCGCGTTGCCGCAGGCGCCCCCCCGGTGGTTGCCCTCGGTGCACACCGCGGAGGTTGCCTTGGGGGCCGGGCGGGGGGCCACGGTGATCGCCCTCGACCCGAGCCGGGTGGCCCTCGCGGTGCGGGCCGGACGGCAGGAGCCCTCCCTCCACGACCTCCCCCTCGGGGCCCCGGCCACCACCCTCCCTGCCGCCGCCGCGGCCCAACTCCTCGGGGCCTGGGAGCTCGGGGTCAGCCGCGACCGGCTCCGGCCTCGCGGGGTGCGCGTGGCAGGGCGCGACGTGGTGGCCTTCGGCACCGACGGCCACGCGGGCTTCGTCGGGGTCGACGCGACCGGATCCCTCCAGCTTGGGGCGGGGCCCCCAGGCCCGGACGTCGACGCCGCCCTCGGGGGGACCCTCGTGCTCCAGGCGGGGGCCGCCGCCCCGGGGGCCGCGATGGCCGACGGCGGGGAGATGCCCCGGAGGGTCCTCGGCCGCGGACGGGACGGCAGGCTCTACCTCGTGGCGGCCAGTACGCGCCGGGCGGAAATGGTGTCCCTCCTCGTGCGGGCGGGTCTGGTCGAGGCCCTGGAGCTGACCGGGGTGACGGGCCCCCAGGACCTGCACTGGCGGGGCGGGGTCGACCCCCTCCTCGACGCCTACCCCGGGACCACCCTCTTTCTGTCGGCCCGGCCCCTGGCCTCGCCCGTCACGCGGCTTGAGCCTCGGCTCGCCGATGCGGTTGCGCCCGGGGCCCCGAGGCACTAAACCGTCGGCGTCCCGACAGCCGCGGCGGCCTCGCGGAGCACGGAGACCACGGGAGCCCAATGGCAGATCATACGGAGAAGGTTCAGAAGCGGATCGAGGAGATCCTGTCGGCCGCGGGATACCCGTACACCGTCGAGGACGGCAGGGCCCGGCTGGAGTACGGCTCGACCGCGGTGTTCATCTCGGCCCACCAGTGGCAGGAGCGATACACCATCGTTGAGCTCGTGGCCCCGGTGCTTCAGGACGTCCCCTCGTCGCCCGAGCTCCTCGAGCGGCTCAACGATCAAAACGAAAAACTGTATTTCGGCAAGGCCTACTGGCGCAACGACGAGGTCTGGCTCGCCCACAACCTGCTCGGCGATCGCCTCGACAACGAGGAGCTGATCGCCAGCGTGGGCATCCTGGCCGTGGTGGCCGATCACCTCGATGACGAGCTCAAGCAGAAGTTTGGCGGTCGGCGCTTCAAGGAGAAGGTCTGACCGACCCGCGCTCCTCCTGCGCCCGCGGCCCTGTCAGGCCATCACGCAGTTGCGGCCCGCGTGTTTGGCGGCGTAGAGGAGGTCGTCGGCGGCCTTGACAAACTCCTCGACGGTGCGGAGCCCGGGGTGCCATTGGGCCACCCCGAGGGAGACCGTCACGCTGACCTGGTAGTTGTCAAACACGAAGGGCTGGGCGCAGACGAGCTGCCGGATCTCCTCGGCGAGGTGGCAGGCCCCTTCGAGCAGGGTCTCGGGCAGGAGGAGGGCGAACTCCTCGCCGCCCCAGCGACCGAAGACCTCGTTGCGTCGCACCCGGCTGCGCACGAGGGCCGCGACCTCCTTGAGGATGAAGTCGCCGGCCACGTGGCCGTAGGTGTCGTTGACCTGCTTGAAGTGGTCGATGTCGAACATGATGAGCGACAGGGGCCGACCGTGGCGGGCCGAGCGGTTGAGCTCGTTGTTGATCTGCTCGACGAGGTACCGCTTGTTGGCCGCCTGGGTGAGCCCGTCGGTCACCATCATCTGCGAGATGGTCGACATGAACTCGGCCTCCAGGTCGCCCGCCGAGAGGTACTTGAGGATCACGTCGCCGACCTTGATGCGGTCGCCGTTGCGGAGCATGGCCTCGCGGGTGGGCACGTCGTTGACGTAGGTGCCGTTGGTGCTGTTGTTGTCGACCACCCACCAGGCGTTGTCGCGGCGCACGAGGCGGGCGTGGCGCCGGGAGACCGACTCGTAGTCGAGGACCAGGGCGTTTTGTACGTCGCGCCCGATCGGCAGCTCGGAGATGGGCCCGTCCAGCGGAACCCGCTTGCCCAACGGCCCGCGGCCCTCTCGGGTGTAGATGACCACGAGACAATCCGAGCCTCCGGAGGTGGGTTTGTCCACATTCCGAATGACTTGCGTCCGAGCTTGCCAATTGGGCTCGGCGTCGTGATCAGGTGGTTCGTTGGACGAGGACATCGCCGCACTCGGACCGTATCGGCCTCAACCCCCCAGCGTCAAGCGGCGAACACCCTGTGCAACACGGACACGCCTACATCGGGGCGGTGAGATCGATCGGGGCTCATGGCGCGTCCTCGGGGTCGCCGCTGGTCGCAAACCCCTGAATCAGGGCCACGGAGAGGATGGCGAACAGCCCCACCACGGCCTCTGCGGCGAGCACCCCGCTGGTGGTGACAAACCACACCGCGAGGCCGTCACACAGGGCGTGCATGGCCACCGCGAGGGCCACCCACCGCCAGCGGCCGAAGCGGACGGCCTGCTGTACGAGCAGGGACAGGGCCACGTGGAGGGTCATGGTCATGGCCCGCTCGCCGACGGGCATGAAGGCCTGAAACCACCAGGTGGGCCCCGCGGCGACGAGGGCCGGGCCCGCGGTGGGCGGGACGGCCACGGGGAGCCGGGCGAGGCCCGCGAGGAGCACGAGGAGGCCCAGGAGGAACGACTCGATCCCGCCGTGTCCGAGGCCCACCCCGACCCCGTCGGCGAAGCGCCGGGCCCCGAGGGCCCGCAGGGAGACGTAGCGGGTGGCCGTCTCGCACAGGGCCGCGGCGAGGCCGAGGTAGGCGCAGCTCTGCCACAGGGGCCACGCGGGCGACGGGAACACCCACCGCAGGAGCGGGACGTGGATCGCCTGGGAGGCCACGAAGGCCAGGGCCCCTGCGGCCACCGTGCCCCAGCGGAAATGCAGCGCGCGGCGCGTCAGCACCGTGGCCACGATGGGCAGGGCCATCATCGCGAGGCCGGCGAACAACATGGCGTAGGCCAGGGGGTTGGACATCGGGACCGGGAGGCTACCATGGCCCCGCGGCGGCGCCCACCCGACGGGGCGGACAGGGTCGGGAGGGTGGTGTGATAGGGTCCCGAGCCGAGAGCATGGACGACACGCAGGACATCGGGCTGGAGGGGGTTCGGTTTGACGCCGCGGGGCTGGTGACCGTGGTGGCCCAGGACGCCTGGAGCGGGGAGGTTCGGATGGTGGCCTGGGCCGACCCCGAGGCCCTCGGGCGCACCCTCGACACGGGCCTGGCCCACTTCTGGTCGCGGTCGCGCCAGGCCCTCTGGCAGAAGGGGGCCACGAGCGGCAACACCCTGCGGGTCGTGGAGGTTCGGCTCGACTGCGACGGCGACACGGTCCTCTACCGGGTGATCCCCGCGGGGCCGAGCTGCCACACCGGGGCCGTGTCGTGCTTCTCCCGGGTCCTCTCCCGGAGCCCCGAAGACCCTCCGGCGAGTCCCCGGCCCCTCGGGGCCCTCGACGCCCTGCACGCCGCCCTGGAGGCCCGGCGCGACGGCCCTCCGACCCGGGCCTCGTACACCCGTCAGCTCCTCGACGCGGGTCTCGGCCGTGTCGGCGACAAGGTGTACGAGGAGGCCCGGGAGTATGTCGCGGCCCTGCGGGGCGAAGACGACGGGCGGGTGGTCTCCGAGGCCGTCGACGTGCTCTATCACCTCGGGGTAGGTCTGGTGGCCCGACGGATCCCGTGGCAGGCTGTCCTGGCCGAGGTGGCCCGGCGCAGCGGGGTGTCGGGATTGGTCGAGAAGGCAGGCCGAAGCCCGAAGACGGGCTGAGAAGGTATTAGGCCCTGCGGCGACGGCCCAGGCGGGTCGCGGCGAGGCCGAGGAGAAGCAGGGCCCCGGGCCAGGGGGTGCGGGAGGAGGCGGGAGAGGCCGGGGACACCGCGCAGCCGCCCGTGTCGTCGGCCAGGTCGCCCGGAGGGGCCCCCGCGTCGGCGGGGCCCGCGTCGGGGGGGCTGTCGTCGAAGGGAAACAGCGGGGCGGGCTCTGGCTCGGGAGGCGGAACGGGCATGGCGAGGTTCCACGGTCCGCGGTCGTAGCGGCCCGAGCGCTCGTGGCCGAAGATGTCCGTGCGCACCTCGTAAGGTTCGCCGCTCACGTCGAGCCCCGGGGTCTCGGCCGCGCTCCCTGCCCCGCACCGCAGGGCCCGCACGAGGGTCTGTCTGTCCCCCGGGGTGAGGGTGATCCGCGGATCGGCCAGGAGATGCCCGGGCTGGGCCGCCACGTCGAGCAGGGAGGTCGTGGGCAGTGGGCGCCCGGCGTTCCAAAACAGGTTGTGGGACAGGGTGAGGTTTTCGAGGCCGTGGCTCGGGCGACGGAGGACCTCGGGCATCTGCCCCCGGGTGTCGACGAAGACGTTGTTGGTCACCCGGACCCCGTCCGACCGCGCCGCGCTCCCGTTGCCCGCGCGAAACTCCACCAAAACCCTGTCGTTGTCGACGAAGAGGTTGTTGACGATGTTGACGTTGCGCCCGTCGTACACCGCCAGCCCGCCCACCCGTCCGCCCATCACGATATTGTTGCGAAACACCGCGTCGTAGACCTCGTAGGCCCCCCCGTGCTGGATCAGGTTTCGATCGGTCACGGCCCCGAGGCCCACCATCGGGTCGGAGGCCCCCGCTCGCTGGTCGGCGATCACGTTGCGCTCGAAGATCACCCCCCGCGACCCGCCCTTGGCGTAGAGGAGATTGCCCCCTCCGTCGTGGATGTACGAGTCGCGTACGATCACCCCGTCCACCGCAACGAAGTCGATGCACTCCTGGGAGGGGTTTCCCTGGCCGGGGGGCCGCAGCCCGGGACGCGCAAACTCGCTCCGCTCCACGGTGATGTTCGTCGCCTGGTTGACCTTGAGCACGTCGCCGTTGGGCCCGGCGTCGTGGGCGTAGACGTTGCGCAGGGTGATGTGGTGGGCGTTGCCGTCGATGTGCACCACGTTGCTCTCGGCGTTGCGCACCTCGAGGCCGTCAAACTCGAGGTAGGCGGCCCGGTCGCCGATCCGCAGCCCCTCGCGGCCCCCCTCCATCACGGCCCGGTGCAGGCCGTTGGCGCTCACCACCGTGATGGGGGCCTCGGCCGTGCCTCGGGCGTCGATCCATCCGCCCCCCGGGTAGACACCAGCCCGCACGAGGACCCGGTCGCCGGGTTGGGCCCGCCGCAAGGCGTTCTGCAGGGTGTCGATGGGCGCGGCCCGGGTGCCGTCGTTGTGGGCCCTGCCGTCGGTGCTCACCCACACATCGCGGGCCATGCCCTCGGCCGGGACGGCCCACATCGCCGCGAGCACCAGGGCCCCCGCGGGCCACGACGTCCGAGGCTTCACCGGGCCCTCCGCCGCCGACAGGCCCCGGCGAGGGCCGCCCCCGCGAGGAGGGCGGCGGCGAGACCCGCCGGGCGGCCACGGGGACCCGGAGCGGCCGTACAGCCGTTGTACGACTGGCCCTCACGGTACTCCTCCCCCACGTCGTCGGGGAGCGAGGCGTCGGGGTCGGGCTCGCCCGCGTCCTCGTCGGGGAGGGTCACGCCCGTGTCGCGAGGTGGGGTCACGCCCGTGTCGCGAGGCGGGGTCACGCCCGTGTCGCGAGGCGGGGTCACGCCCGTGTCGCGGGGTGGGGTCACGCCCGTGTCGCGGGGTGGGGTCACGCCAGCGTCGGTGGGGCCGACCCCGGCGTCGGGGGTGCCGCCGGGGGAGGGAAGAGGGGCCCCGAGGTTCCACGGGCCGCGGTCGCGGCGGTTGGTGCGGGTGAGGCCGTTGATGTCGACGGTGACGCCGAAGGGAGCCCCGGAGGTGTCGACCCCGCTGTTGGCCGCAGGGGAGCTGTCGGCCGGGCGCAGCATCCGGGCGAGGGTGATCCGGTCGCCCGTCATCGTCCCGACCCCCGGGTTGGCCAGGAGGTGCCCTGTCTGGCTCGTCACGTTGAGCAGGATCGAGCTCGGGACGCCGCCCCCGTTGTTCCAAAACAGGTTGTGCTGCCAGACAAACTGCGTGACCTGGTTGCTCCCCGTGCGGCCGATGGGGGCGGGCATCCGACCGCGGGTGTCGACGAAGAGGTTGTCAACCACCCTGACATTCTCGCTGCGCCGAGCCGAGCCCGCGCCGGGCCGAAACTGCACGAGCACGGTGTTGACATCGAGGAAGAGGTTGTTGGCGATGTACGCCCCGCGGGCGTCGTAGATGGCGATGCCCCCCGAGGCCCCGCCCTGCACGATGTTGTTGCGGAAGATCACATCGTAGGCCTCGAAGGTGCCGTCGCCGAGGAAGTCCACCCCGGTGACCCCCCCGAGGCCCACCATCGGGTCGCTGGCCCCGGCCCGCTGCTCGTTGATGAGGTTGCGCTCGAACACCACGTTGCGCGACCCCCCCTTGGCGTAGATGAGCGAGCTGCCCCCGTCGTGGATCCACGCGTCGCGCACGGCCAGGGTGTCGACGGCCAGGAAGTCGATGCACTCCTGGTAGGGGTTCTCGCTGCTCCCGGGGCGAGCCCCGGGCCGGGCGTACTCGCCGCCCTCGATGAAGATGTGGGCGGCCTGGTTGACCTTGACCACGTCGCCGTTGGAGCCTGCGTCGTGGGCATAGACGTTGCGCAGGGTGATGTGGTGGGAGCCCCCGTCGATGTGCACGACGTTGTTGCCCGCGTTGCGCAGCTCGAGCCCGTCAAACACGAGGTAGGCCGCCCCGTCGCCGATGCGCAGGGTCTCGGTGCCGCCCTCGAGCACCGCCCGCCGCGGACCGTCCACCGACAAGACCGTGATGGGCGCCTGGGCCGTGCCCCGGGCCTCAATCCAGCCGCCTCCGCGGTAGGTCCCGGCTCGCACCAGGACGCGATCGCCGGGGCGGGCCCGTTGCAGGGCTGTCTGCAGGGTGTCCAGGGGCGACCCGGCGGTGCCCGCGTTGCCGCTGCGGCCATTGGGGGCCACGTACAGATCGGCCGCTGCCGCGGAGACGGAGACTGCGAGGAGCGCGCAGGACAGGGCCATGCGCGAGGGAGCGGGTCGAGCCACGTAAGTCCTCCACCCCGACTGTCAACTGTGCCGGGAGCCGCCCTGTTCTACCGCGGAGCGACATCGCTGACCAGCAACGGAGCCCCGTCAAGGGCGAGGACGTCGTTTTGTGCGTCCCTTCCGGCGTACAGAGCCCCGGGCCGGGGCGGGGGCGGCCGACCCGAGGAGCACGTCGTCGAGCAGGATGCGGAGCCCTTCGGTTCCGGGGCGTGGGTCGTAGGCCGCCGTGGGCCCCGTCCACGCCGCCTCCCCGACGTGAAACCACAGGGTCGCCCCCGCGGCGGGTTCGGCCATGGTGGGAGAGAAGACGATGCGTCCGTTCCCTTGCAGGGCCTCCCAGGTCGCGAGCACCTCCAGGGACACCCGGCGGTGTTCGATCTCGGCCCCAAGGCGCAGGGCCAGGAGGGCCTTCTCTTCCTCAGCCGCCGCCCGGTCGGCGGCCGACTCCGCCCGCCACACGACGGTCAGGGCGCTGCCCGTCGGCCCGAAGGCCCGCAGGAGGTCGCGCTGCAACGCCAGGATCGTGCCCTCGACCAGCACGAGGGTCTGGGCCGACAGGGCGGCCACCTTGTGACGCAGGGCCGCGGGCCGATCGATGACGGCCGTGAGCAGCCTCCGGGCGTCGAGGAGGGGGCTCTGGTCGCGGGTGTAGTACAGCAGCTCCGACTCGGCGAAGCGGACGTCGAAGAGGTCGACCCCCCCTTCTTCCGTGCAACCCTCGCCGACGTAGGCCACCTCGGAGCGCACGAGGTTTTCAAACGTCCCGCGGGTGCTCACGGCGTCGAAGCCCCCGGCGGGGTACTGGTCGGCCTCGTCGGCCTCCTGAACCACCTCCCGCACCCGCTGGCGCAACTGGGCCAGCACCGCGGGGCCTACGGGGGCCACGGACTCGGCCACGGCCAGAAGCTGCCGCAGGGCGAGCCGGGCGCTGTCGCTGGGGAGCTCGGGCAGGTGCTCGATCTCCCACAGGGCGTCGCGCGACAGGAGCCGCCCCGCCCCGAGGGCCTCGACCCGCGCGCGACGACGATCGGTGGCCCAGGTCACCCAGTCGTCGTCGACCCGGGCCGCGAGGGACTCCCAGTCGCGCGGGAGAAACTCCGGGGAGGCCACCAGGGCCCGCAAGTGGGCCGGGTTTCCCCGCGGGACCCGCTGGGCCTCGGTGGACCAGATTCGCCCCAGGGCCAGCCGGAGGGCGTGCACCACGGCGGCGTCGCGCAGGGCTGGGGGCAGTCCCGCCACGATGACGTGGGCCTCCATCACGGACGGATCGAGGGCCCATCGCCCGAGCACCCGGTCTTCGTACGCGAGCCGCTCGGTACGCCGTCCCGCGAACCACGGCCCCGGTCCCGCCGTCCCCCCGAAGCGGAAGTCGCGGCCCCGCACGAGGAGCAGGCCGAGGTCGTGCACGAGGTCGAGGGGGAAGTGGTCGTCGCCGGCGTCCCACAGGGCCCGCAGCCAGCCGAGGGACAGCGGGAGCGAGGCGGTCAGGGCCTCACCCGCCCCGGTGATCGAGGCCTGGGCGAGGAGGCAGGGCTCCAGGGCGTCGCGGGGGAGGTCGTCCATCGGGGTTCAGGCGTAGGCGGGCTCGTCGAGCGGGTCGGTCAGGGTGGGTGCCTTCTACCGCTGCGCGGGCAGGGTACGCGGGGTGGGGCCGTCCTTGGAGAGGACCACGATGCGTCCCGTCGGGGTGTCGACGGTCTCGCGGTGGCTCGACCCGGTCTGACGCACGATGTCCTCGGCCTCGGCGAGCTCCTCGTCGGCCCGCTGCCCCTTCACGAGGAGCCCGAACCCTCCCGCCCGCACGAGCGGCATGGTCAACGGAACGAGCACCGCCAGTCGGCCCACGGCCCGTGCGGTGACCACGTCAAACTGCTCGCGGAGGGGCCCCCGGGCGACCCGTTCGGACCGGTCGGGCAGGACCTTCACCCGACGCAACCCCAGGGCCTGGGCGGCGTCGCGCAGAAACCCGGCCTTCTTCTGGGTCGACTCGATGAGGGTAAACTGCAGGTCGGGGCGGCACAGGGCCAGAGGCAGGGCCGGAACCCCACCCCCCGAACCCACATCGACCACGCGTCCTCCTGCGGGCACGGAGGCCAGGAGGGGCAGGAGGGTCGCGGCGTCGAGGATGTGGCGGCGCCAGGCCTCTTCGGGGGTGACCACGGCGGTGAGGTTCATCCGGGTGTTCATCGCCAGGAGGAGGGCGAGGAAGTGGCCCTGGGCGGCCAGAACCGCAGGGGCCAGGGTGACCCCGAAGACCGCCAGCTCGTCGGCGAAGCCCTCCGGGGGAGCGAGGGGGGTCACCGAAGGGAGCGACAAGGGCGGGCGCGGACCATGCTCTGACACCCGCGGCGGTGTAGCACCCGTTGCGCGCCTCAGTCCATCCCGAGCAGGCGCCGCACCTTCTCCTGCACGGCGGGCAGCTCGTGGCGGCGGTTGCCCACGTAACAGAGGAGCACGAGATCGTCGTGGGTGACCCCTCCGGCCCGCTGGAGGAAGGCCCGGGTGCGCATCAATCGGTAGAGTTTCACGAGCTTGCGGTCGCTCACCATGACCCGGTCTTCGGTCTCCAGGGCCCGCACGATGCGCCGAAACTCAGCGAACACCGCCGGCGGGAACCACCTCCCCCGGTCGGCCGCCCCGCTCCCTCCTTCGCCCATGGACAGGTCCATGTAGTGCTTGAACTTCAGGTAGTCCTCGAAGCTCACGGTGCCTCGGACCCAGGGCCGTTGGGCGGTGGCCCGGTACACGTCGTTGATCACCCCGGCGTCGATGAGCTCGGTGAAGTGGGTGTCCTTCACGGGGGCGGTCTCGATCTTGAGGATGAAGCGATCGGCCAGGGCGTCGAGCTCGCTCTGCTCGGGGATCTCGTTGGTGGCCGCGAAGAGGATGCGCAGGGCCACCGGGGTGGGTTCGCCGTCCTGGTAGTACTTGCGCTCGTTGACGATGGTGAGGAGCGTATTGAGGATGGCGCTGTTGGACTTGAAGATCTCGTCCAGGAAGGCGACCTTCGCCTCGGGGAGCTTGGCCCGGGTGCGCCGTACGAAGCGCCCCTGCTTGAGGAGGTCGATGTCGATGGGCCCGAGGATCTCGCTCGGCTCGGTGAAGCGGGTGAGCATGTACTCGAAGTAGTCGCCCTCGCCGAGCCCGAGGCTCTCGACGAACTTCACCACCAGGTCGCTCTTGGCGGTGCCGGGCGGGCCGACGAAGAGCAGGGGCTCCTGGGCCGCGGCGCAGAGGGTGGCGAGGGAGAGCTCGTCCTCGCGCTTGACGAAGTACCCCTCCAGGTCGGTGCGGTGGCGGTTGATGCGTCCGCGGATGTCGTCGATCTCGCGCTCAAGCTCTCTCAGGCTCCACACAGGCTCCTCCAGTCTGCGATGATGCGGCGACGCAGGGTGCGCTCTTCGTCGTCGAGGAAACGTTGGACCCGGTCGCCCTGGTAGGTGACCTCGTCGCCGACGGTGTCGACGAGGCTCTCGGCGATGAGCACCTGATAGGTCGCGTAGAGCTTCAGGGTGCTGGCGGTGAAGGCGTCGGTGAAACGCCGTAGTCCCGCGACCACCCGGCGGGCCCTGGGGGCTCGGGCTTCGACGGGCCAGTAGCGCAGGGCCTCGAGCACGGCGGACCCGGCGTTGAAGCGGTCGGCGTGGGGGAGCTGGGCGGTGTCGAGCACGGCGTCGAGGGCCCCGTCGAGCATGGTGTCGGCCCGGGGGATGTCCCCCGCCCGGAGAAACCCTTCGGCCAGGATGGCCCGCAGGCTCGGGGCTTGGGGACTCGGCCGATCGGCCAGCGGAGCGAGGGCCCCGAGGAACCTCTGCGCCGCCGGGGCCGCCCCAAACCGCCGCAGGGAGACGATGGCGGGGCGTACGGCCGTGAGGAGTTCCCAGAGTTGGGGCGAGGCCGGGGCTTCGGCGAGGGCTACGATGTCGTCGAGGAGGACGTCGAGGGCGGCCTGATCGCCGAGTTGTCCCGCGGCCACGACGCAGTGCCCGGCCACGGCGGCCCGAAACCCGGCCCCGCTCACCCGGGCCCGGCCCTGGGCGGTGGCGAGGCGGAGGGTCTCGTCGAGGAGGGCCTCGTCGCCCGAGGAGGCGGCAGCGCGCAGAGAACGGCGCACGACCTCGGCCTTCTCGTAGTCGTAGGCCACCCGGTCGTCGGTGACCCGGGCGAGCAGGGCGGGGGCCCTGCGGGGGTCTTCCTCGGCCTGAACCATCAGGGCCTCGTAGGCGCTGCGGAGGGCGGGTGCGGCGCTGGTGGGTGCGTCGGTGCGGAGCCAGCGCGAGCGCTTGCGGAGGTGTTCGACCCGGTCGCGGACCTTCGCGTCGTTGGTGGCCTGGAGCCGTCCGTCGACCTCCCGTTGCCAGGCCGCGGGGTCGCCGTCGGTGGTGAGGTGGGCCACCCGAGCGAGGTAGAGCCCGAGGAGGATGCGGTTGGGGGGTTCGTGGACGGACAGCTCGGCCTCGACGGAGCTCACGAGCTCACGGGCGGTGAGTCCGGCCCCGAGGCGGGCAAATCCCACGGCGAGGATGGCCCGCAGGAAGGCTCCCTGGGGGTCGAGCTCGGCGGTGAGTCCTGCCTCCCGGGCGTCGGTGTAGAGGGTGTCGAGCAGGGCCACCTGGGCTCCCCGCGAGCGCACCTCGGACCCGGCGTCGGTGGTGTCGCTGAGGGCCATGGCGGCCCGGGCGAACCGCGGCATGTCGGCTTCGGGGTTGAGCCCCTGGAGGTTGAGGGCCCCGAGGAGGCGCTCTTTGGCTCGGGTCATTCCGAGGGCGTCGCCGGCCCGGCGGTGCAGGGCGGCCACGGTGGCCCAGGCGAGGCGGCGCGACACGGGGAGGTCGGGCTCGGTGAAACGTTGGGCCGCGGTGGAGCCCACCAAGGCCAGGGTGGGATCGTCGTGGGGGTCGAGGGCGAGGCGCAGAACCCAGGCCCCGAGGCGTGCGGCCTGGGCGGGCGACGGGCGGGCTGCGGCGGCGAGGTCGAGCAGGGTGGGCGCGGTGGCCCCCGGAACGAGGTCGGGAGCCCGGGCCGTGAGCAGGGCCTCGGCGGTAGCGGGGTCGCGGTCACCGAAGAAGACGGCTGCTTCGAGGCAGTGCCCGGCCTCGTCGCGTTCGCCCACCTGGAGCTTGAGGAGGCCGAGCTGACGCCACGGGTCGGGGTCGTCGTTGCCTCCGGCGGCGAGGGCGGGTTCGAGGGCCCGGATCTGGACCCGGAGGGCAGCGAGGGGGTCGGGACCCGTGGCGGTGACGACCGCGGGGATCTCCTCGCGTTGGGGCGTCGGAGGGGGCGCCCGTCGCGGGGCGGGAGGGCGCGGTGCGGGAGCCCGGTCTTTGCCCGTAGGGCGCCGGGGCGGGGCTTCGACGCGGAGGGCGGGCCAGTCGAAGACGCAGTCTTCCAACATGGGGTCGAGGCGGTGTCGGCGGTCGGTGAGGACGTAGTCGATCCAGGCCGTCAGCGAGCGGGTCTCGACCTCGGTGACCTGAACCACCCGGGGCCCGAACGCGTCCTGGTCGAGGACGACGACGCGGTGTCGGTCGAGCTCCAGGAGGCGGGTGAGTTTGTCGCGGCGCATGGGCGGGACGAGCCGTTGACCTGCGGGAACGTAGAGGTTGTCGGTGCCCGCGGCCCGGGCAAATCCAACGGCCCCCGCGAGGTCGCTCACCCGCGTCGCGAGGCGCGGAACATTGGGTCGAACGATCTCCTGCAACAGGTACCGGGGTTGTCCGTCGGGGGCTTCGAGGCGGGCGAGGACGAAGCGTTCGAGTTCGTCGTCGGTGAGGGCTTCGACGAGGGGTTCGAGGGCGAGGAGGCCTTCGGGGTCGAGGAGCCAGAGTTCGGGTTCGGTGGTGGGGCCGGGGGTGAGGCGGAGGGGGATGACGAAGCGGGTGTGCGACGCGGCCGGGTGGAGGCCGACGGTCGGGGCGGGCAGGTGGGCCTCGATCACGTCGTAGACGCTGCGGGGGGGCGGGGCGGTGAGGGTGCTCCAGGTTCCGTCGGCGTCGATGAGGGTGAGGAGGCTGGGGTCGCGGAAGCTGCGGGCGGCGGCCTGGGCGAGGGGGTGGGTGGTTCCCCAGGCCACGTAGAGGCTGCTGTCGGCCACGCGCGCGAACGCGGTGAGGCCCTCTTCGGGCAGGTCGCGGGCCCGCAGGAGGAGGTACAGGGGCGGCCGGGCGATGCGTACGAGGAGGGTCGAGGGTTGGTCGTCGTCGGTGGGGCCGAGGGTTCCGACGGTGAGGTCGTCGCGTCCGAGGGCGAGGAGGCGCACGAGGGCCCGGGTGGCTCCGTCGCCCTGGTAGGACAGGAGGAGGAGGGCCTCCTCGGGGCTGGTCTCGTTGCGCGAACGATGCGGCGGGATGGCCTCGGGCAGGCTCCGGGCCGCGCGCCGGATGGGGGCGCTCCAGCGGGTGGGCGGAACGGGCGGGGCGGGGTTGTCGGGATTGTCGGGGTCGAGGTCGCGCGGTCGGACGAAGGTGAGGCCGCCGAGGGTGAGGGCGACGCGCACGAGGGGGAGGCCGGCTTCGGCGAGGTCGTGGGCGATGGGTTCGGTGAGGGCCGGGGAGGTGAGGATGGCCTCGGCCTCTCCGGGGGCGCGGAGATAGGCCGTCCAGGGGGCGTCGACGAGGTCCGGGTGGTGTTGGGCCAGCAGGTGCGTCGTCGCCAGGTCGTGCGCGTCGCCGCGCAGGCGGAGGCCGAAGAGCATGGGGCGATGGTGGTAGCACGGGAAGGGCCGCGGGGGGATCGCGGGGCGGGGGGCTGGGGGGCATCCTCGCCAGGCCACTCTCCGCGCAGTCCGACATCGCCGACTTGCTCGACGACGTGACCCCCGGCACGGGCTACGAAGAGCTCGATCAGGGGTTGCCACGCGCTACCGGGTGAAGGCTCGCCTCACTTCACCAGAGCGTTGCCGACCGCCAGGCTGAGATTGGCGCCATCGGGGAAGGTCACGCGGATGTCCAGCTTTCCTCCGAGGGCCTCAATGGCCTTGCGGAGGGTGCTGACCTGGACTTCCTCGCGATGTTCGAGCTTGGAGAGCGCAGGCTGTGAAGTACCAAGCCGCGCGGCAAGGTCCTTCTGCGAGACCTTACGAAACTCTCGAATCGCGCGGAGCGAGTTGGCCTCCTCGGCAAGGAGCCACTGAACGATGCGCCGACCCGCATCCTCCCAGTTGTCGAATCCCTCGTCCGCAAGGTCAACGAGATCGTTGTCCTTCGTGACCGAGATCCCGAAGGTGCTTGGGGCACGGTGCTCGATGACAACGTGGCGGTCGCCACAGAAGCAGTCGAGGAACGATGGAACCTCGGATGAGGCAGGAATGTCCAGAACGCAACGTACGTCAGGGATGCTGCGCTTGATGTAATCACTCAGAAGGGAAAGTGCGTGCATTTTCATAGTGTGATGTTCACTGTGACGAGGATGGTGGAGTGAAGGCTGTCGTCCTGGGCAATCAGAGGTAGCCACCGTCAGCGCCCGCCTTCCTGAACAGAATCGTGCCGTCTAGTTTGGCGATCTCAATCGCCCCGTTCGGCCCGATATAGGTTATGTGATACTTGTGTCGATAGCAGGTGACGCCTGTACGTCGCTGAGGATCGGGCCGTGCGAACTCCGGGCCGGGTGGGTACATGCGTCCGTCGGTCTCCCAGGTGTCTGGGTTGTAGGGCGCACCAGAGTGCGCGTCTTCGACGGCATTCAGAGTGTCTGTGACGAGGGCAGTGCTGAGGCTGCCCCGGCCGCCGCCGGAGCCGAGGCGAGATCGGCGTAGAAGAGATGCAGGCGTTCCTGTTTGTTCAAGGTAGGGGGAGTATAACCTATGGGTTAATCGTGTCAAGGCCGTCCCCCGGCCCGGAGCTCGACGCGGGGATCCCGTCGGCGTGCCCTTCCCCGGAGCGCGGGCAGTCGTCGTTCAGCAGTCGTTCGCCGATGCGTTGTGCTTCGGCGTACCGCCGCGGGGAGGTCGATGGCCGGTCCCTCGCAATGTCGTCGCGCCGGGTCGCCGCCCGCGCGAACAAAAGGCTTGCCCTCGGCGCGTCACCTGTGGCGAGCTCGGTCCTGCGTTCGTCAATCCTCCGGGGAAGGAGCATCTCTCATGGACTCAGCCGTCTCGTCTGCCGTGATCGATCCCAAGCGTGCTGCGGAGGTGTTCGAAGCCCTCCAGACCACCTATGCGGCGCTTCCTGCGAAGGTCGTCTACCGCGGGACCCTCAACCTCACTCGGGCGGCCATCAACGCCCTCGCGGCGGTTCCGCACCTGCGGGCCGCGTCGGGGCGCATCCTCGCGGAGCTGCCCGCCGCCCAGGCCGACATCGCCGACCGGCTCTTTGAGGCCGCCCTCGCCGCCTTCCACGCCGACCTGCTGCGAGGCGGCTCCGAAGATGCCCTCTTCGCCGACATCTCCGTCGAAGCCTTCGCCCTCCGGGATGCGCTGGTGGCCGTGATGGTGGGGCTCATCGGTCGCAAGCGGGTTCCGGACGAGTACCTCGAGGACGTGACCCCGGGCACGGGCTACGAAGACCTCGCCCAGGACCTCGGTAAGCTCGCCATTCGGTTCCGGAAGCATTGGGCTGATTTGAAGGGTCGAGTGGATGTCGAGCCTGCCGAGATCGACAAGGCCGAGGAGTTTTCGACGACGATCGTGACCCGGCTGGCGGGTCGTCGGAGCGCTGCCCTGCCCGATCCCACGGCCGAGGCCTCCGTCGCGGAACAGCAGGCCCGCGCGGCGACCCTCCTGCGGCAGACGCACGACCACGCCCGCAAGGTGGGCACGTGGTTGTTCTGGGACGATCCCGAGGGCGTCGACGCGAAGGTGCCCAGCCTCGCGTCCGGACGGGGTCGGTCGGCGGCCGCGAAGGCGGTTCCGGCGGTGGAGCCGAAGGAGGAGCCGGTCAAGCCCGCGTCCGAGGCGGACAAGCCGGGCGAGGGCTGACGGGCAAAGGTCGACCTTTGCCGGGAGGCTGGGGGATGGCTCCGGGCAAAGGTTTACCTTCGGCGGAAGCTGGTCGGTAGCTTCCGGGCGAAGGTTTACCTTCGGCGGGAAGCTGACAGGCGGCTTCCGGCAAAGGTTTACCTTCGACGGGAGGCGGGCAGGAGGTGCTGGGCGAGGGAGGGGGTCGGTGAGGGCTCACGGGGGGACCACACGGCTTTGGCCTCTCCACCGCCGTGGACGGTGGGGCCTGTCGCGCGGCCATGACCAGTCGAATGGCCATCCCGGGTTGGCCTGACCGTTGCTTTTCGACACCCAACGTATCGTCCTCAAACAGCCCGGGTGACACCATGAAGAGCCAGCACCTCGCCCTCGCCGGTCTGCTCGCCGCGTCGATGGCGTGCAGCGGGGCCCCCGACCCAAGCACCGCGAACGACGGGGGAATTGACGTGGCTCCCGCGGAGGCGCGCACCTTCGACTACGTGGTCTCGGCCCTTGGTATCGAGGACTCGAACGAGCTGTGGGATAGAGGTGTGAGCGGCTTCAACGTCGACGGTCGATTCTCGACTCACCGATCGAGGCAGCTCCTCGATTGCGACCGGGTCGACTCCGTCTCTCCCCTCGACAGCGATCAGAACATGGGGTCCTGTGTCACGGGCATGCCCGGCGGCGGGGCTGGCTGTCTGGGCGGGGTCGACAACCAGCTCCCCGAGCTCACCTACACGATCATTTCGCTTCGCTCCAACACCGACCCGCGCGAGCAGTTGCAGCGACGCATCGCGCGGGGAACGCTCGCGGTGCTCGTACGGGTGGAGGGAGTCAACGGCGAACCGAGCCCGACCCTGTACGACGATCACGTCACGGTGACCGTGTATCCATTCGCGAGGCCCATGAATGGCCGTTGTTTCGTGGCCGGACAGCCAGGTCAGCGGTTCCAGATCGATTCCGAATCCCTCGTCAGCGACGGGTCGCGACCCCGGTACCGCTTTGAAGGAAGCATCGTCAGGGGCCGACTGCGTGTGTCGGACACCGACTACACGCGGCCCGGCCTGATCCTCTCCATCCCGCTCGATGACACGGTCAGCCTCTCGTTCAGACTCTATGGGTTTCAGTTCCGAGCCAACCTCGGCATCCTCGGCGCGACGGGCGGCAACCTCGGAGGCTTCGTCCTCTACCCGGAGTTCGCCCAGACCCTCCTGGACACACCGGGCGCCGTCTCCCGCGAGGTCCTACCTTCTACCGTGCGAAGTCTCCTCCGCGGGTTCGCCGACATCGCCACCGACGCCGAAAACCGGCCGGGCGTTGGCGGCTGTGCCGGCCCCGATCGCGGCGGTCTCGGAATCGGCATGGCGTTTACCCTCACCGCAGTGGTCATCGACCCCACGGTCGCACGCGATGGGCCCGTGGTCGACTGCGACGCCGGGGTTGGTGGGGACGGGGGCTGAAGCACGGCGACCCTCGAACAGCGCTCCGCTCCGCGTGCGGGCGCGCGCTACGCGTCCTCTGCGAAGACCGCGGCGACCGTCGAGGCGCCAACGGCGCGCACGATCCACGCCTGGAGCTGATCGGGGTCGTCGCAGGCCGTGATGCGCGTGTCGGCGTCGGCGGTGCACACGAGACCCCGCGCAGCGAGGAGCGCCCGCAGGGTCTGCCGATTGGCGGCGAGCTGGCCCTCCCGGACCCCCTCCTTGCGGCCCTCGTTGACCCCTTCCTCTCGCTGGCGCTCCAGGGCCTTGAGGAGGACGGGGTTGCGTCGTTCGAGCAGGGCCCGGGCGACGGTGTCGTCGGCGAGCACACGGTCGATGAGCGCGGCGGCGGGGATGGCGACGGAGAAACACGGGTCGACGATCTCCGCCTTGCCCGGGAGCATGCGCCACATGTCGCCGTCGGCGTCCCACTCGTGCACGAGTCGGCGCGCGACGCTGACGTCGAAGACCCTTCGAACGCCGCGGGCCACGAAGTGGCGGGCTTTCTTGGTGACGTGGGCGAGTTCCTCGCTGTCGCACACCTCGAAGACGACCTCCTCCTGTTTGCGTCCGCCCGTCTCGGGGTCGACGCCTTCGGGGAAGATGCTCACGTCGGGGGCGAGGTCATTGTTGGCGTCGACGCGGGTGAGCATGTCCACGGCCCCCTCGTAGCCCGCGGCGAGGGTCCCGGCGAACACATGGGCGGCGGCGAAGTGCCGGGTCGCGTGGGGTTCGTTCGCCCCCATGGTCTCGACCCGAACCCCGTCTACCATCTGCGTGTGCGTCTCGGGCTCGACGAGCCGCGCGTCGACGGGAGGCAGCGGGTCGTGTCGGCCGGGGCCCGTGCAGTCCCCTATGGGCCGGAGACACCCGGCGCGAAGAGCCGCGTGGGTGAGGTACGCGAAGTGGTCATCCCGCGTCCTCCGTGAAGACCGCGGCGACCGTCGGGGCGGTGACGGCACGCACGAGCCAGCGGTCGAGGGGGGCGAACCTGGTGCAACTCAGGATGCGCGCGCGGCTCGCCTCGTCGACGACGAGCCCGCGGGCCTGGAGCACCGTGATCACAGCCTCGGCTTGGTTGCGGAGCACTGCCCTGGCAGCTTCGAGGGCCTTTGCACGGGCCTCCGCGGCCGCCATGCGGGCCTCGAGGTCCTGTAGGAGCGCTTCGTCGGCCGGGCTGATCGGAAACTTGTTGGGGGTGAGCATGATCATCTCCCGGAGCACGTTGAGGAGTTTGTCGTCGAGCATGGAGAGCATCGCGCGCAGCAGGCGGGCGCGCAACTCAGGGTCGGTGGAGGGGGAGAAGATCTGCGCGAAGGCTGCGCGGACGACCTTCTGGGCCGGGCGGCCCTTCTGATCGTGCACGGCCCACGCGGCCATCACGGCCAGCTCGGGGCGGTCCGCGGCGAGCAGGCGATCGACCGCGTCGCGCGTGAGCAGTAGGACGCGGGGGCGGAGGGCGAGGTGGGTTCCACCGGGGCCGGTGGCGTGGGCGATCGAGCGGGCCCAGTCGGCCACGCTCGCGTCGTGGGTGATGACGAGGAGGTCTCCCGTCGTGCGGCGGGCGTCGTAGAGCAGGGCCGTCGCAGCGAGCCAGCGCCACTGTTTGTCCGGGTCGACCCCAAGCTGAACCTCCACCAGCACCCAGTGCCCGGTCAGCCCACCCTCGACCAGCAGGAGGTCGGGGCGCACCTCCACGGGGTTGGCCACCCGCAGGGTCGCGTCGTCGGGAACGAGGGGACCGGGCAGGGGCGCGAGGCCCATGGTGTCCAGCAGGAGGTTGAGCAGAGCGGGGGAGTCCCGCAGAAGGGTCACCAGGGTTTCATGCGCGGGGCTCGGCATGGCAGAGCCCCTGTGCACCGGCCAGGCCAGGGCTGAACTGCTTGGATTTACAGCTGTTTGTGAGGGCGCTTCTGTCCAGATTGGGTGTCCACTGCTGTCCGCGGGTGTCCGTGGACAGCCGGACCGTGGGGCCGTAGGAGGGCTCGCTCCTCGCTGCGGGGCCCGGCGACGACGTACGGCACGGCCCTACCCCTCCGGCGGCCGCACCCGCATCGAGATCAGGTCCAGCCTGCGCCCCGCCTCGATCACCGCCCGCGGGTAGAAGGTCCGCCGCCAATAGATCCCCTGGTCTCTCCAGGCCCGCAGCCCCGCGCGCAGCGTGAGGGCCCCCAGGAGGGCCTCCCCGAGGGGCCACAGCAGCGCGCCCCGCACGGGCCCGTCGAAGCGCCGGGTGAGCACCCCGTGGGTCGCCGTCGCGACCACCAGCGTCGCCGCGCCCACCATCGCCGTCACGCCCCCCGAGGCCAGGGCCCCCGTTGGCACCACCACGTCGAGGGTCGTCGGCAAGAGCGCGAAGAGCACCGTGCGCCACCACGAGAACCCGAGCATCCCGCCGCCCTTGTCCGCGCTGCGCGCGATGGCCCCGAGGGAGTCCATGAACACCAGGTGCACGTCGGCGTGGCCCGCCAGCAAGCGGCACCGCGCGCCTCGGGCCTTCAGGTAGGCGCCCAGGGCCACGTCGTCGGCGACCTCCATGCGCAGGTGCCCGAGGACGTCGCTCTCCACCAGCATCGACCGGCGCACCAGCGTGAAGGCCCCGACGCTCATCCCCACGCCGCTCGCGTCGTCGTTGGCCCTCCACGCCCGACCCGACAACGTCAACACCCGGAGCATCGCGCTCAGGGCCGCGTCGACGAGCGAGCTCACCGGCTGCATGCGGGGAAACACCGCGACGAGGTCGATGCCGCCCGCCTCCGCCCAGGCCACGAGGCGCTCCAGGGTTCCGGGCTCGAGGTGTACGTCGGCGTCGCTGAGGAGCACCCACTCGCCCGTGACGCGCTCCAGCCCAAGGGCCATCGCGTGGACCTTGCCGAGCCACCCGTCGGGCAACTCGGTGATGTGCAGGGCGACCACCCGCGGGTCTCTCGCGGCAGCGCGGTCGAGGATGGTCCCCGTCTCGTCATGGGAGCGGTCGTCGATGGCCACCACCTCCGGCGCGGGGTACCCGCAGGCGAGCTTCGACGCGAGGGCGCCCTCGACGTATAGCCCCTCGTCGCGCGCCGGGACGATGAGCGACACCTTCGGCCACACGTCGCGGGAGGGCCCGGGCAGCGACGCGACCACCGGGACCGCTGCCCGGATACGAAACGCGAGCGCGAGCTGGAGGCACCAGCCGAGCAGCAGGAGGCTTGTAAGAATCAACACCCGTCGCCCTCCGGTCTGGCGTCACCCGCACGGACCCCGAACCGGCCCGAGGCGGAGAACGTCCCGACGGTACCGCGTGCTTCCCGCCTCCACAGCCTTTCGGGTTCGCGGAGGGTGTGCCGGGATGCGGGGCGGCCGCAGTAGACAATCTGCGCCATGGGCGTACTGTCATCGCCAGCTTGAGGGGGGCGAGCGCGCAGGGGCGTTCTCAACACGACCGCAACCCGTTGGAGTGCAGGGCCCATCGCGATGCAGCAGAGAGCGACGACGTTGCAGGTCCTCGAGGCGGCACGGATGCAGCTCGCGCGGCTCAAACGCGCAGAGAGCGACGGCCTGCCCCGGCTGCTCGACCGGGCCCTGGAGATCTGCTCCCGGGCCCTGGGCGTCGGGCGGGTGGGCGTGTGGCTGCTCGACCCTGCCATCCCAGGGCTCCGTTGCGTGCACCTGCACGACACCGAAGACCCCACCGCCACGACCGGCCGGGTGCTGCACGAGGCCGACCTCGGCGTGTATGCGGCCTCCATGGTGGCCCGCAACTACATCGCCTCCCGCGACGTGCGCCTCGACCCGCAGACCGCCCACCTCGTGGCCCACTACTTCGCGGACCACAACATCGTCTCGACGCTCGATGTGCCCTTCTACCGGGACGGCGAGGTCATCGGGGTGATCTGCCACGAGCATCGCGGAGAGCCCCGCGACTGGACCGCCGCCGAGGCGGGCTTCGTGCAATGCGTCGCCGAGATCGTGTCCCACGCTCTCACCACGGACGTCCTCATCTCCGCCCTCGAGACCCTCCACGCGCTGGAGCATTCGCGTGAGGAGGCCCTGCGCGAGAGCGCCCTCGCACGCGTCGCCCGAGGCATCGCCCACGACCTCGGCAACACGTTGCAGTCCATCGCGCTCCAGGCGGAGTGCCTGCGCCTGGTGGCCGACGACGGCCAGAGCGTACGGGAGGCCGTCGCGCGCATCCTCGACCTGGGGCGCCACGCGAAGGCGATCCTCAAGGGCATTCGCGACTACGCCGAGGGCGATCATGGCGCGCCGTCGCCGGTCACCGTCGATGTCGCCCTCGACCGGGCCCACGGGACGCTGCGTGCCCTGGCAGGCGAAGACCGGGCCGTGACCCTCTCGCGCGGCGCGCCCGACGCGGTGGCGATGGTGAGCCCGACGGGGTTGGAGCGGGCCCTGGCCAACCTGGTGATCAACGCCCGCGAGGCGACGGGACCGGGTGGGGTCATCGCCATCGCGTCGTGGGTCGAGGGCGACGCGGTGTGTGTCGAGGTTCGGGATGATGGGCACGGGATGGACGAGGAGACGCGGGGGAGGGTGTTTGAGCCGTTCTTCAGCACCCACGTCGACGATGCCCAGCGCGGGTTTGGGTTGTCCATCGTGGCCGCGGTGGTCCGCACCGGGGGAGGCTCGGTGGAGGTCGAGAGCGCCGTCGGGGCGGGAGCCCGTTTTGTGATGCGACTTCCGCGGGTCCCGCGCGACTGAGAGGGCGCATCTCGGGACCACAGGCCCCCGCGTGCTACCGTGCCTGTCGAAAACCGGGTCTGGGCCCACCGGGCCGAGTTGGGGTGCAATCGATGATTCCTGCGACACGCGTCTCGATGCTCGTGCTCCTGGCTGGCCTCGCGGCGTCCTGCGGCGACGCGACGGAGGGGTCGCCGCCCGTGCCGGTCACCTCCAGCTACATAGGCCGTCCAGTCCCTGGAGACGTTTGGCAGCGGAGGCCCGCGCTGCCAACGGATGGGTCTTCCGCGGCACCATTCAGGGCGCGCCGACGGACATCGCGGCGGGGCGGGTTCAGGCTACGGGAGAGTATCGGGTCGAGTACCCGATGGCCGAGGTCGTGGTGACGGTCGTCGACCCGATGGGCTCGATGGCCCCGGCGACGGTGACCCTGCAAGGCCGTCGGGGCGCCCTCCGGGTCGTCGATGCCCGGGGGGCCCCCGCCAACGCCACCACCTCGGACGACCCGGGCCGCTCCTGGCGAGAGGTTCCCAGCGCGGGGGACTATGTGTTCTTCGTGATCCCGCAGCCACAGGGAGGCACCCTGCTCCGCTGGCGGGCCGAGGTTCACAACGGCATGGTCTCCGGCCAGGGCACCCAGAGCGCCGCCGATCTGCCCGTCGCCGCCCTGTCTCTCCCGTAGGTCCCCTGAGCGCCCCGCACGCGGGCGTACTTGACAGCCCGACCCCGTCGGAGTTCTCATACGCGATTCGGCTGAGACACACGTTGCCCTCCGCGCGGCCCCAAACAGGGTCGGCGGGGGCGTGTGTTGTCGCGCGAGCGACGGAGAGCGAACTGCAATGTCCTTCGGACTCTATATGTTCGGTTTTTTGATGGTGATCGGCGGCATGATCTACGCTGCCGTGCTGGCCAACGTCCCGGCGCCCTTCATCGCCGTGGGCACGCTCATCCTGGTCGGCATCGCCATCCTCACCGGGGTCAAGGCCACGCGGCAGAAGGACTCCGCGAGCTGACGCACGCAGCGCCGTCGGTGCGCCGTGCGGGGCAGCCCAACGCCGAGCGCCCGTCGCCCGAGGCCGCCGCGCAGGTTCGCCTCGTCCGCGGGGGGGTGAGGCGGGCCAGTCGTCCCAAAGGGGGCACGAGCTCGGGGTTGTGAATCACCGCCGCGGCTGTACGTTGAAGGCGGGTCGGCGCCTCGGCGCCTCTGGAGGCATGTGACGAAGAAGACGTCCTGGTCGGTGCTGTTGCTCCTCGGTCTCGTGCTCGGCGGCTGCGCCGACGCCGACTGCAAGGAGGGCTGCGACAAGCTCACGGCCTGCGGGCTTCGCTCGTCGGGCATCTCCTGCAGCGCGAGCTGCACCGACGCCGAGCGGACCTGCTCGCAATGCCTCGTCGACGCCACCTGCGATGAGATTCGCAGCGGCGCGTGCCGCGCGGCCTGCCCCACGCTCACCCCCTGACCCCTGACCGCGCTCACGTCCCGCGCGCCCTCCACACTACAGCTTCACCGCGCGCAGTCGGAGCGCGTTGGTGATGACCGACACGGAGCTGAGGCTCATGGCCGCCGCGGCCAACATCGGGCTGAGCAGGAGGCCCGTGAAGGGGTAGAGCACCCCGGCCGCCACCGGCACGCCCAGGGCGTTGTAGCCGAACGCGAAGAGCAGGTTCTGCCGGATGTTGGCCATCGTCGCGTGGCTGAGCCGACGGGCCCGCACGATGCCCCGCAGGTCGCCCTTCACGAGCGTGACCCCGGCGCTCTCCATGGCCACGTCGGTTCCCGTGCCCATCGCGATGCCCACGTCGGCCTGGGCGAGGGCGGGCGCGTCGTTGATGCCGTCCCCCGCCATCGCCACGCGGCGCCCCTCGGCCTGGAGGCTCTTGATCGCCGCGGCCTTCTGCTCCGGGAGCACCTCGGCGATCACCTCGTCGATGCCGAGCTTTCGTGCCACGGCCTCGGCCGTCGTGCGGCTGTCGCCGGTCAGCATCACGATGCGCAGGCCCTCCTCCCGGAGCGCGCGGAGGGCCTCGGCCGAGGTGTCCTTGATCGGGTCGGCGACGCCGACGAGGCCCGCGAGCGCTCCGTCTACGGCGACGAACATCACCGTCTGCCCGTCGGCCCGCAGGGCCTCGGCCCGCGCCGGGAGCTCGCCTGGTTGAGCACCGAGGTCCTCCATCAGGGCGCGGTTTCCGAGGGCCACGGCGCGACCTTCGATGCGGCCGGTGACACCCTTGCCCGTCACCGAGGCGAAGCCCTCGGCACCCGTGAGGGCGAGCCCGCGCCCCTTCGCGCCCGCGACGATGGCGGCCGCCAGGGGGTGCTCGCTGGCCTGCTCCAGGCTGGCGGCGAGGCGCAGCAGGTCGGCCTCCGTGTGCCCCGCGGAGGGCTCCACCGTCACGAGCTTCGGCCGCCCTTCGGTCAGCGTGCCAGTCTTGTCGACCACCAGGGTGTCGACCGAGCGCAGGACCTCGATCGCCTCGGCGTTGCGGAAGAGCACCCCGACCGTGGCCCCGCGGCCCGCCGCCACCATGATGGACATCGGCGTGGCGAGGCCGAGGGCGCAGGGGCACGCGATGATCAGCACGGCCACGGCGTTGACCAGGGCGTAGGTGAGGCGGGGTTCGGGGCCCCACAGCGACCAGGCGACGAAGGTCAGCACCGCGATCACGATCACGGCCGGCACGAAGTATCCCGCCACGGTGTCGGCGAGGCGCTGGATGGGTGCGCGGCTGCGCTGGGCCTCGGCCACCATGGCGACGATCCGCGCGAGCAGGGTGTCGCGCCCGACCCGCTCGGCCCTCACGACAAGGGCGCCCGTGCCGTTGATCGTCGCGCCGACCACACGATCGCCGGGGCCAGTCTGCACCGGGATGGGCTCGCCGGTCACCATCGACGCGTCGACGCTGCTCTCGCCCTCCAGCACCGTGCCGTCCACGGGAACCTTCTCGCCAGGGCGCACCCGCAGCCGGTCGCCGGGCTGCACGGCCTCGAGCGGGACGTCCTCTTCGTCGCCGTCGTCGCGCAGGCGTCGGGCCGTCTTGGGGGCCAGGCCGAGCAGGGCCTTGATGGCGGCCCCGGTGCGGCTGCGGGCGCGGAGCTCGAGCACCTGGCCCAGAAGCACGAGCGTGACGATCACCGCCGCGGCCTCGAAGTACACCGCGACCCGCCCCCCATGGACGCGAAGGGTCGGCGGAAACACGCTCGGGGCGAGCGTGGCCACGAGGCTGTAGCCGTAGGCCACCGCGACCCCGAGGCCGATGAGCGTAAACATGTTGAGGTGGCGATGCACGACCGAGCGCCACCCGCGCACGAAGAACGGCCACCCGCCCCACAGCACCACGGGCGTGGCCAGGGCGAGCTCGACATGGTTGTGGAGCCGATGGGGCACGATGCCGCCGAGCGGGTCGCCCGGGATCATCGCTCCCATCGCGAGGGCGAACAGGGGCACGGTGAGGGCCATGCTCACCCAGAAGCGTCGCCGCATGTCGACGAGCTCGGGGTCGTCGTCCGCCGCGTCGGTCGCGGTCGGGACGCGCGGTTCGAGCGCCATGCCGCAGATCGGGCAGCTGCCCGGCCCGGGCCGCACGATCTCGGGATGCATCGGGCAGGTGTATTCGCCCGCCTCGGCCGTCGGGGTCGGGGTCGGCTCGGCGGGCGCCGCGGACGGCTGGGCATAACCCGTCGGGTCGGCGCGGAACTTCTCCGCGCATCGGACGCTGCAGAAGTGCCAGGTGCGTCCGCCCCAGACGTGGTGCGCCCTCGCTGTCGCGGGCGACACGTCCATGCCGCACACGGGGTCCTTCACGGTCTCGTCGGGCGGGGGAGGCCCGACCCGAGCGGGGTCGTGGGCGTGGTGAGAGTGAGCGTGGTGTTCCATGGATTGCCTCAACGATCGTCACGAAGGGCCGTACCGGAAAGGTGCGTCTGAGACGTGGACGCGGACAGGGCCCCGCTCCATTACATGTCACGAGCCGCCACCCATGCTCCGTCAGCGCGCCAGGGGCCCCGCGCGGGGGACAGGGCCCGCTCGTGGTGACCCCCGTCGGGGTGTTATCCTCCCTGCGGCGTGTTCCCTCCCTCTCCCACACGTCGTCTCTGCCTCGCGTTCGCCCTCGCGACGATGGGGTGCGTCCCCGACGCCTGGGTGGCGGTCCCGGCCCGAGACGCAGGCCCCGAGGCCTCCCTCGCCGACGTGCGCGATGTCGACCCCGGGGCCGACGAGACGGGCACCTGCCCGCACGATGCAGGGAGCGTCTGCGGATGCCGTTCGGGGCACCCGCGCTGCGGCTTCACCTGCGTCGAGGGCCCACGCAACCTGTACCGCGGCGAGGGCGATGGACGCGACGGCGCGGGATCGCAGCACGCCACGCAGAGCACCGCGGGCTTCGCGGACGGCCGTTTCGGTCGGGCTTTTGCGTTCGGAGGCGACCGCACGCGGCAGTACCTGACCCTCCCGCCCGGGGTGCTCGACTTCGGCGAGGGGGACTTCACGGTGTCGTTCTGGTTCGAGTCGACCCTGCACGGCAACCTCCTCTCGAAACGCGCCTCGTGCTGGGGAGGCGCACCGCATACCGGACTCGACCTTCGCCTCACCTACGCCGGCGGGCTCATCATGGAACTCTGGTCCACCACCGGGTTGTTCATGCACCGCACGCCGCCAGGGCTGAACGACGGGGTCTGGCACCACGTGGCGATCATCCGAGACGGTTCGACGGCGAGCTTCTACGTCGATGGAGACGCCGCCTGGACCCGAGAGATCACCGGGGCCCTGCGCGACCCGACCGACACCCCCGTGTACCTGGGCGTCGGTCGATGTGTCCCCGGAGCCCCGGGTTCGAACGGCAACCAGGACGGCTCCACATGGCTCGACGGGCGCATCGACGAGGTGGCCTTCCTTCCGCGTGCGCTCTCGGCGACCGAGCTCCTCGCGGTGGTGCAGGGCCGCTGCGCGCTGTGACCATGCCCCGATGACTTTCTCCCGACCGCCAACGTACCCTGCGCCATGATGCATGCGCGTCCCCGTGGCCTCTCCCGCGTGCTCCCCGCCGTGGCCGCGGCCCTCGTGGCCCTGCCCCTCGTCGCGCAGCCCCGGGCCCCGACACCGACGCCCGTTCTCGCCCCGCACATCGACCGCGTGGTCGTCCCGGCGGGCCCCTTCGTCATGGGGACGGACACCCTCGGCGAACCCGACGAGCGCCCCCAACACACGGTCACCCTGCCCGCCTTCCGCATCGACCGGGTCGAGGTCTCCCGCGAACAGTACGCCCGCTGCGTTCGTGCCGGCCGCTGCGGCGAGGCCTGGGCCCGCCCCGGCTGGACCGACCGGCGACAGCCCGTCACCTCGGTCAACTGGTTGATGGCCGAGGCGTACTGCCGCTGGGCCCACGGCCGCCTGCCCACCGAGCCCGAGTGGGAGAAGGCCGCCCGCGGCACCGACGGGCGATCCTACCCCTGGGGCAACGATCCGCCGACGCGGGCCCGCGCCGTCTTCGGCCAGCGTATGAACCTCGGCCAGCCCGAGGCGGTCGGCACCCACCCCGACGGGGCATCGCCCTACGGGGCCCTCGACCTCGCGGGCAACGTCTGGGAGTGGACCGCCACCGTCTACGACCCGTACGCCTACCGCACGCCCGCGCGAGAGCCCACCTGCACCTCGGCCCTCGCTGCGTACGCCGATCTCCAGCGCCGCAATCTGTGGGCCTTCACGGGCTCCATGGGCATCCCGCGCACGTGCCACCGTGTGCTCCGCGGCGGCGCATGGAACTACCCCGCCCCCGGCCTGCGCAGCACCAACCGGGTGCACCACGAGCCTACGGGGCGTTATCCCGTGAGCGGGTTCCGCTGCGCGGACGACGCCTCCGGGGGCTCTTCGGAGGCCCCCGCGCCGAGGTTTGGCCTGTAAATCGACGCCCTGTCGGCGTACCCTGAGGACTGGTCGGCGCCCGGCGCCCCTGGAGGTATGTGATGAAGAAGACGTCCTGGTCGGTGCTGTTGCTCCTCGGTCTCGCGCTCGGCGGCTGCGCCGACGCCGACTGCAAGGAGGGCTGCGACAAGCTCACGGCCTGCGGGCTGCGTTCGTCGGGCGTCTCGTGCAGCGCGAGCTGCTCCGACGCCGAGCGGAGTTGCTCGCAGTGCCTCGTCGACGCCACCTGCGACGAGATTCGCAACGGGGCGTGCCGCTCGGCCTGCCCCACGCTCAACCCCTGACCGTCTCGCCGCTCTGTCCAGGGCCGTGCTACGGTCGCCCCAGACCTCCGAGTCGGCCTCCCAACCGCAGGCGAGCCCAGCCGATGGTTCTTGCAGCACGCGTCTCGATCCTCCTGCTCCTCGTGGGTCTCACGGCCTCGTGCGGCGACGCGACGGCGGAGGCCCCGCCTGTGCAGATCGCCTCCACCTACGCAGCGGTGCAGTCCCTGGAGATGCTGGCGGCGGAGGTCCGGGCCGCCAACGGATGGGTCTTCCGTGGCGCCATCCAGGGCGCCCCGACGGGGATCGCGGCTGAGCGGGTTCGGGCCACGGGGGAGTATTGGGTCGAGTACCCGCAGGCCCAGGTCGCGGTGACGGTCGTCGATCCGATGGGCTCGATGGCCCCGGCGACCGTGACCCTGCATGGCCGTCGGGGTCCCCTCCGGGTCGTCGATGCCCAGGGGGCCCCCGTCCACGCCACCACCTCGGACGACCCCCGCCTGCCGTGGCGAGCGGTGCCTGGCGCGGGGGAGTATGTGTTCTTCGTGATCCCGCAGCCCCAGGGCGTGACCCTGCTCCGTTGGCGGGCTGAGGTTCACAACGGCATGGTCTCCGGCCAGGGCACCCAGAGCGCCACCGATCTGCCCCTCGCCGCCCTCGCTCTGCCGCAAACCCCCTGAGGCGTAGCCTTCTCAGAACGTGTAGTGCCGCAGGGCCACGAGTTGGGCCCGGAGGTCGCCCCGGAAGTCGGGATGGGCGATCGAGATCAGGGCCTCGCCGCGCTCCCGCAGCGACCGGCCGAAGAGGTCGACGGCCCCGTACTCGGTCACCACCCAGTGCACGTGTCCGCGGGTGGTGACCACCCCGGCCCCGGGCTTCAGCTCGGCGGTGATGCGCGATACCTTGCCCCCCGCCGCGGTCGAGGGCAGGGCGATGATGGGCTTGCCCCCTTCGGACAGGGCCGCCCCGTGGATGAAGTCCATCTGTCCCCCGATGCCCGAGTAGATCCGGTGGCCGATGGAGTCGGCGCACACCTGGCCCGTCAAGTCGACCTCCAGGGCCGAGTTGATGGCCACGACCTTGGGGTTTTGCCGGATCAGGGCCGAGTCGTTGGTGCGGTCGCAGGGGTGAAACTCCACCATGCGGTTGTCGTCGATGAAGTCGAAGAGGCGCTGGGTGCCGGCCACGAAGCTGGTCACGGTGCGCCCTTGATGGACCCGCTTGTGACGGTTGGTGACCACCCCCTTCTCCATCAGGTCGATCAGCCGGTCGGAGAACATCTCGGTGTGAACCCCGAGGTCGCGTTTGCCCCCGAGCCGGGACAGGACCGCGTCGGGGATGGCTCCGATGCCCATCTGGAGGGTGGATCCGTCTTCGACGAGGTCGGCGATGATGTCGCCGAGGCGCCCCTCGACCGCGCTCTCGGGCGCCGACGGGGCCTCGTGCAGGGGCCGGTCGGTGTGCGTAAAGGCCGTGACCTTGCCAAACGGAACCGCCGTCCGGCCGATCGTACGCGGCATCCGCTCGTTGATCTCGGCGAGCACGACGGAGGCGCTCTCGACGGCGGCGAGGGCCGTGTCGACCGAGGGCCCGAGGGTGCACAGGCCGTGGCGGTCGGGCGGGGAGAGCTGCACGATGGCCACGTCGAGGGGGATCCGCCGCGATTTGAAGAGGCGCGGGATGTCCGACAGAAACACGGGGATGAAGTCGGCCCGGGCCTCCTCGACGGGTTTACGCAGGGCGGGGCCGGTGAAGAGCGAGTTGGAGAAGAAGCGCCCCCGGTGCTCGGGCCCTGTCATCGGGCAGTCGCCCGACAGGTGCAGGTGATAGAGCGCGACGTCGACGAGGTCGGTCCGGTGGCACAGGGCCTGGAGCAGCGGGGTCGGCGTGGCCGCGGCCCCGTGGACAAACAGCCGCTGGTGACTCTGGACGTGGGAGACGACGTCGTCAGGGCTGACGGCCCGAGACTTCCAATCGGAGTAGGACATGGCGGGCGGATTCATGCGACGGATGGCGACCCCGACGCAAGGCCGTACCCGCCCCGAGATTGTCGCCCGCGGGGTCCACGCCGGGGTTGACACCCTCGCCGCGGGGAGGCACCCCCTCGGGATGGACCCCGCTGTCATCGTACGACCCGCCCGCCGCGACGAGCTGCCCCAACTGGGCGAGCTGGCCGCGAGGCTGGTCCGGTTTCACCATGCCATCGACCCCCTGAGGTTCATCCTCGTGGAGGGGGTGGCCGAGGGGTATACCCGGTGGTTTGGCAAGGAACTTGACAATCCCCAGGCGGTGCTCTTGACCGCCGTGGAGGGAGAGGGTCCGCTCCTCGGGTACGCCTACGGCCGCCTCGAGGCCCGCGACTGGAACCTCCTCCTCGACCGCCACGCCGCCCTGCACGACATCCTCGTGTGCGAGTCGGCCCGGGGTCGTTCGGTGGGCAAGGGGCTCCTCGCGGCCTTCTGCGCGGAGATGAAGGCCCGCGGGGCGCCCCGGGTGGTCCTGCACACGGCCACCTCCAACACCACGGCCCAGGGGCTCTTTCGTGCGGCGGGGTTTCGCCCCACCATGGTGGAGATGACCCTGGAGCTGTGAGCCTCCGCGGGTCGTGTCCCGTGATAGGGTCGCGGACGAAGCCATCATGCAAGACGTACTGATCATCGGCATCATCTTCGCGGTCCCCATCTCGGCCATCGTGTCGTGGTCCCGGATCAAGATGAAGCGCCTCGAGGTGGAGTCCGGGGTGGCCTCGCGCGAGCTCGTCGAACGCCTCGGTCGGCTCGAACGCGACAACGCCGCCCTGCAAGAGCGGGTGGGGGTCCTGGAGACCATCGTGACCCTGGAGGATCGCCCGCGGACGGGGGTTCGGATGGAGCCCGCGGTGGCTCCCAGGGAGGCCGACGAGGTGGCCGCGGAGATGGCCGCCTCCCAGCGCCAGCGGAGCCGATAGCCCGCGACCGTCGGCCGGCGCTTAGGGCTTGGCAGTCGGGGCCCGTGGCCTCCGCGGGGCCCGGGCAGGGCTCGGTCGACGGGGTCTCGCGCGGGACGGAGGCGGAGCCCCGGGGAGCCCCTGGGCGAAGGGGATCACGGTCGTACAGCCCTCGCGCCATCGGGAGCACCCGTAGGCGGCCCGGCCCACGAGGAGCTCGCCCACCCCGCAGGTGGGGCAGGGGGACCCGGTGCGGTGTCCGACGGGGGCAGGACCCACCCCTGGGGCGGCGGCCACCCGCTGCACGAGGTCGACCACGGCGTCGCGGATGTCGCGCATGAAGGCCTCGCGTCGGTCGGCTCCGCGGGCCATGCGGACGAGGCGCTCTTCCCAGGCCCCGGTGAGCTCGGCCGAGCGCAGGGCCGGGACGGGGAGCCCCGAGATCAGGGCCTCGCCGATCAGGGTGGGGGCCAGGGATTTGCCCTGCCGTACGATGTATTCGCGGGCCAGGAGGGTCTCGATGATGGAGGCTCGGGTGGCCGGGGTGCCCAGGCCCCGCTCGCGGAGGGCCTCGCGCAGGGCCTCGTCCTCGACGGCCCGACCCGCGGACTCCATGGCCGCGAGGAGGGTGGCCTCGGTGAGTCGCCGGGGCGGTTCGGTCGACTTCTTGGGGGTGGTGTAGCGGCCCGTGAGGGCTTCGCCCACGCGCAGGGCCGGGAGGGTCTGGGCGGGGGCCTCCTCGGGCGCCTCGGGGGCGGGCTTTTTCGTCGGGCCCCGTCGCGCGGCGGGGGCCTCGGTGTCGCCAAACCCGGCCACCTCCTGCCAGCCCGCGACCACACGGACCCTCCCGCGGGCCACAAAACGATCGGGGGCGGGCGGCAGGGTGTCGAGGAGCTTCTCGGCGTTGTCGTCGGGCCCCGGGCCGGCCGGGGTCTCGCCCCCCGGGGGGGCGGTCACCACGACCGGCGGGGGCGGCGGGGCGGCGCCCGTGACCGGACCGACGCAGACCACGACCACGGTGAGGTCGAACTCCGCGTCGGGGTAGAACACCCCGAGAAACCGCCGCACCACGAGGTCGTACACCCGGGCCTCGTCGGGGTTGAGCCGGGCCGGGTCGGTGGCCGCGTCGGTGGGGATGATGGCGTGGTGGTCGCGGACCTTGGTGTCGTCGAAGACCCTTCCGGGTTGGGGGAGCGGGGCCCCGAGGAGGGCGGCGCAGAAGGGGGCGTACGGGGCTTGTTTTGCGAGGGCCCGGAGCACCCCCGGGACGGCCCCGTGCATGGCCCGCGGCAGGTGGCGGGAGTCGGTGCGGGGGTACGACAGGAGCTTGTGGGTCTCGTACAGGCTCTGGGCGAGGTCGAGGGTCTTCTGGGCGCTCAGGCCGAAGCGGGCGTTGGCCGTACGCTGCAGGGCCGTCAGGTCGAACAGGCCCGGGGCCGGGGTGCGTTGCCTGCGGGTGTCGAGGGACTCGACCCGGGGGCCGGTGGGGGGCTTCGGGTGTGAGGCCACCCGGGCCGCGAGGGTCTCGGCGAGCTCCCGGGTCGCCAGGCGGGTCTTGCGGTCGTAGGCAAACCGGGCCGAAAACTCTGCCCCCGCGGCGCTGCGGAAGGCCCCGTCGAGCTCCCAGTAGTCGCGGGGGTGGAAGTCACGAATGGCCCGCTCGCGTTCGACCAGCATGGCCAGGGTGGGGGTCTGCACCCTCCCCACCGAGAACAGGTTGGCCCCCCCGTTGGACCGGGCCCGTACGGTGACGGCCCGAGTGGCGTTGAGCCCCACGAGCCAGTCGGCCTCGGAGCGGCAGCGGGCCGCGTCGGCGAGGGCGTCGTAACGCGACCCGGGCTGGAGCGACCGAAACCCCTGGAGGATGGCCGCGTCGGTGAGGGACGAGATCCACAGGCGCCAGGGGGTCAGGCGCGACCCGGCCAGCTCGTAGCAGAGGCGGAAGATGAGCTCGCCCTCGCGGCCCGCGTCGCAGGCGTTGACCACCGACTCAAACCGCTTGTCGCGCAGGAGCCCTTTGACCACCCGCCACTGGCTCAGGCCCGATCGGGTGGGGCGGAGCTTGAAGGCGTCGGGGAGCATCGGGAGGGTGGCGAGGCTCCAGCGTTTCCACGCGGGGTTGTAGGCCTCGGGCTCTTCGAGCTCGACGAGGTGGCCGAGGCACCAGGTGACGACGTGGGTCTCGCCCACGAGGCAGCCCTCCCCGCGCCCCCCCACCTTCAGGACCCGGGCGATGTCGCGGGCCACGCTGGGTTTCTCCGCCACGATGAGCTGCATGATCCCGAAGGGTGTGCCCTACCGCCCCCTCCGCTGCAAGGACACGCTGACAGTCTATGTCACGGGCTGGTCTCGGGGGCCGCGGGTGAGGTAAGCCCTGCGGGGTGACGACCTCGTATCGACGGCCCGTGTGGCGCACCTTTGACCCCGCGTGGATCGCGCGGGCGGTGGATCATGTTCGGGGCGGGGGGCACGCGGTGGTGCGGGAGCGAGGGGGGCCGTGGCGGGTGGTGATGCCGCGGGATGGGGAGGGCGGGGTTCCGGAGTTGAGCGTGTGGGCCCTGCTCGATCTGGGGGTCGGGGGGTTCGAGGTGGTGGAGGCGGGGCCCTGCGCGGGGCTGGTGGAGGCCGTGCTTTCGCCCCGTCAGCGGCGGGTGGTCGAGGCCTGGTGCGACCGCGACGGGGGGCAGCCCGAGAGCACGGCGGAGGTGGTCCTCGACTGCATGACCTGCGCGATGTGTTGTCGGCACAACCGGGTGGAGCTGGAGGTTCCGGACGACCTGGAGCGCTGGCGGGAGGCCGGGCGGGCCGACCTCGGGGGCCCCTCCTGGGTGCGGCGGCGCGGGGGCAAACGGTACCTCCGGCTCCTCGGTGACGGGGACTGCGTGCACCTCACGGGCAACGTGTGTGGGATCTACGCCTTGCGGCCCAACAACTGTCGGGCCTTCCCGGCGGCGAGCGAGGGGTGTCTGTCGGCCCGCGTTGAGGGCGGGCTCGACAGGGAGTGAAGGGGCGGAGAGTGGATCAGGCCGCGGCGTGGCTGGGCAGGTCGTTGGCGGCCTCGGAGGGGGCGTCGAACCCGCCCGCCGTGGGCATCGGCTCCCCGAGGGGGACGAGGGCGGCGGCGAGGACCTCGGCCATGTCGTCGGCGAGGACAAACTCCATGGCCTCGCGCACGGCCTCGGGGACATCGTCAAGGTCGCGGGTGTTCTTCGCCGGGAGGATGACCCGGGCGATCCCGGCCCGGTGGGCGGCCAGGACCTTGGCCTTGATGCCCCCGACGGGCAGGACCCGCCCGCGCAGGGAGACCTCGCCCGTCATGGCCGTGTCGCTGCGGACCCTGCGACCCGTCAGGAGCGAGGTCAGGGCCGTAAAGATGGTCACTCCGGCGCTCGGACCGTCCTTGGGAACGGCCCCCGCCGGGACGTGCAGGTGCAGGTCGAGGGAAGCCAGGATGTCGGGGTCGACCCCGAGGGCGGCCGCGTTGGCCCGGACGTAGGTGAGGGCCGCCCGGGCGCTCTCCTTCATCACGTCGCCGAGCTGGCCCGTGATCTCGAGGCCGCCCTTGCCAGGCATCCGGGAGGTCTCGACGAAGAGGATGTCTCCGCCGACGGGGGTCCAGGCCAGGCCCGTGGCCACGCCCGGGGCCGCGGTACGCTCGGCCACCTCGCTGAAGAACTTCGGCCGCCCGAGGATCTCGGCGAGGTCGGCCACGTCGATCTCGCGGGCCGGGGGCAGGGCGTCGGCCGGGGCCCGGGCCACGTCGAGGGCCACCCGGCGGCAGAGCTTGGTGAGGGTCCTTCCGAGCTGACGGACCCCGGCCTCGCGGGTGTAGTCTCGCACGATGGCGTGCAGGGCCGCGTCGGTGACCCGCAGGGCTCCTTCGGGCACCGCGTGCTCGCCGAGGTGCTTGGGCAGGAGGTGGTTGCGGGCGATCAGGACCTTCTCGTCGGCGGTGTATCCCTGGAGCTCGATCACCTCGAGGCGGTCGCGCAGGGGCGGGGACAGGGCCGACAGGTCGTTGACGGTGGTGAGGAAGATGGCCTCGGAGAGGTCGAAGGGGAGCTCCATGTAGTGGTCGGTGAAGGTCTTGTTCTGCTCGGGGTCGAGGACCTCGAGGAGGGCGGCCTCGGGCGAACCCGACCAGCCCGAGAAGAGCTTGTCGACCTCGTCGAGAAGGACCACCGGGTTGCGGACCTTGGCCTTCTTGAGGGCGGACACGATGCGCCCGGGCATGGCCCCGACGTAGGTGCGGCGGTGCCCGCGGATCTCGGCCTCGTCGCGCACCCCGCCGAGGGCGATGCGTACGAAGGGCCGGCCCGTGGCCTCGGCGATCGACTGCCCGAGGCTGGTCTTGCCCACCCCGGGGGGGCCCGCGAGGCACAGGACCGTACCCCGGGGGCTGCCCGAGAGCTTGAGGACGGCCATGTGCTCCAGGATGCGGCGCTTTACGTCCTCGAGGCCCGTGTGGTCGGCGTCGAGGCGGGCGGCCACGGCGTCGAGGTCGTCGTGGGCGTTGGCCCGCACGTTCCACGGGAGGTCGGCGAGCCACTCCAGGTAGTTGCGGATGACATGAACCTCCGCCCCCTGGCCCATGGACTCCAGCCGTCCGAGCTCGCGGTTGGCCACGGTCCGCACCTCTTCGGGCAGGTCGGCCGCTTCGATCCGGGCCCGGAGCCTGGCGGTGGCGTCGTCGCCCCCGTCGGACTCCCCGAGCTCGCGCTTGATGGCCCGCATCTGCTCCCGCAGGATGGCCTCCCGCTGGTGCTTGCCGACCTCCTTGCGGACGTCCTGGTCGATGCGGTTCTTGAGGTCGGCCAGGGTCCGGGCCTCGGCGAGGTAGCCCGCCACCCGATGCAGCCGGGCGTGGATGTTGGCCTCCCCGAGGACGGCCAGCTCCTTGTCGGGGGTCAACCCCAGGAGGGAGGCCACCTGGTCGGCCACCCGGCCCGGCTCGGTCGGCAAGGCGTTGACCTGGGTGAGGGTCCCCCCGGTGCGCTGGGCCACCTCGGCGGCGTGCTCACGCAGAGAGCGGGCCAGGACCTGCGAGGCCACGGGGTCGGAGTCGGTCTCCTCCACGGACTCGCCCTGGGCCATGAGGAAGGGCTCGCGGCTCTCCAGGGAGGTCAGATGCCAGCGCGACAGGCCCTCCAGGACCACCCGATAGCCCCGGTCGCGGGTGCGCTCGATGCGGGCCACCCGGCACAGGGTCCCGAGGGTGTAGAGGTCGGACTGATCGGGGTCGGACACGGACGGATCACGCTGGGCCACCACGGCCAGGGTCCCTCCCTCGCCGAGGGCGTCGAGGAGGGCCACCGAGCGGGCCCGCCCCACCGGCAGGGCGAGAGAGGTCCCGGGGAAGAGCATCCCGCTCCGAAGGGGAAGGAGGGGCGTCAAGCCGGGCTGCGCGTCGAGAGGGATCGAATTCATGGAGGGCTCCAACAATGTGGGTGTTTTTTTCAACAGAGGCCCCACCGGGCCCGCGTCAAGCGGACCTCAGAAAAGCCCCGATCGCTCCCGACAGAAGTCACGACGCCGAAAGCCTGGCGCCGCGTTGGGATGAACGAAAACTAAAACCGTTCACGACTCCGTCAAGGCACGGGGGCTCGATTGTGCAACGCGTGCACAGGTGCAATGTCGTCTTTCATCTTTGCAATCCTGTCGAGGGGGTGGACAGGTCGAGTCGCCCGGACTTTGGGTCTGCCGGGTGTTGGCATCGTGCGTGCTCTGGGTCTGGTCGCGGCAGCACCGGCGTACTCCCCCCCCAACGCCAAGGGTGCTGCCGCCTTTATTTGGGCCCAGGCGGGTATCGGCCTGAAGCGAGACGGGCCCGAGGCGCCGCCGGGGTCGTGCGAGGCCGCGGATTCGAGTACCCTCGTGGCTGCGATGCGAAGGCTGTATTTCGGGCGATGGTCGGCGATGGCGGCGGCCGTGGTGGTGTGTGTGGGCTGCGGCGATCCGGCCCCGGGGGCCTCTGGGGGTGACGGGGGGGCCGACGTGGTCACGGTCTACGACGGGACGGTTCCGGCGCGGGCCGCGGGGACCCGGGCTCCGCGGACCGGGCGCTGCGACGGGGCGGACACTGTGCGGTGCCTGCTCCCGTGGCCGTCGAGCACCTTCCTGGTGGCCGACCCGTCGACCCCGACGGGGGTGCGGGTGCGGGTGGAGTCGGCCGAGCTGGCCGCGGGGGACGTGGCCACGGGCCTCGGACGGGCCGACGGGTTTTCGCGCACAACCCCGGTGATGACGGCCTTTCGGACCACCATCGACCCGACCTCCCTCGGCGACGGGACCACCGCGTCCATGCGCCTCGTGGTGGCCACCCCGGGGGAGCATTTCGGGGAGGTGGTTCCGCTGCGGATGCACGCCGTGGCGCCGGAGTACGCCGATGAGACCCCCGGGGCCGTGGTGGGGTATCCGCGGGCTCTTTTGCGTCCGGGGACCGACTACGTGGTGGCCGTGCTCGACTCCCTGCGCTCGGGCGACTCCCGGCCCCTCGTGCGCGACGACCACGCGGCGGCCACCCTGGGCCTTCGCCCCCCCCGCGACCTCGCCGAGGCCGAGGCCTTCGCCTACCACGCCCCCTCGCGGGAGGCCCTGCGCACCGCTGGGGTCGACCTCTCGCGGGTCCTGCGGGTGTGGGACTTCACCACCCGCTCGGCCGACGACCCCCGCCGTCTCCTCCGCTCGATGCGGACCCAGATGCTCGCGGCCCTCGCGGCCGGGACGGCCCGGGTCGAGATCACCGACGTGACCGTACGCGAGACCGGCTTCGTGGCCGCCGTGGTGCGGGGAGCCCTGCGGGGCCTGCCGCGGTTTACCCGCGACGACCACACCATCGCCCGCGACCCCGCGGGAGCAGCCCTCCCCGTGGCCGGGGCGACCTTCGAGGCCCCCTTCCGGATGGCCGTCCCGCGGGGGATGGGCGACTACCGGGTGGTTCTGTACGGGCACGGGACGGGCGGAAACGTCGACGACGCGGCCTTTGACGAGCCCATCTCCGAGGCCGGGGCCGCCAAGGTGGGCATCCGCTTCGACAGCCTGACCGAACCCGAGCTCCTCAACACCCTCGCGGCCCTGTCCCTGATGCAACGCGGGGTCGAGGGGGTGAGCTCGCGCCTCGCCCAGTCCGCCGCGGGGGCCTCGGCCATCCTGCATGCCCTCATCGGCCTGGGCCCGGACGACATGGCCCTGCCGACGGCCTCCAACCTCCGCGAGATGCTCGCCCAGCCCATGCTCGGGGGGGTGGCCAACCCCGCCGCGGGACGGCGCCCCCAGACCGATCGCCTCGCGTGGACGGGGGGTTCCCTCGGGGGCACGATGGGCATGACCATCGCCAGCGCCGAACCCCGCTTTGACGGGGCAGTCCTCAACGTCCCCGGGGCCGCGTGGTCGCACTACCTCACCTTCGCGAGCTTGTACCGGGCCGTGCGTCCCGGCCTCTCCCGCAACTACGGCGACGACGTGGGGGTCTTCCAGCAGGTGGCCATGACCCAGAACACCTGGGACGAGGTCGACGGGGCCGCCTGGTCGGACATCGCAGGCCGTCCGCGGCCCTTCCTCCTGCAACAGAGCATGGGCGACCCCGTGTTGCCCAACGTGGGGACCGAGTTTGCCGCCGCGGCCCTCGGGGCCGTGCAGCTCGGGGCCGTCCTGAGCCCCGTGTCGGGAGCCTCCGTGGTCGAGGGCCCCCAACGCCGCACGACCCTGACGCAGTACCGGGTCCCGCGCGGGCTCACGGGGATGTACGACATTCACGGGTTTGCCAACGGACGGAGCCCCGCGGGCCTCGCCGCCCGCGAGCAGATCGAGGACTACCTCCGCAGCGTGTGGGCGGGGGCCCCCGAGATCACCCTGCCCACCCGGTGCCGGGCGAACACCCCCGCGGGGTCGTGCGACTTCTCCGCGGCCCCGCAGGCCCCGTAGGGCGCGGCGGTTACGGGACCGCCCAACGCCGGGCGCTCAGGGCCCCGGCCAGGGCCCCCGCGGCCAGGGGCAGGAGGTGGGCCACCAGGGTGTGGTCGAGGGTCATCACGGCGCAGCAGATGTGCTGCACGAGGAGCCCCGCGAAGCCCGCCCCAAGACCCACCAGGGCCCCGGCGGCCTCGGGCTGCACCGCGGCCGTGCCCCGCAACTCCCGGGCCGCCAGCCACGCCAGCGGAACGGCCGCCACCAGCCCCTCCACCGTGCACACCGCCCGGGCCAGATGGCCCCACAGACCGCCCCGCACGACCGACCCCTCCACCGCCACGGTCAACCACCCCACCAGGGCCACGGCCCCGGCTCCGAGCCCCAGGGCCACCCCCACCCGGGCCCGGGTCGAGGTCCCAAGTCCGCGGGAGCCCCCGTACGACGCCATGGCCAGGGCCCCGAGGGCTCCGGCGACGCTCAGGGCGATCCCGAGGGCGATCCGTCCCGGGCTCTGCGTCCCGAGGTCGGCCCGCGGATGTACGACCAGGCCGATCAGGGCCACGGCGGCCAGGGCCCCCATCGGGCCGAGGAGGGCCCGCCACCACACGCGGGGGATGACCGGGGCGTGGTCGGCCAGGAGGGCCGCGCGGAGGGCCGGAGGGAGGACGACCGACCCGTCGGAGGGAGGGGAGTCGGCGAGGGCCCGGGAGAGCCCCGCGTCGGTCTGCACGAGGGAGGCGCAGGCGGGGCAGCCCGCGGCGTGGTCGCGTACGGCCGGGGGGAGGGGACCGCCTTCGAGGAGGGCGTCGACGGTGCGTGCGCAGTCGCTCACGACGGGCCTCCTACCCCGAGGGCCTTGCGCAGGGCCTCGTAGGCCCGGTGGGCCCGCACCTTGAGGTTGCCCGGAGAGACCCCCACCACGGCGGCGGCCTCGGCGACGGAGAGGCCCTCGATCTTGAGGAGCACGAGGGCCTCGCGGTGGGTGGGGTTGAGGGCGGCGAGCCCGGCTTCCAAGGCACGCAGGGACTGCTCGTCGAGGCGGGCAAACCCCGCGGGGGCGTCGTCGGGGGCAGGGGGCTCGGGCAGGGCCCCGTCGTGGGTGAGGTGCTCGGGGCGACGGCGGCGGTGACGGAGGTGGTCGAGGAAGACCCGGCGGGCGATGGCGAAGACCCAGGGCTCGACCGGGGCCCCGGCGATCCAGGTGGCCCGGGCCCGGTGCATCTTCAGGAAGGTGGTCTGCAGGAGGTCTTCGGTGAGCCGGGGGTCGCCCGACAGGGCCCGGAGCATGGCCCGAACCCGCGGGGCCAGACGGGCATACAGGACCTCGAAGGCGGCCATCTCGCCGCCCACAAACCGCGCCATGTGCGCTTCGAGCCTGTCATCGGTCGCCATCGCCGCGAACCCGGGACCGTACCCGAACTCCACGACGTCCAGGCAAACCAAAGCGTCTATGATCTCCCAGGTGGCTTCCATGCTCCGCCCACGCTCTACGCCTCCCTGGGCGATGGGGTAACAGTCGAGCTGCGCTGTAACCGTCTGGCCCTGCGGGGCATAGGGGCACCGACGATGACGACACGAGGCGGGTCCGCCGGGAGCTATGTGATCGTGGGCAACGGGGTGGCAGGGGTCTCGGCCGCCCGGGCCCTGCGCGCCCGCGACGACCGGGCCACGATCACCCTGGTGAGCGACGAGGGCGACTACTTCTTCTCGCGCACGGCCCTGATGTACGCCCTCATGGGTCAGCTTGAGCGGCGCGACATGGAGCCCTTCGCCCGCGGCGCCTGGGCCGACCTGCGGATCGACCGGGTGCGCGACCGGGTCACCGACCTCGACGCCTCCGCGGGGGTGGTGCGTACCGCGGGGGGCCGGACCCTGTCCTTCGACGGGCTCGTCCTGGCCACGGGGAGCCGCCCCCGGGCCCTCCAGGCCCCTGGCCTCGACCCGGGCACCCGGGGCCTCGTGCACTTCGTCACCCTGGGCGACCTCGACGCCTGCGAGGCCCTCGTGCCCGACACCCGCGAGGCCGTGGTGGTGGGCGGGGGGCTCATCGGGATCGAGCTGGTCGAGTGCCTCCTGCACTTCGACGTCAAGGTCACCTTCCTCGTGCGGGAGCCCTGGTACTGGCCCGTGGCCCTGTGCCGCGAGGAGGGCGAGCGGGTCACGGCCGCCCTGCGACACCGCGGGGTCACGGTCGTGCACGGCGACCCCATGGCCTCGGTGGAGAAGGGCCCCGACGGGCGGGTGGCCCGGGTCGTGACCGCCTCGGGACAGACGTACCCCGCCCAACTCCTGGGGGTGTGCATCGGGGTCGAGCCCCAGGTAGACTGGCTCCGGGGAGTGACCACCCCGCCCGAACTGGGGCGCGGGATCGTGGTCGACCCCCACCTCCGCACCGCCCTGCCCGGGGTGTGGGCCGCGGGAGACTGCGCCGAGATCCATCGGCCCGGCCACGACCCCCTCCTGGAGACCATCTGGTACTCCGCCAAACGCCAGGGCGAGCTCGTCGGGGAAAACCTCCGGGCCGCCGCCCCGCGGGCCTATGTTCCTCCGCGGTTTTTCAACAGCGCGAAGTTTCTGGAGACGGAGTACACCACCGTGGGAGAGCTCTTGAAGGTCCCGGCCGGGACCCGGTCGTTGTATCGGGCCCACCCGACCCGCTTCTTGTCGCAGCGCATCGTGCACGCGGACGGGGTGGTGATGGGCTTCAACCTCCTCGGGTCGCGCTGGGATCACGCCCTTTTGTCCCGCTGGATCGACGAGGCCCGGCCCCTCGACTGGGTCGTGGCCCACCTCCGGGAGGCTCAGTTTGACGTGGAGTTCGGCCGGGCCGACCTCGCGTCCTGTGTCGAGCACGACCTCCCTGTCAGCCTGCCGGGAGCCAGGGCGTGAGGCGCCCGGGTCGCCTCGGCTGGCTCACCCACGACCTCACCCACCGGGGGCTCACCGCGTGGGCCCTGTCCGCGGTGCTCCTGGGCTTCTACTTCGGCCTGTACCTCCCGGGGGAGAGCCGTCGTGTGGCCTGGTGGCTCGGACTCGCGGCCCCGGCCAATCCCCGGGCCAACCCCGCCACCCTCGGCCCCGAGGCGGGCATGCACCTCACCGTCCCCGGCCTCCGTGTCGTCCTCGTGGCGGCCCTCGGAGGCCTCCTGGTGGCGGCCCTCTTCGCGTGGTTTGACGCCCGCGACCATGAGCGCCCCTGGTCGGCCGTCTTGCCCAAGGCCCTCCGCACCCTCGGGCTCCGGGTGGCGGGCCTCGTGGTGGGCACGGCCTACATGTCCCTGGCCTTCGCCCAATGGCTCGACCCGGTGGCCGTCGGAGGTCGGCACCTCCTTCCCGCGGCCGGACACGCCTGGCCCCTCCCGGTCCTCGTCCTCCTCCTCGGGGGAAGCGCCGCGGCCATGGGGCCAGGCCTCGGGTGGGCCCTGCGTGCCCGGGCCGAGACCGGGGCCCTCCTGCGCCGGTTGGTCGTGCCCCTCGTGGGCCTCCAGGGAGCCCTCCTCACCGTCCTGTATGGGACCCACCTCCTCGACCCCGGGAGCCCCGCTCCCACGGGCGAGCGGTCGCTGCGGGCCTTCGGGCACCTGCTCTACACGTCCCTCGACTCGCGCTGGACCCTCTACGGCCTCCTCTACACGATGGCCATCACCGCGGGCGGGCTCTTTATGCTCGGGCGCTACCAGCACAACCGCTACCAGGTCGTACGGACCCTGGTGGTGATCGCGGTCCAGTGCGCCTTCGGGTTCTCGATCCCGCTGATCCTCAAGCTCTTTACGATGCCCGAGTACTACCTGTCGTACTTCTGGCCCCTGAAGATCGACGCCTTCTACCCCGACAACATCCTGCGCGACCCGGTCCCCTTCGTGGCCTGGAGCTTCATCGGGTCGCTGGTGCTCGTGCCCGTCTTAGGGGTGTTCTTCGGCAAACGTTGGTACTGCAGTTGGGTGTGCGGCTGTGGAGGCCTGGCCAACACCGCCGGCGAGCCCTGGCGCCACCTGTCCCAGAAGAGCGAGCGGGCGTGGCGCTTCGAGAAGGTCTCGATCTACTCCGTCCTGGTGATCGCCCTGGTCACGACCATCCTCGTGGGGGTGGCCAGCTATGTCGGGCCCGGGAGCCGGGCCACGGGGGTCTGGTGGGGCGGATCGGGCAACCCCGGGGGTTATCTCTTCGACCCCATCCGCAGCGACGCCCTGGTGAGCGCCGCGGCCCGGGCCCGGTACTACTACGGCCTGATCATTACGGCCGTCCTGTCGGGGGCCATCGGGGTGGGCCTGTACCCCCTCGGAGGCACCCGCCAGTGGTGCAGAAACTTCTGCCCCATGGCGGCCCTCCTCGGACTCGTACAGAAGTTTGGCCGCTTCCGGATCCGGGTGAAAAAGGACATGTGCATCTCCTGCGGGATGTGCACGAAGTACTGCGAGATGGGCATCGACGTCCGGGCCTACGCCCAGGCCAACGAGACCTTCACCCGGGCGAGCTGCGTGGGCTGTGGGATGTGCGCCGAGGTCTGCCCCCGGGGGGTCCTGTCGCTGGAGCAGCGGGCCCCGGTCGACGCGGCCCAGGGCCACGGCCTCGTGCAACTGCGGCTGCGTCGGTGACTTCTGTGCCCGCCTCTCTCGTCGGAGACCCACCATGAGACACCCCCTGCTCCTCGGTACGATCGCCCTCCTCGGCCTGACGGGCTCCTCGGGCCTCGCCCAACCGGTCGCCCCCGACGCAGCGAGGACCGCCTCCGAGGCCCTCGACGATGCGGGGTGGCGGGCCCGCTACGACGCCCTCCTGCGGGCGGTGGTTCGGGGCGACCGGGTCGACTACGCGGCCCTGCGCACCCGGATGGTCGAGCTCCGGGCCCTGCACGACTGGCTCGCCGACCACGGCCCGACCCGCACCCCGACCGTGTACGCCACCCGCGATGCCCGGCTGGCCTACTGGATCAACGCCTACAACCTCTCGGTGCTGCGTGGGGTGGCCGAGGCCCCGGCGGCGATGCGCAACGTGATGACCGCGGCCCCCGACAGCGGGTTTTTCCGGGCCCGGACGTGGCGGGTCGACGGGCGGCCTTTGACGCTCGACGCGATCGAGAACACCCTGGTGCGGCCGGTGTTTCGTGACCCCCGGGTGCATGTGGCCCTCAACTGCGCGGCCCGGGGCTGTCCGCCGCTCCGTGGCAGGGCGTATCAGCCCGCAGGGCTCGGGGGGCAGCTCGACGCCCAGGCCCGGCGCTGGGTGGCCTCGGGTCGGGCGGCCTCCCTCGACGACGGGGCCCGACGGGTGACCGGGTCGCAGCTCCTGGAGTGGTTCGCCGACGACTTCGCGGGCCCCGTCCCGGGGCGGCCCGAGGGGCCCGTCCGGGGGGCCCTGCGGTTTGTGCACGGCTACGCCGACGAGGCCCTGCGGCAGCGGTTTGACGCCGCCTGCGGCCCCGCGTGGTCGGGATGCGTCCTCACGTTTACGCCCTACGACTGGACCCTCAACGACACCCGATGAACACACGACGTCTTCTCCCCTCCCTCCTCCCGGCCGCGTTGGCCGCCCTCGGGGCCCTGTCGGCCGCCCCCCGCGAGGCCCAGGCCTTCGGCTGGACCCAGGCCCGCGGGGCCCACTACCTCCGCGTATGGAACCGCCTCCTGGTCGGCTCCCGCGGCTACTTCGCCGACGGGGCGAGTCGCCCCCTGGGGCAGTCCTTCGTCGACACCCAGGCCAACTACTACCTGGAGTACGGCCTCACCGATCGGCTCACCCTGGTGACCTTCGGGGCCCCCGTAGGATACGCCCAGGCTGGGGGGGAAAACACAGCCTACATGGGCCCCCTGCACGCGGGCCTGCGGGCCGGGACGAGCCTCGGCGACTGGCGCTTCGCCATCGAGGGCCACTACGGGTACGCCTCGTCCCTGGGGGCCCGCTCCCTGGCCTCGGGGGTGGTGGAGGGCCGAGGGTGGTTCTATGCCCCGGCCGCGGAGACCCACCGGTTTGACCTGGAGCTTCAGTGGGGCCACGGGGTGGGCCGGGGCGGGTGGCTCACGGGCAACCTCGGGGCCCGGGCCTTTACCGCCTCCGGGTTTGGCCCCGCCCTGTACGGGACGGTGCAGTTCGGGTGGTCCTGGAGCACGGGGATCACGGCCTCGTTCTCGGTCCAGGCCCATCAGCCCCTGGTGACCGTGGAGGCTACCAACGTGTCGGGGGTCTCGGCCACGCGGTACGTGGGCTTCTCGGCCGACGTGTCGTACTGGTTTACGCGGCACTGGGCCGTCACGGCGGGGATCGGGGGCGCTCCTCTGGCCCAGGCCAACGCCGCGGCCGTCCCGATCGTCCTGGGGTTCGAACATCGCTGACCCCCGCTCGGGCCGACCTTCCGGTCGGCGCTCTGGTGTACCCTCCGCCTCCGTGATGCCGACCACACTGCGCGCCTGCTCCCTGGGCTTTGTGGCCCTGTCCCTGTGGCTCTCGGGGTGCTCCGAGGCCCCCCCCGCCGCGGCCGACGCCGCCGTCGACGCCGCGGCCGACGTCGCCGTCGATGCCTCGGCCGCCCCCGCCGACGTGGCCGCCGACGCGGGCCCCCGCGAGCCCCCCTCGGCCTTCGACGGACCCGACGACTACTGCCCCGGCTCCGCCCACTGCCGCGGCGAAGGCGACGGCCGCCTGTACGCAGGTTTCGCTCGCGAGGACATCAACCCCACCCTCGTCGAGCGCGCGTGGACCGACCTCAACAACGACAACATCTGGCAGGACAACGAGCCCTTCGTCGACCTCAACGGCAACGGGGTCTTCGACGCCACCTGGATCGCGGGCTTCGGGGTCGGCCGGGTGGCCACCGGGAGCAGCGACGACCTCGACGTCCGGGCCATGGCCCTGCGCTACAACGACACCCTCGTGGCCGTGGCCTCGATCGACTGCGTGGGATTCTTCATCGACGAGATCGACCGCATCCTGCGCGACCCGCAGCTTGAGGGCCTCGGGCTCGACAAGGTCCTCATCGGCTCGACCCACGACCACGAGGGGGTCGACACGGTGGGCCTCTGGGGCCGCGGGTTTCTCCAGTCGGGCCTCAACCCCGAGTACCAGGCCCGGGTGCGGACCCGCACGGCCCTGGCCATCCGTCGGGCCGTGATGGCCCTGCGCCCGGCCCGGATGCGGGTGGCCCAGGCCGTCACCGTCGACCCCATGACGGGCGACACCCGGGCCTTCGTCAACGACACCCGCGACCCGGTCCTGTACGACCCCACCATCACCGTGGCCCAGTTTGTCGACGACGCCGCCCCGACCCAGACCCTGGGGTCGTGGGTCAACTGGTCGTCGCACCCCGAGTACGCCGGGGCCCGCAACAACCTCCTCTCGGCCGACTACGTCCACTGGCTCCGCGAGACCCTGGAGGACGGGGTCCCCGAGGACAGCCTGCCCGGCATCGGCGGAGTCACCGTCTACGTCAACGGGGCCATCGGGGGCCAGGTGGGCCCCGGGGGCGTGCGTCCTCGCGGAGACGACGGGATGCCCATCGCCCAGGCCGGGCTCCCCAAGGCCCGGGCGGCAGGGCGGGCCGTCGGACGCATCGCCCTCCAGGCCATCACCCGCGACGGGGTCGAGGCCAGCGACACGGCCATCACCTACCGCACCGCCCCCCTGTGGGCCCGGGCCGAAAACACCACCTACGCCCTCGGATACATCAACCGCGTCTTCGACCGGAGCCTGCACTTCTGGGACCCCACCCGCTCGGTGCGCCCCGGCAATCAGCCCTGGGTCCGCTCGCGGGTGACCTACCTCCAGGTGGGCCCGGTGGCCACCATCACGGCCCCGGGAGAGCTCCACCCCGAGCTGTGGGTCGGCTACGACATGCGCTTCTCCTGGGGGCAGCCCACCCTCACGGAGACCGTCAACCAGGTTGACCTCTCTCAGGCCCCGCCCCCCCCGTACCTCCGCGACCTGATGCTACAAAACCCCGGGGTCCGTTACGCGTTTGTGTCGGGCCTCACCGAGGACTTCCTCGGGTACATCGTGGCCCGCATCAACTACGTGCTCAACCCGGGGGTTCCGTATCTGTTGGAGGCCGACGGGGACCACTACGAGGAGACCAACTCCATCGGGCCCGACGTCGAGCGGTTTCTGCACGGGCCCATGATGGAGCTGGCCCGGTGGAGGCGACCGGCTACCCCGTGAGGAGGGCCACCATGGCCCCGAGGGTGAGGTCGGGGGCGTCCACGTGGACCCAATGGCTCGCCGTCGGGGCCACGGTGAGCCGAACGCAGTCGGGGCGGTCGGCCTGGAGGGCTTCGAGGCGGGCGAGGTCGGCCGCGTCGAGCACGGTCGAGCGCCCTCCGACGAGGAAGTCGATGCGTCGGCGAACCCAGACCCCTTCGACCACAGGCCACAGGTCGCGGTGGAAATAGTCGTCGAGCATGGCCCGGATGACCGGGACCTCGATGCGTGAGCGCAGCCCCCCATCGGGGTCGTGCACGAGGTTGGTGGCGAGCCAGGTGGCCAGGGCCCGGGGGTGTCCCGCGGCCTCCAGGGCGGCCACGAAGTCCTCGCGGCGGTCGAAGCGGGCGGGCATGGACCCGAGGGTGTCGAGGACCCGCAGGGTCCCTTCGCTCCCGGCGTGGTCGGGCCGGGCCCCGGGGTTGGAGTCCACCACCAGGACCCGCCCGACCCGCGGGTCGAGGTCGGCAAACTGCAGGGCCACCTTGGCCCCGTAGCTGTGGGCGATGACGGCGGGGGTGGGATGCCCGAGGGATTGGGTGAGGGCCAGGAGGTCGCTCGCGGCGGCGGCGAGGTCGTGCGGGGGGTCGAAGCCCTGGGAGTCCCCGTGGTTGCGCAGGTCGCACAGGACGAAGCCCCACCCCGGGCAGCGGGGCAGGGCCTTCTGGGCGAGGGTGCGCCAGTTGGTCTTCGAGCCCAGGATCCCGTGCAGGACGAGGCACCATCGGTCGGGGGCGGGCGAGGGGGCGAGGCGGGTGAACGACAGGGTGGGCATCGGGGGAGGGTGGGTGTTGGGGCGTCAGCCGGGGCGGCGCAGGAGGCCGAAGAGCACGAGGTCGTGGGTGGCCTGGAGTCGGGCCCAGACCTCGGCCCGGGGGGTCTCGAAGACGCGGGGCGGGTCGTAGGCGGCGTAGGCGGTGAGGACGGTGTGGGCTGCGGTCTCGGGGTCGCCGGGGGCAAACTCCTGGGCGGCCTGGGCCTCGCGCAGGAGGTCGGCCACGAGCCGGGCCTCGTCCGAACGAAACCGGGCGTAGGTGGCCTGCACGGCCCCGAGGCCGCACTGCACGAGGTCGCAGGCGTGGGCCCCGGCCTCGGCGGCGTCGAGGAGGGCGGCCACCCGGGCGTCGAGCATGGCCCGAAACCGCACCGACCACGGGCCCGGGCGATCGCCCAGGGCGGACCGCATGGCATCGAGCACGGCCGAATGGCGGGCGCTGGAGAGGGCCTCGATCAGGGCGTCCTTGCAGGCGAACTCCAGGTACACCGACCCCACCCCGACCCCGGCCTCGCGGGCGATGTCGGCCATGGTGGTCTTGGTCGGGCCGTAGTGCCGAAAGAGCTGCTCGGCAGCGGCCAGGATCGCGTCGCGGCGTTGGTCGTGATGCATCGCAGGCCCGAACACTCTTCTACGCCAACCGGGACGCGGCGCAACGGCGAGGCGGTTGCTCTCCTGTCGCGGATTGTCCAGAGTAGGGTCCCCTGCGATCCTCATGATGCGCCCTCCTCGTACCCTTCTTGCCGTCGGCCCGGCGGTTCTGGTGACCGTGCTTTCAGGCCGGGTCATGGCCCAGTCGGGCGAGGCCGAGGCCAGCCTGCGGCGGGCCGTCGAGCGCTGCCGTCACGGGGAGTTTGAGTCGGCCCGGGGGCTCTTTGAGGAGGCCTTCCAGCACGACCCCTCGGGGCACACCCTGGGCGAGATGGGGCTCTGCGCCCAGCGCGAGGGGCGCTGGGTGGAGGCCGAGGGCTGGCTCTCAGACGCGATCGGCAGCGACGATCCGTGGACCCGCAGGCGCCGCGGGGCCCTCGAAGACGCCCTGGCCGAGGTGCGACGGCATCTCGGGCGGGTCCAGGTGACGGGGGGCCCGGCGGGGGCTGAGGTTCGGGTGGGGGAGCGGCGGGTGGGGACCTTGCCGATGGAGTCGTCGGCCCGGGTCAACGCGGGGCTGGTAGAGGTGATGGTCCGGGCCGAGGGGCACCTCCCCTGGCGGCAGATGGTGGAGATCGTCCCGGGCATGACCTGGGAGCGTCGGGTCACCCTCGACCCCTTGCACACCCCGGACGCTCCCGCCCCCCGCGAGGTCGCCCGCTGCGCCGCGGGCATGGAGCTCCGTCGCGGGCTCTGTTACCCCCGGGTGGCGGCCGACGGAGCGGGCCCGCGTCGTCCGTGGCGTGTGGCGGGGTTTGTGGGCCTCGGGGTGACGGCCGTGGGGGCGAGCCTCGCGGCGGCCCTCGGGCTGAGCGCCAACAGCGCCGAGGCCGCGTATCGCGACCGCTGCGGGGCCGAGGGGGTCGCCCCGGCCTGCCTCGACGACTGGATCGACACCCAGGCCAGCCTCGACACCCGGGCGGGGCTCGTCAACACGTTCTGGGTGTTCGCGGGGGTGGGGGCCGTGTTGGGGATCACGGGGTTTGCTCTCGACGCCCGGGCCTCGGGGAGCCGCCGTGTGCGGGCGTCCCTGTCCCCCCGCGGGGCCTCCCTCGGGTGGTCGTGGTGAGGGCCCTATTCGGCCTCGGGGCCCTCGTGCTCGTAGGGGCCTCGGTGGGGTGCAGCTACACCCTCGACCCGCCCAACGTGCGCCTCGACGCGGCCCCCTCCGACCGCGGGCCCGCCCCCGTGGACGGCGCTCCGACCGACCGCGGACCCCCGGGGGATGACCCCGGGCCTGACGACGCCGCGGACGACCTGCCCGCCCCGGTCGACCGGGGCCTGGACACGGACGCGGGCCAGGACGCGGGCGCGGATGCGGGCCATGGGCTCGACACGGGGACCGGGACGGACACGGGAGAGGGCTTCGACGCCGCCGACGTGGGCGGTTCCGATGTGCCCGACCTTGGAGTCGCCGTCGATCGGGGAGGACCTGTCGATGGGGGCAATCCCGTCGACCTCGGGACCGACCTCGGCCCTGCCCCCGACACAGGAAGCTGCACCCCCACCACACGAAGGCTGTGCTGGACGGGGCCCCCTGCCGCGCGGGGCCAGGGGGTCTGCCGCGACGGGATCGAGACCTGCCTCGGGTCGGGAACCTGGGGGCCCTGCGAGGGGCAGATCGTGCCCGACTGCGCGGGCCGGGTGTGCGGCTCCAACGGCTGCGGCGGGACGTGCGGAAACTGCCTGCAAGGGGAGGTCTGCGACGACACCGGGCGCTGCGGGACGCCCGCCTGCGGGTCGACCCACTTCACCACGACCTGCGCGGGGGGCTTCACCTGTCCGGCCAACGGGCGCTGCAACTCCGACCGCTCGTGCGGATGCCTCGACGGCTATGTGGCCCAACGCTGCGACGGGACCTCGTGCGGAGGCACCTGCACCTTCCCCAACTGGTACTGCGCCCGGGCGGCCTTCTGCGGCGGAGGGGCCATCGTCTGCCCCGGGGGGTACCTCTGCCCCCGCTGGGCCCGCTGCGACACCGACACCCGGAGCTGCGCGTGCCAGCCGGGGTTTCGGGCCGTCGAGTGCAGCGGGGTGGCCTGCCAGGACTGCCCCGGGACGGCCTATCGCTGCCAGCGGTTTTGACCCTCCCCCTCGCCGCAGGCCTCAGGGCTGCGGGACGGGGGGGACCGCGGGGACGGGTGGGGTGGGCCCGTGGGCGGTCGGGGCCCGTCGCGGGCGAGGCGGGGCCGTACGCGCGGCCGTCTCGGCGGCGGTGCCCACCCAGGGCTTGCGGGTGCCCAGGAGGAGGTCAAACCAGGGGAAGGTCACGCACCAGTTGGCGTCTTGATCGGGGCCGAGGTGATGATCGACGTGCCAGGGGAGGTGCTCCCGGGCCCAGGCCGGGTCAAGGTGCGACTTGCGATGAACATGCCAATAGTACCACTGGCACCCCACCACGGTCGCCGTAAACCACGGGTACCGCCGGGCCAGGGGCACGTACACGAGCGAAGCCAGCACGAGGGACAGGGCTTCGCGCCCCTGGGCATGGAGTCCCCAAAGGGGACGGCGATATCCCGGGTCGTCCATGGCCCCCTTCCGGGCGGCCCGGTGGTGCTCGTGCCAGTGAAAGCTCCAGAAGCTCCGCCGGTCGCGCCCCAGCCCGTGGAGAACATACTTGTGAATCGCCCATTCCAGGGCATTGCTGTACAACAAGCCGACCGGGATACCCCACATGGCGAAACACCTCCAGGATGGGCGCACGCACGGTCCGCCCTGTGGACTGCACAAACTCCGACCAGATGGTCACGATATTTGAGGGAGCCTTTCGGCGATGTCAAGGGAGCGCGAGGGATTGGGTCGATTTCCGCAGGCCCGGCCGGGTCCGGCGGGGGGGCTCCGCGACGCCAATCGACGGGCCCGTACGGCCGAGCTTCTGCGGGCCGCGGTGGGGTTGTTTCTGGCCCGGGGGGTCGAGGCGGTGACCATCGACGAGATCGCCCAGGCCGCGGGGATGGCCAAGGGGAGCTTCTATACGTACTTCCATGACAAGGCCGATCTGGTGGCCACCCTCCTGGCTCCGGTGCGGTCTCGGCTGGTGGAGGCCCTGGTGCGGTGCGAGGGGCGGCTGCGGGCGGCCCGGTCGACGGAGGGGCTGCGGGAGGCCTACCTGGCCCTGGCGGCCGAGCTGGTGGAGGTGGTCTTCGACCAGCCCGAGGTGAGCCGGATGTACCTGCAGGAGTGTCGGGGGCCGGGGGTGGGGGCGAGGGTTCCGGTGGGCGAGCTGGCGGAGGAGATTCGGAGCCGGTCGGGGGCCCTGACGGAGGCGGCCCGGTCGTCGGGGCTCCTGCGCGACCTCGATGTCCGGGTCACCGCTGCGGCGGTGGTGGGGGCGGCGGAGCACCTCGTGTTCAGGGCCCTGTCGGGGGATGATTTCGGGGCCCCAGGGGCGGCCCTGGGAGCCCTCGTGTCGATGGTCGTAGAGGGGCTCGCGGCCTCCGAGGCTCCTCTTCCGGGGTCGGCATGAAGCGCTGCCCGCGGTGCGACGCCCGGTACCCCGACGCCCTCGGGTTTTGCACCGAAGACGCCACCCCCCTCGAAGCCACGGGCTCGGCCAGCCTGGAGGACGTCCTGGCCCGGGGCCCCCTGTCGGTGCCCGAGGCCCTCACCCTGGCCCGGGCCGTGGGGGGCTGCCTCGCGGACTACGCGCGTTCCGGGCAACGCCTCTTCGCCCTGCACCCGAGCGACCTGGAGGGCGAGGCCCTCGACCCGGCCAGACCGCTCCGCCTGATCGCCCCCCGAGAGCCCTCCACCCCCGGGTCGACCCGCTGGGAGGCCGCGGCCCCCTACGCGGCCCCGGAGGTTCTGCGCCGCGGGGCGGTCACCGAGAAGGCCTGGGTGTATGCCCTGGGGGTCGTGCTCTACGAGGCCCTCGCGGGGCACAGGCCCTTCACGGCCGCCACCGCGGCGGCCCTGGCCGTACGGCAGATCCTCGAGGCCCCGCCCCCCCTCGCCGCCCTGCGCCCCGAGCTCCCCGCGGCCCTGGTGGAGCTCGTCGACCGGGCCCGGGCCAGGCTCCCCGAGGCGCGCCCCGACTCCCTCGCGGCGTGCCTGCGGGCCCTCGACGCCCTGGAGCCCATAGGGTCTGCGCGGCCGCGTGCCGCCGCCATGGCTCCCGCGATGGCCTCCGCGATGCCCTCCGCGATGGCCCCCCAGACGGCCTACGCCGCGACCCAACCCGCGGCCCACGCCCCCGCCCAGGCCCCTCGGGGCAGGAGCCGGGCCCTGGTCGGGGGGGGCCTGCTCCTCACCCTCGTCGTCGCGGCCATGGCCCTGATGTTGTCGCCCAGGCGGAGCTTGGGGCCCGCCGACACCGCGTCCGCCCCCGCGCCCCAGGGGGCCCCAGAGAGCACCGCCCGCGCGCCCGCGGAGTCTACTCCCGCGGCCCCTGCCCCCACGGCCCCCGAGACGCCCGCTGCGGCTCCGTCACCCCCGCCGCTGCCCGGGGGTGCTCCGCCCGAACAGGCCGCGTTCGATCGTCGCGGCGGCCTGTCTCAGGCTCGGGCCCGGCGGCCTGCCCCGAGCGTCGGCTGGGGTGCGCACGGACGCCCGATGCCGTCGGAGCCCCCGCCACAGCCTCCTCCGCAGACACGTTCTCCTCAGACCGGGGCGGTCGAGCGTGGGGCCCCCGCGGCCGAGCCCGCGCCCCTGCCTCCCCCCACGATGGCCCCGGACTCCACCCCCCGCGACGCCTGGGCTCTCCCCCTCGCCGCCCTCGGGCTCGGGTGGCTCGGGCTCGCCGCGGCCGTCCTGGTCTGGGCCCGCAGGAGGTCGCGCGGAAGGACCCGACCTGCCGTCCCCCCGGGACAGGAGCCCGCGTCGCCGCGCATGGATTCGGGGGCGTACGACCGAACGGTCGAGGCCCACACCGGGCCCGCGGCGACCGCCCCGGCGACGATCGTTCACGACCCGACGATCTCGTCTCCCCGCACTCTCCCCAACGCCGGGCGCGACTCCGTGGCCCCGATGGATGCCTTCACCCTCGGGACCTACCACTGCCTCGAACGCCTCGGCGAAGGCGGCATGGGCGTGGTCTACCGGGCCCGACACACGAGCCTCGGGCGGGCCTGCGCGGTGAAGGTTCTTCTCCCCGGGAGGGTCCTCGACGCCGAGGCCATGGCCCTGTTTCACCGGGAGGCCCAGCTCGCCGCCCAGATCAACCACCCCCACAGCGTCACCATCTACGATTTCGGGGCCGCCGAGGGGCTCCTCTACCTCGCCATGGAGCTCATCGAGGGGCCCTCCCTGGCCGCCCTGGTCGACCGGGGCCCTCTCGAACTCGCCCGGGTGGTCGACCTCGCGACCCAGGTGTGCGACGCCCTCGACGCCGCCCACGCCCTCGGGATCGTGCACAGCGACCTCAAGCCCGCCAACCTCATGGTGACCCAACGCCGGGGGCGGGACTTCGTCAAGATCGTTGACTTTGGCATCGCCCGGAGCTCGGCCCCCGACGCCCTCGACCACCGGGTGGTGGGGACCCCGGCGTACATGGCCCCGGAGCAGGCCCGCGGCGAGCCCGACCTCGACGCCCGGGCGGATGTCTTCAGCCTCGGGGTGGTGGTGTACGAGCTCCTCACGGGGGCCCTGCCCTTCGTGCCCGAGGGGACCACGGCCGTGTCGCAGATCGTGTCCCGGGCCACCCTCGACGACCCGCCTCCGCCCCCGTCGACCCGGGCGAAGTCGCCGCTTCCCTCCGCGGTCGACGCCGTCCTCCTCGGGGCCCTGGCCCCCCGGCGAGAGGCCCGAACCCCCTCCGCCCTCGACTTCGCCGCCCAACTCACGCGGGCGGTCCAATCCGCGGCCTGAGGCCTTCGGGGCGCCGGGGACCTACCGGATCGAGAGCCGGTAGGCCACCCGCTGGCAGCCGTTGGGGTCGAGGGCGATCCGGGCGTAGTAGGCCCCCGGGGCGGGGGGCTGGAAGGGCTGCTGGCGGGGGTCCCAGTTGGGGGCCCGGGCGAAGACCGGGATCAGGAGGTTGCCGAAGGGGCGCTCGGCTCCGTCGGTGACCGTGAGGGTGGCCGTGGCCCCGAGGCTGTTCTCCTGGGCCTGGCCGAGGATGGACACGACGTAGGGGCGCACGGTGGGGGTGGCGATGCGGTACCACGCCACCTGGCCGCACTGCAGGGCCCCGGTGGTCTCCTCCCCGGGCACGAGCGGGATCGAGGTGGCCAGGGTGGCGTTGGGGAGGGGGGCCGCCTCGGGGGTGGCGAAGTCCGTGGGGCCTTGCGACCCGGTGGTGGCGCATCCCAGGGCGAAGGCGGCGAGGAGGCCGACGGGGCAGAGGCGGAGAGGGGTCACGCGGGGGTTGTCGCCCGGAGGCCCCACTGGGTGCAAGAGGGGCCCGGTGGGCCCTGGAGTTCGGAGTAGGTCCCCGTGGCGGGCGCAGGCGTTGTCGCTCCGGGGCACTGGCGGCCATTGGCATGCAAGGGAGACAACCAGTGGGCGGTGAGGGTCCGAAAAGGGCATCGTCACGATGCCGCTCGCCCCCTGCCATGTCCCTGTGTATCGCCTACGCGCCGCGACGGAGTCGGTGCCGTACGGCGTGGTGCAGGCCGAGCTGGAGCCCTTCCTCGCGGCCGCCCGCGCGGCGGAGGTGGCGCTGCCGCGGTATGTGGAGGCGGAGCTGCGGGCCTTTCTGCGCTGCGGCGTGCTGGCCTGCGGCTTCGGGCGGGCATCGGTGCGTGGCCTGCGGCTTCGACCGG
>CAYUSB010000044.1:0-67536 GCA_964447205.1 uncultured Myxococcaceae bacterium
GACGTCGGAGCCTGGGAACCCGTCCTCGCCCGCGCCGTCTCCCTCCGCCCCGAGCAGCGCCAACCCGACGCCGGAACCCTCTTGCGCGAGCTCCAAGAGGCCGTCTTCGCCTCAGCCACGACCCGCGTCGTGAGTGTTCCTGCAAGCGTCCGAGCGGGCCTCGCTGCACCTGCACCCGCCCCTGTCCCCGCCCCTGCACCTGCCCCGCGTGGGTCTCCGACCCTGTACGCCCTCGCCGGGGCCGTGGTGGCCCTCCTCGTGGCCGCCGCCGCCCTCGCCGCCCTGGTCGCGAAGACCCCCAATGCCCCCCCGCAGGCTCCTTCCCCCACTGCGACCCCAGCGCCCGTTGCGCCCGCGGCCCCACCCGCCGCGCCGCCCCTCCCGGTCCAGCAGGTCCTGCCACCCCCGGCTCCCGAACCCGTCGCCCCATCGCCCGCGGCCCCCGTGCGCCGCCCCGCAACCCGCCGCACGACCGCCCCCCGGGTCCAAGACCCCGCCCCCATCCCCGCGGCCACCCCGGCCCCTGCCCCTACCCCGCGACCCGCCGCGACCACGCCCACCGGAGCCGCTCCAGGGCCACGGATTCAGCCCTTGCGAGACTACCCATGACCCGTCGCCTGCGCGCCCACGTCCTTGTGGTAGCGATCGTGCTCTCGGCCTCGGGACAAGTCTGGGCCCAGGGACAGGGCGATGACGCGCGGAGGGCCTTCCAACAAGGGGTTCAGCTCCTGGAGGACGCCCGGTACGCCGAGGCCGTCTCGTCGCTGGAGCGCTCGTTGGCCATCCGGGAGGTTCCGCCCGTGCTCTACAACCTGGCCCTGGCGTACCGGGGAACGGGGGCCTACCTGCGGGCCATCGCCACCTTCGAGCGCTTCCTCGCGGTGGCCGCGCCGAACGAGCCCCTGCGGGCCGACGCCTCGACCATCATCACTGCGCTGCGGGCGGCCATCGCACGGCTCCAGCTTCGTGTGCGGGGGACAGCCTCCGAGGTCCGCCTCGACGACCGGGTGATCGCCCAGGGCGACGTCGAGACCACCGTCGAACTCGACCCCGGACGGCACGTGGTCGAAGCCCGACGAGAGGGATTTCGCCCGGTGGTTCAGGCTGTCACCCTCGCCCCGGGGGGCTCCGAGACGCTCCAGCTCAACGCGGCCGAGGCTCCGTTGCCGGCCAACCTCCAGATCGTGGTCAACGTGGAGACGGCCACCATCGAGCTCGACGGCCGGGTTCGGGGACACGGACGCTTCGAGGGCGAGGTGTCTCCCGGGCCCCACCCCCTGGTGGTCAGCGCCTCGGGACACAACACCGACCGACGCGAGCTCGACGTGGCCCCGGGGGCCAACGAGCGGGTCATGGTCACTCTCGCTCCGCGGTCGAGCGTGTTGACCCGGTGGTGGTTCTGGACCGGGGCCGCGGTGCTGGTAACGGGCCTCACCGTGGGGGGTGTGCTGCTCTTCTCCGGGACCGAAGCCCCCGTGCAGGGGACATGGGGGACCGCCTACGGGGCCGTGACCTCGTGGTGAGACGCGGGACCTCAATGGGCACTGGGCCAAAGGGGTGCGCAGGCCGTGAGGGCCGAAGCGCCGACGTGCTCGGGTGGGCGCGGTGCGCAGTGCAGAGTCGGCGGGGTTTGTGGGGTCAGCGCGCGAGGCGGGCGCGGATCCGCGCCTGGGCGTCCTCGGGCAGCGTGGCGAGGTAGCTGTCAGGCAACGCCCGCAGCGCATCGTCGGGCAACGCAAGCAACACCTCCTCGGGCCCGAGCCCAGCCAGTCGTTCCTCGGGGCCGAGCCCAGCCAGTCGTTCCTCGGGGCCGAGCCCAGCCAGTCGTTCCTCGGGGCCGAGCCCGGCGAGCCTGACCTCTGGGGGGAGTGCCGCGAGGAGGTTGCGGAGTGCCTGGTCGGCGGCTTCCTTGACGAGTGCGGCGTCCTTCATGATGGCCTTCCAGCGTGGGTCTTGGGTGAGTTGGGTGACTCCCTGCAGGAGACGATAGTACAGGTCGCGCTCGGTGTCATCGAGGGCCACGGGGATGGCGGGCTGTCGCAGACACTGGGGTGCGACGGCGTACAGCAGGTGCTCGCCGGGGTTGGGCCACGCCACGCTGGTCTCCACCACACGCAGCGCGAAGCCCTGCACGCGCCCATGATGGACGCCCGGTACGGCCGACTCGGAGACCGCCCCATCGAGCGCATCGAGCTGCGCGCGAAACCGTGGCGTGAGGGTCGGGGCCACCACACGGAGCGACAGCTCCGCGGGCGACTGCAGCCCTTTGAGCGCCATGTACTGGTAGGCGTAGGAGAGCAGTTGCAGGGCGTCGGCGCGTTCGAGCTCGTCGGTGGCGCCCTTGAAGTGCACGAGGTTGTGGGCGAGCAGGTCGTCGAGCACGCTGCGGAGGTATTCGGGGTGCCAGGTGCTGGCCGCAACACGTCGTACGATCACCGCGTCGATGCGGCGGGGCTCGCGGGTCAGCGCATACTCCGCCACGACCTGCCACTCTTGCCGCGGTGGCAGCATCTCCAGCAGCAGGATGAGCAGCGGGTGCCACGCCGTACGGAGGTGCGGCGCGTCGGCCAGCGGGTCGGCCAGGGGCGGCAGCGGCGTGTCCATCGCAGGGGGTCTATGCGCATCGGCGCCAGACCCGCAACCTCTCCTGCGCCCCTTTGGGCCGGAGGAAGGCTACGCGGTGGTTGGCCTCGAGGGGGGCGCTGGATGATGACCCTCCCTTGGAACTGCACCCAGCGGCTTCCCGCTTGACCCGACGGGGCACCGCGGGCTCCCCTCTTCCGTGATGCAGCCCCTCCTCTCTCCCCCACAGCGCTGTGCCCTGCGAGCGCGGGCGGCCGCCTACGGGGCCGTGACCTCGTGGTGAGACGTGGGGCCCTCTTCGCGGCCCTGGCCCTGGGCTGCGTCACGCCCCTCACCGAGGTGATGGTCGTGCTCGACACCGACCTCACCCCAGGGGTCGACATCGACACCGTCCGGGTGGTTGTGACCCGCCTCGGACGCGACACCCCGCCCTCCCACGACGTCCTCTACGACCTCCGCTCCCGCCGCTTCCCCTTCCCCGGAACCCTCGGGGTCGTAGCCCGCGACCCCGAAGACCCCACCCCCCTCCAGGTCGTGGTCACCGCGGCGCGTTCAGGCCGCGACGTGCTCACCGTACGGGCGACCGCCGTGCCCCCGCCCTACACCCTGTCGCGCCTCGACGTGCTCCTGGCCCGACGATGCCTCGACCCGGCCAACGCCCTCTGCCCCAACGAGACCACCTGCTCCGTGACGGGCTGCGTCCCCGTCGCCCGCGATCCGCTCCCGGCGTACACTCCGTGACCGCCGCCATGCGCGCCCTCACCCTCCTCCTCTTGGGATGCGCCCTCGGAACCGTCCTCGGCTGCGACCGCCCCGCCACGCAGATCGTCCTGCGGGTCGACAGCGACATGCGCGTAGGCGACGAGCTCCGGGCCGTGCAGGTCACCATGCGCAGGACGGGGGCCGACGGCGACGTGTTCGATCAGACCTTTGACCTCACCTCGGGGCAGCACCTCCTCCCGGGCACGCTGGGGGTCGTCCCGGGAGATCCGGACGATACGCGGAGATTGGAGGTCAACGTCCGGGCCCTGGTGGCGGTGGGGGACGACTTCAGCACCCGGGCCGTGGTGAGCTTTCAGCCCGAGCAGACCCTGATGCTCGACCTCTACCTCGCCGCCCGCTGCCGCGACCCGGCCAACCGCGCCGGCTGCGGCCCCGACGAGACCTGCGGCCCCAACGGCTGCGAACCCGTCTCCCGCACGATGTTGCCCGGGTTCGATCCCGACGCCGCGCGGATGGAGGTTCCGCCGGTGGAGGAGGACGTGACGGTGCCCGAGGAGGACGCCACCGTACCCGAGGAGGACGTGACGGTGCCCGAGGAGGACGCCACCGTGCCCGAAGAGGACGTCCCGATCGAAGAGGACCTCGGGCCCGACGACGTGATGGACGTGGTGATCCCCTGCGGGAGCCCCGGGCAGATGTGCTGCGCCTCGGGGGCCGCGTGCGGGTCCGGGGCACTGTGTCAGATGGGGGCGTGTGTGTCGTGCGGAGGCAGGGCCGAGCCGTGCTGCGCGGGCGACCGCTGCAACGGCCCCGACGTGTGCTCTGCGGGGCGATGCGTGGCCTGCGCGGGTGTGGGTCAGCCCTGCTGCCCGGGGGGAGCCTGCCTCGCCGGAGGGGCCTGCGTGAGCGGGCAATGCGTAGCCTGCGGAGCCCTCGCACAACCCTGCTGCGGCGGAACCACCTGCGGGGCCGGGCTCCTCTGCAGCGCGGGGCAGTGCGTGGGCTGCGGAGGGAGCGGGCAACCCTGCTGCGCGGGCAACGTCTGCGCCGCGGCTACGGTGTGTGCGAGCGGGCGATGCGCGCCCTGCGGGGCGAGCGGGCAGGTGTGCTGCGCGGGGAGCGCATGTGTAGCCGGGACGGTGTGCTCGGGGGGCAACTGCGCCGCGTGCGGGGCGAGCGGGCAGGTGTGCTGCGCGGGGAGTTCGTGCCGGGCGGGGACGGTGTGCTCGGGGGGGCGCTGCGCCGCGTGCGGGGGCAACGGGCAGCCGTGTTGTACGGGCGGGCAGTGCGCCGCGAGCGCCAACGCATGTGTGGCGGTGGCCTGTACGTCGGGGCGGTGTCGGCACACGACCCGAGACAACGGGGCGAGCGCCGGGCCGCGGGCCGAGCAGCGCTGCTGCAACGGGGCGGCGGTCGACATCTCGACCAACGCCAACCACTGCGGCGGCTGCGGGATGCGCTGCGGGAGCGGAACCTGCGAGCCCCTGGAGGCCATCCCTTGCGGCGGGTCGGCCAACACAAGCGGGCGCTGCCGTTGCAGCTCGACCTCGCAGTGCCCATCGGGCCGGAGCAGCCAGCAGATCTGCCGCAACCAGTCGCCAGGCTCGGGCCGCTGCGCCCCTGAGAACCTCGCCGACTGCGCCCCTGGCACGAGCTTTTTCAACGTCGACTTCTGCCCGAACTACTGCCGATACTGACCCCGCGGCCTCGCCCGGCGTGTGCAGGGCCTACCAGCGCAGCCAGTCGCCCCGCGCAAACACCTCCGCCACCGGAACCACCCGCACATCCTCGCGCCGCACCCGCAGGGGAAAGGCCGCGATCTCCTGGTCTTCGGCGAGCACCTCGGCGGGCTTGGGCGAGTCGTACGTGATCGGCGACGGGGCGTCGGCCACGAGGGCCTCCGCGAGGGCCTGCGCATTGGGCGTGACGATCACCACCCACTGATCGCGGACCCCGAGGTGCTCGGCCGCGAGGCGTTGTGTGAGGGGCGTATCGACCGACGCCCAGGCCGCCCGTTGGCGATCGGCCCAGGTGCCCGAGGCCCCGGCCCACAGGTCGTCGAGGGAGTACCCGAGGCGGGTCGAGGCGGTCTGGGTGTAGAGCCCCACGTACCCGCCCAGAAACCCGCGGACCCGGGTCACGTCGTCGGGCGGGACCCCCGCGGTGGCCACGCGGTCGAGGGCCCGTACCGCTGCCCGCAGCGCGAAGTGCGCCGCCCGGTTGGGCACGGGCCGCAGCCACACCGAGGCGTACTGCTGGCGGCGTTGGAGGTTGGGCCGCGGGAAGCGCCCCGAAGACTCCTGGACGTAGTGCTCGGCGTAGGCGTAGTCGCCGTAGTTGAGCCCCCGGGCCTCGCGGATGGTCTGGTAGAGGACCCCGACGCTCTGGCGGTGGAGCCCGAGGTAGCTGGTCACGAGCTGGAGGGCCGCGTGGTCGGGGTCGTTGCGCGTGATGGACAGAGGCCGCCCGAACGACACGGCCGTGGCGCTGGCCGCGGGCTTGTCGATGAGCAGCACCCGCATCCCCTCGGGGCGCACGGGAGAAGGCAGCGGGGCCCGGGTGTCGTCCCCAGGCGGAAGGGCCGCGAGGTCGGCGCGCAGGGACTCTTCGAGGGCGGGAGGAAAGGCCCCGGCGATGCCCCCGAGGACCCGGGCCCGCGAGAACACCCGGGCCCGATGCGCCCGCACGGCTTCGATGGTGAGCCCGTCGAGCCCGGCCTCGGTGCCGAGGGCGGGGTGTGCGTAGGGGTGACCGCGGTAGAGGAGGGCCTGGAGGGCCTCTTTGCCGAGCTCCTCGTCGTTCGATCCGCGCAGGCCCATGGTGAGCGAGGAGCGGGTCTGAGTGCGGAGGCGGGTGAAGTCGTCGGCCCCGAGGCGCGGGCGCAGGAGGACATCGCGCAGGAGGGCATAGAAGGCCGCCGCGTGGTCGCGGTGAACCTGCCCCGTAAACGTGGTCATGTCGCGGTCGACGTAGAAGTCCACACGGGCCGCGAGGGGGAAGAGGCTGCGGGCGAAGGCGGCGGTGTCGAGGGGCTCGGTTCCGCCTTCGGCCATGAGGCGGGCGGTGAGGCGGGTGAGGCCCTCCTGGCCGGGCGGATCGTCGGCGCTCCCAGACTCGAAGACCACCCGCACCGTCACGAGCGGATCGTCGGGGTTGGCCAGGGCCACCACCCGCACTGGCCGCGGGGCGGGAGCGGGCGTCGGGGCCGCGACGGGAGCGGGTTCGGTCACGGCCGGGGCGGGCCGCTGAGGGCCCGTGCAGGCCAGGAGCAACCCGAGGACGGGTACGAGATGCCGCGGGCTCATCGGGCCCTCCTCGGGGTCACCGGGCGCGACGGCGCGGGGACCGCGGGGCGGGGCGGAGCGGGCGGTGTGGGCGGGGCTCCTCCAGGGCTGACCCGAACGGCCCCTGCGGGAATCCGGGCCGCGTCGGAGGCGGGGGTGAGGGTCACGAGGTTGCGGCGGGCGGGCACGAGCCAGGTCCGGGCCACCCGGGTTACGTCGTCGGCGGTGACGGCGGCGAGGCTGTCGTTGTAGCGGGCGTAGGCGTCGGGTTCGCCCGTGAGGGCCATGAAGCGGGCCAGCATGTCGGCGGCCGAGGCGGGGGTCTGGGCGTTCATGGGCATGGCGTATCGGAGGTGGGAGAGGACGGCGGCGAGGCGTCCGGGGTCGACCTGCCCCTGGGCGAGGGCCGCGAGCTCGGCCTCGACGGCCTCCTGGATGGCCTCGTAGCGGGCCTCGGGGCGCAGCGTGGCCTCGACGATGAAGAGGCCCGGATCGCGCCGTCGATGGTCGGCCCAGGTCTCCAGGGCCAGGAGCTGCGGGGTCGACACCACGAGGCGCTGATAGAGCGGGCTCGACTCGGCGAAGACCATGGCGTGCACGACGTCGAGGGCCGCGCTGTCGCGGGTGCTGAGGTCGAAGGCGGGGGTGCGATACGCGAGGAGCATCCGCGGGGCGGAGGCTCCTGCCCAGACGAGGTCGCGGCGGCGGGGTGCGGTCTGGGCGGGTTCGACGGGGATGGTGGGGCGGTCGCGGCGGCCCTGCCAGTCGCCGTAGTGCTGCTGCACGAGGCTGAGAACCTGCGCCCGTTGCACGTCCCCCGCGGCGATCACGGTGCAGTTGTCGGGCGTGTAGAAGCGCCGGAAGAACCGCTGGGCGTACGCGTACCGGGTGGGCATCGCCTGGATGTCCCGGAGGTAGCCCATGGTGGTGTGTCCGTAGGTGTGCCGGGCGAAGGCGATCTCGCTGAGGGCCTCCCACATGGCCATGAGGGGGGCGCTGGCGTTCTTGTTGTATTCACCGAGGACGGCCCGGGCTTCGGTCTGGAAGTCGGGCTCGGCGTACGACAGGTTGCGGAAGCGGTCGGCCTCGACGGGCACGAGGTCGGCCAGCCCCGCGGTCGGCACGGTGACCGTGTAGAGGGTGAAGTCCTGGGTGGTGTAGGCGTTGTTGTCGGCCCCGAGGCGCTGCATCTCGTGCTCGTACTGGCGGGCCGAGCGGGTGCGGGTCCCACGAAACATCATGTGCTCGAAGAAGTGCGCGAACCCCGAGTGACCGGCCTCGACCTCGTCGCGCGACCCGGTCCGCACGAGGGTGTAGTAGGCCACGATCCCGGGGGCGTCGAAGGGCAGGGTCACGACCCGCAGCCCATTGGGCAGGGTGTCGAGGGTGGGCGGGTGCGGCAGGACCTGGGCCTCGGCGTGCGGGGACGAGAACGTGAGGGCGAAGGCGACCCCGAGGCCGAGGGCGAAGGAGCGACGAGGGAGCGCGCGCATGGGGGTCGTATGCCCCAGGAGCCCGCGCGGAGACAAGCCCTTGGCTTGGCCCGACTCAGGCCCCGGGGTGTCGGGCTGCGGCGGCGCGGACCTCCTCCGACGGGTCGTCGGCGAGGCGGGCCCGGAGGACTGTAGACAGCCGGGGGTGGGTGGCCACCGCGGCGCGCACCGGGGTGGATCCCTTCTCGACGAGCCGGGCGAGGGCCTCGACGGGGGTGGCAGTGTTCTCCGCGAGGCGGAGGAGCACGAGGATTTCGTCGTCACGGGTCATGGAGGCGAGGACCCCGGGCGGGGTGGACTTGTGGCAGGCCACCGCCTCTCGCACCTTCGACCGCGCGTCGCGGGCCAGAAGGCCGAGGGCCTCGGGGGGTGCAGCCCGGTGGCGAGCGACCTCGAAGCGCACGGAGTCGTCGGGGTCCTGGGCCAGGACCTCGAGCACCTCGGGGGGCGTCGAGGCGTGGCGGGCCAGGGCCGAACGCTTGAAATCCGCGAGGTCCTCGGGGGTGGTCGGGAGCTTGGAGGAGGGAGGCATCGCAGGCATCAGTGTCCCCCCGCGGGAGCCCCGGTCAAGGACGCCCCCGGGACGCCCCGAGGAAGAGGAGGGAGTTCATCCGGAGGGCCACCCCCTCGGCGGCCACGAAGGCCACCACGGCCACCACCCATCCGGCCAGGACATCGAGGATGTAGTGGTGCTGGAGGTACACGGCCGAGAAGCCCATGAGCAGGGTGTAGAGCAGGGTCGGAACCCGCCAGGGTGTCCCGCGGTTCCAGACGGCGAGGCAGACCATGAGGGGGTAGGCCACGTGGAGGGAGGGCATGGCCCCGAAGACGTTGGGGTTCCGCCCGTAGAAGCTGCTGAAGTACGAGATCCCCAGGAGGGCGTCGAAGCGCCCGGCCCCGGCCGCGCTGGCCCGGGCGAAGAGGTCGGCGGGGCCCGGGCCGTGGGCGGCGATGTACCACGGGGGCGCCGCGGGATAGAGGAGGTAGACCGCCATCCCGATCACGTTGGCGAACAGGAACGACCAGGCCAGGGTGGCCGCCCGGTGCGACCCCCGGAAGTACAGGAACACCGCCATCCCCATGAACTCAACGATGTACGTGGCGTAGGCAAAGCCGCAGAGCAGGTCGAGCCCTGTGGAGGTGCGGGCCGCCAGCCACTCCGACCACGCGGTCCCGTCTCCGACCGGGAAGAGGGCTCTCTCCAGGGCGTGCAGGTCACCGGTGTGAATGGGCCCGCGGAGGTGGAGCCAGTAGCCTTGGTTGTCGAAGAGGAGGCCCGTCACCCACATGGGCAACCCCAGGAGGGCAAAGCGGCTGGCCTGGGGTCCGAGCCAGGGGCACACCCCCAGGAGGAGGTCGACGAGGAGGTGTTCGCCACGGAACCGGCCCGTGGCCAGGACCATGCTCAGGTGCCCCGCCGCGAGCAGGGTGCAGCCCAGCTGAGCCCATCGCGGAACGGCAGCCCCAGCAGCAAGCACGGCGCGCGCAGCGGGGGCGGGCATCGGACCTCATCCTGCTCAGCGCAGCATGATCCCAGCCTGATTGGGGTTGGGCACGAGCTGTTGGGCCGCCGTGGGGAAGCGCCAGAGGAGGTCGGCCAGGGCCACCCCCGAGCGGTCGAGCACGAGGTTTTGCCAGGTGTCGACGTCCTGGCCGTCGGAGGTCCGCATCTGGGCCCGGTGTTGGGCGTACTGCTGGTAGAGGTAATCGGCCAGCTCGCCCGCCCGGAGGGTCCCGTCGTGGTTGGCGTCGCCCTCGGTCACGCCCCGCCGCAGGAAGTACGAGAGGTACCCCCCGGCCTGAAACCGTTGGGCCACCTGGGACAGGACGTCTTCTTCGGAGCTGTACATCCCGAAGCGGTTGCGGGCCGACCCGAAGTGCCGACGAAACCCGCCTGCGTAGCAGGAGTCGAGGGCCAGCATGTTGACGTCGGCGCCGATGGTGCCGAAGAGCTGGGCCAGGGTGGGGGCGTCGATGTCGCCGTCGCGCATCACGATGGTCTCAACGTAACCATCGGGGTCGAGGGGGGCATTGGTCGCGGAGCGACGGTCGCCGTGCCCCGAGTGGAAGAACAGGAAGACGTCGTTGGGCCCCACCCGCCCCGCCATCTGCTGGAGGGCGTTGCGGACGTTGGCCACGGTGGCGTCGGCGTCGGTGAGCACGACAAACTGCGAGGCGGCCCCGAGGCGGGCGTTGATGTACGCCATCGCGAGCTGTCGGGCGTCGTCGGCGCAGCCGAAGAGGTTGCTGCTCCGCCCTCCGTAGTCGGTGATGCCCACGAAGACCCCGTACATGCTGCCCTGGGCCTGACGCCCCGCCACGCCCCCGGTGACCTGCCCCCCCGGGCCCACCGTGGGGGCCGACGACGTGCGCAGGGTGAGGGCGAAGGGCCCCGTGGCCCCCGGGCGATAGGACGACACCTCGACCCGGTACGAGCCCGCGGCGGGCAGGGTGACCTGCACGGTGCTGTTGGTGTCGTCAGGCCGGGTGTCGTCGTTGAACCACCGCTGTCCATTGGGGGCGATGAGGGCAAGGGTGGGGTCGAAGGCCGACGACTCCAGGCGGAGGGTGACCATGTCGCCCTGACGGCCCTCGATGCGATAGGCCCGAACGTACCGGCCTCCCGAGGACGGATCGCCCGGCGAGAGGTACTCGTTGACGGGCTGCCCCGCCGAGAGGAGCCCCCCGGCTCCGACCTGGGGCCCGGGAGGAGGCCCCGAGCCCGCGGTGGTGGTCATGCCCTGCCCGGGAGCCCCGGCGGAGTAGCGCAGGGTGTAGGCCCCCGTGGCCCGGGGGGTATACGAGGTCACGGTGATGACGTACTGGCCGTCGATGGGGGCGGTGAAGTCGAGGCGGGAGTTGAGGTTGCCCTGGGCTACGTCGTCGTTCTCCATGGCCTCTCCGGCGGGGGGGGTAACCCGCAGGAGGGTGTCGAAGGCGGGGCTCTCCAGGGTGACGGCGACCCGTTGACCGCGGCGGAAGGTGGCCGTGTGGGTGCGCGCGAAGCGCCCCTCGGGGTCGGTGTCCCCGCCGGGGGCGAGGGTGCCTTGAACGGTCTGCACGGCCCCGTCGTTGCCCGCGGCCGGGCTCGGCGGAGCGGGAGGCGACGGGGGCGCGGGAGGCACCGGGCTCCCCCCCTGCCACGGCGGAACGACCCCCCCGTTGTGTCCCGCCCCCGCGGTCTGCCCGGGCGTGGGGATGGGCTGCATCGTGACGCCCCCGGGACCGGGCCGTTGGGCGGGCATGGGCGGGGCCCCGACGACGGGTGGAGGGGCGTGCGTCCCGGGTTGGGGGATCTGCACCCCGGGCTGCGGCGCCGCGGGGCCCTGACCGGGAACGGCCCCGGGCCAGGGTTGCATCGAGACGCCCGTGGGGGGCGGCTGGGCGGGGATCATCACCCCGGGGGGATAGGGGTTTTGGGGCTGTCCGGTGGGATACCACTCGGGGCGCACGGCGAATCGATCGTCTTCGCCGGGCTTGTGGGGCGGGGGCTTGGGCCGTCCCTCGTGCAGACCGACCGCGGAGGAGGACGGGGTGGGAGGGTGCCCCCCCGGCTGGACGGCGGGCGCTTCGGTCCCGTCGAGGGCATTGGGCCCGGCTACGAGGGGAGTGGTCGTGGGGGCGGGATTGGAGGCGCGTGGGGTGCGGCGGCATCCGAAGGCCCCGAGGGCCACGAGGCCGAGGATGAGACTGCGTTCGCGACGGTGCATGGCGTCAAAGACCTCCCGATGCCGACAGTGTACGCAACGGAGCCGGACAGTGTCGCACCGAAGGGGCCCCGACGCTCATCAGGGGCCCTGTTGGGTGATCCAGTGTTGGAGCTCGCCGACGATGACGCGGGGGCACAGGCGCAAGGCCTCGACGGTGCGCGACCCGGTCAGGAGCATGAGGGCCCGGAGCTCTTGTTCGACGTGGTCGAGGAAGGACTCGGCCCCCGCGCGCCCTCCGGCCTTGAGGGCCTTGAGGACGGGGCGTGCGATCCCGGCGAGGTTGGCCCCGAGGGCCAGGGCCCGGGCTACGTCGGCCCCGGAGAAGATCCCTCCGGTGGCGATGACGGTCTCGAAGCCCACCGAGGCCGTGGCCGCCACGCTCGCCGCCGTCGGGACCCCCCAGTCCCACAGGGCCTCTCCGAGCCGTCGCCCGTCGCCCGTGGCCCGCAGGGTCTCGACCCCCACCCACGAGGTGCCCCCGGCCCCGGACACGTCGACGTGCCGAACCCCCGCGGCCCGGAGCTTCTTCGCCGCGGCCCGGGAGATCCCGTTGCCGGTCTCCTTGGCGATGACGGGCCGGCCGAGCTCGGCGGTGAGGCGTCGGAAGAGGCTGTGTCCGTCGCGAAAATCGCGGTCGCCCCCGGGCTGGACGATCTCCATGGCGGGGTTGAGGTGGACGCACAGGGCGTCGGCCCCGACGCCGTCGAGGAGGCTCTGGAGGGCCTCGGTGGACATCTCCCGGGCCTGGACCATGCCCACGTTGCCGAGGACCACCGTGGTGGGGGCGGCCTCGCGGACGGCGTAGGTGTAGGCCACGGCCGCGCTGCGGTGCATGGCCCGCTGCGACCCCAGGCCGAACCCGTATCCCCGGGCCTCGGCGATGCCGGCGAGGGTGCGGTTGATCTCCGCGGCCTCGTCCGTCCCGCCTGTCATGGCGGCGATGAGGAGGGGGGCCCGGAGGCGTTTGCCGAAGAGGGTGACGGAGGTGTCGAGGTCGTCGAGGGAGAGCTCGGGCAGGGCGTCGTGCACGAGGCGGACGCACTCCAGGAGGGTGGTCCGCTCGCGGAACCCCACGTCGCCCGTGGCGCAGAGGTCGATGTGGTCGCGCTTGCGCTGTCCGATTTCGCCGCTCATCTCGGACGAGGCTCTAGCGCCCCGCCGCGGGGACGTCCAGAGGGAGTTGAGGGGGAGGAGGGCAGGCGGGGGGAGGTTTCAGCGCTTGCGCTGATCGAGGGCGACGTAGGGGCGGTCGGTGGCCCCGGTGTAGATCTGCCGCGGGCGGCCGATGGGGGTCTTGAGGGCGTTCATCTCGCGCCAGTGGGCGATCCAGCCGGGCAGGCGGCCGAGGGCGAACATGACCGTAAACATGTTGGTGGGGATGCCCAGGGCCCGGTAGATGATGCCCGAGTAGAAGTCCACGTTGGGGTAGAGCTTGCGCGAGACGAAGTAGTCGTCCTTGAGGGCGATCTCCTCGAGCTGCTTGGCCAGGTCGAGGAGGGGGTCGTGGATCCCGAGCTTCTCCAGGACGCGGTCGCAGGCGACCTTGATGATCTTCGCGCGGGGGTCGAAGTTTTTGTAGACCCGGTGGCCGAAGCCCATGAGGCGGAAGTTGCTGTCCTTCTTCTTGGCCAGGTCGACGTACTTCTGGAGGTTGCCCCCGTCGCTGTGGATGCCCTCGAGCATCTCCAGGACCTCCTGGTTGGCCCCGCCGTGCAGGGGGCCCCACAGGGCGCAGATGCCCGCCGAGACGCTGGCGAAGATGTTGGCCTTGCTCGACCCGACGATGCGCACGGTGCTGGTCGAGCAGTTCTGCTCGTGGTCGGCGTGGAGGATCAGGAGGAGGTCAAGGGCCTTGACGTACTCCGGGTCGATCTCGTACTTCTCGGTGGGGTAGCCGAACATCATCTGCAGGAAGTTGCCCGTGTACCCGAGGCTGTTGTCGGGATAGATGTACGGTTCGCGGCGGGAGCGCTTGTACGCCCAGGCGGCGATGGTGGGAAGCTTCGCCAGGAGGCGCACGGTCGAGACCTCGACCTGCTGCGGGTCGTTGGGGTCGAGGCTGTCCTGGTAGAAGGTCGACAGGGCCGACACCGTCGAGGCCACGATGGCCATGGGGTGGGCGTCCCGGGGGAAGGCATCGAAGAACTTCCTGAAGTCCTCCTGGAGCAGGGTGTGCCGGGTGATGGTGGTCTGGAAGCGCTCAAACTCCGCGGGGCTGGGCAGCTCGCCATAGATGAGCAGGTAGGCCGTCTCGAGGAAGTTGCTGTGCTCGGCGAGCTGATCGATGGGGTAGCCCCGGTACCGCAGCACCCCCTGCTCGCCGTCGAGGAAGGTGATGGCGCTGGTGGTCGAGGCCGTGTTGACGAAGCCCGGGTCGAGGGTCACCAGCCCGCTCGTGCCGCGGAGCTTGCTGATGTCGATCCCGCTCTCCTTCTCGCTGCCAACGGTGACGGGGAGTTCAAGCGTCTTGCCTTCGTGACTGAGCGTGATGTTCGCCATCGGGCGTCGCCTCCAAAGATACCGCCGGGACATAGCGGCGTTGAACGAGCGCCGGGAAGATACCCGAATCTCTCGGCCGGTGGGTACCTATGGTGTGTCGGGGCGCTTCTGCAAGGGGTCTGTGACCCCCGCCGCCGCTTTCCTCGGGCGCGGGGCCGTCTCCGCGGCTCGGACGGGCCCTCAGGCCCTGGCCACCGGGGGGGTCGAGGCCCTGCGGGCCAGGGCCGTGGCGTCGTGCAGGGTCATGCCCGTGTCGCCCGTGGTGACCAGACCCTCGCGGGTCCAGCGCGAGAGCGTCCGGATCGTGGTCTCGACCGTCGTGCCCACCAGGGCCGCCAGCTCGGCCCGGGTGAGCCGCAGGGGGATGAGGGTGGTACCGTCCTCCATCTCGTCGCCGAAGCGCTCGCCGAGCTCCATCAGGGTGGTGGCCAGGCGCTCCTCGGCCGAGGACGTAAACAAGGCCAGGCGCCGCGCCGCCAGGGACGCGCTCGCCCCGAAGCCCCGGGCCAGCTCCAGGGCCGCGGCCCCGTGGGCCTCGAAGGCCGCCACCATGGCGTCGCGGGGGATCCGCACCACCACCACCGAGTCGGTCAGGGCGTAGGCGTCGGCGTCGTAGAGCCCGCCCGACAGGGCCACCGCGTCGCCTACGCTCTCCCCAGGGCCCGCCAGGCCCAGCACCAGGTCGCGGGTGGCCCCTCCCGGCAAGAGGACCTTCACCAACCCGTGGCCCACCACCACGAAGCTCGACGCACGGTCTCCGGCCCGCCACACCGCCTCACCCCGACGCAGCCGATGAAGGGTCGCGAGGCGGCCGAGCTCATCCAAAGACTCTGATCCGAGCCGAGAGATGGCCGGATGCCTCCGCAGTACCGATCGAACTTCCATGACGATTCCTCCGAAAAGCAGTGCGATGGATCATGCGGGCAATCCATAGGCTAACCCTGAACGATCCCTACCATGCCCGATGGTTGTACCTGGGTGCAGCGTAGGTCCGCTGGGGGCATACCGCTGCATCCGGGCGACAGTTACAGCCCCCGAAGAATCTTCGTACCTCGACCGTCGGCTGTACAGGGCGCCTGCCGCGGTCTGCGGGGGCGGCTCCCGCCCCGGGGCGAGGCTGTGCTACCTGACGGAGCGGAGACACTCATCGATGCACGCACGTCTACGACCCTCTCTGGCGCTCGGGGTCCTTCTTGGGCTCGTGGTTGGATGCGGGGACGACCCGGTTCGTTTCTTGGACGCCGACACGGATCTCGGTCCGGGTCTGCAGGACCTCGGGCCGAGCGACCTGGGCTCGACCGAGGCAGGCTCCGCGGATGGGGGCCCTGCCGACACCGGCCCCGCGGACAGTGGAGGCCTCGATGCGGGCCTGCCAGATGGTGGAGGCCTCGATGCGGGCCCTGCGGACGTCGGACCGAGCGACGTGGGTCCGGGCGACACGGGCCCCACCGACACGGGCCCCGCCGACACCGGCCCCGCCGACGCGGGTAGCCCCTTCGGAACCCCCGTGATCGATGGGCGCATCGGCTCCGACTGGCCTGCGGGGGCCCTGGTGACCCGCAACACCCTGCCCTCGCCCTGGGGCCCGACCCTCAACGCCCTCCGCGCGCTGCACGTGGCCTGGGACGCCACCCACCTCTACCTCGGCCTCGACGGGGTGGCCGAGGCCCAGAACGCCATCGTCCTCTACCTCGACCGCGACTACCTCCCCGAGGGGACCGCCACCGGGGTCACCTCCATCACCAGCCTCACCGACGGGATGGGGGCCCTCGACGACGCCATAAGCTGCAACGTGCTCTCGGCCCCCCCGGGCTTCGGGGCCGACCTGGCCTGGGGCTCCGTGGGGATGAGCTCGAAGATCGCCACGGCCCTCGACCCCGCCGTGGGACTGCGTGACATCGCCTGTACGGGCTGCGCGGGAGACTTCCGCTGGGTGCCCGGCGACACCGTGGTCTGCGTGCGCGGAGACACCCCCGCCTGCGAGGTCTCCCTGCCCTGGACGACCCTCTACAACGGCGCGAGCCCCCCGCCCCGCCCCCGCCTCGGCCTCTTCGTGCGCCTCACCAACGGCCGCGGGACCGACCTCTCCAACAACCAGACCCTGCCCCAGCAGACCCCCCCGGAGCCCACCGTGGCCCGACAGGTCCTCAGCCTCAGCCCCGCCCTCTGAGCGCCGCCCGCGCAGCCCCAGGGCCGCCCCCAACGCCTCGACGAAACCCTCACAATTCGATTGACGCCTGCGTCCCGTTGTGCGTCCACGCCCAGGTAAGCCCCGGGACGGGGTCGAGCGGGCGCCGCGGCAATGGTCGTTGGAGCTCCGCGCAGGCTATCGGGGTGGGGGTTTCGCGTCGGGCACCGGCGGTCGACGGGCCATCGAAAGGCGCGTAACGCGTTGAAATCCCATGGTTTTCTTCCGCCAACCGAGTCCCCCTCAGCCGCCCTCACCCGGGGCCGCGGGGCCCATTCGCCCAAGGGAGCCGACAAAAATCGTCGGCAAACGTGGTTGAAACTCTCGCGTCCGGGCGTGTCGCGTGTATCGTTCGGTGGTGCACGGCCCGCGGTGGGTCGCGCTTTCAGCAAGGTGAGAGGACATGGCGAAGGCAAAGGCGGCGGCGAAGAAGCCGGGCAAGGCGAGCGTGAAGAAGCTCACCAAAGCCGGGCTCATCGGGGCGATCTATGAGCAGCTCGGTGACGAGGAGCTCAGCAAGTCGCGGATCAAGTCCATTCTGGAGGCCCTCGTCGAGGTCGGCCAGAAGGAGCTCAAGAAGGCCAAGGTCTTCGTGCTCCCGGGCTTTGCGAAGTTCGTGGTGGCCGACAAGCCCGGTCGGCCCGCGGGCGAATACCTCAACCCCTTCACCAAGCAGAAGGAGCACCGGGACGCCAAGCCCGGGAGCCGCACCGTCCGCGCGCGGCCCATCAAGGCCCTGAAGGACTCGGTCAACTGACCGTCTCCCGCATAGGGGTCGCGCTCCCTCTTCTGTGATGGGACGTACACCGCCCCGACAAGCATCACCGATCGTCCTCCGGTCGGGTGGTGTTTGTCGGGGCGTTGTGCTTGGTTGTCCCCCCAGAGGGCCTGTGCCACTCTCCTGAGGGTGACACGCCCCTCGACCCCGCTCCTCGTCGCCGCAACCATGGTCTTCGCCGCGGCCTGCGCCCCGAAGCCTCCGCGCCTCACACCCCGCTCGGCCGAGATCCGCGGCGCCACGGGGGCGGGTCTCCAGATGCGCATCCACCTCACGGCCCACAACCCCAATGGGGTGGCCCTGACGGTTCGGTCGATGGATGTGCAGGTCTTCCTGGCCGGGCGCGACCTCGGACACAGCCGCGTCGACCGCCCAGTTTCGCTCCCGCCCCGGCAGGATGTCAACGTCGACGGGGACGTCTCCGTGCCCTGGCGCGACCTGCCCGGCCTCGTCATGGCCACGGCCATGAACGAAAACGTCCCCTACCGCCTCGAGGGCCGGGCCCGGGTCGGGGGCGACCGGCTCAACGTCGAGATCCCGTTTCGTATGGAGAGCACCATGCCCCGGTCGGTCTTGACCGGGGCGGCCTCCACCTCCGTCCCCGGGATGCCACCCCTCCCCTGGGGGCGCTGACCCGGGGCCGAAGGCCCCCTCGAGGCACTACACCGAGTCGCGGCGCTTGAGCAGGATGCCCACCCCCACCAGAAAGAGCACGGTCATCCCAACCAAGACCCCGTTGTGTACGAGGGGGTCGTGCCAGGTCGTAAAACCCCACCCCCCCTTGCCCTCGACCGAGTTGGCAATCTCCTCGATGGCGCAGTTGTACTGATTGACCCCGTTGATGGTGCGCACCCCCGAGCCGGGCGGGGCGCAGGTCTGGATACGCCAGGTGCGCTCCAGGGTGTCGCGCTCGGCCCCCATCACCCCCTCAAACGACCAGCGTGAGGGCATGGCGGCCATCACATACTTGAGCCAGCTCTTGTTGGTCATCGGGACCAGGAGCCCCCCGAGGACCACCTGCGGGATCAGGGCGATGGGCGTGAGGGCCATGGCCGCCTCCGAGGAGGTCACCACCGTGGAGATCAAGAGCCCGAGGGCCACCGCGCACATCGAAGACAGCACCATCGTGCCGAGCATCGGCAGGAAGGCATCGAAGGTGCCATTGCCCAGGTGCAGGACGTTGTACACGATGAGCAGGAGCACCGAGCACTGCACGATGCAGAGCATCGTCAGAAGCACGAACTTCGAGAAGATGTAGTTGAAGATCGACAGATTCACCATCCGCTCCCGGCGATAGATGGCGAGCTCCGACACGATCTCCCGGGCGGCGTTGGACACCCCAAACCACAGGGCCCCGACGGTGAGGAAGAAGATCGCCCCCTTGAAGTCTTCGACATCCCGAAACCGGGTGTTGGTCATGCCCTGGCACGCCTGACCGAAGGCCGCGGCGTTGGACTGGACCGCCGCGGCCTCCAGGGTCATCACCTGGTTTTGACACCAGAAGTTGGGGGACCTGGGCGAGTTGGAGAACACCGCGGCCAGCAGGCCCCCGATGATGGGGGCCTGGGAGAGCATGATGACCATCCCGGCCACGTCGCGACGTTTGACGATGGCGTAGCGCGAGAGCAGCAGGCCAAACTGCCGGATGAGGGGCACCTTGGAGCGGGTGGGTGGCCGCTGCTGGCCGGGTTTGCCGGGCTCTCGACGGCCCGAGTACATCTGCCGGTAGGTGGTGTTGTTGGGCTGATAGAAGACCTTACGCCACTCCTGGGCGGCAGCGAGGCGGGCTTCGGGTTTGGTGGCGTAGCGCCCCGACTTCTCAAACTCGCTCTCGCGGGCCGAGAGCTGGTCAAACATGTCGCGGGGATTGTCGATGGGCTGGCCCTTGTACGACGCGAAGAAGTCGTAGCTGGGCTTGCCCGTGGGGCCGAAATACACGGGCTCGCCGCCGAAACCCATGATGAAGGCGAGGTTGAACTTCTCGTACTCTTCGCGGGCGGGCTGGTGAATCGTGACGATGATGGTCTTGCCGTACCGCTTGGCCAGGTTGGACAAGAGGTCGATCAGGGCCACCGTGTCGTCGGCCGCGAGGCCCGAGGTCGGCTCGTCGAGAAACATCAGGGCCGGGTCGGTCACCAGCTCGAGGGCGATGTTGACGCGCTTGCGCTGACCGCCCGAGAGCACCTTCTTTTCGGGCTTGCCGATCTCGAGATTCTTCTGGCCCTCCAGCGAGAGATCTTTGATGGTCTGCTCGACCCGTCGCTCGATCTCCTCGTCCGAGTAGTCGGCCGGCAGACGAAACCGGGCCGAGTAGGTGATGGCCTCCTTCACCGTGAGCTCGGGGTGCAGGATGTCGTCCTGGGGGACGTACCCGATGCTCCCCCGCAGGGCGTCGTAGATGGCGTAGAGGTTTTCGCCGTTGATCCGGACCTCCCCCGAGGTGGGGCGGAGGTAGCCGTTGAGAACGGTCAGGAGGGTGGTCTTCCCCGCCCCGGACGGGCCCATGAGGGCGATGAGGTCACCCGGCAGGGCCTTGAAGGTGACGTGGTTGAGGAGCTTCTTGTTCTTGGACTTGTCCTCGCGGTCGGGCACCTCGAGGAGCAGGTCGAGGGCCTCGATCTCGACGAGGTTGGCGCTTTGAAACTGCTGGTTTTCCTGCTCGATGTACGCCGTGATGGCGTTACCCTGGAGGTCGACCACGACGGGGTACGGGCCGATGAAGATCTTGGTCTTGGGGGGGACGGGCACGGGCGAGCCCGGCGACAGGCGCTGGCCGTTGACGTACGTCCCGTTGGTGCTGCCGAGGTCGCCGATGAGGAGGTTGCCGTCGGGCGAGCGCATCACCGAGGTGTGCCGCGACGACACCTGGGGATAGGGGAGCACGATGTCGCAGGTGGGCAGGCGGCCGATCATGGCGATGGCCTTGCCGCCGCCGGACAGGTCGAAGGTGCCAAACATCGTGCGGTTGGGCGAGGCCGGGGCCCCTCCCCCCTGCTGCGACCCATGGCCCTGTTGGGACCCCTGGCCCTGAAAGGACACGTGCCCCGGTTGGGGGGCGTACCCCGGTTGGGAGGGGGGCCCCTGCGGCGGGCCATACCCTGGGGCCTGCGGCGCAAACGCCCCGCCCGGACCCGACGGCCCGTGGGGGGCTCCCTGGGCCGTGGGCAGGGACATCCCCGGCGGGCCCTGGGGCCCGACTCCGACCGGAGCTCCGGCCATCTCCAGCAGGACCTGCGCGGGGATCCAGACGGCCCCGAGGGAGTAGCCCCCGGCCATGTCGAGGGGGACCGGGGCGTTGGCCGGGAGGCGCTGCGAGTTGCGGTCGAAGGTGCCGCTCTTGCTGCCGAGGTCGGTGAGGGTGCGGCTCTGCAGGTCGACCCGGAGGTGGAGGCTCGACACGGTGGGGTGAGACACCACCACGTTGGCCCGCGACGGGTCGCGCCCGACGACCACCTGGCCGGGGGCCGCGGTGGGCACGGCGGTGCGGTCGAGGAAGAGCTTGGAGATCTCCGGGGAGGTCAGCGGGACCCGGGCGTCGCCCACGGTCACGTTGGCGTGAAATCCCTGGAGGGGCACCGCTTCGTTGGGCCCCAGGACGCGCCCATCGACGGTGGTACGACCCTGCCCGAGGTCTTGCAGGACGAGGCCATCGCGCCACCTGAGCTCGGCGTGACGCGGGCCCACCCCGTTGCCCTGAACGGGCAGATCGCAGCCAGGGGCCGAGCCGATGATGAGAGAGGTCCGTGTCGGCATGGCGCGGGATGGTATCGAAACCTCCCGCCCTGTGAACCCCCTTCCGCCCTGGGTCGGTCGATCGCCCCCGCAGGGGCCCGAACGCAGTCGGGGTGACGGGGTTACTCGGTCTCGCCGGTGATCCGCAGACCCAGAAACAGGTTGGAGACCTCGAAGCGCGAGTAGGTGGCGTCGCCGTCGAGGTCGCCCGAGCCGATGGCGTAGTACCAAGGCCCCCGTTGGGCCATCGGGAGGCTCCCGTACCCGAGGTCGCCCGCGGCCCCGAGGGTCGGCAGGACCCCTGGGTTGCCCGCGACCGTCTGATACGAGTACCGGACAAACTGACGGGGCCGAACCCCGAGCTGACCCCATGCCCGGGGCAGGCCGATGTAGAAGTCGATCTTGCCCCCCGGTCCCGCCCGCGGGGCCCCCAGGGCCGGGTGCCAGTTGCCCCCGAGGAGCCCGGTGGTGCCCGCGTTGACGCCCGACAGGCCGAGGTCGTTGGAGGTGTCGGAGTAGGTCGTAAACTCGGCCCGATAGCTCTCCTGGGCCTGCACGATGCGGGTGAGGGTCTCGCTGGCCTCGACGGCCTGGGCCCGCCGCTGCTGGTGCATGTACGTCGGGTACGCGATGGCCGAAAGGATGGCCAAGATCACCACCACGACCATCAGCTCGATCAGGGTGAAACCGGTCTGTACCCGTCGGATCGTCGCCAGCATCGGGGCCTCGCGCTCCTGCGCGTCCACCGCCGACACCGGGTCTGGCGCAGGGTGGCCGCGGGGACAACAGTACGCCCCCGACACATCCCGGCGCAACCGCCCGGAGACCCCCGCGGCAAGGCCTCGGCGTCCTGGGGTCTGCTGTGCCATGCTCGGGCCCATGGCGATTCTTTCTGCGCGCTCCCTCCGGGTCTCCCTCGTCGGCCTCGGCCTCGCCCTGGCCGGATGTGGCGACGAGGCCCGGCCCCCCGCCCCATTCTTCGACGCGGGCATGGTCGACCGCCCCGCCAGGGACGTTCCCCGACCGCCCGCCGATGCCCCGGCGGACGGGTCGAGCGATGTCGCGGCCTCGGACGGGGCGACCCCGACCTCGGGGTTTCGTAACCTCCGCCCGTCGAGCGGGGCCTTCGTCACCGCCCGTCGCCCGGCCTTCTCCTGGGGCCCCGCCCCCGGGGCCACCGGGTACCGGGTCGAGCTCTCCACCACCCGGGCCTTCGCGACCGTGGCCAGCAGCATCACGGTGATGGGGGCCACCACCGCGACCCCCGAGACCGACCTCGCCGTGGGGAGGCTGTGGTGGAGGGTGGTTCCGAGGGAGGGGGGGACCGAGGGGAGTCCGAGCGCGGCCTGGCCCGTGGTGGTAGGCCGGGCGGTGTCCGACCTCAACGCCGACGGCCGCAGCGACCTCGTGATCGGGGCCAAAGGCCACGACTCGGTCTCGCCCAACGCCGGCCGGGTGTACGTCTTCCCGGGCGGACCCGACCTCACCCGCGACACCCGCCCGAGCCTCACCCTCGACGGCGAGGCCGAAAACGACTTCTTCGGCCAGTCGGTGAGCAGCCGCGGCGACCTCAACGGCGACGGGGTGTGCGACCTCGCCGTGGGGGCCCCCTTCTCCACCCAACAGACGGGCAGGGCCTACGTCTTCCTGGGGGGGGCGAGCGCCTCGACCCGGCCCTCGAGCACCCTCTCGGGGGCGGCTCCCGGGGCCGACTTCGGGCGCTCCGTGGCCATCGTCGGGGACGTCAACGGCGACGGATTCGACGACCTCCTCGTGGGGGCCAGCTCCGCCCTGGCCGGCGGCGCCCCGTCCGGAAGGGCCTACCTCTACCTCGGCGGCGAACCCTTCGACACCACCGCCGACCTCACCCTCGACGGCGGAGCCACGGGCGACCAGTTTGGCCGGGTGGTCGCGGCCGCCGGGGACGTCAACGGCGACGGGTTCGCGGACTTCCTCGTGGGGGCGCCGCGGGCCGACGCCATGGGGGCCGCCGACAGCGGGGCCGTGTACCTCTACCTCGGCGGGACGACCCCCGACGGCACCGCCGACCTCGTGGTGCGCGGGACCACCATGGACGACGTGCTCGGGGCGTCCCTCAGCCCCGGGGGCGACATCCAGGGCGACGGCTACGCAGACTTCCTCGTGGGCTCTCCGCAGCGCATGCAGTCCGCGGGCAGCGTCTACGTCTTCGCCGGATCGCCCACCGTCTCCGCGACCCCCCAACGCACCCTCACGGGCACGGTCGGCGCGGGTCCGGGCGAGAGCCTCGGCCGCGCGGTGGCCGGAGCCGGGGACGTCAACGGCGACGGCTTCGACGACGTCCTGGTCGGGAGCCCCTTCTTCACCGTCAACGGCGAGCTGGCCGCCGGGCGGGTGTTTCTCCACCTCGGAGGCCCCAGCGGGCTGGTCGAGACCCCCGCGGCCACCTTCAGCGGGTCGATCTCCAACGACAACCTCGGCGACGCCGTGGCCGGGGCCGGGGACGTCGACGGCGACGGCCTCGACGACTTCCTCCTGGGCGCCCCCCAGGCCCCCTTCATGGGCCGCGGCGGGCCCGGGACGGCCTTCCTCTACCTCGGGTCGCGCGCGACCATCGGGGCCGCCCGCTGGTCGTACGTAGGTCGCTACGTGATGGTCAACAGCGACGACCTCGCCTCGGCCCTGGGCGGCCGTTAGGTCCTCCTCCCCGGGCACCGACCGACCCCTACCGGCGCGAGGCCAGGTCGTCGAGGCTCTCGCCCGCGTGCACCCGACGGATGGCCTCGCCCAACAGGGAGGCCACGCTCACCACCTCGATGCGCGGGTCGCGTTTGTCGTCGGGCAGCGGGATCGAGTCGGTCACCCGCAGGCGCACCATCCGCGAGGCCCGCAGGCGCTCGACGGCGTTGCCCGAGAGGACAGGGTGCACCACCGCGGCCTCGACGCTCGCGGCTCCAAGGCGCAAGACCATCTCCGCGGCCTCCAGGAGGGTCCCCCCGGTGGCGATCTCGTCGTCGACGATCAGGGCGTGCCGACCCACCACGTCGCCTGCCAGGGTGTGCGGGACCGCGTGCTCGTCGTCGCCGCTGCGCCGCTTGTCGATCACCGCGAGGGGGACCCCCAGCCTGGCCGCGAACCGCCCCGCGTCCTTGGCCTCGCCGATGTCGGTGGCCACCACCACCCGGTCGCCCGCGGCGGCCGAGCCCGCCAGGGAGGCGCAGAGGATCGGGACGGCGGTGATGTGATCGACCGGGACGCGGAAGAAGCCGTGAATCTGCGGCGAGTGCAGGTCCATCACCAGCATCCGGGTCGCCCCCGCGGTGACCAGGAGGTCGGCCACGAGCCGGGCCGAGATGCTCACCCCGGGCTCATCCATCTTGTCCGAGCGCACATAGGGGAAGTACGGCAGGACCACCGTGAGGCGCCCGGCCCCGGCCCCGCGCAGGGCGTCGAGCAGGATCAGGGTCTCCATCAGGGCCTCGTTGACCGGGGGGCACGAGGTCTGGATCACGAACACGTCGCGGTCGCGTACGGGGCCCTCGACCCGCACCTTGAGATTCTCGTTGGAGAAGCGGTTGAAGCGCACGGGCAGGAGCCCGAGCCCGAGGTGGGCCCCGACGGCCTGGGCGAGGAGCGGGTGGGTCGTGCCCGCGACGAGGACCGGGTCGCGATGGAGGTTCATGGTGGGTCCCTGAGGTACACCCTCCCCGCCGCCCTCGCCAGACTCTCTCCCGCCAGAGCCCTTCGGCCTCACAGCCCCGAGAGGGTGACCTCCGGGCCGTCCCCCGTGCCGGCCAGCATCCGGTCGGCGATACGAAACTCGGCCACGGGTCGGTCCTCGGTGTGCAGCGGGGCCCCCGCGGCGTACCGGGCGAGGGCCGCGGGCCCGGCCACGATGCGGCCGCGGAGGTCGTCGAGGGTGTACACCCCGGCGTCGCGCAGGGCCCGGCGGCTCGGTGCGTCGAGGCGCCCGGCCACCCGGGCCAGGAGGTCCTCGCGGTCGCGGGGGGCCTCGCCCGCGAACCCCAGGAGCAGGAGCTCGCGGGCCGCGGGGTGCGAGCGCAGGGCGAAGGTGTCGGGGAAGGCCCGGAGGAAGGTGGCCACCAGGCTACGCACAGCCCCCCGGTCGGTCTCGTAGAGCTGCACCCACGCGAGCATCCGTCCGCCCCGGGCGAGGCGGCTCCGGGCGAGGGCGAAGTACTCCGCCGTGAAGAGCGACGAGGCCCCGGAGATCCAAGGGTTGGACGGGTGCGAGGCCACGACGTCGAAGGCCCCGGGAGGGCTGCGACGCAGGGCCATCCGGGCGTCGTCGACGACGTGGGTGACCCGCGGGTCACGGAGGGCCTCCGGGGCGAAGAGGGCCGCGGCCGCGAGGACGGCGGGTTCGAGCTCGACGGCGGTGACGGGGCCTGGGGAGGCGGCCAGGAGGGCCTCGGCGGACAGGCCCGTGCCCCACCCGACCACGAACGACCGACGCCCAGGAGGGCCCACCAGGGCGGGCAGAATCCCAGACAAGACCTGCGTCGGGAGGTCGCCCACGGGGAGCCTCGGGTCGCCCCCAGGGCCCGATCGTCGCAGGGGGCTGCGGGTGAAGACCGAGCCCTCGGCCTTGCCGTCGACCCGCAGGGCGTAGAGGGTGCAGTCGGGGCCGCTCGGGTGGCCGAGCACGACCACGGCCCCGAGGGCCCCGTCGCGCTGGAAGAGCAGGGTCCGGGCGGGGAGCCGGCGTTGGGGGCCGCAGGGGGCGTCGAGGGAGGCCCCGAGGCGCTCGCGGTAGGCGGCCACGCGGAAGGTTCCGGCCGAGAGCGAGGCGTGGTCCCAGCGGGGGGTGGCGAGGTGGGCGAAGAGGGCCGCGGCCACGGCCGAGAAGGCGGCCCCTCGGAGGCGGTGGGGTCCCGCCCCAAGGGCGGCCACGAGGGACAGGACCAGGGCCGATCCGGCCACGAGCAGGGCGGTGTCTTGCAGGCCCAGCCAGGGCACGAGCACGAAGCCCGCGAGGAGGGCCCCGGCGGCGTTGCCGAGGGTGGAGGCCAGGGAGGCCATGCCCGCCGCCTCGCCCGCGTGGGCGGCCGGAGCTCCCCCCGCAAACAACGGGAACATGGCCCCCACGTGGAACATCGGCGGCCCCACCACCACGGCCAGGAGGCCCGCCCGAAGGAGGTCCGGTCGGCGCCCCGCCCGCACCGCCTCGGCGAAGAACCCCGGGGCCGCATGAAAGCACACCACCCCCAGCCAGACCGTGACGGCGAGGCCGAGGAGGTGGCCCGCCACCCGTCCCCACCAGGCTTCGGGATCGGCGGCGGCGGGCCTCCAGGCCGCCCGGGCCCCCCCCAGGGCGAGGGCCCCGACCACCGAGGAGGCCACCAGGGCGAAGGTGTACGCGCTGGCCCCGAGCTGGAGGGACAGGGCGCGGTTCCACAGGAGTTGCAGGGCGAAGGAGAGGGTGCCGACCCCGAAGGCGAGGCCCAACACCCGCGGGTCGCGTACGACGACCGCCGACTCCGCGGGCCCCGCGACACCCGCCTGGGCCTGGGGCTCCGCGGTCTGGCGCCCGGGGAGCCGCCACGCGAGCACGGCCACGACCGCGGCCACCAGCCCGAAGGCCGTCGAGGTCGCGGTCACCCCCCATCGCGGAACCCCCCACAGGGCCGCCGCCAGGGGCCCCGCGAAGGCCCCCGCGAGGTTGAGGGCCGTGAGACCCGCCACGCCCCGTTCGGTCTCGCCCCGCGAGGTCGTGACCAGGGCCGTCAGGGCCGGGAGGGTCGCCCCCATGGCCACCGTCGCCGGTCCCAACACCGCCGCCGCGAGCAGGGCCCTGCCCCCGAGCCCCGTGGCCGCCGCCGCGTCCTGCAGACCCGGCCACACCCGCGGGATGGCCACGGCCGAGGCCGCCACCACCCCCTCGGCCAGGGCGTACACCCGCCCCGGCCGGGAGACCCCCGCGAGGGCCCGACCCCCGAGCCAGGCCCCAAGCCCGAGGCCCAGCATAAACACCCCCAGAAGCACCCCCGTGGCCGGCTGCGAAGCCCCCAGGAGCAGGGTGAGACAACGGTGCCACACGGTCTCGCAGCCCAACGCGACAAAACCCGAAGCCAGATACAACGGCGCCACTCGACGGAACAACACGCCCCCCGAGACTACCCCCGCCCCGTCCCGACCCGGGCAGTGAATACCGTCCCCCCCTGCCCTCGTCTGCCGGCCACGCGCGCGACCTCACCCCCTCCCCCGAGGCCGCCGAAGCACTTGACCCGTCCCAGGGCGATCCCTGAGGATGGCGCCACAGGGGTCCTCTTAGGAAGGCACAGCCACCATGATTCGTTCGCACCGCGTCGCACTGCTGTCTCTGGTCGGGTGTCTGGTCGCGTCGGCCCCGGCCTTCGCGCAGCGCATGATCTCGCTCAACACCGGCTTCATGCCCGACCCCCGCCAGGCCGCGGGCTTCTCGGGGGGGCCCGTCCAGGCCCAGGGGGTTCAGGGCAACTGCCGGGGGTACATCCCCGCCCAGCCCCAGCACATCCTGACCTCCCCCACAGGGTTCAGCTTCTTGCGGGTCTTCGCCACCTCGAGCGGCGACACCACCCTCATGATCCGCAGCACCACCCAGACCTGGTGCGCCGACGACACCTACGGGGCCAACCCGGGCATCGACCTCAACGGCCTGCCCCCCGGCCGCTACGACATCTACGTCGGGAGCTACTCCGCGGGCACCCAACACCCCTACCAGCTCTCCCTCACCGAGCTCCAGGGCGTCACCCCCGGAGCCGGCGGCGGGATGGCTCCCCCGCCCCCCCCTCCGCCCCCCATCGACCCCGGGGGCTACCGCCCGGGCTTCCGCCCGCAGGGGGGAGGCAGCAGCCTCGGGGCCCTGCAGCCAGGGTTCCCCCCGCTCTTCGGCCGCATGATGATGCGTCCCCGCCCCGGCTCCAGCGTCGTCGCCGGAGGCCGCACCGGGGGCAGCATCCCGGGCTCGGGCGTCCGCGGCCAGGGCGTCTGCCGGGGGTACTACCTCGGAGCCCCCAACCACATCCTCCTCGTGCCCACCCCCCAGGACTTCATGCGCATCTTCGTGATGTCCGCCGCCGACTCCACCCTCATCGTGCAGCGGCCCGACGGCGAGATCCTCTGCAACGACGACACCTACGGCTTCAACCCCGCCGTCGAGGGCGACTTCCCGCCGGGGACCTACCGAATCTGGGTGGGCTCCTACCGCGAGAATGAGGCCCGCCCCTACCGCGTCACGGTCACGAGCAACCCCAACAACCAGCCGCGGATGTAAACCACGCCCCGTCCGGGTTTCGAGGCTGCCCGGGCGGCCTCCGCCGCGGTATACCTCCCTCTCCCTGTGACGCGACGTACCGGTAGCCTGGCGCTCGCCTTCGTGTTGTCCGTCGGCGCGATGTGCCCCACCGCAGAGGCCCAACCCGTGGCCGTCCGCGGGGTGCGGCCCCGTCTGTGGCTGAGCGGCGACGGCCGTCGCGGGATGCGCCCGGCCACCCTGCGGGCCCGCTGCCTCGAAAACCAACCCGCCTACGCCCGGGCCTGCCGCAGCGCCGCCCCCATCCCGATGCAGGTGTTCGGCCAGGAGCCCGTCCGCGGGGCCGAACACGTCGCCATCAACCTCGCCCTGCGCCACCTCCTGTTCGCCGAGCCCGAGCTCCTCGACCTCCTCCGCATGCAGGTCGCCACCCTGGGGATGCCCCCCGACGACCCCGGGGCCTCCGACCTCCGCGTCCAGGCCGACCGCCTCCGGGCCGTGGCCGTGGCCTACGACTGGCTCTACGACGCCCTCACCGTCACCGACCGGGCCGCCATGGAGACCACCCTGCGGGCCTGGGGCAACTACTACCGCCGCTCCGAGCCCGCCGACGTCTTCTCCGCCGAGGCCTACCTCCAGGCGAGCCTCGTCGGCCTCGTGGGCATGGCCCTCGCGGGAGAGCCCAACGTCCGCGACGACGCTCAGGTCATGGTCGACTACGCCGACCGTCGCTGGCGGGTCGACCTCCTGCCCGCCCTCGGGGTGGCCCGCGACTGGTGGCACGAGGGCCCCGCGAGCTTCTTCCGCTACGTGGCCCCGAGCGCCCTCTACTACGCCGCGGCCGTGGCCACGGCCACCGACACCGACCTCTTCGCCTACGCCCGCACCCACGACGGCGACCCCCTCGGGCAGTGGTCCCGCTACGCCGCCTACGTCCTGCGCCCCGACTTCCGCTTCGCCACCTACGGCGACGCCACCCCGGCCGAGCTGTCGCCCCAACGCCGCCTCCGCCCCGTCCTCGACCTGCTGGCCTGGGGCACCGGAGACCCCCTGGCCCAGTCCATGGCCGAGGAGTCCACCCTGCGCCTGCCCTCGGGCCAGGACTACAATCCCCCCGAAGCCTGGCACCAGCTCCTCTTCTACGACCCCACCCGCCCGTCGACCCCCCCGCGCGCGGCCCTGCCCCTCGCGGCCCACCTGTCGCCCACCGCGGGCGACGCCGTGGTGATGCGCTCGTCCTGGGACGACGAAGGGGCGGCCTACCTCACCTTCACCTGCGGCGACTTCTTCTCCCCGCGACAGCACCTCGAAGCCGGATCGCTCCAGCTCTACCGCCGGGCCCCCCTGCTCGTGCACACGGGCAATTTCGACGGGTTCGAGTCCCCCCACTGGCTCCAGTGGTACGCCCAGCGGAGCGTGCACGCCAACACCCTCGCGGTCGTGCAGCCCGGGGAGGTCTTCGCCAACGCCCGGATGATGCCCGGGACCAACGACGGCGGACAACGCACCGTCCCCTACTGGTCGAGCCCCCGCCCCACCGTGGCGGCCTGGGGGGCCCAACGCACGACGGGGGCCCACTACGACACCGCCAGCGTCACGGCCTTCGAGACCCTGCGCTACCACGACTACGCCGCCTGCGACCTCACCCGGGCCTATACGAGCCCCGGCGTGGTCGCTCCGGGGGCCACCCCCAAGCTGCGCGAGGCCACCCGGCAGCTCGTGTACCTGCGCCCCGAGCTCGCCGTGCTCTTCGACAGGGTCGAGGCCACCAGCCCGGCCTTTCCCCGACGCTTCATGCTGCACGGCCTCGCCCGCCCCATCGTCGACCTGCGCGACGGCTTCGTGTTCGGTCGGGGGAGCGCCCGGGTCCTCGGGCGGACCCTCCTCCCGACGACCCCCGATCGTGTGGTGATCGAGGGCTTCCGCGTCGACGACGCCACGTACCCGCCCCTCAACGGCGGCGACGAGGTCAGCGGGGCCCGCCTGGAGGTCAGCACCCAGGGCGAGGCCCGGAGCTACTTCCTGCACGTTTTGGGGTTCCCCGTGGGGGCCAGCGAGGCCCTGCCCCCGGCCTCCCTGGTCGAAGACGGCGACCGCGTGGGGGTCCGCGTGGCCGACCCGAGCGGAGCGCGGGTGTACACCGTCCTGTTCGCTCGGACGGGCCCCGTGGGGGGCGAGGTTCGGGTCACCACGTCCGAGGGGGACGACCTGTACCGCGGGACCCTCGGGGCTGGCGGGAGCTTCTATGCCCCCGTGGCCGACGCAGGCCCCCCGCCCCCCGATGTCCCTACCCCCGTCGACGCTGGGACGGGCCCCCTCGACGCGGGCATCGCCGTCCCCCCCGGGCCCGAGGGCTGCGGGTGCCACACCGTGGCGCCACTCCAGGGCCCCTCCTGGGCATTCGGACTCCTGGGCGCCTCGTGGCTCCTCGGCGCCCGCCGACGCCGCCGCAGGGCCCTCTGAGAGACGTCTGCGGGGCGTTGAGGGGACGACACCCGCCCCCGGCGTTTAAACCACGTCCAGCTCGGGATGCGTAGTTTTCTCTGCCGATCCGCGTCGCCATGCGGCGTCAGGTCTCCTCGCCGGGCATGGAGCCCGCCGTCGTCGCCCTTCTTTGCCTGGCTTGCGTCTCGTTGACAAAACTACACATCCCGAACTGGCCGCGGTTTAGTGCACCTCCGCCTGAACCTGCCGGACCCACGCAGGCCGCCGGGCCCGCCACGCCGGGGTCACCGCCGACCACAGGATCGCGGCCTCCAGGCCGATGAGAACCCGGGCCACGTGGCCGTCCGTGTTGGCCCCCTGGGCCGACTGCACCCACCGGGGCCGCTCCTGCCGCCACGAGGGCTGAACCGATCCCCACCCCATGGCGGTCTCGAGCTGCAGGATCCGCTGGGCGAGGCTCTGGGGGCTGTCGGCCGAGCGCACGGCGGCGATCCACGCGGGCCGCTGGGCCACCCAGGCCGGAGAGACCGCGCTCCACTGGATGTGATTCTCCAGGGTGAGGGTCGCGTCGCGCAGCCCCGGGGAGACCTGGGCGTGCCCGACGCTCCCCATCGCCATCGTCATCACGCCCACGCTCAGGGCCGCAAGCCACGACCGTCGTCCTGTTGTCATCATCGTGTTCGTCCTCCTCCAGGCAGGCCGCCGACGCCCGTTGCGGACCCGGCGGCCGATCGTGCCGGGCTCTGCGGCCCGGGTCAACGCCAGAGCGCCGACCGGGAAGTCGGACCGAGCTGCGCAACGAGACGCAAGCGTCGCAAGGCGCGGGGGTGAAGACGGACTGTATGCCCGTCGAGACACCGCAACGCAGCGAGGCGACGCGGATCGGAAGCGCGGCGACGGGAGACTCTCCGGCCGGTGCTCTTAGGCGACGCCCACGGCCGCCACGGCGACCTCATACGAGAGCACCACCCGATCGTCTTCAATCGACGCCCGGGCGACGCCCCCGCCCTTGGACAGAAGGCCAAACAACAGGGCCTCCGCGAGGGGCTTCTTGAGGGTCTCCTCGACGAGGCGGGCCATCGGGCGGGCCCCCATGGCGGGGTCGTACCCGCGCTCGCCGAGCCACCCCCGGGCCTCCTTGGAGACCTCCAGGCGCACGTGTTTGTCGGCCAGGAGGCTCTGGAGCCCGCGGACCTCCTTGTCGACGACCTGCAGGATCACCTCGGCCCCGAGGGGTGCAAACTGCACCACGGCGTCGAGGCGGTTGCGAAACTCAGGGGTGAACATCCGCTCGATGGCGGCCTTGCCCTTGGCCACGTCGGGCGACCCCGATTTGGCCCCGAACCCCACCACCTTCTCGCCCATCTCCCGGGCCCCGGCGTTGGTGGTCATGATGAGGACCACGTTGCGGAAGTCGGCCTTGCGGCCGTTGTTGTCGGTGAGGGTGGCGTGGTCCATCACCTGGAGGAGGATGTTGAAGAGCTCGGGGTGGGCCTTCTCGATCTCGTCCATCAGGACCACCGAGTAGGGGTGTTTGGTCACGGCGTCGGTGAGCAGGCCCCCCTGGTCGAAGCCCACGTACCCCGGAGGGGCCCCGATGAGCCGTGAGACGGTGTGACGCTCGCCGTACTCGCTCATGTCGAAGCGGTGAAACTCCACCCCGAGGGCCTTGGCGAGCTGCTTGGCGAGCTCGGTCTTGCCCACCCCCGTGGGGCCCGCGAAGAGGAAGCTCCCCACGGGCTTCTCCCCCGCCCGCAGGCCCGACCGCGACAGCTTGATGGCCGCCCCCAGGGCCTCGATGGCTACGTCCTGCCCGAAGATCACCGCCTTCAGATCGGACTCCAGCGTAGCGATGCGCTCGCGCTCGCTGCCCGAGACGGTCTTCTCGGGGATCTTCGCGATCTTGGCCACGATGGCCTCCACCTCGGGCACCCCCACGGCCCGGGTCCGCTCGGCCTCGGGGCGCATCCGGTCCTGGGCCCCGGCCTCGTCGATCACGTCGATGGCCTTGTCGGGCAGGAGGCGGTCGTTGATGTACTTGGCCGACAGCTCCACCGCCGCCCGCAAGGACTCGGGGCTGTACTTCACCCCGTGGTGCTCCTCGTAGCGGCTGCGCAGGCCCTCCAGGATCTGCACGGACTCCTCAGGGGACGGCTCGCCCACCTCGATCTTCTGGAAGCGTCGGGCCAGGGCTCGGTCGCGCTCCAGCGAGGACTTGTACTCGCTGTACGTGGTCGACCCGATGCATCGCAGGCGCCCCGCGGCCAGGGCGGGCTTGAGCAGGTTGGAGGCGTCCATGCTGCCCCCCGAGGTGGCCCCGGCTCCGACGATGGTGTGGATCTCGTCGATGAACAGGACCGCGTCGGGGTGCTTCTCCAGGGCCTTGATCACGCCCTTGAGGCGCTCCTCAAACTGCCCACGAAACTTGGTCCCGGCCAGCAGGGCCCCCATGTCGAGGGAGAAGATGGTGGCCCTGGCCAGGGCCGCGGGGACCTTGCCCTCGTGGATGGCCAGGGCCAGGCCCTCGGCGATGGCCGTCTTGCCCACCCCCGGGTCGCCCACGAACAAGGGGTTGTTCTTACGGCGGCGGCAGAGGACCCGGATCGTGCGCTCGATCTCCAGGGACCGGCCGATCAGGGGGTCGATCTTGCCCGCGGCGGCCAGCTCGTTGAGGTTGGCCGTGTACTGGGCCAGCGGATCGCGGGGGGCCCCTTCGCCCTCCTCCTCGTCCTCGCCCCCGGGGGCAGGCCCCGAGCGCTCCTCGCCGGCCCGCTCGGGCAGGGCCGCGTCGTCGGCGAACTTCCCGGTCCCGTGCGAGACGTAGTTGACCACGTCGATGCGCTGGACCCCCTCCTCGTGCAGGAGATACAGGGCGTGCGACTCGCTCTCGCGGAACATGGCCACCAGGACGCTCGCCACGTCGATGGACTTCTGCTCGGACGACAGGACGTGAATGGCCGCCCGCTGGAGCACCCGGTTGACCCCGAGGGTCTGCTGGACATCGATGGGGGTGCCCTCGGGGACCCGCTCCATCGACTCGTCGAGGAAGCTCCGCAGCTTGCGCTCAAGCCGACGGACGTCGGCCCCGCACGCGCGCAGGGCCTTGGTGCACCAGACATCCTTGAGGAAGGCCAGGAGGAGGTGCTCGAGCGTGACGTACTCGTGACGGAGAGCCTCGGCCTCGCCGATGGCGCTGCGGAGGGCGTTTTGTAGCTCTTTGGTGACGGTCGGGGGCTTTGCCATGGTTCAGTCGTCCTCCGGCTCGATGCTGAGCTTGAGGGGATACTCGTGAGCTTGTGCGAGTCGGTGCACCTTGTCGACCTTGGTCGCCGCGACATCGTAGGTGTACACCCCTGCGACCCCGGCGCCCTTGTGATGCACGTGGAGCATCACTTCGACGGCTTCGCTCTCGGACTTGTGAAAGACCTCGATGAGCACAGCCACCACAAACTCTCGCGTCGTGTAGTGATCATTGTGTAGCAGCACCTTGTACATCCGGGGCCGCTGGAGCCGCTCCTTCTTCCGCGTCTCGGTGACGACGCCCGTGTCGCCCTCTTCTCTCGGCTTTCGCGCCATACGTCGAGACCCTACTCCATTCTCTCGCCGCCGACACGGGTCGGGTGGCACAGGCCCGCCCCCGCCATGAGGGCGGGCAGCTCGGCCAGGATGGCCTCGCGCTCGCGGCTGACAAACTCACGGATGGCCTTGAACAGTCCCGGGTGAAACACCCAGTGGGCCGAGCCCGTGACGGCGGGCTCAAACCCGCGCGACAGCTTGTGTTCGCCACCGGCTCCTCCCTCGAAGGTGCCCACCCCGCGCCGGATGCACTCGGCGATGGAGTGGTAGTAGCAGACGTTGAAGTGCAGAAACGCCTTGTCTTCCAGGCATCCCCAGTAGCGTCCGTACAGGTGCGTGGCCGAGGCGACGTTGAAGGCCCCGGCGATGACCCTCCCCGCGTGATGTGCCTCCACGAGCTCAAGGTGTTGACGAAACCTGCCGAGGACGTCGGCGAAGAAGGCCGGGGTGAGGTATCGACGCCCCCAGAGGAAGCGATCGACAGTCGTGGAATACAACCTATGCACCTGCTCGGCGTCGTCAACGGACAGGGCCTCCCCCCGCCGGGTCACGATCTCGACCCCCTGGGCCGCGGGGGCCCGGCTCTCGCGGCGGAGCTGATTGCGCCGCTTGCTAGAGAACCGCCCGAGGAAATCGTCGAAGTCGCGGTAGCCCGCGTTGTGCCAGTGAAACTGCACCCCCGCCCGGTGGGCCCCTCCCTCGGCCACGGCGCACTCGAGCTCGCCCGGGGTGGCGAAGAGGAGGTGCACCCCGGAGAGCCCCTCGGCCTGGGCGGCCCGTACGGCGAAGGCCAGGAGGTCGCGGGTGCGGGCGGGGCGGTCTTCGTCGGGGGCCACCAGCACGCGGCGCCCCTGGGCGGGCGTAAAGGGCACGGCCAGGACGAGCTTGGGGTAGTACCGGATGCCAGCCCGCTCGGCCGCCCGGGCCCACTGGAAGTCAAACACGAACTCCCCCTGGGAGTCGTCGCGTACATACGCCGGGGCCGCCGCCACCAGCCTGCTCCCGCGGAACATCGCCACGTGATGCGGGTGCCACCCCCGCCCGGGCACGGCGCACCCCCCGCGCTCCAGGGCGTCGAGCCAGGCCCAACGCTGGAAGGGGGTGGCCTCGGGGTCACCCTCCAGGAGCCCGTCCCACACGGCCTCGGGGACCGCGTCGACCGAGGCCAGGATGGAGAATCGCAGGGGGTCGTCCATGAGGGATCGAGTCATGGGATGCACGAAGCGTTCACCGGGTGCAGACGTACACCACGGCCCCGATGAATCCTCGTGAAGAATCGACCTGGACCCGCAAGGGCCCCGCCGAGAAGCCCGACGGGCACGAGCAGGCCCCCGTGGCCGGGTTGACCGTACGACACCCGATCCCTCCCAGGACGTTGTCGTCGACCTGATAGGCCCCCCCGAAGGATGGACGGGCCCCGCCCGTGCGCAGGCACATCCCGATGTGCGATCCGAGGAGCCCCGAGCACGGCGGGGCGTCGGTGAGGGTCCGAAACTCCACCCCCGTGGTCCCGGCCGGGCACGAGCATCCGCCCGTGTAGGGGTTTGCCGCACGACACCCCCGCCCGCACGGGACGTTGTCGTCGCGCTGGTAGGCCCCGGCCCAGTCCGACGGCCCTCCCGCCGCGCAGGTGACGACCGTGGCCCCCGTCTGGATGCCCGCTCCGCGGCAGTCGTTGGTGGTGCGGAAGGAGCCCGAGGGCACGAAGCCCGCGGGGCACCCGCAGCCCCCGCTCAGGGGGTTGGCGTTGTGGCAGCTCGCGCACGGCGGATCGCTCGTCTCGTAGGCCCCTCCGAACACCTGGCAGGCTCCCTCCCGGCACACGTTGGAGGTGCACCGGGTCCCGCAGGCCCCGCAGTGGAGCGGGCTCACCCGCAGGTCGACCTCGCACCCGTTGACCGGGTTGCCGTCGCAGTCGGCGAACCCCGGGCCGCACGCGGCCACCGAGCACTGCCCCCCGACACACCCCGCCGTCGCATTGGGGAGCCCGCACACCCGGCCGCAGGCCCCGCAGGCCGTCGGGGTCGTCCGGATGTCGGTCTCGCAGCCGTTGTCCGGAGCCCCATCGCAGTCGGCGAAGCCCCCGTTGCACGCGCTCACCACGCACCGCCCCCCGGTGCACCCCGCGGTGGCGCTCGGCAACGAACACGCCCGACCGCAGGCCCCGCAGTGGGTCGGCGACGACTGGGTGTCGGTCTCGCAGCCGTTGGCCTCCGTCCCGTCGCAGTCTCCCCGCCCCGGGGCGCAGGCCCCGATCCCGCACACCCCGGCCCGGCACACCGGGGTGCCCCCCGAGGTGGTGCAGAGGTTGCCGCACATCCCGCAGTGGGCGGGCGACGCCCGGGTGTCGGTCTCGCACCCCGTGTCGGGGTTGCCGTCGCAGTCGGCGAAGCCCGGGTCGCAGCGGGTGATCGTGCACCGCCCCGTGGCGCAGGCCCCGACCCCGTTGCGCGGCGCGCACGCCCGACCGCAGGCCCCGCAGTGGGCGGGGCTCGTCCGCAGGTCGGCCTCGCACCCGTTGGCGGGGTCGCCGTCGCAGTCCTGAAAGCCCATCACGCACGAGGTCACGCAGCGCCCTGCGAGGCAGCCCGGGAAGGCGTTGTCGGCGGACGGGCAGAGCCGACCGCAGGCCCCGCAGTGGGCGACGCTCGTGCTGAGAACCGCCTCGCATCCGTTGGTGGGGTTGCCGTCGCAGTTGCCAAACCCGTCGGCGCAGAAATCGACCCGGCACTGCCCCAGGACGCAGGTCGGGGCCGCGTTGGGGGGGTTGCACACGGCCCCGCAGCGCGCGCAGTGGGACACGCTCCGCCGGGTGTCGACCTCGCAGCCGTTGGACGGGTCGAGGTCGCAGTCGGCGAAGCCCTCCATGCACTGAAACCCGCACAGCCCCGCCGCGCAGGTGGCCAGGGCGTTGGCCCGCGCGGGACAGACCCGACCGCAGGCCCCGCAGTGGGCCACCGTACGATGGGTGTCGGTCTCGCACCCGTTGGCCGGATCGTTGTCGCAGTCGCCAAACGGGACCGAACACTGACCCACCGCGCAGCGCCCGTTGAGGCACGCGGCCGAGGCGTTGGGCACCGAACACCGGGCCCCGCAGGCCCCGCAGTGGGCCACGTTGCCCGAGGCGTCGACGCAGGCCCCGTCGCAGCAGCTCTGCCCCGTCGGGCAGGGCCGACCGGAGGTGCAGCCCATCACGCACACCCCGCCCACGCAGAGGTTTCCCGGCGAGCAGTGGGCGCTCGTGACGCACTGCACGCACTGCCGGGTGGCCCGGTCGCAGCGGGTCGAGGCCCCCCCGGTCCCTCCGTCGCCCTGCCCCGCGGCGCAGGCCCCGTCGTCGCGGCAGCCGAGGGCGCAGGTGAGGGTCGGGGGATCGCAGTACTGCCCCGGAGGGCACCCGTCGTTGTCGGGCAGGCAGGCCACGCAGCGGCCCGATCGGGGGTCGCACACCGGCCCCCCGGGGTGCCCCGCGCACTGCCCGTTGCTCGAACACCCCGAGGCCCCGTCTCCCGCCACGGCGTCTGTCCCGGCCTCTCCAGGGGCTGCGTCGGCGGCGCCCCCCGCGTCGACCTGGCCCCCGTCCCCGGGCCCGAGGTCGGTCGTACGATCGAGGGTCACGTCGGCCCCGGCGTCGGCCCCGGCGTCGGGGTCGACCACCACGACCCCGTTGCCCGACGAGGCGCAGGCCGCCATCACCATGCACATCGCCCACAGCCACACCCGGTCGCGCATGGCCCGAGGCTAGCAGACTCCGCGCGGTATTCAGTGGCGGCGATGCCGCGAGCGGCGACCTCCGTGCACCTCCCGCGAGCGGCCTCCGTGGCGTCCCCGTCGTCCGTGTCGGCCCGGGGCCTCCTCCTCCACCGCAGGACCCGCCGCAGGAGCCTCCTCGGGGGCCGCCGCAGGGGACGCCGCGGGGGCGTCCGCCGGAGCCTCTGCCGGGGCCGTAGGTGCCGCGGGAGGGGCCGCTGCGGAGGCCGCCGGGGCCGGTCCGTCCGCGAGGTGAAACTCCACCCGGCGGTTGTGCTCGCGGTTGCGGCGGGTGTCGTTGGGCCGATAGGGTTGGCTGTCGCCGCGGCCGACGGCCTCGAGGCGCTCGGGCGCGATCCCGTGGGCGATCAGCCAGGCCACCACCCGGGCGGCCCGACGGGTCGACAAGGCCATCGCCGCGGAGGCCTCGCTCATCTCGTCGACGTGCGCCTCGACCCGCACCCTCCCGAGCTGCGGAGAGAGCCGCAAGACCTCCGCCACGCCCTCCAGGACCCGCTCGCTGCGGGGGACCAGGGCGTCGCCCGTGCCCGCGAAGAGGACCGGGCGCCGGGTGCGCAGGACCCCCCCGGCGATGGTGACCATGGCGGGGCACCCGTGGCGTCGAGCCTCGCTCGACGGGGCCCCGGGCTCGGACGGGCAGGCGTCGACCGCGTCGGGTACGGTGTCGCCGTCGCGGTCGGGGGCCGGGCACCCGAGGCGCTGCGGGTCGACCGAACGACCCGCGGCCTCGGCGGGGCACTGGTCGCGTTGGTTGCCGATCCCGTCCTGGTCGTCGTCGCCGTCGGGGCACCCGGCCCGCTGCGGATCGGGGGTTGCGCCCACGGGCACCGCGGGGCAGGCGTCGTCGGGGTCGAGGATCCCGTCGCCGTCGCGGTCGCCCGCGGGGCACCCCATCCGGGACCGGTCGGGGTGGTCGCCCTCGGGCTCGTCGGGGCAGAGGTCGCGGTGGTCGTAGACCCCGTCGCCGTCGCGGTCGCTCACGGGGGTCTGGGCCATCGGGCGGCCCGCGTTGGCCCACTCGGCTCCCTCAAACTCGCGCACCACAGGCCGCGGCGGAGGGACCCCCCGCTGGAGGCTCACCGACAGGCCCACCACCCAGGACAGGGCGTCGGCCGGGGCGTCCTCCTGGGCCGACACGAGGTTGAACATCCTCACCATCGGCCCCAGACGCAGGTGCCGGCTCACCAGGAACTCCAGCCCCACCCCCACGTCAAAACCCGCCCGCCAGTCCGAGCCCGTGCGCACGACCCCCACGTTGCCGTCGACGAAGAGGGTGCGCACCTTCGCGAAGGGTTGAAGCCGTACGCCCGCGGTGAAGTCGGTGGCAGACCCCGCGCCCTGATCGGCGGGGTACACCCGGTAGCCCGTGGAGAGCTGGAGCGACACGGGCACCGTGAGGCGAACCGATCCGCGCAGGGCCACGGCCCCTCCGAAGCCGTAGCCCAGGGTCTCGCGCTGATAGGCCGAGAGCATCGTGCCGACCCCGAGCTCGGCGTGCAGGGCGAGGGCCCCGCGCGGGTGGGGTTGGGCCACGGCCCCCGAGCCCGCCGCCATCACCGCCCCGAACATCGCCAGGGCTACGCTCGTTCTACGCTTCACTGGCACACCCCCCTCACGCACTGTTGGCCGCTCGGGCAGAGAGTTCCGCAGCTCCCGCAGTTGCGCCGATCGCTCTGAACATCGAGGCACAGGGTCACGCTCCCCACGGGGCAGAGCTCGGTCCCCGCGGGGCACCGGCAGAAGGCCGTCTGACAGACCCGCCCCCCGAAGCACACGTTGCCGCACACGCTGCAGGCCCGGTCGTCGCTCTGCAGGTCGACGCACTGCCCCGCACAAGTCGTGCGCCCCGTCGGGCACACGCACCGCCCCCCCGCGCAGCCCTGGCCCCCCCCGCACCGAACCCCGCACCCGCCGCAGTGCTCGACCGAGGTCTGATCGTTGACGCACTGCCCCACGCAGTCGGTGAGACCCGCCCCGCAGGCCACGGCGCATGCGCCCGCGTCGCAGACCCGGCCCGGACCGCACACCGTCCCGCATGCCCCGCAGTTGCGCGCGCTGGTGGCGGTGTCGACGCACACCCCGTCGCAGAGGGTCTGCCCCGTCGGGCACACGCACCGCCCCCCCGCGCAGCCCTGGCCCCCGTGGCAGCTCACCCCGCAGCCCCCGCAGTGCCGCGGGTCGGTGCCCGGGTCGACGCACTGGCCTCCGCACGAGACCAGCCCCGCCCTGCAGGCCGTGAGGCACCGCCCCTGGGAGCACACCAGGCCCGCCCCGCAGCGGGTGTCGCAGGTCCCGCAGCGGGTCGGATCGCTCCGCAGGTCGGCGCACTGCTCCCCGCAGAGGGCGGTCCCCAAGGGGCAGGCGCACATCCCCGCGACGCAGGCCCGGCCCCCCCCGCAGACCGTGTTGCACATCCCGCAGTGCGAGGGGGCCGTGAGGAGGTCGACGCACTGCCCCGCGCAGTTGGTAAACCCCGCCGCGCAGCCCCCCGACACGCACTGCCCTCGGCTGCACCGCTGCCCCGGGGCGCAGACCCGCCCGCAGGCCCCGCAGTGCACGGGGTCGTGGGTGACGTCGGTGCACCGGCCCCCGCAGTTTCGCTGCCCCGGGGCGCACACGCACTGGCCCCCGCTGCACGAGGTCCCGCCCCGGCACACCACCCCGCAGGCCCCGCAGTGGGACCCGTCCGACCCCACGTCCACGCAGGCCCCCCCGCAGGTCATCCGCCCGGCCCCGCAGGTGGCCCCGCACGCTCCCTGGGCACAGGTCTGCCCCGACGGGCACGGGCGGTCGCAGACCCCGCAGTGGGCTCCGTCCGTGCGGGTGTCGACGCATCGCTCGCCGCATCGGGTCTGCCCCGCGGGGCAGGCGCACACCCCGGCCACGCACTCGGTTCCGGCCGCGCAGGCCCGGCCGCACATCCCGCAGTGGCTGTCGCTCCGGGCCATGTCCACGCAGGCCCCGCTGCACGGGTTGAGGAGGTTGACGCAGGCGCAGCGGCCGTTGGCGCAGAAGGCCCCCGCAGCGCACCGGACCCCGCACCCGCCGCAGTGGTCGGCCCGGGTGGCCGTGTCGACGCACGACCCCGCGCAGGCCACCTGCCCCATCGGGCACTGGCCCACGCAGCGGCCTCCATCGCAGGCCTGCCCCGCGGGGCACGCCGTGCCGCAGGCCCCGCAGTGGGCCCCGTCGCGCTGGAGCGAGACGCACACCCCGCCGCAGCGGCTCGTCCCGGGGGGGCAGGCGCAGGCCCCGTCGACGCAGAGGGCCCCGCCCCCACACCGCCGACCGCATCCGCCGCAGTGTTGGGGGTCGCCCTGGGTGTCGACGCACGACCCCGCGCAGGCCGTCCGGCCCGCCGGGCAGCGGCCGGTGCAGGCCCCGTAGGCGCACACCTCCGCGGCCCCGCAGGCCATCCCGCAGCCGCCGCAGTGGGCCGCGCTCGTGCGGGTGTCGACGCACCGCCCGCCGCACAGAGCCATCCCCGACGGACACACGCAAACCCCGGCCACGCAGACCGCCCCCCCGTTGCACGGGCGGCTGCAGGCCCCGCAGTGGGCGTCGTTCGTGCGGGGGTCGACGCAGGCCCCGCCGCAGAGCCTCTGGGTGGTGGCGCACCCCGCGGCGCAGGCTCCCTGGGCGCAGACCTGACCCGCCGGGCAGGCGGCCCCGCAGGCCCCGCAGTGGGCGGGGTTGGCGAGGAGGTTGACGCACTGCTCCCCGCACCGGACCGTGCCCGCCGGACAGACGCACACCCCGCCGGCGCACACGGTCCCGTTGGCGCAGGCCATGGCGCAGGCCCCGCAGTGGGCGTCGTCGCCTTGGGGGTCGACGCAGGCCCGGCTGCACGGGGTCAGCCCCGGGGCGCACTCGGCCACGCAGCGCCCCGTCGAGCACACCTGGGCGGGCCCGCAGGCCGCCCCGCAGGCCCCGCAGTGGGCGGGATCGGTCTGCAGGTCGTGGCACCCCTCGCCGCACAAGCTCTGCCGCCCCGGACACGCCCGAACCACCCCTCCGTCCACCGGGACATCCATCGGGCCCGCGTCCTCGACGGCCTCCTCGGGGACATCCCGCGGACCGAGGTCGGTGACCCCGAGGTCGTTCGGGCCCGCATCGCCTGGCCCGAGCAGCGAGCGCCCGTCGCACCCCGCGAGCAGGGCCCACGCCACCAGAACGGCCGCAGCAGAGGCCGGAGACAAGGAAGGTCGTCGCGTCATATCAGGCAGAACCTCGATCGGGCCGTACCCCTGGGGAGAGCAGGCGACCCGATGGTGCCACGGACTCCCGGCGACGCGGGGCATTTGTAGCAGCAGAGGCGACGGGGCAGGCGGAGGGGGCTTAGCGGCGACGGCCGCGGCGGGCCGGGCGCACAGACGGGGCCTCGACCGCCGCGGGGGCGGGGTCGAGGACGTGAAACTCCACCCGGCGGTTCAGGGCCCGGTTGCGGGCGGTGATGTTGGCCCGGAGGGGGCGGGTCTGTCCGAGGCCCGTGGAGGCGAGGCGCTCGGCCTCGACCCCGTGGGCGGTGAGCCACCGAACGACGCTGGCGGCCCGGCGTTGGGACAGGTCCATGTTGTGGTCGGGGTTTCCCTGGCTGTCGGTGTGGCCTTCGACCATGACCCGGCGGATCTGCGGGGCCAGGCGCAGGGTCTCGGCCACGGCGGTGAGCACCGGGTCGCTCGTGGGCAGGATCTCGTCGCTGTCGGTCCCGAAGAACACCGGGCGATTGATCCGAATGAGCCCGCCCGACACGGTGACGAGGCCCGGGCAGCCGTTGCGCCGCGGGTCGCTCGACGGGGCCCCGGGGCGGGTGGGGCACGCGTCCGAGGCGTCGGGCACGGTGTCTCCGTCCCGATCGGGGGCGGGGCACCCGGGCCGGGCCGGGTCGGCCGACAGGCCCCGCGGCTGGTCGGGGCACTGGTCGCCGTGGTTGAGGACCCCGTCGGCGTCGTTGTCGCCGTCGGGGCACCCGGGGCGGTCGGGGTCGGGGTGATCGCCCGCGGGGGTCGAGGGGCAGCGGTCGTCGGCGTCGAGGACCCCATCGCCGTCGCTGTCCGGAGTCGGGCACCCGCGGCGCCGGACGTCGGGGCGGCTCCCCGCGGGCTGGTCGGGGCAGAGGTCGTCGCCGTCGGAGACCCCGTCGTTGTCGCGGTCGGAGGGAGGCGGCGGCGCCTCGGGCGGAGGCGGAGGGGCCTCGGGCTCGGAGGGGGGAGGCGGGGCACCGAGGTGCCTGCGCTGGAGGCTCACCGAGACCCCGATCACCCAGGCCAGGGCGTCCTCGGGCAGGTCGTCGTCGGTGGCCATCACGTGCTGGAAGCGCAGCATGGGCCCGAGGCGCAGGGTCGATCCGAGGGCGAACTCGACCCCCACCCCCACGTCGTAGCCGAAGCGCCAGTCGGGGCCCGTACGGTGGGGGCCGGCGTTGGCGTCGACGAAGAGGGTGGTCGACCCGCGGAGGGGTTCGACCCGGGCCCCGAGGGTCAGGCCCGTCACGTAGCCCGAACCCTGGTCGGAGGGGTACAGCCGGTAGCCCGCGGAGGCCTGGAGAGACAACGGGCCCACGAGGTGAACCCCCGCCCGCACGGCCCCGGACAGCCCGAGCCCGTAGTCGAGCCGATCGCGCTGGAAGGACGAGAGCATCGTCCCCACCCCGGCTTCGAGGTGCAGGGCGAGGCGCCCGCGCTCCTCCGCCCGGGCCGCTGGACACCACAACCCCGAGGCCCCGAGCAGGGCCACCGCCGCAACGAGGGAGCCCTTCATCGGCACATCCCCAGCACGCACGGCCGCATGGCCCCGCAGGCGTTGCCGCACGCGCCGCAGTGGGCAGGATTGGTCTGGAGGCTCACGCAGGCCCCGCCGCAGAGGGTCTGCGTGGGCGGGCAGGTGACCGAACCCGTGTCGACCGGAACACCCGCGTCGAGCCGAATCCCCGTGTCGACCGGAACACCCGCGTCGAGCCGAATCCCCGTGTCCACCAGGACGCCCGTGTCCACCAGGACGCCCGTGTCCACCAGGACGCCCGTGTCGAGCCGGACCCCGGCGTCGACGACGGCCCCCATGCACATCCCTCCGCGGCAGCTCTGCCCCGCGCCGCAGGCCCGGCCGCAGCCCCCGCAGTTGCGGGGATCGCTCAGGGTGCTGATGCACTGCCCGGCGCACAGGGTCTGTCCTCCGCCGCACATGCAGGCCCCGTTGATGCAGGCCCCCGCGCAAGGGCTGTTGCAGGCCCCGCAGTGCTCCCGGCTGACCATGGTGGTGACACACACGCCGCCGCAGAGGGTCTGCCCCCCCGGGCACGAGGCCGCGCAGACGCCCATCACACACGCCTGGAGGCCCGGGCACACGGTCCCGCACATCCCGCAGTGCCGACGGTCGGTGGCGGTGTTGACGCAAAGCCCGCCGCACAGGGTCTGGCCCGTGGGGCAGGCGCACACCCCCGCGGTGCAGGCCTGCCCGCCCGGGCAGACCGTGCCGCACATCCCGCAGTGGGCGCGGTCGGTCTGGAGGTTGACGCAGCTCCCGTTGCAGAGGGTCGTGCCCGTGGGGCAGCCGCAGCGACCCATCGTGCAGGTCGCCCCGCCGGTGCACGCCACCCCGCATCCGCCGCAGTGGGCGGGGTCGGTGGTGGTGTTGACGCAGCTCCCGGAGCAGGCCGTGGTGCCCGCCGGGCACATGCTCACGCAGGCCCCTGACACGCAGAGCTGCCCGGTCGCGCAGACCGTCCCGCACATCCCGCAGTGGCGCGGGTTGGTGGCGGTGGTCACGCACACCCCGGCGCAGAGGGTGGTGCCCGCGGTGCACTGGCAGCGCCCCCCGTCACAGGTCTGTCCGGCGTTGCAGGCGACCCCGCAGCCCCCGCAGTTGCGCGGGTCGTTGGTGGGGTTGACGCAGGCCGTCCCGCAGGTCGTCTGCGACGGCAGACACTCGGTCAGGCAGCGCCCGAACCCGCACACCTGCCCCGCCGCGCAGGCCATCCCGCAGCTCCCGCAGTGGGCCACGCTACTCCGGGTGTCGACGCACTGCCCCCCGCAGAGGGTGGTGCCCGTGGGACAGGCGCAGCGGCCCTGGAGGCAGGTGGTCCCGCCCGAGCAGGCCGCCCCGCAGGCCCCGCAGTGGGTGGGGCTGCTCTGCACATCGACGCACTGACCCCCGCAGGCGGTGAGGCCCATCGCGCACGACGTGGCGCAGACCCCCGCGTTGCACGAGGCCCCCGGGGCGCAGGCGGCCCCGCAGGCCCCGCAGTTGCCCGGGCTGACCGCGAGGTCGACGCACTGGCCTCCGCAGTTGGTCAGGCCCGGGGGGCACACGCAGCGCCCGGTCGAGCACACCGTCCCGCCCGAGCAGGCGGTGTCACAGGCCCCGCAGTGGGAGGGGCTACTCTGGAGGTCGACGCAGTCGGCCCCGCAGGTGTTGAGGCCGAGGGCGCACCCCGTCGCGCACACCCCTGCGCTGCACCGCTGGCCGGCCGAGCAGGCCGTGCCGCAGGCTCCGCAGTGGGCGGCGTCGGAGCGGGTGTCGACGCACTGCCCCGCACAGAGGGTGCTGCCCGCGGGGCAGGCGCATGCCCCGCCGACGCAGAGGCTCCCGCCCCCGCAGACCGTGCCGCAGGCCCCGCAGTGGGAGGAGCTCGTGCGGGTGTCGACGCACTGCCCGGCGCAGGCCGTCTGGCCCACGGGGCAGCCGCAGGCTCCGGCCGCGCAGGCCGCCCCGCCCGCGCAGCTCACTCCGCAGGCCCCGCAGTGATCGAGGCTCGACTGGACATCGACGCACGACCCGCCGCAGTTGGTGGTCCCGGACGGGCAGGTGGCCACGCAGGCCCCTGCCGCGCAGGCCCGCCCCGCGGGACACACCGTGCCGCAAGCCCCGCAGTGCTGGGGGCTGGTGGTGGTGTCGACGCACTGCCCGCCGCAGGACGTCTGGCCCGGGGAGCAGGCGCAGACGCCCATGACGCAGGCCGTGCCCCCCGCGCAGGAGACCCCGCACGCGCCGCAGTGGGCGTCGTCGCGGCTGGTGTCGACGCAGCTCCCGGAGCAGGCCGTTCGACCGGCCGGGCAGTCCGCCAGACACTGCCCCGCGCTGCACACCTGACCGTCGGCGCAGGAGACCCCGCAGGCCCCACAGTGGGCGCGGTCTCCCGCGGTGTCGACGCACCGCCCGCCGCAGAGGACCCGGCCCTCGGGGCACACGCACTGCCCGCCCGAGCAGCTCGCCCCGCCCGTGCAGGCGTTGCCGCACGACCCGCAGTGGCCGTCGGTGCTCTGCAGGTCGACGCACCCCCCGGAGCAGGCCATCAGTCCGGCCCCGCAGGTGGCCCCGCAGGCCCCGAGGTTGCACACCTGGCCCATGGGGCACGCGTTGCCGCAGGCCCCGCAGTGGGCCGGGCTGCGCAGGAGCTCGACGCAGTCGGCCCCGCAGCGCGTCTCCCCAGCCCCACACGCCGTGCCCCCATCCGCGACGTCATCGCTCGCCCCGTCTCCGAGGTCGCCCGTCGCTCCGTCCGACCCGTCGAGGTCAGCCACGTCGGCCCCTCCGAGGTCGTTGGAGGCCGCGTCGGGGCTGCCCAGAACCGACCGCCCGTCACAGGCCCCAAGGGCCAAAATCGCCAGGGGCAGGGCCCAATGCCTCCAACTTGTCCACGCATGTACGCGCATCGGTAAGATCTCCTTGTCCGCCGACACGATGGCAACGGCCGTACCGGAGCCCCGGCTCCGCACGTTTCGGGCCTTGAGGCCCGTTGCCCTGGGCTGTGGGTTGTCACCGATCCGTACAGTCGTTGTGCAACCTGTGGACGACCAGTCTGCCGACGCCGCGCGGAGACCCCCCGCCTGCGCAAAGCGGGAACACTTGCGGCGGGCGGGTCTCTGCTAGACTGCCCGCGTGGCTGCTATGACCGGACGCACGGACACCTCAGAGGCGGAGCGCAAGGCGACGGCCTGCTCCCTCAAGGCGCGTATCTTCGTCGAGGAGCCTGGCCGTCCCCCGCGGGTGATGCAGCTCGAGCCCGGTCAGGAGCTGCGGGTGGGGCGCGACGACGAGGCAGAGATCAGGCTCAACGACCTGCGGGTCTCGCGGATGCATCTGACGCTCACGGCCGAGCCCGGGGGCGTGATCGTACGCGACCTCGGCAGCAGCAACGGCACCTACCTGGGCGAGCAGCGGATGGAGGGGAGCCGACGGGTCACCACGGGGGCCCTGATCCGGCTCGGCGACACGCGGCTCGTGGTGGCCGACATCGGAGGCGACGCCTCGACCCCGCAGCCCGTGCTCGGCAGCCCCGCGAGCGGCGAGGACGTGGTGGCCGAAGATCCGGTGACGGTGCGGCTGTTCTCGCTCGTGCGGCGGGTGGCGGCGAGTCGGCTCCCGGTGCTCCTCCTGGGCGAGACGGGCACGGGCAAGGAGGTCGTGGCCCGGGCCCTCCATCGGTACAGCCACGCGGCAGGAGGGCCCTTCATCCCCGTCAACTGCGGGGCCCTGCCGGAGTCCATCGCCGAGAGCGAGCTGTTTGGCCACGAGAAAGGCGCGTTTACCGGGGCCCACGCGCGGCGCGCGGGGTACTTCGAGCAGGCCGACCGCGGGACCCTCCTGCTCGACGAGGTGGGCGAGCTCTCCCACACCAATCAGACCCGCCTCCTGCGGGCCCTGCAAGAGCGGGTGGTGACCCGTGTTGGCGGCAGCGCCCCGATCGGGGTCGACGTGCGCGTGGTCGCAGCCACCAACCGCAACCTGGCCGTCGAGGTGGCCCAGAAGCGCTTCCGAGAAGACCTCTATTTCCGGCTCAACGGGATCACCGTCGAGGTGGCCCCCCTGCGGGCCCGGCCCCGCGACATCGTCCCCCTCGTGTCGCGTTTCCTGGCCGAACACTACCCCGGATTCGTGCTCGGGCCGGGGGTCGAGGCCGCCCTGCTCACCTACCGCTGGCCCGGCAACATCCGCGAGCTGCGCCACGCCATCGAGTGCGCCGTGGCCCTGGCCGAGGGCCGTGAGATCCGGCTGGAGCACCTGCCCCTGACGGTGCGCGACAACCGCGGAGGTCAGGCCGACGCGTCGCTGTGGGCCCAGGTCGACGACCTCGAGCGGCAGTCGATCGTGCGGGCCCTGGCCGACCACAACAACAACCAGTCCCACGCGGCCCGCAGCCTGGGCATCTCGCGCCGGGCCCTGATCTACAAGATGGAGCGGTTTGGTCTCAAGCCCCTGCCGGCGAGCGCACGATGAAGCACCCGGGCTCTGTTGTGTGGTTGGCGGTCCTGGCAGGCTGCTCGCTCAGCCTCGATTGGGCCCTGCCGCAGGCCCCGGGAGCCGATGGGGCCGCCGACGCCGCGCGGACCGACCTGGGTCCTGCCCCCCCCGACGCCGGGCCTGAGCTGGACGCATCCACCGACGCCCCGGAGACGGAGGATGCTGGGGTCGACGCGGGGGACCATGACGTGGGCCACGACGTGCAGTTCGATGCTGCCCCAGACGCCACCGAGGCAGACACCGGGGCGCCCCACGACGGAGGCGTCGATGCCCCCGGCCCGATCGACAGCGGATGTCACTGTCCCTTCGGCGACGAATGCGTAAACGGCCTCTGCGTACGCGCCTGCCCCCCCGGCATGAGTCGCTGCGGGGTCGCCTGTTTCGATCAGTCCAACGCGCTCCTGCACTGCGGGGCCTGTAACAACGCCTGCCGTCCTGGCTACCGCTGTTGCGCGGGCGTCTGCCTGATGCGGTGCGGTTGATCCATGTACCCCCCAGGGACGCTCCTCGGCGACCGGTACCGCGTGCTTCGACTCCTGGGCGAGGGGGCCATGGGCTCGGTGTACGAGGCCGAGCACACCGTGCTGCGTCGCCGGGTGGCCCTCAAGGCCCTGCACCCTCGTTTCGCCCGGGTCGATGAGGCCGTCGGGCGCTTCGTGCGAGAGGCCCAGGCCGCGGCCTCCATCGGTCACCCCCACATCGTCGACGTGGTGGACTTCGGCGTGTACGAGGCCCTTCCCTTTCTGGTGATGGAGCTCCTGCGGGGCGACACCCTCGCCGAGCGCATGGCCCACGACACCCTCGACGTGACCACGGCCTGCACCCTCGCGACCCAGATCCTGTCGGCCCTGTCCTCGGCCCACGCGATGGGCATCGTGCACCGCGACCTCAAGCCCGAAAACGTCATGCTCCTCGGCGAAGGGGAGAAGGTGCGCGCGAAGCTCCTCGACTTCGGGGTCTCGAAGTTTCTTCAGGGCGCGCCCGGCAAAGACCTCCGGGCCACGGCCGACGGCACGCTGATGGGGACCCCGAGCTACATGTCCCCCGAGCAGTGGGTGGGGTCGCCCGACATCGACCATCGGGCCGATCTGTACGCCGTGGGTGTGATGTTGTTCGAGATGCTCTCCGGGGAGCTGCCCTTCGAGGCCCCGACCCAACTGGAGATGTACCGCATCGTCGCCCTCGGCGAGGAGCGACCGCCCCGGCTCGATGTCCTCAACGCGGTGGTCCCCGACGCCCTGGCCTCGGCCGTGTCCCGGGCCCTCAGCCGCAACCCCGACGATCGTTTCAGCACCGCCGCGGAGTTCTTCGACGCCCTCGCGCCCTTCGCGGCCGAGCTGCCCGCCATCGATCGGGCCCTGCCGCGCTCCCGACCCATGGCGGTCGAGCCCGACCCCCCCGAGGGGATGGCGTATACGGGGCGCGTCTCCAACACCCCAACGATCGGCCCCTCCGCGGGCTCCCCCGCGACGACCCGAAGACCGTCGACTTCTCCCGACGATCTCCCGGCTCCTCCGCTCCGGTCCGAGCGTGGCCTGCGCACCTTCGCCATCCTCGTGGCCGTGCTGGCCCTCGGGGGCGGCGTCTTCGCCTTGACGCGCACCAGCGACCCGACGCTCATCGCGGGCCCCCCCGCCCCGACAGCGACCCTCCGCCCCCCACGCCTCGGGCCCCAGGCCCCGCCCCAGGCCGCTGCTCTCGCCGACTCCGGACCACAGATCGCCGCCTCCGCGCCCACCGTTCCGGGCACGGAGACCCAGGGGGTGCCTCCCGACGCCGCCGCAGCCGCGACCCCTGGGACGGCTCCCTCCGTCCACCGTCGGGCCTACGGGCCGACGCCCCCCCGTCACTCTCCGCGGCCCCCGCGAGAGGGCGACCTGCTTCGGGAGTTCTAGGCGATGAAGCCCTGGATTCTTGGCCTGACCCTCCTCGGTGTTGTCGGGCTCCCCGCCCCTGCCGCGGCCCAGCCCGTGGAGACATCCACCCCGCGCCCCCCGCTCGATCTGGCCGCCGGCCGCCTCGCCTTCGAGGAGGGCCTGCGGCGCTTCGATCGCAACGACTTCCCCGGGGCCGTCGAGTCCTTCGAGTCGGCCTGGCGCTTGTCGCAGCGCCCGTCGGTGCTCTTCAACCTCGCCGTGGCCCTGCAACGGGTGGGGCGGCCCGTCGAGGCCGTGCGGGCCCTGGAGACCCTCCTGGCCCACCCCGAGAGCACCCTCCCCCAACGCGAAGCCGGCAGCCGGGCCCTGGCCGAGGCCCGGCGCCTCGTGGCCACCCTGTCCGTGACCACCACCACCCCCACGGCCCGCCTCGTCCTCGACGGTCGCCCCACCGCGTGGGACACCCCCGTGCTCCTGCCCCCCGGCGATCACGTGGTCGAAGCCCAGCACCCCGCGGGGCCCCCCACCCGCCTCGAGTTCACCCTCCGCCCGGGCGAACAACGCACCGTCCAGCTCGTGGTCGAGCCGCCCCGACCCCCACCCGACCCGGCGCCCGGGAACTCCCGGGTCCTGACCCCTCTGCCCGGGATCTCCGATCCACATTTGCCCCCCCGGCCTACGGTCGGGCCCTCGGCGGCCCTCCGGTGGTCGGTCACCGCCGCCGCCGGAGTCGGGGCCCTCGCCTGGCTCGCCACCGGGCTCGGGGCCCTCTCCACCCACGCAGAGTTCCGGGCCCTGAGACCGAACGATCCGGGCCTGGAAGCCGCAGCCGACCGCGGTCGCACCCTCTCCATCACCGCCGACGTGTGCGGGGCCCTCACCCTCGGGCTCTCGGGCCTGGCCGTGTGGCTCTGGACCCGCCCCCGCACGGCACCCCAAACAGCGACACACCCCGCCCCCTGATACGGCCCGTCACACACGGGCCCGCAGGCGGTCTCGCACCCGTGGCGACAGGTCCGGTGCATCCGATGACAATCGGAGGACACTTGTACTTTCTTGTCATCCAACGCCCCGAACCGTTGCCAGGGGCGCCACGACAAGGCATCTTGGGACCAGAGACACATGAGAGGCAGTTTGCCCCACTCAGTCGGGCGTTACGCCACACTCTTTGTCGGCTCTACAACAAACTTCATCCTGGTCAGTGCTATCTAAGGATGTAGTCAATTATTCAGAGGTAGCCCTACGATGGTAAACGCTGATCGACCGACGGCGCATGCTCCTGGTTTGTCCCCCAACCCCCCGGCCCCCATCACGGGGCTGCACCGGGTCCTGGCGGGCGCCCCCGGGCTCCGCGACGTGGTGTGGAAGGCCGCCATCGTCGCCGTAGTGGCCGTGTGTGTGGCCCTGCCCTGGGCGCGTTTTCACGCCGCCCCGATGGCCCTCGACCCGGGGGCCCTGTCCAGCGGGTCGCCCACCCGCATCGCCCTCGTCCTCCTCGGGGCCCTGGGCATGACCTACCTGGGCCTGCTCTTTCACCACGCCCTGCAGTACGCCCCGGTGCCCGCCCCCGCCTCCCTGCCGACCGTCACGGTGATCGTCCCGGCCTACAACGAGGGGCCCATGGTGCGCCTCGCCCTGGAGTCGGCCCTCACCAACGACTACCCCGCCCACCTCCTCGACGTGATCGCCATCGACGACGGCTCCCACGACGACACCCTGGCCCACATCCGCGGGGTCGCGGCCCGGCATCCGGGACGGGTCCAGGTCATCGCCCAGCCGCGCAACATGGGCAAACGAGAGGCCCTGCACGCGGGTTTCCTGGCCGCCCGAGGCGAGATGGTCGTCACCGTCGACTCCGACTCGCGGCTGTCCCCGTCGGCCCTGCGGCACATCGTGGCCCCCCTGGTCGAAGACCCCGAGGTCTCGGCCGTCGCAGGCAAGGTCCTCGTGCTCAACCGCTGGGCGGGGCTCATCACCCGGCTCCTGGCGGCGAGGTTCTTCATCACCTTCGACCTGTGCCGCGCGGCCCAGTCGCGGTTTGGCGCCGTCCTGTGTTGCCCGGGGGCCCTCACGGCCTATCGCCGCGACGCCGTGCTCTCGGTCCTCGACCGCTGGATGTCTCAGACCTTCCTCGGGGCCCCCTGCACCATCGGCGAAGACCGGGCCCTGACCACCTGGCTCCTGCGTGACGGGGGCCGGGCCGTGTACCAGTCGACCGCCACGGTCCATACGCTCGTGCCCGAGACCGTCCCAGGCGTCACCCGCATGCTCCTGCGCTGGGAGCGCGGAAACCTCCGCGAAGACCTCGTGATGCTCCCGGTCCTCCTCACCGCGTGGCGTCGCCGCGACCGGGCCTGGCCCACCTTCGAGATCCTCCTGGAGCTCGTCCAGGCGCCCCTCGCCGGGCTCCTCCTGGCCCTGGCCGTTCGCCATTTCGTCATGCACCCGAGCGACATGCTCCGGCTCGTGGCCACGGCCGGCCTCGTCTCGCTCGTGCAGTCCCTGTGGGTCCTGCGCTCCGAGAAGGGCACCGACTTCCTCTACGGGGTCGGCTACGGCCTCATCGCAGCCATCGGCCTCACCTGGGTGACCCCCTGGTCGCTCATCACGGTCCGCGACGGGCGCTGGCTCACGCGCTGACCGCCCCGTGCTCGGAGCCCTCGCCGCGACGGGTCTGATGGCCGCAGGGGCCTGGAGCCTCGCGTCCCGCCTCTGGCCCGCCCCGTCTCCCCGGGCCGAACGTTGTCTCGGGGCCGTCGTCCTGGCCCCCACCGCCACCGTACTGACCGTGTACGTCCTCGGGGCCCTCGGGGCGATCACCCCCCTCGGTCTGCGCCTCGGCCTCACCCTGGTCGCGATCGGGCTCTTGCTGGCTGGCGGTTCGGCCGGCAGGGCCCAGGCGGGCAGGGACCTCGTGGCCGTGCGAGCGATGGTCACCTCCCTCCGCCACGACCCCTTCGCAGCAGCGGCCCTGGCCGTGGGGCTGGCGACCCTCGGGTGCGCGGGGCTGGCCGCGTGGCTCCTGCCCGTGTGGGCCTGGGACGCCCTGGGCTACCACCTCCCCCTCGTGTACGAGGCCCTGGCCCGACGCGACCTGTCGCCCGGACCGGTCGAGGCCCCGTACCTCCACACCTATCCCCGGCTCGTCGAGCTCGGGTTTGTGGCCTGGGCGGGCTTTCTCGACGACGACACCTTCGTCGACGCCGCCCAACTGCCCTGGGGGGTCGCCCTATGGGCCATGACGGCCGCGATGGCCCGACAGGCCGGGGCCACGGGTCCGCGGGCCCTGGCCTTTGGGTCGTTGAGTCTGGCGGTGCCCGTGGTGGCCTTGCAGCTCGCGACCAACTACGTCGACGTGGCCGTCGCAGCCCTCGGGATGGCCGCGGCCCTGGCGGTCTCGGGCCCCTTCGAGCGGCGTGACCTCGTGCGGGGAGCCCTGGCCCTGGGGCTCCTCCTGGGGAGCAAACCCTCGGTGCCCCCGGCCGTGGCGGCCCTCGGGCTCTGGTGGCTTGTGCGGGCGTGGCGGGCGGGCCGAACCCGTTGGGTGATCCTCGCCCTCGTGGGGGCGGCCCTCGTGGGTGGCGAGCGGTACCTCCAGACGGCCCTCGCCCACGGGGGCAATCCCCTGTGGCCCGTGCGGGTGCGCCTCGGACCTCTCCAGCTCCCAGGGCGGCACGACGCGGGGTATTTCACCAACCTCGGGGTTCCGGCGTGGTTTCGGCCCCTGTCGTGGCCGGTCCGGGTGGCGGTGAGCTGGTGGGCGGTGCGGGTCCGGTACGTCTACGACCAGCGGATCGGGGGCTTCGGGCCGATGTTTGTATGGGTCCTGGGGCCGATGGCGCTGTGGGCCCTGTGGCGTCGGGAGACCCGGCGGGCGCTGCTCGGGGCCGTCCCGGTGCTGGCCTTCGCGCTCACCCCGTCGGCCTTCTGGACCCGGTATGTGCTGGCCATTCCGTGTGCGATGTTGGCGGTGGTCGTGGGGGCCTCGGCGCGGTCCGGGCCTGCGTTGCGGGCGGTCCTGGGGGCGGCCCTGGTGGTGAGCGGGGGGCTCGGGCTCGCTCGGGCGAGCGGGGGGTTTACCGACGGGGCCATGTCCCTGGGAGAGCTCGTGCGGGCCTCGCCCGAGGCGCGTACGACCGCGGTGTCGGTCGACGGGCAACCCCTGGCCTGGCGTGCGGCCGTGGCCACCGTGGGCCCTGGAGAGGCCGCGGCCCACGACGAGACCTTTGGCCTCCCGGGGCTCCTCTGGCCGCCGCATCGTGCGGGGCGGGTCTTGCGGGTGCCGCGGGGGATGGGGCCCACCCAGACCCTCGCGTGGATCGACGCCGAGCGGGTGCGGCTGCTGGTGGTGGGGGCTCCTGGGCGGGCGGTGCTGGAGCACGCCCCGGGGCAGTTTGTGCGGCGCTTCGGGTGCCGGGCCGACGACTGCGCGGTGTACGCGGTGGTGCCGCGCGGGAGGTGAGGCTACAGGGCCCCGGCGTCTGCGGCCGAGGGAGCGGGCGGGGCGACGGTGTGGGCCCAGCGGCCCTGGGTGGCCTGCAGGCGAAACCGGGGCGAGGCCATGTTCTGCCCGCCGTCGAGGCGGGGGGCGGCGGCCGTGGCGGCTCCGGCGTCGCTACGCGGCGCGGCACGCGGGGCACGGCAGGCCCCTGCCACGAGGGCGCCGAGGAGGCAGAACAACCGCGTCGAGGGGGCGAGAGACATCACTGGGGCAAGAGGTACCAGGGGGCGCGCCCCGAGGCCAGCGGGAGCGGGCGGGCGGTCGTCCGCGGGGGCTCACTCGGTGCCGGTCGTGGGCTCCTCGGGCTGTTCGGGACGGAGCTGGGTGAAGAGGGTGTCGGCGGCACCCTCGGCCGCCGCGGCGAAGGGGTTGAAGGTGAAATCTGCGCCCTCGGCCCGCATCGCCCGGGCGTCGTCGTCGTCGCGTACGGCCACGGCCACGAGGCCTTCGAAGCGTGCCCCGCGGAGGGTCTGCACGATGGCCGCCCGGGTGTCGAAGCCCGTGATCCCAAGGTGGGTCGGCGGCAACGCGACCACCACGCAGGGCACGCCGCGGGGAAGCTCCGCGAGCAGCTCCGGATCGGCCCCGTCGCCGTAGAGGCCGGCGTGACCGAGGGCGGTCCAGGCCCGCAGGGCCTCGGGGTCGAAATCGACGCCCAGGACCATCCAGCCGCGGCGGGTGAGGCCTTCGCCGAGCCGACGGCCGAGGCGACCGAGCCCGAGCACCACGGCGTCGACCCCCTGCAACACCGGCACATCCGCGGCGGCCTCCCGGTGGGCCACCTTCCGTTCGAACGGTCCCAGGAGCGGTTCGAGCCGGGCGTAGAGGGGGTGGGCGTACGTGATGAGGTAGGTGGACAGGGCGATGGTGACCAGACCGACCAGGGTGACGAGGCCGATGATCTCGGCGGGGAGGTGGCCGAGGCGCGCCCCCATCGCGACGAAGACCAGGGAAAACTCACTGATCTGGGCCACCGTGAGGCCCGCGAGGAACCCCGTCCGGCGGCGGTAGCCCATGGCCCCCATGATGACCATCACGATGATCGGGTTGCCCACGAGCACGAACACCGACAAGACCACCGCGGCGGGCACCATGGCCCCGAGCGAGGCCAGCTCGAGCCGGGCCCCGAGCCCGACGAAGAAGAACAGCAGCAGGAAGTCGCGCAGCCCCGCGAGGCGCGAGGCCAGGGCGTCTCGGGCGCTGGTAGAGGCCAACGACACGCCTGCGAGCAGCCCGCCGAGCTCCTTGCCGAAGCCCATCGTGGCGGTCGTGGCCGACAGCAGAACCGCCCACGCCAGGGCCACGGTGGCCAGGGCCTCGGGGCTCCGGGCAAGACGCTGAGACACCGGCTCGGCGCCGTACCGCCCCAAGGCCAGCACCACCGCCACGAGGGCCACGCCCTGGGCGAGCATTGACGGCCCCGACCGGCCTGAGCCTTCTCCCACTCCGAGGGTCGACAGGGCGATCATCGCGACCACCACCACGAGGTCTTGCACGATGAGAAAACCCAAGGCGATGCGCCCGTGGAGCGCGTCGAGCTCGCGTTTGTCGGAAAGCAGCTTGACGATGATGATCGTGCTGGAGAACGTGAGGGCCACCGCGACGTAGACGCCAGGCACCACCGCGAGGCCCAGGGCGAGGCACAACCCGAAGCCCACGAGGGAGGTGAACAGCACCTGCCCGAGGCCCGTGGCGACGGAGACGCCGCCGAGGGTTCGTACGAGCTTGAGGTCGAGCTTGAGCCCGACCAGAAAGAGCAGCACCGAGATGCCGAGGTCGGACAGGAGGTCGATCTGGGCTGTCGAGCGCGCGATCCCCAACGCGGCCGGGCCCGCGATCACCCCTGCGGCGATGAAGGCCACCACCAGGGGCTGACGCAGGACGAGGGCGAGGCCCCCGAGGGCGGCCACCACCACCAGGAGGGCTGCAAACTCCGCGAACACCGAGCGGTGCATCACCTCCGAGAGCATCGTGTGGCCCTACTCCCGCGGCCTCGGAACCACCAGCACCGGGCACGGCCCCCGCGCGATCACGCCCTGGGCCACCGATCCGAGCACCGCGGCCCCGAGGCCCGAGCGCCCATGCGAGCCGAGGCAGAGCGCGTCGACACCCAGTTGGGCCGCCAGCGACACGAGGGCCTCGGCGGGCTGTCCCACACGCACATGAGCCCGCGCCGTGAGGCCCCGGGCGGAGGCCGCGGGGGGCAGTCGATCGAGGAGCTGTCGCTCCAGGCCGGGGTCGTCCAGGGTGTCGCTCAGGGGCGCCAGCGGCCCGGCATCGATGACGTAGGCGAGGTGCACGGTGCCGCCCTCCGCGACGAGGGCCACCCCGTAGGGGATGGCGGCGTCGCCGAGGTCGGACAGGTCGGTGGCGACCAGCACCGAACGAAACCGCGGCGACGTCGCATGGGACGCCCCGAGGCCGCGGGGCACCAGCACGAGGTTGGTCGACACGTCGCGCAGGAGACCCCGTGACACCGAGCCCTGCCACACCGCGTCGAGCCAGGCCCGGGAGCGACCGCCGACCACGACGAGTTGGGTGTTCTCGTTGGCGGCCAGGACGGCGAGGTGGGCCTCCGGGGCGGCCGATCCGGGCAGAACCCGCACGGACACACCCTCGACGCCCGCGTCCTGGCCTTGGGCCACGAGGCGTTGTTGGAGCACCGCGTGTACGGGGTCGGGCAGCACGTCGGGGTCGGGGGGCGGCGGAAATCCCAACAGGCCCGTGGCCTCGGCGGGCGTGGCCACGCAGAGGAGCGTGGGGACGACGGGCCCGATGCGGCGCAGGGTCGAGACAAACTGCAACGCCCGGGTCGAGGAGGCCCCCAGGTCGGATCCCACCAGGGCTCCGAGAGGGGCGGTGCCTGCGAGCCAGGGGTCGAGGGCCTCGGGGCTGCGCACGACCATCAGCGGAACTCGGACCTGCCGGGCCACACGCTCGACGGTCCCGCGTCGCAGAGGGGCCCGACCGCGGCGCGACCCGGCCATGACCAGCACGGTGGCCATGACCCGCTCGGCGGCTGCCGACACGGCGTCCGCGATGGGTCCGGCGCAGAGCTCGGTCTCGACGGTGGCCCCGGTGGCCCGCAGGCGTATGGCTTCGGCTTCCAGGCGCTGGCGGTCGGGGGTGAGGAGGTGTTCTTCGGGCGTGTAGAGCACTGCGGGGGCGCGCAGATCAGTGCTCACGTGCACGACCCGCAGGGTGGCCCCGAGCCGCTGTGCGAGGGCGGCCCCGACGGTGGCGACCCGGGCGGCCTCGGGGCTGAAATCGGTGGCGACAACGACGGTCACAGGGCAGCTCCTCCCGCGAGACAAGGGCGGTCGTTGTACCAGCCTGGGCGGGGCGCGCCAACGCGCGGGCGGTCAGCGAGAGAAGAGGTTGCGGGGGCTGCGGTCGATCCCGGCCCAGCAGAGGAAGTTGTCGGCCCAGGTGTGCGGGTCGGCGGGTTCGTTCCACTGGACGCACTGCAGGCCCGGGACGGGGCCCGCGTACGACCACTGGAAGAGCACGGGGGCTTGCGGGGGCACGCAGAGGTAGTTGTCGTGCCAGGTGTGCGGGTCGGCGGCCTCGGTGATCTGCGTGCAGCGCATCCCGGCGATGGGCCCGGCGCTCGACCACCGGAGCCCCAGGTCGGCGGTGGCGCAGAAGTAGTTGTCGTTCCAGGTGTGGGGGTCGGCGTCCTCGGTGATCTGCGTGCAGGCCATCCCCGGAATGGCCCGGGCGCAGCTCCACGCGAAGGGCCCCGAGGCCCGCTCACAGTCCGGAACCTGCGCCCCCACAGGGGCCCCGAGCGCGAGCACCCCGAGCACGATCCCAAGCGTCCATCCTCGCATCGTCATGGTCGACCTCCGTTCGCCGCATCGGGTGAGCAAGGCGTATTCCAACGCGGGACGGCTTGAGATCCAAGGGGTTTGCGGGGGTCGCGGGGCGGCGCGTGGACGCGTCGGGCGTTGCGTCGACGCCGCGGGGGCATTGCCCTCGGGCGGCCATCTCGCGTCTGAGGTTCGCCGCTACCGCCTCCGACCGTACCGCGAGGCGAACCCAGCTTCGCCTCGCGGTACGGACGGCAGGGTGCGCGGACAAACCAGCCACCGGCCCCTACCTCACCACCACTCCGGCTGCATCCCGACGAACGAATCCTCCGCCCCGCGGCACAACGCCGCCAGCCCGTGCACCCGCGGCAGCTCCGTCGCGATCCAATACCGGGCCGCCCGCAGCTTGCCCTGGTGCAACCCCGTCCCGCGGCCCTCCCCCACCTCCCGCTGGGCCGCGGTGGCCTGCAACACCCACTGCCACGCCACACACACCGTCGCGAACAGGTCGAGGTAGTCCGCCGAGTGCGCCATCATGGCCTCGACCTCGCCCGACAGACCCCGCGTCGCCAGGGTGGCCGTCAGCTCCGTCACCTCCCGCACGGCGTCGTCCAGGGCGTCGCACCAGCCCGCCGCAAGCCCCGCAGCCCGCCCCTCGGCCACGGCACCCTGGACGGTCTCGGCCCATGCCGCGAGGGCCCCGCCCCCCGCCGCCACCACCTTGCGGCCGAGGAGGTCGAGGCCCTGAATGCCGGTGGTTCCCTCGTGGATGCTGTTGAGCTTCTGGTCGCGCATCCACAGCTCGGGCAGGTACTCCGAGGTGTACCCGTAGCCGCCCAAGACCTGTACGGCCAACACGTTGGCCTCGAAGCCCCGCTCGGCCGGAAAGGTCTTGGCCACTGGCGTAAGCAGATCGAGGAGGAGCCGGGCCCGGGTGCGTTCGGCGGGGTCGGGGTGGTGTTCGCTCACGTCGGCGAGGCGGGCCGTGGCGAGCACGAGCGACAGGGCCCCCTCGGCGATGGCCTTCTGCCGCAGGAGCATCCGGCGAACGTCGGGGTGGTCGAGGAGCGGCGTCTGGGGGCCCGTCCCGCGGTTGGTGAGTGCCCTTCCCTGCGGTCGGGTGCGGGCGTACGCGAGGGCTTCGAGATAGGCCGCGTAGGCCATGGCGGCCCCGCTCACCCCCACCCCCGTACGGGCCGCGTTCATCATCTGGAACATCTGGGCCAGGCCCCGTCCCGGCGCCCCCACGAGCCAGCCGTGGCAGTCCCCCGCGTCGCCAAACGAGAGCACCACGCTCGGCAACGCACGCCAGCCGATCTTGTGGATGACCCCCGTGCAATGCACGTCGTTGAAGGCCGTCCCCTCCCCCTCGGGCCGCAGCCGCGGAACACAGAACAACGACACCCCCCGCGTCCCCTCCGGGGCCCCCTCGATGCGGGCCAGCACGAGATGAACGATGTTCTCCGTGAGATCGTGGGCCCCGCCCGAGATGAAGATCTTGGTCCCCGCGAGGCGGTAGGTTCCGTCGGGGTGCGGGGTGGCCCGGGTGGTGATGTCCCCGAGGCTGGAGCCTGCGTGGGGTTCGGTGAGGGCCATGGTTCCGGTCATGGAGCCGGTGTAGAGGGGGTCGAGGTAGCGGGCGCGGAGGGCCTCGTCGCCGAAGGACTCGATCAGGTGTGCGGCCTCGGTGGTGAGCATGGCGAGGCCCGCGGCGGCGGGGTGTGCGGCGCTCAGGTACGCGGCCACGGCGGTCATCAAGAGCGAAGGGAGCTGCTGGCCGCCGACCTCGTACGGCCGGGTCGCCGCGAGGAGCCCCGTCTCGGCCAGGGCCCCGAAGGCCGCGTGCATCGCAGGGTGCAGGCGTACGGCCCCGTGATCGAGCACGGGGGGCACGAGATCGGCCGCCCGATACCCCGGGAATAGAACCTCGCGGGCGACCCGGCGCAGGGTGGCCAGGGTGAGTCCGAAGGTCTCGGCCGAGTGCCCGGCAAACGCGGGCAGCTCGCGCAGGGCGTCGAGGCCGTGAACCTCGCCGAGCAAGAAGTCGAGGTCACGGTCGTCGAGGAGGGGGTTGGTGTCGCCCATGGGGAGGGGACGTACTCTACACGCACAGCCGCCGTCAGCATGCTGTCGGTGGGCTGGACCCGACGACATCGCCCTGCCCCATGGGGCGACGCCTGGCCCGTATGAAACAGGGACAACGGCCCTGGCCTGAGGCTTGCTCTACCGTCTCGAACGTCCTCTCACCTGCGTCGGCCGAAGTAGGGACGGCCGCCCTCAGCCGACGACCCTATGCGCTCTCGTTTCCCGGGCCTCCGCCGATGATCTATCAGGACCGTGTAGGCGGCATCGCCGTGGCCGTCGCGACCCTCGCCTACACGACCGACAGCCACAGCGAGACCCAGCGTCTCCCGACCGATCAGGTGCCCCTTCCCGCAACGCAGTTCGCGGTCGTGTAGCGTGGCGAAGGTCCCGCCGAGGCGCTCCGGGATACCCCCTTCGAGGGACTGGTGCCGGGGTATAGCCTCACGCGGACCCCGTTGCAGCGGAACGGGTCCGCCTGGCCGGTCTGGCTCGCGCCCTTCGACAACACCCACCTCGCACCGTTCAATCTGCGGTGGCGTGTGCCGAGAGAGCCTCCCCCCCCGCAGCCCACGGAGTACTCCGTACCCGAGCTGCTGCCGTAGCGCACCGACCGCAGCCCAGGCGATCGCCCTCGCGGCGTGTTGCCACCGATACCCCATGCGCTCCGTCGCAAGATGCGAGCGCGTCAGCAAGGATCCCGCGCCCGTGCGGCCCATGACCTCCAGCCAGTACGCGACGGAGCCGTCCTTCAGAAGCGCCCCCCGCGGGCGACCCGCGGCCGCGGCCGACGCGGTGCGCCCGAAGCCTTCGTTACGGCCGCGACACGGTCCCCGTCAGGAGCTGGCGCTGGCCCGCGCGCCCGACCGCGCCCGACGCCACCCCAAACTGAACGCTGGCAGACAGACGATACCCGGGCGACGACGTGTTGCCGCCTCCGGCCGTCACCTCCAGCGCCACGCCACCACGGCGGGGAACACTCGGCCCGACATCGGGAGGGCCCGCATCGGCAGGACCCACATCGGGCGGACCCGCATCGGGCGGGCACAGCTCGCCGCAGCCCACGTCGACCGCCCCCGCGTCCCCGCCTCCGGCGTCGTGCCCGGCATCGTCAGGACCCGTGTCGTTGGCCACGACCCCCGAATCCTCGGGGCCCGCATCGGTCGGCGTCGGGCCCGTGTCGTCTGGAGGCCCGCCCGCATCGGCGCCGGTGTCCGCCGGGGCTGAGCCCGTGTCTTCGACAGGAACCACGCCGCGATCGTCGCCCGCATCCTTCATGTCGGGCCCCGCGTCGACCGGCGGGGGCGTGCTGTCATTGCCTCCGCAGCCCGTGCTCCACACGGCGGCGATGAGGCCGAGGGCCAGCATCGATCGCACCGGGGGCCTCATCACTCACCTCGCACAGAGGGCGACGGCGAGTAGCAGCAGTAGTAGCGGTAGGCGTTGCCGCTCGGCTCGGCGTAGTCCCAGCTCACGCGGCTGTAGCAACTGCTCGTGGTGTACTCGAGCACGGCGACGTTGGGACGGGCCGCACCGTAGTCGATGTGCTGCATCCACAGCCACTGCGCGTTGACGGGGTTGAAGGCGATGCGCTCCGAGGCCCGAGCGCGACGGCAGGCGTTGTAGAGGGTGTCCATCGGGCACAGGGTGCCGCGGGCGTTGTGGCAGACCTCCATGGCGTCGAGGGCCCGGGCCGCGGTGCGGGCGTCGGTGTCGATGCACGTCGGGCCAAGGTCGACGGTGCCGCTGGGACACGCCCGCGGAACCCTGCCCTGCAGCGAGTCTGCCGAACCCGCCCGTACGGCGAAGGGCACCGCGGTCACCCGGAGCCGCGGGCTCATCTCCGGGTCGTTGCCCACGGCGATCCCCACCCAGAGCGACGGCCGCGTGAAGACCGCGCTGTTGATCTCCGGGTCGCTCAGGTTGCCCGGGGGGCGCCCGAGGAGGAGGGTGAAGTTGCCCTGGGTGACATCGACCCGACGGATCACCTGGTAGAGGCGATTGGAGTCTCCGCTGCCGCTGGCGTCGTCGTAGATCGTCGCCTGCACCGTGAGGGCGGAGGCCGTGACGGGCGCGCCCTGCGCGTCGGTGAGATACCCCTGCACGGTGAGGAGCTGCGGAACCTGCTGCGCGTCGGCCGAGACCGACATCGCCGCCATGAACAACCCCGTCAGAATAGCCCTGCGGCACCACTGCATCATCGTGTCGTCTCCGTGATCGAACAGAACATCAGCACTACGGCCGCGAGACCACCCCGGTGTAGAGCCGCTGGGAGGTCCCGATGGCCCGCCCCTCGGCCGGGGCCCCGTACATGATCTCCATGTGCAGGGCGTAGCCCGCCGAGCGCGCCTCGCCCCCGCCGCTGCTCAGCGTCAGGGACGTCGCGGCCCGCCGAGGCACCGCGGGAACATCCGGCACCGTCGGCACATCTGGCACCGTCGGCACGTCGACCCCGCCATCGTCGCCCATCGCGGTGTCGACGAGCACCCCGGCGTCGTGCCCGGCGTCCCCGCTCGCTCCGGCGTCGTCGGGACCTGCGTCGGGGCTCGGCCCGCTGTCGGCAGGCCCGGCGTCGAGGCACGGGGTGAGCTCGGTGCAGCCCGCATCGGGAGCGGGGCCCGTATCGACCGGCCCGGCGTCCTTGCCGGCGTCGTCGCCACCGCCTGTGTCAGGGCTCCCCGTGTCGGCGCCCCCCGTGTCGGCGCCGCCGGAGTCGGGGATGCCCGTGTCGACCAGAGGGGTGCCCTGATCGACCGGGACATCCACGACGGAGCCCGCGTCTTCGCCCGGCATCGAGGCCGGCGGGCTGTCCTGGAAACAGCCCGCCAGGGTGACCAGGGCGCACACCGCGATCGCTCCCAGGCGATGCGACCCTCGACGAGAACGATCCGGCTCAACCCGACCACGATCGTACGACACGATGCCTTCCCACGCAGTCCGAGGGACCAAGCTCCCCGCGGCAGGGGCTGACCCTATCACAGCCTGCGGCCAGGACAGAGGGCCCGCGGACGATCAGGTCCAAGAGCCGCGGCTCCTGCGGTGACGACCGCGACTGAGCGCGCGGTTGACCAACCCCCCGGGCTCGAAGGGGAAACCGCGTGCAGCGAGGGCTCAGGCTGCGGCGGCGGGCGACCACAGGGCGCGCTCAAGCCCCGCGAGGAGGTGCATCGCCTCGGTCGCAGAGGGCAGACCGAGCGGACCCGCAAGGTGCGCCGGGGGCGCGGTGCGACGGAGATGCTGGAGTTCGACGATGGCTTCGATGCGGGCGGCCTCGACGCGGGCGCGTTCGTCGGCGGTGAGGCGGGGCGCGAGCCACTGGGCTACGTCCCAGGCGAGGCTGGCGTGACGGGCTTCGTCTTCGGCGATGTGTCGGTAGGTCGCGCGCACCGCGGGGTCTTGGGCCCGCTGTCCCTGCCACTCGGCCTGCAAGGCGGCGTAGGTCTCGCGCACACAGCCTTCGACGACGTTCTCCAGGGCGATGTCGACGAGGGGGCGCACGGGGCCCACCACGGTCTCTGGCGGGGTGAAGGCGGCGCCGTGGCGGGCCGCGAGACGGGCGACCTGGCGCGTGTGTTTGATCTCGTCGCGCAGGCTCTGCCGCGCACGGTCCACGAGGGCCTCCGGGGCACCGTGGTCGGTCAGCTCCAACGCGAGGCGCGCGAAGGACGAGACCGAGGCGGCTTCCATCTCTGCGGCCGCGAGGAGATACGCCGACACGGTGTCCATCGGACGCGCCGCGTACTGGCCCTGAAACCCCTCGGGTTTGCGGCCATCGATCCACTGCAGAACATCCGGTTGCGAGGGGTTGCCTGCGTCGGGCACGGCTGGACCCGTGTCGGGCACGGTCACCCCGGCGTCGGGCATGCAGACGCGCGTGCAGTGCAGGGCTGCGATGGCCCCTCCCTGGGCGGGTTGAACGGTGCAACGGAAGGGGTTGTCGCGACTGGCCCCGAGATACCCTTCGCACCACCGGGAGCAGGTAGCCCTCGAGGGTTGCCCGTCTCCGTGACCCTCCGGGAGACCGCAGCGAAGGCGGATGGTGGTCGTCCCACACGCATAGACGGGGCCGAGGTTCGGGAGACAGAGGCTGGCGTCTGGAGGGACGAAGGCGGGGCCGACGTCTTCGCGGGTGGCGTCGGGGGTCGCGGCGTCGGTGCCGGAGACCAGTTCGCCGCCGCAGTGCAGGGCCTGGAGCCCCAGGGTGAGGGTGACAATCTCCAAGACGAGGCTTCGGATCGGTCGCATGACGGTGTCGGCTCCTGATCGACGGAGTGATGCTCACTCTGGCACAGACCAGCGTGGGGCCAGCGATGCAGTGCACGGCACAGGCCAGCGCAGGTTGACAGGGTAGGGTTGTTGGACATCTTATCCGCAGACCGTGCACCTCGTGTCGCTGTCGATCCTACGCCCGCGGGAGGGCGTGTCCGCCCGGTGGCCGCGGTGACGTGATGCACACGCGGGTGGCCGTCCTCGCGGTCGCGGGGCTGTTGTGCGGGGCGGACGCGGGCGCTGTCGGGGGCGGGGCGCGCTTCCGCGACCGTGACTTCAGCCTGATCGGGCAGGCGGGCGCCGCGCTCACGTTCGACCTCAACCCCTTCGGCGACGACCCGTCGAGGTTGAACCTGCGCTGGGGGCGCACGCTGGGCGCGGGCGTCGACCTGCGCTTCTACCGGCAGGGCGGCGAGGGGCTCGTCGTACGCGCGCAGTACCTCGACGTGGAGAACGACGACGTGCCGTCGGCGCGCACACTGGGAGCGCTGTTCGAACTCGGCGCGGCGTACCGCTTCACGCTCGCGCGTGGGCGGCGCCTGGAGTGGATCGGCCAGGGCAACACCGGTCTGTCGGGCATGGCGGCGCAGGGGTCGCGCGCGACGGCGAGCGGGCTCGGCGTGGCGACGGGCGTCTTCGCGGGCGCGGGCGTCGACCTCCGCGTGGCGCATTACTTCGTGACGGGCGTGGCCTTCAGCGCGCGCTACCTGAGCACGTGGTTCGTGCCGAACGTCCCCTCGTGGGTCGAGGTGTCGCTCGTGCTGCGCCTGGGCGTGGATTTCTGAGGAGGTTGCTTGCGGTGGGTAGCGGTCGACCTTGGCGTAGCCGTAGCGCCCGGCGAGGCACGGCGCGACGGGCGTCGGAAACCCGCGCCTGCCGCCGCGCGTCCACGACGCGTCGATCATCGCGAGGCGCGTACATCGGGCCCAACCTCGCCGCGCTCGCGCACCCGCAGGGACCGCGGTCGGACAGAGGAGTCAGCGGGCGATGAGGTTCAAGATCCGGCCGGGTTTGTAGATCACTTTGGTAAGCGTCTTGCCCTCCAGGTGCCGGGCCACCCCGAGGACGGCCCGCGCGGCCTCCACCGCAGCCTCCTCGGTCGCATCGACGGCGAGCGACACCGTGCCCGCGGTCTTCCCGTTGACCTGAACCCCGATCACCACGGTGTCCTCCGTCGTGTACTGGGGGTCGGCCTCGGGCCAGGGCTCGTACGCCACGCCTCCGGAGGTGGGGCGATGGCCGAGTCCGCGGGTCCAGAGTTCTTCGGCGAGGTGGGAGCCCTCACGTCGGCGAAGGCCAGTGCAGCAAGACTTCGCAGCGGAGCCTGTTGAACCCGGCGTGGGGCCTGGTAGGTCACTCGACGCGCCGGGCAGACAACGGGTACACTCTTCCAGCGCGTGCAGGTGGTACCACCCCAAGAGCTTCTCGGCCCGCTCAACGACGTGGAGCGTCGGCACGCTCCCCGGCTGTTCTGGTGCGTCGGCGACCTGAGCCTCGCGCAGAGGGGGGCGCGCGTGTCGGTGGTAGGCACGCGCACCGTGACCGAGGACGGGCGCCGAAGGACCAGGAAGCTGGTGCGGTACCTCGTCGATCGGGGCGTCACCGTCGTGAGCGGCCTCGCCGCGGGCGTCGACGCGGAGGCCCACACCACGACCCTCACGCTCGGCGGACGTACGATCGCAGTCATCGGCACAGGCGTCGACGTCGTGTACCCCAAGGAGAACCGCGCCCTCCAAGAGCGCATCGCCTTGGAGCAGCTCCTGATCTCGCAGTTTACGCCAGGATCTCCCGTCAACAAGCGGCAGTTTCCCCAGCGCAATCGCACCATGGCGCTGATCTCGCACGCCACGGTCATCGTCGAGGCCAACGACGGAAGTGGGACGCTCTCTCAGGCTTGGGAGGCCCTGCGCCTCGGACGACCGTTGTTCGTGTTGAAGTCTGTGGTCGACGATCCGCGGCTCACCTGGCCCCGCGAGGTGCTCGCCTACGGCGCCGTGGTCCTGTCGGATCCCGACCAGTTGTTGCCCGCGCTCCCGGAGGGCGACGATGCCCCCGCAAGCCTTCTTTTCTGACCTGCCCTTCGCGTCGCTGCTGGTTTACTCGCCCCGGGGCAGCGCGGAGGTCTCCAGGCGGTCCAAGCGCATCGCCCTCGCGCTGAAAGAAAATTCCCAGCTCACGCACCCCGTCCTCGGGACGATGCCAAGCGCACGGTACTTCTCCCTGCGTCTCGCGGAGGAGCTTGAGCAGTGCCCGTTCGCGCACTGGTTCGAGGATGCTGTGCTCGTCCCGATGCCGCGGAGTTCGCCGCAGAAGACTGTCCACGACCTCTGGCCAGCGCGGGAGCTGGTGCAGGAGATGGTCGAACAAGGCATCGGGCACGCGACAGAGACGCTCGTTCGCCGAACGAAGGCGGTGGCCAAGTCCGCGTTCTGCGCGCCCCGCGACAGACCCGGACCTATGGACCATCACGCGAGTCTGGCGGTCAATCCTTCTCTCCTTCGGGACACACGACGCATCGTCCTCGTGGACGATGTCGTGACGCGCGGTGCGACCCTCCTGGGGGCAGCCCGGTGCATCGCCGATGCGTTGCCGCAGATCGAGGTGGTCGGGTTTGCTGCCGTGCGCACGATGAGCGAGGGCGAGGTGATGGCCGTTCTCGATCCTTGCGTCGGGATGATCTCCATGCGCTCATGCGGCCCTCGGGCTGAAGCCCGGCCAGGGAACGGCCGCTCCCCCTGTT
>CAYUSB010000045.1:0-64894 GCA_964447205.1 uncultured Myxococcaceae bacterium
GACACGTCCCCAACGGGCAGGCCGATGTCGTCGCCGATGTCGCCCCGCACGTCGATGCCGACGTCGAACGACACCATCACCGCGGCGTCTTCGTTGCCGACCAGGGAGCCGCCTCCGCCACAGCCCACCAGCGCGACCAGCGAAGAAACCAAAACCGCCAAACGTGTCCACCGCGACGGCATGAGTATTCTCCGCCTGCGAGTATACACAGCACCTAGGCCCTCACAAGAGATGGAACAATTTGCATAGTCCCCGCAATGGGCCGATACGTCCCGAAATGTTGGGCCAATCCTCCCACGCGGACACGGCGCCGCACGAACAGTTGACCCAACGCGCGCCCCACGAGCCCCTGCTCGTGGACACATTGCCCTGGAAATGAGGGACATTGCGACACGGGCCGCCGTGTCACAGGTGCGGACCAGGCGCCGCGCAAGATTCCGAGACGACCGTCCGGGACGCTCCCGGCGACCCTGATTTGCGTAGTGCCTCGCGAAGGGGAACGGTGGCACTGGCGGTGGCGGGGTTCGTGCCCAACGTCTCCCCGCATGATGGCTTCCGACCGTGCGCTCGCAGCCCCCCACGAGGCCCTGTGACCCCTGCTCCCCCAGACCCCACCCTTCCCTCTCGCGACGTGGCCGCCAGCCCCTGGTCGTGGCGCCTGGGCACCCTGGCGGGCATCCCCGTGTTCGTCCACGCGAGCTTCTCCATCCTGCTCGTGTGGGTCGCCATCAGCCACCTTCGCCGCGGCGATGGGACGGCGGCCATCCTGGCCGGGCTGCTGTTCACCCTCAGCATCTTTGGGTGCGTCGTGCTGCACGAGCTTGGGCACGCCCTGGTGGCCCGGCGCTTCGGCGTCCGCACCCGCGACATCACCCTCCTGCCCATCGGGGGAGTGGCCCGGCTCGAGTCCATGCCCGAGAAACCCACCCACGAGCTCCTGGTGGCCCTCGCCGGCCCCGCGGTCAACCTCCTGATCGCCCTCGTTCTCCTCGGGGTGCTGCTCTTCCTGCACGGACCGATGGGCCCCGAGGGGCTTCAGGTGGCCAGCGGCCCCTTCCTGACGCGGCTCCTGTGGGTCAACGTGGCCCTGGCGGTGTTCAACCTCCTGCCTGCCTTCCCCATGGACGGCGGGAGGGTCCTGCGGTCGGCTTTCGCGCTGCGCCTCGATCGCACCCGCGCCACCGAGCTCGCCGCGCGCATCGGCCAGGCCATGGCCCTGCTCTTCGGCGTCCTGGGGCTGCTCTACAACCCCTTCCTCGTCCTCATCGCGATCTTCGTCTGGATGGGAGCCCGCGCCGAGGCCTCCATGGTGCAGATGAAGTCGGCCCTGCACGGCATCCAGGTGAATCAGGCCATGATCACCGACTACCACACCCTCGGCCCCACCCAACCCCTGTCCGAGGTGGTCGACCTCACCCTCGCGACCTTCCAACAAGACTTCCCCGTCCTCGAGGCCGGGCGCCCCGTCGGGGTCCTCACCCACGCCGACCTGATCCGCGGGCTCACCGAGGCAGGGCCTTCCACGCCCGTTCAGGCCGTGATGCAGCGGGAATTCTCCCTGGCCTCGCCCATCGAGAGCCTTGAGGTGGCCCTCGCCCGCCTGCAGGAGAGCCCCTGCCGGGCCCTCCTCGTCGTGCGCGACCACAGGCTCCTCGGCATGGTCACCCCCGACAACGTGACCGAGCTCCTGACGATGTCCCGGGCCGTCAAAGCCGCCCGCACGCCTCATCGCCCTGCGTGATGGATCCTCAGCGCCCCGGCGGGCCGTACCCCGCCAGCCGCGGAACCGCCTCCACCGCCAGCGCGAAGTAGTCCCCGTCGCGCTCGACCCCGAGGCTCTCGTACCCGACCGCCTCGGCCGCCGCCAGGGTCGACCCCGAGCCCATAAACGGATCGAGGACCACCCCCTCCCCCAACGGCAACGCGGCCCGCACCACCTGCCGCAAGAACCCCTGCGGTTTGAGCGAAGGGTGATCGGCGAGGGCCCGCTCGGCCGGACGGGTGGGCCCACAGGCGATCACGTCGGTGAAGGGCCGGGAGGGCGACACCCGACGTAGTCCCCCCGTCTTCCAACGACGGAGGTTGTCGCGTACGGTGCCCTCGCAGGGCTTCCGAAACAGCCCCCAGGGCTCCCACCCCGACCGGGGCATCACGGTCACGCCGTCAAACTCCGCGTGGGCCCCTTTGGGCCGGTCGCCCCCGCGGAGGGTCTGCACGAGCCGGATCACCTCGCCCCGCTTCTCCAGCCCCGCGGCCATCAACGGGCCGTACACGGCGTGCGACACCAGCGGCTGGGTGGCCACAAACACATGCCCCCCCGGCACAAGGACCCGGGCGATCGCCAAAGCCCACGCGGTGAAGAACGCGGTCATCGCGTCCAGCTCCGCGGCGGTCAACGTCGTAAACCGGGGGACGGGCCTGCGGGTCTGTCCGTCGAGGGTCGGGGGGATCCGCCACACGCCGCCGCGCCCCGCCCGGAGCTTGTCGTGCTCGACGGGGTCGTACTCGCGGTGACCGTAGGGCGGATCGGTCACCACCGCGTGGATGGAGCAATCGGCCCGGTCCTGCAACCACACGAGGCAGTCGCCACACACGAGGGTGGCCCGGCCCACGGTCTGGGTGATCACGGGGTCGACACCCGAAGCCCGAGAAACCGCGCGAGCTCGCCCACGGCCCCCTTCACCGCCTGGCCCCGTGGGACCGCGCTCCCCACCACCCGCAGAGTGCCCGTCGTGCGATCGGCCTTGGGGTCGACGTGCCCCACGAGCTCGGCCCCCGAGAGGACCGGGAGGGCGTAGTACCCGCGGGTTCGTAAAGCGGCAGGGGTGTAGACCTCCCAGGTGTAGTCGAAGCCCCACAGGGCCGAGGTCACCTTCCGGTCGTAGACGAGCGGATCGAGCGGCGCCAGGAGCCGGGCGGCCGGGCGCGAAACGGGCGCAGCGGCGGTGGCGTCGAAGAGGGCCTCGTCCGACCGCAGGCAGTAGAGGGTGGGCCCGTCGTCGACCACCACGGCCCGCACGAGGTCGTCGACCCGGGGGAGCTCGGCCCGCTTGAAGGCCACGAGCCTGCGCTGCCTCACCCGCAGAAGGGCCTCCCAGCGCAGGGCCTCTGCGGCGTCGGGGACAGGCCCGTCGAGCAGGGCCGCGGGCAGGACCCGGGCGGGCAGGTCGTACACCCGTCGTTGCCCAGTCCCCCGCCGGGCGATGAGCAGACGCCCGTGGAAGAAGAGCTTCTGCATCGTGTGTTTGACGAGGGTGGCCGCCCCCCACACGGGCCGGGCCTTGCGCCCGTCGTCAAAGTCGTCCGAGCTCGACGGACCGCGTTGGGCGATCTCCCGCAGGAGCTGCTCGCCCAGGGTCTCCTCCTCGGGGGTGAGCCGACCCGACCAGGCGTCGGCCCGGTCGGTGCGGGCGGTGATCGTACGGCGCAGCCAGGGCCAGGCCTCGCACGGAAACGCCGCGAGGACCCCGTGGCCCGGGACAAAATGCTCGAACGCGACCCGCTCGGCAGGCCCGAGGCCCTCGCCCGGGCCGTGGAGGTGCCGCATCAGGTCGCCCTCGCGGTAGCCCGCCACGCGGTTGCGCAGGATGAGGTCGTGCATCCGGCCGCACACGTTGATCGGGTCGATCTGGGCGTACCCATGGTGGTCGAGGGCCGCCCCCACCCCGGAGGCGGGCTCGTCGAGGAGCACCGCCCGTCGGTGAAAACGGCGAGCGTGGGCGGCGGAGACGCGGAGGGCGGCAGGCACGAGGGCCCTGTGATGCCACAACCTGACCCGCGATGGCGACGGGCTGGTCAAACGACGGCGGGGATGGGCATGATGCCCGCATGATCCGGGTGCACCACCTCAACAATTCCCGCTCGCAGCGCGTCCTGTGGCTGCTCGAAGAGCTCGGCCTCGCGTACGAGATCGTACGCTACGAGCGCGACAAGAAGACCATGCTCGCCCCCCCGGCCCTGCGCCGGATCCACCCCCTCGGCAAGTCGCCCGTGGTCGAGATCGAGGGGCGGGTCCTGGCCGAGTCCGGGGCCATCGTCGACACCGTGATCGACCTCGTGGGCGAAGGCCGGCTCGCCCCCGCCCGGGGCTCGAAGGAGCACGATCGGTACCGGTACTTCCTGCACTACGCCGAGGGGTCGTTGATGCCTCCCCTGCTCCTCGGGCTGGTCCTGAGCAAGATGGGCCCCCTCGGGTGGCCCGCCCGCCCCTACGTCCGGAGCCAGTATGCGCTGCACCTCGATTTCCTCGAGGGCGAGCTTTCGACCCCCTACTTTGTCGGCGACACGCTGACGGGGGCCGACATCATGATGAGCTTCCCCCTGGAGGCCGCGGTGGCCCGGGCAGGACTCGACGCCCGCAGGCCGCGGCTCGTGGCCTGGCTCGACCGCATCCACGGGCGCCCGGCCTACCAGCGGGCCCTGGAGCGCGGGGGAGAGTTCGTCCTGCGCTGAGCCCCCCAGCCGGGCCCCATCCTGGACCTTCCGCCTTCCCTGACACGCCGGGCGGCGTGTACCCTCGGTTGTTCCCACCACGGAGGTTTGTGTGCGGCGAAGCGGGCTGACGGCGATGGCGGCAGGGCTGACCCTGCTCGGGGGTGTAGCCGAGGCCGACCCTCGGGTGGTGGTCATCGCGGTGATCGAGCGCGACCGGGGCCCCGCCCCCGGACACCTCGACGCGGCCGTCCAGTCCGCGGGCGAAGGGGCCCTGGCCGGGGCCGCCCTGCGCACACGCCTGGAGGCCCCCTTTGGACGATTCGCGCCCCGGGAAGACCTCCTGGCCGGAGCCCGGGCGGCGGTGGCCTCGGGGTGCGAGCTGTTCTTCGCAGACACCCGCGCCCTTCGCCGACGGGGGCTGTCGGGCAGCGGCCCCGTCGAGTCCCAACGGGCCCTGCAAGCGGCCGTCACCAGCCTGGAGGCCGCCCCCGAGGCCCTGCGCCTCGTCGAAGAAAATCGCGCGGCCTACCTCCGGGCCCTGGCCACCCTGGCCCGCATCGAGCTGGAGGCCAGCCGGGCCCCCGAAGCCCGCGCCTGGGCCGAGCGGGCCCGACGCTTCGACCCGGGGTGGACCCCTTCCACCGAGGAGTTTCCGCCGAGCGTGACGGGCCTGTTTGGCAGCGGTTCGGGCCCCGCGGGCGCGCAGGCCACCGTGACCGTCCGGCTGCCCCGCGAAGGCTGCAGCGTCTCCGTCGACGGCCGCCCCTCCCCCGGCACGGGGGCCACCCGCACCCTCTCCCTGCCCGCCGGATCGCACCGTCTGATGGCGACCTGCGAGGGTCCCACCCGGGTTCGGGTTCTGGATCTTGGGCCGGGGGCCGCGGTGACGGTGCCCCTCGACCCGCGCCTCGACGAGACCCTCCGCACCGACCCCGACCCCGCCCTGGGGTACGCGGGCCCCGCCGACACGGGCAACCTCCTGGTGGGCGACGCCGCCGCCGTGGGCGAGGCCCTCGGGGCCACCCGGGTCGTGGCCGTCGGACGCGAGGTCGCCGTCGTGGTGGACGTAGCCCGCGGGCGCGTCGTGGCCAACGTCCCGACCGAGGGCGCAGACTTCGGACCGCGCCTGGCCCGAGCCCTCGGGGGTCAGGCCGAGCCCCCTGCCTCCAGCCTGCTCCCGGAGGTTGTTTCGACCGCCCCGTCGTCCCCCAGCCACACGGGAGCCTGGGTGCTCGGCGGGGCCGGGGTGGCGGCCTTGATCGGGGCGGGCGTGTTCTTCGGGCTGCGTCAGGGGGCCCTGTCCGACGCCGCGGAGCTGTGCCCGGAGGAGGGTGGGGTGCTGCGGTGCCCGGGGCCCGCCCAGGAGACCGAGGCCGCAGGCCTGCGCAGCGACGCCGGGACCTTCACCGTCGGGGCCGCGGTGGCGGGAGGGGTCGGGGTCGCGGCCCTGGTCGGGGCCATCGTCTGGGGGACCCGGAGCGCAGAGGCTCGGCCGACGTTGAACGTGGCCGGGAGCGGCCTGACCGCTGGCATCGCCGGGAGGTTTTGAGGCTCCCTCGCCCCGCCCGAGCCTCTATCCCAGCTTCGCCTTGTCGAGGCGTTCGAGGAGCGACCTGCGCGTACGGAAGCGCGCGCGGAGAGCGTCGATGCGGTCCTCGAAGGCCGCCCGCTGGCCCTCGTGTTGGGCCAGCTCGCGCAGGTCGCGCAGGATCACGACGGCCTGCTCGTAGCTGCGGGAGGTGCCCAGCTCGACCTGCTCCTCGGCCCGCTTCCACATCTCTTCTTTCTTCGTCGAGAGCTCGTCAAGCCGCTTGCGCAGGGCCCGGGCCTCGGCGTCGCGCTCGCGTTGATGCCGGGCCTCGGCCAGCTCTTCCTTGCGGGCCCACAGGGCGGCCACCGTACGGCGCGGGGCGACGACCGCCCCCGGCCCGCTGCGGTCGTCCCGGCAGGCCTTGTGAATCTCGGCCCCGACGCGGCCCCCCTCGCCGTGTGCGACCCGAAGGAGCCAGGCGTCGCACCGGGCCCGCGGTTGTTCGGCCAACCAGGACGAGAGGATCGCCGCGTCGTCGTCGGGCGTGAGGGCCTCGGGGCTCGTCTCGGCGGCGGCCTCCAAGGCGTCGGGGTCGAGCTCGAGAAACTCCGCGAGGGTCTTCAAGGCCTTGTCCAAGGCCCCCAACCCAGGCGGAACCGGCGGCTCCACCACCTCCCCCTCCTCCTCCTCGGGCTCGTAGGCCGTCACGGCCGCGAGCCAGCCGAGGTACAGGGCCCGCAGGTCGCCGCGAAGGACCTGGGCCCGCAACGGGGTCAGGGCCCGCAGGAGCTTCTCGGCACGGACGTCGTCGATCCACTCGCCGCCGCCGCCCTCGTCGTTGAGCTCAAAGGTCACGAGCACGTGGTCGCCGACCTCCTCGACCGAGAGGGCCTCCTCGATCAGAAACGGCTTCGCCAGGGCCGGGTCGAAGAGGGCCCGCGGCAGGCGCATCGCAAAGGCCTTGATCCCATGGCTGGCCACGTACACCCGCAGGTCGAAGTGCTTCGCCAGGAGGGCGTGGGGGTCGGCCCGCAGATCGCCGTAGTGGTAGGTGTTGGCGAAGCCGGTGGGGGTGATCGTGGCCCGGGAGCTGATCGCCCGGAGCTCCTCCTGGGCGGCCTCGGAGAGGGTCCCGTCGAGCAGCACAAACTCGTGGTACTGGTAGGAGCTCATCGTACGACTCCAAAGGGCGCCGTCACAGCGGCCAGTCTTGCATCCAGGGTTTGGCCCGATACCGGTCCCACCCGTCAGGGAGCACTGTAACCACCGGGCCGACGAGTCCACCCCGGGCCGCCACCCGCAGGGCCGCGACCACGTTGGTCCCGGCCGATCCGCCCACCAGGAGCCCCTCCTCTCGCACGAGCCTGCGCACCATGGCGAAGCTCTCGGCGTCGTCCACGCGCTCGGCCGCGTCGATCACGGCCCGGTGCAGGTTGTCCGGGGCCTCGCTCCCCCCGATGCCCTCCACGGCGTAGCTGCCGTCGGCCCCGAGGAGCCCCGTCTCGACCCAGTCCGCGAGGCCCGAGCCCACCGGGTCGGCGAGCACCACCCGCACCGCGGGGTCGTGGGCCTTGAGCCTCTGCCCGACCCCGCTGATCGTGCCCCCCGTCCCCGCCCCGACCACGAAGGCCCCGACCCGACCCTGGGTCTGCCGCAGGATCTCCTCGGCCGTGGTCTCGGCGTGAGCCCGCACATTGGCCGGATTACAAAACTGATCGGTCAGAAACCACCCCTGCTCCGCGGCCATCCGCCGGGCCACGTGACGAAAGTTGTCGGGGTGCGACGGGGGGGCATTGGGCGTCACCACCACCCGGGCCCCGAGGGCCGTGAGGGCCGCCCGCTTGTCGGAGGACATCTTCTCGGGCATCACGCACACGAGTCCGTACCCCCGGGACGCGGCCACCAGGGCGAGGCCCATCCCCGTGTTGCCCGCGGTGGCCTCGATCAGGGTGGCTCCCGGCGAGAGGAGCCCCCGGGCCTCGGCGTCGAGCACGATGGCCCGGGCGATGCGGTCCTTGATCGAGCCCCCGGGGTTGAGGTGCTCGCATTTGACCAGGACCGGCACCGGGAGCCCCGCCCCGATGCGCCCGAGGGGCACCAGGGGGGTGTCGCCGATGGCGTCGAGGAGGCTTCGTGGCGCGGGGATCATCGCCCCCGGGGTTGTAACGCACCCCGCGGCCCGGGTATCGGGGCTTGATTGCTCAACCGTCCACCTGAACACTCGATGACATGCCCACCTCCACTCGGGTCCCCAAGGCCGCCGTCTACGAGCAGGTCGCGGGAGGCGCCCGATGAGCCCCGTGCGCCTGGGCCTGCGGGAGAATCTCGCGCAGTTCTCCCTGCTCGTGGTGGTCAACGCCTTTGTCGGGGCCATGGTCGGGATGGAGCGCACGATCCTGCCGCCCATCGCCGAGCGGGAGTTTCACCTCGCGGCCAAGACCGCGGTGCTGTCGTTCATCGTCGTGTTCGGGGTGACCAAGGCGATCACCAACTACCTCGCCGGGCGGCTCTCCGATCGGTTCGGCCGCAAGCATGTGCTCGTGGGCGGGTGGCTGGTGGCCACCCCGGTTCCGTTCCTCCTCATGTGGGCCCCGAGCTGGTCGTGGGTGCTCTTCGCCAACGCCCTCCTCGGGGTGAGCCAGGGGCTCACGTGGTCGACCACGGTCATCATGAAGATCGACCTCGCGGGCCCGCAGAAGCGCGGGCTGGCGATGGGCCTCAACGAGTTCGCGGGCTACTTCGCCGTAGCCGGGAGCGCCCTCGCCACGGGCTTCGTCGCCGCGCACTACGGCCTGCGGCCCGAGCCTTTCTATCTCGGGGTCGCCTTCGTCGCGCTCGGGCTGCTCCTCTCGGTCGTCTTCGTGCGTGAGACGAAGCAGCACGCGGCGGCCGAGTCGAAGCTGCACGGCGAGCTCCCGCCCGAGGGCGTGCCCACGCAACGCGAGGTCTTCTGGCGCACCACCCTGCGCGACAAAGACCTCTCCAGCGTGAGCCAGGCCGGCCTCGTCAACAACCTCAACGACGGCATGGCCTGGGGCCTCTTCCCGCTCTTCTTCAGCGCCGCTCGGATGGACCTCGGACAGATCGGCACCCTCGCCGCCATCTACCCCGCGACCTGGGGGGTGACCCAACTGTTCACGGGGGCGTTGTCCGACCGTGTGGGTCGCAAATGGCTCATCGCCGCGGGCATGTGGGTCCAGGCCGCGGGCATCGTCCTGGTCGTGCTCGCCCGTGGGTTCGTGGGCTTCGCGGGCGGGGCGGCCCTTCTGGGCGTCGGGACGGCCATGGTCTATCCCACCCTGCTCGCGGCCATCGGAGACGTGGCCCACCCCGCGTGGCGCGCCTCCGCGGTGGGGGTCTACCGCCTCTGGCGCGACCTGGGGTACGCCCTCGGGGCCCTGCTCGCCGGGGTCATCGCCGACGCCCTCGGACTGCCCGCCGCGATGTGGGCCGTCGCGGGTCTCACCTTCGCCTCGGGGGTCGTGGTGGCCCTGCGGATGACCGAGACCCTGGGTTCGGGGTCGCGTGCGGCGACGACCCACCCCCCATGCGTCGAGCCCTCGCAGCTCGACCAGATCGCCCACGCGGTCCTGATCGATGTGCGGTCCCCGGAGGAGTTTGCCGCGGGGCACGTCGAAGGCGCCATCAACATCCCCCTCGACGCCCTGGCCGAGCGAGCCCCGGAGCTGCCTCGGGGGGCCTCTGTGGTCACGGTGTGCGGCAAGGGAGGCGGCCGGTCGGAGAGCGCCGCCGCGCAGCTGCGGGCCCTCGGCTTTGACTCGGCTCGGTCCCTGTGCGGCGGGACGCAGGCGTGGATGCGCTGGGCCACCACCGCGCAGGAGGCGTGACCGTGGCCTCGGTAGAATCCGAGGACGCGGCCCGGGCCTACGCCCGCGGCGTCGACGTGACCCTCCAGCAGGGCCGGGCCGAACAGCTCCCCTTCGACGACGCCTCCTTCGACGTCGTCCTGGCGGTGACCGTGCTCTGCCTCGTGCCAGACCCCGGGCGTCCTCGGCTGCGCCGCCGACGAGGTCGCCCGGGCCACCGAGGCCCTCGTGCTGGCGTGGAAGCGCGCGGGGATCAAGACAAGGGCTTGACCACCGCCTTGCGGTAGGCCGAGGGGGCGACCGACTCCCAGCGCTTGAAGGCCCGCCGGAAGTTGGCGAGGTCGGAGTAGCCGAGGGTGAAGGCGATCTCCTCGATGCTGAAGCGGCCCGCCCGCAGGTGCTCGACGGCCAGGGTGTGGCGGACCTCTTCGAGGAGCCCACGAAACGACGTGCCCTCGTCGAGGAGGCGGCGGTGCAGGGTGCGCGGGGTCATATGAAACTGCCGGGCCGCGACCTGGAGCGAAGGAAACCCGCTCTGCTTCTCCAGGAGGAGCCGACGGACCCGCACGGCGAGCGAGGCGTCGACCGTGAGCTTGTCGAGCTCGCGCTGACAGATCATCGCGGCGGTACGAAAGGCCTCCGGGTCGGCCATGCGCAGGGGAACGTCCAAGACTTGCGGAGGCAGGGCGAACCCCGCCCACGACTGCCCGTACCGCACGGGGCACCCGAAGAGGTCGCGGGCCAGCCCCGCGTAGCCGGGAGCCTCGAAGGGGAAGGCCACATGGTCGACCCGACAGTGCCCGAAGGAGATCGCGTCGAGGATGTTCTTGATGCTCAGGACGACGGCCTCGAGGATCGGGCGCCGGGTCTCCCCGAGGTCTTGGGGCTCGGTGAAACACACCCGGGCCTCTCCGGGGCGATGCTCCTGGGTGGTCGACACCAGGGTGGTGCGGAGCCGACCGTATCGCTCCACCAGCTCCATCGCCTGACGGATGGTCCCGCTGTTGAGGGCCGCGTACCCGAGGATGCCGTGGGTGTTGGCCCCGAGGCGCTCTCCCACCAGAAGCCCCAGGGCGGGCTCACGGGCCAGGGTCATTGCGTCGAGCACGAGCCCCTGAAACACCGCCCGGTCCAGGGTGACCGACGGGTCGGCGAGCTGGCCCTCGGCGAGGCCATTGCGCCCGAGCCAGGGCCCCACCGCGACCCCGACGCTCCGAAGGTGGTCGGCGAGGGTCCGGAGGTAGAGCACCGGCAGCGTAAGGGCCTGGTCGTGCATCGGCGGGGAGACCCGGACGGGGTGCACGAGTCTGTCAACAAATGACCCCTCCTTGTCAACGGCGGACCTCACGGGGAGGACGGGCTCCACCTAAGGTCACGAAGGTCCCCTCGCGGACTCCAGCGAACGGAGAACCTATGGCCACCCTGCGGTCTACGAAGCGCCCGACCACCGCCCACATCAACGCCCTGCCCGTGCTCGTCGAACCCCGGGAGACCGTGCTCCAGGCGGCCCTGCGGAGCGGGGTGGAGTTTCCCAACAGTTGCCGGGTGGGCGGATGCGGGGCGTGCAAGTGTCGCCTCACCGTGGGCACCGTGCAGGAGCTCACCGAGACGGGGTATCTCCTGACCGGCGAGGAGATCGACCAGGGGTACATCCTGGCCTGCCAGAGCGTTCCGGTGTCGGACGTGCGGATCGAGGTCGCGCTCGCCCCGACGGCCCCCGAGGGCGCGGTCTGGGGCCGGGTGGTCGGACAGGACCGGGTCACCCACGACATCGTGCGTCTGCGGGTCGCGCTCGACGCCCCCTTGGCCTACAAAGCCGGGCAGTTTGCCCGGGTGGGCATCGAGGGGCTCGACGGGGTCGTGCGGAGCTACTCGTTTGCCTCTCCCTCCCGCGACGACGGACAGGTGGCCTTCCTCGTGCGGAAGGTGCCGGGAGGGCGGTTCTCGTCCTGTGTCCACGATCAGGACCTCGCCGGTCGCCGGGTGCACCTTACGGGCCCTTCGGGAGCGTTCTGGCTGCGTCCGGCAGAGGCCCCCTTGCTCCTCGTGGCGGGCGGGAGCGGCCTGGCCCCCATCCTGGCCCTGCTCCACGAGGCCGTCGCGGCTGGGGTGGCCCGCGACGCCACCCTGCTCTTCGGGGCCCGCACGGCCGCCGACCTCTACGCCCTCGATGAGATCGAGGCCATCGCGCGGGGGTGGGGCGGGGTGTTCCGATTTGTTCCGGTGTTGTCGGCGGCGGACGACGACCCGACGTGGACGGGCCTTCGGGGCCTCGTCACCGAACACATCCCCGCCCTCCTCGCGGACGGGGCCCACGCCTACCTCTGCGGCCCGCCTGCGATGATCGACGGGGCCGTCGGCCTCCTCGCCGCCCGGGGACTGCCGCCCGAGCACATCCACTGCGACCGCTTCACCACGCAGTTCGACGCGGCCCCCGCCGCGCTGCCCGAGCCCGCGGCCCCGCAGCCCTCACCCGGGTCGCTCGGGGACGCCCTGCACTACCTGAAATTCTTTCTGTTTCACGGGGTGGGACTGGCCTCGGCGGTGGCTCTCTTCGCCGGCGGACGCTTCGTCACGGCCTGCCTCCTGTCGGTCCTGGCCCTGTACATGGTGGGCGATGCTGTGTGCGGCGACGACACCTCGACCCCCACCTACCGCCACCCGGGCATCCTGACGGCCCAGCTCTGGCTGGCCCTGCCGCTCCTGTCCGTGATCGTCTTCGCCGCGGTGTGGAGCGTCAGCCCCGGAGACCCCCTCAGCGTCGGGCGATGGCTCTCCGGGACCACGGGTTACGACCTCCTGGCGGCCCGGGCGGCCACGGGGTGGGGCCACCACGTCTCGGCCTGGATCCTCACGGGGCTGATGATCGGGATGGTGGGTACGATCCCCGCCCACGAGCTCACCCACCGCACCTGGGACCGGGTGTCGCTCGGGGTCGGGCGGTGGCTCCTGGCCTTCAGCTTCGACACGACCTTCGCCATCGAGCACGTGTACGGCCACCACCGGTACGTCTCCACCGCGGAAGACCCGGCCACGGCCCCGCGGGGGCGCAACGTGTACTTCCACATCGTGGCCTCGACCCTCCAGGGCAACCTCAGCGCCTGGGCGATCGAGCGGGAGCGCCTGCTGAAGCGGCGCCTGGGAGTCTGGTCGTGGCACAACGCGGTGATCCGCGGCCACACGATGAGCGCCCTCCTGGTGGCGGGGGCCTGGGCCCTCGGGGGATGGCAGGCCGCGGCCTTCTTCTCGGCCTGCGCCCTGTGGGGAAAGGCCCTCCTGGAGATCGTCAACTACATGGAGCACTATGGGATGGTGCGCGACCCCGCCACCCCGGTGCAGCCCCGCCACTCGTGGAACACCAACCGCCGGATCAGCTCGTGGAGCATGTTCAACCTGACCCGGCACTCGCACCACCACGCCCAGGGGGAAGTCGCCTACCAGGACCTGCGGCCCTACCCCGACGCCCCCATGATGATCAACGGGTACCTCACGACCCTCGTGGTCGCGATGATCCCGCCCCTGTGGCACCACCTGATGACCCCCAAGGTGCAGGCCTGGGACCGCGACTTCGCCACCCCGGCCGAGCGCGCCCTGGCCGCCCGGGCCAGCGCCCGCAGCGGACGCCCCGCCTTCGTGCACGCCGCCGTCGGCGGGTGATGGCATCCTCGGCCCGGAGGTGACCGCCATGAAGTCTCAAGCCGCCACACCCGACGAATACCTCGCCGCCCTGCCCGACGACCGCCGCCCGGTGGTCACCCGGCTCCGGGCGGCCCTGCGCGACAACCTGCCCGACGGGTTCGTCGAGACCATGGGGTCGGGCATGATCGCGTACGTCGTGCCCCACAGCCTGTTTACCGCGGGGTACCACTGCAACCCCAAGCTCCCGCTGCCCTTCATCAACCTCGCGTCGCAGAAGCAGTACGTGTCGCTCTACCACATGGGCCTCGTCGAGGGCCCCCTGGACGCGTGGCTGCGGGCCGAGTGGCCCCAGCACAGCGCCGCGAAGCTCGACCTCGGCAGGTGTTGCCTGCGCTTCAAGAAGCTCGACGCCGTGCCCTACGACCTCGTGGCAGCCCTCGCCGCGAAGATGACCCCCGCGGCCTGGATCGCCGTGTATCAGGCCGCCCTCCCCCCGCCGCGCTGAGGGCCTCTCGTACGGCGCCTCCCGTCGGCCTACTCCGCGGGCTTGGGCGGGGACCCATAGAGCGGCATGTTCTCGTCACGCGGCCGATAGCGCCAGGTCGGCCTGCGCGGCGGCGGGGTCGGAGCCCCTGCGTCGATCACGGAGGCGTCGGGGGTGGTCCCTGCGTCGCGCACCGTGCCCGCGTCGGGCGTCGGTCGAGGAACAAACGGCGGCACCCCGTACACGGGCCGCGGGGGGCTGTGGTGCTGCTGGGCCTCGGCTTCGTCCGCGCTCCCGACGAGGGCCGCCACGGGCCCCACCGTCAGGGCCGCCCCGAGGGCGAAATAGGCCGCCCGCGACATCCGGGGGACGGGGACGTAGGCGAGCTCTTGCGGGGCCCGGACGCCGTCGCAGAAGGGGCAGCGCGCGGCATCGGCCCGCAGGTGCCGAGCGCAGCCGTCGCAGGGAACGAGCGGGGCGGTCATGGGACGAGTGTCGCATGCCGCGACGGGTCGCGGGGAGTACAGGGTGCCGTGGGCTCAGAACAGGGACGCGGGGTAGCGGGTCGACCGGATCCAGCCGTCGCGGCGATCGACCCGGACGACCGCGGCCCCGCCCCCGGGGACCGCGCTGCGGGCGATGTGTTGGACGTAGACCGGTCCGCGGATCCTCTCCGTCACCCGGAAGACCGCGACCTTGTGGGCCGTACACGGGCTCGTGCCGGAGGTGCAGTTTCGGCCGTTGTGTTCGTTGATCGAGCGCGGATTGATGCCGTCGAGGGTCTGCGGGCTGGCGTCCTGCGGGTTGCGGGTCAAGAACATCAGGGTCGAAAAACGCGCCCGGCCCGAGGTGGTCGCGACCACACGGGACTCCACGTAGAACTGCTCCCCCGGCTCCAGGGTCCCGCCGTCGCCCACGAGCTGGTGGGAGTAGATCAGCACGTCGCGGGCGTCGAGGGGCATGGTGAGGGTCCCGTTGCCGGAGGACGCGCGTTCGACCCGGTCGGCGTTGCGGACCCTGCGCTCGCGCACCGCCATGAGCCGGGCCTTGTCCCCCTGGACGAGGCCGTTTTGCAGGTAGTTTCCCTCGTTCTCGCCGATGAGCAGGACGTCGGCCCCGCCGGGTCGGGCCCGCGGGTCCCAGGCCCACATCACCAGGTTGACGTGGCAGCGCCCGGACGCGATGCACGGCAGGGCGAACCCGCCCGCGATCGTCGTGCGAGAAGCCCCCGCCCGGAAGGTCAGGGTGTAGTGGTGTTCGGCCCGCGTGACGCTCGTGCTCACGACCTCGGTGAGGGCCCGCGACTCAGGGCCCGCGGGGTCGCGATCGTCGCGGTCTCCCGTGAGGATGATCTGGGCCGCCACCTGCGGGTTGTAGTCGCACGAGGGCCCGGTCTGCCCGACGTCACACGCGGTCGTGACCTGAACCTCGGCCGGGGTCATGAGCACGTCGTCGACCCGCAGCGAAGGCAGATCGGCCGGGTCGAGCCGGAGCACCACGCGGCGCGGGGCGTCGCCCGCGGTGGTCCCGATCGGGAGCCGTCGGATCAGCTCGGCGTCGTCCGTGGGCCCCCAGGTGACCCGCACGCTGCGCTCGACCCCCGGCCCGGGATCGTCGCGGCCCACATCGCGGCCTGCGTCGCGCGGCGCGGACACATCGGTGCCACCGCCGCCGAGGTCGCGTACGGCGGCGTCACGCATCACCGCGTCGAAGGCCATCCCCGCGTCGGCGCCCGGGGTGACATCGAGGCCCGGGGCGTCCTCTGGAGGCGGGACGTCGAAGTCGGGTGCGTCGGGGTGCGATGCCCCCGCATCGTCCGGGGCGTCGGGGGTCGAGGCGTCGGGGGTGACGTCCGACTCGATCGGGACGTCGGGGCTCTGGGCCTCGGTGGGGGCAGCGCACGCCCCGAGCGCCAGAAGGAGCCCGAGGAGGAGGGCGGGGGGCGAATCCGGCGTGGGCATTGGACCCGGGAGAGTATCGGCGATCGCACCGGGGATGGCCAGCGAGGCGACGCCCCTGGACGCTAGCGCACGCGCACGACGCCGTTCATCCCGCCCATGTAGTGCAGCTCACAGAGGTAGGGGTACAACCCCGGGGCCGGGAAGGTCACCATCACCCTGGGCATGGCGTCGGACGAGAGGCGGGGGATGGGGGTGTTGGGCGCGCCCGGGTCGACCGTGGGGGAGGTTCCTGGTCCGAGGGGGTGCACGTTGAAGCTGCCCTCGAAGGTGACCGTTTGCCCGGCGGCGATGGTGATGCAGGGCGGGCTGTACGCGAAGGGCCCGGAGCCGTTGGCCCCGCCGAAGGAGACCGTCCGGTTGGCCGACGGGGCGCTGCGGTCGACGTAGAGCGACCCGGTGCAGCCGTTGTAGACCGGGACGTTGTCGGCGGGAGCGGGGGCGTCGTCGCCACACCCAGAACCGAGCACGACGAGGGCGACGAGGAGGGGGCGGTCCATCGCGCGAGGGTGCAACGAGCCTGGGACCGTTGTCGAGCCCGTCGCGCGAGTCGATTGACGCGCCCCGAGAAAGGGAACACCATGACGCCGGTTTCGTCCATAGACGATGCAGGAGGTAGTTCTTCGATGAGTGAAGATCAGTCCCGACGCGACGCCATTCAGAAGGCATTCGCCTTCGCCGCGGGAGTCACGGCCGCCGTGGCTGCGACCGCCGTGAGCCGGACCGCGCACGCCCAGGCCGCCAACGAGGTCGACGCCCTCCGCGCGCTGCAGACCGCAGAATACGACGCCATCCGCGCGTACATGACGGCCGAGGGCGCCCTCGCCAGCGACATGCCCATGGACCCGATGAACTCCGCGCGGACCACGGTTCTCGAGGTGGTGCGACACTTCCGCACGCAACACGACGCCCACGCCGCGCGGCTCGGCGAGCTCATCACCGCCGCGGGGGGTATGCCCGTCGACGGGTCGACGATCTTCTTCATGCCGCCGACGGGCTTCCGCCTCAGCATCATCAACGTGATCCGGCTCGGGGCCAACAAGGAGAAGGCCGCGGCGATCGCCTACGCCGACTCGCTGAAGACCCTGAGCACCCCGGGCTCGGCCCACGTCGCCGCTGCCATCGGCGGGGTCGAGTCGCAGCACTTCTTCGTGCTTCACCTCCTCGCCAAGGGCGTCGTGGAGCCCGGCCCCGCGCTGATGACCATGGCCAACCGGCTCGTGCCGACGGCCTTCGTCGCGTCGACGGGGGGCTCCACCACCGGCCTCGAGACGGTGATGGACCTCGCGTACGCCGCCGACATGATGTGAGCGAGAGACCTTAAGGAGCCTATGACCATGTCCCAAAACGACCCCACGCTCTCTCGCCGCGGCCTCCTCCGGGGCGCCGCCGCCCTCGGCACCGCCTCCGCCCTCGTCGGCTGCGGAGACGACCCGCCCGACACCGGGCCCACCCCCGATGCGACCCCGCTCAACGACCTGCTCCGCGCCGAGTACCAGTTGATCGCCAACCTCACCGAGTCGATCGCAGTCTTCGCGGAGGCAGCGAGGACCGACACCCGGAGCGCCGTGCTCCAGCCCCTGACGACGGCCTGGCGGGATCACCACCGCGAGCACGCCGCCGCCTTGGCGGCCCAGGTGGTCGCGGCCCGGGGCACGCCCGTGGCCGAGAGCTCGGTGAGCTTCTCGATGCCCCAGGGCTACACCCGCACCGTGCTCAACGCCATGCGCCTGGCGTGCAACAGCGAGAGGGTGGCGGCCCTCGCCGGTACGACCAACGTGCGGCTGCTGACCACCCCCCAACTGCGCTTCCTCGCGGGCACCATCCTCGCCAACAACACCCAGAAGTTTATCGCCTTCTATGGCCTGCTGCTCGGGCTGGCCACGACCAACCCGGGGATGATCATTGCCAACGGCATCGGCGACCTGGTGCTGGTGCCCTTCGTGTCCTCGGTCAGCCCCGCCCCGACGGGGTCGACCTCGATGGGCGCGGCCTTCACGGGCAACGGGCTCAACAGCAACAACGCCATGGGCATGCGCGCCGTGCCCGACTTCGCCTACACCTGATCGACAGGGGCGAGGCACCCCCACCCGGGCCCCTCGCCCCGTCCCCGCCCCCTTCCCCACCGGCTTCCATCCCGCCGCGACGACGGCTCCCCGCATCGCCGCAGAGGCGGTCCGTGGGGCCCACATCGCGCGGCATGGTCGCCCGGAAACGCCGAGAGCCCCGACGGAGGATCCGCCGAGGCTCTCTGCAAGGCCGCCCACCCTCCCACACAGGGAGTGTGATGAATTTGCTCCGACTGCTGGACTCGAACCAGCGACCCGGCGGTTAACAGCCGCCTGCTCTACCAACTGAGCTAAGTCGGAAACGGAGGCGGAGTCTACTCACGGGGGCTCCGTTGTCAATCACAATAATTGCCTCGGGGTGGAGGGCCCCGGAGCCGTGGCCCCCCGACCGTCGGCGCACCGCCCGCGGTCGCGTCGCCGAGGGCCCCGCGGAAGGCCTCGCATCGAGCCGCAAGGTGTGGCATACCCTCGGCCCCTTTGACGCATTCCCCTTACGATTCCAGCGCATGCACGGAGACCCTACGATGAGCCACGCCGGCGATTCCACCGCCCTTCCGACGGGCGAGCCCGACCCCGCGGCCCCCGCGGCCCCGACCGATCCCGCGCCCGTCGCGGCGGTAGCGCCCGCGGTCGCCGACGACGACGCCGACGACAACCGCGGCAACACCGCGGCCCCCGAGCTCGACGACAACCGCGGCAACATCGTGGCCGCCCCCGAGGCCGCTCCCGACGAGGACGAGGGCCCCGCCCCCGGCAACGAGCTCCACCCCGCCCCCAAGGCCGCCCGGCCGCAGGGTGCCTCGGGCCCACAGGGCCCCCAGGGAGAGGGCCGCAAGCGCCGCGAGAAGAAGCCCCGGGCCGAGGGGCAGGGCGAGGCCAACGGGGCCGCGCGCCCCCAGGGTGGCGGCGGCGGCCACGGCGCCAAGGGCAACCCCGACGCCCAACACCGGGCCTTCAAGGTCGGTGACAAGGTCCGGGCCAAGATCGTCACCCTCGGGCAGGGCGGGGCCCTGTGCGACCTGTGGGGCAAGGAGACCGGGGTCCTCGACCTGCGTGAGCTCGCCGACGACATGCCCGACGCCGCCGAGGGCGATGCCGTCGACGTGGTGGTCGTTCAGGATGGGGTTCGTGGGGGCAACCTCGTGGTCACCCGCGATCCGTCCCGGGCCGAGCGGGGGCGCGAGCTCATCGCCCAGGCCTTCAACGCCGGAGAGCCCATCGAGGCCCTCGTCACGGGCTTCAACAAGGGCGGCCTCGAGCTCGACGTGAGCGGGGTCCGCGGGTTTTGCCCGAGCTCCCAGGTCGACGTGCGCATCCCCAACCAGCACGACCTCCAGGCCCTCGTCCTGCGCCGCGAGCCCTTCAAGGTGATGCAGGTCGTCGACGGGGGCCGCGAGGTCGTCCTGTCGCGCCGGGCCCTGCGCGAGTCGAGCGTCCGCGAGATGGCCGCCGAGGCCATCAAAAACCTCAAGGTCGGCGACCGGGTCACCGGCCGCGTGGTGTCGGTCCGCGACCACGGGATCTTCCTCGACCTCGGGGGCGTCGAAGGGCGCATCCAGCTCGGCGAGATCTCCCACGACCGCGGGGCCCGCCCCCAGGACATCGCCAAGGTCGGCGACGAGCTCGAGGCCCTCGTGCTCCGCATCGACATCCCCACCCCGGCCCCCGCCGAGCCCGCGGCCGCAGAGCCCGCGGCCGCAGAGCCCGCCGGCGCCGAGGCTCCCGCCGAGGGCGCCGAAGCCGCAGCCTCCGAGGGAGCCGAGCCCGCAGCCGCCGAGGGCGCAGAGCCCGCAGCCGAAGCCCGGGGCCCCAAGGGGCGCGAAGGCCGCGACCGCGACCGCGACCGCAAGAAGGCCCGTCCCACCCGGCTGCCCGAGGGCACGCCCCGGGTCGAGCTGTCGCGCCGGGCCATCGAGCCCGACCCCTGGGCCGAGGTCAACAAGAAGTACCGCATCGGCAGCCTGCACCGCGGCAAGGTCGCCCGGATGCAGCCCTTCGGGGCCTTCATCGAGCTCGAGCGCGGGGTCGACGGCCTCATGCATGTGTCCGAGATCGGTGACAAGCGCATCAACCACCCCAACGAGGTCCTCAAGGAGGGCCAGGAGGTGTTTGTCCGGGTCACCAAGATCGACAAGGGACAGCGGCGGATCGCCCTCAGCATGGTTCCCGAGGGCGTGACCGAGGAGGACCTCAAGGGCTCGGTGCAGCCCCGGGTGGGCCTCGTCACCATGGCCAAGATCGTCGAGCACGACGCCATCGGGGTGTGGGCCCAACTCCACAACACGGTGGGCAAGCTCGGCCGCGGGCTCATCCCCCCGCCCGAGAGCGCCCAGCCCCGCGGGACCGACCTCAAGAAGGCCATCCCCGTGGGCAGCGACGTGAAGGTCAAGGTCATCGAGCTCGACCGCGGTCGGCTCAAGCTCTCCATCCGGGCCGCCCACCAGGACGAAGAGCGTCAGGCCTACCGGGCCTATCAGGCCCACGCCAACACCACCACCGTCGGGACCTCCCTGGCCGACAAGCTCAAGAAGCTCGTCCTGCCGAAGTGACCGCCCGTCGGGTCGCCCTCCTCGCTCTCCTTTCCTCCCTCGGGGCCTGCCGTCGCCGCGGCCCCGCCCTCCCCGCCTCGGCCCCATCCCCCCACGACGCCGCCGCCGCGCGGGCCCCGGAGCAGCCCCCCGAAGGCTCCGCGGCTCCGCCCGCCCGCGACCCCTGGTGTTGGCAACCTCGCCCCACGGCCCAGGCCCGGGCCTTCGCCCCCGACGGCCATGTCTGGGCCCTGCGCGACGGGGCCGTCTACGACGAGTCCGCCTCCGCCCGCTTCGTCCTGCCCGCCGCGGAGATGCCCTGCCCCCGCCTCGGGCGCTGGGCCCTGAGCTTCGGCGAGGGCGGATCGGTCTTCGTCGTGGCCGAGGGCAGGCTCTACGTCCGGGCCCCCGGGCACGAGTTTGCCGTCACCCCCCTGTGCGGCGACCTCGGCCCCGCGGCGGCCTCGCCCTGGCAGGCGGGAGGCTACGGGTTTGTCTCCAACGGACGCATTGCGGGCGAGCCGAGCCTGCTCCTCACCCACGACCCCGAAGGGCGCCACGGGTGGTACGCCGTCACGGCCCTGGCCCCCACCCTGCGGGCCATCGTCCTCGATCGCAACCGGTCGATGCTCACCCTCAACGGACGCGGACAACTGGTCGTGGTCGATCAGGTGCACACCGTGGCGGGGGAGGTTCTGGCCGCGCGAGGGGAGGCGTTTGTGGGGCTGTCGCGCACCGAAGAGGGAGCCCTGGCCTGGCGCGACACAGGCGACACCGGGCGGGTCCTCGTGTGGGGAACACGCCTGGAGGGAGAGTTCGCCCGGGTCGAGGCCGAGCGTCCCCGGGGCTCGGGGACCCTGTACGCCGCGGCCCTCGACCTCGCCCGCTTCGTGGCCGTCACCGCCGAGGGGGTCGAGCTCTCCAGCGACGGAGGCCATCGGTTCGTGCGGGTCCTGCATCGCCGCCTGGCCCCGACGGGCGCACCGACCGACGCCTCTGCGGGCTGGATCGCCCCGGGAGAGCCCGCCGTAGCCTTCCGCGACGGCATCGCCCGGGCCTCCTGCGAAGGGTTCCCCGCCGACGCCGGGCTGCGATAGAGTGGCCAGGCTGTGATGGAGGTGCATCGCGCAGAGGTCGTCGTGATCGGAGGGGGCCCGGCAGGGTCCGTCACGGCGGCCCTCCTCGCCCAGGCCGGGGTGCGGGTGACCGTCCTGGAGCGCGAGGTGTTCCCGCGGTTTCACCTGGGCGAGAGCCTTACGCCGGGCTCGGTGGCCGTGCTCGACGCCCTCGACCTCGGCGAGGCCCTGGCCGATCGATACCTCCCGCGACGGGCAGTGACCTTCACCTGCGCCCGCAGCGGGCGGGTCCAGCGCTTCGCCTTCGACGAGGCCATGACCCCGATGGCCCCGCACGGATACCAGATCCCCCGGGCCGACTTCGACGACCTCCTCCTGCGTCGGGCCGCCGAGCTCGGGGCCGAGGTGCATCAGGGGTGCACCGCCGAGGACGTTCTGTTTGAGCAGGGCAGGGCCCGGGGGGTGCGGGCGGCCTTCCCCGACGGGCACACCGAGGGGTTTCTCGCCGCCCTCCTCGTCGACGCCACGGGCCGCGACACCCTCGTGGCCGCCCGCAAGGGCGAGAAGCACCCCCTCCCCGGCTTCGACCGCAGCGCCCTCGTGGCCCACTACCAGCACGTCTCCCGGCGCCCCGCCGAGGCCGAGGGCGACACCGACATCATCCTGTCGCCCCACGGCTGGGTCTGGAGCGTCCCCTTCGACGGCGAGGTCAACTCCATCGGGGCCGTGTGCAGCGCCGCGTGGACGGCCGCCCGCAGCCAGGGAGAGTCCCTGGAGGGCTTCTTCGGCCGCACCCTCGACGACGCCGACCTCGCCCGGACCATGCTGGCCGAGGCCACGCGGCTCACCCCCGTGCGGTTTGTTCCGCAGCTCGCGTACGGGGTCGAGCACCTCGCGGGGGACGGCTGGCTGGCCGTAGGCGACGCCGCGGGCTTCGTCGACCCCCTCTTCTGCTCCGGGACCCACCTCGCCATCGCGGGAGCCGCCGCCGCCGCCGCGGCCATCCTCGACGCCCTCGGGGCCCGCGACGTGTCGGCCGCCCGCTTCGAGGGCTACGCTCGGCACATCGCCCAGGCCCGCGACCTGTACCTCGACGCCACCCGGGCCTTCTACGCCGGCGACCTGGCCGACGCCCTGCTCGACGCCCGCACCCGGGCCGCCCGGCAGCCCTTCGCCTCCCTCCTCGCGGGCGACACCCTCGGCGACGACCCGCCCTGGCGCGCGGCCTTGCGGGCCCGCTGGGCGACCTGAGGGGCCGACGCCCGTCCGCTCCCCGCGGGCGCCTGGACGGGGCCTCCCAGCCGCGCCCAAGCGTCCCCCGCCCTGCGGGTACAACGCCCCCGTAGGAGGTCCCCCGATGCCCCACCGCCTCGTGTCCGCAGCCCTCGCCCTCGCCACCCTCGTCGCGGCCCAGGCCGCCCCCGCACAGCCCGCACCGTCCGCCCCCGTCTGCCCCCACGGCGAGGTCCCGGTGTACGAGCCCGGCTGCGACGGCCCCGGGCGCCTGGTCTGCCACGGCGGAGTGACGCTCCCCGCGACCAGCGATTGGTGCGGGTGCGACGGACGCACCGTGACCGCCCCCAGCATGAGCCCGCCGACGGGGCTGCGGTACCGCTTCCGCGGCGCGTGCGAGGTGCCCGCCCGCTTCGAGCTCACCGACGAGCGGGCCGCAGGCGGAGCGCCCACCGGACGGGTCGTGGTCTTCCTCGCCGTGGGCGAAACCAGCGCCGAGGCCACCCGGGCCGCGGGCCTCTGTCGACCTGTGCGCGCACAACCGGGCGAGCTCGCGCGGGTCGCGTGCGGTCCCCGTGGGGCCACGACGCTCACCCTCCGCCGCACGGGCGACGCCGTCGTAGCCTCCGAGGGCGTCCGTGCGCTCGCGCGCATCGAGGTGCCCGCCGCCCAGCGTGTGGTGCCGGAGCCTCCGCGGCGGTTTTGATCGGGTCGTAGCGCCCGCAGGGCGTCCTCAGGACGGCGCGACCCTGCCTGGGTGCGGCTCGTCTCGAAGCTCGCCTCCCTCGGAACCAATGGATATCCTCTCGGGCCCATGAAGAAGGCACTCAAGGCGGCCCAGAAGGCCGTCGCCGCGGGCGATCACGCACGTGCCCTCCACCCCCTGCTCGACGCGTGGCGCGAGCTGCCGCACCCCCGGGTCGCCGCGCTCGTCGAGGCCGTCGGGGCCCTCGCCACGAAGGAGGTAGCCCCCGTCGCGGGTACCACCGAGGCCGCGCGCGAGAAGGCGTGGCGGGCACGGGCGAAGGCCCCCGAGCCCGAGGACGTGGGCGCCCTCGTCGGGTCGCTCGCCGAGGGCGTGAAGGTGGCTGTGGTGGGCGTGCGGATCGAGCAGCTCAGTGGGCTCGACCCCGACCCCCGGGTCGCGTCGTGTTACGTCGCGATGCTGCGGGCCCCACCCTCCACGGCGTCGAGCCACAAGAGCGTGTGGACCGAGGTGTTGCGCCAGCTCCGGGAGGTGCACGTCGACCCCCGCGCCGCCGACGCGGTCGCGGCCCTCGCGCCAGACTACACCCGTGTGTTCGGCGACACCGTGACGGGCCGGTCCATGCAGACGCAGCTCACGAAGCTCGCCGGCTACGCAGCCTTCCGGCGGACAGCGACATCCCCATCGTGGGGTGCGGGTGCCCCCCGCCAACCCCCTCGAGGATTGAACCCAATCACCGCGGCACGAAGCGCCCGGAACGCGGCGTGAGATTCGTGTCGTGCGACGCTGGGCAGCGTAGCCCCTACCAGCCGGGGATGGGCTCCAGGTACAGGTAGACGTTGAGGATGTGGTCGTGGTGCCACTGCCCGGCCTCGTGGCGCGACCGGAAGAGGTACCCCACGTCGATGCGGCTGCGGTCGCCCAGGAGGTGGCGACCGTCGGTAGTTGCCTGCCGTTTCGTTCACACTGTTTGTTGCGGATGCTTCGTTTGAGTGCCACCCTGATCTCATGCCCCCTCCCACGGCGTCCCCCACCAGCAAGGCCGCAGCACTCGCCCGCGAGGCGTTGCAGGCACTCCAACAGCGGCCGTTGCGTAAGAATGCCCGCGTCGTGAAGCTCCAGGCGGAGCTGGGGTCAGAGCCGACGCCCGTGTCCGTGCCGCGGGAGGCGTTCGAGCTGCTCGTGGAGATCCTCGGGCAGATGGCGAATGGCAACGGGGTGACGCTGCTCTCGACGCAGGCAGAGATGACGACGCAAGAGGCGGCCGATCTGCTGGGGGTCTCTCGTCCGCATCTGGTGACGCTCCTCGACGGGGGAAAGATCCCTCATCGGCTGGTCGGCACCCACCGACGCGTCCGGGTCGAGGATCTGATGGCCTACAAGGCGTCGCGGTATGTGGAGCAGCGGGCGGCGCTCGACGCGCTGACGCGGGAGGCTCAAGAGCAGGGGCTCGGGTACTGAACCGTCATGGCGCCGGTCGTCGTCTACGACGCGTGCGTCCTCTTCCCAGCGGCGCTGCGTGATCTCCTGATGCGCGTCGCGGTTGCCGGACTGGTTCACGCGAGGTGGTCCGAACGTATCCTCGACGAGTGCTTCGAGAACATCGCGCGGCAGCGGCCCGAGCTGTCAACCGCGAGCCTCGGACGAACACGACAATTGATGAACCTCGCGCTCGAAGAGCCGCTCGTGGTCGGCTACGAGCCCCTCATCGAGACGCTCAAGCTCCCCGACCCGGACGACCGGCACGTCCTCGCCGCAGCGATCCACGCCCGCGCCCAGACCATCGTGACCTGGAACTTGAAGGACTTCCCCGTCGCCGCGCTCTCTCCGCATGGCGTCTTGGCGCTGGACCCCGACGAGTTCGTCCACGACCTTGTCGATCTTGCACCGGCCGGGGTGGTGCAGGTTGTCGCTGAGCAGGCCGCCGCGCTCCGCAGCCCACCTCACACGCTCTCGCAGCTCCTGGATAAGCTCCACCGCAACGGGCTCACGCGCAGCGTCGTGCGCCTGCGAGAGCTCGCGGTGCCGTAGTCGGCAGCAGATCCCGAAAACATTCGCGACCCATCGCCCTCCCTACCAGCCGGGGACGGGCTCCAGGTACAGGTAGACGTTGAGGATGTGGTCGTGGTGCCACTGCCCGCCCTCGTGGCGCGACCGGAAGAGGTATCCCACGTCGATGCGGCTGCGGTCGCCCAGGATACGCCCGAGGCCCACCTCGGCCCGGTTCTGCTGGAAGCCTTCGCCCGAGAGGTCGAAGAGCACCTCGTTCCAGACGAAGGGGATCCAGCGGGCTCCGGGGGGGGCGTAGCTGACCCGGAGCTGGTTGCGGTACCGCCAGCGTTCGCCCGACGCCCGCCAGCGGTACTCCAGGCGGTTGCGGTCGTTGAAGGTCAACGGACCCACCCGCCCGAAGAGGTTCGGTTCGAGCTCGGCCCGGGCCTCCTGGGCAAACTGCCCGCTGGCCAGACGGTCGGCGTAGATCGTCCCGTGCACGCCCACAAACATCCACGGGGTCAGATGCACGAGGGGTCCCGCCCGCAGGAAGGCCTGGGCCAGCCCCTCGCTCCGGCCGTTCATGCGTACGTCGGTGAAGAGCCGCAGCGACACCCGCGGCAGGGCCCCGCTCGACCCCGCCAGGGGGAGCCGCTGTTCGACCCAGGTCCACACCTCGCCGTCGGCCCGGGCCGTGGCCGGAATCGTGACGCCGATCAACACCCACGCGCAGAAGGCCCTCTGCACGACGCCTGATCTCACCCGCGTTCGCATCGAAGCTCAAGGGGATCGCACACCCCTCGGACCGCCGCAACCGCCTCGTCGAGGCCTGGGATTCGGAGCAGGCGCCCCGTGACCAGATCGGCGGGATCTGCCCGACGATCGGGAGTCACCGTTGACGAGACGATGTGCGGTCTGTGGGCAACCGCCCCGAAGTCACCGCAGGATGTCGGTGAAGCTCACCCCCGACGCCCGACGCCGCCAGACGTAGTCAGTCCTCCGCCGAGAGCACCGCGGCGGCAGAGGGAGCCGTGACGGCCCGGGCGATCCAGCGATCGAGGGTGGCGGGGTCGGTGCAGGACAGGATACAGGCGCGGCTGGTTTCGTCGACCATCAGCCCCCGCGCCTGGAGTACGGCGAGGACAGCCTCGGCCTTGCCCTCGGCCTTGCCCTCCCGTTTGCCATCCCGCAGGCCCTCGTTTCGCTGGAGCCCGAGAGCCTCCATGATGACCCGGTTGCGCTGGGTGAGCAGGGCCCGCGCGATGGTGTCGTCGGCGAGCACACGGTCGATGAGCGCGGCGGCGGGGATGGCGACGGAGAAACACGGGTCGACGATCTCCGCCTTGCCCGGGAGCATGCGCCACATGTCGCCGTCGGCGTCCCACTCGTGCACGAGTCGGCGCGCGACGCTGACGTAGAAGACCCTTCGAACGCCACGGGCGACGAAACGCCGGGCCTTCTTGGTGACGTGGGCGATGTCCTCGCTGTCGCACACCTCGAAGACGACCTCCTCGAGCTTGCGCCCGCCCGTCTTGGGGTCGACGCCTTCGGGGAAGACGCTCACGTCGGGGGCGAGGTCGTTGTCTGCATCGACGCGGGTGAGCATGTCCACCGCCCCCTCGTAGCCCGCAGCGAGGGTCCCGGCGAACACATGGGCCGCGGCGAAGTGCCGGGTCGCGTGGGCTTCGTTCGCCCCCACGGTCTCGACCCGGACCCCGTCCACCATCTGCGTGTGCGTCTCGGGCTCGACCAGACGCGCGTCGACGGGGGGACGCGGGTCGCTGCGACCCGGGGCGTACGCAGGCACGCCAGAGCCTGCAGCACCGGGCGCGAAGAACATCGGGGATGAATCGCGCGCGCTGGACACATGCGCAGACTGCCACACCCGTCGAAGGGCGTCACGCGGGCGGTACGGGGGCTACGCGTCCGACGCCAGGGACGTGTACGCCCCCGGGGGGAGCCGACACGAACCTATTGCGGTGCTGGATGTACGAGAGGCGGGCTGCGAAGCCGCAAAGGCGCAAGGGCCGCAAGGGGCAACGAGTTTTTGTGGGGGATGCCCGGGGGGGGTCTATCGCGTGTTGTCGGGGTGCGCCAGGGACGGCGTTGAGGGCGTCGACGAGCCAGGTGGAGAGACCGCCAAACTCCTGGACGCAGGTTCCTATGCGACCGTAGCAGGGCGCGGTTGGGGCCCGGGCGAAGTCGAGGGCGAGGCCGCGGATCTCCTCGGCCCGCAGGCCGACCCGCGGGGCCACGCGCTCGGGGGAGAAGGGGCTCAGGGCGGTCTGGAGGGAGGACGCCCCGTCGACGTGGGCGGGGGTCTGGACGGCGCCCGCTTCGAAGAGGGTGAAGAGCATCGCCGCGAGGAGCAGGGCGTCGGTTCCCGGACGCAGGCCCAGGTGCTGGTCGGCGAGCTCGGCCGTCTCGCTGCGACGCGGGTCGACCACCACGAGGCGCCCGCCGCGTTCGCGCAGGGCCCGGAGGCGGGTTTTGATGTCGGGGGTGCGCATGGCGCTGCCGTTGGACACGACGGGGTTGGCCCCGAAGACCAGGAGGAAGTCCGTGCGGTCGATGTCGGGCACGGGGATCACGGCCTGGTTGCCGTAGAGCAAACGCGAGACGAAGAGCCTCGGGAGGGGGCCTCGCGCCTAATTACGTCACACGGGGCGCATGTAGGGCCTGTTGCCGGGGTGGAGATCGTAGGGGAGGGGCTTGCCCCTCCCGAGCGAAAACGCCTTGATCTGATGGTGCTCTATGCAAGGGTCACGCGCGGGAGGGGCATGCCCCTCCCCTACCAGTCGACGGCGGCGAGTGTCGAAGTTAGGCGCTACGCTCCGCAGGGCCATCGGGCAACTCAATTCCACCTTAACCGATGTTCACCAACAAAAGATAACGAACATCGACTCTCGAGAGCTCGCGCAAGGATGCGAAGCCGTCTCTCATGGCCGTCTTTACCAATTTCGCTATGCATTGGCCCGGACTCAACACGCAAGCGCAGGCCATGGTCACCATCAGTGACAGCAACCGCCAGATATTGACGAGCGTCACCTTGAACGCAATATCGGGCACGCGGGCGACCCGCAGTGCACGACAAACCCAGAGTAGAAGCCACCCGAACCGAACACTCAACCTGCTCCGAAGAAACCAGAGCACTCCCGTTAGAATATACAAGATCACGAAATGTCGCCAAGTAGAGAACAATACCAATCAACACTGAAATCGCGACAGCAGAAACATACAACCAACGAATCCGCATGTCACTCACCGGAACACGCGGTCCATGTGTGGTCGTTGTATGGTCCAATTTCCAGAGGATTCCAACGTGCATAATAGAAGCCCCTGCCAGGACCCCGATATCTCATCTGGGCACCCGCAAACTCCATTATCATTTGCTCGATATAGCTAGCGTTAAGCGATATATAAATAGAAACAAGGTGCGCAGGGATGTAGAACGGGCCCAAGACACGATGCTGGCTCACGTGATGGAGCTCGTGCCGTCTAGTTTCCGGATCGATGTCCGCCCGATAAAACACAAAGTCACCAACAGTTCTAGCAACGGCTCCACTTCCCCAGATGCTGTTAGGAAAATGTGTTGCATACGAAATAGTACCGGCAGCATGATTTTGCGCCTCGTGAGCCGGTGTCCGAAACCCAAAGCGAACACCATAATCAAGCCCAAGCATTGAATATCCCACCACATTCGTACCAAATCGCCACAGTTCACTCACTACCTCACTCAATCGGAACATCCCCGTCGGATCCAAGTAGTTCACCGGATCCCCCGCGACATAGGCGTACAGGTTCCTCCCATCGACCGCGTCGCGTTCCCCCGCGGGATCGCGGGTGAGCCACTGCCGGAGCCTGGGCGAGTACACCCGGGCGGGCGCAAACACGAGCCCCGTGGGCCGATGCACCACATGCCCGGTGAACCCGAGATGCGTGTCGTACCCCGCGGTACCCGAACTGGACGGCGGCCCCACCGTCTGCTCCCCCCAGACCGTGTACGCGTACGACCGAACCCGCTCCCCGCCCGTCGCCAGCCCCACCACGCTGCCGCGTACATCCCGAACGAGCGCAAGGTGCACCCCACCCTGCTCCATGCCGTCCGCACGATACATGCGCGTCAGGGTCTCTGCGGCGGTGGTGACCCGCTCCTCGCGGACAGTCGAGCCTCGCCAGCGCAGTTCGACCTCGCCCTCCGCGCCTCCCATCATGGAGACGAGGCGACCTGCGGCATCGTACTCAAAGATCCACTCAACCTGATCCGAGAGCCGTTCGACTGCCGTGAGGCGGTCTGAACTATTCCAGGTGTACTGGTACTCTCCATCGTTGGTGACACGACCCCTGTCATCGTACGTCAGGGTGTGGGTGGGCGTGCCACTCGGCCCCATGGCCCGGGTCAACAAACGGTCTCGCAGCGAGAACGTGCGCCCCTCGATCAGCCGCCACTCCCAGGTACCACCGTAGTTGGCGTAGCGCTCAATGCCCGTCGCATTGGACCAGGCATCCCAGGTGGTCGTGTTGCCACTGTGCAGGTCGTACTGACCGGAGCCGTTGTTGAGGTACTCCGAGTAGAAGTCGAGACGCCGCGCCGAGTTGTACAAGAAATAGCGCCAGAAACGCTCGTCCATCTCACTATTCAGTCGGCCGCTCGTGTCGTAGGTCAGATCGATCGAGCCAATGCGTTGCCAACTCGTATCAAACAACCACGAGCTGTACATCCGACGATCGTCAGTCTCCGACTGGTACAGAAAGTCCCGCACACAGTTGGTACGGGGGAGCTGCTCGAGGCTGGGACGCCGTACTGCTCCGGTCGTTGGATAATTCAGCGACATCAAGGTCGTGGCCGGGCTACCAAGGCTGTCGGTCAACCCGGTAAACCGATCGGCCGAGTCATAGTGGTAGTGGAGTGTCTCACTACCCCGCTTCACCCAGTAGTGGCGCCCAAGACTGTCGTACGAAAACTCTACAACGTCCAAGTCGTTTACGATCATCCCAGTCGCAGTAGTCTCCTCCACCCGCACGACACGACCCGCATTGGGCAGCGTCACCGTGGGCATCGGATCATCCAGCAGGGTCGTGGCGCCGTACGTATACTGCCGATTCACCGAGACGCTGTTGGGGCCGAGCGAGACCGCCTGCGTCAGCCGCCCGCGTAGCGGATCGTACTGATACTCGCTGGACTCAACGCACCCCGTACCGTGACAAACGTGAGTGGTTCGGCCCAGTTCGTCATACTCAAAGGTCGTCACCGTGGCGTCGGGTGCGGTCACCGACACAAGGTCACCCGCCGTGTTGTAGGCGTAGGTGGTGTCTTCGCTCCCATCTCCCGGCGCGGTGCGCCGCAGCCGGGTGGGACGTGTCGAATAATCTGGCGTCGATTGGTCGATGCGATGACTCCATTGCACCGTCGGCACGAGGGTCGTTCCCGACGGTCGACGGAGCTGGAGGCGGTGAAACCACGCGCCATCGACTTCGTCGTACACATAGAAGGTCGGGTCCGCGCCGCTCGTCGTGCTGTACCGAAGCCGGTGCAGGGCATCGTAGGAGCGGGTCGAGCTGTGGCCATCGATCCCAGTGACCCGGGTTGCTTCGAGCGCATCGAAGGGATTTCCGAGGCTGTCGAGCACCAGCTCACCCTGGGCACCTCGGTAGCGATAGTCGTAGGTGATGGTCCGACTGCCCGGGGCAGTGATGGTCAGCACCCGATCAAGGTTGTCATAGGTGAAACTACGCGTGATACCTTCTTCGGAGGTCACCGTCGCGGGCAGACCCGCGCTGTTGTAGGTCGTGGTGCTGACGCCCGCAGGCCCGGTCACGCTGGTGAGCCGATGCGAGACCGAATCGTAGCCGTAGGTGATGACACTCGCGTTGGGACGCGTGATCGAGACAATCTGCTGGTCGGTGTTGTACGCAATCGTGGTTACCTGGTTGGAACCATCGCGCAGCGTCACGGGCAGGTGAGGATGTGCAGAGTCGTAGGTCAGCTCCGCAAGGAGTTCGGACTCTGTCGTGGAGATCTCTCTCACAATCCGCGTGACGTCCCCATCGCTGTTGTAGCTGTAGACAATCTTCTGACCAAGATCATCCGTCGATGAGGCGAGACGGCCCTCTGAGGTGTACGTGAGATAATGGCTACGGTCTTGCTGATCGCTGGTCCCAGTGTCGGTGACGTGCTGAAACACCCCGGCAAGCAGCGTACTCGGGGTGACCGAGTTATTATACTCGTCCCGTTGGAGAAACAGTGGATTCCGTTGCCCTTGGTACCAGTACCACACCCTCGGCTCACCAGCGCTTTGCTCACTCTCCAGCAGACTGCTCATCCGCATCCCATCGACCGGGGAGTGCATCCAATGATAATTGTGCGCATCGTGGATGTTGAGATTCCATGTGTCGGGATCGCCAGTGAGCCCGGAATCCCGCGCATGCGCACGGCGGAAGGCAGAAGGACTCCAATAGAATGTGTTGCGCGAATTACTCCAGTCCTGATGAGTAAAATTGGTATTTCCAAGCGCACTTATGTAGGTCGGAGGCAGTGGTATTCCATGCGGATAACACCAATTAGAATACACACAGACGCCAACATCATAGTCTTGACGTACGATCCGTTCGCGTTCGCCCCCTGGGTACAAGACGTCCAACCAGCGTCGACGGTGAACTGGCCCCGTCGAGAGGGTCTCCAGCCGATCCCAGCCGGTATGAAACTCGGTGCGCCCATACGGGGTCGTCATCGCGTTCAGAAAAGACGGGTCGGGCACAGGTTGGGTCACACCTGCAATGGGCTGCTCGCCCGGGTCGATCCCGCGCGAATTGAATCCATACTCAAACGTCGAGGTGATTCCACCCATGTCTGTGACGGACGAGAGCATGTACGGACCGTCCGGGTCGATGCCACCGTCAGCCGAAGTCTGCCAACCAATCCGAGCGTACTGAAACTGCGCAGTTCGGCCGTTGATGGTCACGCTCTGGATGAGCGGGAATCTCTCTGTGTCTTCGGAGTCGTTCGAGACGTAGGTGATCGCCATCGAACCGCCCGCGTTGACCACCAACGCGAGTCGTTTTACTCCACCCACGGTCGAATAGGTCAGTGTGGTGGTGCGCCCTTGCGGGTCGATCATCTGCGTCAGGTCGAAGTGGTCGGTGGTCCCATCCCGGGTGTACACCTCCACGCCGTGGTCGGTCATCTCGCAATGCACCGTCTGGATGTCGTTGCTAGAGTCACGGATAAACCTCCAACGCTCGTGGGTCCCGTAGTCAATGACATCAGGGATGGTCTCTTGCGTCGCAAAATTCTCAGGAAGCCGGTAGTACCTCACGCCTCCCTGACGGCTGTACACATGAATATGAACATTGGTGACTGCAGGCGCTGGAAAGCCCGGGTTGGATGGCAGACTCTGATAGGTTGCCACCGTTGTCCTGATGGACAGACCTCCCGCCCACTCATGCATCCAACGATGCCCCAGATTGCCTCGGAGGCCATGCATCCCGGTCCAGTCTGCCTGATTGTAAGACAGACGGAACTCCAGGGCCGCCCCCAGGGCAGGGTTGTTCCACACAGGGGTGTCTTCGACCGCGAGGGTCGCGAGGTGGGTGATGAGGTAGCGCCGCGGCATACCCCGGGAGCCTGCGCCGCCACACTCGTTCATCCGGTGTGCGCGACCCCACTCATTTGGGTTGCCCTGGTTGGTATAACCCCGTCCCCACGTAGAGCCCGCTTCTTCCTCCGTCGCGAGCGCCCATGTCGCGGGCTCCTCTGCCTCCGCGGGCACCAACGCAACGCCGCTGGCTTCGTGGTCTAGGATGGCTCCCGTCGTCCAGCGGTCCTCGCCGAACGTGGGATCACGGAGAAGGTAGAGCGTGGGACCGTCCCCGCGCTGCGCACGCCGGATGATCGCGGCGAAGTGCCCGACCTTCCAGTGCACCACCATGGGGGATGCCCACGGCGTCCCGGGGGCATGCCGCACCGCCCGCATCGGCATCCGCGCCTCCGCAGAGAGGGCCACGAGTTGCGCCACGCTGGTACCCGCATGGGTCGACCGCATGGCCTGGAGGTGGGGATCAATCTCCACGGACCCAGGGTGCGAGGCCATCCACACCGACCGGAGCGCGAGGGGACCGCACAAATACGCGCGTCCGGGCTCCCGCTCCATCATCTGGTAGCCTTCGTAGGCGTGGTTGAGGCGCTCCGCCGCAGCCCCCAGGGGCGGGCGCGTGGCCAGGCCGCGGAACATGGTCTGCAACGTCTCGCGCCGCCCGAGTTGGGCGTACATCACCGCGAGCTCGGCTACGACACGGTCAGCCTGAGCACGCGCCATGGGTGTGCGCGCCGCGCGAAACCGCGTCCAGGCCGCTTCGAGAAACGACAGGGTCTCCTGGTATCGGGCCATGTCCCGGGCCGAAAGCCCGAGGAGAAAGTACAGGGAAGGGGTGTACGGCGAGGACGGGTGGGCGATGACGTACGCTTCGAGCAGCGACAGGTCGAATGTATCGCGCCGCGCGCGAAACCGCGTCATCAACTCCACGACCTCAGCGCGCTCTACGTCCGTTGGACGCTCCCCGACCGCCAGCACCTCGGGGACCTCGCCGCTCCCTTGCACGACCTGCTGCCGCTCTTGCCGGGCCGACAAGGGCACACGCTCGATGGCCTCGGTCGGAGCCGCCCCCGTGCTCCCCCCCGAACAGCTCAGATTCCCCACAAGAATCAGCATCAGCCCGAGCAGCAGCACGCCCACCCTCTGCCTCGTACCCGCCAGCACGCAGACTCCTCTCCGAACACCTGCGACGCCCTCAGACAATCCACGATTCGTCCATCGCCGTCAACAGCCCCGGTCTCAGGATCGCCCTCTACCTCAACGATCCTCCTACCGGCCTCTCTCGTAACCACGAACACCTCGGCCTCCCCAACACCCGCCCGACCAAACCACAAACCCAGGTATTGACTCCGACCGAGAAAGGTGCATGGCGCCGACGAGCCGCATCCATCCCTGGGTGTCGGTGCGGATCGACTTGGTGAGCGAGCATCGAGCCACCTCTCCCGAGCCGACCTCGAGGCCATGTCCGCCGACGCCGAGGCCGTGCTCGCCCTCGGGCGCACCACCCTGCAGGCCACCAAGGCCACCCAACGCGAACACGACGCCGTCTTCGCCCAACAGCAGGTAGGGAACGCCGTACGACGCCTGATTCGCACCGCCGTGACCGACGACCCCCGCCTGAGCCAGCTCTACGCCGCCTGCTGAGAAGCCTTGCTCCCGAACGACGACCCCCTCCCCCGATCCTGAGACCCCACAGCGGCCGCCGACACGCCCCAAACGCCTGCCGGAGGGGGCGCACGGGTTTCTGGAGGGCCTCCGCCTCCGCCCGGAGGGGGTCCGACCTCGGCATGCGCTGCCTTCAGCGAATCTGGGACGGGCGTATGACTTTCTGAGACGTGTTTCACCGTGGACGGATGGGTGCGACCTCGCTCCCGATCCCCGCACGCGGTTGCTCGAAGGGCCGACACGACTTCTGGGAGGGTGGTGATCAGGTCGCGGACATGCCGTAGGGGAGTTTAGCCCCGGAGCGACAACGCCCACACCGCCCCAGCGACGTACTCCGAACTCCAGTGGTGGCTTTACCTCCCCGCGTCGGGCACGAGACCCCGTGGCAGGCCCGAGGCCCACATCACCCGCTGGAGCCCGATCCCGCCCTGAGACTCCACCCACAGGGCCTGGAGCGATCCGTCGGCGAACGGAACAAGACGCAGACTTCCCGGGCTGCCCGTCGGGATGGCCACGGCCGAGCGAGACAACACAGGCACCGCGGGCGATCCCCAACGCCACGCCGACAGGCGCCCGCTCGGGGCGTCGATCTCGCCCCCGAAGGCCACCACCCCGCCCCCCGGCATGGCCGTCGGAAAGGGCGCCGGGGACGTAAAGAACCACCCGAGGTTGGGGAGCTGCCACTGCTGGGTCGAGGGCTCGTACACGGTCACCGCGGCCCGCCCCTGGCCCCCCCCGTCGAGGCCCGTGTACCGCCACGTGGCCACGAACCTCCCCTGGGGTTGCCCCACCACCTGCACGTCGGCGTTGCTCCCCCCGACGATCCGAAACGGCTGCTGAAACTCCGCCGGAACCCCGCGGAACGCCGGGACTCCATACACCGCCGTGGTCGTCCCGGGCACGGGCGAGGCGGCCACCCCGGCGAAGACCACCATCAGGCTGTCGTCGCGGCCCTCCGAGGCGGCCAGGGCCATCGAGGCCACCGCGCAGGGTTGGGTCACGATCCGCGACTGGCTCCACCCCGTGGCCGTCCGAACCCGGTGACGTAGGGTGATGCCGTCCGGGCACGTTCCGCCCCGGACCATGCTGTCGGTGTAGACCACATGGACGCGCCGACTGCCATCGGGCTCCGGGCCTCCGAGGGCCGCCCGGGCCGCCCCGACCCCCTCCAGGCCCAGTTGGGTGACGGGTTCGGCCGGACCCCACGCGTCGGCGATCCGTCGTCGCAGGTACACCGCGCTGCCGGCAGGCCCCGCGGCCACCGTGAGGATGGTCGGGTACGGGTCGTGGGTGACCCAGTGCACGGTCTCGGACGTGACCCCCGCGGGCCGCACCTGAAACACCGGGGCCGACCACTGGAGCCCCGTGCGCTCGATGAAGAACACCGTGTCGCGCCCATCGGGCCCCGCCGCCGTGGCCGCTACGAAGGCCCGCCCGGCACCCACGTCGATGAGGAAGGCCCCACGGATCGAGGCGTCGCTGCGGAGCCACACCACCTCCGGGGGCCCGAAGGCCCACTCGGCCTCGGCGGCAGGCGGGGGCTCCCCGCAGGCGTCGAGGGCCCCGCTCGCAAGCGCCAAGGTGGCGCACCCCACCAGGGACCAGGCTCCTGTCCTCCACCACGCTGCGCGCTGCATCCCGCGATTGTCTGCGACGACCGCGGGGCCCACGTCAACCAGGGCGCTCGATTTGCAGGCCGATAAATTCCTGGGCCATCCCGCGGCGCACGAGAAACACCGCTCGACCGTCGCGGGCGGCCGCGATCACGTCCTCGACCCGTCGTACGGGCTGGCCGTCGGCCCGCAGGATCACGTCCCCGGGACGCAGCCCCCCCCGATCGGCCGCCCCCCCGCGCTGAACCTCGACGATCACCACCCCCTCGCCCGCCCCGAGGTTGTACCGGGCGGCCAGGAAGGCCGGGACCGCGTCGATGCCCATGCCGAAGCCCGTAGGCCCCGGCTCGGGGGCCGGCGGCGGGGGAGGAGCCCGTGGGGCGGGAGACTCTCCGGGTCGCAGGGCCGTGGTGAGCCGGACCTGTTCGCGGCGGTTTCCGCGTTGCAGGCTGAGGTTGAGAGGCTCGCCGACCCCGCGCAGGGCCACCCGGCGGGTGACCTCGTGGCGGTTGCGGATGGGCTGTCCGTCGAGGGCCACGATGACATCGCCGAGCCGAACCCCGGCCGAGGCCGCGGGGCCATTGGGGTCAAGGTCGTTGACGATCACCCCGGAGCCGACGGGGCCATAGGTGGACTCCAGGTCGGGGGTGATGTTCTGGGCGTTGAGGCCGATCCAGCCGCGGGTGACCTGGCCGGTGCGCACGATCTGTTCGGCGGCCCATTGGGCGATGCGGGCGGGGATGGCAAAGCCGATCCCCTGTCCCCGGCCGACGACCATGGCGTTGATGCCCAGGACTTCGCCCCGGAGGTTGACCAGGGCCCCTCCGGAGTTGCCCGGGTTGATGCTGGCGTCGGTCTGGAGGTAGTCCTCGATGGCGTTGACCCCGAGGCCCCCGCGGCCCGTGGCCGAGATGACCCCGAGGGTGACGGAGTGTTCGAGGCCGAAGGGGGCCCCGAGGGCCAGGACGTACTCTCCGACCCGGGCGGCCTCGCTGTCTCCGAGCCGGGCTGTGGGGAATCCCCTCCCCTCGATCTTCACCACGGCCACATCGGTGGCGGGATCGGTCCCGAGAACCCGCCCCGAGAGCGTCCTGCCGTCGTGTAGCCTGACCCGGATGCGGGTGGCCCCGGCCACGACGTGTCGGTTGGTGACGATGACCCCGTCCTCACGAATGAGCACCCCGGAGCCCGAGCCTGTTCGGCGTTGGGGTTCGTCCATGGGGGAACCCCAGAAGCCCGGGAGGGGCACGAGCTGGTTCTCTCCCTGGGAGACGATCTCGACGTAGAGGGCGACCACGGCGGGCAGGGTTCGGGCTGCGACGGCCGAGAAGGTTGCGCTGACGGCCATGGCGCTGTCGGGGTTGGCCGAGGGGCGCGCGGGGGACGGGGGGGGTGTGGCGGCCGGGTTGGGGGCAGGTCTGCCGCGCGGAACCTGGGCCCCGGCCGCGGGGCCGAGGCAGAGGAGGCAGGACAACACGGCGAACGCCGGGGAATTCAGGGCACGCATGGGGCTGAAGTTAACGCTCGGGGCGGGGGTACGCACGCGTGCAGATCATGCGGCGGGCGGGGCTCTACCAGCGCCAGAGGGGCCGCGAGGTCGAGTTCGAGGGCCTCGAAGGGCTCGATGCGCGCCCTCACGTCGCCCTCGTAGGTCTCGATCTCGGACCAGCGCCCCCCTTCGAGTCGGTAGACCTCCAGCGTGTGAATACGCGGATCGCACAGCCACAGATGACCGACGCCCTCGCGGCGGTAGATCCTTCGCTTGGGCCCCCGGTCGCACGCCTCGGTGCGATCCGAGAGGATTTCGCAGACCCAATCGGGCGCGAGAGAGATGGCGGCCGTCGCGGGCTCCTCGGGAAGACGATGGCGACGCCAGCCCGCGAGGTCGGGGTCGAGGATGTCGGGAAGCGTGCCCAAATGAAGCTCGGGCTCAGGCAGGATCACCCACCCGCCCGGGTCGTTCTCTTCGGGGTCCGAGAACCCGCGGAGCCGCCCGAGGATGCGGCCCCTGGTGTTCGTGTGGCGAGGAGGCGGCCGTGGCGTGAGCGAGAGCTCCCCGTCGATGACCTCGACGACCATGGGGTCGGGCGCCTCGAGGTAGGCCCGCACCACCTCGGGGCGAAGGTTGGGGAAGTGCGGATCCACCGAACGTGCAGGGTCGCCCGCCACGGCCTGGAGGCGATCACACGCCCTGCCCTGCGCTCGGCGTCGGGGTTGGCGGCCACGGGGCGCGTGGGTGGGCGTCTGCACGGCCCTCGGGCGTTGCACGAGGCGCGCTTTGCTCCCAGGTTACGAGTTTTTCTCCACCAGCCGCGTTGTTTTGGGTTTGCGCGGGGCTGGCGTTGGGCAACACGCGTCCGACCGGGATTTGAGGTGTGTTGTACAGTGCAAGTCGCGCGCGGACGGAGATGGACGGCATTGGCATCGCTTCAGGCCGGGAGAGGCGTCGGGATCTCGTCGGTCCAGTCCGTGGGGCGGTCGTGCCCCGCGCAGGAGGGGATCCGCGGGATCGAGATAGCCCCCAGAGCCTTGGACCCATGCCAGGGTCCCCTCGCTGGGACCCGTTGCAGGGCCCCACCGAAGGGGCCCTCCCCGGTACGCCCCTGAAGCTCAGTTGCAGGGTAGGCAGCCGAAGAGGGGCATCGCGCACCCGCACGAGACGGGCGTCGGCCCCACGTAGATGCAGCAGGGAGGCAGGCCGCCGTCGCTCGAACACGTCCGCGAAGGGTTACCCGAACACGTGATCGTAGTTGGCGGCCGGGTCACCCCTGTGTCCATCACCCCTGTGTCCATCGACGGAACCACTCCTGTGTCCCGCGGACCCGAATCAATGGGAACCACTCCTGTGTCCCGCGGTACGTCGATGCCGGTGTCGATACCGGTGTCGTGGGATACGTCGATGCCAGTGTCGATGCCTGTGTCAGCGCCTGCATCAAGACCGCCCACGTCGATGCCCGTGTCGACAGCTACCTCCAGGCCAGCATCGACGCCCGTCTCCTCCCCCGCATCGAAGCCCGCGTCACGACCTGCCGATCCCGCGTCCACCCCGCCCTGCGGCATCTCCCCGGGGAATGGCACGACCTCGTCTCGCGCGTCTGCGTCGATGCAGCTCCCCGTGTCCACCGCGCACCGCTCGCTCAGCGCGCAGGACCGCCCCGCACACACCCGCGCCAACAGCAGCCTTACCATCGCGGCGCGGCCTCGCACGAAGCTCACCGTGGCCCGCTGCGCCACCACCGCGTTCTCCCGCGTACAGCCATCGGCACGGGCGCATCCCAGGGCCTCCAGCCACACCGGGGCGCGGTCGTCGTCATCGCCCGACACCACCGTCACCCACAGGGGCAACCCCTGCCGCCTTCGCGATGCCAAAGTCGATCACCTTCGGGACCAGCTCCCCCGTCCGCCCTCGCACCAGGAGGATGTTGGCCGGCTTGATGTCCCGATGCACCATCCCGCGAGCGTGGGCCGCCACCAGGGCGCTCATCACGGGCAGGAGCACCTCCAGGGCCGCCGCCGCGGACAGCCGGCGCTCGGGTTGGGCCGCGAGGTGCGCCTCAAGGGTCTCGCCCGCGAGAAGCTCCTGAACGATGTACACCACTCCCTGGGCCGCGTCGGTGTCGAGGTCGAAGACCTCCACGATGTTCGGGTGGGCGATGGCCGTGGTCGCGCGGGCCTCGTGCATAAATCGCCGCGTGACCTCGGGGCGGGTCACCCACTCCCCGTGCAGCACCTTCACCGCGACCCGGCGCCCTGTGTTGAGGTTCTCGGCCTCGAAGACCGTGCCCATGCCGCCTTCGCCGAGCTGACGATCGAGCCGGTACTTGCCTCCTACGATGTCTCCGACCTGCGCCATCGTGCCGATGCCCTCGCCGCACCGTACAGACGATGCCCCCGTCCAGCAACCGTAGCCCGGGCATACCCTACTCGAAACGAAACCGCGCCATGCAGGTGCCCACGGTCTCGTCGCCGCTGGCAAACTGGCTCCGCCCCTCGTGGTGGAAGGCCCACAGCCCGCGCTGGGGCAGGGCCGTGATCGAGCACATGTCCGACAGGCTCTGAAACGCCGCCGCCGTGGTCACCGCCCCGGTGCGCGTGTTGTACCGGGCCACCCGCTGGCCGTTCTCGACGTACACGAGGGAGAGGGTGTCGCCCGCGTACTCCGCGATGCCCCAGGTGGCCCACGACTCGCAACGGGTCCGCGGCAGGATGCTGGTGAAGGGCACCGAGGTCACCACGCCCCCGGGCAGGGCGATGTGATGCAGGGTGCGGTCGTCGTGAATCACGACCCGCCCCACCCCCGCGTAGATGCCCACCACCGTCTGCCGCAGCGACACCCGAACGGGCTGCGACAACGGGATCCGCGCGGCCCCAAGGACCCCTCCCGGCCCGAAGGGGATCAGGGCGTCGAAGACCACCTCGGTCGACCCGTCGGGGATGCTGCTGAAATCGAAGGGCCGCCCCTCGCGGAAGAAGGTGTAGACCGTGCCCGTCCCGAGGTCGCTGACCAGGGCGTCGTACCGCCCAGAGAGCGGGCTGGCCATCGGGAGGGCCCCCACGGGGAACCTCCCCGTCCGCTGGTCGCCCGTGTAGAACACCTCGTCCACGCTGGCCGCGATCCCGCCCCGGTCGTCGCCCGTCACCGAGGCGTGCTCCGTGGTCTCGCACCCCGCGGCCGTGAGGGCCTCCACACGAAACGGGGCTCCTCCAAACGGGACCATCATCGTGCTCGGGCGACAGGCCCCCTGGACGCAGGTCCGACCGCTCGGGCAGGCCAGACCGCAGGCCCCGCAGTGGCGGGGGTCGGTCCCGAGGTCGACGCAGGCTCCGGCGCAGGAGACCTGACCGTCGGGGCAGCCTCCCTGGCAGCGCCCTGCCGCGCAGGTCTGCCCGCCCCCGCAAAAGATCCCGCAGGCCCCGCAGTGGCGGGGGTCGTTCCGGACATCGACGCACTGTCCCTGACACACCCGCCGCGGGGCCAGGCACCCCGGCCCGACATCCCCCGGGAGGACCACGTCCACGCGCGGCACAACGTCCGACCCCGGCCCGGCATCGTCTCCAGGGAGGGGGCCATCGACGGCGGGTCCGGCGTCGCGGTAGTCGTCCGACACGGTGCGCCCCCCGCAGGCTTCGAGGCCCATCAGGAAGGCGCAGAGGGCGAGGGTGGGGCGCATCGGTGGGGGCTCAGGGTGAGGGGGTAAAACGGACGCGGGTGTTGCCCGCCACGGTGCAGGAGCTGGTGCCGTCTTCGCAGCCGCCGACCCCCAGGGAGCCCGTGCTGTTTTCGACCCCGACGGTGGACATCTGGGCCCCGGTCATCGTGCCGTAGAGCAGGTCGATGATGCCCGTGGTCTCGTGCAGGACGATCTCGAAGTCGAGGGAGCCCCCGCCGCCGTAGTTGCTGGCGTTGGCCCACTGGAGGTACCAGCGACGGTTGGGGGTGGTCCCCGTGGTGACCACGCAGATCCCCGCCGAGCCCGTCACGAGGTCGCGCCACTGCGCGGCGATCACGCCGTTGGGATCGGACGACGAGGGGATGGTCCCGCTCAGGTACGCGATGCTCCCGGTGTAGGTCGGCGAGATCCAGCCGTTGGACGACACCACCACACGCGGGCTCGCGAGCAGGGTGCCCCAGAAGCGCAGCGGGAAGGGGGCCGTAAACGAGGTGGTCGAGTCGTCGGCGTTCGTCAAGACCCGGGTGTTGCCCGGGGCGCTGCACGCCTGCACGAAGCTCTCGGGGGAGTTGCTCCGGGTGTACCGGGGACCCCCGATGCAGTTGCCGCTGGCGCAGAACTGCCCCGAGATGCAGGTGCGCCCGCAGGACCCGCAGTTGGAGCTGTTGCTCTGCAGATCGATGCAGGTGCCCCCGCACAGGCCCTGCCCCGTCGGGCAGGGGGCCACGCACACCCCGCCCATGCAGGTGCGGTCGCTCGCGCAGCCCATCCCGCAGCCCCCGCAGTTTTGCGAGTCACTCTGTGTATTGCGGCAGAACGAGCCGCAGAGGGTGGTCCCCGACGGGCACGGGAGGGTCGTCCCGGCCATGACGGCGTCGCAGTACCCGACGGTCTCCAGGGTGCCTCCAAACTGGCTCGCTCCCTCGTGGTGGAAGTACCATCGGCGCCGGGCGGGGCTCACCGTGAAGGCGCACATGTCGCTGAGGTTGGTAAACTGCGACAGGGGCGAGGTCATCCCATCGGGCAGGCGCATCCGGGCGATGGTCGACTGGCCGCTCAGGGCCCGCTGCACGTAGGCGATGTGGACGGCGTTGTTGAAGAACTCGGCCACCCCCCACAGGGCCCCGACCTCGCACCGCTGGGCGGTGGCGGGGAAGGTGATGGCCCCGAGGTCGGTCACGCCCCCGTTGGTGAGGTTGATGTTGTACCCGCGGCCTCCGGCGAGCACGACCACGCGATCCCAGCCGGAGAAGAAGCCGATGCCCCCCAAGGCGAGGCTCGGCAGGGTGATGGGCGGAGACAGGGCGATGCGGGTGGTGGTGCGGGCCCCGCTCGTGCGGTTGAGCTCGATCAGGCCGTCGAGCCGACCCCCGGTGGTGGTCATGGGCTGGTCGCCCACGGCGAAGGTGTAGAGCTGGCCCGACCGGAGGTTGGACACGAGGCCGTCGTACTGGGCCCCGACGGTCGACCCGTTGAGGGTGTCGGGGTCGAAGCGGCCCGTGGCGGTGTCCCCCGTGTAGAAGACCTGGGTGTCGGTGACCGCGATGGCCCCCCGGTCGTCGCCGGTGACCGCGTTGTGATCGGCCACCCGGCAGCCCGTCGCATTGAGCGAGACCACCTGGAACATGGTCCCCGCCACGCTCCCGCCCGTGCAGCGCCCCGCCGCGCAGAGGGCGCTGTTGAGGCACCGGGACCCGCAGGCCCCGCAGTGGTTGGCGTCGGTGTTGAGGTCGACGCAGGTCGACCCGCACAGGGTCTGTCCTGCGGCGCAGACCACCCGGCACTGCCCGGTCATACACTGCTGGCCGGCCGGACAGGCCCGATTGCACAGGCCGCAGTGGGCCGGGCTGGTCTGGGTGTCGACGCAGGCCCCGCCGCAGAAGGCCGTACGCGAGGGGCACAGGCACACCCCCAGGATGCAGTCTTGCCCCGTCCCGCAGACCCGGCCGCAAGCCCCGCAGTGGGCAGGGTCGAGGGCCAGGGCCCGGCACTGCCCCGCGCAGCTCGTGAAGCCGGCCGGACAGCCGCCCCCAGAATCTTGCGGAGGCGTGACCCCCGTGTCGACGGGCCCCGTCCCGGTGTCCACGGGCTCGGTCCCCGTGTCGACGGGTTCGGTCCCGGTGTCCACCGGCGGAAACCCGGCGTCGACGGGCTCGGTCCCGGTGTCCTCGGGCAGCCCCCCCATATCCTCCGGCGGGGCCCCGGTGTCTTCAGGCGGCGGCGTCCCGAGGTCTTCCTTCGGGACCCCGAGGTCTTCTACGATCGCGGCGTCGTCACCGCCCGGATCGAGACGTTGAGTGGCGCAACCGCCGACAAAGGCCAATAAACACAAGGCCACCCGAAGGCGGCGAAAGCGATCTCCAAGCACCATGAGGACTCCGTCCGCGACCCTATCGCGTATAGCGCGAGAGTAAAGGCCGGGCGTGCGGGATGTGCTCCGCGGCGAGCCGTGGGCGCTCAGGGACCCGCCGGGGGCGGAGGGCGCGGGCTCGACCGGCCGGGCTGCACCCGGTGCGGGCGATGGGGTCGACCCCGCGGGGTTACGCTGCGGACCGGGGCGTCGGGCACGGCGGCGTCGGCGGGCACCTCCACGGGGACCACGGGCTGCGGCCTCCGCGAGAACACCACGGCCCCGACGATGGCCACCAGGAGCACGAGGAGGGCGGGCACGAGCCCGCGGGGGAGCTCTGTGTCCCCAGAGGCCCCGCGCGATCGGCCGAGGCGTTCGCCCAGGGCCCGGCATAGGGCCTGGGAGAGCTGGGCGGCGGTCGTGTAACGGTCTTCGGGGCGTTTGGCCAGGGCCCGGGCGAAGACCGCGTCGACCCCGGCGGGCAGGCCCTCGCGCACCCGGGAGGGCGGGGCGTGGGGATCGTGCACGACCGCGTACGACACCGACACCGCGTCTTCGCCAGGGAAGGGCCGCATCCCGGTCAGGGCCTCGTAGAGCACCGCCCCGAGCGAGAACACGTCTCCCGCCGGGGCGTACTCCCCGCGGGTGATGGCCTCGGGCGGGGCGTACGCGGGTGTCCCGAGAAACTGCCCGTCGCGGGTGAGCACCGCGTCGGGGACCCGGGCGATGCCGAAGTCAGTGATCTTGACGGCCCCGGAGTCCCCGAGCATGACGTTGTCGGGTTTGATGTCGCGGTGCACGATCCCGGCGGCGTGCAGGGCCCCGAGGGCCGAGGCCACGCCCCGGGCCACCCGCACGATCTCGGCGGGGCTCAGGGGCGAAGACTCCAGGGCCTCGCGCAGGGTGCGCCCGGCCACAAACTCGTACACCACGAAGGGGCCGGCCTCGGGGTCGTCGCCCATATCGTGCACGGCCACCACGTGGGGGTGATCGAAGCGGGCCGCGGCCCGGGCCTCGTTGCGAAACCGGGCCTCGTAGTTGGCCCGGGAGGGCCCTCCGAGGTCGGCCCGCAGGACCTTCACCGCCACGTCGCGCCCGAGGGACGGATCGAGGGCCCGATAGACCCGCCCCATGGCCCCCTCCCCCAACTGCGACACCACCCGGTAGCGCCCCACCTGGGCGGGCAGGTCGGAGACAGGGCCCGAGCCCGGCCCTGTGGGCGCAGACGCTTCGGCGGAGTGCTCCTCCGTGTGCGGGGCCCCTTCGGCGGTGGTCACGGCAGAGCCCACCCTACGACCGACCGCAGGCCACGTCGAGGGCCGCATCGAGGGCCCCCCGCATCACACCGAGGGGCGGGTCGCGGTCGGTCCACCACGCGAAGGCCGCGGCGCCCTGACCGGCCAACATCGCGGCCCCTGCGTCGGGCACGACCCGCAGCCCCGCGGCCGTGGCCCGGGCCATCCACGGGGTCACCCGGGGGCAGTACACCAGGTCGACCGCGAGGGCCCCGAGGGGGCAGAGCCCGAGGTCGACCTCCAGCCGCCCGGCCCCGGCCACCTCGGCGCTCGTGCACTGCAAGACCCCCGCTGCCCCCGCCAGGGCCTCCCGGGCCTCGGGCGACCCCAGGGCCGCGCTCGCCGCGGAGAGCCCCTGGGCGGCGGCCACCCGGGCCACCGCGGAGGCCCCCGCGGCCTGACGGGCCACGACCGTCACCCGCACCGCCCCGAGGGCCCGCAGGCTGGTCACCGCCGCCCGGGCCGCCCCCCCCGCCCCCAGAACCACCACGGACTGGCCACGAAGCTCCGCCCCGGCGTCGCCGAGGGCCAAAACGAGGCCTTCGACGTCGGTGTTGTGCCCGATCCACCCGGAGGCCCCCCGGCCCAGGGTGTTGACCGCCCCGGTGGCCTCGGCCTCGGGGGTCACCGCGTGGCCGAGGAGAGACCGCACGGCGGCCTTGTGCGGGGCCGTGACGTTGACCCCACGAAACCCGAGGGCCCACAGCCCGTCGAGGGCCACGGGGAGATCGGCCGGGGCGACGTCAAAGGCCGCGTAGAGCCCGTCGATCCCCGCGGCGTCGAGGGCGGCCCGCATCATGGCCGGCGAGCGCGAGTGCGACACGGGGTGGCCGAGGAGGCCGAGGCAGAGGGGGGGGAGGTTCATTCCGGGAGGGTGGTGACGACCCGGGCCTGGAGGGAGCCGCGGTGCAACCGCACGGTGAGGGTGTCTCCGGGGTGGACCGCCGCGGCGTCCGTCACGGCCGTCTCCCCCCGCAGGGTGATGCTGTACCCCCGGGCCAGGATGGCCACGGGCGACAGGGCATCAAGTTTGCCCGCGGCCCCCCGCAGCCGCTCGGCCCGTTGGTCGATCAGCCGCTCCATGGCCCGCACGAGCCTCCCGGTCAGGTCGGCGAGCGCCTGCCGGCCGAGGACGATCCGCCGCACGAGGGCCGGGGCCATCCGCTGCCGCAGGGCCACCAGGCGCCCGAGGTCGGTCTGCACCCGCGTCCGGGGGTGGGCCGCCAGGAGCCGCCGGGCCGCCCGATCGAGGCGCCTGCGGGCCGCCTCGCGCTGCCCGTCGACCACCCGACGCGACCGGTCGTACAGATCGTCAAGCTGTTGACGGAGCTCGTTGATGCGCCCCATCGGGTCGGGGACCGCCGCCCGGGCCAGGCGCAGGGAGGCCCCCCGGAGGCGGAGCTGCACGGCCCGGTGCAACCGCCCGAGGGCCCGGTCGAGGCGCTCGCGCTCCTCGGCCATGTTGGGGGTGACCAGGGCCGCGGCCTGGGTGGGGGTGGTGGCCCGATGGTCGGCCACGAGGTCGGCCAGGGTGTGGTCGACCTCGTGCCCCACCGCGCTCACCACCGGAACCCTGCACCCCGCGATGGCCCGCACCACCCGCTCGTCGTTGAAGGCCGCGAGGTCTTCGCTGGCCCCCCCTCCGCGCCCGACGATCACCACGTCGAGGTTGCGGACCCGCTGGATCAGGGCAAGGGCCTTGACGATCTGCCCCGGGGCCTCGGCCCCTTGCACGAGGGCCGAGGCGATGGCGATCCGCGACGGGAACCGCCGGTCGGCCTCGCGCAGGATGTCCTGCAGGGCCGCCCCGGCGATGCTGGTGACCACCCCCACCACCCGCGGGAAACGCGGGAGGGGACGCTTGCGCTCGGGGTCGAGGAGCCCCTCGGCCCGCAGCCGCTCCTTGAGGGCCGCCAGGGCCGCCGCCCCCGCCCCCGCGCCCGCCGGGACCGCGAGCTCGGCCACAAACTGCAGGGACCCCCGCGGGACATACACGCTCGGGCGCCCCTTCACCTGCACCCGCTCGCCCGCCACCATCCGGGCCCGGTTGCGCGACACCGAGCCCTTCCACATCACGCACGACAGCCGGGCCTCCTCGCGGTCGTCCTTGAGCTCGAAGTACAGGTGCCCCGTCGGGGACTGCTTCGACTGCACGACCTCGCCCTCGACCCAAAGGGCCGGAGACCCCTCCACCGCGGCCTTCATCGCACGACCAAACTCGGCCACCGACAGGGGCTTCGCCGGGGACTGCACCAACCGCAGCGGGGCCTCGCTCATCGCAGGCCACCGTACACCCTCCCCCCGCCCCCGACGAATCCCCGACAGCCCGAGACCCCCGTGTGCCGGACCCACACACCCGCCCGCAATCGCGTGCGCCCCTGGCACAGCCTGGCCCAACCGGCGACCGACCCGGACGCGGAGATTCTCGCTGCAGGCGCTTCGGTACGGGCCTTGCCTAAACCCCTCCTCGATCACCCCGCGGGGTGGATGGGCACGGAGGACGACCATGACGCGACGGACGGTTTGGATCTTGGCGGCGATGTTGGGGGTGGGGTCGGCCCTGGCTCCGGGGGTCGCCGCGGCCTGCGGGGGGTGTTTCGCTCCGCCCGAGACCCAGCAGGTGGTGACCGACCATCGGATGGTGATGGCCATCCACGCCGACGAATCCATCCTGTGGGATCAGTTTCGGTACACGGGTCGGCCGCAGGACTTCTCGTGGATCCTGCCGGTCCGGGGGGATGTTCAGATCGAGCTGGCCTCGGGGGCCTTCTTCGACCGGCTCGACGCCCTGACGGCGGTGCAGCTCCAGCCTCCGCCCCCGCCGGTCTGTCCCCGGGGCCGTGGGTTCCTCGGGGCCCGCGACTCGGCGAGCAACTTTGCTGGGGAGGCGGGGGGTGGGGGCGGGGTTCAGGTGCTCAACACCTCGGTGGTGGGGCCGTACCAGACCGTGACCATCCGGGCCGACGACCCGGGGGCCCTGTCGACCTGGCTGCGCGACAACGGGTACGCCGTGCCCCCCGCGGTCGAGCCCATCCTTCGGTACTACAACGACATGCGGACCGACTTCGTGGCCCTGCGCCTGCGCCCCGGGGAGGGGGTCGAGGCCATGCAGCCCGTCCGGGTTCGGTTCGCCACCCCGTCGCCCATCCTGCCCCTGCGGATGGTGGCCGCGGGCATCGCCGACAAGGTCGGGATCTCCCTGTGGGTCTTCGGCCAGGGCCGCTGGGACACGATGAACTACCCCGGGGCCGAGGTCGATCGCAGCGCCCTCACCTGGGATTTCAACACCAACCGCAGCGACTACCGCCAGCGCTTCGACGCCATCGTGCGGGCCAGCCAGGGCCGGGCCTGGGTCACCGAGGGGGCCTTCCCCGTGGACTTCATCGACCCGAGCAACACGGGGGGCCGCTTCGGCGGACCGCAGGGCGGGTCCGTCGACAGCCTCGGCCAGGACCCGACCACGATGGAAGACTACCGCACCGCCGTCCGGGGCCTGTCGCGCCCGTGGGTGTCGCGCATCCGGGCCGACCTCGCGGCCTCCCTCCTCGACCGCGACCTGCAGCTCCAGGCCTCCGACGGGGCCCTGGTGTCCAACTTCCACGCCATCACCCGCAGCACCAACACCCCGGTGTGCCCGTCCGACGACGGGTTCTACGCCGGGACCGACTCCTCCGCCTCCGACAGCGGGCTCAACTGCTCGGTCTCGCCCGGCCGGTCGTCGGGACGCACCGCCGGGGCCCTGAGCCTCGCGGCCCTCACCCTCGGGGCCCTGCTCTCCCCGCGCCGTCGCCGCCGCCGCCCCTGAGTCCTTCGCCCGTCTCGCACCCCCGCAGGCCGTCCGAAGGAGCGTCGTCCCCATGAAGCGGTTGCCCGCCTTGCGTGCCCTGGCAGTGTCTGTCGCCCTGATGGCCTCGGGGCCGGGCGTGGCCCAGGCCTGTGGGGGGTGTTTTCACCCGCGGCCCCCCATGCAAACCCGGCAGGTCGTCCAGGTCGTGACCGACCACCGGATGGTGCTGTCACTGTCGGCCCAACGCACCACCCTGTGGGACCAGTTCTCCTTCGCGGGACGCCCTGGAGAGTTCAGTTGGATCCTGCCCATCCGGTACACCCCGGGCACGGTGGTGGCCCTGGCCAGCGACGCGTTTATGTCCGCGGCCGACCAGTTGACCGCCCCCATCCTGCGCTCGCCTCCGCCGCCCCTTCAGCCCTTTTGTGGTGGCAACCAAGGCGGGCGGGGAGACGCCGGCCCCCCCGCGGACTCCCCGGGCATCGCAGACAGCGGGGCTCCAGGGCCTCCCCCGGTGACGGTGCTGCGCGAGGAGGTGGTGGGCCCCTACGCGGTCAACATCATCCGAGGGACCGACCCGATGGCCATCCGCACATGGCTCCGCGACAACGGGTACGCCGTCCCCACGGCCATCGAGCCCGTGATCGACCACTACACAGGCCTCAACATGGACTACATCGCCCTGCGCCTGCGGCCCGGAGAGGGCATCAACCGCATGTCGCCCGTGCGGGTCACCCTCGAAGGCAACCTCCCGCGATTGCCCTTGCGCATGGTCGCCGCTGGCGTCGCCGACAAGGTCGGCCTGTCGCTCATCGTCTTCGCCAACGCCCGCATGGAGGCCATGAACTTCCCCAACGGCGAGCTCTCCGACAACGACTTCACCTGGGACTGGTCCCTGCGAAACAACTCCACCCGCGATTTCCTCAACGCCTTCGAGCGCCTGAACAATGCCCATGCGGGCCGCCTGTGGCTCACCGAGATGTCGGGGACACAGACCCAGTCCACCCTGCGAAACATGGCCCTCACCTTCGCCATGTCCATGGCCCCCCTCCCCGACGCGGGGTTGAGCCAGGCCGACGGAGGGGTGCTGGCAGCGGTCGATCCCGGCGTCGACGTCGACACGGCCTTCGCCGGCCTCGGCCCCCAGGCCACCGTCACCCGCCTGCGGGCCGACCTCCTGGGACGGCTCCTCGACCGCGACCTCGAGCTCGGGTCCAGCTCCGACGGCCCCCGGGCCCGCCTGTACCAGTATGGGATCGAGCGCAACCGGCCGCCCGACGGGACCTGCGACGGCGGAGTCGCCCCTCCCCGGGGCTTCGACGCAGGACTCCCCCCGCGCGACCCAGGCCCCGGCCCCCGCGACGCCGGCAACCCCCTCCTCGGCCTCGACGCCCGGGGCGTACCGGACGACCTCGGCCCCGACGACCCCACGCTCGCCCCCCCGTCGTCCGGGGGCCTGTCCTGCGCGGCCACGCCCGCAACCCCTGGGGTCCCGCGTGCCGGGGCCCTGAGCCTCGTCGCCCTCGGCCTCGTGGCGGCCCGCACCCGCCGCCGTCGTCAACCCGATTGACCGTTCGCTCCCCCTCTTACACCATCCCTTGCAGGAGACGCCTCCATGACCCCTCATCGTTCGCTCCGGGCACTCGCCCTCGGCCTCGCCCTCGCCACCCTGGCCCCCGACCTCGCCCACGCCTGCGGCGGGTGTTTCGCCCCGCCGCAGGCCGTCCAGGTGGTGACCGACCACCGGATGGTGCTGTCCATCTCCGCCCAACGCACCACCCTGTGGGACCAGTTCGGGTACACCGGCCGCCCCGAAGACTTCAGCTGGATCCTGCCCATCCGGTACACCGAGCGCACCAACATCTCGCTCGCCAGCAACGACTTCATGACCGCCGCCGACACCCTCACGGCCCCCCTCCTGCAGCCCCCGACGCCTCCGCGGCCCCCCTTCTGCGGCGACCAGAGCCCGAGCGCCGGGGGCGTCGCGGACTCGGGGGCCTCGGCCGACGCCGGGGTCGTGGTGCTGCGCGAAGAGGTGGTGGGCCCCTACGCGGTGAGCATCCTCCGCGGGACCGACCCGATGGCCATCCGGACGTGGCTCCGCGACAACGGGTACGCCGTCCCCACCGCCATCGAGCCCGTGATCGACTTCTACACGGGCCTCAACATGGACTACATCGCCCTGCGCCTGCGGCCCGGAGAGGGCATCGACCGGATGTCGCCCGTGCGGGTCACCCTCGAAGGCAACGTGCCCCGGTTGCCCCTGCGCATGATCGCCGCGGGCGTCGCCGACAAGGTGGGGCTGTCCCTCATCGTGCTCGCCAACTCCCGCATGGAGGCCATGAACTTCCCCAATGGCGAGCTCTCCGACAACGACTTCGTCTGGGACTGGAACCAGTCGAACAACCCCACCCGCGACTACCTCAACGCCTTCGAGCGCCTCAACAACGCCAACGGGGGCCGGGTGTGGCTCACCGAGTCGTCGACCGTTCAGCCGCGGGGCCAGTGGCTGTCGCAGGTCACCCAGTTTGGCGGAGGACCGCCCCGCGACGCGGGGGTCGTGCTCGGAGACAGCGGGGTCACGATGGAGTCCGACCCCGCCGTCGACGTCGGGGTGGCCTTCGAGGCCTTGGGCAACAGCGCCACCGTCACCCGCATGCGGGCCGACCTCCTCGGCCGGATGCTCGACCGCGACCTGGAGCTCGCCGCCAGCTCGGCCGGGCCCCGGGGGCGGGTCTACCAGTACGGGGTCGAACGCAACCGCCAGACCTTCCCGCCCTGTCCCCCCGACGCAGGGGTCGTGCGCCCCGACGGCGGCACGCCCTTCGTCGACGCAGGAGGGGCCACCGTCGACGCCGGGACCGCGCCTGAGCCCCCGGCACCCATGGAGTCGTCCGGCGGGCTCTCCTGCGCCGCCCAGCCCGCCTCGGGGGGCCGTGGAGCCGCGGGGGACTTTACCCTCCTGGCCCTCGGCCTCGGGGCGACCCTCGCGGTCCGCCGCCGTCGCCGCGGAGCCTGAGATCGTCGCGAGCGCCTTGCAGTCTTCCCCGCAGGGCGGTACGCCACTCGTCGTATGGCCGACGACCTCCTGTCTCGACGTTTTATCGCGGTGATCGGCAAGGGCGGGACGGGAAAGACCACCGTCTCCGCCGCCCTCGCCATGCTCGCTGCGTCGCGCGGCAAACGTGTCCTCGTCGCCATGAGCCAGGCCCGCGAGCGCATGAGCTCGCTCCTGGAGACCACGTACATCGGCACGGAGATCCAGCAGATTCTCCCCAACATCGACGCGGTCAACCTCGAGCCCGAGGCCTGCCTCGAAGAGTACGGGATGATGATCCTGAAGGTCCGGGCCCTCTACAAGGCCGTGATGGACAACCGGCTGGTGAAGGGCTTCCTCCGGGCCGTCCCGGGCATGGACGCCTGGGCCATGCTCGGCAAGGCCCTCTACCACGTGAAGGAGCGCGACCCCTCGGGGCGGCCCCGCTACGACCTGGTGATCCTCGACGCCCCGGCCACGGGCCACGGCCTCCAGATGCTGCGGGTCCCCAAGTCGATCGTCGACGTGGCCCCTGCGGGCCTCCTGCGACGCGAGGCCGAGGAGGGCCAGCGGATCCTGCAGGACCCCGCCCAGTCGGGCATGGTCGTGGTCACCCTCGCCGAGGAGATGCCCACGGCCGAGACCGAGGAGCTCATCGCCACCCTCACCCGCGACCTGGGCCTGCCCCTCGCCCGTCTGGTCATCAACCAGGTCCTGCCGCCTCTCTTCGGCCAGCGCCTCGCCGAGGCCGAGCACGCCGCCGCGGTCCTCGGCCGGGCCAGCGCCCTGGAGCCCATCGCCCACGCCGGGGCGTGGAGGGCCCGCCGCGAAGACCTCCAGCGCACGATGATCGAGCGCCTCGCGAAGCTCCCGGGCCCCAAGGTGATCCTGCCGGCTCTATCGGTGGAGCGCCTGCGACGCACCGAGGTCGAGTCCCTCGCCCGGGGCCTGGGCAAGCTATAGAGCCCCTTCACCGCGGTCGAGACAGAGCGCTCGCAGCGATGCAGCCGTACCCATCGTCCATCCCACGGATCGAGCGCATCGTCGAGCCGATGGTCGAACTCCGCCCGGTGTCCATCATGAACCTTTCCCGGGCGGTCTTCGCTTCCAGCGCGGACGGGCGACTTTGGGTCCTGAAGAAGAGAATGACTCCGGGCCGGGTGTTGGCCGAAGCGGTCGGATGGCTTCTCTGTCAGCGCCTCCACGTACCCATCCCTCAGGCTGCGGCGGCGTGTACACCTCCCCGGATCAAGCTCCCCTGGCGCTGGGCTTCCCAGTTTCGAGAGTTGCAACATTGGGGAAGCCGCGGCGTACGTCGGGAACAGATCGGCGATCTGTCCCGGTTTGCAGCCATCCTCGTGTTGGACGCGTGGCTCGGCAATGCAGACCGCCACGCCCAGAACCTTGTGCTGGAGCAACGAGAAGACCCTGATCGCCTGGAGTTCATGGCGCTCGACTTCGACGACGCCTGGGTCGGTCAACGCCATCCGTTGCGCGTGCGAGTCGATCGGCGCTCCGACGTTCCCCCTCCGCTCCTCTTCCGGCCACCCCCGAGAGACTGGTGGGCAGGCGCCCTGCCTGCATGGATCGAGCGCGCACAGGCGATCCGGGATGAGGACCTTCACACCTCACTCGCGCATATGGCCCCGCGCGAAGTGCCCCAGGGCGTCGATGCCCTCCGGTGGACCGAGATGATCCTCTCTGGGGAATCCGATCCATCCCTGGCCGCGGACCCCGACACCACGCGGTCAATCCCCAGGCGACTTCCTGCGTACCCGGTGGCAGCCAACTCCACCGAAGCCCCCAGGCGTCGCCTCGCTCGCCCCTGAGCCCCTTCACCCCACCCGGCGGCCCTGCAACAGCGCCAGGGCCCCGGCTACCCGACGCCGCGTCTCCCGCGGGGCGATCACGTCATCGACCATGCCCAGCTCCGCCGCCCGCTGGGGGCTCGTATGCTGCGCCCGGTACTGCTCGGCCAGGGCCGCCCGGGCCCCCGCGGGGTCGGACGAGGCGGCGATCTCCCGCCCATGCAGGATCGCCACCGCCCCCTCAGGGCCCATGGCCCCGATCTCGGCCCCAGGCCAGGCCAGGGTGAGGTCGGCCCCGAGGGGCTTCGAGGCCATCACCGCCCAGGCCGCCCCGTAGGCCCTGCGGACGATGACCGTGACCCGAGGCACCGTGGCCTCCGCGAAGGCCCGAAGGAGACGGGCCCCGTCCCGCACGATCCCGCCGTGCTCCTGGTCGGTCCCGGGCAGAAACCCCGGGGTGTCGACGAAGGTCACCACCGGGATACGGAAGCGGTCACAGAAGCCCACGAAGCGGGCGGCCTTGTCGCAGGCCGCGCGGTCGAGGCAGCCCGCGAGGACCCCCGGCTCGTTGGCCACCACCCCCACGGGACGTCCGTCGACCCGGGCGAAGGCGCAGCGGAGGTTGGGGGCGAAGTCAGGGCCCACCTCGAAGAGGTCGCCGTCGTCGACCACGAGGGCCACGAGGCCCTGCATCGAATAGCCCCCTCCCCCCCGCGCAGGAGCCACCCCGTCGAGGGCCACGACCTCGCCCGTCGACCCGGGCACCCTCGGCCCGCGCGGCGGGTCTTCGCCGCCATGGCTCGGCAGAAACGACAGGAGTCGACGGATGTCCGCGAGGCAGGTCCTGTCGTCGGGGGCGGTGAAGTGGGCCACCCCCGAGCCCGCGGCGTGGACCTCGGGGCCGCCGAGTTCGTCGTCGGTCACGGCCTCGTCCGTGACGGCCCGCACCACCTCCGGGCCGGTCACGTACAGATGGCTCGTGGCGGACACCATGAAGACGAAGTCGGCGAGACCTGGGGCCAACGCCGCCCCGCCGACGCAGGGGCCCAGGATGGCGCTCACCTGCGGCACGACCCCGCGGGCCAGGGTGTGACCCACGAGGACCGCGGCCTGCCCCGCGAGGCCCCCGAGGCCCTCTTCGAGGCGCAGCCCCTCGGAGTCATGGAGGCCCACCACGGGGGCCCCGACCTTGCGAGCGAGGTCGAACAGAGCGCAAATCTTGGCGGCGTGGGCGGCCCCGAGGGAGCCCCCGAGCACGGTGGGGTCCTGGGCGAAGACACAGACCGTGCGGCCGTCGATGGTTCCGTAGCCTGTGATGACCCCGTCGCCTGGAGGGCGGTGGGCCGCCAGGCCGAAGTCGGTGCAACGATGGGTCACGTAGCGGGCGGACTCGACGAACGAACCCGGGTCGAGCAGGAGGTCGATGCGGGCGCGGGCGGTGAGCTTGCCCGCGTCGTGTTGGGCGGCGATCATCCCGAGGGGCGGTACCACAGCCCCGCGGTCGGGGCGAAGGGGGCGACGAGGCCGGGGCCCCCGGGCGGGAGGGTCACTCCTCCATGTATTCTTCCAGGGCCCCCCAGGTGTTGTCGCCCACGATCCCGTCGGCGGTCAGCCCGTGCTCGGCCTGGAATGCCCGGACCGCGGCCTCGGTGTCCCGGCCGAAGATGCCATCGACCGCGAGGTCGTAGCCCACCACGTTGAGGACCTCCTGGAGGAAGCTCACGGCCTCGCCCTGCGATCCGCGGGCGACCTGCTCGTAGCCCTCCTCGTTGTCGTCGTCATCGCCGCCCGTCTCGATCCCGAGTTGGGCCCAGGTGTTGGGGCCGACCACCCCGTCGACGCTGAGCCCGCTGTCCCGCTGAAAACCCCGGACCGCGGCTTCGGTGCCCGAACCGAAGTCGCCGTCGACGTCCAGGTCGTACCCCGCCGCGTTGAGGGCCTCCTGCAGGGCCGCAACCCACCGTCCCTTGGACCCACGCTGAACGTACACGCTCATCTCGCACCCTCTGTTCTTCCATCGGCCCGACGAACGGACCGACGACCCCCGAATCTGGTCGCGCACCATGCGCACCGTGGAGCCCCCCGAGTGTTGCCGGGCTCCGCGCAGGACGTCAATCGCCGAGCGCAGCCCCCGTCTCGCCCTCCACCCTGCCCCGAACGAGCTGAACCCGCCGGTCGGCCACCCGCCCCGCGAAGGCCAGGTCGTGGGTGACCATCACCACGATGCAGCCCCGTTGCCGGGCCGCGGCGATGGCCCGCTCCAGCCGCCCCGTGGCGCTCGGGTCGAGGCCCGTGGTGGGCTCGTCAAAGAGCAGGAGCTGGGGGTCGTGCAGGGTGGCCCTCGCCAACGCCAGGCGCTGCATCTGCCCCCGCGAGAACGTGCGAGACGGCCGGTCGGCCAGGGGCAGGAGCCCCACCGCCCGCAGGGCCTCGTCCGCGGCCGCCGCGGGGTCGGGGAGGGCGTGGAGCGTACCGAGGAGGCGGAGGTTCTCCCGGGGGGTGAGGTCGGGGTAGACCAGGGCCTCGTGGGCCACCAGACCGAGGGAGGCCCGGATCTGCGGGGCGTCGTCGGGCATCCCCATGTCGCCCCAGCGCACCCGCCCCGCCGTCGGCCGGGCCAGGGTCGACAAGACCGCCAGGAGGGTGCTCTTGCCGGCCCCGTTGGGCCCCTCCACGCTCACCACCTCCCCCGCCCGAAACCGCAGGGAGACCCCCGCCAGGGCGCGGGTCGCCCCGTACACCCGCGTGACCTTGTGGAGGCTGACCTCCTCGTAGCGTAGTGACTCCGTCATGGGCCCGATGCTTGCCGCAGCCCGGGGTTGTACCCCATAACCTCCGCCCCTTCATGACTCCTGTCGTGCACTGCGCCCGGTGCGGCCTCCTGCGCCCCGGGCTCGGAAAACCCCCCTTCCGCCCGGGCTCCCCCCTCGAGGCCCTCGGGGCCACCCTCCAGGCCCGGGTCTGCGACGGCTGTTATCGGGCCTGGCTGGAGATGAGCGTCAAGCTCGTCAACGAGACCCGCCTCGACCTGACCTCCCCCGCGGGGCGTTTGACCTGGACCGCGCAGATGTCACTGTTTCTCAACCTCGACCCCGTCGGCGACCCCTGGGCCCGGCGCCTCAACCACCGGGTCCAGGTCGAGACCGTCTCTGGCACCGTGGCCACCGCCACCCTCATCGGCCTCGACGACTCCACCCTGCGCCTCGCCGACTTTGACGGCGGAGCCATCCCCCCCGGCTTCGCCCCCCTCCCAACCCGCGGGGCCGCCACCATCGCCCGCGACGCGGTGCGCTCCCTCGAAGGTGCCCCATGACCCCCGACCCGGCCTCGACCTCCCCTCCATCCCCGCGGGTGGTCCTGGGGACCCCCCGCAAGCTCCCCCGGGCCGACGCCCTGCCCGGCCGCGTGGTCGTCCTCGACATCGCCTTCGCCGCCTCGGGGACCGGGGCCAGCTTCGAGAAGGTCACGGCCCCCTTCCTGCGCGGCCTCGGCGACCGCCTCGTGCGCTGGGTCGACCACCACGACCACGCCTACCACGCCCGCTACGCCGCCGATCCCCGCTTCGTCCTGGCCACCAAGGCCGAGCACGGGGCCTGCCCCGAGATGGTCACCCCGGCCCTCGTGGCCGCCACCGGGGCCGTCGACACCGTCGTGTGCCACAACGACTTCGACGGGCTCTACGCCGCGGCCAAATGGATCCGCGGGGGCCTCGAGCCCTACCCCGGGGCCGACGACGACGCCCGGGCCGTCGACACCCGCCTCGGGAGCCCCTCTCCCCGCGGCGACATGGTCGACCGGGCCCTGCGGGTCTACGGACGCGACGAGGCCTTCCAGCTCCAGGTGGTCGACTGGCTCGTGGCCGGGTGCCCCGACGGGGCTCGGGCCGACGCCCTGGCCGAGGCCGCCGCGGAGTACACCCGGGTGGCCGACGCCACCGAGGCCCTGGCCGACGAGCGCTACGAGCTCCACGGGGCCGTGGCCGTGTGCGACGTGGGGGACGTCCCCGGGCGGCAGTTTGACAAGACCGCCCTGCTCCTCTTGGGGCAGCAGAGGGCCCGGGTCTCGATGGTCCTCGACGCCCACAACGTCACCCTCGCCGCGGCCTTCGACTCGGGCCTCGATTTCCTCGCCATCCTGCGGGTGGGGGGGGGGATGCCGACGCGGGTGAGCGTTCCGCGCAGCCGCGAGGGCGAGGTGGTGACGGCCCTCCAGGCCGGGGGGCTGTGGCGCTGACCACCGACCGCGCCTGGGATTCTGAGTAGGCGCCCCTGCGATGCCGCACGAGGCCTCGACGGTCGACGCAGAGCGCGCTGGCCCCCGGTCGCGCCCGACGCAGGTCCCTCGCCCGACGCCGACGCAGTGCCGATCGGCGCCGTGGTACACTCCCGGCATGAGCAGCGCGGCGAAGGTGATCGACTGGAACGGCCACGATGTGCCCGAGACGCTCCCTACACTGCTGCGCGAACTACCGCCGGGGCAGTACACCCTGGAGCGGGTCCTGACGCCGGAGGAAGCGGGTCTCACGCCGGATCAGGCAGAAGGCATCCGCGCGGCGCTTCGCTCTCTGGACCGCGGCGAGGGCATCCCCTGGGAGACGGTCCGCGCAGACCTGCTGGAGCGAATCGCCCGGCGTGATCTGAGCGACACCCGGTGACCGAGCCGCCGCCGGACCGAATCGAGGTCGCGCCCGAAGCCGCGCAAGACCTCGCAGGACTCGTGGGCCACCTGGCCGAGCACAACCCGCGCGCGGCGTTGGCGTGGACGCACGAGTTCAACGATACGCTGGCGTTGCTCGCGTCGTACACGCCGCGCCTCGACGGCCCTCCCGTGCGCTTCCTCGACGGCACCGAGGTCCGCCGTTGGCCGGTGCTCCCTGCGGTGCTGTTCTATCAACGACTCCCGAGTGTGCTCCGCGTCGCGCGGATCTACCACCACCGGCGCGAGCCCATCACCCCAGGGTGACGAACCGTGAGCCAGCGCGCTCTGCGTCGACCGCCGAGGCCGCGCGCTGCACCACGGGGACTACGGCGGGGCCTCGATGGGCGCGCAGGTGGACACGCCCGCCCCGACCACGCGGAAGCCGATGACGGTCATGTAGGCATGGGTCGATCGAGCCGTCGGAAGGGCGGTACCGCGTGACGTTGGTGGTGCGCCCGACGAGGGCCGACGGGGCGGTGTACAGATTAGCAGGGAGGAGGCGTCGGCAACAGAAGCTCTTGAATCAAGGTGTTTCAAGTGTCACGTCGGCGCTGGGGGCTGACCTGGAGCAGCCGGGGCTTATGTTGGGGGCTTGGACCTTCCACTCGCCTCTGCGGCATCGAAGAGCGTCGATGGGATGACCCCTCTGCGGGCGTTGGTGTTGCAGGCGTACTGGGCGCTGCGACGGGTTCGCACGCCTGAGATCATCGGCACGCCCGAGATCCGCGCCTGGATTCGCACGCACGAGCCTCGCGCTGAGCGCCCCAGTGACACCCTCGTGCGCGTGACCCTCCTGGCCGCCGAGGTGCCGCATCGCAAGATGGGCCGTCCCCGCAGGGGAACCACCACGGCGCCTGTTCCCCTCCCCCCTTTTTGCCCTCCGCACCGCGAGCCCGGCCCGCCGTCGTCACCGAAGTAGGCACCCTTCTCGCGCCCGCACTGCTGGGGCCCATCCTGCCCCGGATCGTGCGCGACATCGCCGCCCTGCCCGGATGCTCCAAGACCGCGCAGGCCCTGGAGCCAAAGCTGGCGGCTACCTGCGGGCGCATGCTCTTCCCCGGAGGGCTGACGGCCGCGACGCGACGGGCCGGGGGCGAGCCCTGCGTGACGGGCCGCCCGCAGCCCTACGATCCGAGCACGTTGCGGCGCAATCTCAAGGCGATGGCGACCGCGGGCGCCACGGCGGTGGTCGAGCGCGCCGTCGAGTCCCAGGTCGAGCGTGCGGTCGAGTGCACCGAGCACGCGGCCGTGGCGCACACGGACATGTTCGACCAGCCCTACTACACCAAGCAGCCCGCCCACGCGGGGCCCATCGGAGCGCTCAACAACAAGCTCCTGGCGGCCGTCTACTTCGGCGTGACGACGGTGCGCCCGGAGGGTGGACCGGTGCTCGTCTACCACCTCTCCTGGCACAAGCCGGCGACGCAGCTGGCGGTCGCGGTGAAGGATCTGCACGCCTCGCCGTCGCGTCATGCCTGGCTGACGGCCCATCTGCGGCGCCACACGTGGGACCGCGGCGGCAACAGTCTCCCGCTGCGGCAGTACGCGCAGGCCCAGCGGATCCCCTACCTGACGGTGGCCAACGGGTGGGTCTACCTCTCGATGCAGCACACGCCCGTCGCACAGACCCTGGATCGGCAGAAGGTCTTCGTCCACCGCGACACGCGGATGGGGCACACGCTCGCCACGCCGCTCGAGGACGGTCCGCGCGTGGTGATCTTCCCCGCGCACCCCAATCAAGGCGTATCCTGTTTGCGGGGTCTGCGGTACCTGACGAACAGTGCGCTGAAGGGCGACGAACTGCTTCGGATGGACAAGGTCTACAAGGCCCGCTGGCCCGAGATGGAGAACCCGCTCAAGGCCCTGGAGGCCGTCGGCTTCGGGGTCAATCGCGACCGTCGTCTGGAGCTGGCCACCAGCCGGGGCATCGACGGCCAGATCGAGCGGCTGGATGCGAAGGACGACGCCCTGAACGTATAGATCGCCACGCTCCGCCAGGAGGCTCCCACGCGGCGTGTGTTGGCCAAGATCTCGACCCGCGTACGGCGCCAAGAGAAGGTGCGGGATGAGGTGGAGAAGCTGCGGGCGGAGCCGCTGAGCAAGAAGGTGCGACCTCCGACGGGCCTGGAGCTTCTGTGCAAGTACTTGCAGCTCCTGCTCTTCAACGCGCTGGCGCTTCGGCTCGCACGGAGCGTGATGGCCTCGGTGCGGACGTTGACGCCAACTCGGCTGCGCGACCTGCTGTAGGGGCGCCACGCCTTCGTCGACGTCGTGCTCGGCAAGCTCACGCTATGGGTCGACCCGGTGCCCGAGGCACGACAACGTCGCCTGCAGGAGGAACTCGTCCGTCTCTTCAACGACGCCCACCTCCACCTCCACGGCGCCAAGATCCAACTCCGTCTCGCGGAACCGCCTGGATTTGATACGAGTTGACAGTTTACGCGGCCTCTGCCGCTTCCCTGATTAGGGGGGATAAGAACTCCAACGGGTTGCGAGCCTGGAGCACCCACCCGCATGGAGCTCTGGACCCACAGAAAAGTTGACAGATTCTATTTTATGCGAGCCGACCCGACGCCCCTGGATGCCGCGCGAGGCCTCGGCGGTCGACGCAGAGCTCGCTGGCTTCGACCGCAGCGCCCTCGTGGCCCACTACCAGCACGTCTCCCGGCGCCCCGCCGAGGCCGAGGGCGACACCGACATCATCCTGTCGCCCCACGGCTGGGTCTGGAGCGTCCCCTTCGACGGCGAGGTCAACTCCATCGGGGCCGTGTGCAGCGCCGCGTGGACGGCCGCCCGCAGCCAGGGAGAGTCCCTGGAGGGCTTCTTCGGCCGCACCCTCGACGACGCCGACCTCGCCCGGACCATGCTGGCCGAGGCCACGCGGCTCACCCCCGTGCGGTTTGTTCCGCAGCTCGCGTACGGGGTCGAGCACCTCGCGGGGGACGGCTGGCTGGCCGTAGGCGACGCCGCGGGCTTCGTCGACCCCCTCTTCTGCTCCGGGACCCACCTCGCCATCGCGGGAGCCGCCGCCGCCGCCGCGGCCATCCTCGACGCCCTCGGGGCCCGCGACGTGTCGGCCGCCCGCTTCGAGGGCTACGCTCGGCACATCGCCCAGGCCCGCGACCTGTACCTCGACGCCACCCGGGCCTTCTACGCCGGCGACCTGGCCGACGCCCTGCTCGACGCCCGCACCCGGGCCGCCCGGCAGCCCTTCGCCTCCCTCCTCGCGGGCGACACCCTCGGCGACGACCCGCCCTGGCGCGCGGCCCTGCGGGCCCGCTGGGCGACCTGAAGGGTCCAGGGCTCGTCCACTCCCCGCAGGCGCCTGGACGGGGCCTCCCAGCCCCGCCCAAGGGTCACCCGCCGGACGGGTACAACGCCCCCGTAGGAGGTCCCCCCATGTCCCACCGACTCGCGTCCGCAGTCCTCGCCCTCGCCACCGTCGTCGCGGCCCAGGCCGTCCCCGCGCAGCCCGCACCGTCCGCACCCGCCTGCGGCAACGGGGCAGCCCCGGTGTACGAGCCCGGCTGCGACGGTCCCGGGCGCCTGGTCTGCGACGGCGGGGTGACGCTCCCCGCCACCAGCGTGTGGTGCGGGTGTGACGGACGCACCGTGACGGCACCCAGCATGAGCCCCCCGCAGGGCCTACGCTACCTCTTCCGCGGGGCGTGCGAGGTGCCCGCCCGCTTCGAGCTCACCGACGAGCGGGCCGCAGGCGGAGCGACCACCGGGCGGGTCGTGGTCTTCCTCGCCGTGGGCGGCACCAGCACCGAGGCCACGCGCGTCCGCGGCCCCTGCCGACCCGTGCGCGTGCAACCGGGCGAGCTCTCCCGGATCGTATGCGGCCCGCGCGACACCACGACGATCACCCTCCGCCGCACGGGCGACGCCGTCGTGGCCTCCGAGGGCGTCCGCCCGCTTGAGCGCATCGAGGTTCCCGCGGCGCAGCGGGTGGTCGCGGAGGCCCCGCGTCGTTTCTGAAGGGGTCCCTGGGCGCATGCGACGCGTCGTCGCCGTGCCCGGCCCTGTGCCCTGGCACGTGCCAGCCCGGTGCCAGGGCCGGGCCCGCCCCCGGCCTCTCCAGAACCCCAAGAAAACAGCGCGCAGACGGCCCTCGTGGCGTTGGCCCGAGGCTTGCGATGGGTCTCTTCAACCGCGGACGCTCCCACAGCCCGCGATGGAGGACAAAACCATGATCCTGTCCCTCGTCATCACGCTGGTCTCGCTCGGGATCTCGGGCATTGTGTTTGCGAAGGTGTTCGCCCCGATGATGCGCAACGCCAACAACCTCATGACCTCGCTCGCCGACTCGGCCCAGATGCGGTCCCGCCTGCTTGCCACGGGGGCCCCGGGGGTGGGGCGGGTCCTCGGGGTGCGCGACACGGGCACGCGGATCAACTACCAACCCCAGGTGGTGATCGACCTGGAGGTGCGGTCGTCGCAGGGTCAGGTCTTCAACGCCCAGTGTACGACGGTGCTCTCGCCGGTGGTGATCCCGCAGGTGCAGCCGGGCCGTACGGTGCCCGTACGCTTCGACCCGACCAACCTCGCCCACGTTGCCGTGATGGTCTGACCGTCGGCCCACCGCGCTCCCCCCTCGCAGCGGCGTACAGTCCCCGATCGCGGGATCGCGCCGCTGCGCTGCGTTGGGGGACGGCGACCCGCCCCTGGATGCTACCGGCAGATTGGGAACAACGTGACCGTGGCGCACCCGGTCGCTCCGAAGTCTGCACACCGGACGCGGGTCGTACGACCCAGGACACACGCGACAATGTCCGCGCCCTCGCACCGCCCGCTGCTCGGCATCGCGGTGGTGTACATGGGCGCGGTGCACTCAGCCCCCGCGGGGATGCACTGCGGGTCGCGCGATCCGCCCACGACCATGCCGCAGGTCATGCCGACGCTCCCGCAGTCCTGGCGCAGCGCGCGCATCCCGCTCGACAGGGCCAGGCACTGGACCACCGTCGACCCCTCGCAGGTCGTCCCCGGGGTCGCGCACGGGACAGGCGCCGCCGGAAGGCAGGTGACCGACCGCCCTTCGGCGACGCACGCGGCACCCGCGGGGCACGGATCGCGCACCTCGATGCCGGTGCCGTCGGCCCGCCGCTCGCACCGCACGAGGGCGGTGCCGTCACAACGGATGGCGTTCGTGCTGACCGTGGCGTCGCACGCGATCGCGGGAGCCGGGCCCACGCAGTCTCCCGCGTCGCAGGCCAGCCCGAGGGCGGCGCAGTCCACCACCTCGGGGACGTTGTCCGTGCGGCTGGAACAGGTGACGGCGACCTGACCCTCGCAGCGGGCGCCCGCCACGGTGCAGGGCGCGGTGTCCAGGCGGGCGCAGCGAACGAAGGCGTCGCACGACGCGGCGGTGCCTGCGCAGCGCACGAGGCGATCGATCTGCTGTCGGCGGATGCCGCTGCCGGACAGACCGCCCTGGAGGCGATCGCGCACGAGGCTCTCGACACACCGGTCGATGGGGGCGTTGACCACGGGACCGAAGCTGCACGCGTTGGTGAACGAACAGGTGCGGAGGATGTCCGCAGGGACGTCGCCCGAGGAGGTTCCCGCATCGGTGCCCGGAGCATCGGTGCCCGGAGCGTCACCCGCCGGAGCATCACTGCCCGCGTCCGCGGCTGCCGGTGCGTCCGAGCACCCCGCCATGGAGACCATCAACACCATCGACCCGGCCAACCTCTGGAGCATCATCACGCCTCTCCCTGCGAGGCCTCACCCGGCCCCAATGGGTGATCGAGGTGCGAATGTGCCACCCCCTCAAATACCGGCGCCTCTGTAGCACCCCTCCCTCCGAGGGCGGCATCGCATGGGCATGCGGGTGGGGGATAAGAACTCCAACGGGTTGCGAGCCTGGAGCACCCACCCGCATGGAGCTCTGGACCCACAGAAAAGTTGACAGATTCTATTTTATGCGAGCCGACCCGACGCCCCTGGATGCCGCGCGAGGCCTCGGCGGTCGACGCAGAGCTCGCTGAACGAATCCAATCCCCCCTCCGCGGTCCCCGCGCGCAGACCGCTCCCCTTGCGCCGTCATGCCGCAGCACCGCGCCCCTTCACCTCCTCCACCGTCGCCGTCATCGTCGCCGCCGCCGCCGCAGTCTCCCTCATGGGGCTCTTGCGCGTGCGGTTGGCGGCGGCTCGTGCGGCAGCCCAAGGTGCAGCAGGATGCGCTCGATGACGACGCGGTCACGGATGACGGCGACGAAGCGCATCCGACCGTCGCAGCGCGGGCACGCGAGGGCGTCGACCCCCCACACGTGTCGCAGCAGCGTGGCCCAATCCCAGCGGGTCAAACACGGCCCTCGGCTTCGACGCGCCGCCCGCTCCCGCCGCGGCGCAACGCGCGACCGACGCGCGTGTTCGTCCCCGGTCGCGGTGGTGGAGCC
>CAYUSB010000046.1:0-6810 GCA_964447205.1 uncultured Myxococcaceae bacterium
CCGCGTGTCGCAGCCGCAGCGTGAATACCAGAGGATTTATGAGGTGATTTCGTATCATACCGAGCCCGCGTGCGAACGACCGTGGTCCAATCGATCGAGCCACGACGGCGCGCTACCGTGAAGTCTTGCTGGTCGCCTTTACACGGTGTAAGAATCGACGGTGTCTCGCAGAGAGTAGGAGATGTCGATGTACCCCCAACAGAATCAGCCGCCGTACGGCGTCCCTGCCCAGTATGGGCCGCCACAGCCCCCTCCAAGTCGAGGCCGCTTCTCCAAGGTGGCGCTGATCGTGATCGTCGGGATGGGCGCCTTGTGCCTGGTTGCCATGGCGGGCGGCAACAAGCAGCGAGGTGCCACCAGCAACACCACTGGGGCAGAGAGCACCCAAGCAAGCCCAGGCCGAGCGCCTGCGCCGTCGTCACACGAGGCACAAGCCCCGGCCGATCCGGCCTCTCCACCTGCTGCCCCCTCTGGCGCGGCAGCCCAAGTGGCCACGGGCGAACGACTTGACGACGCGGTGCCGAGAGGAACCCCCGTGACAGTCGAAGGGTTGGAGGCGACGCTCCTTTCTGCCCGTTTTGCTCAACGGGTTGGCCGCAATCAGTTTCTCCGGCACACGGCGCCCGAGGGAGCCCGTCTGCTGGTGCTGAGCTACCGAGTTCGCAACACGCGAAACGAACCCATCACCGTCATGAGTTTCGCAGACTCGGTGATCGCGCAGGGGGTCACCTACAACCCTACCCCGGCCTGCGATATGGCGATCAACACCCTCGGTCCGGGAAACCCGCTCAACCCCAACATTCCTAGGACCTTCGAGGCATGTTTTGAGGTGCCTATGGAGGGGACCGGCTTCGTCGTCAAGTTCAATCGCTCTCTGACAGATCGTTTCGTGCAAACAGGGCTCTAAGAGCTGCGGGCGGGCTGGAACCCCTCTGGGACCCTAGCGCCCTGCCGGGACCGCAGACCGCGACGGAGGGGTTGACAAGCCCAACCCCCTGTCGTCTGGTCCGTGGCGAACGTGTCGGTGGAGCGCAGGACGATGACGGAGCTGATTCCCTCGGTGGCTCTCCTCGCGGAGGAGATCCTCGACGATCTGCACCAGAACCCGGGCGCCATCTACGTCGAGGGTGGCGTCGGCAGCGGTCGTGGCGAGCTGGTGCGCAGGCTGAGCGCGCTGTCAGACTCGGTCTGTCCGCTCGAGTTTCTGCAGCTCACCGAGGCCGACGCGACGAGCACCGCGTACCTCGAGTGCGCCGCGTTGCTTCCGCCTGCCGACCGCCCCGCGTTGGACCGAGGCCGAGACACCACGCTCCTCGACGCGGCGCTCAGGGTCTTTCGCGCGCTGCATGCGTCGGGAAAGGTGCCCGTGCTTCGTGTCCCCGCCACCTGGTCTCCGAGCTCTCGCGTCGTGCTCGACGAGATGGGCGGAGGACGGCGGGCGAAGCGTATCCTCGACGCCCTGGTGCAGTCTGGATGCCCCGCCGTGGTGGTCGCCGATGCGGCCCTGTCGGCGACCGACCTCGGCATCGCGCGTGCCCACACGCTGCCGACTCACAAGGTCGGCCCCGACGCCCTGGAGGCGATCGCGTGGGACACCTACCGAGACGCCTTCGTGGCCCTGCGCGCCGCGGCACCCGTGGCGATGCGCGCGTCTCCCTTCGCGTGGCGTCTCGCGGTGGGCGCCGTGGCGCTCGGGGCCGAAACGGAGCGGGTGCTGAAGGCGCTGCAGACCTACCCGGTGCTCCCTGCGGTGGTGAAGGAGCTCGCGCCTCTCATTCCGCGGGCGAAGCTTGAGCCTCCGGTGGGATGGCTCCTGGCGCTGCGACGACCTGTGCCGCACGCGGAGGTCGCGGTCGCTTCGGGCGTGGCGGCCCAGCACCTGCCGCTGCTCACCGCGTGCATCGGCTACGGCGATCACTCCCTGCGCGTGGCGGCGGCGGTGCGTACGATGCTGGCCGAAGCGCTGCCTGCGCGGGGCCGCGCGACGCCGGCGCAACACGACGCGCTCGTGACGCACTACGCACGAAGGGACGGTGCTTCCGACCCTGGCTCGCTGGAGCCCGCCGCGTTGCAGGCGTGGTGCGAGAAGGTCCATCACGCGGCGCACGGGGGCCCGACCTCGACGGCGATGTGGGCGACCCAGACGCTCCCCTCGCCCGAGTTGTACTGGGATCGTGCGCGGCGGCTGAGCATCGAGGACAGAGACTACCGGGGGGCCGCGGCGGTCTACCGGCGGTGCGTGGAGCGCTTTCCCGAAGACGACTACGCGTGGCACTACCTCGCGTTCAACCTTCAGCGGGCGAAGGGTGTGCGGGGCGAGATCGACCACGCCTACCGCCAGGCCATCGAGCTGTCCCCAGAGAACCCCTGGTGGAACTCGCGTCTCGTCACCTTCCTGATCGAAGACGCCCGTCCCTCCGAGGCGGCCCAGGCGTGGAACGAGGCCATCGAGCGCGTCGATGCGGACGGCACCCAGGTGTGCGACACCCCTTGGCTCGCGGAGTCGTTTCATTTCTGGGTCGCCGATGCGTGGGAGCGCGCGGGGTGGCTCCACCGGGCCGCGACGGTGATGCGTGGGATTCCCGATCCGGTCGTTGCGAAGGCCCTGCCTCGGGTGGGCCAACTGGCACAGCATCTCGCGCGACATGACCCCGCCCGGGGCGCCGAGTCGTCCGTGTGGACGGACTTTCTCCGCGACATGGAGGCGCGTACTGGCGCCGCGCCACTCCTGGCCGATCATGCGCGCACCCTTTGGCGTACCCTGCGCGAACGAGGCGGTGCCGAGCTGCCTGAGCCCATGGCCGACCGCACGAGCGATGGTGCGCGCTTGCAGTTTGCGTGGAGCTACGCCCACGTCTACGTGGAGGTCGAGGTCGACGCGCAAGGCGGAGTCGTCTGGTTCGCCCGCGACCAGAAGACTGGGGTGTACGAGGGCACCGAGGACCCTGTCCCGACGGTCTCTGAGCAACTGGACGCTTGGCTCAAGCGCATCGTCTATGCGTGAGCGCTACACGCCGCTCGATGCGGAGGCGAGAGTGTTTCGGCTGGCGCGTCGGGGAGGGGGCACTTGCGTGTCGGGCAGCGCCTCCCGAAGCCCGAGTGGCTGAAGCCGACGGCCGAGGACGAGGCCGAGGGCGGTCGCGCCGGGCGTCCCGCGGGGCTTTCGGTGTGGGAGGCATCCCGCACGCGCGTTGTGGACGCGATGTGGTTCCGGGGCGAGGCTGCGGAGCAGGAGGCGTTTGCGGCGATCGTCTCGGCGGTGACGACCCTTGGGAAGGGGCATGGGCGTGAGTTGGCGGTCGTCTGTGACGCGCACCCGTTCGCTGAAGACGATGGGCGCTGGTCCGAGCTCGATGGGCCGTCCCAGGTGCGACTGCGGTGCGCTGCGGAGGGTCACGCCTTGATCGAGGGGCTTGCGAGGCCCCCGGGCGCACCCAGGGGTCCCTACGCTGCCTTCCTCGCGGCGCTGATCACGGTCTTCGACCCATACGCGGAGTAGGGCTACGCGTCGGGCCCGAGGAGCCGGCGGAGGGTCTTGCGGTCGATGCCCAGGGCCTCGGCGGTGCGGGTCTTGTTGCCGTCGTGGTGGCGCAGGACGGCCCGGGCGTAGCGGGCGGACATCGCGTCGAGGGAGACCGCCCCCGCGCCCAGGGCGGCCGACCACAGGGCCTCCCAGGGGTCGCCCGAGGAGGGCGAGGCGGGCGGCGGAGACTCGCTCGGACGCGCGAGGTCGCTCGGGAGCAGGGTGCGCCCCGCGCTCAGGGCCGCGGCCCGGGCCACGCAGGCTTGCAGCTCGCGTACGTTGCCGGGCCAGTCGCGCCCCTCCAGGGCTGCCAGCGCCTCGGGAGAAAACCTCCGCCCCGCGCCCGCAGCCCCTGCGGTATGCGCCAGGAAGTGCTGGGCCAGCAGGGCCACGTCCTCGCGGCGCTCTCGCAGCGGCGGAACCCTCACCTCCAGCACCCGCAGCCGAAACAAGAGGTCTTCGCGGAAGCGCCCCACCCGGCACAGGGCCTCGAGGTCACGATGGGTCGCGGCCACCACTCGGACATCGACGGCCCGGGTCTCGTCGTCGCCCACGGGCCGCACCTCGCCCTCTTGCAGCACCCGCAGGAGCTCGGCCTGGCCCCGGGGCCCGAGCTCGCCCACCTCGTCGAGAAACAGAACCCCCCCATGGGCCCGCTGGAAGAGCCCCTGCCGCGTGGCGGTGGCCCCGGTAAACCCGCCGCGGGCGTGTCCGAAGAGCTCGCTCTCCAGGGTCCCGTCGGCGAGGGCGGCGCAGTTGACGGCCACGAAGGGGCCCCGCGACCGCGGTCCGTACCGATGCACCGCGCGGGCGACCCACTCCTTGCCCACCCCCGTCTCGCCGCGAATCAAGACCGGGGCCGAACCCGCCGTGGCCGCCCGGGCGATGGTCCCGTACAGGGCCACGATGGCGGGGCTGTGCCCGATCACCGCGTCGCGGGCCAGGGCCTGGTCCGAGGCGTCCGACCCGTGGGCCGCCTGGGCGCTCGCCCGGGCAACGGCGGTGGCCACGGCCTCGCGCAGGTCGTCGCCGCGTACGGGCTTCGGGAGATACGCGTAGGCCCCGCCTCCGACGGCCCGCACCGCGTCGTCGAGGGCGCCGTAGGCCGTCATCAGGATCACCGGGATGGCCGGGTGCGACCGACGCAACGTGGCCAGCAGGTCGAACCCGTCCCGGTCGGGCATCTGCACGTCCGACAGCACGCAGTCGATGGCCCCCTGCCCGAGGTGCTCCAGGGCCTCCGGGGCCGAGCTCGCAGACACGGCCGCAAACCCGCCGCGTCGCAGCAGCGTGGAGACGAGATCGACGTGGTCGGGGTCGTCGTCGACCACCAGCACCCGGGGAAGTGAGGCCTGCATGAAGGCCCGACTTGTAGCACCACACCCCCGTCAAGGCCGAGCCGGGTCCCCAGACGGTCAGAGTATGTCACTGCATGTGTCAGAGTATGTCAAAGTGCGGTGGCGGGCCTTGCGCGGGGGAGATACGTGTCGGGGCATGAGCACGGCGATCCAGGCGCAGCACGAGGAGACCTTCGACATCGCGGGGCAGCGGTACCGCTGGCACGAGGGGGCGGGGGCGTTGCATCCGCGGGCGGCGGGCTTTGGGGGGCGGCGTGAGGCGCTGCGGGGGGCGTTCTTTGAGACGGTGGTTCCGGGGTTGGAGCGGCGCGGGGCGACGGTGGAGGTGCGGGGGGTGGGGCCTCGGGGCGGGGCGGCCCGGGCCCATTGGGTGACCTGGAGGGCCCCGGGCGACGCCCGGCCCGTGTGGGCCTTGTTTGTCCCGACGGGGCGGGTGTCGACGGCGGGCCTCGGGGTCGCCCGTCCCTCCAACGACGGGGCCCTGCTCGCGGCGTGGGGCGACGGCCCCCTGATGGCCTGGGTGAGCGAGGGGGCCGAGCTGCGGTCGGCGGTTCGGGAGGCCCTGCGGTCGTTGCCCCCGTGGCTGGCCGACGGGGTGTGCTCGGCCGACGTGAGCTTCCCGCTTCGGGTGGCCCGGCTGTAGACGCTTTGGGGACTACGCGGGCCGGGTGCTCTTCCGTACGGCCCACACGAGGGCGGCCAGCACGAGGGCGGTGAGGGCCACGGCGGCCCAGGTCGCGGGCGACAGGGCCCGCAGGGTGTCAAAGAGCCGCTGGCCGAAGAAGCTCACCAGAAAGAGCGGGAGGAGGTACCCCAGAAACGATCCCCAGAAGTGCGTGGCGAAGGGCACCCGGGAGACCCCGAAGAAGGCGTGCAGGAGCGGAGGCATCCAGAAGATCAGCCGCAGGACAAACACCGTGGGCAGAGCCCGGCGGGCGAGGGCCTCGTCGTACTTGCGGAAGCTCAGGGGGATGCGGGGCGACACCCAATCGCGGGCGACGAAGCGGGCGAAGGAGAAGCCGACCACGCTGGCGGCCATGGTTCCGGTCATCGACAGGGCGAAGGCCACGGGCCACGACCACACCAACGGGGCCGCCATCACAAACACCGTCCCCGGAACCCCAAACGGTTGCAGGGCCGCATACGCCAGCACGAACGCGAGGTAACCCCAGCCCCCGAGCCCGAGCAGGCTCTCCCGCAACCGGGCGGGCTCGGCCAGGCGCGCGAGGACCCCGGTCTGTTGGGCCGTGACCAGGAGGGCCACGACCAACCCCACCGCCGCGATCTTGGTCCTCCGCATGCGTCCGCGAGGATACGCCCCGGGGACCTCGCCGCAAGGGTGCTACCCTCCGCAGCGATGTTAGGCGGATCATCCAACAGGGCACGCACGACCCCCGCGCTCAAGGCTGCAGGCCGGATGTGGGGGCTCGTGTGGTCGGTGGCAGTCGTGGGAGGTTGTTTGCCGGATGCTCCCGGGTACCCCTGCGCCCCGGAGGGGGCCACGGCCCCGTGCAGCTCGGTGCCGGGCGCCGCGTGCCGGGCGGGGTTCTGCGCCGCCCCGGTGGCGGCCTCGGAGTGCCCCTCGGGGTGGCGGTTTGTAGCCTCGGCGGCCCAACCCGGGGGGTGCGTGCCGCCGCGCGACGCTGGGCAGGATGCGGGGGCCGTCGACGCGCAGAGTGACGCCGCGATGGAGTCGGGCGCGGACGTCCTCCCGGATGTCCCGGATGACTCCGGGATGGATGCAGGGGTCGACGCGGGTGTCGACGTGCCGCGCGACACGGGGGTCGACACGGGGGTCGACACGGGGGTCGACACGGGGGTCGACACGGGGGTCGACACGGGGGGCGATGTGGGCTTCGACGTGCCCCGCGATGTGGGCGTCGACCTGGGCGTCGACCTGGGCGTCGACCTGGGCGTCGACCTGGGCGT
>CAYUSB010000046.1:6910-64611 GCA_964447205.1 uncultured Myxococcaceae bacterium
TGGGCGTCGACCTGGGCGTCGACCTGGGCGTCGACCTGGGCGTCGACCTGGGCGTGGATGTGCCCCGCGACGTGGGCTTCGACGCCGGACCGGCGACGTTGCCGCAGCTCGTCAGTCCTGCGGCCAACGCGCGCATGCTGGGACGGCGAATCCGCTTCGAGGCCAGGTTCCCTGTGGGGGCCCTCCGCCCGATCCTGGTGATCCTCAGCCGCGAGTGCGTCGCAGAGCAGTCCCGACACTTGATGTCGGGGGGCGTCTTCGAGCTGATGGTCGGGCCGGGGGTCGTGTGTTGGAGGGTGCTCTACCAGCGGCCTGGAGGAGACGAGGTCGTCAGCGCCCCGCGGCGCCTGTGGGCGCTGAGCCGAGGGACGAGCACGATCCCCGCACGGATGGCGGGGCTGTTTCCCGACTACGATCGTACGGGTCCGGCTGACTTCCTGGTGGGGTACTCCAACGGGCAGGCCTCAGGCGTCCGGCTCCGGCCGACTGGGGAGGCCATGGCGACGGCCTTGCTCCAGCTCCCCGGGGCCCAGATCACCCAGGGGTGGCACGTCGGCGATCTCAACGGCGACGGGTACGGCGACGCGGTCCTCCGGGTGCAGCAGGGGGGCACCTTGTCCCTCGCGGCCGCCTACGGATCTCCGAACGGCCTGGTCAACAACCTTACCACGCTGCACACCGTCGTGGCCGCGAGCGAACCCGGCTTCGGGAGCCTGGTGGGCCCGCTGGCCGACATCGACTTCGACGGCCGCCCCGACCTCGTGAGCGTGGTGTACGGCATGACGCCGCGGTACTACATCTACCGCTCGACGGACGACTACCGGCTGCCGACCCCCACGGTCATCTCGGCCCTCGACGCGCCGGTGACCCTGGCCGCGGTGGGGCCGTCGATGCGTCCCGGCGACGCGGCGAGCCTCTTCCTCCGCGGGGCCCGCGGGGTGCAGGCCCTCCTGGGCACTGCGCCCTCGATCGAGGTCGATGGCTCGGCAGACCACAACCGGGCCCGCCAGGTGCTCCTCGCGGTCGGAGGCGACCTCAACCACGACGGCGTGCCCGAGCTGACCGTCTACAACAGCACCGAGCAGACCCTGCACAGCTACCAATACAACAGCACCACCGGGGCCTTCGAGGGCGTCGACCGCGTGGAGATCGGCGGCGAACTCCAGGTCGCGGCCACCTCCCTGGTGGCCCCCGGCCCCTACATGGCCGACAACACCGACTACCTCGCCCTGCTCTCTACGCAGGGGACCCACGCCCAACTCGGTGGCTTCCAGCGCATCACGACCGACCCGTCGCCGGCCGCACCCTTCGCGGCGGCCCTCGGGCCTGTGGGCAATGACAGCCAGGGGGCCCTGGGCACCGTCACCACCTTCTCCGGTCGGCAGACCCTCACCACGATGACCGTGTTCACCCCGGGGACCTTCGCCCTCACCCGCTACGCCGGCCTCGACGCCTCGACTCTCGTCTGGATGGCTCCCTAGGTTCGACAGCTCCGCGGCCCTACTGACAGGCCCCCGACTGACAGGTCTGCCCGGCGGGGCACGCCGTCCCGCAGGCCCCGCAGTGGGCCCGGTCGACCTGGGTGTCGACGCAGCGCCCCGCGCACACCACCATGCCCGGGAAGCACCCGGCCACGCAGCGCCCGCCGTCGCAGCGGTGGCCGCTCGGGCACACAACCCCGCAGCTGCCGCAGTGGTCCACCGAGAAGTGGGTGTCGACGCACTGGCCTCCGCAGCGCGTCTGCCCGAGGGGACACGGGCTCACCGAACATCGCCCCCCCGCGCACAGCTGCCCCGCCGGGCACGCCGTCCCGCAGGCTCCGCAGTGGGCCCCGTCCTGTTGGGTGTCGACGCAACGGTCGCCGCAGCGCACCTGGCCCGGGTCGCATCCCTCGGCGCATCGCCCCGCCACGCAGGCCCGCCCGGGCAGGCAGGCCACCCCACAAGCCCCGCAGTGGGCCGCGTGGGTCTGGAGGTTGACGCACGCCCCGTTGCAGAGGCTCTGGGGGGCCGTGCAGGTCACCGAGCCCGCGACACACCGGGCCCCGTCGCAGCGCTGCCCGGCCGCGCACGGGCGGTCGCAGGCCCCGCAGTGGGCCGTATTGGCCAGGATGTCGACGCAGGCCCCGCCGCAGCGGAGCTGACCCGGGGGGCAGGCCGAGGCCGTCACGCACATGCCGGCCCGGCAGGTCTGGGCGGGGGTGCACGCGGGCTCTCCGCAGCCCCCGCAGTGGGCGGGGTCGGTGTTGGGGTCGATGCAGGCCCCGCGGCAGAGCTGTTGGGTCCCCGGGCAGGGCGCGGGCACGTCCCGGGGCGGAGGGGGCCCCGCGTCGGAGGGGGCGTCGACCGGGGGGGGCGGTCCGTCGGCAGGGACGGCCGGGCGGTCGGCCGCGAAGCCCGTGTCGGGAGGCGGGGCGGTGACGTCGGAGGGGGCCAGGACGACGTCCTGGGGCATGGGGGACGGCGACCCGTTGTCGGCGGCCGCGGGGCTGTCGGGCTGCGGGGCGGAGGCGTCGAGGGGGGCGGGGGCCCCGGGCCGCTCGGTGCGTTTGCAGCCCAGGCCGAGGGCCCCGAGGGCGCACAGGATCAGGGCGGAGCGTACGGGGAGGTCGTGGGGCATCGTCGGGTCAGCGGAAGGCGCCGGTGATGGGATTGTACGACATCACCCAGTCGGTCGAGCCATACGAGCAGCTGCGGTTGCCGCTGGAGGCGCTGCGGTACCCGGTGCGGGTCGCCACCAGGACCCCGTCGCGGTAGACCCGCAGGGTGAAGTAGGTGGGGCCCCCGTGGAGGTAGTACGGGGTGACACAGACCTCGTGCCAGCCGGCGGCGGGGGTGGTCCCGAGGGGCCAGTAGACGTTCTCGGGGCCGCGGTAGAGGACGTCGTCGCGGTCGAGGTAGCCGCCGCAGGCCGACAGGCGGGCGTAGTAGATCTCCGTCCCGCAGGGGGGCCGGACGTGCAGGTCGACATCGTTGTTGCGGTCCCAGGTGAGGGCAAACTGGAGGGTCCCCGAGCCCACGCAGGCCCCCTGGATGCACGCGAACCCGACCTGGCAGGCGTTGCCGCAGGACCCGCAGTGGTTGCGGTCTTCGGCGAGGTTGGTGCAGGCCCCGTTGCACACCCCGCTCGGGCAGGAGCACTGGCCGGCGCCGTTGCAGGTGCCCCCGATGGGGGAGGTGCAGGTCCCGGAGGTGCGGGGGCTCGCGCTGCACACCCGGCTCGCGCCCACGCAGACCCAGGTCCCGGCCTGTTGGCAGCCGCCGGTGCCCGCGGACACACACGGCCCGGCGGGCAGGCAGATCCCGCCGCAGTTGAGCTCCGTGGCGGCGTTGCAGGCGCAGGTCCCGGCCTGGCAGGTGCCCCCCGTGGGGGAGGTGCAGATCCCGCCCTCGTTGCGGTTGCCCGCCAGGACGCAGGTCTCGCCGGTCGCCGTGCAGGCCCGGTAGCCGTACTGGCACTCGCCGATGTGGCACACGTAGCTCCCGACGTTGTCGACGACCCCGTCGCAGTCGTCGTCGATCCCGTTGCAGCTCTCCGGGGAGGGGGCGATGGTGGGGGCGTCGCAGCGCAGCCCGTCGCCCGCGGTGTTGCAGACCAGGACCCCGGTGGAGGTGCAGGCCCCGACCCCGCGGGTGCAGGTGGTCCCGCGGCTCGGCCAGCTCTCGTCGACGGCGTCGTTGCAGTTGTCGTCGATCCCGTTGCAGCGCTCGACGGCCCCGGGGAAGATGGCGGGGTTGGTGTCGTTGCAGTCGCCGCTGAGGCTGCTGTACCCGGCCGGGGGGCTGCCCGGGCAGGCCTCCAGGTGGGTGTTGAGGTTGCCGTAGCCGTCGCCGTCGCTGTCGCGGAAGTAGGTGACGGGCGCGACGCAGACCCCGTTGCACTCGATGCTGGTGGGCGGGGTCACGTCCCGGCACACCGGGGCCCCCGTGTCGCAGGAGATGCGGGCCGTCCCGCAGGGCTGGGAGGGCGGGCACGCGGCCCCCTGGTTGCAGGCCACGCAGGCCCCGGAGGGGCTGCACACCTGACCGGCCCCGCACGAGGTCCCGGGGGGCTGCTGGCCGATGGAGACGCAGGTGGGGACCCCCGACCCGCAGCGGGTCACGCCGATGGCGCAGGGGTCGCCGGTGTCGCAGGTGGCGTTCTCTTCGCAGGCGATGCAGGCCCCGGCGGGGTTGCACACCTGGGCGGTGCCGCAGCTCGCCCCGGGGCTGCGGGTCCCGACGCGGATGCAGGAGGGCACGGACCCGGTGCAGATCACGTTGCCGATCCCGCAGGGGTCGCCCGTGTCGCAGGCGGCCCCGGTGGCGCAGGTGACGCAGTTGCCGGCCCCGTCGCAGACGGCCTGGATGGTGGGGGTCCAGCGGATCGACTGGTTGCTCCCGACGGTGAGCTCGGTGTTGTACCCGACCTGGTCGAAGAGGCTGCCGTGGTCGCGCTGGATCCCGATGGTGGCGCTCGACCCGGTGGAGCGGCCCCCGTCGGCGGTCATGGCCCCGTAGAGGATGTCGATGGTGTTGGAGGTCTCGGCCAGGACGACCTCGAAGTTGAGGGTGTCGGTCGAGGAGGTCTGGCCGTAGAAGGCGGCGTCGTGCCACTGGGCCACGAGCTGGCGGGTGGGGGCCGCCCCGAGGGTGGCCACGCAGATGCCGTGGGTGCGCGGGACGAGGTCGTCCCAGAAGGCGAAGATGGTGTCGGGCAGGTCGGCGGCGGGGAGCTGGCGGTTGATCTGCTGCCAGAGCTGGGCGTCGGGCGAGAACGACAGGGTCCCGTTGCTGGCCACCCACGCGTCCGACCGCACGATCCCATAAAACGAGAACGGGAACGGCAGCCCCACGGCGGCCATCCCGTCGTCGACGAAGGCCAGGTGGCGGCTGTGCCCGGGGGTGTTGCAGGCGTCGATCCAGGACAGGGGCGAGGGGTTGCGGCGGTAGCGGTTGGAGTCGCCGAGGCAGACGGTGCCCGCGGTGGCGTACGACCCGGCCACGCACTGGGGCTCGCCCGTGGCGCAGGTGATGCGGCCGGTGGCGCAGACGTTCATGAGGTCGCAGGCGGCGCCTTCGGAGCAGGCGATGCAGGTGCCGTTGGCGTTGCAGACCCGGCCCTCGCCGCAGGCGGTCCCGGCGGGGGCGGTCCCGACGTCGACGCAGCGCTCGACGGGGCGGCCCCCGGTGCTGTTGTTGCAGGTGATGACCCCGCGGCGGCAGACGGTGGGGAGGTAGCAGTCGACCCCGGCCCGGCACGCGGCGAAGGGGTCGTTGGGGGCGCACACAAACTGCGTCTGGGTGGAGACCAGGGTGGGCGACTCGGTGCCGTCCTCGCTGGGGATCAGGGTGGCCGTGAGCTGGAGGTAGCGCCGCCCGTCGAGGGCGGTCCCGGGGAAGGCGGCCCGGACGGTGGCCCCGAGGTCGATGCTGACGGGGGTGGTGGTCCCGCCGGGGGGGGCGTCGGGCAGGCGCACGGCGGGGGCGGTCGTAAACTCCGACAGGGTGTTGGCGAGCCGCACCTCCAGGGCGATCCGCGTCCCCGGGGGCACCAGGGCCGTGTAGTTGAACTGCCCCCAGTGCGGGGCCTCGCCGTCGTTGCAGGCCCCGTCGAACACGCGGCGGTAGACGGCCTCGGTGCATTGGGTCCGGCCGTCGGCGGGGGTCCAGCGGATCGAGCTCCCGGTGCCGATGGCCCCCCCGAGGTTGTACGAGACCTGGTCGTAGCTGCTCCCGCTGCCCTGCTGGATGCCGATGGTGGCGCTCGACCCGCTGGCCCGGCTGCCCTCGCCCTGCATCGTGCCGTAGAGGACATCGAGGGTGTTGCGGGTCTCGGCCAGGACGGCCTGGAAGTTGAGGCTCGTGGCGGGGGTGTTGCTGCCGTAGAAGTAGGCGTCGCTCCACTGGACGACGAGCTGCCGGGTGGGGGCGAGGCCCCGGACGAGGGTGCAGATGCCCGGGGAGCGGGTGCTCAGGTCGTCCCAGAAGGCGAAGAGGGTGTTGGGGATCTGGGGGTAGGGCAGGCCGTAGTTGAAGAACTCCGTGGAGGCCGGGCCGAAGGAGACCATCCCGTTGACCCCGATCCCCACCTGGGTGAAGGGCGCCCCGTAGAACTCAAACGCGAAGGGCATCGAGAGGGAGACCGTCTCGTCGTCGGCGTTGGCGAGCCAGAGGGTGCGCCCCGGGGTGCCGCAGATGCTCTGGAAGCTCTGGGGCGACGGGCCGCGGGTGTAGCTCTGCCCGGAGACCACGGCGCACTGGCCGGTGACCCCGCCGCGGGGTGTCCCGGTGGGGCAGAAGACGGCCGGGGTGGCCCCGCCGATGCGGACCCCGGTCGAGCCGCTCGGGAGCACGTCCCCCGGGGCCGGGCAGAGCACCTGGTGGCGGCACCCGGGCAGGCACGAGCCCGGGCAGGCGCTCACGGGGCCCTGGTACTGGAAGGGCTGGCGCCAGGCCTCGCAGGCCCCCCAGCGGCCGGCCGCGCAGGTCCGCTGGCCGAGGTTGCACAGGCCCTCGGGGTTGGCGTTGCGGCCCGAGGTGACATCGCAGGGGACGGGGGCCGCTCCCTCTTCGCAGGGGCACCCGTCGAGGGGCTCGCGGCAGCGGTAGCACCGGTCGGTGACGGCCGGGTCGCGGTCGTCGCAGTCAGCCCCGCGGCAGGTGTTGCCGAAGCCGTACCCGTCGCCGTCGTCGTCCTGGCAGTCGTGGGGTGTGGAGGAGACCCGGGCCCCCGGGGGCTTGACCTGGACAGGGTCGACAGGGCCCGCGTCGGAAGCGCCCCGCTGCAACGCGAGGCCCCCCTCGTAGCGCAGCGTGACGGCCGCGTCCTCGTGACCGAGGAGCGAGTCGCCCGACCCACAGCCCATCCCCACCAAAGACCCCCCCAGAACGAGGGCCGCGGCGAGCGCCTGACGCATGCGATGAGTCTCCACACGAACAATCTATCCCGACGCGAAGCCAACAAACGCCGGCAAAAACGCCACGCGACGGCCGTCCGTTGCGGGGTGCCTGACCTTTTTGCGACCCCCGCGGTGACACCCGAGGTCGCTGTCTTGCGATGTGAAGACGGTCCTCACCCGGGACCACCCCGCAGGTGTTGCGCGGACAGTGTCCTACATCCGGTGCGCGGTACGACCCGCGCGAGGCCCCGCCGTGGGGTGCGTCCCGTTCGCGCAAACACGCTGTGTAGCAGGGCGTTCGTGCAAACCATGCGGGCCGGCATGGCCGCAAACCCAGGACTCTCCGCCGAGGCGGTACCGCGCGGGGCCGGGAAGGCCCGAAGGGAATTCCAGGTTTTGGCCCCGGGGCCCCTGTCGGGACAGGGCTGAGGTCATCCCAGGGTGTCGTACACGTCGGTGCGCGGGTCCCCTTACCTCGTGGGGACCGTGACCACATCCTCCGACGTCGCCGTATGTCGCAAGGTATGGCAGAAAAAAGACACAGACCCCGTACGATTTTGACGTGCCCTCAGCGTTGGTCGATTTTTGTTGATCTTCTCTTGTAAACGTGGTTGGCCGCGCTGTGACGCGACACGCTCCCGGGATCGACTTCGGCACCACCAACAGCGCCGTGGCCTGGTGGGACGGCCGCGCGGTGCGGCTCGCGCGGCACGCGCCGGGGGGGGCGGCGTGGTTCCGCTCGGTGATGCATTTTGTGGGGCCGTCGGACGTGGTGGCGGGCCCCGCGGCCCTGGCCCGGTACCTGGCGGGCGACGCCGAGGGTCGGCTGATTCAGTCGCTCAAGTCCCACCTGTCGAGCGAGCTGTCGGGGACCACGGTGTTCGGCCGCCGGTACGCCCTCGAAGACCTCGCGGCGGTGCTCGTGCGGGCCCTGCGGGTCTCGGCCGAGGCGGGCGGGGTCGACCTCGGGCCCCGGGCCGTGGTGGGGCGCCCCGTGCGCTTCGTCGGGGCCGAGGGTCCCGCCGACGAGGCCCGGGCCCTGGGGCGGCTGCGGGCGGCCTTCGCCAACGCGGGCTTCGACGACGTGACCTTCGTGTACGAGCCCGTCGGGGCCGCGTGGCACTACGAGGCCGGGCTCGACCACGACGAGCTGGTGATGATCGGCGATTTCGGCGGAGGCACGAGCGACTTCTGTCTGCTGCGGGTCGGCCCCGGGGCCCGCAAGGCCCGGGCGGGGCGCGACGACGGCGGGATCGTCGCCACCGCGGGGGTGGGCCTCGCCGGCGACGCCCTCGACGCGGAGATCGTCTCGCGAGTGGTGGCCCCGGCCCTGGGCCAGGGCACGGTGTACCGCTCGTACCTCGACGGGAAGGCCCTCCCCGTGCCCCCGTGGGTGTACGACAAGCTCCGGCGGTGGCACCACCTGTCGTTCCTCAAGGCCCCGGAGACGTTGCGGTTTCTGCGCGAGGTGCGGGTGCAGTCGGAGGCCCCGGAGCGCATCGCGGCCCTCCTCCACGTGATCGAGGACGACCTGGGGTACCACCTCGCCCGCGCCGTGGAGAGCACGAAGGTGGCCCTGTCGGCGGAGGCAGAGGCGGGGTGCACGTTTGTCGACGACCCCGTGTCGATCGAGGCCCGGGTCACCCGCGCAGAGTTCGAGGCCTGGACGGCCCCGACCCGGTCGCGCATCGCCGCGTGCGTCGACGCGGTGTTGTCCCGGGCGAGGGTGTCGGAGGGCGAGGTCGACCGGGTGTTCCTCACGGGGGGGAGCTCGCTCGTGCCGTCGGTGCGGGCCCTGTTCGACGCGCGGTTTGGCCCCGAGCGGGTGCGGGTGGGCGACGCCCTGACCTCGGTGGTCCAGGGCCTGGCCCGGGTGGCCGTCGAGGTCTACGGCTGATCCCCGGCCTCGTGGCGCAGGGCCCAGGCCTCGTACGCGGGCAGGCCCAGGGCGTCGAGGCCCGGCAGGATCACCCGGTCGAGGCGGTCGTACCAGGCCCGGGCGAAACGGGCCGGGGCGACCACCCCGTGGGTGGCCCCGGGATAGGCCTCGTCGCGGGGGTCGTCGGGGGGCAGGTCGGCCCCGTCGGGGCGCATCCCGTGGCCGTTGGTGCGGTCGTAGTGGGACAACACCATGGCCAGGTCGGCCCCGAGCCACTCCCGGGCCTCGGCCGACAGCCGCGGGACCACCGCCTCGGCCAGGGCCCACCCAAACCGGTCGTGCAGGGCCTCGTCGCGCAGGAGGGTGGCCAGGACGGCCGACACGCACGGGTCGCGGGCCTCCCGGACCAGAGCCTGGAGGAGCCCCACCGAGGCCGCCTCCCCCACGCAGAACATCCCCACCGTCCACCGGGCTACGAAGAGCTCGGCCGACAGGGTCCCGTCGTCGAGGCGGAGGTCGGCCGGATCGACGCGGGCCTCGTCCGCGCCCCCGAGGGCCTCGGCGAGCCGGGCGCAGTACTCCGTGTGCCGGGCCTCGTCGCGGATGAGCCTCGTCGCGGCGCAGCTCACCTCCAGCGGGAGCCCCGCCTCGGGGAGCCGCGCGAGGAGCTCGCCGAACACCACCATCGACCGATACTCCGCCACGGTGCGGGAGGCCCATGCGGCTCGGAGCAGGGCCCGGGCGCGGTCGTCGAGGTCGTCGACCCGGAGGGCGTCCCAGGGGGGCGGCGGGCGCTCCGCCTCGACGTGGCGGCGGTGCAACGCGGCGAAGAGCCGCACGTCGGTGCCCCGAGGCACGAGGCCGGGCGCCCGGGTCGGGTCAGCCATTGCCAGGGGGCATGGGCCGCGGGCGCGGGGCGGGGCGATTGATCACAGGCGGACGCGGGGGCGCGGGCGGATCGGGCGGGCGGTTGATGGTGGGGGGCACGGGGGGAGGAGCCTGCGGGGCGGCGGGGGAGCCCGCGTCGTCGACGGCGACCTCGGGGGGCGGCTGCGGCGGGGGCTGCGGGGGCTGCGGGGGCTCGTTGAGGGTGTGGGTCACCGGGGGCGGGGTGTTGACCGTGTGCGGCGGGCTCTGCTGGCACCCCTCCGCGAGCATCGTGCCCGCCGCGGCGAGGGCCGTGACCCCGAGGAGCCGGGCCCGGAGCCGCGCGACCATGGCCGGATCGAGGGGCCGTCCCCCACGCGTTGTGTCTCCCATGGCCCGAGCATGACGCACTCGCCCCGGGTCTGTCACCCCCGCGCGGGCGGTGAGCGTGTAGACTCCTGGGCCGCCATGAGTGTGTTTTTTCGTACGACAGGCACCGTGGGCGGTCCCGCCTGGGCGGTGCAGGCGGGCGGGCGCGGGTGGGCCTCGGTCAGGATGCCTGTGGCGGTGGCGGTGGTCGAGCGCCGCGACGGGCTCGTGCTCATCGACGCGGGCTGGAGCCGGCGCACCTGCGCCTTCCCCGACGACGACCCGGGGCTGGTCCTGCGTCACCTCCAGGGCCTCGACGTAAAACCCGAAGACGCCATCGCCTCGCAGCTCTTGTCCCTCGGGTACAATCCCGGCGACGTGCGGCACATCGTGGCCACCCACCTGCACATCGACCACGTGGGCGGGGCCGCGGACTTCCCCCAGGCCACCCTGCACGCCGCGACCCCTGAGTGGGCCGCCCTGCGCTACGGGCGCCTGGGCGGGTACGCCCCCGAGCTCAAGACCCGCGACCGGGTGGCCCTGCACGACTACGACGGCCCTGGGGTCCTGGGGTTCGAGGCCTCCCACGACCTGTTCGGCGACGGGACGGTGCTCCTCCTCGACGCCCGGGGGCACACCGCGGGCAGCGCGGGGGTGGCCGTTCGGCTCGGGGAGGGGTGGGCCCTGCATGCGGGCGACGCGGCCATCCTGGCCGACGAATACCGGGGCGACCCCGAGGGCCCGGCCTCGGTCTTCATGCGCCTCACCAGTTGGGACCTGCCCATCCAGCGCCGCACCTTCACCCGGCTCCGCGAGGCCGAGTCGACCCACGGGGCCCGGGTGGTGCTCTCCCACGACCCCAAGGGGTTTGACGCCCTTCCCCACACCCGCGAAGAGGCCTGGCCCTGCGCCTGGGACCGCCCCGCGGGCAAGTCCCGCCCCCGCCCCAAGGCCTGAACCCTATCCTGGGGGGAGCCCGTCGAGGAAGGCCCGTACGCAGCCGCTCAGGGCCTCGGGTTGGGTCCAGTGCATCATGTGTCCCGCCCCGGGCAGGCTGACCCGGCCGGGGGCCTTGAAACGCCCCGTGCGGGCTTCATAGTCGGGCCACAGGGAGGTGTCCCCGCCGTCGACGAGGAGCACGGGGCAGGTCAGCCGGTCGATGAAGTGCTCGAAGGCCTCGGCGTCGTGGCGCCCGGGCGAAATCGTCTGATGCAGCCGGTCGAACCGAAACCGCAGCCCCCCCTCCTCGGCGGGTTGGGTCGCGTACGCGGCCACGGCCCGCAGGACGGCCTCGTCGACGCTGGCGTGGGAGACCCGCAGGCGGCGCAGGGCCTCGTCGAGGTCGGCCATGGAGCGAGAGGGGCGAGAGGCCCGGCGGGCGAGGGCCTCGAGCCAGGCCAGGGTGCGGTCGACGGCCACCTCGGCGGGCATCGACGGGGGCCCTACGCCTTCCAGGAGGCTCAAGGAGCGCACCCCCTCGGGCCGGACGGCGGCCCAACGGGTGGCCACCGACCCCCCCATGGAGTGGGCCACGAGGTGCACCGGGCCCAGGGCCAGCGAACGCACGAGGGCGTCGAGGTCGGCCAGGTAGTCTGGGAAGTGGTAGTAGCTGCCCGGGGGTGCCCAGTCCGAGCGGCCGTGCCCGCGCAGGTCGGGGGCCAGGCAGCGGTACCCCGACCCCCCGAGGGATTGCAGGAGGTGGGTAAACGAGCGGGCCTCGTCGAGGTAGCCGTGCAGGAGCACGACGGTGCCTCGGGGGCCCCCCGCGGGCCCGGGGGCCTCGGTGATGTGATGGGACAGGCCGTTGGCGGGATGGCGCCAGAGGCGGAGGCCGGTCGTGTCGCCGGGGAGGAGGGAAGGGGGCATCGGGCGGGGACAGGGAATATCACGGGGCGGACAGAGATTGGGGCAGGCCGAACCGCTCCAGGGATCGGGTGCATCCCATCGACAATCCGCGGGTGCTATAAGACTAACGCCCTACAGAGAGGACCGCATGGACATCAACAACGACGCGCGCACGGAGGCATCCCGTCTGGTGGTGGAGGCACGCACCCCGCTTCCCACGCGCCACGGCACGTTTGACGTGCACGTGTTTCGGTACGCCGACGAGCCCGACAAGGAGCACGTCGCGGTGGTGTCGGGCAATGTCCGGGGCCGCAGCGCCGTCCCCATGCGCATTCACTCTGAGTGCCTGACGAGCGAGGTCTTCGGTTCGCTCAAGTGCGACTGCCGCGAGCAGCTGGAGTTCGCCCTCCAGCACATCGCGACGGAGGGCCCCGGGGTGGTGCTCTACCTGCGGCAGGAGGGCCGCGGGATCGGGCTGGTCAACAAGATCCGGGCGTACGCCCTGCAAGCCCACGGGGTCGATACGGTCGACGCCAACCGGCAGCTCGGGCTGCCCGACGACACCCGGCGGTACGAGAGCGCCGCGGCCATGTTGGAGTACCTGGGCGTGGAGTCGGTGCGGCTGCTCACCAACAACCCCGAGAAGGTGGGGGCCCTGCGGCGGTTGGGGGTCCATGTGTTGGAGCGGGTTCCGGTGTTGATCGAGCCCAATGTGCACTCGCGGGGTTACCTCGAGGCCAAGCGCCTCCGGATGAACCACAAGCTCCCCCCGATGATCGCCGGGATGGACGCCGAGTAGGGGGCCCTTGCCAGGGCGGGTCGACGAAGGTACGACCCCCCGATGCTGCACGGACAGCGATTGCTGGTGGTCGTCCCGGCCTTCAACACGGGCCCCCGGGTGCTGCGGGTGCTGGAGACCCTCCCCCCCGAGGTCGACCTGGCCGTGGTGGTCGACGACGCCAGCACCGACGACACCCCGGAGATCCTCCGAGCCCTGTGCGACCCGCGGGTTCGGGTGGTCCACCATGCCGCCAACCGGGGGGTCGGGGGGGCCATCGCCACGGGGTACGAGGCCGCCCTGGAGGCCGGGGCCGCCCTCGTGGCCGTCATGGCCGGCGACGCCCAGATGGACCCCGACGACCTCGTGGCCCTCGCCACCCCGGTGGCCCTGGGCCGGGCGGACTACGCGAAGGGCAACCGGCTTGACCACCCCTCGTGCCGGCGGGTGATGCCCCTGTCGCGGTGGGTGGGCAACCAGTGCCTGTCGTGGTTGACCCGCCGGGCCACGGGGCTCGACCACCTGCACGACTCGCAGTGTGGGTACACCGTCATCGCCCGCAGGGCCCTCGAGGCCCTCGACGTAGACCGCTTGTGGAACCGCTACGGCTACCCCAATCACCTCCTCGGGGCCCTCGCCCAGGGCGGGTTTCGTGTGGTCGACGTGACGGTCCGGCCCGTCTACGCCGACGAGGTGAGCGGGGTACGACTGCGCGACGCCGTGGTGACCGTGCCCAGGATCCTGGCTGCGGTGGCCTGGGCCCGGCGACGCCCCGGGGTGTCTCCGCCGCCCGCCCTGCGCCTCGACACCCAACTCTGCCGCGGAGGCGCCCGATGAACGATCAGCCTGAAGCCCCGACCCCATTGAGCGATCGGGCCCGGTCGGCCTCGGCCGGCGAGCTCAACGCCCTCCTCGGTCGCGGCACCCGCTTCGAGGGCAAGCTCACCTTCGAGGGGAAGGTCCGGGTCGACGGGGAGATGGTGGGGGAGGTCTTCTCCGACGGGGTTCTGGTGGTGGGGGAGGAGGCCGTGGTGGAGGCCCAGATCGACGTGGGGACCCTCATCGTACGCGGCGGGACCGTACGCGGAGACGTCCGGGCCCGCGGGGCCGTCGAGGTGTATGCCCCGGGCAAGGTGTACGGCAACATCGCCGCCGCCGAGGTCTTCATCGACAAGGGCGTGACCTTCGAGGGAGCCTGCACCATGACCGAACGAGACCGCCCCGAGTGACCTCTCCCCGCGAGGGCTCCGCGGCCCTGCCCATCCACGGCGTCCGGGCCGCGTTGGACGCCGCCCTGGCCCGCGGCCCCGTGGTGGTCTCGTCGCCGACGGGGTCGGGCAAATCCACGGAGGTTCCAAGGTGGTGCGCGGCGCGGGGCAGGGTGCTGGTGGTGGAGCCGCGCCGGGTGGCCTGCCGCAGCCTCGCCGCCCGGGTGGCCGACCTCGAGGGGGTCGCCCTGGGAAGCACCGTCGGGTATGCCGTACGCGACGAGGTGGTCTCGGGCCCCGACACCCGCATCCTCTTCGCCACCCCGGGGATCGTCCTGCGCGCCCGAGGCCTCACCGACCAGGCCGCGGTCCTGGTCCTTGACGAGTTTCACGAGCGGGGCCTCGACCTCGACCTGCTCCTCGGCCTCTTCGCCCCCTCCGCGGCTCGCCCTCCGCGCCTCGTGGTGATGTCGGCCACCCTCGACGGCGACCGGGTGGCCGCCCACCTCGGGGCCACCCACGTAGCCGCCACGGGCCGGGCCTTCCCCGTCGACATCCGGCACCTCGACCCCGGGGCCGCCCTGCCGAGCCCCGACGAGCTCGTGCCCCGGGTGGTGCAGGCCCTCCGAGCCGCCGCGGCCGATCCGGGCGATGTCCTGGTGTTTCTCCCCGGAAAGGCCGAGATCGAGGCCTGCGCCCGGGTCTTGCGGGGCGGGGCCTGGACGGTGATCCCGCTCCACGGGGGGCTGTCGCTCGACCAACAACGGCGGGCCTTCGCCCCGGCTCCCCAACGGAAGGTCATCCTCGCCACCAACGTGGCCGAGACCTCCCTCACCCTGCCCGGGGTCGGGGTGGTGATCGACACGGGCCTCGTGCGCCGCACCCGCTACCACGCCGGACGCGGGTTTCTCGCCCTCGGGGCCGTGGCCCAGGACAGCGCGGCCCAGCGGGCGGGGCGGGCGGGGCGTACGGCCCCCGGGGTGTGTTACCGCCTGTGGGGCCGCGGGGCGGGCCTGGAGCGGGTGACCCCCCCGGAGATGTTTCGCGAGTCGCTCGTGCCCCTGGTCCTGGGGGCCGCCGCCTGGGGAGCCCGGGTCGAGGACCTGCCCCTCCTCGATCGGCCGCACCCCCACGCCCTCACGGCCGCCCGCGAGGCCCTCGGGGCCCTCGGGGCCCTCACCCCCGATGGGGCCCTGAGCCCCCAGGGGGAGAGCCTCTACACGATGCCCCTCGACCCCCCGCTGGCACGGCTCCTGGTCGAGGCCCGGGCCCGGGGGACCCTCGACGACATGATCGACCTCGTGGCGGTCCTGGCCGTGGGGCGGCCCTTGCGCGTGCGGGGGATGGAACCCGAGGAGGAGGCTCCGGGTGCATTGGGGGGCTGCGACGCCTCGGCCCTGGTGGTCACCCTACGGACGGCCTCGGCCCGCGACCTCGGAGTGTCCGCGGGGGCCCTGGAGGAAGCCCGAACGATGCGGGCCCGGCTGCGGCGGCTGCACGGTCTCGGCGGGGAGGGGCCCCGGGAGGACCGGGTCGATCGCGAGGCCCTGGTGGCCACGGCCCTGGCGGCCGATCCGCGGATGGCCTACGTGGCCCGGAGGCACGGGCGGAGCGTGGGGTTTGGCAACGGCGGGACGGAGATCGCCCTCGGGCGGGAGACCCTGGCCCAGGCCGAACGCGACCCCGAGGCCCTGGTGGTGTGGGAGTCGCGGGCCCTGGGGGCGGGGCGCGAGGCCCGGGTTCTTGTGACCTGCGCCACGGTGGTGACCCTGGCCGACCTGGTGGCGGCGGGGATAGGGGCGGACCGGCTCGGGGACGTGGTGTGGGACAAGGGGCGGGTGATGGCCCAGGTCGAGCGGGTGTACGCCCAGCGGGTGCTCGCGACGCGGCTGGAACCCCCCACGGGACCCATTGCCCGCGAGGCCGTGGCGGCCCTCTACCTCCGCGGGACGATCTTCAAGGGCGCCCTCCCCGTGGCCCGGGAACGGATGTCTCTGGCGGCCCTGGCCCTGCGGTTGGGGTTCGGCGACGAGGTCGACCCCACGGTGCGGGCCTGTCCGACCCTGGAGCCCTGGGTGGCCGCCCGGCTGGAGGCCCTCGGGCTGGAGCACGGCGACGACCTGGCACTCTTGAGCCCCGGGGACCTCGTGCCGCCGGATGTTCCCGGGTGGGTGCGGGAGAAGATCGAGCGCGACCATCCCCGGACGGTCAACGTGGGCGACGCGGTGTATGCCGCGACCTACGACCTCGACGCCCGGCGGGTCCTCCTGACCCTCGTGCGGGGTCAACGCAGCGAACCTCCGCCCCGGGCCTACCTCCCACGTTTCGCGGGGCTGACGGTGATGGTCTCGGGTCCGCGCGGGGTCACCACCCTGCGGGGGTGAGGGCGTCTTCATCCCCCCTTGCGGGCGGCGGCCCGGAGGCGGGCGAGGTGTTCGGCCACGCGGGCCTCGGTCCCGCGGTCGGTGGGCTGGTAGTACTCGGCGTGCCCGAGGGCCTCGGGGAGGTACCGCTCGGGCACCCAGCCCCCGGACGCGGTCTGCGGGTCGCGGTACTCCGCGCCGTAGCCCCACTGCTTCATCGCCGCCGTCGGGGCGTTGCGGAGCCGCAGGGGGACGGGCAGGGCCCCCTGCTCCTTCACCACGGCCTGCACGGCCCGCAGGGCGTTGTAGGCGGCCTTCGACTTGGGGGCGAGGCTCAGATAGACCACCGCGTGGGCGAGGGGGATGAGCCCCTCGGGGGGGCCCAGGCGCTCGAAGGCCCGGTCGGCCGCGACGGCGATCTCCAGGGCCCGGGAGTCGGCCAGGCCGATGTCCTCCGAGGCGAAGATGATCAGCCGACGCAGCACGAACCGCGGGTCGTCGCCGGCCTCGATCATGCGCAGGGCCCAGTACAGGGCCGCGTCGGGGTCGCTCCCGCGCAGGCTCTTGATGAGGGCGCTGGCGAGGTTGTAGTGCTCCTCGCCGGCCTTGTCGTAGCGCAGGGATTTGTCGCGCAGGCAGGCCTCGACGTCGTCGAGGGCGGCGACCTGGCGCCCCGCGGCGTGGACCTCGCGGACGACGTGGTCGAGCACGGTGAGGGCCTTGCGGGCGTCGCCGTCGGCCCAACGCCCGAGGGCGTCGAGGGAGGGGTCGTCGAGGGTGACCCCGAGCGATCCGAGGCCGCGCGCGGGGTCGTCGAGGGCCCGCCGCAGGAGCACCACGATGTCGCCCGGGGACAGGGGCTCGAGCCGCACGACCCGGGCCCGCGACAGGACCGCGGCGTTGACAGCCAAGCTGGGGTTTTCGGTGGTGGCCCCGACGAGGGTGACCGTGCCGGCCTCGACGTGGGGCAGGAGGGCGTCTTGCTGGGCGCGGTTGAAGCGATGAATCTCGTCGACGAAGAGCACCGTGCGCCGGCCCGCGGCCCGTTCGTGCTCGGCCTGGGCCACCACGGCCCGCACCTCGGCCACCCCCGCCAGCACCGCCGAGACCTGCACGAACCTCGCCCGAGAGTGCGCCGCCAGGGCCCGGGCCACGGTGGTCTTTCCGCACCCGGGGGCCCCCCACAGGATCATCGACGGGGCCCGATCGCCGCGGGCCGCCCGCCCGAGGGGCGTCTCGGGGCCGAACACCGCGTCGTGACCGACGAGCTCGTCGAGGGTGCGCGGGCGCATCCGATCGGCCAGGGGCGCTGGGTCGGGGGGGGAAGGGGGCCCTGGGGAGGGGCGGTCAAAGAGATCCATCGGCGTTGGGGGGACCGGTGTCGACGCGGGAGCGTTGAGCTTCGGTGATCGTGCCACAGTGCCGGGCGTCGTCGAGGCGTCTCGAAATCAGGAGGAGGCAGGTCTTTGGGAGGTTGGTGGCGTGGGGATGGCTCTGGTAGCGTCCCGAGCGGGATGGTGTTGATGCTCAAGACGATTCTGCATCGGGCGATGCCCGATCTGGGCAACCAGCGTCGCAGCACCGAGAGCATGGTGCGCGACTTCACCACGGCCGAGACGGTGGGGCTCAACGTGGGGTCGAAGTCCGTCAAGTTTGGCCCCAACTGGGTCAACCTCGACGTGGTGGCCGGCCCCGGGGTCGACGTGGTGGGCGACGCTCACGCGATGCCCTTCGACGACGGGTCGTTCGACGCGGTGGTGCTCTCTGCGGTGCTGCAGTACTGCCGCGACCCCTTGCGGGTGGCGGCGGAGGCGGGCCGGGTGACGCGGCCGGGCGGCGTGGTGATGGTCAACGCCCCCTTCCTCCAGCCCTACTGCAAGGAGGAGGGGAGCATCGATCGGTTTCGTTTCTCGCAGGCGGGGCTCTGCGCCCTCTTTGAGGAGCACTTCGACGTGGAGGAGTCGGGCGTCACCCTGCCCACGGGCAGCGCCCTGGCCATGGTCCTGCGCTCGGCGGCCGACACCGCGAGCGACCGCCGGGTCGTGTCGGCGGCCTTGCGCCTCGGGGTCTCCTGGGCGGCGTGGCCCCTGTCTCGGCTGTCGTTTCATCGGCATGAGCACACCGCGGGGGCGGTGTACCTGGTGGGGCGTCGCCGGGCCGAGGCGGTCGCCGCGGTGTGAGCGCCGTTTGGGGGCGCGTCAGGGGGCTCCGCAGGCGAGCCACTCGCCGAGCCGGAGGCGCTCGGCCTCGGCCACGGTGCCCCCTTGCGGCATGGTCGTGTTGACCCCGTTGGGGCCCGCCGCGGCGTTGGCGTCCACCATCGTGCGGTTGGCTCGGATGCCCTCCACCGTGCTGAAGTTGGGCGAGCGCCCCCCCGCCCCGTGACAGCTCGTGCAGTGGGTCTGAAAAAACTGTCGGCCGAAGGTGTCGTAGGTGAGGGTCGAGCCGGAGGGGCAGGTGGCCCCGGTGGCGTCCGATCCCCCGTCGCCGCAGCCTGAGGCCATCGCCGCCAGGGCGACCAGGGCCGTCCGCGCGGCCCATCGTGTGGTCAGGAGCTTCATGTCCTCGTCCTATTAGGGTGGGGCCCCGTCTTGGCAGCGGAGCACGCGGGTGAGGGCGCTTCGGGTCGTCGCCGGGGCGTCGTCGGGGAGCGTGAGGGCCACCCGGGCGGCGTCGGCGCAGCGGCCCGAAGACGCGAGCGACTGCGCGACCACCAGTACCACCTCGGGGCGCCGCACCCCGCGGGGAAACTCCACCCGGTACCTTTCTGCCGCGCGGAGGAGGGCCTCGACGCGGTCGAGGGCCTGGAGCGACAGGATGTGCAGGTAGCGGGCGTCTTCGCGCCGCGGGTCGCGCCGGGGGGTGGCGGCCAGAAAGCGCTCCAGGGCCCGCACTGCGCTCGGGTGGTCGCCCCGGGCGTACGCGAACGACCCCTCCCGGAACCACACCCCCGGGTCGGCCGGAGCCGGGCGCGGGCTGACCTCGGCGGGAGGCTCGGGCGGGGCCGTGGGCGCCTCCGCGGTGTCGACGGTCTCGGTCTCGACGGTCTCGGTCTCTCGGGCGGGCAGCAGGAGGTGGGCGTCCGGGCCCAGGAGCCGCTCGGGGTCGCCCGCGTGGCGCACCGCCACAAGGCCCTCGACGACGTCGACCCGGGCGAGGCGGCCCGACTCGGCGGTGACGGTAAACCGCGTCCCGCGCACCTCGACCTCGGCGTCGCGCAGGTGAACCACAAACCGTTGCCCCGCGCTCCGGCGCCGAACCTCCAGGGTGATGGCCCCGTGCCACAGGTCGATGCGGGTGTCGGGGCCCACCGAGCGCACGAGGACCCGGGCGTCGTCGGCGGGCCACAGCCACCCCGCCCCCCCGAGCTCGACCCGACGCGGCTCTCCCTCCGCGGGACGCGGGGCGGACGGACGGGGGGCTTCCGCGGGCGGAGGCCGGGCCGCCACGCGGGGAGCGTTGTGATGCCGCGCGAAGGCCCCGAGGCCGACCAGGACCAGGGCCCCGAGGGCCCCGAAGGCTACGCGGAGGCCCCACCCGCCGAGGGGCTCGGGGCGGTCGCCGAGGAGGGCCGACCCGACGACCCGGGCCCGCATCCGACGGGCCGCGAGCTGGTCGGGGGCTGCGGCCGGGAGCGCGCGGGCGAGGCGGGACAGGGCCTCGAGCTCGGCCCCGGCGGTGCGGCACTGCAGGCACGACTGGGCGTGCTGTTGCAGCGACCGGGTGGCCTCGGGGGGGAGGCGACCGTCGCGGGCGGCCTCGAACTCTGCCGCGCGGGGGCATCCGCTCATCGCGCCTCCTCCCGCCGCAGGGCTTCGCGCAGGGTGTGGCGGGCGTGGTGGAGCCGCGTCCAGACCGTGTTGACGGGGACCTCGAGGGCCCGGGCGGCGTCTTCGCCCGAGAGCCCCTCGGCCTCGATGAGGAGGAAGGTCTCGCGTTGGGCCTCGGGCAGGGCGGCCACGGCCCGGCGGAGCTGGTCGAGGGCCTGGCGGTCGATGCTGTGCCGCTCGGGGTCGGAGGGGGCCTCGGGCGGGTCGAGCTCGTCGGCCCGGGACTGCCACAGGGTGAATCGGCGAAACCACCGACGGCGCTCGCGTCGGGCGTGTTGCAGGGCCACCCCGAAGACGAAGCCCCGGGGCGACCCGAGGCCGTCGAAGCGGGCCGCGGCGGCGGGGAGAGCGACGAAGACGTCCTGCACGAGGTCGTCGAGGTCGCGGGGGCCGCGCAGCCGAGAGAGAAAGGCGTAGACAGCCCGGTGGTATCGATCGAAGGCCTGGCCGAGGGCCGCGGCGTCCCCCGCGGCGACCCGTCGCAAGAGGGCGACCTCGGCCGCGTCGGGGCACTCCACGGCGGCGCGGGGCGAGCGGCTCACAGGAGGTTGGCCCGGAGGCCGAAGACGAGGTGCCCGGCGAACGACGCCCGGGGGCTGTCGTCATCGAGGTCGCGCCATCGGTTGATGCGGAGGGAAGCGGGCGCGTCGGCGAACACGGCCGCGGCCTCGACCCGCACGAAGACAAACCCCCAGGCCCCGAGCGGACGAGCCAGGGACGACTCCATGCCCGCGGTCCACGCGAGGCCCGCGGGGTCGTCGGGCCACCCCCGCAGCCCGAAGGCCGGGCCGAGGTCGAGCTCCCAGGGGCCCCGTCGCCAGCGGGCCCGGGCTGACAGGGTGGCCGCCCCCGCCGGGTCGCCCGACCGGGGTGTGGCCGTGACCGCCCCCCGGAGGCCAAAGACCCACCGCGGGAGCACGAGGTCGAGGTCGAGCCCGCTGCCCAACCGGGAGGCCCCCGCCGATCGCCCGAGGGTGCCAAACAGGCCCCCGCGGAGGCCCCAAGCGCGGGCGGCAGGCGCGGCGAGCGGCAGGGGGCGGGGCGAAGGCTGGGGAGGCCCGGGCGGGGCCTCTGGAGGCTCTGGGGGCCCGGCTGGCTCGGGGGGTGGGGCCGGGGCATCGGGGGGGTCGGGCTCGGCCGGGGGCTCGGCGACCCGGGGGATGGCGGTGAGGGCCACGAGGGTGGGGGCGGCGTCGTCGGGGGTGGGGAGCACCCGGGCGACCTGGCGCCCGTCTTCGAGCACCACGGTCATGACGAGTTGGGCCCCGACGAGGTCGAAGCGGACGGCCGGGCAGGCCTCGGGGTGGGCCGAGAGCCCGGAGGACAGGGCCGCGGTGAGGCGCACGAGCAGGGTCGGCGAGACGGCCGCGGTGGCCTCGACCCGGGACGTACACCGCGGTTGGGCCGTAGCGGCCACGGGGAGCAGCAAGGCGGTGAGGAGCGGGACGAGGAGGCGATGCATGGCCGTCAGTGGCTGTAGGTCGCCGCGAGGGGGGCGGCACCTTCACGCGAATCGACCGGCAGACAATTTTCTCCAGGCCATGAAGGTCGCGGGGGGTCGTGGCGATCCATGCACGACGGGCGCGCACCCTCAACCGGTCGTCGCCCCCAGAAGACCTGCCAGAGGGGTCTGCGCACGAAAGGAACGATCCCATGAAAGTATGGCTGCTTGCAGCGGCGCTCGGTGCGGCCGCGGGGTGTCACGATCACTGCGACGACGACCACCCCCACCGTCGGGGACATCGCCATCACGGCCACGACCACCACGACGGGGACGATCGGGACGACCGGGACGATCGCGCGGACGACCGGGACGGCCGCGACCTCCATGACCGCGACGAGGAGGGCCGCTGCCGGATGGACCTCCGCGGGGGGCGTGACCGTCGGGATGCGTCCCCTGCGTCCGACGCCAGCGTCGAGGACGCCGCGACGGTTCTCGACGCCCCGAACGACCCGGGGGCTGACGCCGGGGAGCCCGCGGGGTGCCGCCTCGACGCAGACTGCGCCGCGGCGGGGGCGGGGCTTGTGTGCCGGGCGGGGCTCTGCGTGGCCCCTGCGTCGTGTACGGGCGACGGGGCGTGCGCGGCCACGGAGCGCTGCCTCGGGGGGGCCTGCGTCGGGACGGCGGGGCAGTGCCGGTTCGGGCGCGACTGTGGGGCCGGGCGCGATTGTGTGGACGGGCGCTGCCTGGCCGGGTGCGGGCCCACGAGCGTCTGCGCGGGGGCCTTCGTGTGCGTCGAGGGGTGGTGCCGCGAGCCCGTGAGCCGCGGGGACGGGTGCCGCGCGGCGAGCGAGTGCGGGGCGGGGGAGGTGTGCCTCGCGGGGCGCTGCGCCCAGGCCTGCGGGGCCGGAGCGCCCTGCGGGGCCGGGCTGGTCTGCGCGGGGGGGGTGTGCGCCCCCGACACCCGGGCGGTGGCCTTCTGCGCCCAGGACGCGGACTGCGCCCCGGGCAGCGTGTGCCTCCGCGGGACGTGCCGGGCGAGCTGCCCCACGGGCACGAGCGTGGAGTGTCAGCGCATCGACGTGGCGTTTGATGTGTGCGGCCCCGACCGCCTCTGCACCAACGCCCTGGAGATGAACCCCGAGTGCGCCCGCAGCGCAGACTGCGCGGCGGGGCGGGTCTGCGTCAACGCGCGGTGCCGCTGAGGGCCGCCGCGGCCCGCCGCGAGGGCCCTGTCACCCTCCCCAGGTGACCACCACGCTCAGGGCGGCGTGGTCCGACCGGCCCCACCCCGTCTGGTGCCAACGATCCCAATGCACCTGCACCGTGCCCGGCACGGGCCGACCCGCGGCCCCGGGCGCGAAGAGGATGTGATCGAGCATACGCGGAACCCCCTGATACACGTACGTGGCCACGTCGGCCGGGTCGCGCCCGAGGGTCGCCCGCACGAGCCCCCCTTGGGCCTCCAGGGCGTCCAGAGGGGGCGATCCCGGGTCGTCGTTGAGGTCGCCCGCGAGGGCCACCACCGCGTCGGGATGGGCCATGGCGGCGGCTTCGACCCGCACCCGGGCCCCCTCGGCCTCGGCCACCCGCCGTCCCGGGTCGTCGTTGACCATCGAACGGAAATGGGCGCACAGCACCACCACCCGCCGCCCCCCGTGGTCGAGGTGAACCTCCAGCAGCTCCCGGGCGAAGAGGGTGGGCGACCCGTCGGGGCGCTGCAGCCGGGCCGCCCGGTGACGGACCACCTCCAGCACCGGATCGCGGGCCACCAGGGCCACGTCGACGCTCGCCGGGGCTCCAGTCTCGCCCATCACCGCCGTGGGAAACGCGCTCCCCAGGTGGGCGTGGACCCGATCGAGGGCGGCCTGGTTTTCCACCTCTTGCAGGCACACCACGTCGGCGTCGAGGAGGGCGATGGCCCGGGCCACCCGCTCGGCCTGGGCCTCAAACTGGGCGGGGGAGGGCAGGGCCTCGAAGTCGCCCGGGGCGCAGCGGCCCGAGTCGCACACCGCATCAAACAGCCGGTGGACGTTGTACGTGGCCAGGCGGGCCCGGGTGGGGTCGCGCGGGACCTCTCCCCCCGCGTCGGGGGCCGCCACCTCCACGGTCGGGACGTCCGTCCACCCCCCGAGCTCGTCGGGTCGTGGGGTGCGGCATCCCAGCGCGAGCCCGAGGGCGCAGAGCAGGGAGACCGTAGCCGGGCAGGGGAATCGACGCATCTGGGAGGGGAGAGGTGTAGCACCCTCTGGACGCCGGACGACGCGGAGCCTACGCAGCGGCGGCCCGGGTGTGCTAGACGCCCCGCCAACGTTGACCGTCCCCTGTGGGAGCCCTCGTCATGCCGATTGCCTTTACGGCGACCCTCTCCGATCGCCCCGTTGATCCCAATGCCCCCGCCGCGGCCCCCGCGTCTCCGCGCCTCGGCCTGGAGGGTTTCACCTACGAACAGCTCCGTGACACCCGGCACCTCGGGCGTCTCACGGCGGCCTTCGACGCCTTCGCCCGGTCTCATATGGCCCCCGAGTCGTGGGCCCTGTTCGTGCGGTACCGCGAGACCGAAGGGGTCGGGATGGCCCCCGAGGAGGTGTCGTCGGCCCTGCTGGCGGCGGCCCCGTCGCTCGGGGCCTTCCTGGCCACCCTCTTCGGGGTGCAGGACGCCCGCGGAGACCTCGCCGCACGGATCGAACGCGAGTCCGTGGTGTTCGCCTTCAAGCGAGAGTTTGTGAAGAAGCGTACGGCCCGGCGCAAGCGCGCGGAGATCGAGGCCCTTGACCCTGCGGCCCGCGGCCTCCTCGACCGGGCGGCTCGGGCCATCCTCTCCCGGGCCACCGGCCTTCCCGACCACTGGAACGACGAGGCCGAGACCGCCAACGCGGTGATGCCCCTCCTGCGGGCCGAGGACCTCTTCCGCAAGGCCCTGGCCCGCGGCGGGGTGACCTCCACCCCCGACGACATCGCCCGGGCCGCCGCCCTGCGCGACGTCCTCGCCGCCGACTCCGCCGCCTCCGTGCTCCTCGGCGCGGCGTTGCCGCGGGCTGTTCCCGACGATGCGGAGGCCGCCCGGGTGTACACCGCGGCCCTCGACGTGATCGACCGCTGGTGCCTCCTGCGGATGGTCGACCCCGCCTACGACCACCACTGGGTGTCGCTCCGTCTCCCAAAGACCCTCGACCCGCAGCAGCTCGTCCCCCTGCGCCGCCCGCGGCCCGAGCTGCCCGAGCTGCTCCTCGGGGCCCATCCCCCGCACGACCGCGACGGGTTCGCCCTCACCGACCGCCGGGCCGACCTGCGGGCCTCGCTCTCCGAGGTCGACTACTGCATCTACTGCCACGACCGCGACAAGGACTCGTGCAGCAAGGGCCTGCGCAACAAGGACGGGAGCCTCAAGGCCAACGCCCTCGGCGTCCCGCTGGCCGGGTGCCCCCTCGACGAGAAGATCTCCGAGGCCCACTACCTCAAGGGCCAGGGCGACAGCCTCGCGGCCCTGGCCGTGGTGATGGTCGACAACCCCATGCTCCCCGGCACGGGCCACCGCATCTGCAACGACTGCATGAAGGCCTGCATCTACCAGAAGCAGGAGCCCGTCAACATCCCCCAGATCGAGACCTCCATCCTCACCGACGTGCTCACCATGGACTGGGGCGTCGAGATGTACGACCTCCTCTCCCGGTGGAACCCCCTCCGCGCCGCCCGCCCCACGGCCCTGCCCTACAACGGCCGCAACGTCCTCGTGGTGGGCATGGGCCCGGCGGGATACACCCTGTCCCAGTGGCTCCTCAACGAGGGCTTCGGGGTCGTCGGGGTCGACGGGCTGAAGATCGAGCCCCTGCCCCCGGCCCTGCTCGACCACCCCATCCGTCGCTTCGAGGACATGTACGTCGAGCTCGACGAGCGGGTCCTCCTCGGCTTCGGCGGGGTCAGCGAGTACGGGATCACCGTCCGCTGGGACAAGAACTTCCTCACCCTCGTCTACCTCACCCTCGCCCGCCGCGAGCGCTTCGCCGTGCACGGGGGGGTCCGCTTCGGCGGGACCCTCTCCCTCGACGACGCCTGGGCCCTGGGGTTTCACCACGTGGCCATCGCGGCCGGGGCGGGCAAACCCACCCTCGTCGACATCCCCAACGGCCTCGCCCACGGGATCCGTCAAGCGTCTGACTTCCTCATGGCCCTGCAGCTCACCGGGGCCTACAAGGCCAGCGCCCTGGCCAACCTGCCCGTGCGCCTGCCCGCGGTCGTGATCGGCGGGGGCCTGACCGCCATCGACACGGCCACCGAGCTGCGGGCCTACTACGTCGTGCAGGCCGAGAAGGCCCTCGCGCGCTTCGAGACCCTCGCCGCAGAGATCGGCGAGACGGCCGTGGTCCGCGGGTACACCCCCGAGGAGCGGGCCATCCACGACGAGCTCATGGAGCACGGGCGAGCCCTGCGGGCCGAGCGCCGGGCGGCCGCGGTCGAGCACCGGGCCCCGCGCTTCAACGAGCTCCTCGACGCGTGGGGCGGGGTCACCATCGCCTACCGCCGGACCCTGGCCGAGTCGCCCGCCTACCGCCTCAACCACGAGGAGGTGGAGAAGTGCTTCGAGGAGGGCGTCCGGATCGCCGAGAGGCTCTCGCCCAAGGAGGCCCTGGTCGACGCGTTCGGGGCCGTGCGGGCCATGGTGTTTGAGAAGATGGCCGTACGCGACGGCAAGCTCGGGGCCACGGGAGAGACCGTCGAGCTGCCCGCCCGGACCGTGTGCATCGCCGCAGGGACGGCCCCCAACGTCACCTACGCCCGGGAGTTTCCCGGGGTCTTCGTAATGAACGCCCGCACCAAGGCCTTCCAGCAGCACCGGGCCGAACGCGGCCCCGACGGGCGCTGGACCACCGTGCCCGACGACAAGGGGTTCTTCACCTCCCACGTCGGCGCTGAGGGCCAGCTCGTGAGCTTCTACGGCGACAACCACCCGGTCTACGCGGGCTCGGTGGTGAAGGCCATGGCCAGCGCCAAGGACGGCTACAAGGCCGTGGCCGCCCTGTTCCGCGACGAGGTTCTTGACCCCGCCGGCCAGGACGACCGCGACGCGGCCTGGGCGGGCTTCCGGGCCCGCCTCGCCGACCAGCTTGAGGCCGTCGTGCACTCGGTCAAACGCCTCACCCCGACCATCGTCGAGGTGGTCGTGCGGGCTCCCCTCGCGGCGCGGAAGTTCAACCCCGGACAGTTCTATCGGCTGCAGAATTTTGAGATGTTCGCCCGGGTGGTCGAGGGCACCCGCCTCGCCATGGAGGGCCTCGCCATGACCGGGGCCTGGACCGACCCCGACCAGGGCCTGCTCTCCATGATCGCCCTGGAAATGGGGGCCAGCTCCAAGCTCATGTCCACCCTCCGCGTGGGCGAACCCGTCGTGGTCATGGGCCCCACCGGGACCCCCACGGAGATCCCCCGCAACGAGAAGGTCGTCCTCGCGGGCGGCGGCCTCGGCAACGCGGTGCTGTTCTCCATCGGCAAGGCCCTGCGGGCCAACGGCTGCGAGGTGATCTACTTCGCGGGCTACCGCCACCCCCAGGATGTCTTCCGCCAGGACGACATCGAGGCCAGCGCCGACCAGGTGGTGTGGGCCAGCGACGTGGGCCCCGCCCTGCGCCCCCGCCGCCTGCAAGACCACTCCTTCGTGGGCAACATCGTCAAGGCCATGGTGGCCTACGCCCGGGGCGAGCTCGGCGTGCAGCGGGTCCCTTTGCAGGAGTGCACGCGGCTCATCTGCATCGGGTCCGACCGGATGATGGCCGCCGTCAAGGACGCCCGGCACGCCATCCTGCGGGAGCACATGCTGCCCGGCCACGTGGCCCTCGGGAGCATCAACTCCCCGATGCAGTGCATGATGAAGGAGATCTGCGCCCAGTGCCTCCAGCGCCACGTCGACCCCGTGACGGGCAAGGTCAGCATGGTCTTCACCTGCTTCAATCAAGACCAGGATCTGGACTGCGTCGACTTCGAGTTTCTCAACGACCGGCTCAAGCAGTCGGGCATGCAGGAGAAGCTCGCCAACCTCTGGCTCGAGCGCCTCCTCAAGATCGGCGACATCCCGCGGGTGTAGGCCGACGGTCACCGGGTCAGGGCCACGCCGCCGCCCAGCCGTTCGGTGACGGCCCGGGCTACGCTCGGGGGCGCCTGTCGGAGCAGGGCGGGCCAGTCGGACCGGGCCTGCGCGACCAGGGCCCTGGCCCGTTGCAGGAGCCGCCCCACCCGCAGGAGCCCTGCCCCACGCAGGAGGGCCTCAAGCTCGCTCCAACCAAACGCCCGCAGCCGCGTGTCGATGGCGCGGTTGTGCGCGTACACGTGCGGCGGATGGCCCTCGAAGAAGGCCGTCACGCAGACCGGGTCGTAGAGCGGCGCGAGGACCGGGGCGACCCCGTCGGGGTACACGAGGGCCCAGTTTTTGAGGTGCCCGTCGACGTTGCCGAGCAGCACAAAGGCAACAAACCGCCCCACAAACTCCTGCACGTCAGGCGCCGGATGCGCCGAGAGCCGGTCGATCACCCGCAGCATCGCGGCGTAGTCGGTCTGGAGGTCGCGCCCGTACTTCTGCCGCGGCGGGTACTGCAGGGCCTGGGCAAACTCCTCCATGTGGACCCGACCGCCTCCCTCGACCCGATCGAAGCGCCGCACCGCCAGGATCTCGTCGAAGGGCACCGCCTCGGGAAGCTCAGCATCGGCCCGCGAGACCACGGTCGCCTCGGCGCACTGAAGCCCCAACGCGGCGCAGAGCCGATACCCCGTCATCTCGTTGGCCACGAGGTCGGGGTGCTGGGTCGAAGGGAGCTTGAGGATGAACGACCCCGCCTCGCCGCGCCGCCGCACGACATACCGGCGACCGTCTTGTACGGCGGAGAATTTCGTGACCATCCCGGGCAACGAGGTCGCGTCGTCCTGCGGGGCGGCCACCACCTCCGTAGCGCCGACCTCCATCCCGAGGGCCCGGTAGCTCTCTCGGATGGCCCGGGCCGTCGCGTCGTCGAGGGGGGCGAGGTCGACCTGGAGGGCCCCCATCAGGTCGTGGCCCGCGGCGGCGAGGAGCTCAAACTCGTCGTCGGGGGAGCAGCCCCGGGTGCGGGCGAGGCGGTCGCGGTTGGGCCCCTCCGGCAGGAGGTTTTGGAAGTAGACCGGGAGGTGCCGGTCGTGGCGGACCAGACGCGCGTCTCGGTCGGCCCCCAGGATGGCCCGGGTCTCGGCCTCGCCCTCGCCGCGATAGCCGAGGGAGAGGGTCGGACGGGCGGGGTCACGGATGTACCCGTCGTCAAAGGTCACGCGCGCGATGTCGCCAAACTGCGACAGGATGCCGATGGGGCGGGGCGCAGCCCGAGGCCCCCCGGGCCCGCCGGAGACGTGCAGGGAGAGCCGCAGGAGGCGCAAGGGCGAGGTCACCGATCGCCCCGGGACGTAGCCTCTTCCAGCAACGCGGTGACGATCGAGCGTGGGGCCGAGGCCCCCTCGGGCTGCCCCAAAAGCCGCCCCCCCGCGCGGACGAAGGCCTCCAGCTCGGGCCGCAGGGCAGTGGGCACGAGCAGAAGCTCCATCCCCAACGCCCGCACCATCTCCAGGAGGGTCGACAGCTTCGGATCGATCGCCCCCTGCTCGACCCGATGAACCGTGAGCCGACTCAGCCCGGCCCGGGCCGCGAGCTGGCCCTGAGTCATCCCCGCGGCCTTGCGGGCTCGTCGCACCCCTTCAACCACTGGCGTTCGCATCACCAGGAAGTATCTCACACGATACTTTTTCTGCCAGAAGTATCATGCTCGATACTTCCCCCGCGGGGCTCGATGGGGCCTACCCCAGGGCTGCGGGGGAGCGGGCCCGCCCGAGGCGACCCGAGACGGCCAAGAGGGTCAGGGCGAAGGGCATCGCCTGCAGCACCGCGCTCGGCACCGGAACCACCCCCTCCAACGACGCCTCCACCGCCCCGAGGGTCCCGAGCCCGAGGGCCCACAGAGCGGCCCGGCGCGGCTGCCAGCGCCCCAGGATCACCGCGGCCAGGGCGAGAAACCCCCGGCCCCCGCTCATGTACGCGAGAAACTGACCCTGGTGCAGGCCGAGTTGGGCTCCCCCGAGGGCCCCGAGGAGCCCGCCCAGGCTCAGGGCCGCGAAGCGCACCCGGGGCACGGAGACCCCCACCGTCGAGGCCGCGGTGGGATGCTCGCCCACGGCCGTAATACGGAGCCCGAACACGGTCTCGGCGAAGAGGCGATGTACGGCCCACACGGCCAGAGGGCAGAGCCACACCACGGGCTGGGTGAGGGCGTCGCGCAGGGCGAGGAGTCCAGCGGAGGTTCCGCGTTGGGTGGCCACGGGCAGGGCGGGGGAGTTGGAGGCGGAGTCGTACAGGACCTTGAGGGCCACCCGGGTTCCCGCGGCCACGAAGAGGTTGAGGGCCACCCCGGTGACGATGGACTGGGCCCGAAGGCCTACGGCGCACCCCGCGAAGAGGGCCCCGAGGGCGGCCCCGAGGGCAGCCGCGGCGAGGAGGCCGAGGAGGGTCGACCCGGTGAGGAGGGCGGCCACCACGGCGGCGAAGGCCCCCCCGAGGAGGTAGCCCTCCAGGGCGATGGTGGCCACCCCGCTGCGCTCGCTCACCACCCCCGCGAGGGCCGCAAACACCAGCGGAACCGACCCGGTGATGGTCTGGGCCAGCAGGACGAGGAGGGCGTTCATGCGAGGCTCCGGGCGCGCAGGGAGGCTGCTCCCACGGCCGCCGCGGCGACCATCGTAGCCGCCTGGGCCAGGGTCACCACATCGGGCGGAACCATCGCGTTGACGGCCAGGGCCCCCTGGGCCAGGGCCCCGAAGAGGCAGGCGCTGAGGACGAGGGAGAGGGGGCCGCGTGTGCCCATCATGGCCACGGCGATGCCAACGAAGCCGACCCCGACCCCGAGCCCCTGCTCGCCGTAGCCCTTCACCCCCATCACAAAATGCGAGGCGGCGAGGCCTGCCAGGGCGCCCGCCCAGGTCATCGCGCGGAGTTGGGCTCGGGCTACGTCTACGCCCAGGGCCTCGGCCGCCCCGGGGCTGCTGCCTACGGCCCGCACGGCCAGTCCCCCGCGAGACCGACGCAGGTACACCTCGGCCAGGACGGCCGCGAGCACCGCCAGGAGCAGGGCCAGGTTGACCCCGCTGCCACGAAACACCCCCAGGAACGCGCCCAGAAAGGGCAGCCGTCCCGCCGGCGCGATGGGCCGTGAGTGCACCTGGGCCCCGAGACGGAGCGGTCCCGCGTAGAGCCAGGTGGTGAGGACGGCCGTCAAGCCGTTGAGCATCAGGGTGGAGAGCACCTCGTGGGTGCCGAAGCGCCCCCGGAGCCAGCCTGCCAGGGCCCCGAGGGCCCCACCCCCCGCGGCAGCCGCCAGAAGACACACCGGAACCGCCAGCACTGCGGGAGTTCCCACGGGCAGGGCCGCCCCCGCCACGGCCGCCGCCAGGATGCCCGCGAGGCACTGCCCCTCGGCCCCGATGTTGAACATCCTCGCCCGCAGGGCAAACCCCACCGAGGCCCCGGCGAAGATCAACGGGGTGGCCTTGGAGAGCACCTGCCCCATCCCATACCCCGACCCCAACGTGCCCGCGAGCGCCCGAGCCAGAACCTCCCGCGGCGCGGCTCCCACGAGCCACACCGTGACGTTGAGCACGAGGAGCACCGCCGAGGCGGCGAAGAGCAGGGTGGCGGCGCGGGTACGCACGGGCGCCCGGGAGTGTACCCGAGCCGGGGCCTTGCCCATGCGCAAGACGCGCTCTGTCGGGCCATGCTAGGGCCTCGGGGAGGAGTACACCTGGTCATGCACGACGTAGTCATCATCGGCGGCGGCATCATCGGCTGCTGCGTGGCCTTCGAGCTCGCCGACCGCCACGGGGTCCGGGTCACGGTGCTGGAGCGTTCCATCCCCGGGGCCGAGGCGTCGAGCGCCGCGGCGGGCATCCTCGGGGCCCAGATCGAGTGCCACGGACCCACCGACCCCGCCCGCTTCGACCTCATGCTGGCCAGCCGGTCCCGCCACGCGGCCCTCGACGCGCGCCTCTCGGGCCTCGTGGGCTTCGGCTCGGGCTACCGACCGTGCGGGGCCATGAAGGTCACGGCCCGCCCCGACACCGACCTCCGGGCCCAATACGCCTGGCAGGCCGAACACGGGGCGGCGGTGTCCTTCCTCGACGGCGACGCGGTCCGCCGGTACGAACCCGCCCTCGCCCCCGATCTCTGCGCCGGGGTGTTCTTCCCTGACGAGGCCCAGGTCGACCCGCCCGCCCTGCTCCGGGCCTTGCAGCAGGCCTGCGCGGCTCGGGGGGTGGTCTTCCGCGGGGGCGTCATCGTGCGGGGCATCGCCCGGGCGGGGGGGACCTCGACCGGGCGGGTGTTGGGCGTGACCCTGCAGGACGGGGTGCTCGATGCTGGGGCCGTGGTGGTAGCCGCCGGGTCGTGGTCGAGCCTCATCGAGGGACTGCCCGCGGAGCTGCGCCGGGTGCGCCCCGTCCGGGGGCAGATCGTGCAGGTGGAGACCCGGCCTCCCATCGTCAAGCGGGTTGTCTTTGGCGATCGCGGGTATGTTCTCGCGCGGCCTGACGGGCGGACCATCCTGGGGTCGACCATGGAGGAGGCCGGGCACGTCAAGGAGGTCACTGCGGGGGGGCTCTACGCGGTGTTGGGGATGGGGTTGGGGTTGGTTCCGGGGTTGGGGGGGGCGGCGGTGACGGCGACGTGGGCGGGGTTTCGCCCGGCGGCCGCGGACGACCGGCCGATGCTGGGGGCCGTGGAGCCGGGGCTCTTCGTGGCCACGGGGCACCATCGTAACGGGGTTCTCTTGGGGCCCGAGACGGGCAGGCTCGTGGCCGATCTGGTGGCCACCGGGCGGTGCGACCGCGACCTCGGGCCCTTCGCCCCGCGAGGCTGAGCCGCGGACTGTCGGGAAGGTGAAGTCTGTACGCCGGGCGGGTACCGTCCCGCCCCAGTCGGGTCACGGGGCGCGTTGGGCGTCGTGTTGCACCCGGGAGATCGTGACCCCCGATGGATTCCTTTACACATGTCGAGCATGTGAGCTGGGGCGGAAGGCTCTTCGACTCGATCAAGGGGGTGCTCGTCGGCCTCTTCTTGTTCGTCCTCGCCTTCCCCCTGCTCTTCTGGGGCGAGGGGCGCGCCGTGCGTCGCGCGCAAGACCTGGAGGCCGGGCGCGGGGCCGTGGTCGAGGCCCAGGCCGCCACCGTCGACCCGAGCCAGGAAGGGCGCCTCGTGCACCTGACTGGAACGGCCGTCACCCAAAGCCCCGTCGGCGACACGGAGTTTGGCCCCACCGCCCCCGGAGCCCTGCGGGTGCGCCGCGTGGCGGAGATGTTCCAGTGGCGCGAGGAGAGCCGCACCACGACGCGGAGCAACACGGGCGGCAGCCAGACCCGCCGCACGACCTACACCTACCGCGCCGACTGGTCGCCCACGTCCATCGACTCGGAGCGGTTTCAGCATCGGGTGGGGCACTACAACCCCCCGATGCCGGTGGAGTCGGCGAACTTCGACGCCGCCGCGGTCCAGGTCGGGGCCCGCACCCTGACCCCCGCCCTCGTGCGCGACATCACGGGCTGGCAGCCCCTGCCCGTGGCGCCCGCTCAGGTGCCGTCGATCACCCGGTGGCAGCGCCCCGTGTCGCAGCAGGGCCAGTGGCTCTACGTCGGCTTCAACCCCGGGACGCCCCGGGTCGGTGACCTGCGGGTCCGCTGGGAGGTGGCTCCCTCGGCGCCCGTGTCGGTGCTCGCGGCCCAACGCGGCAACACCTTCGCCACCTGGCAGGCGACCACGGGCCGCACCCTCGAACCCAACCTGGAAATGGGCGTCGTGACGGCCGACCGGATGTTCGCCACGTTGGAGTCGGGCAACGAGGCGATCACCTGGCTCCTGCGCTTCGGGGGCTGGCTGATGATGTTCGTGGGGCTGTCGCTCCTCGTGCGGCCGCTGGTGGTGGTGGCCGACGTGCTGCCGTTTATGGGGTCGTTGGTGGGGGCGGGGGCGGCCTTCTTCGCCTTCGTGGTGGCCTCGCCCTTGTCGCTCCTGACGGTGGCCATCGCCTGGCTGGTGTACCGCCCGGTGATGGGGGTCGTGTTGCTCGCGGTGGCGGGCGGCATCGCCTTCGGGGTCGGTCGTATCGCCTCGGCCCGCGGCAAGGCCAAGAACGCCGAGCGCGCCGCGCAGCGCACCCAGGGCGGGTATGCGCAGCAGTCACAGCAGGGCGGGTATCCGCAGCAGCCGCAGCAGGGCGGGTATCCGCAGCAGCCGCAGCAGGGCTGGGGTCAACCGCAGCCGCAGGGTGGGTATCCGCAGCAGCCGCAGCAGGGTTGGGGTCAGCAGCCGCAGCAGTCGCAGCAGGGTTGGGGTCAGCCGCTGCCGCAGCCGCAGGGTTTTGCTCAGCAGCCGCAGCAGGGCTTTGCGCAGCCGCAGGCGCAGGCGCAGGGCGGGTATCCGCAGCCGCAGCAGCCGCAGCAGGGGTGGGGCCAGCCGCAGCCGCAGCCGCAGGGATATGCGCAGCCGCCGCAGCAGGGCTGGGGACCTCCGGGCGGAGGGGGCGGACAGGGCTGGGGTTCGCCCCAGGGCTGAGCCTCTGCCCTCACCGGCACGCGATCGGAACCGCCACCACCCCGCCCTCCCCCGAGGACAGGCGCCCGTCGACGAAGACCAGGGCTCCGGCGGGGGTGGCCACGACCCGCACCCGATGGATGGGCAGCGGGGTCGTCTCCTGGGAGAGCTGTCCTGCCTCTCCCCGCGCCACTCCCCGCGCATCCCATCCCTGAATCACCACCCGCAGAACCCCCGACCCCACCACCGTCGCGGTCACGACCTCAGGTCCGCGAGCGGTGGCGTGGGCGGTGGCCACGGGGGTCCCGAGGGCGCTCCAGGGGATGGGCGGGCCTTGCGGGGCCCCCATCGCCGTCAGGGGTTGGGCCCACCGGGTGGGCAGCATGGACGGGGGGCTGATCTCGGTCCACAGGGCCATCGGGCCCTCGTCGGTCACCACCACCTGCGCGTCGTCGGTCTCTCCCATCGCTGCACGCACCGTGTGGGCAACGTCCAGGGCATCGCCCGCGGGCCCCACCCGTTGGGCGAGGAGGGCCCGCGGCGAGGAGACCTGGGTCCACCAGAGCAGGGCCCCTCCGTCGGGCAGGGCGACGCGTCGTAGGGGCGCGCTCGGGGGCCCCGCCGTCATGGGCAGAACCGCCCGCTGGGTGGCCCGCCCCGTGTCGTCGAGCGCCAGGAGGGTGTGCCCCCACGTAGCCCGAACCTGCTCCGACACGAAGCTGCGGGCGCCGTCGATCACGGCGAGGTCGCGGCATCCTGTGAGCGAGAAGCCGATCCCCATGGGGTCGAGCATCACGGCCCGGGTCCGCGCCCCGGCGGCGTCGACCTGCGACCACACGCAGAAGGCCTGGGCGGTGGGGTCTTCCCAGAGAACCTCGACCCGCGGGGGGGCGGCGATCCAGGCCATGGACAGATGGTTGACGACGGCGGGGGAGGGCCCTGTGGTGAGGGGGATGGGGGTGGGTTGGGCGGGGTCGGGGGCGCCGTCGGAGCCGACCCGCAGGAGGCGCAGGGCGTCGCCGTCGAGCACGGTGACCGCGGCTCCCGAATCGGTCGCGATGGCCTCGGCGAGCAGGACGGCTCCGCCGCCGCTGCGCAGCACCCGGAGGGGGCCGGTGGGGGTCCATCGGCAGCCCGGGGGCGAGGCGTCGCGGGGGGGAGAGGGGGCGTCCTGGGGGAGAGCGGGGGAGTCTTGGGGGAGAGCGGAGGCGTCTTGGGGAGTGGTTCCCGCGTCGGTGTTTCGGGAGCCATCCACGGTGGCGCCGCAGCCCAGGGCCAGGGCGGTCAGCAGGGCGAGGCGTTGTTTCACGGCGGCAGTATGCGTGCGGTTGGGAGCCCCGGGCTACTGCGGGGGCGCGCGGATTGGTTCCGTCCGTACCGCGAGGCGAAGCCGGCGGTGGGCACGGTTGACCACGCTCCCCGCAGCGTGCCCGTACGAGAGAGCAGAAACCGCCAGGGCGCAGCGGGGCGCAAGGGCCCGAACGGGATGGATGGTGTTGGGCAGGCGAAGGTTGATGCGCTGAGGAGAGGGGGGTCTCTCCGCGGGTCCACATACAAAACCCTCTGACCCTTGCGACCCTTGCGCCCTTGCGGCTTCGCAGCCCGTCCTTCGACGCCCGCAGCCCGTGGCTCGTCGCCCGTAGCAATGCTGCCACGGTGCGTGTGCGCGTGCCCCGCACGGCGCTGTTTACCCGTGAGGCATTGCGAGGCATCATGGCCCGCGTCGCAGCGGGAGAGATGCCATGAAACCCGACTGGATGACCGTCACCCCTACCCCGGGCGAGCTCCTCGGTTGGCTGCGCAGCGTAGGGTGGCGGCGCACCGGGAATAACGCGCGCTGGGCCCAGATGACCCGCGAGGTAGACGGACAACAAATCACGCTCGACGTGCCGTTGCTCGGTCAGGCCCGCGACTATGCTGGGTCGGCGGCGGTGCTGATCGCCGACGTGGCCGAGATGGAGGGGCGTGCTCCGCAGGCGGTGCTCCTCGACGTGCGCAGCGTCAGTCTCGATGTGGTGCGCCTGGCGCTGATTGGCGCCAGCACCGAGGCGGGGCGGTTGAGCGTCGCGGCTTGCGTCGATACGATACGAGGCGCCCGCGATCTCCTCCTGGCGGCGGCCAGCAGCGCCCTCGGCGCCCGTGCCGCCTATCTCGGACGGAGGCACGCGTCGGCCATGAGCTTCCTTGGGGAAGCGAAGTTGGTGCGGGTGGAGCAGGGCAGCTTTGTCTTGTGCATCGAGGTGCCCGTACCGCCCCAATTGCAGGACGAGCCGTTGGACGAGAGCGCCCCCGAGCCGGAGTACGCTCGTCGGGTCACGCGCCGCCTGGCCGAGGGGATGGCCGGCGTAGAGGCCGCCCTGCGTGAGAGCGAACTGACCGACAGCCTCGATCCGTTTGTGAGTCGAGCGACCCAGGGCGTGTCGGCCAACCTCTGCGAGGCCCTCGCGCTGATGCTCGACGCCTCGCAGGTCGAGCGCATCGAAGCCAGCGTGGGATTCGCGGCGCGTCGGCCGGTGGCCGTGGAGACTCCTCGTCGCGGTGTGGTCGCCCGGACCCACCTGCCGTTGCTGCGGGAGGCTGCCCGAGGCCTGCGGGGAAAGGTGGCCGAGACCGACGTGGTGGTGAGCGGCCCGGTGGTCAAGCTGGCCAGCGGCGATCCCGTCCAGGGCGGTCGGGTGGTGCTTCAGGCCGAAGTCGACGAACGCCTGCGGTTCGTTCAGATGGACCTGGGGACGGGCGACTACGCGGTCGCGGTGGAGGCCCACAAGCAGTGCCAGTTTGTGGAGGTGACGGGGGCTCTGCGGCGCAGGGGCAACGTGTGGCTGCTGGAGCCCGCGGGGCCGCTGCGCGGGGTGGCCGTGCCCGAGGGCGACCCGGACTGAGGCGGGAGCGCGGGGGGAGTTGGCGCGGGGGCGGGCTGGTCCCTCGTCCACGGATGCAGACGGGTGACGGATTGTCGACGCGGAGAAAGCTCGCTTCGGGCACACTTCTGCCGTGAGCAAGGACGAGGTCGGTCTCTACGAGGTCTTGATCACGGAGGCCCTGGAGCGCGATCTGGGGGCGTTGTCGTCGCGCTTCGACGTGCGCCGCGGGGCCCTGGAGAGCGCCGAGGCGCCCGACCGGCTCGCCCTGCACCTCGCGCGGGTGATCGAACGCGCGGTGGCAACGCGGCCCGAGCACGATCGGGTCGCGGAGGGGATCGTCCTCGCGCAACGCCTGCTCGCGGTGATCGCCACCTGGGCCCCGCCCCACGACGACGCCGCAGACATCCTCGCGGCGCAGCCTGGGGCGCCTGCGGAGGTGCTCCACGCGATCCTGGCTCGTCGTCCCGATGGGACCCCTTCTACGATCGCCGCCCCGCTCATCCCCCTGCTCGACACCACCCTGCTCACCAATGCCCGCGGTGAGCCGCGGGTCGGCAGTCAGCTCGTGGCCGAGATCGCCTCCGCAGACCGGATCGATGTGGTGATGGCCTTCGTCCGCCGGAGCGGGATCCAGCCGATGGTGGAGGCCTTGCGGCTCCACTGTGAGGCGGGACGTACCCTGCGGGTGCTGACCACGACCTACACGGGGTCGACGGAGGCCAGGGCTCTCGACCAGCTCCGCGCCCTGGGCGCCGAGGTGCGCATCTCGTACGACCACAGCGGCACGCGGCTGCACGCGAAGGCGTGGCTTTTTCAGCGACGCTCGGGCTTCTCGACGGCATACATCGGCTCGTCCAACCTCACCCACAGCGCGCAGGTGAGCGGCCTGGAGTGGAACGTCCGGGTCTCCGCCGCCCGCAACCGGCACGTCGTCGACCGCGTGGAGGCGGTCTTTGAGAGCTACTGGCACCACCACGATTTCGTCCCCTACAAGCGCGAGGAGTTTGAGGCCCGGGAGGGAGCCCAGCGCTCCGAGGCGACGACGCTCAGGCTCAGCCCCATCGAGCTACGCCCCGAGCCCTTCCAGGAGCGGCTGCTCGAACAGATCGCCCTGTCCCGTGCACTCGGGCATCACCGCAACCTGCTGGTGTCTGCGACGGGAACGGGCAAGACCGTCATGGCGGCCCTCGACTATGTGCGTCTCCGCGACACGCTCCCCCGCGCACGGCTTCTCTTCGTCGCGCACCGCGAGGAGATCCTCACCCAAAGCCTCGACACCTTTCGGTACGCCCTGCGCGACCCGGCCTTCGGCGAACTCTGGGTCAACGACCATCGCCCCAAGCGCTTCGAGCACGTGTTCGCCTCGATCCAGAGCCTCCACGCTGCGCGCCTCGCCCTCCTCGACCCGGCCCACTTTGATGTGGTGGTGGTCGACGAGTTTCACCACGCCGCGGCCCACTCGTATCGGGCCCTCCTGGAGCACCTCCGCCCCGTCGAGCTCCTCGGGCTCACCGCGACGCCCGAGCGTACCGACGGCCTCGATGTCCTGCTGTGGTTTGAGGGCCGCATCGCCGCCGAGCTTCGCCTCTGGGACGCCATCGACCAGCACCGGCTCTGCCCGTTCGTCTACTTCGGCGTCCACGACGGGCTTGACCTCCGCGACATCGCCTGGCGCCGCGGTCGTGGCTACGACGCCGAGGGCCTCTCGAAGCTCTACACGGGCAACGACGTGTGGGCGCGTTTCGTCCTGAAGGAAATCGTACAGCGCATTGACGATGTGGGGCAGATGCGCGCCCTGGGCTTCTGCGTGAGCGTCGACCATGCGCGCTTTATGGCCCGGGTGTTTCGGGCCGCAGGGGTCGCGGCGACGGCCGTCTGGTCGGACACGCCCGACACCGAACGCCGTGAGGCTCTGCGCGACCTCGCGGCGAGGCGGGTCAACGTGGTGTTCTCCGTCGACCTCTTCAATGAGGGGGTGGATGTGCCGACGGTGGATACGCTCCTCCTGCTCCGTCCGACGGACAGTCCGACGTTGTTTCTGCAACAGTTGGGGCGCGGACTGCGGCGTATCGCGGGCAAGACTGTGTGCACGGTGCTCGATTTCGTGGGCCATCATCGCAAGGAGTTTCGCCTCGACCGCCGGTATCGGGCCCTCCTCGGCGGCGGGCGCCGCGACCTGATCGAGCAGATCGAGATGGGGTTCCCCTTCCTCCCCGCGGGCTGCCATCTGCAGCTCGACCCGGTCGCCCGCGACATCGTGCTGCAAAACCTTCGGACTGCCGTCGCGACCCGATGGGACGCACGGGTCGAGGCGTTACGCGACCTCGCACAGGGCGACTCCCACTATCCCTTGCAGCGTTATCTCGACGCGACCGGCCTCGACCTCGATGAGATCTACGCAGGGGGTCGGAGCTGGTCGGACCTCTGCGCCGCCGCAGGGCTCGCGGTGCACGCGTCCGGGCCGCACGAGGTCGTGCTCCGTCGCGCATGCGGGCGCCTGGGGCACCTCGACGACGCGCTCCGCATCAACACCTACCAGTCCCTTCTGCGAGAGCCGCTGCCTCCCGACCTGCCGGCGATGTCCGAGCGGTCGCGCCGCCTCCTGCGGATGTTGGTGGTCTCGATGGTCGGTTCGGTGGCCGAGAAGACGACCACCCTGGCCGAGGGCTGCGCCCTGCTGTGGGCCCACCCGCAGGTGATCGTGGAGTTGCGGGCTTTGCTCGACGTGCTCTCGACCCGCATCACGCACCTGACCCTGGCCCTGGAGGGACAACCCGATGTGCCGTTGGAGGTCCACGGGCGGTACACGCGGCTGGAGATCCTCGCGGCGTACGGGCTGGGGGAGGGCGTTCGGGTCGCCCAATGGCAGACGGGGGTATATTGGGCGAAGGCCGCGCGCACCGATCTGCTCGCCTTCACCCTCGACAAGACGAGCGGAAAGTTCTCCCCGACCACCCGATACCGGGACTACGCGATCAGCTCCACGCGCATCCACTGGGAGAGCCAGTCGGCGACCCGAGCGGATAGCGACACGGGCCAGCGCTACCAGCGCCACGCTTCGCTCGGGACCCATATGGCGCTCTTCGCGCGGCTGCGGCAAGACGAGCGGGCCTTCTACTTTCTCGGCCCGGCGACGTACGTATCCCATACGTCCGAGCAGCCGATGGCGATCACGTGGCAGCTCCATCATGCGCTGCCGGGCGATCTATACGCTTCGTTCGCCGCGGTGGCCGCGTAGCAGTGGTCCTCCGCGACCTCTCCGACCTCCCCCTCGACCTCGCGGTGTGACACCCTCCGCCCCGTCCCCGTGAAGCCGCTGCTCGTCACCGTCGGCCTCGACGACCCGCTGGAGGAGGCCCTGCGCGCCCGCCTCGAGGCCCGGGTGGTGGCCTACCCCGCCCTGCCCGCGGCCTACGCCCTCGACGGCCGCCTCTATGTCGAGAGCTGGCGAGTAGCGGGCCGCTGGCTGCAGCCCGACGGGGTGGTCTTCTACGGGTACTGGCCCGGAGCCGACGGGCTGCGGCGGGCCCTGGCCTTGAGCGACGTCCCCACCTTCCCAGACGTGCGGGCGACCCTCTGCCACGACGACAAGATCACCTCGCTCGTCCTGTGTCTGCGGGCCGACCCGGGCGGGCTCCCCGTGCCCCGCGGCTACCTCCCGGCAGGGACCGAGGCCGAGGCCGAAGGCACGCGGGTCGTCAAGCAGGGCGACCTTCACTGCGGCGAAGGGAAATCCCGCGTGACAGGGCCCCTCGCCCCCGGGGTTCCCTCCCTCGTCGAACCCTTCCTCGAAGGCACGAGCGAGAGGGTCTTGCTGGTGGGCGACAAGGTCTGGCAGCTCCGGTACGACAGCGACGACTGGCGCAAGAACGTCCGTGCCACCGTCACCCCGGTCATCCCCGACCCGGCCCTGGTCGCACGGGCTCGGGGCACCGCCGCGGGCCTGGGCCTGGAGGTCGCGGGCTTCGACTACCAGCGTACGGCCGCGGGGGATGCGCTCCTGGAGGTCAACGCGTACCCGGGCCTCGACGACGCCCCGGGGGCCGAGGAGGCCTTCGTCGACGCTGTCGCACGATGGTGGCAGGCGCGGTGCGGAGGGGAGTCATGACCGGCAGAGGTTGGGGAGCGGCCCTGCTCGTGGGGCTCCTCGGGTGCGGCGGCGGACGGGTGTGGCGGATGGTGCGGGTCGCGCCCGGCGAGGCCGCGGGGGGGCAGTGGGTGCGGGTGCGGGGGCGGGTTCCGGCGTCGATGCCGCGGCGCGGAACGGCCGTGGTGCAGGTGTATTCGCCCGCCGAGATGGCCGCGGGCATGCCTCGGGATTTTGCGCGATGGACCGACAACCTCGGGCGGGTTCAGGCCGTGCGCGAGGTGCCGGTGGTGGACGGGACGATCGCGGTGGAGGTGTGGGTCGCGTCCCGTCCCGCGGTGGCCGAGCTGGTGTTCGACACGGCCGGGCTCGGGCTCGAGGCCCTGTTCGGGGCGCAGCCCGGGGTGGCCCGGGCCCGGGTGCAGATCGCGGCCGCGGGGGCCGTGCCCACGGTGACCCTGGAGGGAAGGCCCTACGCCGAGACCGAAGACTGCACGGGCGAGCACGATGAGCTCCTGGTGCTGGACGCCCCCGAGACCCGACGGCGTGACGACCCGGGCACACGAAGGGTGTGTGTTCATCTGCCCCCCTCCTACGCGCACGAACCCGCGCGGAGGTACCCCGTGGTGCTGGCGTTTCCGGGATTTTCGGGATGGCACGCCCGGGGCGACGCGTGGCGGGAGCGCGGCCTCTTCGACCGCATCGGGGTCGAGACCGGGGTCGAGGCCCTGGTGGTGGGCGTCGGGACCCGCACCGCAGAGGGAACGAGCTACCTCGAGACCTCGGAACGCTTCGGCGACTGGGATCGGTACGTCTCCGACCGCCTGCTCCGGGCCCTCGACGCCCGGTATCGCACCGTCGCCCGACGGGCCACCCTCGGGCACTCCACCGGCGGCTGGAACGCCCTCGCCCTCGCCACCCGTCACCCCGACCTCTTCGTGGCCGCGGGATCGAGCTCTCCCGACGCCCTCGACCTCGACGTGTGGATGCTCGACGGGGGACAGGTTCGGTCCGGATGGCTCGCGTGGATCCGGGCCGAGGCGGCCCTCGGGGGCCGCGGGCAGTTTGTGAGCTACGGGGCTGCGTGGTCGCCCGACCCTGCCGAGCCTCTGGGGTTTCGCTGGCCCATCGACCTCGCCTCGGGGGCCCTGCGACCAGATGTCTTCACGCGATGGAGGCGTCGTTCGCCCGCGGCCGACCTGCGCACCGAGGCGGGCCTGGGGAGGGCCCGGAGCCTGTCCGGGGCCCTGGTCGTGACGGCGGGGCGGCGGGATGAATTCGGGTTGTTTGCGCCCACCCAGGCGTATGTGGAGCAGCTCCGTGCGGCCGGGGTCGCGGTGACCTGGCTGCCGACCGAGCTCGGGCACTTCGGGGCAGGGGGGCCTCGCTTCGGCCCGCTGGTGCGCTTCCTCCTGGAGCGGCTGCGTGAAGTCCCCGCGATCGTCCGGGGGGCTGTGGGACATCGCCCCGAGAACAGACTATCGTCCCCGCCCATACAATTTTGCGCGGAGCGGTGATGATGACAATGCATTGGTTCCCTGGGCTTGTTCTCGCGCTTGCGCTCGGATGCACCGCACGGGGCAGCGGGGGCGGTGGCGGCGGGGGCGCCGACGCGGGCGGTGGCGGCGGGGGCACCGACAGCGGGGCCACGGCGACGGGCTGCGCGGCGATCTGCGGCCGACTGGCGGGCGCGGCGGGCTGCACATCGCAGCACATCGACGCCTGCGTGATGGGATGCGAGGGCCTGCGGGCGGGGCCATCCCGGTGTCAGTCTGCGGTGGGGGCCCTGCTGTCGTGCGCCTCCTCGGCCACGCCGAGCTGCATGGTCATGGGCTTCCCGTTTGTGGGCTGCGACGCGCATTTCAACGCGTACAGCGCCTGCGTGGTGGGCGGGGCGACCGACGCGGGGATCACGCCTCCTCGGGATGTCAACACGGGCGACCCGTGCGCCACGGCCCAGAGCTGCGGGGAGTGCACCGGGCGGTCGTCGTGCGGCTGGTGCGCGGGGCGGTGCTGGACGGGCCAGTCGGGGGGCCCGGTGGGGGGGAGCTGCGGCGGCGACCGCTGGGCGTGGACCACCAACATGTGCTCGGCGCCGCCCGTCCAGGACTCGGGGATCAACAACCCCTTCATCGGCCCGGATTGTCAGTCCTGCGCGTTCGAGCTCTGCGTCGACGAGGTGCAGGCGTGCCTCGGCGACTCGGGCTGTGTCCAGTGCCTCATGGGCGCCCTCACCCCCGCGTGCAGCACCCGTCCCACCGTGGCCGCCCTGGTCCGGTGCGCGTGCGGAGGATGCGGGAGCGCGTGCGCCATCGCGTGCGGGTCTCGCTGAGACCCACTGGAAGCGCGTACACGCGGGCGGGGGCGGGGAGAGCGTCCTCCCCCCGCACGGCGTAGGCTGGACTCAGGGAGTCGCGGGGGCTTCGGTCGCCGGAGGCGCGGCGGGCGCGGCGGGCGCGGCGGCGGGGGCCTCGGCCGCGTGGGCTGCGCCGAAGTCCGTGATGCGGAACTCCACCCGGCGGTTTTGCGCCCGCGCGGCGCGGGAGGTGCCTTCGACCAGGGGGCGGGTCTCGCCGAAGCCTTCGGAGGTGAAGCGCCCGGCGTCGATGCCCCCGCGGGTGGTGAGCCACTGCACGACGCTGGCGGCCCGGCGGTTGGACAGCTCGAGGTTGGCCGCGTCGTCGCCCACGTCGTCGGTGTGGCCCTGAACGCTCACCCGACGAATCTCGGGGATGGCCCGCAGGGCCTCGGCCACGGCCTGGAGGACCGCGTTGCTGTTGCCCAGAATCCGGTCGCTGTTGTTGGCGAAGAACACCGGGCGGTTGATCCGCACCTGGCCGTCCTGCACGAGCACGAGGCCCGGGCATCCGTTGCGGGCGGGGTTGGTGCTCGGGGCCCCCGGGCGATCGGGGCACGCGTCGGTGACGTCGGGGACGTTGTCGCCGTCGCGGTCGGGCAGGGGGCAGCCGGGGCGGGCCGCGTCGGGGTGCAGGCCTGCGGGCTCGGTCCGGCACTGGTCGGCGTGGTCGTAGACCCCGTCGTGGTCTTCGTCGCCGTCGGGGCAGCCAGGGCGCTCGGGGTTGGGGTGGGGACCCGCGGGCTCGGCCGGGCACTGGTCGTCGCTGCCGTATACGCCGTCGCCGTCTTCGTCGGGCAGGGGGCAGCCGGGACGGGCCGGGTCGGGGTGCTCGCCCATGGGCTCGCTGACGCACTGGTCGTCGGGGTCGAACACCCCGTCGCTGTCGGTGTCGGGGGCAGGGCAGCCCCGGCGGTTGGGGTCGGGGTGATCGCCCGCGGGCTCGCTCACGCACTGGTCGTCGGGGTCGTTGACCCCGTCGCCGTCGGTGTCGGCCGGCGGCGGAGGCGGCGGAGCGGCCAGGGGGCGGTCGGGCACCCGGATGCTGACCGAGACCCCCGCCTGCCAGAACGAGATGTCGCGCTCGTTGGCCCGGTCGATCGTGCGGCTCCCGAGGGGGGTGCCGGGGGTGATGAGGGCCGGCTCGCTGTAGCCGTTGAAGACGTACCCGAAGCGGGCGAAGGGCCCGATGGAGAGCGACTCGGAGAGGAGGTACTCCAACCCGATGGCCCCGTCGATCCCGGGGTGCACGAGGTTGTCGGTGAGGTAGGCCCCGCCGTTGACGTCGATCCAGGGGTGGAAGTTGCCCGTCACGGGCCCGAGGCGGAAGCCCGCCACCGCGTCGAAGTACGAGAGCTGCCCGCCGTTTTCACGCGCCCGAAAGACCCGCCCCCAACCGCCTCCGGCCTGAAACGACAGGGCGTCGGTGAGGTGGTACGCGAGGCGCAGGTGCCCCATCACCAGGGGGGTGTGCAGGCCTACGTCCGGCTCGCTGTAATCGTGCAGCGTCGTGCCGCCGCTCAGGTCGGCGCGGAAGGCCAGGTTGGACAGGTGCGGGCGCTGCTGGGCTGCCGCTGCAGAAGGCAGGGCAGAGAGCACGGCGGCGATGGCGAGGTGGGCGCGACGGTTCATGGCGAGGGGTCCGGCAGGGGGGACGACGCGGCGGGAGCTCGTGGGCCACCGAGGCCCAGCCGTCGCCCACGGAGAGGTGGGAGACGCCGCGCAGCGCCCGTTCTGGTACTCCAACCCGCGGCCGATCACCAGAGGATATCCATGCCGCCGTGTAGGTCGGGGCAAGTCAGCGCGGGTCGGCGCAGCAGCGGAATCCGATCTGGTAGTACACGAACCCCTCGTTGTGCGAGGTGGTGCTCGGGCGGCACCGGGCCCGGATGTGGCCCCACCAGCCGCCCTTGAGGGCCGAGCCGTAGGGCATGCCGGCCTCGTTGACGGTCCACTCGTCGACGTTGCCCGTCATGTCGTGCACCCCGGCCCAACTCACGCACCGGGCCATGGCCCCGCTCGGAACGGCCTCGTACAGCCGCGCGCTCTCCTCCGCGGAGGTGCTGGGGTTGCCCAGCCGTGCGCGGTCGGGCCGCATGCTCTGGCGGTCGATGCGGCACGCGGTGCTGTCGCGGCTCAGCCCGTAGGGGTACGGCAGCATTTCGGGCCCCTCGCAGGCGAAGGTCCACTCCGACTGGGTGCAGAGCCGCTTGCCCTGGGCCTGGCAGGCCCGTTGGGCCTCGTACCAGTTGACCATCACCTGCGGCGACACGCCCGGGCGGTTGGGGTACTCGTACCGGTCGACGCAGACCGCCATGGGGCGCCGACGGCCCGTGCAGCGCGAGGGGGCGAAGCGGGCGCAGCGCATCTGGGTGTCGGGGTCGAGCCACTCCAGGCAACGCTGGTCGACGTTGGTGCAGTACTCCCCTTCGGCGAGCTGCATGTCGGCGGGGCAGCGGTGGGAGGTCCCCGGGGGTGCGGGGGGAGCCGGGGGTGTCCGGGGGGCCGCAGGGGTCGTGGGCCCCGCGACACCCACGCCATGCCCCGGGGGACGACCCGTCCGCGGAGGAGGGCGCTGGCCGGCGGCGCTGCTCCGTCCGAGCAGCATGCCCACCGTCCACGCGACCACGGCCCATCCCGCGGTAGCCCCACGGCCGCGAGGCCTGATTGAAACGCTCCGACTCATTGAACACCGCGCTCGACGCATCATCGACGCCACCCTACGGTGCACGCACCGGGCCATCCACGCGGCCCCCGCGAGCCGACACATGCCTCCGTGCCGCCTCAATCCCCTTTAGAGAACACCTCTCGCGGCCCGACAAATTCTCTGGCACGATTGTCGCCGGGCGCTTCCGGGGTCGACGGGAGCCCCCGCGGGTGCGAGGGTGCCCGCCATGGAGCCTCAGGGCGAAGGTACGCCCCGCGGCCCGCGAAAGGTCGCGGCAGTCATGAAGATCGACGACGGATTCGTAGTGGAAATCGATTACACCCTCCGGGGTGACGACGGCGAGGTGATCGACACCTCCGAGGGCGACGCCCCGCTGACGTACCTGCACGGGGTCGGGCAGATTGTTCCGGGGTTGGAGCGGGCCCTGCTCGGCAAGGGCGTGGGCGACGCGGTGAAGGTCACGGTCTCGGCCGAGGACGGCTACGGCCCCAAGGACGCCGAGCAGGTGATGACCGTACACCGCAACCGCCTCCCCCCCGACGCCGAGCCCGCCGCGGGCATGCAGCTCGCCGGGATGGGCCCCGCGGGCGAGCCCATCCTCCTGCACATCGTCAAGGTCGAGGGGGACATGGTGACCCTCGACGCCAACCACCCCCTGGCGGGACAAAACCTTCATTTCGAGGTTCAGGTGCGTACGATTCGGGCCGCCACCGAGGACGAGATGGCCCACGGCCACGCCCATGGCCCCGACGACGACCACCACCACTGATCCCGCTCCGCCCTGCGCCCGTTCGTAAATCATCCGTCGGCTTTCGTCCTCGCTCCCTCCCGCGACGTACCGGAGTACGTCCTGGTCGGTCGCTGCGGGCGCGCTCGACGGCTGATTCACGCTCGGGCGCAGGGCGAATCGGGATCACCCCGGGTCAGGCCAGGGACGTGATGGACAGGGCCGCGGCGAGGTAGGTCAGAGCCTCCAGGGCGGCCATGGGGGCGTCCCGGTCGGTGCCGATGGCCTTGTCGAGGGCCCCGCCCCGCAGAGAGGGCCGGGCCCCGAGGAGCAGCCCCTCCACCACGAGCTGCCGCACGGGGTACAGCCCCAACGTACACGCCACCACCCCCCCGAAGCCGCGCAGAGACCGGGCCCAACCCTCGAAATCTCCCTCCACCCCGCGGGCCACCATCACGGCCACGCTCACGGAGATGCCCGCGTAGGACAGGGCCGCCGCGAAGTTCTCCCCGCGGATCTGCTCGGCGTCGTCGTAGGTGGTCAACGCACGAAACAGCCCAACAAAGGCCGTGTGGGTGAAGAGGGCCAGGGTGAAGAAGGTCATGGCCAGCCCGACGCTCCGGAGGTCGTTGCCCGCGAGGGCCGGGCGGAGGAGGAGGGCCATCGACACCGCGTTGGCCGCCGTGGCCAGGCCCGCCGCGGCGTTGTCCCGGTCGAGCTCGCCGCGCAGACCCGTCCCGAAGAGCAGCCGCTTGCCGAGTTGGGCCACCCCCTCCCACAGGACCATGCCCAGGGCCCCGAAGGCCGCCACCCACAGCAGGTCGTGCCGCAATTGCCCGAGGACGCAGTTGCGCACCACCCCCGCGGCCAGGACGATCACCCCAAACACCTCCCCCACCTGGGCCAGACGCCACGCCGGGTTGGCCCCCCGCAGGTCGCTCCGCACCGAGTGAGTGGGCGTCACCACCCGCCGCACCGCCATGTGCACGAGCAGGAGCGACAGCGTCGTGCCCACACCAAACGCTGCAACGTACGGGGTCGAGACGTTCATGCCGGGCATGGTATCGCAGCGATCGGCCGTTGTGGCATCCTCCGTCGTATGCGTCCGGCGTCCGAGCCAGTGGTTCCCAGCGACGCCACCTCCTCCCCGGGGCTCCGGGGGGTGTGCGGCCTGCCCTTCGTGCCCCTCGACGGCCTGCTCGACCTGACGGGCCTCGACGCGGTCCACGAGGAGGTCTGCCGGGCCCTGGCCGAGCTCCCCACGGAGTACACCGGGGGCTCGCACCGCAGCATGGAGATCATGCCCCCGGGCCTGGAGCCCACGGCCCTGGTCGACTACGGCGAGGTCATCGCGGGCCTCGACGACGACCAGTACACCCGGCTGTGCAGCCTCGCCGACGACCCCGCAGAGGCCCTGGAGACCCCGCGCCCGGAGGCCCGCTGGGGCGAGGAGCGCGACCTGCCCCTGTCACGGCGGCAGATGCTGTGGCTGGAGTACCGTCACCGGGTGTATTTCCCGTGGAAGGTGTACCTGGAGCTGATCCCCAACCGATGGTGGGGCGACAAGAGCCGCGGGGAGGCCAAGCGGTTTACCCGGCTGGCCGAGTCGTTTCTGCCGCAGACGGTGGCCTTCGTGCGCTCCCTGCCCTTCACCGAGATCGGGCGCTGCAACGTGATGGGGCTGCGGGCCCACGATCACGGGACGGTGCACCGCGACGGCGACCCCGGGGCCCAACGGGAACCCGATCACTTCATCACCCTGTGCCCCGTCCCGGGCAAGCGGCTCTACCTCTACGATCCCACCACGCAGGGCGGGAGAAAGGTGCCCGTGGACGGCGCCGCCTATTGGTTCAACGACCATGATTATCACGGGGTCGAGGCCGACCCGTACTTCCGCTACAGCATCCGGGTAGACGGGGTGTTCGCCCCCGACTTCATGGCCCGGGTGGCGGGCCTCGCCCGATCGTTGGGAGGAGTGAGGCCGTGAGCCCGCACGACGCAGCGTTTCGGCAGGATGTCCGGGTCGACAAGCCCGGCATCGTCGGGGCCCGCTGGTGGAACGAGGCCCTCCAGCAGCAGGAGAAGGAGATGTCGCGCCGGGCGGCCATGGGGGCCCTGTCCGTGGCGGGCATCGCGGCCCTGGCGGTGGGAGCCTGCGGAGCCGGGGTGTACTTCGCGGCCCGCGACGACCACGAGTTTGCCGTCCGCGACAGCCTCGCCCTGCAACGCGCCCACGGGTGGAACGTGGGGGCCGTCGACGAGACCCTGGTGTACACGGGCCTCGCGTATCAGCCCTTCGACCCGGCCTCGCTCGCGTCCCTGGAGCGCGACCTGACCCCGGTCCGCTGGATCCCGTTTCATGTCCCGACCCTGCTCCAGTCGCCGACGGCCGTGCCCACCCATCCCCTCGGGGTCGACCAGCTCCGGACCCGGGTGCGCCTCGACGCGGTGATCCGGCCCATCTCGACGCCCGAGATGGACTGGGCCTACTACGTGGGCGAGGCCCTGGCGTCGTTGTTTGCGACCGTTCCGGCCCAGGTGGCGGTGGTGGCGGACATGAGCGGCCCCCTCTCGGTGGCCCTCGCCGCCGGGGCCGCGGGGGTCTTCGACCCGGTCTTCCTCCTCGACAACTGGCCCCACCCAAAGGGCCTGAGCCCCTCGCACCTCGGGCTCTGCGCCGCGGCCCACTATCAGCCCCTCTTCGCGGCCCGCAAGGCCCAGCGTAACCCCCAGACCTGCCCGCCCCTCTTTGTGCTCGACCGATCGCGTCTGGCGGAGTTCCTCCTCGCCCACGATCGTTTCGACAATCGGTACCTCGCCCGCCTGCCCTCGTCGGCCTCGCTCCGCGGGTCGGGGGTCACCCGGGCCATCTACCTCGTCGACGGGATGGGAAACCTCCCCGAGTCCGACGACCTCAACGAGCTCTTCGTCGGGTGGAAACGCGACGGGATCGACCTCAAGGCCCTCGACGCAGGGTCGTTTCGGGCCGAGACCGAGGCCCCGGGGATGCGGGGGCCGTACGGCACGAAGTACTACGGCGGGTCGGACGCGTCGCACCTGGGATTCTGGCAACATTACCCCTGGGCCCGGCTTCCGGCGGGTATGGTCGTGGCCCCCCCGGCGGTCAACACCGCGGTCCTGGGGTGGCCCTTCGGCCCGCGGCCCACACGCTTCGTACGCGGCGCGCGCCCGGCGGGCTTTGGCACGACCGAGGTGGCCGTCGCACGCGACACGGGGGTCGTCCTCGGCACCCGCTCCGACCGCAACGGCTCCTGGAACCGCGTCTCCACAGGCTACTCCTCCAGCGGTGGGTACCGCCGCTCGTCCTGGGGGGGCTGAACGATGGCGATGTTGCACTCGGTCTTCGCCGTCGAGATCTGCTACCGCCTCGATCCGGGCAGCAGCTTCCAAGACCACGTCCGGTCGGCACTCCTGCGCCTGCCGCCGATCATGCGGCCGCGGGAGAAGTGGGAGTTCTACCGCTGGCTGGCCCAGATCATGGTGACCAACCTCTCGGTGGCCGAGACGGGCTGTTGGGACTTCTGGGACGACGAGCAGAAGGCCAAGGACGACTTCGCCATGTGGAGCAACGGGATGATCACCGAGGAGGGGGCCCGCCCCATGCCTTCGGGGCAGCCCGATCCGTACCGCGGCGATCCGCGGTATCTCACGGTGACGATCTCGTGGCTCTTGCAGCGCTTCTCGCCGAGCGAGCGCTCGATGGCGGCCCTGTGCGCCGTGCCCCAGCCTCACCTGTGGCGACGCGACACCTTCGCCCGCATCCTCAGCGGGATGAGCGCCGTCAGCTTCGCCTCGGTCAAGAGCGACGTGGTGTACCTCCTGCCCCGCGACAAGGACTGGGGACTCACCGCCGCCGACCTGGCCCACCAGAAGTTTCACTACCTGCGACGCATCGAATAGCGGGCGGGGAGCTCCCTCCGCCCCCCCCCACCGCCCACACCGCGGGAACTTTCCTCGACCCCTGACGGTCGGAGCCCTTCACCCGATGCCACTCCAACGCCCCCGCCTCGCGCCCCGCGGCGCCCGCACCCTCGTCGTGGCCCTGGCCCCCCTCCTCGGATGCCGCAGCGGCCCCTCCCCGACTCCCCCCGTCTCGGCCGCCCCCGAGGGCCCTCCCGCGGCCTCCGGGGCCGAGTCGGCCCTGCCCACCGCCCGGGCCGTCGAGGCCTCCCCGATGCCCGTGTGCACCGCGACCGACGCCCTCATCGCGGCCCCCCTCGCGGAGTCGCTCCCCGCGACCCCGAGCCTCGCTCGCAACGGGTCCGCCGGGCTCCTCGCCTTTGTCACCCGCCCCGACAACGGGACCGACACCGTCCTGGCCACCCTGCCCCTCAATGCCGAGGGATCCCCCACCGACGAGGCCGGGGCCCTGCGTGACCCGAGGGTTCTGGCCGACGGGGGGGCGGTGCCCGCGGGGCCTGTTCTGGCCGCACGGGGGTCGGGCTACGCGCTCGTGTGGCGCCACGGGGCCCGCGGACGCCACGGCCTGAGCGCCCGGTCGCTCGACGCCCAGGGGGCCCCCGCGGGGTCTGTGACGGCCCTGCTCCCGGCGGAGGGTTCGCTGGGGCTGCCCGCGATCGCCGTCGACGACCAGGGCGCCCGGTGGGTGGCCGTGGCCCGCGGAGGGGCCTCTGGGGCCGCGGGAGACGCGGGGGGATTGTGGGCGGAGGAGATCGTCGTGGTGGGGCCCCAAGGGCCTCCGCGGGCCATCCGAGCGCCCGCAGGGGGGGCCTTCGAGGGCGAGGCCCCGGTGCTGGTTCCGCGGCCGGGGGGCGGGGTGCGGGTGTACGCCGTCCTGGGGCCCCGGGGCAACGCCGCCGAGGCCGAGCGTAACCTCGTGCGGGTCGACGGCCCGGACGTCGAGCTCATCGGCCGCGACCTCGATCGCCCCGCGGTGATGGCGGGCGCGGAGGCGGGCGAGGTGCTTCTGGCGTGGCGGTCGCGGGTGGCCCGGCGCGACGCGGCCCTGCGTGTGGCCACCCTGTCCGACGACCTCGCCCCGACGCATCCCCCGTTGTCTCTGGCGACGTTTCGGGGGGCCTTCGACCTGCGTCCCCACTGGGTCTCCCTCGGCACCCGCCGGGGACTCCTCGCCCTGTCCCTGCTCGGCGACGAGCCCGTGGGGGCCCTCACCCTGAGCTTCCTCGGAGCCCACGGGACCACCGGGGGCCGGGCGGCCGAGCTCACGAGCTTCGCGGTCCGGAGCGGTCGGATGGCCGTGGCCAGCGCCCCATCCGGGGCCCAGGACGCCTCGGCCTGGGTGGCCATCGACGGCCGCGACGGGACGCGCCCGCGCCTCCTGGTGACCCGGGTGCGCTGCGACGAGGCCCGGACGGTCGAGGCCCTGGACATCCCCCAAGGGGCCTTCGTGCAAGAGCTCACCCCGGGCGATCCCGCCCCGAGCCAGCTCGCCCGGGGCGATGGGGCCGCGGGGGCGTGCACCGTACGGCGCGCGGGGGTTCTGGCGACGCACCTGAGCGGGGTCGACGACGACCCGATGCAGGGCACCGCGGCCCTGGTGGTGAACACCCCGGGAGACGCGCGGTTTTTTGTGCTGTCGCGGGGCGCGGGGGCGACCCGGGGGCGGCTGTCCACGACGGCCCTGGGGCCTCGCGGGGTGGTCGGCCCCCTGCGGCCGGTGGTGGACGGGGCCCGGGCCCTTCTGGCCGCGGGTTCGGCCCACGGAGGAGCCCTGGCCGTGGCCACCTACGCCTTCCAGGACACCGAACGCCTCGACCTCGTGTTCGCCCGCGGGGCGGCCGTGAGTCACCAGCTCGTGCCCACGGGGCTGCGCAACCCGCGCTCGGCCGTGGTCGAGCCCAACGGGGCCGTCCTGGCGGTGGGCGAAGACGACAGGGGCCGTACGATCCTCGGGCGCATCACCACGGCCCCCGGAGGCCGGGCGGGGCCCGTGGTGGCGGTGGCCGCCCTGCGACCGGGCGACGTCGTGCGCGATGTCGTGCGGGAGGGAGACGCCCTGCGGGTGCTCCTCGGGCGGCCCGACGCGCTCGGGGCGGACGTGTCGCAGGCCGTGGCGGTGCTGACGGTGCGCGACGGGGCGACCGGGAGCGCGGCCGATCCCTTCGCCGACCCGGCGGGGTTTCCGCGCGGGACGGCCGTGTTGACCCGGGCGGGCGGGGCCTCGGACGGGTTGGGGGTGATGCACACCGAGGGGAGCTCCCTGCGGATCACGGCCCTGGAGGGCACGCGGATGCGGGGAGGGGCCAACCTGCTCGATGCGTTCCCGGGGGGCGGGCGGGTGCTGGGGCACGGCCGGGCGGGCAACGCCCACTGGGTGGCCCTGGCCACGGGGGCTGCCGGGGAGAGCGCCTCGGCTCGGGCCATCACCCTGGCCCGGTTGGAGGGCGGAGCGGTGCGGGCCCTGAGCGTGCAGACCCCCGACGATGCCAGCGCCCTGGCCGAAGCCACGGGCCTCGCGGGCGACGGCGACCGGGTGGTCATGGTCTACCCCCGTCCCGCCGCCGACACCCACCACGCCCTCACCTGGAACTGGCTCGACGCCACCTGTCCCGCAGGAGCCTCACGATGAGCACCCTTCGACGTACGGCCTCGGTTCTTGGGGCCACGGCCCTGCTCGGGTGGGGGGCCCCGGGCCTCGGGCAGGGGCGCGAGCCCTTGTGTGTCCCCGTGGCCACCCGGCGCCTGGTGAGCGCCCCGTTTCTGCTCGCCAACGGGAGCGACTACCTCGTGGCCCGGCCCCTGAGCGCCGTGGCCCCCGACGGGGCGGCCTTCGTGGTGGCCCTGCGCGACCCCGAGCGCTCATTGCGAATCGGTCCGCGCCGCAGCCTCCCGCGGAGCCTCGCCTCGCTGGAGCTCGCGGCCCCTGAGCGCCTCGCCGAGACCACCCCGGGCCTGACGGTCCTGCGGGTCGACCGCGACCTGCGGGTGGTGGGCGACGGGGCCTTCGTGCAAGACCCTGTGGCCAGCGTTCGAGCCGGGGAGACGTACCCCCCCGGGATCCCCGTGGGGGCCACGGTGGCCGAGGGGGTAGTGGTGGCCCAGCAGATCGCGGGGGATGTCTACGTCACCCTCGCGGGCGCGGCGGGGGGAGCCCTGACGATCACCCGGGTGGCCCAGGCTCCGCCCGCGGCCACGGCGGCGGGACGCAGGGGGTTTGTCTGGATCACGGTCGCCCCGCGCACGGTGGCGGGCCGCGTGGGCGCGGCCCTCCTCGCGGGCACCGAGGAGGGCGAGGTGGTGGCCGTGTCGCTCGGGGCCGACGGGCAGCGGGTAGGCGAGCCGGTCCTGTGGTCGCAGCGGGTGGGGGGGGCCATGCGGCTGCTCCCGGTGCCTCCCGGGGTCGATCCCGCGGCCCTGCTGGAGCGCCCCGTCCGCGGGACCACCCCGACGGGCCAGCAGGCCCGAGAGCAGGTCCTCGTGCGCCTCGGGCCCACCCTCGAACCCCGCGGCGAACCCGCCCGCGTCGGCCTCGGCCCCTACGAGGTCGCGTCGGCCTGGCGCGGAGACTCCCTCGTGCTCTCTCAGTGGGTCGACGGCCGGGCCTTCGCGGTGGCCACGGCCCCCTTGCGCGACGGAGCCTTCGCCCTCGAAGCCCCGCGCATCTGGACCACCACCCCCTTCGAGGGCCTCGCCCTCGGCCACGCGATGACCCTCGGCCCCAACGGGATCCTCTACGACCTCATGCTGCACGGCGACGACGTGGCCGGGGGGCTGCACGCCTACCTCACCTTCCTGCCGCCCGCGGGGGCCCCCTTTCCCCGGCGCGACGTGATCCCCCTGCGGGCCCGGGTCATCGCTCCCCCGCAGCTCCTGCCGGCCGAAGACGGGGTGGTGGCCGTCCTCGCCACCTACGACGAGCTCGGGGGCGGCGTCGACGCGGTGCACCTCCGCTGCGACATGGTCACCCTGCCCGATCGCCGCTGATCCAGCGGGATCCGTCGCATCCTTCAGAGGCCCCTTGGGGCGGTCGTTGTGGCCGCGGACGAAGGCGTGTAGAGCCCTCCGATGTCAGCCCCGGCGGCTCCTGTTCCGGCCTCTCCGTACCGCGCCTTGTGGCACGTCCCGGTGGGGCTGCTGTTTACGGTGGCGTTTACGCTCGTGGCGAGCGTGGTGTCGATCGCCACCCTGGGCCGCTGCGCCCCGTGGTTGAGCCCCCTCCTGCTGCGGTTCTGGGGGCGCAACATCCTACGGATCCAGGGGGTGACCCTGGAGATCGAGGGGGCCGAGCACCTGGCGGGGCGGTCGATGCGGGTGGCCACGTTCAACCACACGTCCACCCTCGACGCGATGATCATCCCCACCCTGAGCCCCCCGGGCGGGGTGTCGGCCCTCAAACGCGAGGCCCTGTACCTGCCCTTCGTGGGGCTCGCGGTGTGGTCGATGGGCTTCCTCCTCATCGACCGGGGGCGCAGCGCGCGGTCGCAGAGGCTCCTGCAGCGGGCCGCGGCCCGGATGGCCCGGCAGCGGTTGACCGTGTTCATCGCCCCAGAGGGAACCCGCTCGCCCGACGGAGCCCTCCAGCCCTTCAAGATGGGGGCCTTCCATGTCGCCCTGGCCAGCGGGGCCCCCATCGTCCCCATCGTGATCGACGGGGCCTACGCCCTCATGCCGCGCCAGCGCCACTGGAGCCGACCGGGGCGGGTCCGGGTGCGGATCCTGCCGCCCGTACCGGTCACCGGCCTCACCCGCGAGAGCATGACCGACTTCGCCGAACAACTGCACGCCACCTACGCCCGCGAGCTCGCCGCGATGCGGGCGCCCTGAGCCTGCCCACAGGCAGGTCGATGGGTATGTGGTCTGGTGCCGCACTGCCTGCGATCGTGCCGCACCACGCCGGGGTGGCATCTGTGCCCGGAGCACGATGGATGTGCGGCAACACGCCTTCCTGGTGGAGTGCGACTGACGGGGCGTAGGGCACTCCTCGAAAGTGGAGGATACCCACACCCGGCACGCGTGTCGCAGTCTGCGCGCCCGTGCGATGTGGCAGGAGTGACCCTCAGTCTTCGAGCAGAGGTGCAGGATGCTGCACCACGAGGACGGCTCCGCTCCAGCGCCGCATCACCTCGGTCGACACCCCGCCGACCAGGAGCCGGGCGATCCGCCCCTTGATGCTGGCCCCGACCACGATGAGGTCGGCCCCGATCTCCGTGGCGGCCTGCACGATCTGCTCAGCCGGGTGTCCGCGCCGCTGGAGCGTAGCGGCCGTGACGCCCCCGGCGGCGAGTTGGGCCGCGGCCCGGTCGAGGTCGCGGGCCGCATTCTCGTTGCCGCCGATGCGCTCCTCGGGGTCGAGCACCGACACCAGGGTGACCTCTGCCGCATGGAGCGGCAAAAGGCGCAGGGCCTCCGCGATCGCGTGGGTCGAGACCGCGTGCCCGTCTGTCGCAATGATGACCTTCATGCGGCGACGTTGCCGCGCGGTGTGGCATTTCGTCAATGCTCCGGGGTGGCAATCCTCCACCTCTCTCCTTGTCCCCCTTCGATCGATGAGGCTCCGTTGACCTCCGCTCCTCTCTCCGTGACCGCGCGGCTCAAGCTGTTCTTCACCCTCTTCGACAGCCGCTTCGAGGACCTGCGCCGCGACACATGGAAGAGCACGGTCTACCGTGATTTCAGCGCCGGCCTGATCGTCGCGATGACGGCCATCCCGATGGCCATGGGCTTCGCGATGGCCATGGGCCTGCGCCCCGAGCAGGGGATCATCGCCGGGGCCCTGGCCTGCATCGTGGGGCGCACCTTCGGGGGCTCGAAGTACCAGGTGTACGGCCCCACGGCGGCCTTCATCCCGCTCATCGCGGGCCTGATGCACAAGTACGGGACGGCCTCGGGGGGCACCTTCGTCGAGGCCCATGGGTTCCTCGTGTTGGTGTCGCTCCTGGCGGGGGTCGTCCTGATGTTCATGGGGGCCGCGGGGCTCGGGCGCTTCGCCAGGCTCGTGCCCAACTCCATCGTGGTGGGCTTCACCGTGGGCATCGCCGTGGCCATCGCCGCGAGCAACCTCGGGGCCCTCCTCGGCCTCACCACCCCCCTGCGCGGCAACATCTTCCAGAAGCTCTTCACCGCCGCCACCCACATCGGCGAGGTCAACCCCTGGGCCGTGGTCCTGGGCCTGGTCACCCTCTTCGGCACCCGGGCCCTGCTCCGGGTGTCGATCTTCATCCCCGCCCCCCTCCTGGCCATCGGGGGGTCGACCCTCCTGGCCTCCACGCTCCTGTCGGGGCGGGGCGTGAGCGTCGTGCGCGATCAGTTCGGGTCGATCCCCAACAACTTCTTTGTCTTCACGCCCCCGCGGCTCCCACTGATGACGGGCGGGGTGGCCCTCGACATCGTCTACTTCGTGGTGGCCATCGTCTTCATCTCCGGGGTGGAGAGCCTCCTGTGCTCGTCCATGGCCGACCGTCTGGCCAACAACAAGGGCACCCCTTTCAACCCCGACAAGGAGTTCTGGGGGCAGGGGATCGTGCAGATCGTCACCCCCCTGGTCAACGGGTTCCCGTGTACGGGGGCCCTGGCCCGGACGGCCACGAGCATCAAGGCCGGGGCGGTCACCCCTCTGGCAGGGTACTTCAAGGGCTTCCTCAAGCTCGGGATGGCCTACTTCATGGCCCCCCTCCTGGAGCGGGTCCCCATGGCCTGCATCGGCGGGATCCTGTTCTGGGTGGCCTCCAACATGATCAAACCCGCGGAGATCCGCGAGGTCATGGCCGAGGGCCGCTTCGAGCGCAACATGATGATCTACACCGCGGTGATGGTCCCCGCGACGGACTTCCTCAGCGGGGTCCTCTCGGCCCTGGTGATCTACTTCGTGGCCCGGTACTTCCTCGCGCGCCGCAAGGGGCCTCAGCCCGGTCACGATCACGCCGCGCCCGCATCCTCCTCCGAGGTCTCGCCCGTCCAGGTCTAAACCACGTCCAGTTCGGGATCCGTAGTTTTCGCCGCAGATCCGCGGCGCGC
>CAYUSB010000047.1:0-63633 GCA_964447205.1 uncultured Myxococcaceae bacterium
CCGCGTGTCGCAGCCGCAGCGTGAATACCAGAGGATTTATGAGGTGATTTCGTATGAGACGGCGCGCAGCGGCTGGCACGGGCCGTGAGTGAAGACGCCCGAGGAGTGATGCCAATGCGTACTACCTTCAGACGCCAGCAGCCGCCGGCTGTTCAGCAACGACGCCGTGCGCTGGTCCGTGCCCGACACCTCGGTGGTGGAGCTGAGCTGGGGCTTCATGTCGGGCGCCGCGGTGCGGGACGACCGGGTCTACGTCACGGGCCAGCGTGCCGGGCGCGCCACCCTGCGGGCGACCATCGGCGACGTCACGCGCGAGGTCGACGCCGTCGTGGCGCCCTGAACCTCGGCGTATGCGGCCTCCCGCGGAGACCGCCGCAGGCAGGGCCGTGCAACGCTGACAGGACCTGCAAGGGTGGTAGGCTCAGGCTCCCCCCGCGGAGGTAGGCACGATGTCCACAACCATGACGCGCTCGGCCCTGACGCTCTCGCTCCTCTCCCTGGCCGGGTGCCGCGAGGGGTCGCACGCGCGCCCGTCAGCGCCGCCCTCCGCGACCGCCGCGCGCCCCGATCGTCGGGCGTCCGCACCCGTCGCGGAGCCCATCACGGCGCAGACGGCCTCTCCCGAGGGCATCGTGTTGCGCGATCCGTTCTGGGTGCCGCCGTCGAGGGTCACGCCGCCGATCGTCGCGGACGAAGACTCCCCACTGCACGACGTAGCCATCGGCGACCTCCGGCTGCTCGCGGTGGTGGCCTCCTCCGACGGCCCGATCGCCATGGTGGCCGACCCTTCGGGCTGGGGTGTCACCGTCCGTCGTGGGATGCGCGTCGGGCGCCGCGAGGTCGTGCGCGACCGCGACGTCGACGATGCGGTGCGATGGCGGGTCGCACGCATCCACCCGTCTCACCTGCGCCGCGAGGCCGACGGTCGGCTGCACCCGTCCGCGGCCGAGGTCGTCTTCGAGCTGGAGGACCCCACCCGGCCCGGGGCCCCGCGGGAGCGTTCGCTCACGTTGGAGCCCGCCGCGCGGGCCGCGATGCGTGGGACCTTCCGCCTCGCGAGCGTCGCGACCTACTGATCCCGCGCCGCCTCCGAGATCGTCAACCTCCTTGCATAACACAGAGCGTGCCGATGGTACATGCCTTCCGCCTCGATGACCTCACGCGGCGACACCTCCGGCGGCTCGAGCTGCTTGCCCACGACGTGACCGCGCCCTTCTCCTGCGGGGGGACGGTCCCTCTGGCCGCGCCGCCCACGCTGCGGTTCCCTACCGGGCATCGGCTGCCGCTTGACCTCGACCGCGCCTCGTACCGCGTCGTCGAGGCGCTCAAGCGGCGCGCCCGCAAGGCGAGCTTTGGCGAGGGATCGTCGACCCGTCAGGATCCGCAGGTGCGCGACGGCCTCCAGCTCTCTGCCGCCGGGGAGGCCTTCACGGTGGGGGGCTTCGACCCCGAGGCCCTGGGCATCCTGGGGACGGTGCGGGCGGCGCTCTGCCCGCGTGATCCCAATCCGTTGCGCGCCGAGCTCTACGCGCTGAACCTCTACCAGTACGGCGGCCATTTCGCCCCGCACAAGGACACCCCCCGGGGCGACGACATGCTGGGTTCGTTGGTGATCGGGCTCGCTTCGGCGTACGACGGCGGCGACCTGGTCATCTCGCATCGCGGGGCGACGGAGACGTACGCTTGGGGCCGTCGGAGCCTCGGGACCGAACCTCACGCTGGCTGGGCGGCGTTCTTCGGCGACGTCGACCACGAGGTGCGCTGGGTGTCGTCCGGTACGCGCATCACGCTGAGCTACATCCTCCGCCGAGGCGAGGGCGCGGCCCTCGACGTGGCCGCGCCGCACTCGCAGACGGAGGCCCTCGCCGCCGCGCTCTCGGAGGCGCTCGCCGACAGGGCCTTCTTTCCGCACGGGGGCGTGCTGGGGTTCTCGTGTTTTCACCTGTACGCCGAGTCGCCGGGTCTCCTGCGTGGCGCGGCGACCCTCACCGAGGCCACCGCGGGACGGCTCAAGGGACGCGACCAGCACGTCGCCGCCACGGCGATGCGTCTTGGGCTCGTGACGCGCTTCGTGCCGTATCTCGTGGAGATGTGCGCCGAGCAGCGCTGGGCCCTCGCCTCCCACCTCTCCGAGACCCAGCGGATGATGTTCCGGCGCCCGAGGCTCACCGCGAGCGGGATCGCCTCCAAGCTCAAGGTGGCTGAGGACCACCACGACGATGACAGCGTGACCTGGGTGGTGGTGCCCAGGCTCGACGCGCGCTCTCCGCTGCGAGACGGCGCGGCGGCGGAGTTCCTCGGCGAGGTCGAGTACAGCAGCACGGGCTATTTCGGCAACGAGGGGGGGCCCGACGAGTTCTACGCGCACGCGGCCTTGCTCGTGGAGGTCCCGCCTGCTGCGCAGCGCGGGCGACCGGGGTGAGGCCGGGCGTCGGACTGCGCGCAACAGGCGACACGCTACGGGCCACAGGCGACGTGGCTCGGCGACCCTGAGATGCGGTAGGCCTCGCACTGGGTGGCCACGTCGGGGGCCTTGCCGAAATCCAAGGCTGGTGGTCTATGGTCCGTAGTTCTATGGAGCTACAGTCGGGGGTGGAGTTCGCGGGGCGTTTTCATGTGGTGCGCAGGCTGGGAGGCGGCGGGTTCGGGCCGGTGTACGAAGCCCGAGAGATCACTGGGGTCGCGCCGATGGCGCTCAAGGTGTTGCACCCCGAGCACCTGGCGCATCCGACGCTCCGCGAGCGGTTCGAGATGGAGGCCCCCATCGCGCGCTCGATCCCCAGGGCGCAGGTGGTGACGGTGCTCGACGCCGGCGGGACCGTGGTGCTCTCCGAGCCTCCGCGGGCCCCGCAGGCGGCGAGGGGGCATGACCCCTCCCGGGCGCGCCTCCTGCGGTTGCGGCGAGAGGCCCAAGGGGCCGCGCGATGAGCCTGGAAGCCGGGGCGCGGATCGCGGGTCGCTTCACCGTGCAGCGCCTGTTGGGGGAGGGCGGCATGGGGGTGGTGTATGCGGTGACCGATGGGAAGTTCCGCGATGCGCTGCGGGCCCTGAAGATGCTACGGCCGGGGAAGGGGTCAGACCCGACCTTGCGGGCGCGGTTTGTGGAGGAGGTCAAGGCGGCGGCGAAGATCAAGAGCGCCCACGTGGTGCAGGTGATCGACTACGACACCGAGGCCGCTTCGCCCTGGATGCTGATGGAGTACCTGCTCGGGGAGACCTTGGAGGCCCGGGTTCTGCGGGCGGGGCCGTTGCCTCTGGGGGAGGCCCGAAAACGGGTGCTGGAGCTCGGGCACGCCCTCGGGGCCGCGCATCGTGAGGGGGTCCTTCACCTCGATCTCAAGCCGGGCAATTTGTTCCTGGCGCGCACGGAGGACGCCGACGGGACGACCAGGCTGAAGGTGCTCGATTTCGGTCTCTCCCGGCAGATCCTGGACGGTCAGACCCATGTGCAGCAGTCGCGACCCGTGGGGACCGAGGCGTGGATGCCGCCGGAGCAGTTCAGCAAGAAGGCCGAGATGCGGCCGACGGCTGACGTGTGGCCCTTGGGATTGATCGCGTTCTGGATGCTGACGGCGAAGCACTACTGGTTGTCGGTGGACGCCACCGGCGACGTCGACAACGGATTGCAGTTGCTGGGAGAGATCGACGAGGGGGCGGTGGTTCCCGCGTCGCGGCGCGCCCGGGAGCGTGGCTCGGCCCGCGCGTTGCCGGAGGGCTTCGACGCGTGGTTCGCTCGCTGCGTGTGCAAGGATCCTGCGGCGCGTTTTGCGGACGGGGGCGTGGCGAGCGCGGCCCTCGACGCGGTGCTCGCGCGAGCGTCGCGGGGGTCGAGCTCGCCCGCGCCGGAGCCAGCACTGGCCCGCCCTGCGGTGACCGCGGAGGTCGAGCGCCCCGAGCCCCCGAAGGGCTTGACCGCGCGGGTGCAGGTGCCGCTGCCCAGTGGGCCCCCGGTGGTGCCGTCGCGGGCGCCGGAGACCGTGCCCTCGCAGGTGCACACGGCGCCGGTTCATGCGCGTCGTCTGTGGCTCGTGCTCTGGGGTGTCGCGGGTGCGCTCGCGATGGTTCTGGGCGCTTGGAAGATCGGCTCGTCCCCTGCGGGGCCGCCAAGGCTCGCGGCGAGGGTCGTCCCGCCGGATGCGCCGCCGCTCCCTGCGCCTCGTTCTCCTGCGCCGCCCCGCTGCCCTGCGGGCATGGCGCTGGTGCGCGGGGGCTCCTTCCTCATGGGCTCGCCTGAGGGGACGGGCAACGACAACGAGCGCCCCCAGCACCGGGTGACGCTGCCCTCCTACTGCCTCGACCGCACGGAGGCCTCGGTGGCCGTGTACCAGCGCTGCGTCGCCGCGGGTCATTGCGATGCAGCCCCCACGACGGTTGAGTGGCCAGGAATCGCAGCCGGAGAGCGTCGCGACTACGGCCGCTTCTGTATGGGCAACCATCTTGACCAGGTGGACTACCCCAGCAACTGCATCAACTGGACACAAGCCAAGGCGTTCTGCGAGTGGCCAGGCCATGCCGAGGGGGCCCGGCGGCTGCCGCGGGAGGCGGAGTGGGAGTTCGCGGCGCGTGGCGAGGCGGGGCGCACCTACCCTTGGGGCGAAGCGGCCCCCGACGGCACTCGCGCCAACCTGTGCGGCGACGAGTGCGTCGCCTACGGGCGCACCTTTCGTTTCACCTGGACTGGCATTTCGGGGTGGCGTGATGCCCACGGGGGACTGGCCCCGGTCGAGTCCTACCTCGCGGGCGCTACGCCCGGAGCGAGCGACGCCGACCGCATCCTCAACCTTGCAGGCAACGTCTGGGAGTGGGTGGAGGACCGCTACCAGGCCGATGCCTACGCGCACCACAACGCGGGAGGGTCTTTGGCGCGCGAAGCGTCGGGAGGTTTGCGAGAAACAGAGCCTCGTGTGCTGCGCGGCGGCGGCTGGGACAACGTCGTTCCTGCCCTCGCGCGCGCGGCCTTTCGCTACAGCGACACAGCGACGATTCGCTTCCTCAATGTCGGGGTGCGCTGCGCGCGTGGGACGATGCAACATTCCTCAATCCTTGATCCTTAGCCATCAACATGCCAGTTACTTACGGTGGATAAAAGCGGGCAGGCGGTAGCGTTCGTCGCGCAACGCGCGACCCCGTTGCGTCGCGCCAGTAGGGCCCCGACTGCCAGGCGCCGACCCGTCGATGCGGGGAGACATCCTGGCAGGAGGGGCGATCGCACCCTCCATCCTGCGACGCCTGTAGCCCCCGGGCGGGGGAGGGAGCGCACGGACCCCGCGCGACGCTCGTAGCCGCAGGCGCAGGCCGTGGCAGGCGTCTTCGAACTGCCGGGCGAGGGCCACGAGGGCCTCGCGGTCGTCGTGGAAGAGCAGCATGTCGTCCATGTACCGGAGGTACCCGCGGAGCCGCAGGCGGTCTTTGTCCAGGGGGTCGAGGAAGCGGTTGGCCCAGAGCTGCGACAGAAGGCTCCCGAGGGGCAGTCCCACCCGGCGGGTTCCGGGGGTGAAGAGGTCGTCGTCCGGGACGTACACCCCGCCGCGGGTCGCGCCCGCCGCCAGGATGCGGTCGCACAGGGCGCGGAGGGGCCCCGCGGGCAGGTCGCGGTCCATCTGGGCCCGCACGATGCCGTGGTCGATGGTGCCCGGTCTGGGGTCGCGCACGAGCAGGCGCCGGGTGGGGGAGGGGCGCCATCGACCGCCGAGCACGTCGAGCACGGTGCGGAGGGCCTGCGCGCCCACCGTGGCGCGGGCGTGGACAGTCAGTCGGCGGCGAAGACGTCGGCGGCGCGGGCCGCGGTGGCTGCGCGGGTGAGCCAGGCGTTGAGCACCTCGATGCGGGTCTCGGCGTCGAGCTGGGCGCGGCGCGTAGCGGTCAGGCGCAGGCCGCGCGCAGTCAGGATGAGGGCGATGGATTGCCGCAGGGTCTCCTGCCTGCCCTCCTGCCTGCCCTTCTCGATGCCCTTCTCGATGCCCTCCTCGATGCCCTTCTCGATGCCCTCCTCGATGCCCTTCTCGACGCCTTGTTTGTAGACCCAGCTCTGCATGACGATCTCCTCGGGCAAGTGTGACGTGATGGCGGCCCGCAGTCCACGGCCGCGGACGTCGGCGTCGGCAAGCACCGTCATGGCGACGGCGAGCTCCTCAAACTGGCGGGGATCGGTGCGCGCACGGAGGGCGTCGAGGACGCGGGTCATGGCGTCGGGGGTGGCGTCGACGGCGAGGGGCGCGAACACCATCCACAAGGGCGCGTCGCGGGCCTCGAGCTCGGCCACGGTGCGCTGGTAGACGGCCTCCACGCGCACCCGCAGCCCCGAGAAGGGCTCTCCCGGCGGCGACACCCGGAAGCGCAGGACGTCGGGCCACGGCCTCACCCGCCGCCCTCCCAGGAGGACCACGGTGCTGCGAATGCACGGCACCGTCTCGCCCTTCTTGGCTACGGCGTGCAGGCCGAGGGTGGTGAGGCAGTGGTACTCGTACATCCGCAAGAGGAGATTGCGGCTCCAGCGGAGCTGCCACTCGACGTGCTCCAGCCGGGCCACGCCGTCGGCGATCACGAAGAGGGTCTTGTCCATGCGCCGCTCGCGGGCCGTCACCTGCGTGTCGCGCCAGACGCACTCGGTGAGGCTGCGGGCCTGGGGCAGAAGGGCGTGGGCGAGGTCGGCGGGAAACTGCTGCGTCACGTGGCGGAGCGTGAGGTCGACGCTGTCGGACTCGGGCGTGGCGGTGGGGTCAGCGGCGGGGTCGGCTTCGGGTGGGGTTGGCGCGGCCATCGTGCTGCGGAACCTACCATGCGCGGGCGGAAGGCCGACGGCCAGGGCCGAGGTCAACAGGCAGCACCGCCGGCTTCGCCTTGCGGCACGGACGGAAGCGACGACGGCGGGGCAGCGGGGCGGCAGAGCGGCGGAGGGGCGGAGGGCGGGTCGGGTTTTACGCACCGTCGGCGCCCGAGGTCGATCATGAACTCGGGGTTGTCGAAGTTGCCGCCCCAAAGGGGCGTACCGCGCAGAGTCAGCGGTCGCCGCTGGCGTCGGTGCCCGCGTCGGCGTTCACACAGGTGAGCGCGTCGAACGTCCCGTCGGGGCACTGGCATCCCGACGCTACCACCGGCCCGCCGCAGCGCACGACACACTCGATCGCACGCACACAAACGATGTCCTCTGTGCAGCCGAGGCCCCCCATCACGGCGCAGAGCGAGAGCAGCATCCATCGCGGCATCTGTCGAGCATCGTAGAGCCCCTTTGCTGCGTCAACCCCACACGTCCCGTTCCCCTCCGGTACGCTCGCGGGATGCGTGCAATTCTCTGGTTGGTGGTCGGGGTGGCCCTGTTCGCCGCGGCAGGCGGATGCGAGGAGGGCACGACTACGCCCGTACCGCCCGGCCCTTGGTGTGGGAGCCAGGACGGGACGCCCTGCGCGTGCGACGTCGGCGCGGGGCGATCTCGCTGCGCCCTCACGGGCGGCGCATGGACCCTCACCTGCGAATGCACGGCCCCCACAGACGGAGCCCTCGATCTGCGTGACGACTGACCCGCCGCCCACAGTCCCCGTTCAGTCGAAGGTGGCCACCCGCTCGCCCACGACCTTGCCCGCCACGTTGCGCATCGTCGTGAAGTCCACGAAGGCCTCCGGGGCCACGGAGCCCGGCATCCACGCGTCGAGAAGAGCCCTGGCCGCGGCCATCCGGGCCTCCTCGTGGCCGCTCCGCACCTTCAGGGCGAGGGCCACCCCCCGCGCAGGCGAGGCCACGCAGAGAAGACCCTCGGCCCCGACCTTGGAGATCAGCGGCTCGCGGGCGTGGCGCACGAGGGACAGGTCGCTCCGGCCCTCCCCCGAGACCAGCGCCGGGTGGGCCATCATCGCCCGGGCGATGCGCCCGAGGTCGTCGTCGCCGTCGCGGCCGTGCCGGGCGAGGGTCGCGTACGCCCGGGCCATCCCCTCCACCGGCAACACAAAACACGGAACCCCACACCCGTCGGTCACCGTGACCCGCACGCACCCGCCGACGAGGGCGTCGACCGCGGCCCGGATGCGCCGCTGGAGGGGGTGCTCGGGCGGGCGGTAGTCCCCGTCCCAGGCGTGGCACTTCGCGGCGATGGCCATGTAGCTGTGTTTGCCCGAGCAGTTGTTGTGCAGGGCCGCGACGGCCTCACCCCGGCGCGCGAGGTCGAGCTCGCTGGGCTTGTGCATCGGGGGATGGGCCCCGCAGAGGAGGCACCCCGGGTCGAGCCCCCAGCGGCCGAGGAGGGCCGTGATGCGCGCGGTGTGGAAGGGCTGGGCGGAGTGGCTCGCGGCCCCGACGGCGAGGTCCTCGGGCGAGAAGGACCCCACGGCCTCGGGGGGCAGGAGGCCGAGGGAGGCCGCGAGCTGGAAGGGTTTGGCCCCGCTGCGCCAGGGGGTCACGCAGGGGGGGCCGACGTGGTGGAGGAGGGTTCCGTCGGCGTCGACGAGGACCGCGCTGATGGGGTGCTCGGACTCGACCCATCCTTCGCGGAGAAAGCGTACGGTGAGGGCGGTGGGGGGCTGCAAGGCCCGGGAGCTTACCGGGCTCCGTGGCGCCTGGCCCAGAGGTCGTGGGCGATGCCCGCGGTCCAGGCTACGGCCACCGCCACCGTCGGCCACAGGGCGGGATCCCAACGCGCCGCCGACTGGTACCCGTCGATCACTTCGTACGAAAGGGGGGCCGCCGACAGGAGCCATACGGGCCACCGGGCTCCCACCAGGGGGAACACCCCGCTCAGCGACAGGCCATACCAGGGGTACAGCACCGGGCTCACCAGGAGCTGAACCCCAAGCCCGTCGAGCACCCGACGCCGCAGGGAGGCCCCGTCCAGGGCGGCGATGGCCGTGCCGGCGAGGCCCCCGGCGGTGAGACCGGCCCGGACGGCCTCGGGCACCAGCGGGAGGGCCGCGTAGAGGGCCGTATAGAGCGGGGCTCCGAACTCCCAGTGTTCGGCCACCATGGCGAGCGACCCGGGGGGGTGCATGCCCAGGGCCACGGCCAGGGCCACGCTGAGCACCCCCGGGAGGGCCGCCAGGAGGCCGTACCGAAGCCGGGACGGGGCCGCCCAGGCGATCACCAGGACGGCCACGGCGGGCAGGAGCTTCATGGCCGCGGCGGTGCCCAGGAGGAGGGCGGAGAGGGTCCAGCGGCGGCGTTCGGCCAGGAGGAGGGCCCCGAGCACGAGGGGGGCCACGAGGGCGTCGAGGTGGGCCCCGACCCCGGCCTCGAGCACGAGCCACGGGGCGAGCGAGACCAGGGCCGCGTCGTGGGCCCGGGGGGTGTCGCGCAGGGCCCGGTGGGCCAGCACCGCCGTGACCGACGAGCCCACCCCACACAGGGCCTTCCACGCGAGGAAGGCGTACCCGGGGCCCGCGAAGGCCGCGAGGGCGAAGGCCCCCTGGGCGATGGGGGGGTAACAGCTCACCACCCCGAGGTGATCGGCAGGGGCGGGACACACCGCCCGCAGCCACCCGAGCGAGGCCGCCCCCGGGGCCACCCCGTAGGGGTCGCCGCCGTGCAGGGCCAGGGTTCCGTCCCAGAGGTAGCGGCCTACGTCCGTGGTGGTAAACGACGCCACCGGGAGGAGGACGGCCCGCGCCAGGAGGCCCGCCCAGAGGGTGAGGGAGAGGGCCCGCGGGCTCGGCCGCGCCCGCAACCCAGACCGGGCCACGAGCATGGCGGCCACCATCACCCCGTGCAGGGCGATGTACGGCACCGCCCGGTGACCCGGACCGAGCGCGGCCACGGCGTGCATGGCCGCCGCCGCGAGCACGAAGAGCCCGAGGGCCGCGCCGAGGAGGGCGCTACCTCGGGTCATGGGCCGGGCCGCGGAAGGCCCCCACGAGCCACGCGAGGATCATCCGGCTCGCCCCGAGGGTGCCTCGGACCGTGCCCGAGACCTTGGGCTCTCCCCCGCGCCGAAGCCTCCACGCCACCGGAACCTCCCGCACCCGCAGCCCCGCCCGGGCGGCCTTGATCTGCATCTCCAGGGTCCAACCGTAGGTGGGGTCGCGCATGGCGAGGCGGTCGAGGGCCTCGCGTCGGATGGCCCGAAACGGCCCGAGGTCGGTCACCCGCTGGCCGAAGCGCAGGCTGATCCCGGCGGCGGCCACCCGCGACCCCACCGACTGCCACGGGGGCATGGCCCCGGGCTCGACGTACCCGAGGGCCCGCGACCCGATCACGAGGTCGGCCTCGCCCGCGGCGATGGGGTCGACGAGGCGGGGCAGCTCGCGGGGGTCGTCCGAGCCGTCGGCGACCATGAAGGCCACGATCCCTTCGGGGGGGAGGGTGGCGAGGGCGGCCAGACAGGCCCGTCCGTACCCTGCCACGGGGCAGACCACCACCGAGGCCCCGGCGGCCCGGGCCCGGTCGGCCGTGCCGTCGCGGCTGCCGTTGTCCACCACCACCACGCTGCGAACCCACGCCCGCGGAACCCCCCGCACCACGGCCCCGATGGTCTCGGCCTCGTCGCGGGCGGGGATGATCACATCGACGGGCCATGGAGGGAGACGGGGCGGGTCCATCGGTGCGATGCTACGCCCGGGCCTGGGCGACGGTGACAACCTCCGGGCTCCCCTTCGGAGGATCACGGGCGATGACGCAGCGGGTGTTGGGAGTCCTGGGCGGCAGCGGGTTGTACGAGATGGAGGGGCTCACGGACGTCCACGAGCGTACGGTGCCCACCCCCTTCGGCGACCCGTCCGACCGGGTGATCGAGGGCAAGCTCGGGGGCACGACCCTGCTCTTTCTGCCGCGGCACGGGCGGGGGCATCGGCTGTCGCCGTCGGCGGTTCCGTATCGGGCCAACGTGTACGCGCTCAAGGCCCTCGGGGCCACCCACCTCCTCAGCGTGTCGGCCGTGGGGTCGCTGCGGGAGGAGATCGCCCCGGGCCACCTCGTCCTGCCCGACCAGTTTGTCGACCGCACCCAACACCGGGCCGCGACCTTCTTCGACCGCGACCTGGTCGTACACGCTTCCATGGCCGACCCGGTATGCCCGCACCTGTCCGCCGCCGTCGCCGCCTCCGCGCAGGAGACGGGGGCCACCGTGCACACGGGCGGGACGTACCTCTGCATCGAGGGTCCGCGCTTCAGCACCCGGGCCGAGAGCCGCCTGTGGCGCGCGTGGGGGGCCGACATCGTAGGCATGACCAACGTGCCCGAGGTCTTTCTTGCTCGCGAGGCCGAGCTCCCCTACGCCACCCTCGCCCTGTCCACCGACTACGACGCCTGGCGTCCGCACGACGAGGTCCAGGTCGCTGATGTGCTCGCGGTCGTCCAGGCCAATGTAGCCCGGGCCCGGGCCGTGGTGGCCTCCCTGGCCGGGCGTCTGCCCGACCCGCATCTGAGCCCGGCCCACGGGGCCCTGCGTCACAGCATCCTGACGGCCGCGTCGCACATCCAACCCGAGTCCCGGATACGGTACGGGCTCCTCCTCGGGCGCTACCTCGGCTGAGTCTCAGCTACTCCGCGATCTGGGCCGTGTGCAGGGTGGCCCCCGACGGATCGAGGACCTGAACCTCCACCCCGCCCGCCTGTCCCCGGGCCCGCCACGACCCCCAGGTGCGCCACCGCGGAGAGCGGCCCACCTCGAGCTGCTGCCGGCTCACCTCGCGCCCCCCGCGGCGCCACACGAGGGTCAACGTGACCGGGGCCCCGTCGTTGCCGACCTCCATCCAGAACACCGTGTCCCGGGCCGTCCGGGCCGCGGCCGCGTCGCCCACGGGCCGACCGCCCTCGACCCGGTCGGTAAACTGCCCGCGCCGAAAGGTCACCGCCGCGTCGGCCACGCCCGCCGAGAGCATCGCCGAGAGCATCGTCGCCGCCAGTCCCAGTGTCTGCATACGCTTCATGAGAACATCCCCGCGATCGTAGGCCCGCTCCGCCCCATCCGGCGGACGCGGCCACGCGGCGGGATCTAGCACGGTTCGGGCCACCCTGGGGAGGCCACGAAACCACGGGGCTTCGTGCTCTCCGAGGGCGAGGTCCGGGGTGGGTGGCGTGACGCGGGGCTGTGGTTCCACAGACTACAGGCCGGTGGTAGCGTCCCGCCCGTGAAGGGTGGCGTGACGTTTCCGTTCGTGTTCTTCGGGGTGCGCCCCGGGGACTGGCTTGACGACGCGGTGCACGGCTACGAGCTGCACTTTGTCAGGGCCCTGGACGAAGACCATCGGGTGGCCCTGGCCCGGCGCCTCGCCTCCCTCCCCGGGACGGGAGCCTGGTCGGGGGCGGCCCCGTGGCGCTGGCAGGGCCGCTTCGCCCTGGTGAGCCTGCGTCCGAGGGGGGACAGCCCCGAGGCCGTCCGGGCCCTGCACGCCGCGGCCGTGGCCCTGTTTCGGGCCGTCCACGCGGAGACCCCGCTCGTGTCGGTGGCCTACCTCCACGCGGCCGACGCGGGCTCTGACCCGTGGGACGACTACAGCCTCGGGCAGGCTCTCGGGCCCGTCCCTGGACCACGGTGGGAGGTCCTCGACCCCGGGGTGGTGGCCGAACCCGGACGAGCCTGCGACGAGAGCGTCACCGACCCGGCCTTCGAGGCGGCCCTGCGCGGCTCTACCTGGCGGGTCGAGCGCACCGAACGGCGCCCTGCTCCCGCGGCGACCTCTGCGGCGGAGGCCACGGCGACTCCCGCGGAGCGTTCGGCGGAGGTGACCCCGGAGAGGGTCGGGCCACCACGGGCGGAGGCGCCGACGCACGTGGCCGACGAAGAGGGCGACGAAGAGGCTGACGAAGAGGCTGACGAAGAGACCGAGGCCAGGCTCCGGCCCGAGGCGGGACCTCCGGCGGTGGACATGGTGTCCCCGGAGGGCCCCAAGACCGGAGGGCCCCTGGACTGGTCGGCGGTGGCCCGGCTGCCCCTGGTGCCCGCCCCGTGGCCCACCTTCGGGTTGCAGGCAGAGTATCCCAAGGCCCAGGAGATCCAGCGTCCGCGGCCCGAGCGCGAGCTCGCCATGGTGCACGACCGCAAGGGGACCCGGGTGGCCCTCCGGGTCGAGGCCCACACCTTCCTGACCGAGCCCCTCGATCAGGATGTCGAGAGCTCCCGTCCCAGTCTGCACCCCACCCGCGACGCGGTGCTCTATCTCGACGAGGTCGAGGGCCGGGTGATGCTCTGGGAGCCCCCGGCGGCCCCGCGGGCCCTGCCGATCCCTCCCAACGACTGTTACTTCAACGACTGCGCCTGGCTCAGCCCGCAGCATTTCGGCCTCCTGGCTCAGGAGCCCGAAGGGGTCATGGTGTTTGCCCTCGACGGCGAGGCCGTGAGCCTCCTGGGGCTCGTCGATGTGCGGGCCTCGGCGATGCAGAGCGTCCCCGGGGGCTTCGTGGCCTTCGACCTGAACGGCGTCCGCGGGGTCTCTGGGGTGGTGATGGCCTTCGATGGAGAGGCCGCCCGGGTGGTGGGGGCCTTCGACTGCGGATCGGTCCTGCGGGTGTCCAGCGATGGCCCCCGGGTGTTGGTCGAGAGCCGTCGGGCCAAGGTCCGGGCCACCTTGGAGCTCGGCGGTCTCGCGGAGGCAACCCGGGCGGCCCTCCTGGGACAGGACGAGGCCCGTCACCCGCGGAGGACCCTGTTGGCGGCCCGGATCGAGGCCCTCCAGGCCGCGGGGGACGGTGACGACGCGGGTGACGACGCGGACGATGCAGAGGACGAGGAGGTGGCGGAGGCCGATCCGGCGTCGGTGACCGACCCTGAGGAGGCCTCGGCCCTCGGGCAGGAGAAGCTCGGCGACGGGGAGTACGAGGCGGCGGTGACGTGGCTCCTGCGGGCCATCGAGCTCCAGCCGACCGCCCCCCAACCCTGGAACGACCTTGGGGTGGCCCGGTCGGAGCTCGGGGACGGGGCCGGGGCCACGGCGGCCTGGGAGGAGGCCCTGCGGCTCTACGAGGTCCAGGCCCAGGACCCTGCGGGCCACGACGGGCGCTTCCTGGCGGCGGCCATGATGGCCCGCCTCGGGCGGCGCGAGGCCATGATGACCCGGATCGTCGAGGTGCTTGCCGTGGACAGGGGGTTCGCCGACCAGGCCCGCGACGAGGAAGCCTTCGACCCCTACTGGAGCGACCCGGAGTTCAAGGCCCTGATGGCGAAGCCGAAGAAGGCGAAGAAGCTCAACAAGGGCTAAGGATGACGGTGGGGGTGTCGCGATGAGCAGCGTCAAGATGCGGGTGGGCGATCTGGTGGCGGCGGTGGAGGCCTTCGCCCCGGCCCGGTACGCCGAGTCCTGGGACAATGTAGGTCTGCTGGTGGGCGACCCGGGCCGGGCCTTGACCCGGGTGCTCCTCTGCATCGACTGCACGGCCCCAGTCTTCGAGGAGGCCGTCGGCCGCGGGGCCGAGGCCGTCCTGGCCTATCACCCCGTGATCTTTCAGGGCGTCAAACGGGTGGTGTCCAACTCGCTCCTGTGGCGCCTCGTGCACGCGGGGGTGTCGGTGATCTCGCCCCACACGGCCCTCGACGTGGCCGACGGGGGCACCAACGACGTGCTCGCCGACGCCCTGGGGATGCTCGGGCGGGCGCCCCTGCGGGTGACGGTTCCGGCCGAGGGGCGAGGGCTCGGGCGCGTCGGGACCGTGCGGGCCACGACCCGCGAGTCGCTCCTGGAGAGCGCCCAGCGGGCCCTCGGGGTCCATCACCTCCTGGTGGCCGGGCCCACCGAGGGAGAGGTCCGCCGGGTGGCCGTCGGGGCCGGGGCCTGCGGCGACCTGCTCCCCGAGGTGATCGCGTCGGGGGCGGAGTTCTATCTGACCGGGGAGATGCGGCACCACGACGCCCTCAAGGCCGCCGGGGCGGGCATCACCGTCGCCTGCGCCCTGCACTCCAACAGCGAGCGCCCGACCCTCGCCCGCCTGGCCGAGCGCCTCGCCCCCCACCTGCCCGGGGTCGCCTTCGAACTGTCTGTCCGCGACCGCGACCCCTTCTCCGTCTGGTAGCCCCACCCGCGGCGGGCCCCAGGGCCCTGCCAACCCCCGGGGATGTGCTACCGTCGGGCCCGTGATGGACGCCCTCTCCCTCGATCCGACCCAGACGGCCCTGCTGATGGTGGACATGCAGGAGAGGCTCCTGCCCGCCATGCCCGAGGGCGACGGGGGGCGCCTCCTGCGGAGCGTGGCCCTGCTCCTGGAGACGGCCCGACGCCTGGGTCTGCCCACGGTCGTGACCGAGCAGTACCCCCAGGGCCTCGGGCCCACCCTCCTGCCCCTGCGCGAGGCCATGAGCCGCTTCGCCGCCGCCCCCTCCGTGCACAGCAAGACCACCTTTTCGGCCGCGGCCGTGCCCGAGGTCCGGGCCGCCCTGGCCGACAAGCGCAGCGTGGTGGTGGTGGGCATGGAGGCCCACGTGTGCGTCTTTCAGACCGTACGCGAGCTCGTCCGGCGCGGCCACCGGGTGCACGTCCCGATGGACGCCGTGGCCTCCCGCGACCCCCGCTGCCGCGACGCGGCCCTGAGCCTGCTCGCGGCCCACGGGGCCCTGGTCACCACCACCGAGACCGTGGTGTTCGACCTCCTCGGCGACTCCCAACACCCTGAGTTTCGTGCCCTCTCCCGCGAGGTCCGCGGGCTCCTCGGATAGTCGGCAGGGCCCCGATGCGCGACGACCCCAAGGCTCCTCCTCCCCGCGTGACCAGCGCCCGGGCCGCCCTGCACGACGCCCTCCGGGGCGCCTCGGCCGAGGGCCGGACCCTCACCGCCAAGGCCCTGTCGCAGCAGGTCTCCCTGTCCGAGCGCGACATCCCCGAGCACCTCGAGCACCTCGCCCGGAGCCTCAAGGCCGCCGGGGCGAAGCTGGTGGTCGAGCCGGCCCGGTGCATCGCCTGCGGGTACGTGTTCGAAGACCGCACCCGGCTGTCGGCGCCGGGGCAGTGCCCGGAGTGTCGCAGCGCCCGCATCGCCCCGCCCGCGTTTGGGGTGTGATGGGGCGGCGGGCAGCGAAGCCGCAAGGGCGCAAGGGTCGCAAGGGCCGGAGGTTGTAGGGGGGGCATCGGGCAGGCGAGGGCGCGGTCGCCAACGAAGCGTCGAGGCCGTCACGCCGCGTTCCCCCCACAAAAATCCTCGTTGCCCCTTGCGGCCCCTGCGCCCTTGCGGCTTCACTGCCCGTCCCTCGTCGCCCGCTGCCTCCGCGGTCGTCTCCGCGGTCGCGTTACGTCGCGTCGGCCTCGAAGAGGTGGAAGAGGCCGTCGAGCTCGCGTCGGCCCCGCAGGGCGGCGGTGAGCTCGGTGGCGTCGCGCACGAGGGCGGCCTCCATCTGGCCGAGCTGCGAGGCCGCGCTCTCCAGGCGGGCCTGGATCGTACGCTCCTCGTCTTCGCCGGTCTGCGAGGCCCGGGTGAGTTGGGCCCGGAGCATCTCGATCTGGTACTCCAGGTCGCGCACCTCGGCCTCGCGGCGGGCCTGCCAGGCCCGGGCCTTGCCGAGGTCGTCGCCCGCCGAGGCGATGGGGTCGAGGGCGGCCAGGGCGGCGGCGTAGCGGTCGCGCAGGGCGGTGTCGGGGGGGCATTCGGGGCCGCACTCCAGGACGGCCGCGTGCAGGGGCCGGAAGGCCTCGGCGAGGCGGGCCACGTGGGCCTCGTGCTGGGCGGTGAGGTCGAGGGCCTCCTGGGCCCCCTGGCGGGCCTGGGAGAGGTCCTGGGCGAGGGCGTCCATGGCCCGGCCGAAGCGCCCCTGGGCGTCTTTGGTGCGCTGGGCCACGGCGTCGGCCCGGGTCTGGTCGGCCACCCAGCGGCCCTGGACGTCGTGCATGGCGGTGACGGTGGCCCGCATCCGGCCGAGGGCCGTCGAGAGGTTGACCGGGGCCACGGTGGTGAAGGCCTGGCTCAACATCTGCCCGAGGAGGTCGGTCCGTCGCCCCCAGCGCTGCACCGCGTCGGCCGAGAACATCCCCCCCACGGTGGTGGCCGAAAGGGCCTTGGCCCGGGTCTTGGTGTCGACCGACGGGTCGGTGGTGGTGAAGGCTCCCGACGGGTGCTTCGAGGCGTACCGGCCGTGCATCTCGGTGAGGGCCCGCTCGATGGCGTGAGCGTCGACGGGGCGTCGGGCGGGGTCCTTCTGGAGGCACTGCAGGATCAGGGCGTCGAGCTCGGGGGGCAGGGCGGGGTTGAGCCCCCGGGGGGAGGGAGGGGGCTCGCGCAGGTGCTGGAGGAGGAAGCTGGTCACGTCGCCGGCCACGAAGGGCAGGCGCCCCGTGGCGCAGCGGAAGAGGATGCAGCCCACGGCGTAGAGGTCGGCGGCGGGCCCGGACTCGGTGGTGGTGATGCGCTCGGGGGCCATGTACTGCGGGGTCCCGAAGATCTCGCCGGTGGCCGTGAGGCGGGCGTCGGACATCGAGCGGGCGATGCCGAAGTCGAGGACCTTGAGGAGCTCGGCCCCGCCCTCCAGGGGCACGATGAAGAGGTTTTCGGGCTTGAGGTCGCGGTGCAAGACCTGAAAGTCGTGGGCCCGGGCGAGGCCTGCGGCGAGCTGGAGGCCGAGGTCGATGCAGCGGCTCGACTCCAGGGGGCCGCGGGTCTCGCGCAGGATGGCCTCGAGGGTCTTTCCGTCGAGAAACTCCATCACGAGGAAGGGGGTCCCGTCGTCGAGGGTGCCCTCGTCGACGATCTCGACCACGTTGGGGTGGGCGAGGCGCCGGGTGCTGCTGGCCTCGCGGCGAAACCGCTCGCGGAGCTTGGGGTCGCTCGACAGCTCCTTGCGGAAGAGCTTGATGGCCACGGCCCGCTCGTGCAGGGTCGACAGGGCCCGGTAGACCGTCGCCATCCCGCCCGCCCCGATGACCCCCTCGATGCGGTAGCGGCCCGCGACCACGGTGCCCACGAAGGGGTCGTGCTCGACGACGAGGGGCACCCGGTGTACGAGGCACACTGTGGATTCCGGCGGGTGCCGGAGCCGACAGGTGGGGCAGATTTTGGTCCCGGTAGCCACCGCCGTTCAGACTCTATCACCGCCTTCACCGTACGAGACAGTCCCATGCACACCCACCGCGTTACGCGCGATCAGGCCGACACGGCCCTTGGCAGCTTCGTCCGAACGGCCCTCGGGGTGCCCTGGAGCACCGCGAAAAAGCTGGTCTTCGAGGGAAGGGTGACCATCAACGGGGCCCCGGTGCTCGATCCCGGGACGCGCCTCGTGCGGGGGTCGACCGTGGAGATCAACCCCGAAGGTCCCGCCCGGCGCAACGGAGCGGGGGCGGTCGTGCTCGACCGGTCGCAGCTCCTGCACATCGACCCGCATCTTGTGGTGGTCAACAAGCCCCCGGGGATCAACGCCGTGGCCTTCGAGCCCGGCGAGCGCGACACCCTCGTCGACCGCCTCGGGGTCGCCCTCCACCGCTGGAACCTCGCCCCCGCCACGGCCCCCCTCTTCGTCGTGCACCGCCTCGACCGCGACACCACGGGGGTCATGGTGTACGGCCGCACCTGGGTGGCCAAACGTCACCTCGCGGGCCACTTCCGCCGCCACGACATCGAGCGGGAGTATGTGGCCCTCGTGCACGGATTTCTCCTCGACGAGCGCAGCGTCGACACGGTGATCCTCGACGACCGGGGCGACGGGATCCGCGGGTCGGCCCGGGGTCGGGTGGCCGACCACGTCGGGCGTCGGGCGGTGACGCATCTCCGACCGTTGGTTCAGCTCACGGCGGACGGGGCCGAGGCCACTCTGGTGTCGTGTCGGCTGGAGACCGGGAGGCAGCACCAGATCCGGGTGCACCTGTCCGAGATCGGGCACCCCCTGGTGGGTGAGCGGGTGTACATCCGGGGGTATGCCGGGCAGCGGCTCGATGCCCCGCGGGTGATGCTACACGCCCGGGCCCTGGGGTTTCCGCACCCGACCCGCCCCGAGGGGGTAGCCCTGCGCTTCGAGGCCCCCGTGCCCGAGGACTTCATGGCCGTGGCCCGGGCCCTGGGGCTGGTGGGGGAGGTCCCGCGCTGAGGGGTCTGTCTCAGGCCGGGCGGGCGTTGAATCCCGTGCAGCTCCCCTGCGGGTGGATGGGGCCCTTGACGAGGGTGCAGCGCCCGCAGGAGTCGGCCCCGGCGGGCTGATAGAGGCTGCACCGGCTGCACGTCCGGGCGGGGTCGGCGGCCCGGTCGGTGTACTGCAGGGTCGTGCGCATCTGGGCCTCGGCGGCGGTCAGGCCGGCCGTGTCGGTGCACACGAGGTCCTTCTTGCCGCAGCCGGCGACGGTGGCCCCGAGGGGGGCGAGCACCACCAGGGCGAGGCCGCCTCCGGCCCGGCGCAAGAGAGAACGACGATCAATGCGCGTGTCAGAACCGTTCATGGTTCGGACTGTAGGCGCCCTCCGCGGTTGGGGAAAGGGGCAGACGCAACGGACCTGCGCGGGGTCGGTCGCGGACGTCGAGGGGTGTCGCGCGGGGCCCACAATGGCGGTACCCTCCCGTCTCAATGGAACAAGGACATTCTCGCACGATGTTGGTGGTGGCAATGGCCGCGGCGGTCGCCCTGGGGGCCGCGTGCAAGGGCCGCGCTTCTCGACCCACTCCGACGGCGGCCACGCCCGATGTGCCGCAGGAGATCCCGCTGACGGCCTTCGCCCCGCTGCCTCCCGTGGGCGAGCTCCCGGCCGAGAAGGTGGCCCTCGGGCGCAGGCTCTTTCACGATCCGCGGCTGTCGGGCGACGGGACCCTGTCGTGCGCGAGCTGTCACTCCCTCGATCAGGGGGGCGCCGACGGGCGGCGGACCTCGCCCGGGATCCGTGGGCAGGTCGGGCCCATCAACTCGCCGACGGTGCTCAACGCGCGGCACAATTTCGTGCAGTTCTGGGACGGGCGGGCGGCCACCCTGGCCGAGCAGGCGGGGGGGCCGATCACCAACCCCATCGAGATGGGGAACACCTGGGCCCAGGCCCTGGAGACCATCCGGGCCGACCCGAGCTACGTCGAGGCCTTCCGGGCGGCCTACATGGCCACAGGGATCACGGAGGTCAACGTGCGCGACGCCCTGGCCACGTACGAGATGACCCTGGTGACCCCCTCGCGGTTCGATCGGTTTCTCACGGGAGACCGGGCGGCCCTCACGGCCGACGAGCAGGCAGGGCTGCGCGAGTTTGTCAACGCGGGCTGCATCGCCTGCCACACGGGGGTCAACCTCGGCGGCACGATGTACCAGAAGATGGGCCTCGTGCAGAACTACTTCACCCGCCGCGGGACCCCCCTCACCGACGCCGACAACGGCCGCTTCAACGTCACGCACACCGAGAGCGACCGGCACTTCTTCAAGGTCCCCACCCTGCGCAACGTGGCCCTCACGGCCCCGTACTTCCACGACGGGTCGGTGGCCACCCTGGAGGAGGCCGTCCAGACCATGGGGACCGTCCAGCTCGGTCGTACCCTCGACGCGGCCCAGACCCGGCGCATCGTGACCTTCCTGAGGGCCCTGACGGGCGAGATCCCGGCCTCGGCCCGGATGCCTCCCAACGAGGGCGCAGCGGCTCCATCTGCAGCCCCGTCTGCAGCCCCGTCTGCAGCCCCGTCTGCAGCCCCGTCTGCAGCCCCGTCTGCGGCTCCGTCTGCTCCCACGGCGGCTCCTGCGGCGCCCGCGCGGTCCCGGTGACGCGCGGCTGGGTCGCCCTGGCGTGGCTCCTCGCGGCGAGCGCGAGCTGCTCCGCGGGGCACCCCGCCGAGCTCGACCCCGTCGACGACGACGCGGGTTTTGTCCTCGTCCCGGCCGACGCCGCGGCCCCGGCCGACACCCTCACCGCCCCGGCCGACGCCCCTGCCCTGCGCGATGCGCCCGACCCGGTCGACCAACCCCCGCCGGCGCCCGACCGGCCCGTCGCACCCCGCGACGTCGGCCCTCCCCCCGACGCCCGAACCCCCCCACCGGACGGCGGATACTGCGCCCCCTGCGCGACCAACGAGGACTGCGCCACGGGCGGGTTGTGCGTGCGGAGCCCGCAGGGGGAGATGCTCTGCGCGGTGCCGTGTAGCCCGCAAGGTGCCTGTGGGGCGGGGCAACGGTGCGTCGGGGTGCAGACCAACGCCGGGGTGATCGCCCAGTGTGTTCCGCAGTCGGGGACGTGCCGCACCGAGACCCCCTTCGACGCGGGTTCTCCGCCCCCCACCGACAGCGGCGCTGCGCCCCGCGACCTCGGTCCTGGCCCCGATGTGGGCCCCGTGGCCCCCTTCTCCCCGGGGCAACGGGCGGTCTCCCTCGGGGCCCGGCGGGCCCTGCTCTATGTCCCGACGAGCTACCGGGCGGGCGGTCCGGGCCTCGTGCTCCTGCACGGCAACGGAGACACCCCGTCCAACTTCCTCGCCACCAGCGGGATGATGCCCGTGGCCGACGCCCAGGGTCTGGTCCTGTCGCTCCCCGAGGCCGTCCGGGGGAGCGGCCCCATGGGGGTCGACTGGGACGCGTACACCCGGCCGTTGGGGTCCAACCCCGACCTCGTGCTGGTGCGGGCGGCCCGCGACCATCTCGTGGCAGGGGGCGTCGACGCGCGGCGGGTGTTCCTCGCGGGGCAGAGCCAGGGGGGATACCTCGCGTATCACGCAGCCATGGCCATGAGCGACCTCTTCGGGGCGGTCAACGTCACGGCCGCGGGCGACCCCTTGCCCGGGCTCGACCTCGCGGGGATGGCCACCCGACGCATCCCGGTCGACCTCCTCACGGGCTCTGGGGAGTTCGCCCTGGCCAACGTCCAACGGACCCGCGACGACCTGCGGGCCCGGGGGTTTGAGGTTCGGTACACGGAGCTGGCGGGGGTAGGCCACTGCTGCCCGCTGTCGGTGCGCCACGGGACGGCCCCGAGCGTGGCGGCCTGGCTCCTCGCCCGCCCGCTGCCCTGAGGGGTCGCGGATGGGGGCGACCGCAGGCGGTGCGCAGCGATGGGACATCGCTGTGGTACGGTGTTGGTCTGATGGCGATCCGGCTCCTGGCCCTCGATCTCGATGGCACCCTCCTCGGACATGACAACACCCTGCTCCCGGTCGATGCCCGGGCCATCGCGCGGGCGCGGACCGCGGGGATCGAGGTCACCCTGGCCACGGGTCGGCTCGCCTCGGGGACCCTCCCCACGGCCCAGAAGCTCGGGCTGACGGCCCCGTTGGTCTGCGGCGACGGGGCCGTGGTGCTCAACGCCCTGAGCGGCGAGGTGATGGTCCAGGTCTCGCTCGACCCCGCCCTGGTCGAGGACCTCACCCACGCCATCGGCCACAACGGCCTGTCGGCCCTGTGGTTTACCCAGGACGAGATCCACGCCGAGGACGGGGTGGAGGGCCTCCTGGAGTACATCCGCACCTGGTCGCCCCGCATCTCGATGCACCCCCGCCTCCACGGCTCCCCCGCGTGGGAACACCGTCACCGCGTGGCCATGGCCCTCGGGATCGGGGCCCGGGCCTGCGTCGACAAGGTCGTCGGCCACCTCGCGGCGAAGCACCCGGGGGCCACCCAGGTCGCTGCCTTTCAAGCCTGGCGCAGCGACCAGTGGACCCTCCTCGTGCGCAACGCCCACGTCGACAAGGCCACGGGGCTCGCCCGGGTCATCGAGCCCATGGGGATCCGCCCCGAGGAGGTGGCCGTGGTGGGCGACTGGATCAACGACATCCCGATGTTTCGATGGGCCGGGCGGAGCTTCGTGATGGGGCAGAGCCCCGACGACGTGGCCCGCCACGCCACCGACCGCCTGCGGGCCACGCACCTGAGCGGCGGGGGCGTGGCCGAGGCCATCGCCCGCATCCTCGACCGCGCCGACTCCGACGCGCTGGAGTGACCCGGAGGCTCTACCTGCGGCCCAGGGCGCGGGTGGCCCGGGTGTTGACCACGTCCCACGCCACGTTGCGCCAGAAGGCGTCGAAGTAGCCCGGCTTGTGGGCCCCGTAGTCGATCGCGAAGGCGTGCTCGTAGACGTCGAGCACGAGCAGCGGCGAGGCGCTCCAGCTGCCCAGGGCGTGGTTGTCGGTCTGGACGATCTCCAGGGTGTGGGACACTCCGTCGGCGACGAGGACCACCCAGCCGTTGGCGGCCTTCGCGGCGCCGAGCATCTGGGCGCGGAAGCGGTCCATCGACCCGAAGCGTTGGGTGAGGACCGTGGCGAGGGCGGCCGGGGGCCGCTGCCCGGCCGCGAGGTTGCCGAAGTAGAGCTCGTGCAGCACGGCGCTGTTGCGGGCGGCGAGCTCGGCGGCCTTGAGCGAGCCGTAGAGGCTCCAGTACGCGCCCGACTGGGCGGGGTCGGCGCCCGCGAGTTGGGCCCGCACCTCGTTGAGCTTGCGCACCGCCCCGCCGTAGTTGTTGTCGTGATGGGAGACGAGCATCCGCGCGGAGAGCCCGGGCAGCGACGCGGGCGCGAACGGCAGGGGTACGACGGCCGCCTCGGCGGGATCCTGCCGGAGGGGGGCCCCGGCGTCTGGTCGACGGGGTTGGGCCTCGGCGTCGTGGCCCTGGAGCAGGGTGGCCGCGGCGGTACCCAATGCCACGGAGCCAAAATCTCTACGGTCGAGGGAGCTCATTCAGGGGTCATCCTCTTCGCCTGACGGGTGAACGTTTCATAGAGCGCGTCGAGCAGGGCGCAACCCGCCCCGAGGCGCGCGTCGTCGCCCGGGTGGGTCCAGCAGACCCCTTGGAGCAACGCCCCGACGCCTGCGGTCTCGGGCCGGTCGAACTTCGTGTCCTTCAGGTCGAGGTCGTGGATGATCTCCCCCACGGCACGGACGCCCGGGTCGTGGTCGAGGCCCGCCCGCACGGCCAGCACCTCGAACGAGCAGCGGTCGCCCTCGTGGGTAAACTCCCCGCCGAACGTGTCGAAACGAAGCACGTCGGTCCCCGGGGGGGCCTCGCCCTTGCCGAGCCAGAGAAACTTCGCCTCGGGGTCGAGGAAACGCCGGACGAGCCACGCCGTGGCGATACGATCGACGTGGATGCCCTTGCGCGTGGCCCACCTGCGGCCGACGAGATCGGCCCGGTCGACGGGGGCCAGGGCCAGGGGGCTGTCGGGCGGGGCCACGAGGTGTTCGCACTCGACCACCCGGGCGGCGGCCTCCTTCGCGGCGGGGGCGCCGAAGAAGTCGATGGCCGCGAGGGCGTCGAGCCGCTTGCGCAGCCGCGGGACGTCCACCGCGGGCTCGGACGCGCGCTGCTTCTTCCGCAGGGCCTTTGCGCCCTGGGCGGCCTCGTCCCGGAGGGCGTCAAACTCGGGCGTGATCGCGACCCGGAACCGCTCCCTGATCTCCTCGTCCGTGAGGCCCTCCACCACCGCGGCCTCGAAGACGGTGGCCTCGGCCCCGGCGGAGCGGAGCTCGCGGGCGATCCACTGGAAGTCCTCCAGGGCCCCGCCCGAGCGCGGAAGCACGTAGACAGAGTTTTTGACGGGGATGGCCCCGATGCGGGCGAGCTGCTTGCCCACCTTGGCCCGAAGGTAGGCCGGGCTCTTGGGGATCTGGTGGATCAACAGCAGCCATCGGGTCGTCGGGGTCGTCATCGCGCGTCGGAAGCCCCTGTCGGCTAGAGGGTCGCCCCGAGCACGACCCCGTACTGCCCGGCGAAGCCGTTGACCTCCTGGCCCCCGAGGGCGCCAAGGTAACGGTAGGCTCCGAGCTCGGGCATGAGCGCGATGTGGTCGTTGAGCCGGAGCCGAAGCCCGACCGAGGCGCCCACGACGTGGACGTGGTTTGCGCCCTCGCCGCCCGTCGCCGTAGGAACGCCGATGTAGGCGTAGCGGGCCATGAAGGTGAGTTGGGTGCTCCCGCCGAGGCCCACGCTCAGGAGCAAGGCGGCATTGGGGCTCCAGGCGAGCCGTCCCTGGTCGTTGACGAGGGCGTGGGCGACGCCCGCCCCGACGTCGAGGGCGAGATGCCAGCGCCATGCGCGCGGGGTGAGAAGCACCTTCACGTCGAGGTTGCCTCCGAGACCGGGTCCCACCGACGCGTACGGCAGCGGCAGGGGCGCGAGCCGCAGGCCCACGTCGAGGATGGGGAGGAGCCCCACCCGAAGCCCCGCGTGCGGGATGAAGAACACTGCGCTCGTGCGCTCTGGGGAGCCCGCGCGTACGACCTGCCCCCCGACCCCGCCCACGAAGGCCAGACGCCCGGGGTGGAGCGGGGCGGCGGGACCGAAATTGACCACCCAGAAGGCGTGGGCGGGTCGCTGCACGGCGGTGAGGCCGCAGGCGAGGGCGGCGCACAGGAGGATCCTCCGATGGGAGCCGTGGGACATGATCGAGCGCTCTCCTCGCGCGGCGCAATCTCAGGGGCTGACCCCGCTCATAACACAGATGTCATACACGTGTCGGTCCCAAGGAGGCACGGTCGTTGTGTACTGCGCCGTGCAGGGGCTGAACTCAGAGATCACACCTGTCAGACCGCGGGTTGCACCGCCGCGGAGGACGCGGTCGGCGCTCCTCGTGCAGCCCACCGGGGCCCTCCGTTGCCCGGGTGGGCATTGCTCAGGTAGGCTCGCGCCTCGCGGGGCGACGCGGTCGCGCCGTGTGCGTCTCTCTTCCCCCTCAAGGAGCCACCGTGGTGACCCGGACGCCCCGCGCTGCGTGGGTCTTGAGCCTGCTGGTGAGCGGCTGCGCCCTGGCCTCCGAGGCCCCCGCCGACGCCCAGAGCGATCCGTGCGGAGAGGAGGGCCAGTCTTGCTGCGAAGGGTCTGTCGGCGAGGGTCTCTGCGTGGCCCCGTGGGTGTGCTCGGCCGGGCGACTGTGCGAGGCCCGGTTTGATGCGGGGGGAGGCCCCTTCGCCGACGACGCCCCGCCGGTCCCGGTCGACGCCTCCGTGCGGGAGGGGGGCTTCGCGGGGGATGTCTCCGCGGGGCGCGACGCGGCCCACGACGACGGCCTCCAGGGGCTCTGTCCCGGCCCGCGGACGATCTGCGACGGGGTTTGCCTCGACGTGCGGGTCGACGCCCGCCACTGCGGGGCCTGCGGGCGGCGCTGCGCGGTGGCCCAGGAGTGCGCCGCGGGGCGGTGCGTAGCCTGCGGCGGGATGGGCCAGCCCACCTGCGCGGCGGGGGGGTGCCTCGCGGGCCTGGTCGGGTGCGACGGGGTGTGCCTGGACACGCGGTCGGACGGGCGCCACTGCGGCGGATGCGGGATGGCCTGCGAGGCGGGGGCCGCGTGTCAGGCGGGGGTGTGCCGGACGAGCGCGGGGCTCTCGCTCACCGGGTCGGGGGGCTTCGCCCGAGGGTCGGACGGGTCGCTCCGGGGTTGGGGCGTCAACAGCCAGGGGCAGGTCGCCGACGGCACGACCACCCAGCGGCTCCGTCCCTCCGCGACGCAGCTCTCGGCCACGGCCGAGCAGATCGCTGGCGGAACGTCCCACGGTTGCGCCCGCCTGGCCGACGGGACGGTGCAGTGTTGGGGCCTCAACAGCGTCGGGCAGCTTGGGAGCGGGGCGGTCTCGACCACGGCCCGGCTGGTCCCGGGGGCGGTGCCGGGGTTGTCGGGGGTGCGTTCGATCGCGGTGGGGAGCGGCCACAGTTGCGCCGTGCGGGGCGACGGGTCGGTGGTGTGTTGGGGGGCCAACAACAGCCGACAGCTTGGGACGGGCGACACGAGCAACCGCATGACCCCGGAGCCGGTGACGGGGCTCTCGGGGGAGTTCGTGGCGGTCTCGGCGGGGCTCAGCCACACCTGCGCCCTGCGGATGGACGGGGCGGTGTTTTGTTGGGGGCTCAACACCTCGGGGCAGCTCGGCAACGGGGGCACGTCCAGCGCGGGGCCGGTCGCCGTGACGGGGGTGCTCGCGGTGGAGCTGTCGGCGGGCTACCTCAACACCTGCGTACGCCTCGTCGACGGGGCCGTGCGCTGCTGGGGGCAGAACAGCTATGGCCAGGTCGGCGACGGGACCACCACCGTACGCACGACCCCCACGGCGGTGCGCCTCGCCGGGGCGGCGGCCCAGGTGCGGGTGGGGGCGGCCTTCGCGTGCGCCCGGCTGGTCTCGGGGCGGGTCCAGTGCTGGGGATACAACTCCAACGGCGGGGTGGGAGACGGGACCACCAGCACCCAACGCCCGGTTCCGGTCGACGTGATGGGCATCGCCGACGCGATCGACCTGTCCAACGGCGGGGGCGGTCACACCTGCGCGCGCACCGCAGGCGGGGCCGTACAGTGCTGGGGCTTCAACCGCTCGGGGCAGATCGGCGATGGGAGCACGACCAACCGCCCCGCGCCGGTGACGCTGACCGGGCTCTGAGGCAGCCCATCGTTTCGGGGGACGGGACGTATGCCGATGCGCCCTACGCCCGTTCGTAAATCATCCGTCGGCTTTCGTCATCGCTCCCTCCCGCGACGTACCGGAGTACGTCTTGGTCGGTCGCTGCGGGCGCGCTCCACGGCTGATTCACGCTCGGACGCAGGGCACATCGGTATCACCCCGTTTCATCCGTCGTCGCCGTTGCAACCGCCCGCGCCCTGCGGTGTGATCGCGCCATGAACGTCGTGACCACGCCCTACCGGCAGCCCGTCGAGCCCCCCGCCCCGCCGCCGCCGCCGCTCGGGCTGCGCCTCGGGGGCGCCGCGATGATCGTCAACGCGCTCCTCGTCTTCGCCGAGACGGCGCTGACGGCAGGCCAGGTCGAGGCCGCGCACGACCCGCCCGGGCTCCAGGGCCCGCCGATGTTCGGGGCAGCGCTCTTCGACCTGGCCCTGGGCGTCAGCCTCGTGCGCGGCAACGAGCGGTTTCGCGGGCTGGTCGTCGTGCGCATCGTGCTCGGCCTCCTGCTCCATACGCTGCTGGCCGCGGCCCGCAAGGACTGGGCGGTCGCGGCCCTGCAGGTTGTGGTGTCGCTCTCGCTGCTGGGGCTCATCGTGGGCAGGGCGGGGCGCGCGCGGATGACCGCGTCGCTCGTGGGGTTCGCGCTGTACCTCTCCGTCGCGACCCTCGGGCTCGTGGCGCTGCGCGCGGGGCCCAACTTCATCGCGAGCGCCGTGGCCTCGGTGTCTCCCGCGTACGTGCACCCGACCCCGTCCGCGGTGCAGGGCGTCCGGGGGCGCTACCGGCTGCCCGTTCCCGCGGGGTGGATGCTCCACACCCAGGCGAACATCTACGCCGTCAACCCGCTTGTCGACCAGTGGCTCACCGACCCCTCGACGGACGCGCATGTGATGGTGGTGGCCGAGACGATCCGACCCGACCAGGTCGCCGACCCCGCGCGGCTGCTGCAGGTGATGGTCGACAACGTGCGCACTCGGGGGACCGACTTTCGTGAGCTGCGCCGCGGGGCCCTCCCGGGCCGCCCCGAGGTGCCTCTGGCCGACGCCGAGATCACCCCGCGCCCCGAGCCCAACACCCCCAACGCGCGGCTGGGGTACAGCCTCGCGGCCTTCGTCCGGGGGCCGCAGCTCATCCAGGTCACGGGCTTCTACCCCGCGTCGGCGACGCCCGCGACGAAGCGGTCGGTGCTCGATGTGATGCGGGCGTTTGAGACGCTGCCGATGGAGGGGCTCCCGGGCAACGAGGGGGGCGCCGACAACCAGCCGCAGGTGACGGCGGTCGACGGGGCCGTGCTCCGGGGGCGCGAGGTCGGGTACACGCTGCGGGTGGCGCCAGGGTGGCTCCTACGCAACGCCGCCGCGGTGCACGCGGAGAACCCCTTGATCGACCGCTGGTTGATGGTCCCCTACGAGGGGGCCTCGCTCTTCGTGGTGGCCGAGCGCGCCGAGCCCGGCACCGAGCTCTCGCCCCGGCTCTACGTCGAGGCCCTGCGCACCAGCCTCGCCGGGGAGATCACCGCAGCCCTCGCTGACGAGCCGCTGCGGACGCCTGCTGGGGAGGGGGTTCTGCTCCGCCACCAGAACGCGGTCGACGGCACGATGCAGAGTCGGCTGATCGCGGTGGTCGTGACGCCCTCGATCGCCTACCGCGTCGTCGCGGTGTGCCCGACGGCGCGCTTCGCCGAGCGCGAGGCGGAGATGCGGGCGATGATCGGCTCGTTCGCGCTCGAGGCCCGGTAGGTTCGGCAGACGCTCCGATGCCCTGCTGAGGCGCTGCTGATCGTGCTGCGGAGGGGGTGAGGGGCGGACGGCGAAACCGCAAGGGCGCAAGGGTCGCAAGGGCCAGAGTTTTTTGGGGGCCGCGGGCAGGCCAGGGTCGACGCGCTGGGGTGTTGGCTGCTGCGGTCGCGGTCGCGGTCGCCCACGAAGCGTCGAGGGGGCTACGCCGCTCTTCCCCACAAAAACTCCCCGTCGCCCCTTGCGGCCCTTGCGCCCTTGCGGTTTCGCTGGGTGTCTCTCGTCGCCTGCTGCCCGTCGCGACGGCCGCTCCGGGGAGCGGTCCTACGTGCCGTTGTCCGCGAAGACCTGGTCGAGCGTCGTGGCCGTGGCCGCCTGGGCGATCCAGCGCTTCAGGACGGTCGCGTCGGAGCACTGCGCGATCCGCGCCCGCGTGGTCTCATCGAGCGACAGACCCCGCGCCGCGAGGACCGTGCGCAGGGCCTCGGCTTCCCCCAAGACTCTCCCACGAGCCTCGATCTGCTCGCCGTACATCGCCTGGAACTCCTCGCCGAGTCGTTGGAGGGCAGCGGCTGACGGGGATCTTCAGCGAGTCCATGGAAGGCACCTCTTGGATGAGCGCGAGCAACTTCTTGTGGAGCATCCCAAGGATGCGACGGAGGAGCGCCCGACCATGTTCACCACCGAGCGGGCCCACGCAGCGACCTCGCCTTGACCGCGTCCTTGTCGAGTTGGACCTCGACCGCGTCGGCGCCTCAGGGCGCGGAGGGGTCTGTCTCGGCGTCTGCGGGCGGGCCCAGCAGTTCGTTGAAGATGCTCCCGACGGCGGGAGTACTGAGCACGTCCCGCAGGGCCATGACGAGGCTCGCGCGATCCGTCGGCGCCGCGAAGCCCCCAGGGTAGCTGATCTCCACCGGGTAGCCACGCGGCCCCTCCTGGAACCTGCAGAGCGTGAGGCGCTTCTCGCCGCTCACCAGCACCAGATCGTGAAGCACCCGGCCGCTGGCCGGGTCGACGAGGTAGATGCCCTCAGCTCCCGGGTTGCGCGCGACACGCACCTTGCCCCCCGAGCGCTGAGAGATCGTAGCGTCGAGCTCGCAGACCACCGACTCGATCTCCTTCCGGCTGCGCTCCGCGTCGAGTGCGGCGCGCTGGCCTTCTCGCACCGCGTCGGAGAAACTGTCACCCATCGAGGTCGCTCCCTTCGGCATGGGGTGAAATGTACTCCAGCGTCACGACCAGGGGTAGGTGGTCGAACTGCGTGGCGAGGTACGCGCCGCGTGGTCCGCGAAGTGCGCCGATGTGCCTGGGCGAAGACTCGCCCTCGCGCAGCGACCATCCTTCACCACGGAGGAAATTGGCCGAAACCAGGGCTTGGTCGAAGGTCCGCCAACGGCTCCCCCGTCCGCTCGCAAGGCGGTATGTCCCCGCACGATCCATGGGGACCCTGCCAGCGTAGGGTGGCATCGACCCCAGCCAGCGCCACGCGAGGTTGTAGAGCAGATCCGGGTGCAGGCGCACCTGCTCGATGTCACGGGTACCGCCCATCGCGACGAGTGGACCGTCAAACGGCTCCGCGTTGAAGTCCCCGAGCAGCAAACAGTCTCGAAACTGGTCTCCCTCCGTGAGGGCGGCCCTGAGGGCTTGCGCGGATGCCTGCCTCATCGTGTCGGCATGATCGACATCACCCATGCCTTGTGCGGGCCAATGGCACATCGCCAACGAGATCAGGGTTTTACTCCGCGGAACCGCCAAGCTGTACACCAGTCCCGCACACGCTCGGTGCCTTGCATAGTAGCTCTGCACCACTCTGTCTGTTGCAGGCATGACCCGTGCAGGATTAAAGAACAGCGCAAAGTTGTGTTCGATCGCGGGGCTAGGCTGATCGGTCACAGCACTTGTGTTGCTGTCCACCACCACGCGCTGTACCAGCGCCTCCGCGTAGGTAGGACGCACCTCGCATACCGCAACGAGGTCGCATCCGACTTCCGCCCGGAGTGCCCGAATCACTCGGCTGGCAGCGTCAAGCTCGTGTTGTGTGGGAGCGGTCCTGCCCTGGAGCCCGCTGTTCCACCAGCCGAGGCGGAGAGTCATCACGAGGGATTGGGTACGTCAACGAGGGCCCTCGTCAAGCACCTTACACGACGGGCGCCGCCACCTCGCGCGGCACGAGCCCTGAGGGTGCTCTACTCCTCGCTCGGCTTGGGCTCGGCCGCCTCCGCCCCAAGTGCAGGACCTCGTCCCAGAGGGAGCTTCGTCGTCGGCGGCGTCTCGTGGACTGCGTCCACCCCAGAGGGTCGTCGTCGGCGGTCTCGGATGGACCGCGTCCACGCCGGAGCGCCATCGTCGGCGGTGTCTCGTGGACCGCGTCCACCCCGGAGCGTCGTCGTTGGCGGTCGCGGGCGGACCGTGTCCACCCCGGGGCGTCGTCGGCGACGGTTTCCCGTGGACCGCGTCCACCCCGGAGCGTCGTCGGCGACGGTTTCTCGTGGACGGACCTACGCCGCGGGGGTCGCGGGCGGCTCGGCCGCGGGGACGGGGGCGGGCTTGGGCATCTCGGCGGCGGCGGCCTGGGGTGCGCTACGGGCGTCGGCCGTCGCCTCCAGGTCCCGCAGGGGCTCAAGAAACACCCGAACCACCTCGGGGTGGGCCTCGCCGTCGAGGGTGACATAGTCGACGAGGGCGTTGAGCAGCCGCACGGCGGCGTTGCGGTCGGTCAGGCGGCTCGACGCGGAGGGCGTGGCGGGCGTGACGGCCTTCTGGGCCTCGCTGCGGTCGTTCTCGATGCTGCGGATGCTGCGGGCGGCCCCGACGTAGGCGTCGAAGGCCGCGGCGAGGGTGGGGACGGCGGGCTGGGCGGCGATGGCCTCAAGGGCGCTGCGTTGTGCGGGGGTGATGACGTGGGCGGCTTGCTCGGCGGCGCCGACCTGTTCGGCGTAGGTGCGCTTGGTCGCGGCGAGACCCTGCGGAAACAGAGTGTCCCGCAGAGCCAGGAGCGCGGTGCGTTCGGCCTCGTCGTCGCACAGCTCTGCCAGCGACGACAGCATCCCGTAGATGCCGCGCACCTTGCGGTCGTGGTGCATGTCGGCCACGGTGAGCTTCGCCGAGAGGGTGGCCACGAGGGCCTGGGCCTCGGTGGTCGCGACGGGTGGGCTGTGGTGGGGCATCAACCGCACGAGCATGGCCCGAACGCGCGCGAGGAGGTCGTCGGGCACCCGCCCGTGCTCGGCGAGGATCGTGCGGTTGGGCTCTTCGAGCACGCCGAGGCAGACCGATACGAGCTCAGGGGTGGACAGATTGCGCAGGGCCATGAGGTAGCTTGCTCCCGGTGAGAGTGGAACCGTGGACAAGCGACGCTCCGCCCGCCCACGCGGCCACGCTACCCGACGGGCAACGTCGGCCGCAAGCGGTGTTTGTGTGTCCTCGGGGACGGCGTGCGGGGGTTTCGGCTTACCCCGCCTCGGGCCACCATCCGTGCACGTCGACCGCGCTCTCCACGAAGGGCGGGATGCGCGCGTCGGTCTCGTCGCTGTACACCCCCACCTCCAACCACTGGCCCCCGTGAAGCTGGTGGACCGTCAGCACCTGGGCATCGAGGTCGACGAGCCACATCCAGGCCACGCCGACCCGGGCGTAGTACGGGGCCTTGACGAGTTTGTTGTAGCGGCGCGTCGTGGGCGAGAGCACCTCACACACCCAGTCGGGCACCACGTTGATGGCGCTGTCGGCCGGGAGGGTGGGCAGCCGGCTGCGACGCCAGCCCGCGACATCGGGAGAAATCTCGGGAGCCCCCGGCAAGGAGATGCCGGGCTCGGGCAGGATCCACCACCCCCCGGGGCCGCCGCGCCCACGATCGAAAGCGGGCTCGAAGTCGGCGTGGATCCGTCCCGCGACGCTCTGATGGGGCCCCCGCGGGCGGGTCATCGCGTAGAGGACGCCGTCAATGAGCTCGCCCTTCGTGCCGTCGGGGAGGGCCTCCAGGTCGGCGAGGGTGGCGGGTTGGACGTGTGTTGCTGCGGCGGAGCCCATGCCCGACGCTACCACGCCCCTGGCGGGCCCAGGCTGCGCGTGGGCTCGGCGGTGGGCGTGACACCCCTCCGGGCGCGCGCTAGCGTCGGTGGGTGACGACCGCGACGCTGCCCAACCTTCCGTCGGTGGGAGAGACCAGGCCCTGGGGCCTCCTGGGTCTCTTCTCGGCCGTGCTGCGTGCCGCCCGGCGGCGCGCGCGGACCCCCGCGGAGGAACAGCTCGATCACCTCGTTCGGTTTTCGACCACCGCGTTTGGCGTGCCGTTGTTGGGCGCCGATGACCTCGACGATCTCGACGCTCGCATCGAGGCGATCCTGCACGGGGACGACTACTGGAGCGTTCTGCGGCTCTTGGCCTCGATCGCTCCCCAACTTCGGCACCGAGGGTCTGTGCGTCGCAAGCGGGGGCTGTTGGAGGTCCTGGACGACGTAAATGCCGGCGCTGCGGAGGTGATTGCGGAGGGAGACGCGCTGGAGGGGTGCATCGCGGACGCCGTGGAGAAGCTGTACGGCGAGTGGTCTGACCTCCCGCCTGAGATGGCCGAGGCCCTTCGAAGGGCGCGTCCGGCTGAGCTGTTGTACGAGATGCGGATCGCCCCAGAGGTGCGCCGCGCCGTCTGGGGAGGGCATGTCGCCGCGGTTTGTTCGATGGGTCTCCTCGCATCGCAGGACCTCGCTCCGGGTTCTTCCGCCGAGCCGTGGTGGATGCGCGCGCTCGCGGAGCGTCGACGGGAGGGGCTCAAGAGCGCCCTGCGGTTGCTCGCGTCATTGCCTGAAGTCTCGGTGCCGACGGACGTGGTTCCTGAGGACCAGCGTATGGATCTCGGCACCTTGGAGGCTCGCTACAACCTCGGCTGCGCGCGTGCAGCCGAGCTCCTCGCGGCGCCCTCCGAGGGCCTTGGCCCTGAGTGGGATTGAAGCGTCGCGATGGCGATCGTGGGGGAGTGGGTTTGGATCGAGGCGGACAAGCTGCGGGTGGGGCTGGTACCCCAGGTTCAAGGCGACCGCATCCTGGTCGCGCTGGGCACGGGCACGGTGCGAGAGCCGCCGCGCGTCGTGATTGAGCCGCAGACGCGGCTGGGTCGGCGTCTGGGCCTGACCAAGGACACCTACTTCTACCCGGCCACGATTCGTGGGCTCGCGGCGGGCAGCGTCCGGCGGTCGTGCGGGAGCGGGCCGATGGAGAAATTCTGCGCGATCGAGGCCTTGCTGCCTGACGTTCCGCCGTCGTCCGACCGCGGCGGGGAGCCGCCGTCAACCACCTGACGCCCCCGTCCCCGAAGTACCTGCGGAACCAGTCGCCCTTGTGGTGGTCGCGGGCATCCGGGACGGGGGCCAACCACTGCCCAGCGTCTGCCGACAAAGCGCCAGCAGGCGCTCGTCGTCCCGGACCTGGGCGCTGGACCAGCCGTCCTCGACGACGTTGTGCCGCGCGTTCGAGCCGATCTCAGCCCGGAACAGGGGCGCCAGCGCAGCCGCAAGTGGACCCGTGGCCGCCTCGGCGATCCGCGTCCGGGTGTGTTTGTTCCCGTGCCAGGCGTTGGTCAGCACCGGCGCGACGCGCTCGACCTCACCCGTGAGCCGCCACAGGGCCAGCGCCGCAAGCGTTGGCTTCCACCAGTTCCGCTCCGGCGGTGCGTCGAGGTACGTCGCGACCTGGGGAGCGGCCGGGGCCGCGCTGGGACCCATCGCGGCGAGATCCTCAAGCGCGTCCGTCCCGGCCGGGCCGTCCAGCCGGACGGTCAGCAGGTGCAACGCGTCCGGCGACCGGTCGATCCGCCACAGCGCGCTCGCGGCACCGACCGCCGCCTGAGCGTCTTCCCCCGCCGCGACCTGCCGCAGGGCCGGAACCGCCACCGCAGCCGCTGACCCGAGTCGGCCGAGCCGCCGCGTCCACCGGAAGTTCCGCGGCCCCTCGAGCAGCCGGGCGACATCCTCCCCGCCCGGGAGCCCGAAGCTGCGTCGCACGTCAGGCAATTCGTCCGGAGCGTGCCGCTTCACCTCGGCGAGGATCCGGTCGGTGTGCCCTGGGTACCGGCTGAGCAGGCGGTGCGTGTCCCGTGGGCGCTGAGGCCAGCGCAGGGTGGCGAGCAGGAGCGGAAGGGCCCGTTCGTCACCGAGGTCGGCCAGCATCATCACGCCGGGCCGTAGCCCGGGTAGATCCGCGCTGTACGCAATGGCCCAGGCGGGTAGCCCGTCCCGGCTCGGCACCGCATCCAAGGCCGCGATGCGCTCCGCCACCACGTCGATGACCGGGGCAGAGAGGGGCACCCAGTCGTTGAGGAATTGCTCGGCCCGCTCGGCCAACCCCAGATCGCCGTGCCCGACCAGTCGGCCGGTCCGCGTGACGATCTCGCGGTAGTCGCCTCGCCAGTGGTTGATCAAGTGGTTCGCAGCGAACAATGCATCGCCGGCTCGGGCGGCGGGGCCTCCTCGGCGTACGCGCGCTCCAGCAGGCCCACCACGCCGTCGAGCGGAACCCGGTCCGGGTCGCATCGCGCTACTGCGGCCAGCGCGGACACTGCCGTGGAGGCAGGTGCGGCGCCAGCGATGGTCAGGAGCTGCCCGATCTCGACGTCGAGCGGCAGCTCTCCCAGGGCGTCGAACAGCGCCCTGCTTACGGTGGGCTCGTCCTCCTCGACCAACCGCGCCATGAACAAGTCGGCGACCCCTGGCAGGTCGCCTTGAATGGCGACCAGAAGCTTCGGCACCTCAGCGCGGAGCGCAGGATCCGGGTCGGCGGCGAGCGCGAGGAGGGCAGGGCCGACCGTGACGATCCGGGCGTTGGCGCGCCGGGCGTATCGCAGCATCTCGGCGCGGTCCTCGTCGAGGGTGTCCTCGTCCGGCCAGTGGGTGAGGTCGGCGACGCTGGCGAGCCACCCAGCGATTCCGTCGCGTCCCGGTGTGTCCGGGGTGGTCAGGGCCTCCAGTAGAAACGGGACCGCGGCCAGCGTCGAGTCATAGACATCCCCCTGGTGGTGGATGCCGCCGTACATCGCATCGAGGGATTCCTCGCGCACCGCCGGATCGGGGTCGACCAGCCCCCGGATCAGGTCGGGGACCTCGTCGGCCGGGCCGTAGGCGTGCTCCATCGCACCCCGGTCAATGTAGTCCAGTCCCGCAAACACGGCGCCGAGTCTAGAGCGGGCCACCGCGGAGCGTCTACCGATCGGCACATTGGTCCCGGAGCCGGGGACGCACTCTGCACGAAGGGCCTCAGGCGCTCGACGCGGGTCAACCCTTCTGCGTACAAATCTGCTGGAGAAGGGTGACGCCCCAATGCCTCTGCCGCTCCCGCCTGCATACTTCTATCGGCTCTGCATCGTCACCCTGGTGCTCGGGTTGGGCCTCGTTCGGCTCTTTCTGCCCGACCTCTGGGCGCGTCCCGCCTTCCGCGCTGCCCTCGTCGTCTTCGTGCTCCTCGGCGTCGGGGCCATGCTCGCCGTCGCCGTCGGGCCGAACCACGCGTGGCCCATCATGCGCACGACCCTGCTGGTCCTCACCGTGGTGTTGCCCGCGCTCTTCACGCTGCCGCTCGTGGCCCTCGTGCGTCGCCGCGCGGTGGCTTCGTCGCCCGCCACGCCGGGCGCGCCCATGGCCCGTCGGGCGATCCTCGAGTGCGCCGCGGCCACCCTCCCGGCGACCGCTGGGGTGCTCTCGGTGGGCGCCATTCGTACGGCGCGCGCGGCCCCTGCGCTGCCCCATCTCCCCTTCGCCGTGTCGGGCCTTCCCCCCGCCCTGGAGGGGCTCCGCATCCTGCAACTGACTGACCTTCACCTCGGGCTCGATCGTACCCTGGGCGACCTCGAAGCCCTGCTCGACCGGGCCGCCAGGGTCCGTCCCGACCTCGTGGTCATCACGGGCGACCTCGCCGACGACGTGGCCCTGATCGCGCCCGCGACCCGCCTCGTGGCCCAACTCCGCCCGCGCCTCGGGGTCTTCGCGATTCTGGGCAACCATGAGTACCACCCGGGCATCGCCGCCACGCTCCGCGCCTTTGACCGTGGTGCAGCACGGCTCCTGGTCGATACGGCAGCGGTGATCCCGGTCGGAGCGTCGCGACTGGCCCTCCTGGGCATCGACGACCCGCTGCGCTCGCACGGCGCCGAGAGGTTCTTCCGCGAACGGATCGATCGGGCTCAGGATGGTGTTCCGCGTGATGCTGTACGGCTGTTGTTGAGCCACCGCCCGGAGGCCTTCGACGCGGCGGCGGCGGCGGGGGTTCCGCTGACGCTCGCGGGGCACACCCACGGCGGTCAGGTCGCCGTTGGGGGCCGGGCCCTGGTCGAGCGGGTCGGGATCGCCCGCTATCCCTACGGGCGTTATGTGCGGGGCGAGGCCCAGCTCTATACGAGCGCGGGGTTCGGGCACTGGCTGCCGTGGCGGGCGGGGTGCCTGGCCGAGGCGCCACTCATCGTGCTGGCGAGGGCTTGAGGGGCCAAGGGACGTGGGCGACGAGAGACACCCAGCGAAGCCGCAAGGGCGCAAGGGCCGCAAGGGCCAGAATTTCTTGAGGGCCGCCGGGCAGGCGAGGGTTGGCGGTTGCGAGGAGCGCCGCCCACGATCCGTCGAGGTCGTCCCTCCGCCCTTCAACGCGCATGACCTTCTGACCCTTGCGCACCTTGCGCCCTTGCGGCTTCGCTGCCCCTCCCCCGGCGCCGCGGGTGGCGGTCAGCCCTCACCCCCCCGAAGCCCCCTCCCCGAAGTACCCGCGGAACCACTCCCCCTCATGGTGGTCCCGCGCCCCCGGGTCGAGCACGAAGCCCGGCTCGGCCCGGGCCCGGAGCATCCCGAGCGTGCGGTGGTCGCGTTGGCTCACCACGGCCACCCCCGCCCGCAGGAGCATGGCCGCGGCCACCCCGATGCCCCGCTGGTAGCCCCGGGGCGTGTCGAAGCGGCACCCGAGGCTGATCACCTGCGTCCCGCAGGCCCCGCTCATGTCGGTGAGCACTGCGAAATCGACCCGGTGCAAGCGGGCGTGGGCCACCATGGCCTCGGCCCCGCGGACCATCCCCGGGGTCAGGTCGTCGCCCGTGGGGCTCAAGGCCCGGGCCGTCCCATCGAGCACCGCGTAGCCGTCGCCTCCGTGCAGGTCGGGCATCGGCCGCGGGGTCCCCAGCCCCACATCCTCCGGGCAAAACGGAACCACCCTCACTGTCGGCAAGCTCACCAACCACGGGACCGCATCGGTCATCCCGTACGAGCTCCCGTCGACTCCGCACGACCACCCCGCGATGCAGCCCGAGAGCAGCACACGCCAGGGGTCGCCCGGCGTCGGGGAACGCAGGGCGGCGAGGGCCGCTGGATCGTGGGCGAGACGAGGCATCGGGAGCCCTACTTCCGCCTGGAGAGGCGGGACGACGCAGGGTTCATCGCAAAAGCACCCAGCGTTGTTGGGGACCGTGAAGTTCCAAGGTGACCTGGTCTAGGAGGTCTCGCCCCAAGAGGCCATAGGGCCCGGGTGCAACGCAGATTCTGACTGTGCGGAGCCGAATGTGTCCGATCTTCAACGCAACCTGAACCAGATTATACGAGGACGTACGGTCGCTGTCGAAGGAGAGAAGATTCTCTGTGTCAACGACTGTTAGCTCGAGAGCTTCAACGATACGCTCGGGGAGCACCGTCACATCCGAACCGCTGTGGACGATCAAGCTGACAGTCGCCCATGTATCAGCGCCAGCGGTCGCACTCACACGTGCATCGACAACCGGAGCAGTCCGTCCAGGCGATACGGCCTGATAAATACCTTCAGCGAACTTTTTCGGCATCCTCCCCCCATTCCATCGTCGAGAAGTCGCTCGGAGAGGGGCCCTTAAGGCGCGGCGGCTCTACCCACTTCGAGACGTCTTCGTGAAGACGCGAGGGCCGGAGGTCGACTTCACCCTGGTAACGTCCGCTCCGCTGGTCGTAGTCCTGGCGCGGGGCTGCCCGCAGCGGAAAGAGCATTAGCTGACAGAAGGGGGTGCCAGCATACAGCGTGACGGGAACCGGCGCGTGATTGACAATCAGGCAAGGGAGGTTGCCCTCGTAGCCCGGGTTGATGATCGACGAGGAGACCTGAACCCCAATACGTACAAGACCGCTGCGCTGGGCGATCAACGCGAGGTGATCGCGCGGGATACGAAGGAACTCCCTGGTTTGCACCACTGCGGCGGCCCCGGGTTGCAGGGTGATGCCTTCGCCGGGAGGCAGATCGACGACCTCGGAGAGCGTGTCGAGCGCTTCGCGGGTGTCCAGCGCCGTGACGCCCTGTTTGACGCGTCGAAGCCTGGCATCCAGACGAAGATCGATCGACCCTGCCTGAATGAGCGAGGGCTCAGAGGGAGTGACCCCAAGCGTCCCCTCGGCGAGAAAAGCCTCCAACATCCAGTCGGGCGTTACCATGGCTCACTCCTTCACGAAAACCAAGCACGGATGTCGCGCAGGGCGAACGATCGAACCTCGTTTTTTTCGAGGTCGAGCGCATCCAGGAGCCACTGCGGCTCAGGGTGCCAGGCGGTCGCACCAAACCAGATCCGACGAGGGACAATGGTCCTGATGGCCGTCTCGTTGCGGTAGTTGCAGTAGACGACTCTGACCGGGTGATCAGCGTCGCCAATGGATGGGTGCTCGTGGGCTTGCACAGGGTCGCCTCCACTGGAGCCGATGTAGACGATGGTGTCAATATAGTGACTGGGTCCTACTTCCGTTTGGCGAAGGCTTCTGCGAAGGTGGTGTCGTAGCGCCCCGCGGCAAACTCCTCGGACTTCAGGACGGCCTGGAGGAAGGCGAGGTTGGTGGTGAGGGGGGCCACCGTGGTGGCGGCGAGGGCCTCCCCGAGGCGGTCGAGGGCCGTGGCGCGGTCGGGGGCCCACGCGAGGATCTTGGCGATCATGGGGTCGTAGTACGGCGTGACCTGGGCGGGGGCCGCGACCCCGGCGTCGACCCGGACGTGCTCGCCCGTGGGCCACACGAGGCTTGCGATGTCGCCGGGCCGAGGCAGAAACCCCTTGGCGGGGTCTTCGGCGTACACCCGGGCCTCCACCGCGTGCCCCCGCGGAACCGCCGTCCGCACGGCCTCCGCGAGCGGCTCTCCGGCGGCCACCCGGAGCTGGTGCTCGACGAGGTCGAGGCCAAACCGCATCTCGGTCACGGGGTGCTCCACCTGGATGCGGCAGTTGACCTCCAGGAAGTAGAACTCCGCCCGCGCGCTGTCCCAGATAAACTCCACCGTGCCCGCCCCGACGTAGCCCACGGCCTTCCCGATGCGCAGGGCCGCGTCGAGGATGGCAGCCCGTCGGGCCTCTCCCTCGGGGGTGTCGAAGGCCGGGGCCGGAGACTCCTCGACGATCTTCTGGTGGCGCCGCTGAAGCGAGCACTCGCGTTCGCCCAGGGTCACGACGTTGCCGTGGGTGTCGCCGAAGATCTGAACCTCGATGTGCCGGGGCCGCTCGACGTACCGCTCGATGTAGACCCGGGGGTCGTTGAAGGCCGAGGCCCCGCGGTCGCGGCTGGCCTTCATGGCCCGCTCCAGGCCCCCTTCGTCGCGCAGGAGCTGCATCCCGATGCCCCCGCCGCCCCCCACGGGTTTGACCAGGGCGGGATACCCGATGGTGGCCAGGACGGCCAGGGCCTCGTCGAGGGTCTCGATCGGAGCCTGGGCCCCGGGGACGGGCGACACGTTGGCCGCGAGGGCCGTGGCCCGCGACAGCATCTTGTCCCCGAGCTGGTCGAGAACCTCCGGGGGCGGACCGATCCAGGTCAGGCCCGCGTCGCGTACGGCCCGGGCAAAGTGGGACTTCTCGGACAGGAGCCCGTACCCCGGGTGAACGGCCTGGGCCCCGGTCTGTTTGGCCACGGCCAGGACGTTGTCGATCTGGAGGTAGCTCTCCCGGGCGGGGGCCGGGCCCACCAGGTGGCTCTCGTCGACGACGGTGGTGTGCAACCCCCCGGCGTCGGCCTCGGAGTGAACCCCCACCGTGGCGATCCCGAGGCGTCGGCAGGTGCGGGCGATGCGGGCGGCGATCTCGCCCCGGTTGGCGATGAGTACGCGGTCAAACAACATAGGGAGACGTGCATAGTCCAATCGCTTCGGGTACGGAAGGGCCGTGCGCATCGGGGTTCTGACCACGGGGTATCCTCACCGCGGGGACCCCGTGGCGGGGGCCTTCGTGGGGGCCATGGCCCGGGCCCTGGTTCGCAGGGGGCACGCGGTGACGGTGGTGTGTGCGGCCCGTCCGGGGGACGTTCCCCGCGACGACCCCGGGGTGCGGGTGGTGGCCGCGGCGGGGTTGAGCCGGGGGGTGTTCTATGGGGCGGGGGCTCCCGAGGCCCTGGGGCTTGGGGAGGCGGGGGGCGTGTCCCGGCTGGGTCCCTGGGCCCGGGGGATCGACGCGACCCTGGCCCTGGGATGGACGGCCCGTCAGGCCCTCGCGGAGTGCGAGGCCCTGGTGTCGCATTTTGTGCTGCCTTCGGGGCTCCTCGGGGCCCTGATCCGCCGCGGGAGGCCGCATGTCCTGGTGGTTCATGGCACGGACGGGGCCCTCCTGGCCTGGGCTCCGCGGGCGGTGCGAGCGGCCGTTCTTGGAGGGGCTACGCGGGTGTGGTGCTCGCACGGGGGGCTGCGCGAGGCCCTGGGGCTCAGGCCGGGGGACTGCCACGTCGGTCCGATGGGCTTCGACCCGGCTCCGCCCGCGTCCACCCCGCGCGAACCCGGTCGGGTGATCTCCCTCGGGCGCCTCATCCCGGTAAAACGCCCCGCCCTGGGGCTGGAGGGGGTCCTGGCGGCCCGGGGGCTGGGGGTTCCGTTGCAGATGACGGTCCTGGGAGACGGGCCCCTGCGCGGGCGCCTGGAGGCCCTGGCGGCGGGGGCTCCTCCGGGGGTGGTGACCCTGACCGGGGCGGTGGACTCGGCCGAGCGCGACCGCTGGCTCGCCCGAGCGGAGCTGCTGGTGCATACGGCGGGGCGTTCGGGGTGGCGCACGGAGGGGGCCCCGGTGTCGCTCCTGGAGGCCATGCACGCGGGGGTGGCGGTGGTGGCCACGGAGTCAGGCGGGGTGTCCGAGGTGCTGGGCGACGCGGGGGTGGTCTTGCCGCAGGACGCGGATGCGGCGGCGGTGGGGGAGGCCCTGACGAGGCTGCACCGCGACGGGGCAGGGCGGGCGGCCCTGGTGTCCCGGGCCCAGGAAAGGGTGACGGGATGGACCTGGGACCGTCAGGCCGAGAGGGTGGAGGGGTGGCTCCGGGGGTGATCGGGTGGTCAGGGCCGGACGATGTTGGTCCCGGCGGGGGGCGACCAGCGGAAGGTGTTCTCGGCGAGGTTGAGGTTGACCCGGGGGTTGGTGAAGTCGAAGCGGTTTTGATTGCCCTGGGCGTCGATCACGGCCGTACGAGCCACCTGGTACGAGGCCCGGTCGACATAGAACACGATGCGCTCGTAGGTCGGCTGCGGGGTCGTCGGCCGCAGCTCCAGGACGTACCCATTGGGAAACCTGAACTGCGCCGCATCGAGCAGGCGAAACGTGAACGAGTCCGTGATGCGCCCGGTCCCCGCGAGGAAGGTCAGGGCCGTGGGGAGCTGCGAGTCGACGAGGCGCTGCTGAACGGCCTGCCGCTCCTCGGCCTGGTAGGCCCACAGGGTGGTCCCGTCGCTCACGATGATGTCGCCGGTGGGGGCGGCGTAGTTCCACCGCATGCGGCCGGGTTTGCGGAAGAGGACCTGGCCGGTGCGCCGCTCCTCGCCGTAGAGCCGGTTGCGCGAGACCTGCACGAAGTCGGCCTGGAAGTCGGTCGTGCGGTCGTAAAACTCCTGGATCCTCTCGGCCACCTGCCGCGCCGAGGGGGCGCCCGTGGCGACGTTTTGCCCCGGGGGGCCAGGCGTGGGGGCGGGTGCGGTCCCCGCAGCAGGCGCGGCGGCGGGCGCAGGGGCGGGCGCAGGGGCGGGCGCAGCAGCGGGTGCGGGTGCTGCAGCGGGGCGTGCGGGCACAGCGGGGCGTGCGGGCACAGCGGGGCGTGCGGGCGCAGCGGGGCGAGAGACCGGGCGCGCGGTGGGGGCGGGCTGGGCCAGGGAGAGCGGGGTGGCGGCGAGCAGGACGAGGCCGAGGGCGAATCGTTTCATGGGTACCTCCAGGGAGGGGGCAGCGCAGGGGTTATACGGGCGAGCGGGCCATTCGGTGCAAGAGTCTGTCGTCAAAGCCCACGCGCGGCCATCTTGGGCAGGGGTCGATCGGAAGGGTGCGGAGGCGACGCCCGAGGCCGCAGGACTTTACACGGGCCGCGGCCAGGGTAGGGTTGTGGCGACATGGTACACGCTGTCCGATCGACCCGCTGGATGGGCATCGCCCTGGTGCTGGGGGTTTTTAGTTGCGCACAGCAGCAGGCCGGCGACGGCGATCTGGACGACGCGGGCGAGCTCCCTCCCCAGGAAGACACCGGGGTGGCCCTGCCCAAGGAGGACACGGGGATCGCACCCATGGAAGACACAGGGAGCGCGCCCGACGAGGACGCGGGGACTCCCCCGTTCGACAACGGCGAGCTGGTGGACGACAGCGGGACGGGGCCGGTGGACACGGGCAACCCCGGGCCGGTCGACACGGGCAACCCGCCGCCGTTTGACTCCGGGACCTTCCCGGTCGACACGGGGCCGCGGGACACGGGGGTGGTGGTTCCGGTCGACACGGGGCCGCGGGACACGGGGGTGGTGACGCCGGTGGATACGGGGGTGACCACGCCCCCGGGGCGCACGATCACCTGCGCGGGGCTTCCGCCGCGGACCTGTTCGAGCGACGGGAGTCTGGCTCCCTGCTGCATCTACCTCGGGCCGGTGCCCGTCTCATGCGGCTGTGCCGTCCCCATCTTTGGCTGTCTGCCCTGCAACTGAGCGGGAGAGTGGGACGAGGGGCGCGGGCCCCGGGGACGGGGCCCTGAGCGGGGAAAGGGATCAGGTCGAGGGGTCGGTGGGCGGGGCGGGGTCGGCCGCGGAGGCCTCGGGGGGAGCCTCTGCGGGGGCCTCGGCGTCCTTGCCGGGGGCCCCGTGGCAGACCTTGTACTTCTTGCCCGAGCCGCAGGGGCAGGGGTCGTTGCGGCCGATCTTGGGGCCGCTCCTGCGTACGGTCTGGAGGTTGTCCGGGGGCGGGGCCGACGGAGCCGGGGCGCTCGAAGCGCTGCCCGAAGCGGACGGGGGATTGCTCGCACCGGCGCTGCCGCGGCGCTCCTTGGGGCCGCTCCTGCGTACGGGCTGGATGGTGCTCGGGTCGAGGCCCAGGGAGGCCAGGATGGCCAGGGGGTCTTCGTCGAGGCCGTGGTCGGCCTCCTCGGTGTGGGAGGTGACCATGTTGCGCTGGCGTTCGTTGGCCCGGCGCATCTCTGCGGCCTCCAGGCGCTCGATGTCCGCGGCCTGCTGAAACTGGAGATGAAACAGCTTCTGAAGCACGCCGCCGTTGACGGAGTGCATCATGGCCGTAAACATGTCGAAGCCCTCCTTCTTGAACTCCAGCTTCGGGTCGCGCTGCCCGTACCCGCGCAGGCCGATCCCGTCGCGGAGGTGGTCCATGTTGGTGAGGTGGTCGATCCAGGCCCGGTCGATCTCCTCCAGGGTGAGGGACTTGAAGGCCCGCAGGAGGAGCTCGGTCTCGACCCCCTTCTCCTTCTCCAGCCACTGGGTCTCGGCCTGCTGGTACAGGGCCCGGGCGAGGTCCTCGCGGGTGCCGAGGTTCTCGATGTCGTGGGGCTCCTCGCCGAAGCGCTCGCGGTAGCGGGAGACGATGGCGTCGAGGTTCCACTCGTCGCGGGTGGCCTGCTCGCCGCAGAAGAGCTCGATGTCGTGCACGTTGACGGCGTCGATGAGGTCGAAGAGGCGCTCGCGTTGGGCCTGGAGCGACTCGGTCACCTGCTTGGTGAGGGCTTCGAGGGCCTTGGCCGGGTCGTCGGCGTGGGCCGCGAGGTCGACCTTGGTGCCGAAGTAGTGATAGATCTCGGTCCCCACCTGATCGGGGTCGAGGGCCTCCATCTCCTCCAGGGTGGCGGCCGGGGGGAGCCGACCCGCAGAGGGGCCGCGGTAGCCCTCGTTGGTGGAGTCCTGGTCGGTCTTGGGCTGGGTCCGGGCCACGGGAAACTGCCGCACCATGCTGCTGCAGATGTCCGCGATGCGGGTGACCGTGGCCTCGTCGAGGGGAGCCGCGGGCATATCCCCCGAGAGGTCCTCGTCGCGGGTCTTGTCGTCGCGGTCGTAGCGCCCCTCCAGCACCTCGCGCCGCATCTTGTACACGGCCTTGCGCTGCTGGTTCATCACGTCGTCGTACTCGAGGACGTTCTTCCGGATGTCGAAGTTGCGGGCCTCGACCTTACGCTGGGCGTTCTCGACCGAGCGGGTCACCCAGGGGTGCTCGATGGGGACATCCTCCTCCATCCCGAGGCGGTCCATGATGGACTGGACGCGTTCGCCCGCGAAGATCCGCATCAGGTCGTCCTCCAGGGAGAGGAAGAACCGCGAGCTCCCCGGGTCGCCCTGACGGCCCGCGCGGCCCCGCAGCTGGTTGTCGATGCGCCGCGACTCGTGCCGCTCGGTGCCGATGATGTGCAGCCCCCCGGCCTCGACCACCTCACGCCGCTCGTTCTCGCAGCGGGCGTTGTAGCGCTCGATCAGGGCCTTGAACTCCTCCTCGTGCTCGGGGGCGTTGGGGTCCTTGTGACCGAGGAGCATCTCGGCCTTGGCGAGCATCTCGGCGTTGCCCCCGAGGATGATGTCGGTCCCGCGGCCTGCCATGTTGGTGGCCACGGTGACGGCGCTCTTCCGGCCGGCCTGGGCCACGATGTAAGCCTCGCGCTCGTGCTGCTTGGCGTTGAGGACCTCGTGTTTGATGTTGCGCTTGCGCAGGAGCGAGGCGATGGCCTCGGACTTCTCCACCGACACGGTGCCCACGAGGGAGGGCTGGCCCCGCTCGACGGCCTCGGAGATCTCCTCCACCACGGCCTTGAACTTCTCGCCCTCGGTCTTGTAGACGAGGTCGTCGTAGTCCTTGCGCTGGATGGTGCGGTTGGTGGGGATGGGCAGCACCTCCAGCTTGTAGATCTTGTGAAGCTCCTCGGCCTCGGTCTCGGCCGTCCCGGTCATCCCGCTGAGCTTCTTGTAGAGCCGGAAGAGGTTCTGGAAGGTGATGGTGGCCATGGTGCGGTTTTCCTCCTGCACCTTGACAAACTCCTTGGCCTCCACGGCCTGATGGAGCCCGTCCGACCACCGCCGCCCCGCGAGGACGCGGCCCGTGAACTCATCGATGATGAGCACCTTGCCCTCGTCGCTCACCATGTAGTGCACGTCGCGCTTGAAGAGGGTGTGGGCCCGCAGGCCCTGCTGCAGGACGTGAAGCTCCTCGATGTGGGAGGGGTCGTAAAGATTCTTGATCTTCAGCCGCCGCTCGGCCTCCTCGATGCCCTCGTCGGTGAGGGAGACCGAGTGGGCCTTCTCGTCGACGAGGTAGTGCTCGTCCTTGCGGAGGTACGGGATGATCCGGGTCACCTCGACGTACAGGGCCGAGGCGTTCTCCCCGGGGCCGGAGATGATGAGGGGCGTGCGGGCCTCGTCGATGAGGATGCTGTCGACCTCGTCGATGATGGCGTAATGGAGGTCTCGCTGGGCGCAGTCGTACAGCGAGTACTTCATGTTGTCGCGGAGGTAGTCGAAGCCAAACTCGTTGTTCTGGCCGTAGGTGATGTCGGCCCGGTAGGCGGCCTTCTTCTCCCGGTCGCTCTGCGAGTTGACGACCGTGCCGACCTCCAGGCCCAGAAACCGGTGGATGCGCCCCATCCACTCGGCGTCGCGGGTGGCGAGGTAGTCGTTGACGGTGACGATGTGCACCCCTTTGCCCTCCAGGGCGTTGAGGTAGCTCGGCAGGGTGGCCACCAGGGTCTTGCCCTCGCCGGTGCGCATCTCGGCGATCACCCCGCGGTGCAGGGTGATCCCGCCGATGAGCTGGACGTCGAAGTGGCGCATGTTGAGCACCCTCCGGCCGGCCTCGCGGCAGGTGGCGAAGGCCTCGAAGAGCACGCTGTCGAGCTTCTCGCCGTTGCCGATGCGCTCTTTGTACTTCGCGGTCAGGGCACGGAGCTCGTCGTCGGAGCGCTCGCGCATCTTGGGCTCGAGCTCGTTGATGCGGGCCACCATGGGGTGGATCTTCTTGAGCTCCCGGTCATTCTTGGTGCCGAAGACCTTCTGCAGCAGCCACGGAATCATCGTCGCGCAGACCTTTCCTGGGAGCGTCGTCGCCGCTCACCCTGACGCCGAACCCGCCCCACCGGGGGCGGTATTCCAGCGCTGGGGCGGAGTCATAGACCGCGAGGGCGCGGGGCAGCAACCCTCCCGGTGCCGTTCTCGACGGGGATCAGGGTGCCAGAAGGGGTTTAGCCCCGCCCGAACAGGGGTCGGAGTCGGGCGAGGGCCTCGTCGAGCACGTCGGGGGGCACGATGGTGAAGCACAGACGGGCCCAGTCGGCGTAGTCGCGCCCCGAGGCCGAACCGGGCGTCAACAGGACCCCCGCGTCGAGGCAGCGCTCCAGGAAACCCGCGGGGTCTTCGCTGGGGGCGAGGTGGGGGCGGAGGTCGACGAAGAGGAAGGTTCCGGCGGGGGGAGGGGGGACCCCGAGGGCGTCGGCGGCGCGTCGGGCGGCCTCGCGGTAGAGCTCCCGGGATTCGTCGAGCCACGCGGCCCCGTCGTCGAGGGCCCGGGCGGCCCCGAGCTGCATGGGCCGGGGGGCGCAGTAGGTGGTGAAGGTCTGCACCCCGCGCAGGGCCTCCATGGCCTCGGGGGGGCCATGGGCGAACCCGACCCTCGCCCCCGCGAGGCCGTACGATTTCGACACGGAGTGTACGGCCACGGTGCGGGCCCGGAAGTCGTCGCGGGCCCACGGGGAGGGCGGGGCGGCGTCCCCGAGCCAGAGGTCTTCGTAGACCTCGTCGCAGACGATCCAGAGGTCGTGGCGTGCGGCCACCCGGGCGATGGCGGCGAGGGTGGGGTCGTCGACGATGACCCCGGTGGGGTTGTGGGGGGTGTTGACGTACACGGCTACGGTCCGCGGGGTGACGGCGGCCTCGAGGGCGGCCTCGGGGTCAAACCCCTCCGTCCCGAGCCGGGTGTAGAACGGGACCTCCACGGCCACGGCTCCCCGTCGGTGGATCGTGCCGCGGATGAGGGGCCAGAAGGGGGAGGGCAGGAGCACCTCGTCGCCGGGGGAGACCAGGGCGTCGACCACGGCCCCGAGGCCCGGGGTGGCCCCGGAGACGACCTGGAGAAGGCTGCGGTCGGGGGCGATCCCGGCCCGGCGCTGCAGGTGGCGCAGGGCGGCGTCGAGGAGGGCGGGTTCGCCCTGGACGGGGGCGTAGTTGTGCAGGCGGGGGTTGGCTGCGCTGCGTTGGGCTTCGGCCTGGGCGGCGGGGAAGGGGTCGCGCCAGGTGTCGCCGACGTGGAGGGCGATCACGGAGCGGCCCTGGGCCCGGGCCGCGAGGCGGGAGAAGACCCGGTCGGACAGGCCGAGGGCGGAGGGGGCGGGGTGGGGAAAACGGGGCATCGCCCGCGGGAGTCTAGCCCCGAGCGGCGCGGATTCCCTGGACGTTCTGGAAGGCCAGGAACCCGAACATCAGGGCGAGGTACACCTGGCTGAAGCGCAGGGCCGCGAGGGCCACAAGGCCGGCGGTGACGAGACCGATCCAGTGGGCGAGCTCGACCCGCCGGGGGCCGAGGATGCCCTGCACGACGTGCCCGCCGTCGAGGGGGGGGACGGGCAGGAGGTTCATCATGCCCCAGAAGATGTTGACGTAGAGGAGCTGCTGGGCCGTCCACACGAGGAGGGGCTGGTCTGCGGGCAGCAACGGGGTCACGGCGAAGACCACGCCCGCGAGGGCGAAGCCCGCGAAGGGGCCGGCCAGGGTCATGGCGATGTTGCGCCAGCGGGTCAGCCGCCGGTCGGGGATCGTCAACCCGCCGAAGGAGTACAGGCGAATGTGCGACCGGGCCCCGAAGAAGCGGGCGGACAGGGCGTGACCGAGCTCGTGCACGAGGATGGACAGGAAGACCACCCCCATCCACAAGGGCAGCCGGGCCCCGGTGAGCGAAGCCCCCAACACCAGCCCCATCAGCCAGAACCATGGCTCGATGCGGATGGGGATGCCGCCCAGGCGGAAGCGGATGTCGAGGGGGGTGGTCTGCATGGGGTCATCCTCAGGGTGTAATCCCCGACGGGGGAGTGCAAGTTCGCGTACGATCGTCCGCGGAAGGGCGGTCGATGGCAGAGCATACCCGTCAGAGCTTGTTGCGCGAGGCAGAGCAGCACTTGAGGTCACGCGACACCCGCGCGGCCCTGATCAATCTCGTGGCCCTGGTGCGTTCGGCGCCCCACGACCTCGACGCCCGGATGCGGGTGGCCGACGTGCTCCTGGCCGGGGGGCGCCTCGACCTGGCCGTGCAGTGTTACGCCGCGGTGGCCGTGGAGGCCGCCAAGATGGGCTTCCCCCTCAAGGCCGCCGTGGCCATGAAGGTCCTGGGCAACTTCGACCCCGAGACCGACAAGCTCTTCGACGCCCTGGCCTCTCGCTACGCCGCAGGATCGCCCGCCCTCGGACGGGCCGCCCGGCTGAGCCTGCCCGACGCGGGGGCGGAGGTTCCGCGGGGGGCTTTCCCGCCCGCCATGGACGACGGGCAGCTCGCCGTGGCGGCCATGCGCCTCGTCCAGTCCCGGGAGGGCCTTCCCGAGTGGCCCACCACCGTGGCGCCCATTCCGCTCCTGTCCGAGCTCCCCCCGTCGGCCTTCGCCCGCATGATCTCCGCGGTCTCGCTCCGGCGAATCCCCCGCGGGGCCGTCCTCCTGCACCAGGGCGAAGCCGGCGACGCCTTCTACATCCTCGCCCGCGGCCGGGTCCGGGTGACCCGGGCCCGCCCCGACGACCCCGCCTCCGACGAAGAGCTGGCCGTCCTCGGGGAGGGGGCCCTCCTCGGCGAGATGGCCCTGATCTCCGCGGCCCCTCGGACGGCCACCGTGACCGCCCTCGACGACGTCGACGCCCTGGCCTTCGGGCGCGAGTCGCTCCAGGCCGTAGCCCGCGAGCTCAACGTGATCGCGGCCACCCTGGAGCGCTTCATGCGCCAGCGGCTCCTCGACCACCTCCTGCGGACCCACCCCCTCTTCGGCCCCTTCGACCCCGCCCAACGGGTGCAGCTCGCGAGCCGCTTCGAGGTGATCCCGTTCGCTCCGGGGCAGGCCGTCATCACCGAGGGCGAGGAGGGCACAGGCCTGTGGGTGGTCTTGTCCGGGGCCGTCCGGGTCTTTCGCGACGCACCCGGAGCCTCGGGGGCCTCGGATCCCATCGAGCTCGCGGCCCTCGGGCCTGGAGAGATCTTCGGCGAGATGAGCCTGCTCGACGAGGCCCCCACCAACGCCTCGGTGGTGGCCACGGCCCCGAGCACCCTGCTCCTGCTCCCGCGGGCGATCTTCTCCCGCCTCGTGTCCGGGGTGCCCGAGCTCCGGGCCTACTTCGAAAACCTCGCCGACCAGCGACGGATGGACACCAACCTCACCATGTCCCTCGTGCCCGGGGAGGTCTGGGTCTGAGGGCCGGGGCCGACCCCACACGATGAGATCGCACCCCGAGGGCCGGGTGCGGTAGCGTCGGGGGATGTTCCGGTCGGCAGAGCTTGGGCACACCCTCTCCAAGGCGCAATGGGACGAGGAGGTGCCTGTCCTTCGGAAGGCCCTCCTCGAAGCCCAGGAGGCCCTGCGGGCCCAGCGGCGTTTCCCCGTGGTCGTCCTCATCGGCGGGGTCGACGGGGCGGGCAAGGGCGAGTCGGTCAACCTCCTCAACGCCTGGATGGACCCGCGGTACATCCACACCCGGGCCTTCGGCGAGCCCAGCGACGAGGAGCGCGAGCGGCCCCCCATGTGGCGCTTCTGGCGGGCCCTGCCCCCCAAAGGCCACGTCGGGATCGTCTTCGGCTCGTGGTACACCGCCCCCATCCTGGCTCGGGTGGCCCGGACCCGCCGCAAGGTGGACTTCGAGCGCGACCTCGAGGCCATCGTGCGCTTCGAGCGGATGCTCGCCGACGAGGGGGCCCTGGTCCTCAAGTTCTGGTTTCACCTGTCGAAGGAGGCCCAGCGGGCGCGGCTCAAGGCCCTGGAGGCCGACCCCAGCACCCGGTGGCGCGTGTCCGAGACCGACTGGGACCGGTTCAAGCAGTACGACCGCTTCGGGGCGGTGTCCGAGCAGGCCCTGCGCCGCACCTCCACCGGGGCCGCCCCGTGGGTTGTCCTCGAAGGGGCCGACCCCCGGTTTCGTGGCGTCACCATGGGCCGGACCCTCCTCAAGGCCCTGCGCGAGCGCCTCGACGACGCCCCCGCCCCGCCTCCCCCGCCTCCCGCCCCGCTGCCCCCCCCGGCCGCCGACGGGCGCGACCTGCTCGGGGCCCTCGACTACACGGCCTCGACCCCGCGCAAGCGCTACGACAGCCGCCTGGAGGCCCTCCAGGGGCGGCTCAACCTCCTCACCCGCGACCCGCGGTTTCGTGACCGGGCCGCCGTGGTGGTCTTCGAGGGCCCGGACGCCGCGGGCAAGGGCGGGGCCATCCGGCGCATCACGGCCGCCGTCGACGCCCGCTTCTACGAGGTCATCGCCGTGGCCGCCCCCACCGAAGAGGAGCGGGCCCAACCCTACCTCTGGCGCTTCTGGCGGCACCTGCCCCGCCGCGGGCGTTTGGTGATGTTCGACCGGAGCTGGTACGGGCGGGTTCTCGTCGAGCGGGTCGAGGGCTTCTGCGCCGAGGCCGACTGGATGCGGGCCTACGGCGAGATCAACGACTTCGAGGCCCAGATGGCCGACCACGGGGTGGTCCTGAGCAAGTTCTGGATGGCCATCACGGAGGAGGAGCAGCTTCGGCGCTTCAAGGAGCGCGAGGTCACCGACTTCAAGCGCTTCAAGATCACCGAAGAGGACTGGCGCAACCGCGCCCGGTGGGCAGACTATCGCCACGCCACCTGCGACATGATCGACCGCACGAGCACCCCCGAGGCCCCCTGGAGCCTCGTCCCGGCCAACGACAAGCTCAGCGCCCGGCTGTCGGTGTTGCAGACCCTGTGCGACCGCATCGAGTCCGCCCTGTAACGCCGCCATGATGGACGCCCTGGCCCAATGGCTCGCGCCGATCGGGGGTGGCCTCGCGGCCCTGTTCGCCGTGGTGGCGGCCCTGGTCTCGATGGCGGCCCTGCCCCGAGGACTCAAGCCCCGGGTGCGCTCGGTGCTCTGGCTCGCCCTGGCCGGGGTGGTGGTCGAGCTGCCCGCCATCGCGGGGTTCTGGGAGCCCTCCTGGCAGATTCTCCGGGCCCTGAGCTGGTCGCTCGTGGGGTGGGCCGTGGCCCGCCTGGCCGTGGTCCTGGGCTTCGACTGGCTTTTTCCGCGGCTGCGGGGCCGCCCGGTGCATCAGCTCCTGCGCGACGTGCTCCAGGCGGGCCTGTACGGCGTGGCCACCCTCCTGGCTCTGCGCGCCGCCGGGGTAGGCGTACGCGGCCTCGTGGCCGGCGGGACCGTGGTCACGGCCATCGTCGGCCTCGCCCTGCACGAGACCCTCGGAAACCTCGCCGCGGGGGTGGCCCTGCAGTTTGACCGCAGCCTTGACGTCGGCGACTGGATCAAACTCGACAAGGGCGACCACCTCGGCCGGGTGGTCTCCATGGACTGGCGGGTGGTGGTGGTCCAGACCGACGACCGCTCCCAACTCGTGATCCCCAACGGGGTCTTCACCAAGACCCCCTTCGTCAACTACTCGCGCCCCGGGGGGAGCGCCCGGCGCAGCGTGTATGTGACGGTTCCGCCCGAGGTCCCGCCCCTCCAGGTGCACGAGGCCCTCCTCCTGGCCTGCCGCGACTGCCCCGAGGTGCTCGCCGACCCGGCCCCGTCGGTGATGACCCAGGAGTACACCGACCGGGGGGTGTCGTACTGGCTCCGCTTCTTCATCGCCGATTACGCCCGCCGCGACCCCATCACCAGCGCCGTGACCACCCGGGTCTGGTACGAGCTCAGCCGCCGCAAGATCGAGCTCGCCATGCCTCGTCGCGTGACCTACCTGCACAAGGTCAACGCCCGGTACGCCGCCCGGGTCCTCGACGAGAAGATTCGCGATCGCCGGGTGGCGGTGGAGTGCGTCGACTTCATGCGGGCCCTGTCCGAGGCCTCCCGCGACGTCCTCGCCCGCGAGGGACGGAGGATGCTCTTCGCCCCCGGGGAGGTGATCCTGGAGGCGGGGCACACGACCCGAGAGTTCTACATCGTGCGCCGGGGGCAGGTGGCCGTGCTCAATGGCGACGTCGAGGTGGCCCGGTTGGGGGTGGGGGAGTTCTTCGGGGAGATGGCCCTTCTGACGGGGCAGCCGCGGCGGGCTACGGTGCGCAGCCTCACCGAGACGGAGGTGTTTCAGATCGACGAGGCCCTCTTCGCCCGGGTCTTGCGGGCCGAACCCGCGGTGGCCGAGCACATCGGCGAGGTGGTCGGCACGCGCAGGGCCCAGATCGAGGCCCTCGACCGGGGCAAACATCCGAGCGTCGAGGAGGTGAGCGACCGCAAGAGTGAGATCCTCTTGGGGATCAAACGCCTCTTCGGGCTGGAGTAGCCCTTCCGGGGCCCTACGACCGCGGCCGGCGCCTGCGCCAGGAGAGCAGGGCCAGGGCGGCGAGCGCGGTGAGCCCTCGGGTGCCCGCGGGGCCGGGGGTGTGCGTCGTACGGCACTGGCAGCCTCCCTCGAACTCGCCGGGTTCGCTCAGGTCATCGAGGTCAGAGCCTCCGTCGGGGCGGGTCGTGGCATCGGGGTCGGAGGCGTCGGCCAGGGCATCGCCGGTCTCGGGGGCGTCCTCGGGGGCGTCTTCCGTGGCGTCGCTCGCGGTGTCGGCGAGGTCTTCGGACACGTCGTCGGGGCCGCCGTCCTGGGGCGGGGGGAGGCCCACGTCGGGCATCGGGGTCCCGGCGTCGACCGACCGCGGACGCACGACGACGGCGCAGCGAACGGCGTTGTCGGCGGGGCCAAACCAGCCGGTGCTCTCCTGCACGAGGGCGTAGGTGTCGGTGACGGTCTGGGTCGTGGTCACCTCGGGGATGCCCAGGACAAACGAGAACCGCCCCGTGGCCCCGGGGGCCGTGGCGGCGTCGACAGCGCTCGGGCGGTTGGCCGCGAGCCAGTTGGTGGGATCGTAGAAGCTGCCGCGTCGGTCGCGGGGGCCGGTGGTGCCGAGGCGGGTGGTGCGGGTGTCCCAGGTGGCCGTGCCGGTGTTGCGGTACTCGACGAAGGCCACGGGCCGGGAGCCCGCGAGGGCCTCGGCGGGGCAGCTCACCCGCACGAGGGTGGCGTCCCAGGCGGGGATGGGCGGGGTCGTCGTGCAGCCGTCGCGGGCGAACCCTGAGGCGGGCGAGCGCCCCAGGCGCGACTCGGTCATGGGCCCGTAGGCCCCGTCTTCGGCGATGCGGTCGGAGGGGTTGTTGACGTTCCAGAGGCGTTGGAAGGTGCGGACGGAGTCGGCCCGGCGGTCAGACCCGGGGCAGTCGAAATGGACGTCGTCGCTGCCGGGGTAGGGGTGTCGGCACCCGGCCCGGAGCATGGCGGCGCGTGCGGCGGACCAGTTGCCGAGGTCGACGGCGATCCCGGTCTCGTGGTTGGAGCTGCCCGGCCGGGCGGCCAGCCCGCAGGCCCGCGAGTAGTACAGGGCGTACTGGTCGGCCAGGGTGCGAAACATGGAGTTGATCCGCAGGGGGGTCGACCCTGCGGCGGCCCACATGGCGTTGCGGGTGCTGTTCTGGGCGAAGGCGAAGAGCCGCGACTCGTTGAGGGTGATCCCCGCCCGGGGCACGACGCTCACGAAGGCCCCGGGAAACAAGCAGGTCTGCGTGTCGACGAGCTGCCGCGAGATCCCGACCACCCCTGCGGTGCTGCACTGCCCGCGGGCGGCGACGGTGGCCACGGTCTGGGCCGAGGCGCTCGACGCGAGGAGGCTCAACCCGAGGGCGAGGGGGCGTCGCACGGCCTCGTTGGTACCACGGCCCCCGGGCCGGGCGGAAGGCCCCCCACCGGTCGCTCAGGTGGCGAAGACGGCGTCGAGGGTGGGCTCGGTGACGGCGCGGGCGATCCAGCGGTCGAGCGCCAGCACGTCGGTGCAGGCCGTGATGCGAGCCCGGGTCTCTTCGTCGGGCGCCCAGCCGCGGGCCCGGAGCACCGAGAGCAGGGCGTCGGCCTTGCCTCGGGCCTCTCCCCGGGCCTCTCCCCGGGCCTCTCCCCGGGCCTCTCCCCGGGCCTCCCACTGTTGGAAGTGCCTGGGGAGCGTGACGTTCTTGAATTCATCTCGCAGCATGGTCGGGCCTCTCCAGCAGGTAGGGCGATCGCGTGGGAGTGTGTCGTCGATGAAGCGAGCATAGACCCGCACCATCTCCGGGTCGACGACCGTGAGCGCTTCGAGCGCGGCCAGCAGCACGGGCTCGCCGTCTGGGGAGGCCCCGTGCATGCGAGCGGAGAGCACCGCGAGCTCGGGCCAGTTGCGCGCGACGGCGAGGTCGGTGATGCGCGGGGTCTCCGCGGGACCGATGACGGACGGGAGGTGAAGCGCCGTGCCCCCCAGCACGATGGGAGCTCGCGCCCAGCGCACGACGTGGGCGGAGGGGGTGACCACCAGGAGGAGCACCGGTGCCTTCAGCTTCCACCGCAGCATGGCGAGGTAGACCGGCCACGCGTACCGCTTGCGGTTGTCGGGGGCTCGTTGCACCTCCAGCACCACCGCGAACTTCACCCGCTCCGCGCCATCGGTGCAACGCAGCACCAGGTCGGCGCGAAACTCCTTGCCCTCGGGCGCGTCCAACACGCCCTCCCGCACCTCGACCCGTGCATGCCGCGGCAGCGTCAGCCCGAGCTGGGTGCACAGCAGGCGCGGCCCGAGCTCGGGACAACGGCGAAACAACTCCACCAGCACCGCGTGATCGAGAGAGGGCATGGGCGAGCGGATGTGCAGCGCCTGTGCCGATGCGCAATGCCCATAAAAACAGGGGACTACGGCCGGGTTGCCCTGTCCAGTCGCGGTGTCCACGGGTGTCCACGGGTGTCCACGGACAGGCGGACGGACACCGGGCCGCGTTGCGGGGCGCCACATCGCCCAGTGGCTCAGTCAGGGTCTTCGACGCGCCACAGGCCCTCTTCGCGCACGAGCCGGGCGGCGTGTTGCAGGCCCACCCCGTAGCGCATCGTGGCCCGGTCGCCCACCACCTCGATGGCCCGTCCTCGCTCCAGGGCGTCGCGCAGGCGGGTGAGGGTCTGTTGGGTGGCCGCGGCCTCGGTCCCGGCCCAGTGGGCCCGCAGGACGTCGGCGGCGGTCCGGGCCCCCGCGTCGCTCTCGCGGGCCATGGACTCCAGCCGGGCCACCTCGGCCCGCGGGGCCAGGTCGAGGAGAACCTCCCACCGCTGCCGCTCCAGGGCCCGCACGAAGGAGCGCAGGGCGTTCTGGGGGGTGCGTTGGCTGTAGAAGTCGAGGGAGGCGGGGTCGAGGCGCCACCGTCCGCCCTCGTGCAGGAGGGTGACGGTCTCGCCCGAGGCCAGCTCGACCCGGGCCGTGATGGGGGCGTCGGGAGACACTTCGCTGAAGGCCCGCACGGCGTCCCGTACGGTCTCCGGCTGGCTCCGGGCCAGGGCCACGAAGCGCTCGTACGGCAGGGCGGCCCTGGCCTCGGTGGACAGGTGCATCCAGGCGTCGTCGAGGCGCCCCTCCCGCAGGCTCTGGGCGTACGAGTGCACGGTGTCGACCGGTCCGACTCCGCGCGGGGAGCACCCCAGGAGGGCGACCAGGGCGAGGCCGGTGCGGCGTGGCGACGAGGCGATCACAGCGAGGGAGGGTGGGCCACCGCGGTCGGGGGTGTCAACGACGTCAGCGCGGCCCCGAGCGGGCGGCGTCGCGGTAGATGCTCTGGGCCATCAGGGAGGTCTCGGTCTCGGCCCGGGCCAGGTACACCGCGGCCCGTACGCGGGCCACCTCGGGGTCCTCGGGGGCGGCCCGGGCGGCCCACTCGGCGAGCTGACACGCGAGGCCGTGTTCGCCCTGGGCAGAGAGGGATCGGGCGCGTTCGATGAGTTGTTCGGGGCCGCCGGTGAGGGCGGTGACCTCGCGGGCGAGGGCCGCGTCGCGGGGGGGCTTGAGCCGGGCCGCGTCGCCGTCCCACCAGCCGCCGTAGAGGCGCCAGACGTTGCGCACGACAAACTCGGGCTCGTCGTACACAGGGCGGAGGTAGGGGCGCTCGAGGAGGTGGGCGGGGGCTCGCACGGCGTCGAGGATGGCGTCGAGGGAGGCCCCTTCGTTCATGAGGGCGAGGGTGTGGTCGTGCAGGTGGGTGAGGAGCTCGGCGGTGTCGGCGAGGCATTGGGCCACGCGCTCGGCGCCCTCGATGGGGGGCCCGTGGCCGGGCAGGAGGAGGGCGGGGCGCAGGGCGGCCATGGCCCGCAGGGCGCGGGCCTGGTCGAGGGGAAACCGCTGTACTTTCTGGGGGTTTCCGCAGTTGGGGGAGGCCCAGATGAAGAGGTCGCCGGTGCAGACGGCCCGGTGGTCGGGGAGGTAGATCCAGGTGTGGTCGTCGGTCTCGCCGCGGGCGTGGTGAAGCTCCATCCGGAGGCTGCCGACAGTGAGGTCGAGGCGGAGGTCGTAGGTGAGGTCGGCCTCGCGAAACTCCGTCGGCCACCCGAGGCCCGGCACGTTGAACTGCCGAGCGTTGATGGCGGCGTTGTAGCCCCCGCTCACCCGGTACCGGGCGAACCGATCGGCCACGGCCCGGTGGGCCACCACGCGCATCGGGTTCATGGCCGCGGGGCGCGGCTCGGCCTCGAAGAGGGCGGCCCCCATGACGTGGTCGATGTGCCCGTGGGTGTAGACCACGGTGTGCACGGGGTCGGGGCTCCATTCGCGCAGGGAGTCGCGGATGGACGGGGCCGTCAGGGGGCTCCCCGTGTCGACGAGGACGAGCCCGGCCTCGGTGCGCAGGGCCACCACGTTGGCGAAGGACGAGACGAACGCGAGGTCGTCGGCGTAGGCCTCCAGGCCCAGGAAGTGGGTGACGGGGTTGGGCTCGTCGGGGCGGAGGTCGCCCCGCCAGAGCCGGTCGGTGAAGTCGCGCAGGGCTCCCATGGATGCGGCCGAGCATACCGGAGGCTCGGTCGGGTTCCTATGTTCGCGGTCCGCGGGCGCGGGCCATCCGTTGGGCGATGGCGGCCACCTGCTCTTTGTTGGCCGGGGCGAAGTGAAACCCGCCGAGCATGGTGCAGATCGCGGTCCGGCCCTCTCCCACGCGCAGGCGCCAGTTGCCAAACCAGCCGTGTTTCTCCAGGGAGACCGGGGCCGTGGGGAGCTGGTCCGCGGTCCAGGTCGTGTTGGACACCACACGAACCTGCCAGCCCCGCCCGGGGACGTGCCACCAGTGGGTGCCGAGGAGAATGAGGCGGGCCGAGCTGAGGGCCACCACGGCGAGCTCAATGTCCGGCACGAGGGGCGGTCCGCCGGTCGGGGCGTCGAGGGCCTCCAGGAGGGCGATCCCGGGCACGGCGCTCAGGGCGAGGGCCCCGACGAGGCCGACCACGGGCGGCCCGAGCTTGTCCCAGGTGAGTTGGGTGCGGAGGTCGACGGGCACGAGGGCCCCGCCGAAGGCCAGGTGCCAGAGGGTCTCGTCCGGGGCCATGCCCGCGTGTACGAGGGTCCATGCTGCGTGAGGGTTCATGGGTGGGGGCAGTGTGCACGCGATGGGGGCCGTTGGGGGCGCCACCCGGCGGACGTCGCGGCGAGGGGCGCCTGACGCCGAGCCTGCCACCCACGCGTGATCGCATCCACCGACCGCCGACCCATGTTATCGCCATCGGTCTATGGCTGGCGACGCGCTCTGGTCTCTTGAAGCACTCACCTCCCTCTGCACCCACCCCGATGTCAGGGTCCGCACGTGGGCCGTGCGTCGACTCGGGCTGTCGGGCGACCCTGCGGTGCTTCCCGCGCTGTCGCAGGCCCTCGGTGACGCCTCCGAGGCCGTGGTGTGGGAAGCGATCCTCGCGCTGGCGCACCTGGAGCTTCCGCTGCAACACGACCCCATTCGACCCCTGCTGCTGGGGGTCGCGCAGCGCAAGGACCTCTCCCGCAAGGCCACCCTGGGCGCCCTGCGGCGCCTGGTGCGGGACGGCGACGCGGAGGCCACGACGCGGTTCGTCGCGGAATGCCTGAGGGACCAGTCCCTGCAGGAGTGGTTGACGCTGGGGGAGTTCGCCCCCGCGCGGTACCTCAAGCTCGCCACCGAGCGCAGGCTGCTCTCGAACAACGCCGTGACCCCGTTTGGCCTGGTGGCCCTGCTGCCGCGGGTCGCGCCCATCGAGGCGTTGCCCACTCTCTACGCGAAGCTCTCCCGCATCCGCGATCCGGATGACAAACTGATCTATCAGGAAGAGCTGCTCCGACGCTGTCGTGCCGAACACATCCTGCCCGCCGCCGCCGATCCCCCGCCGCTCGCAGAGATCCTGCACCCCCGTCGGCGCAGCTACATGGGACCGGGCACCCAGGCCTCCGTGGCCCGCTGGCTCGGCGATGACGTCTTCGCGGACCTCGCCGCAGCGCTCCGGCGCAATCGCTGGCACGAGGCCGTCGTGTGGAGTCGGCAGTGGTGCGCGCGCCACGGCGGCGACGAAGAATGCGACCGGTGGACCCGTGCCTTGCTGCGGGCGATGCCGAGCGACCGTACGGCCCGGGCGGTCGACGGACTCCAGGCGGCGTGCCTCGCCATCGGGGTGAGTGAGCGGGCCATCGAGCGCGAGGTCCCCTTCGCGGCCTGCGATCTGAGCGAGCAGTTTGCACGCACCGGCGCCGGGCCCGATGCGCTCTGGACCGAACGCATGGAACACCTCGTGGCCCGCTGGAACCACGAACGCCACGACCCGTCCGTGCAGGGCGCGCTGCATCGGGCGCTCGAGTCCCTCCTCGACCAGCCCACCCACGTCGTCTGCAACGTACTGGCGGTGGCCTGCCAGCTGCCGGGCTTGTCGTTGCCACCCGCCCTGCTGGAGCTCTCCGCCGACCCGGAGTCGGACCTCCCCACGGACCGCACCTTCTGCCTGCAGGCGCAACCCGACGCGCTCCGCACCCTGGCCCCGCGGTCGCTCGACCACGACGGCGAACGCGCCCAGGATGACGTGCTGGATGCCCTCGGGGCGCAGAACGCCCGCTGGGTCGCCGACCTGTTGCGTCCTCGCTTCGAGGTCCTCTTGCGCTCGGACCACGCCGAACTCCTCCTCGCCGCGACGGCCGAACTCGGTGACGTCTCCCTCTTGCCCGAGGTCATCGCGGCCTGGGCTCCGGGCGAGCTCTCTGCGGCCGAAACGGCCTATCACCTCGCTCTGCTCGGGGACCGTGTGGCCTCGTTGCCTGCCGCCCTCGTGCACGATGCCGAGAGCGCCCGCGCTCGCACCGAGGGCATGACGGAGAAGTTCGCAGGCGCATCGTCCCTGGTTCAGGGCGTGCGGAGCCTGGCCGCCGAAGCCGAGGCGCTTCCGCTGCGCCTCTCGCTTCGATGCAACCGCTGCCAACGCCAGGGAAGTTTCACCCCGAAGAAGGTCATCATTCATCCTGATCTGGAGGCGTGCAAACGGGCTGGCTGGGATGGGGTGACCTTCGAGCGGATTGTGGTGTGCAAGTTCTGCGGTGCGGAAGACGACTACACGTTGGGCCCTGATGCGATGCTCGTGCTCCTGTCGGGCTCGCTCCTGAAGTTGATTGGGAGCCAGGGCCCGCCGAGCGCCGACCCGGTCGCGGGCGGTCCCGTCCACGTTGGCATCGCCGGCGTGGCCGACGGAACCCCGATTCGTAGGGCCTCGGACGTCCTCCGCCACTGGCAGGCCAGGATCGCACAGGACCCGAACGACGCTGAGGCATGGCTCCGCCTCGGCTATGCGTTGCGGAGGAGCGAGCGCGTCGCCGAGGCATGGGACGCGTTGCAGCGCGCCGCGACCCTGCGACCGACCGACCTGGACGCACCCACGGTGCTCCTGGACATGTTGCTGGAGCAGGACCGCGCGTCTGAGGGCCGTGCCCTGGCCCAGACGGTCCTCACGACCATGGCCGAGGGAGACGCCTCGCACGCGTCGCGCATCGACGCGGTCCGGGTGGTGTTGGAGTATGCCCAGGCCTTGCTCGCGGAGGGTCGGCCCCTGGCCCTCGAGGCGGAGTGGGCGCGTAGCCTCCCGCGTGAGGAGATGGCGCCGGACCACGGGGCCATCGACCTGCGGCGGATCGGGCGCTGGGATCGGCTGCACGCGCTGCTCGCCTCACCCAATGTGCGTCTGGCGCGTCTGCGGGACCCGGGTCCCGGCGACGCCGACTCTGCCCTGGAGCGGTTTGTGGAGGAGACGGGGCTGCAGAGGACGCGCCCAGTTTCAGCACCGAACGCGCCCACGGTCCGGGTCGGGCCCAAGCTCGGGCGCAACGACCCCTGCCACTGCGGATCGGGCAAGAAGCTGAAGAAGTGCCACGGGGCGTGAGCCCAGGCCGCGCTGCGAGGGCCGCGCCGAACGTGTCCGCGCGGCGGCCCTCCGCGTCTCCAAGCGGCACGCGGCCGCCTTCGAGAAGCTCGCGAAGGGATCGAGCCCGAGTTTCTCACCGTCGCGGACGTCCTCGTGGTCGTGGAGGAGGGGAGCGGCGCCTACGGCGAGGTCACCGCGTTGATCGAGCGCAGGTACACGAGCAGGGCGGGCATCTCGTCTTCCGGCAGCCGCCCGGTGTCGAGGGCGGGCATCGCCGAACCGCTGCTGCGGCCCGAGCCCGCGCGAATCTGCCGACGTATCGCGGCCTCGGTCCAGCGGAGGCCGTGCAGGCGTCCGCCGGGGGGGAGCCGCCACATGGCCTCGTGGCACGGGCTACAGACCCGCGTGAACACCCCGAGGCCCGCGATGACCTCGCGTTCGAGCGGGGTGGGCGCGCGGGCCACCCGCACGGGGGCGTTGGGGGTTGTTGACGCGTCGCGCGCCCTCGGCCCTCCGGCGTCGGGCGTCGCGGCGAGGGGGGCGGCGCTGGGGGCGGCCACGGGGGCGGTCGTGGTCGCACACCGGGCGGCGGCGAGGGCCAGGGCCAGCGGCAGGGCGACCCAGAGTGGGCGGTGTGGGCGCGCGCGGTCCATGGTCAGCGCCCGTCGAGGGCGACGCTCGCGTCCCCGCCCCACGACCGACAGAGCGAGCGCGTGACCCGCTGGCGCGAGAAGCCGCTGCTCAAGCGCCTGCTTGAAGGCCTCGGGCGAGGGGTATGTGCGCGTCGTCATGCGGCGAGTCCTCCGAACGGCGTGAGCGCTTGTTCGACCTCGCCGATCTCGGTGTGGGTGACGAGGCCGCGCCGAAGGGCTTGCAGCGTGGCTTGCCTGAGCAACTCGGGCGAGAGGCCCTCGCGGGCGCAGTCGTTCAGGGAGCGCCGGGGGCTGGTCGTGGGCACCGCCCCGAACCATACGCGGTCCTGGGGCGGGACGTCCGCGTGGTGGAGCACGACATCGGCCGGGACCCTGAAACGGCGGCAGTGCCAATCGCTGGGGAGCGTCAGATGTACGTGCGCCGGGAGCACGTCCGAGAGCCCGTGGAGGGTCAGTGCGGTCTGATGGGAGATGACTCCACCCTGCCCGGACCAGAGCCAGGCAATCACCAGCTCCTCGTGCTGCCCCGCGGGAAAGTGAACGAGCCGGTAGATGCCTCGCCGCGTTCGGGCGACGCGACCGGCACGGATGTGCTTGAGCAGCAGTTGAGACGAGTATCCGGCGTCCGCCGCCTGTCGGGTCGTGAAGTAGCCGGCCTGGGCGCTCGCGGTCTCAAAGAGGCGGTCCCAGTCCGGCTTGCTGGAGAGCCCGGACATGCACGAAGCGTAACCCTGGGTTTAGTTTTGTGCAAACCATCTGTCGCCAGCGGCAGGGCCACCCGGAGCGCGGGGTGTGGAGCTGTCCGGCCCGCTGTCAGCGCCCGTCGAGGGCGACGCTCGGGTCCGTGGTGGCCACATCCTGCGGCGCGTCGCAGCGCGCGACCAGCAGGGCCGCCGCCGCAACCACCCGCGGGCCCCGCAATGGCCGCACACGAACCTGGGGTGTCATCCCGCGACAGTACCCCGACGGACCTGCACGTGGGAGGCGGCCGCGCGTCGGCTTTGATGCTGCCCAGCCCCCACACGCAGCCCGGGTGCCCGCTTGGAACGCTGGGGCGTGGGCGATCAGTCGGCGGCGAAGACGTCGGCGGCGCGGGCCGCGGTGGCTGCGCGGGTGAGCCAGGCGTTGAGCACCTCGATGCGGGTCTCGGCGTCGAGTCGGGCGCGACGCGTGGCGGTCAGGCGCAGGCCGCGTGCAGACAGGATGAGGGCGATGGACTGTCGGAGGGTCTCCTGGCTGCCCTTCTCGATGCCCTTCTCGATGCCCTCTTGCCTGCCCTTCTCGACGCCCTGCTTGTAGACCCAGCTCTGCATGACGATCTCCTCGGGCAAGTGTGACGTGATGGCGGCCCGCAGTCCACGGCCGCGTACGTCGGCATCGGCGAGCACCGTCATGGCGACGGCGAGCTCCTCAAACTGACGGGGTTCGGTGCGGTCGCGGAGGGCGTCGAGGACGCGGGTCATGGCGTCGGGAGTGGCGTCGACGGCCAGGGGCGCGAACACCATCCACAAGGGCGCGTCGCGGGCCTCGAGCTCGGCCACGGTGCGCTGGTAGA
>CAYUSB010000048.1:0-63283 GCA_964447205.1 uncultured Myxococcaceae bacterium
CCCCTACAAGCCAAGGGCAAATCTGGCTCGGGGCGAGGGAATCGAACCCCCATAGCTGGAACCAAAATCCAGCGTCTTACCATTAGACGAGCCCCGAAGCTCTGGTGGCGAGAGGCGCAGAACGGTACACCATCTGCCCCGTCTGCGCCAGCCCTCGCGCTATGGTCTGGGGGTGTGCCCTCGCCGCCGACGCCTCGCCGCCCTGTGCCTGCTGGCATTGGTGAGCGTGTGCGGGCCGCGGCAGCGACCCACCGTCGATCAGTGGGGGGCCGTGCTCTTCCGCATCCCGGGGGCGGCCGGGGCGGCCCTGGCCCACACCCTGCCAGGCGACCTCGTCCTGCGGGCCCATGGACTGCGCGTCGTGGTCGGCGGCGAGGCCCGTCCCCAAAGCCTCCGAGGCACCATCGTCTCCGCCTCGCTCGAACCCGCCACCCGCGAGACCGACCCCCTCTCGCTGTCTCCCCTCCTCGTGCTGGGCGACGAGACCACGCCCGTCCGCATCGACCGGGTCGACCCCAGATTTCACGACAACACGGCCTCCCTCCACCTCACCGGGACGGCCACCGTCGCGGGGCACACATTCACCGTCGAGCAGACCCTGCGGGCCCTTCCCGATCACCCCGCCCTCGCCCTCGAGGCCACCGTCACCGCCCCCCCCGCCTGGGACGGCCCCCCGGCCCGGGTCGGGTTTCGCATCGCCTGGGGCCCCGGGGCCGCGCCCTTTGTTCCGGGGTTTGGCACCCTCACCGACACCGCCTGGCACGACGCCCACTGGATCGGAACCGCCGGCCCCGCCCCCACTGCAGCCCTGGCCTTCTCGGGCACTGCCCTCCGGGCCCGCCTCGGCTACGACACCCACGGCGAGGTACGTTTCCCCGCCCACACCGACGTGGTCCCCGCCGACGCGGCGTCCCATCGGGCCCTGCTCACCCTCTCGACGGGCGACCTGTCCCAGACCGTTCGAACCCTCGGCCACCTCCGCGAGGCCCCCTTCTCCGAGGTGACCGTGCGGGTGCCCCACAACCCGCCGGGGAGCAGCGTCCGGGTCCTCACCGAGGACGGACGGGTCATCATGCGGGGACGACCCCGGCCCGCCGACGACGACCCCTCCGCGGGCGTCGTGGTGGCCCCCATCACCCCGCTGGTGGGCGAAGCCCTCCGCGAACGGTATGTGGCGGTGGCCACGGCCTGGGGACACGCCGCGAGCGACCCGGTGTTCTTCGGGCTCGGGCCCGATGCCCGGGTGTCGGTGGAGATTCCGCGCGGCGGGAGCGTGCGGGTGGTGGCCCTCGACGCCGAGACCCAGATCCGGATCCCGGCGCGGGTTCGGTTCAAGGGGGTCGAGGGCGCCGCCACGCCCGATCTCGGCCCCGAGTGGCGCGGCCCCGGAGCCCGCGACACCGTGCTCCTGCCCGAAGGCGGCACGATCGTCCCCCTGCCCCCCGGCAAGTACCGGGTGGTGGTCAGCCGCGGCCCCGAATGGACCCTCCACACCGAGGTCATTACCGTCACCGAGACGGCCCGGGCGGAGGTTCGGGCCGAGCTCTCGCACGTCGTCGACCCGGGCGACTGGGTGGGCTGCGACCTGCACCTGCACGCGGCCCCGTCGTCCGACAGCCGGGTCTCCCTCTCCGACCGCGTGGCCGCCCTCGCCGCCGAGGGCGTGACCTTCGCCGTCCCCACCGATCACAACGTCATCACCGACTACGCCCCCGTCCTCGCGGCCCAACCCTTCGGGCCCGAGATCACCACCATCCCCGGGGTCGAGGTCACCACCTGGGACCCCAACTTCGGGCACTTCAACGCCTTCCCCGTTCCCTTCAACGGGGCCCTGCCCGACAACGGGGCCCCGCGGTACACCCAGCAGACCCCCGCCGGCCTCTTCGCGGCGATGCGGGCCCTCGACCCCGACACCCTCGTCCAGGTCAACCACCCGCGCCTCGAACCCGACGTCGGCTACTTCGACCACATGCAGCGCGACCCGCGCACGGGCGTGGCCCTGCCCCACTACAGCCCCGACTTCGACCTCCTGGAGGTCTGGAACGGCTTCGACATCGGCCGCCGCACCCAGGTCGACCGCCTCTTCGACGAGTGGCTCACCATGCTCTTCCAGGGCCACCGCGTGGTGGCCACCGGGAGCAGCGACTCGCACAACATCCGCTTCCAGTGGGCGGGGTATCCCCGCACCTACGTCCGGGTCGACGCCGGGTCCCGCCACGACCCCCGGGCCGTCCTCCGGGCCCTCCGTGCAGGACGGGCCTTCGTCACGAGCGGCCCCTTCGTCGAGGCCACCCTCGACGGCCTCGGACCCGGCGAGACCGTGCCCTCCGCCGCCCCTACGGCCCGGCTCCGGGTCGTCGTGCGGGCCCCGGCCTGGATGGACCTGACCCGGGTCGAGGTGTTCTCCGGCCCCGCCGTGGCCGTCACCGCGCCGATCGCCCCGCTGCCCACCCGCAGCCGCGGGGCTCCCCCCGTCGTACGCTTCGACCGCACCCTCACCATCCCCGTCCTGCCGGGCAGCTTCGTGGTCGTGCGGGTGTCGGGCGCGCGCGGGATGACCGACCTCCTCGCCCGCGGCGACGCCACGCCCCTGGCCTTCACCAACCCCATCTACCTCGCCGCCCCGCCCCCTCCCCCCGAACCCGCAGCCGACGCCGGCGCCGACGCCGCGGTCGATGCTGCGGCCGATGCCGAGACCGATGCCGAGACCGACGCCGACGCCCCGCCCTCCGACGCTCCCAGTACCGATGGGTCTTCGCCCTGAGCGGGTAAGGCCCTCCTCAACGGGCCCGGCTGGTGTAGAACCCTCGCCACGATGCGACGGAGCACCCCCGAGATTGTCGGCGACAAACGTGATGGCAAGGCCCTCGACCCCGCAGAGATCGCCGATCTCGTGCGAGGCTTCGTCGAGGGGCGCGTGGCCGACTACCAGATGTCCGCCTTCGCCATGGCCGTCTTCTTCCGGGGTATGACCCGCGACGAGACCGTGGCCCTCACCCTGGCCATGCGCGACTCGGGGATCGTCGTCGACCTTGACGATGTCCCCGGGCGCAAGGTCGACAAGCACTCCACGGGGGGCGTCGGGGACAAGGTCTCCCTCGCCCTGGCCCCGATGGTGGCCGCGTGTGGGGTGCCCGTGCCGATGGTTTCTGGACGGGGCCTCGGGCACACCGGCGGGACCCTCGACAAGCTCGAGGCCATCCCGGGGTTCTCGGTCAACCTCCCGCTCGCTCGCTTCCGCGAGATCGTGCGCGACGTGGGGACCTGCATGATCGGCCAGACGGCCGAGATCGCCCCCGCCGACAAGCGCCTCTACGCCCTGCGCGACGTGACGGCCACGGTGGAGTCGATCCCCCTCATCGTGGCCAGCATCCTGTCGAAGAAGCTCGCCGAGGGCATCGACGGCCTCGTCCTCGACGTGAAGTTTGGCTCCGGGGCCTTCATGCGCGAGCCCGACGACGCCCGGCGCCTCGCCACGGCCCTCGTGGAGGTCGCCCGGGGCGCGGGCAAGGACTGCGTGGCCTGGCTCACCCGCATGGACCGCCCCCTCGGCCGGGCCGTGGGCAACGCCCTGGAGACCATCGAGGCCTTCGAGCTCCTGCACGGACGCGGTCCCGACGACCTGCGGGCGGTGACCTACACCCTCGGGGCCACCATGCTCGTGCTCGGGGGAGTGGCCCCGGACGAGGACGCGGGGCGGGCGATGCTGGAAGAGGCCGTGCGCTCGGGGCGGGCCGCGGACGTGGCCCGGCGGATGGTGGAGGCCCAGGGGGGCGATCCGCGGGCCGTCGACGACCCGGGGGTATTCGCGCAGGCCCCACGACGGGTGGACGTGCTCAGTCCCCGCGACGGGTTTGTGCAGGCCATCGACACCCGGGCCGTGGGCGTGGCGGGGGTGGGCCTCGGGGCGGGGCGGATGCGGACCGACGACGTGGTCGACCCCGCGGTGGGGTTTGTGTTCGCGCGGACGGTGGGCGACGCGGTGAAGGCCGGTGAGGTGCTCGTGACCGTACACGGCCCCGACGACGAGGCCCGGGTGGCCGACGCGGTGGCCCGGCTCCAGGGGGCCATCGTGGTGGGGCCGACCCGCCCGGCGGAGGTTCCCCTCGTGCTCGAGCGCATCGGGTAGCGGGCCCGTTGGGGCGTTACCGACGCACGTCGAGGATGCGCCAGCGGCCCTGCACCCGCACGAGGGTGTCGAGGCGAAACGCGCGGGTCTCTTCGCCGACGCGGTACGACACCAGGAGCCCCGTGGTGCACTGCGAGTCGGCCCGGGCGAAGCGGCCGCAGGGGCGCAGCTCGACCCGGCCGCGGGTGAGCCCCTGCCCCGAGACCCCCACGAACTCCCCCCCGGCGAAGCGCGGACCCAGGGCCCGAACGTCGCGCTCGATGGCCCCGAGCTGGCGCTGCACGAGGGTATCGTGGACCGTCCCCCCGCCCGGGGGAGCCGCACCCGGAACGGCCGGATACAAGCCCCGAAGCTCGGCCGGGGTGGGGTAGATCGCCGTCGGAGCGCGGGTCCCGTCGCGGGTGGCCTCGAAGAAGCTGCGACCCAGGGCCGTCAGGGCCTCCCGGTCGGCCGCCGTCAGCGTATACGGAACCGCCTCCGCCACCCGCAGCCCCCCGAGAAGACTCAGCCCCAAAGCCAGCGTCGCAAAGGCTCGTCGCGCGTCGTTCACCACGGCCTCAGTCTTGAACCCGCCGCCCCTTTCGCGCAACGCCCGTGTTCACAGCGGCAATGACGCGGGGCGGTTCACAGCGGGGCATCGAGCACACGCAATACTGCTCGTTTTGTAGCGTTTTCGGCGATGGCACGGCCCGTGGTTGGCGCCCGTGTTCCATCATGCGCCCCCTCGTTGCCTTCCTCCTCGGCGCGGGCCTCGCCCTGGCCCTGCCCGGCACTGCCCTCGCCCAGACACCGCCCAATGCCCTCGATCGCCCGATCGGCCTTGGGGTTCGGGCCCTCACCCGCGCGGGGGATTATGCCCTCGGAGGGGTCGGCGGACAGATCCGCCTGCACCTGCACCGCAGGGTGTCCCTGGAGGTCTTCATGGACCACCTGGCCGGCACAGAGTCGGGCCTCCTCCGCCACGACCACGAGGTCGGGAGCACCCTCATGGTCAACCTCTACCGCGGCCGCTCCTGGACCCTCCACCCCCTCCTCGGGGCCTGCGCCCTCGTCGCCGTAGCCCACGCCCCGCAGAGCGAGGCCGTGGTCAACGACATCCGCTTCGGCCTGCGGGCTGGCCTCGGGGCCGAGTGGGCCCTCGGACGATCGTTCACCCTCCAGGCCCAGGGGCACGTGGCCGCGTGGCTCGGCCATGCCTTCGACGTGTACCACTGGACCGCCGACACCCGGCCCACCCTCTCGGTGCGACCCGCGGTTCAGGCCGTGGTGAGCGCCAACTACTGGTTCTGACCGATGGGCTCCGTGCGCGGGCTTCTTCGTCTTGTCGGGCTCTTCCCCCTCATGGCCCTCGGATGCCTCGGGGCCCCCGACCCGGCTCCTCCTGGCCACGACCCCACCGCCTGCGCGGGATGCCACGCCGACCACGTGGCCGACTTCGCCACGGCCCGCCACGCCCAGGCCAACAACAGCGACCTCTTCGCCGCCCTGCGGTCCCGCGAACCCCCTCCCCGCCAGCGCTTCTGCGACACCTGCCACGCCCCGGGGCCCTCCCTCGGCGGCACCACCCGGGGCCTCGGGTGCGACACCTGCCACCGGGCCACGGGCAACCGCGAGACCGCCAACGCCCGGCTCGTGATCGACCCCGACGGCCCCCTGCGTTCGGCCGCTCCCTCGGGACGGGCCCCGCACGCCACCCGGGCCCACGCCTTCGTCTCCGCCCCCGAGCTGTGCGGAACCTGCCACGAGGTCCGCGGCGGAGGGGCCTTCGACGAGCCCGTCTTCACCGAGTGGGCGGCCTCTCCTGCGGGCCGGGCGGGCGTCTCCTGCGCCGCGTGCCACCTGCCCGAACGCACGGGCCCCGACGGCCTCGTACGGCGCGACCACGCCTTCGTGGGGCCCGATCACCCGCGGGCCTCCGAGCTCCTCGGGCGCAGCACCCGGGTCGAGATCACCGGGGTCACCGCCTCGCCCTCCGGCGACGGACCGGCGCGGGTGGAGGTGGCGGTCTACAACGACAACCCTGCCCACAGCCTGCCCTCGGGGGTGCGATTTGCGCGGGAGGTCTGGGTCAGCCTTGAGGCCCTCGACGACCGCCACGACGGGGCCCTCGCGGTGCCCGGCGAGAACCCCCGGGTCGACCTCGGCGACCGGCCTGTGGATGCCTCGGGGGCGCGGGTTCTGCCGCACGCCGCGGTGGGCAGCGAGCACCACGCGATCGCAGCGGGCGAGTCGGGGCGCTACGTGCTCTCGCTGCCGTGGCCCGCGGGGGCGTCTCGGGTGCGGGCCCGGGTGTACTACCGCCGCAACGCCGCGTGGCTGCGCGAGGCCCTCGGGCTCGCCCCCCTGCCCGAGCGACCGCGGGTGCTGGCCGAGGCCGTCGTCCCCGGGCCTTCGCTGCGGTAGGGAGTTGGTGATGACCATTATTCTGCTCCCTGCGGCTCCCTTCACGATCTGTAGATTAACGTAGGGACTACGAAATAAAACTTACTGAACGCACAAGCTTATCGGCCCCGGCCGCTCAGTGAACGACCACTTCCCAAAAACCAAAGGTGGCGGCGCTGGACTGCTGCCGCGTTTGGTTCGGCGTGTCTTTACGTCCCCGCGAGACGCTTCAGGACCCTGGAGGACGCCGTGACAGCGCTCTGATCTCATCGCGCAGGGCGATCACCTCGTCCCGGAGGGCGGCCAATTGGGTGGCGCCGGCCAATTCGGCCTCTTCATTCTCCGCGTCGCGGCCGACGAAGAAGGTGGCGAGCGCCGCAGTCACGTAGCCGAAGACGCCGAAGGCGTACATCGCCAGAAAGACGCACAGCACTCGCCCCTCGGGCGTCTGCGGCCAATACTGGGAACCCAGCGTTGTCATGATCATCGCGGTCCACCACAGAGCGTCGCCGTAGCTCTTCGGACCGCTGGGGGCCTGGTTCTCGAACGCGTAGATCCCGGCCGCGCCGACGAGCGTGACCAGCATGGTGAGGGCGATCACGTAGCCAAAGCCCCGTCGGCTCAGGCTCGCACTGAGCGCCTTCATGCTGCGATTCAGCGAACTGATCACACGAAGCAATCGCAGACCCCGCGCCGCGCGTGCCAATCGAAGCAGACGAAAGACCCGGAAGATGCGAAAGATACGCAGAGCTGGGATCAGCAGCGAAATAGCTGTCAGCCAGTTTCGTTTGAGAAAATCAGCCTTGTGGGGGGCGAGGACGAATTTCACCACGAAGTCGGCAATAAAGACGAACCAGATAATCGTGCCGATCGTGTTGAATAAAAGACTCTCGCCCCAGATCAACTCCACGACCAGAAGCGCCAGCCATACGAATGCGAGGACCAGCATCGGCGTTTCGAGCCAGTCCTCCAGCCGCTCGAGCAGTTCGTCACGTTCCCGTGTCAGATCCTCCTCGTCCGTGGCCTTCGAGTCGGACTTTTCGATGGCATCCACTTCGCTCATTGTGTGTTCGCACGTTCCACCTGCAGCCACGCCCTTCTGCCGGCGTTAGAGTGCAGGCATGGCAAGCCCGATCCGGAGCGCAGTCGTAAGGGAGCGTAAGGATTCGAATTACGGAAGTCAATCAACTCAAGACGAGATCGGCTTGCCATCGCCGACGGGTTCGGCTGGTCGAGCAACCCCGGAGCCGCGCTTCGCAGTCGCCCTCGACGCCGTCGCGAAGAGTCACGACAATATAGTGTGCACCACGAAGATGCCTACAATGTAGAACAGAATCCATGATAATGAGAACTCCAAAGCGTTCCCCGCGCCGAGCACATCGCCGGGGGCGACGCTCTCGGGGGCGTCGAGGCGCTCGTCGACGATCACCACGGTGTCGGCGGGGTGCCGGGCGGCGTTGGCGATCCGCGATACAGCCCCGTGCCCGCGCCCATCGTGTGGTAGGGCAGTTGCGTCGAGGGGATGGGAACTCCAACGGCGACGCCGGGGACGTGGTGGTCGCCCCCGTGATGCGCGCGGGCAGGCGATCAGAAGCGCCCCACGAGGCCGAGCTGTCCGCCGCCCGGCACCACCGCGGCGACCGGGGTGACCGTCGACGGCGTTGCAGACGCGCCGCCCACGAGGCCCGACAGCTCGTAGCCGACCACGGCCCCCACGGCCGTCGCGCCCACGAAGACGAGGCCGTTGCTCCGAATGTCGGGCTCCATCCGCGACACGATGGCGAGGCCGAGCGCGCTGCCCGCGAGCGTGCCCAGGGCCGAACCCCACCACTGGCCTGTTCCCCCGCGGGTGGAGCCCATGAGGGGCACCGCTGCGCCCGCACCGAGGGCCGCCCCGAGGTACATCGTGCCGTAGATGCCCGTCGGGCGGTCGCCCGTGCAGGCGCTGCTGCGGCCCGGCGAGGTGGCCTGCCATGCGTCGACGAGGTCGACGCCACAGCCCATCACGCCCGTGAAGAGTCCGACGCCCGCGCCGGCCAAGCCAAGCCCCGCGCCTCCCAGGAGCTCGGCCGAGACGCGCAACCCTGCGGGCATGGGCCCCCCCGCGGGCCGACCCGTGGCGGCGGCGTACCCCGCGGCCATCTGGTCGAAGGTGTCGGCAGAGGCGACCCCGCAGGAGAGCGAGAGGGCGGCGGCGAGGGAGAGGCTGACGAGGGCAGAGCGCTTCATGGTGTGGACCTCCGTTGGGGAGCGCAGACACCCATCGCAACGGCCGTACCAGACGCGATCTCCTTGAATCGTAGGGGTTGCCGCGAGCACCCGCGACGCGGCCACGCGACGACCGACGCGCCGACGCCACGGTGGGTGCGAGGCTCCGCGGGCCTCCAGCATCTTGGCCACGGGCTGCCTCTCCTCCAAGGAGGGCCCTCGGTGCGGTAGGCTCATCGCCCCCGATGACCCTCCTGTGGCAACCCTGGACCGAACAGCAGCCCCACTGGCCCGACGCGGGGCGGTGCATCCTGGCCCAACACGACGACGCGACCGTGGTGGTCTACCAGGCCTTCTCGGCCGGCATCGCCGACCACGCCGTGGCCACCGGGCGGCTCGACGGGGGCGGGTTCTCGCTGTCGCGCATGAGCTGGATCAAACCCAACTTCCTGTGGATGATGTTTCGCTGCGGCTGGGCCACCAAACCCCAGCAGGAGCGCGTCCTCGCCGTACGCCTCCGCCGCGAGGGCTTCGACGCCCTCTTCGCCCAGGCCGTGCCCTCCTCGTGGGACCGCGACCGGTACCCGACCCGCGCCGACTGGGAGGCCGCCGTCAAGACCAGCGACGTGCGCCCGCAGTGGGACCCCGACCACGGGCCCGGGGGCGAACCCCTGCCCCGTCGGGCCGTGCAGCTCGGGCTGCGTGGCGAAGCCCTCCGGCGTTACGTCCACACCTGGACCGTCTCCCTCGAGGACATCACCCCGGCCGTCCGGGCCCAACACGCCGCCCTCCTGGGCGGAGGCCTCGCGGCTCTGTCGACCCCCGTCGAGCGGCCCTACCTCGCCGCGCACGGATCCCCCGGAGAGGACAGGGTATAGGGTGGTGACCCCGCAGCCCGCTCACTCCCCGGCGACGACGGGCAGGTGGCGCTGCAACGACGGGCTCCCCGTCTCGGCCGACAGGGCCTCGATCTCCGCCACACGCCGCGCCTGAAACTCCGGGTCGACGGCCGGGCGTACGGTCGCCCCCTCGCGCGGCGGCATGTGACTCATGGCCAGCTCGGTGAGGGCCGTGATGGTCAGGCTCGGGTTGACCCCCAGGTTGGCCGGGATCATCGACCCGTCGCACACGTACAGCCCCGGGTGGCCAAACACCTCGTTGCGCGCGTCGATGACGCCGGTCTGGGGCGAGTCGCCGATGGCCGCCCCGCCGAGGATGTGGGCCGTGGTCGGGGTGTCAAAGAGCACCTCCATGATGGACGACTGGGCTACGCCCTGGACCTTGCCCGCGAACACCCGCGCGAGCTGGTTGGCGAGGGGGATGTACGACGGATTGGGCTCGCCCTCGCCGCGGTCGGTGTCGAGGGCCCGCCGCCACAGGGTGCGCCAGGTGCGTCGGAGCCGCAGGGCGATGGAGTTGTCGAGGGTCTGCATCACGAGCAGAAACACGCCGCGGCGCGATCGGCCGAAGGGCCAGAGGCCCCGCACGAAGGTCACGGGGTGCCGGACGAGGTTGGACAGCCACTTCAGCCAGCGGGGGGCCCCGGGTCCGCCGTCGGTGAGCAGGGTCGAGAGGGGCACGAGGGCGTCGCTCCCCGCGCTGTACCGCACGATCTCGATGTGGGTGCGCGGATCGGGGTGGATCGAGGACGTGATGGCGATGCCGCGCGACCAGTCTTCGGTCGTCTTCTGCGCGCTCACGCCGAGGATGGCCTCGCTGTTGGTGCGCACGAGGCGCCCGAGCATGGGCGACACGTTGGGGAGCGATCCGCGGTCGCGGCACTCAAGCAGCAGCCTGACCGTGCCGAGGACCCCCGCCGACAGCACCACCTTCTCGGCCGTGGTCACCTGTCGGTCGCGGGCAAACCACGCCTCGGTGGCCTCGTGGGTGACGGCGTAGCCCCCGCCGGGCAGGGCCTTCACGTCGACCACGGTGCGCATCGGCTTGATCTCGGCCCCGAGCTTCTCGGCGAAGTAGAGGTAGTTGCGATCGAGGGTGTTCTTCGCGCCAAACCGGCATCCCACCATGCAGCCGCCGCAGTGGGTGCAGCCCGTCCGGTCGGGCCCTGCGCCGTTGAAGTACGGGTCGGGCACGGTCTTGTTGGCGACGCCGAAGTACACCCCGACGGGGGTGGTGACATAGGTGTCGCCGCGCCCGAGCTCGTCGGCCACCGCGCGCAGGACGCGGTCGGGCTCGGACTCGAAGCGGTTCTGGGTCACCCCCAGCATAAACTGGGCGACGCGGTAGTGCGGCAGGAGGCTCTGCTTCCAGTCGCGCATCGCGGCCCACTGGGGGGCCTCGAAGAAGGCGTCGGGGGGCACGTAGAGGGTGTTGGCGTACACGAGGGAGCCGCCGCCGACGCCCGCCCCGGAGAGCACGAACACGTCCGACAGAAATGACAGCCGCAGGATGCCGAAGCAGCCCAGGGCAGGCATCCACAGGGCCTTGCGGACGTTCCAGTTGGTCTTGGGGAAGTCCTGGGGGGCCCACCGAGGGCCGCGCTCCATCACGGCCACCCGGTAGCCCTTCTCGCTCAACCGCAGGGCGGACACCGCGCCGCCGAAGCCCGAGCCGACCACCAGCACGTCGAAGTCAAAGGATGTAGACACGCCCGCAATTGTCGCACGAAGCCGATGCCCGGACGCGCGAGTGCAAAGAAAATCTTCGGCCGACGCAACCGGGTCCAGGCTCGCTTCGATACAGGCCCATGCGCAACCCTCACGACGTGTATGTCCGCCTCCTGCTCGACCAGATCCTCTCGGGGTACGGCACCGTCGAGCAGGAGTACACCATCCCCCCGCGGGTCTCGCTCTCGGCAGACGTGCTCTTCGTGCCGGGGGAGTCGCCGGCTGCGGATGCGGTTCCGCTCGGGGCGATGGAGCCCATCGTGCAGACCCCCTGTCTTCTGGAACCCTACTCCCGAGCCCCGCAGGAGGCTCACCTGCACTCGGTGCTGCGCAAGGTGTTGGAGGTTCGGCAGCAAGCGCGGCGCAAGAGAGCGACGCCCGCGCAGCGGCGCCTCCGCGACGCCGTGGCCTGGATGCTCTGCGCAGGTCGGCCCAGCAGTCTCCTGCGTGACCCTCAGGTGGTCCCTCTGGAGGACGCTCCAGAGGGCTTCTTCCGGATGTCGCGCTTGATCCCTCTGCGGATCGTGGTGTTGCGGGCGCTGCCCGACGATCAGGCCACGTTGCTCCTGCGGCTGCTGGGGCGACACCGCGTCCAGGCCGAGGCCACCCGCGCCCTTCGGGTCCAGGCGCGCACCGACCCCCGGTACGAACCCATCCTCCAGACGATGGTAGAGTACCGCCAACGCATCCAAACCGACCCCAACCTCAGCGCGGAGCAGCTCATGGTCGACCTCACCGAAGTCAAGAAATACCTCGCGTCCCTTGAGAAGAAGGGCGTCCGAAAGGGGCTCAAGAAGGGCATCGAGAAGGGCATCGAGAAGGGCATCGAGAAGGGCATCGAGAAGGGCATCGCTCCCCTCGTTCAGTTGTGCGCACGGCGCCTCGGTCGCCCAATGACCCGCGGCGAAGAGATGATCCTTGGGGTGCGCCTCGACACCGTCGGCCCCGAGCGTCTCGCGGAGGTGGTCCTCGACAGCGACGCGGAGACCCTCGCCGCGTGGCTCGCCGACCCCGACGCGCGCTGATCGGGTATCCTCCCTCGGGGCGGCGATACCCTGTTCAGGGCGGGGACGAGGCCCGCAGGTCGCCGTCCATGGCGTCGCGGGACAGCCGCAGCGTGAAGGTCGCCCCGCCGCCGGGGGTCTCGGTGTATTCGACCGTTCCGCCGTGGGCGAGGGCCACGTTGCGCACGATGGCGAGGCCGAGCCCCGTGCCCATGGGGCGGGTGGTGAAGAAGGGCGCGAAGAGCTTCGAACGCACGGACGGGGGCACCCCCAGGCCGTCGTCGCTCACCGACACCAGGACGTCGTCGCCGTCGCAGCACGCCCGCACCACCACCCGGCGGCACCCGGGGGCCTGGAGGGCATTGTCCAGGAGGTTGACCACCGCCCGGCGGAGCATGTCGCGATCGACCTCCGCGGCCAGGGAGTCCGGGGTCACCTCCACGTCCACCGCCCGCGACACGTCCCGCCCCGAGGCGGACACCGCGGCCTCGACGGCCGAGCCCAGGGTCGAGGCCAGGGGCGTCACCACCCGCCGGATGTCGCCCGGGCGCGCGAAGTCGAGCAGGGCCGCCACGAGCCGGTTGAGCCGTCGGGCCTCCTCGTCGACCATCCCGAGGAGCCTCGCCTGCTGGGCCTGGAGGGCGTCGCGGCGCAGGGTCGAGACGGCGTTGAAGATCACCCCGAGGGGGTTGCGCACCTCGTGGGCCACCATCGCGGACATCTCCCCGAGAGCGGCGAGGCGCTCGCGGCGCACGAGGGCCTCGCGGGTGCTGCGCAGGGCCTGGAGGCTGCGCTGAAGCTCGCGGGCTCCCTGCACGAAGTCGCGGGTCAGGCTCACCCCCACGGCGAGGATCACCGTCAGAAACCCGAGGCTCAGGAGGTACGGGAGCGGGGCCGCGAGGGAGAACACCAGGGTGTCGTAGAGGGCCGTGGCCGACAGCACGAGGAGGGCCGCCCCCTCGGCCCGGGCCCCCGGTCGCCGCCCGCGGAGGTGACGCACCCCGAGGACCCCGAGGGCCAGGGCGTAGTACCCGAAGGTGACCGATCCCAACGGGGTCGGGATCACGTCGCGGTACACCACCCCCAACCACGGGACGGTCCGGACCACGAGCTGGTCGGTCACCATCAGCCCCGGGACCAGCCCTCCGAGCCCGAGGAGGGCCGTGGCCCGCACCAGGACGCCCTCGCGGCGCGAGAGGGGACGACCCTCCCGAGCCGCGGAGTAGGCGCACCAGCAGACCCCGTGCAGGCCCGCCAGGAGGTAGTTGAGCCGCGTGAGCCAGACGTACAGGGCCGGGGCCACGTCGAGGGTCGTGATCGCCTCGCCCGCGGCGAAGAGGGCCGCCAGGAACGACGCCCCGGCGTACCACCGCAGGGCGCGCCAGCCCGGGGCGGTCGAAAACCCCAGGCTGAGCCCGCCGAAGGTCAGGGCCGCAAGCGCAGAACACAGGGCGATAAAGGCAGGCAGAGTCAGAGTGTCGGGAGAATCACCTCGGGCCGCCCGTCCGCGCAAGGGGCCCACCGCCGATGGCCCCTCAGAGATCGGAGGCAGGGCAACAGTCGGTGCTTGACGTGAGGCCCCGGTTGGTCCTAATCCCCCCACGATTTGGTCGCGGGTGGAAGCGCGCGATTGTACGCATATTGTTGCTCTCGAGCAGGAGAGCGCTCTGTGACGCGTCGATGACGCAATTGGAGCGAGGATGGGCCATGGGCAGGGGGTTCTGCCCCGCGTGTGTCCTCCCGCAGGAGTTGAAGGGTGTATGACAGGCTCAGCGCTGACCGCGGTCGGTTATTGGCGACCCGGCCCCGGCTCTCCCCTCTTCGACCCCGGTGATTTCCCCCCAGTCCTCGCGCAGGTTCGCGAGCCCGTGCACGTCGTCCGCGACAGCGGCAGGGCCCGGGTCGGCCTCGCCACGGGCGGTCAGGTGGTCACCACCCCCGCGCCCGGCGACCTGCCCCTCCTGGCCTCGTTGCCCGCGATGTACCCCGAGTGGCTCGGCGATCGGTCGTTCGGGGAGGTCCATGGGGTTCGGTTCCCGTATGTGGCCGGCGAGATGGCCAACGGGATCGCCACGACCCGGATGTGCCTCGCCATGGCCGAAGCGGGCATGGTCGGCTTCTTCGGGGCCGGGGGGCTCGGGTATCCGCGCGTCGAGGAGGCCGTCGAGGAGCTGGTCACCCGGCTCGGAGACCGCGCCCCGTGGGGGGTCAACCTCATCCACTCGCCCAACGAGCCCGAGCTCGAGGCCCGGGTGGCCGACCTCCTCATCCGCAAGGGCGTCAAGATCGTCTCGGCCTCGGCGTTTATGGCCCTGACCCCCTCCGTCGTGCGCTGCGCGGCCGAGGGCCTGCACCGCGACGGCCAGGGGCGCATCGTCCGCCCCCGCCAGGTCTTCGCCAAGGTCTCGCGCCGCGAGGTGGCCCAACGTTTTATGGCCCCCGCCCCCGCGGAGATGCTCCAGGGGCTCGTCGGGCGCGGGCTCCTCACCCACGCCGAGGCCGAGCTGGCCGCCCGGGTCCCCGTGGCCGAGGACATCACCGTCGAGGCCGACAGCGGGGGTCACACCGACAACCAGTCCCTCGTGGCCCTCTTCCCCACCATCATGGCCCTGCGCGACGCCCTCGTGGCCGAGCACGGCTACGACCGCCCCATCCGGGTCGGGGCCGCCGGCGGGCTCGGGACCCCCGGGTCTCTCGCCGCGGCCTTCGCCCTCGGGGCCGCCTACGTCGTGACCGGCTCGGTCAACCAGGCCTCCGTCGAGTCGGGCCTGTCGCAGCTCGGCAAGGACATGCTCGCCGAGGCCGACGTGGCCGACGTGATCATGGCCCCCGCGGCCGACATGTTTGAGCTCGGGGTCAAGGTGCAGGTGCTCAAGCGGGGGACGATGTTCGGGGTGCGGGCGGCCAGGCTCTACGAGGCGTGGCACGCCCATAGCTCGCTCGAGGCCATCCCGCCTGCCCTTCGGGCCCGGCTCGAGGGCGACGTCCTGCACGCGACCTTCGACGAGATCTGGGACGAGACCCGGGGCTTCTGGCTCAAACGCGACCCCCAGGAGGTCGCCCGGGCCGAGGCCGACCCCAAACACCGCATGGCCCTGGTGTTTCGTTGGTACCTCGGCAAGGCCAGCAAGTGGTCGATCGACGGCGAGGCCTCGCGCCGGGCCGACTTTCAGATCTGGTCGGGCCCCGCCATGGGGGCCTTCAACCGCTGGGTCCGGGGCACCTTCCTCGCCGACCCGCAGCACCGCAGCGTCGTGCAGATCGCCCGCAACCTCCTGGAGGGGGCCGCGGTCATCGCCCGGGCGGGGCAGCTCCGCAGCGTCGGCCTGCCCGTCCCCGCCGCGTCGTTTCAGTACCGTCCGCGACCGTTGTCCTGAGGCCTGCTCTTCCGCCCGCACGAGGTCCCCGTCATGTCCGTCCCGCCCCGCTCGCAGCCCCCCATCGCCGTCGTCGGTGTCAGCGCCCTGTTTCCAGGCTCGACGGACGCCCGCGGCTTCTGGACCGACATCCTCGCAGGCAAAGACCTGATCACCGACGTGCCCCCGTCGCACTGGCTCATCGACGACTACTACGACCCCGACCCCAAGGCCCTCGACAAGACCTACTGCAAACGCGGCGGGTTTCTGCCCCCGGTCGACTTCGACCCCCTTGAGTTTGGCCTGCCGCCCACCATCGTGCCGGCCACGGACTCGGCCCAGATCCTGGCCCTCATCGTCGCCCAGAAGGTCCTCGACGACGCGGCCCAGGGCCAGTTTGCCACGATGGACCGCGACCGCATCTCCGTCCTCCTCGGGGTCACCTCCGCGCAAGAACTCCTCGGCGACATGGTCAGCCGCCTGCAAAAGCCCGTCTGGCTCAAGGCCCTGCGCGAGAGCGGAGTCCCCGAGACCGAGGCCCAGGACATCTGCGCCCGCATCGCCAAGAGCTACACCCCCTGGCAGGAGTCGTCGTTTCCGGGGCTCCTCGGCAACGTGGTGGCCGGCCGCATCGCCAACCGCTTCGACCTGCGGGGCACCAACGCGGTGACCGACGCCGCCTGCGCCAGCTCCCTGGCGGCGGTGTCCATGGGCATCAACGAGCTCCTCGTCGGCCAGTCTGACCTCGTCATCACGGGCGGGGTCGACGCGATGAACGACATCTTCATGTACCTCTGCTTCAGCAAGACGCCCGCCCTGTCCCCGTCGGGCGACTGCCGGCCGTTCTCCGACACCGCAGACGGGACCCTCCTCGGCGAAGGCATCGCCATGCTCGCCCTCAAGCGCCTCGACGACGCCGAGCGCGACGGCGACCGCGTCTACGCCGTCATCAAGGGCCTCGGGTCGGCCTCCGACGGCCGAGCCAACAGCGTCTACGCCCCCCTCCCCGAGGGCCAGGCCCGGTCGCTCCGCAGGGCCTACGAGGTGGCAGGGTATGGCCCCGAGACGGTCGAGCTCGTCGAGGCCCACGGGACCGGGACCAAGGCCGGCGACGCCGCGGAGTTTGCCGGGCTCACCCTCGCCTTCCAGGGCCACCGCGACGACCCCCAGTGGTGCGCCCTGGGCACGGTGAAGTCGCAGATCGGCCACACCAAGGCCGCCGCCGGGGCCGCGGGCCTCTTCAAGGCCGTCATGGCCCTGCACCACAAGGTCCTGCCCCCCACCATCAAGGTCGATCGGCCCAACCCCAAGCTCGGCATCGACAAGAGCCCGTTCTACCTCAACACCCAACGCCGCCCGTGGATCCGCGACAGCCAGCACCCCCGACGGGCCTCGGTGTCGAGCTTCGGCTTCGGAGGCAGCAACTTCCACGTGGCCCTTGAGGAGTACGTCCCCTCGACCCCCACGGGCCGCCCCGCCTGGCGCCTGCGCACCGTGCCCACCGAGCTCGTGCTGCTCAGCGCCCCCACCCCGGCCGAGCTCCAGGCCCGGTGCCGGGCCCTCGCCGGATCGACCCGGGCCCTGCACCACCTCGCCCGCGCGTCCCAGGCGACCTTCTCCGCCCGCGACGGGGCACGCCTGGCCGTCCTCGCGGCCACCTCCGCCGACCTGTCCGACAAGCTCACCGCCGCCGCGGCGACCCTCGCCGAGGCCCCCGACGCCCCGTACTCCAGCCCGCGGGGCGTGCACTACGCCACGGGACCGGCCGACCCCGGCCAGGTGGCCTTCCTCTTCCCCGGTCAGGGCAGCCAGTACGTGGGGATGGGGGCCGAGGTGGCCATGGCCCTCGACGAGGCCCGTAAGGCCTGGGACGACGCCGCAGGGCTCCCCCTCGGCGAATCGCGCCTGCACGAGGTGGTCTTCCCCCGCCCGGTCTTCACCGACCCCGACCGCGAGGCCCAGCAGCGCCGGCTCACGGCCACCGAGTGGGCCCAGCCTGCCCTCGGGGTTCATAGCCAGTCCCTCGGCAACGTGTTGGCCGCCCTCGGGGTGCGGCCCGACTGCGTGGCAGGGCACAGCTTCGGCGAGCTCTCGGCCCTGCACGCGGCAGGGGTCCTCGACGCCCAGGGCCTCGTCACCGCAGCCCGCACCCGGGGGGCCCTCATGCGCGACGCCTCGGCCGTCCCCGGTGCCATGACGGCCGTGGCGGGCCCCCTCGAGGCCGTGCAGGCCGCCGTAGAAGCCAGCGGGGCCGACGTGGTCGTGGCCAACCACAACGCCCCCGCCCAGGTGGTCCTGTCGGGCTCCGTCGAGGAGATCGCCCGGGTCGAAGCCGCCCTCGCGGCCCAGGGCATGGTGGCCAGGCGGCTGCCCGTAGCCACGGCCTTTCATAGCCCCCTGGTGGCCGCCTCCAAGACCCCGTTTCGTGCCTTCCTCGACGGCCTCGCCCTCGGCCCGGCCCGGGTCGACGTGTACGCCAACACCACCGCGGCCCCGTACCCCAACGACCCCGAAGCCATCCGGGCCCAGCTCGCCGAGCAGCTCGTGTCGCCCGTGCGCTTCGTCGAGATGATCGAGGCCATGTACGCCCGGGGCGTGCGCACCTTCGTCGAGGTCGGAGCCGGGAGCGTCCTGACCGACCTCGTGGGCCGCATCCTCGGCGATCGCGGGCACCGGGCCATCTGCCTCGACCGCAAGGGCAAACACGGGGTCACGATGCTCCAGGAGGCCGCCGGACGCCTCTGCCTCGCGGGCGTCCCCGTCGACTTCGCCCCCCTGTGGGCCCCCTTCGCCCCGGAGTCGGACAAGGCCGCGAAAAAGCCCACCATGACCCTGCCCATCTGCGGGGCCAACACGGGCCGACCGTACCCTCCGCCGGGAGGTTCGAAGGACCTGCCCCCGCCCAATGGCCCCCGAGCTGTCCCCGTGGCCCCGCAGGCCCCCGTCGCGGCCTCTCCTGTTGTCGCGGCCCCCGTGGCGGCTCCTCCCGCGGTCGCACCGGCCCCGGCCGCTCCGGCTCTGCCGCCCGAGGCCCATCTGGCGTGGGTTCATGCCTTTCAGGAGACCCAACGGCAGACCGCCGAGGCCCACGCCGCCTACCAGCGTGCCATGGCCGACAGCCACATGGCCTTCCTCAACACCGCCCAGTCGTCGTTTGCAGGGCTCGGGGCCATGCTCCAGGCCCCAGGGCCGCAGCCCGTCGCCTACGCCCCTGCCCCGCAGTCCGTGGCCCCCGTCTTCGCGCCCGTTCCCGCACCCGTGGTGACGCCCGCGCCCGCGCCTGCGCCCGCCCCGGTGGTGAGGGCCGCCCCCGTGGCCGCACCCGCCCCCGCGGCTCCGCCCGTCGCTGCGCCTGTCGCTGCGCCTGCGCCTGTCGCTGCGCCCGTGGCGGCTCCGTCGGTCGATCTCGAGGCCCTGATGATGACCATCGTGGCCGAGAAGACGGGGTATCCCCAGGAGATGCTCGGAGCCCACATGGAGCTCGAAGCCGACCTCGGGATCGACAGCATCAAGCGGGTCGAGATCCTCTCGGCCATGCGCGAGCGGGCCCCGGGGCTGCCCGAGGTCAAACCCACCGAGCTCGCCACCCTGCGCACCCTCGGGCAGATCATCGACCACATGCGGGCCGCAGCCGGATTGGCGGCCCCCGCCCCGGTGGCTGCTCCCGTGCATGCGGCGGCCCCCGTGGTCGCGACCCCCTCGGTCGATCTCGAGGCCCTGATGATGACCATCGTGGCCGAGAAGACGGGCTATCCCCAGGAGATGCTCGGAGCCCACATGGAGCTCGAAGCCGACCTCGGGATCGACAGCATCAAGCGGGTCGAGATCCTCTCGGCCATGCGTGAGCGGGCCCCCGGGTTGCCCGAGGTCAAGCCTGCCGAGCTCGCCACCCTGCGCACCCTCGGACAGATCGTCGACCACATGCGGGCCGCTGGAGCACCCTCGGCCCCCAAGGCAGAGGCCCCCAAGGTTGAGGCTCCCGGGGCGGCATCGCCGAAGACCGGGGTCGAGCGCTTCGCACTGCGCGAGCTGCCTTCCCGCGCGATCGGGATGGCCCTGTCGGGCATCCTCGGGGCCCGAAACCTGGTCGTGACCGACGACGGAACCGGCGTGGCCGCGGCCGTGGTGGCCCTCCTCGCGCAGCATGGGGTCGCGGGGCGGGTGGTCGCGGAGGTTCCGGCCGACGCCGATGCGGTGGTGTTCCTTGGGGGGTTGCGGGCCGTGCAGACGGTCGACGAGGCCGTGGCCGTCAACCGCGAGGCCTTCCGGGCCACCCGGGCCGTGGCGTCGCGCTTCGGCGAGGTCGGGGGCACCTTCGTCACCGTGCAGGACACCGGCGGGGACTTCGGTCTCTCCGGTCACGACGGCCTCCGGGCCTTCCTCGGGGGCCTGAGCGCCCTCAGCCGCACCGCGGCTCTGGAGTGGCCCCTGGCGGCCGTCAAGGCCATCGACCTGGAGACCTCAGGCCGCGACCCGGAGACCCTCGCCGAGGCCCTTGTCCGCGAGCTCCTCGAAGGCGCAAGCACCGCCACCGTCGGCCTCCACGCCGACGGCCGACGCACCACCCTCGCGTCGGTGAAGACCCCCTCCCCTGACGCCTCCCGCGCAACGGGCCTCGGCCCCACCTCGGTCGTGGTCGCCTCGGGCGGCGGACGGGGCGTCACCGCGGCCAGCCTGATCGCCCTGGCCCGGGCCCGCCAGCCCCGCATCGTGCTCCTCGGCCGCACCCCCCTCGCCCCCGAACCCCCGGCCCTCCGCGGCATCACCGACGAGGCCGCCCTCAAGCGGGCCCTCCTCGGGCGGGCCCAGGCCGAAGGCACAAAGCCCACCCCCGCCGAGATCAACGCCCAGCTCGCGACCGTCCTGGCCCTGCGGGAGATCGAAGGCACCCTGGACGCCCTGAAGGCCGCCGGCTCCGAGGCCCGGTACCTCGCCGTCGACGTGACCGACGGGACCGCCCTCGGGGCCGCCCTCGACACCGTCCGCCACGACTGGGGGCCCATCACGGCCGTGGTTCACGGGGCGGGGGTTCTGGCCGACAAGCGCATCGCCGACAAGACCGAGGCCCAGTTTGACCGGGTCTTCGACACCAAGGTCGGCGGGCTCCGGGCGCTGCTTCAGGCCACCGCGAACGATCCCCTCACGGCCTTGTGCCTCTTCTCCTCCATCGCGGCCCGGTCGGGAAACCCCGGGCAGTGCGACTACGCCATGGCCAATGAGGTCCTCAACCTCGTGGCCTGCGCCGAGGCCGCCCGCCGCGGTCCGTCGTGCGTCGTGCGCTCGATCGGCTGGGGCCCCTGGGAGGGCGGGATGGTCACCCCCAGCCTCAAGGCCCATTTCCAACAGCTCGGGGTAGCCCTGATCCCCCTCGACCTCGGAGCCCAACACTTCGTCGACGAACTCCACGGCGACCGCCGCGACGTCACGGTCGTGGTGGCCGGGGCCCTCGGCGACGGGGCCCTCGGCGCCCGGGTGACCCCCGCGGCTACGGTCGAAGTCCGGGTCGACGCCCGGTCGCACCCCTACCTGGCCGATCATTGCATCGCCGGGGTCCCGGTGTTGCCGATGGTGCTGGCGGTGGAGTGGCTTCTGCGGGCCGCCTGCGCCGCCCGGCCCGACCTCGTGCCCGCGGCGGTCAAGCAGGTCCGGGTGCTCCGGGGCGTCAAGCTGGAGGGCTTCGCCGGGGCGGGAGACCGCTTCGTGGTCACGGCGAGGCAGCGCACCAACGGCTCGGGGGCCGAGATCGGGGTCGAGCTCCGCGGCAAGGGCGAGGCCCTGCACTACAGCGGGACCGTCACGATGACCGAGGCCGCGGCCGCCCAGCCTTCGCTCGCAGAGGTCCCGGCCCTGGAGCGCTGGACTCAGGCCTCCGTCTACGACGGCCACGTCCTCTTTCATGGGCCGAGCTTCCAGGTCATCGACGCCGTGGAGGGCATCTCGCGCGAGGGCATCGTGGGCACCCTCTCGGGCACGATGAAATCCGCCTGGACCGGCCACGGCTGGCGCAGCGACCCCGCGGCCATGGACGGGGGGCTCCAGCTCGCCCTCCTGTGGTCGCAGCACGTCCTCGGAGGAGCCGTCCTGCCGATGGCCATGGGCGAGTACCGCAGCTACCGCGACGGCCTGACCGAAGGGCCCATGCAGGGGGTGGTGCGGGGCCGCACGATCCATCCCGAGCGTACGGTCTGTGACATCGCCTTCTCCGACGCGAGCGGCCATGTCGTGGCCGAGCTCCTCGGGGTCGAGACGGTCCTGCGCCCCGACGCGGCCCGGCCCTGAGCCCCCTTCCCTCTCTCTCTCTCGCCTACGCGCCCGCCTCCTCCCGCGCGGCGCGACGGACGACCCGCCCATGAACTCCTTTCCCCCCATCGCCATCGTCGGCCAGTCGTGCACCCTGCCCGGGGCCCCTACCCCCGAGGCGCTGTGGGCCAACGTCCTGGCGGGCGAGAGCGCCCTCGGCCGCGTCCCCGCCGACCGCTGGGGCGTCCCCCGAGACCAGGTGATGGGCACCCCCGCCCGCTCCGCCGACCGGACCTGGTCGGACGTGGGGGGCTATGTCACCGGGTTCCGTTTCGACCCCACGGGGACGGCCCTCCCGGCCGCGACCCTCGCCGCCCTCGACCCCCTCTTTCAGCTCACCCTGCACGGGGTCCGCGAGGCCCTGCGGAGCGCGGGGCTGGACGGTCCGTCGCCCACCACGGGTCTCGTGCTCGGCAACCTCTCGTTCCCCTCCGTAGCCCAGGCCCGCTTCGCCGAGAGCGTCTGGCTGGGGAAGACCCCGCGGCCCCACCCGGCCAACCGCTTCAACTCCGGCCTCCCGGCCCACCTCGCGGCCAGGGCCCTCGGGCTCGGGGGCGGGGCCTTTGCCCTCGACGCGGCCTGCGCCTCGTCCCTGTACGCCATCAAGCTGGCCTGCGACCGCCTCCACGACGGCACGGCCGACGCCATGGTCGCGGGAGCCGTCAACCAGGCCGACGATCTCTTCATCCACGTCGGGTTTTGCGCCCTGTCGGCCCTGAGCAAGACGGGCCAGAGCCGACCGTTTCACCGGGACGCCGATGGGCTCGTTCCGGCCGAGGGGGCGGGCTTCGTGGCGCTCATGCGCCTGTCCGACGCCCTGGCCCAGGGCCGTCGGGTGCTCGGGGTCATCCGGGCCGTCGGGCTCTCCAACGACGGGCGCGGGCGCGGCCTCCTGGCACCCTCCGAAGAGGGGCAGGAGCGGGCCCTGCGGCGGGCCTACGCCCAGGCAGGCCTCGACCCCTCCTCCGTGGGCCTCCTGGAGTGCCACGCCACCGGAACCCCCGTCGGCGACGCCACCGAGCTCCGCAGCATGGCCCGGGTGTTTGCAGGGGCCGCGGATGTTCCGGTCGGGTCGCTCAAGTCCAACCTGGGGCACCTCATCACCGCGGCCGGGGTGGCCGGGCTCCTCAAGGTTCTGGCCGCCATGGAGCACCGCACGCGGCCCCCCACCCTGCACGCCGACCAGCCCAACCCTGCCCTCGCGGGAACCCCCTTCCGCCTCCTGCACGCGGCCGAACCCTGGACCGGGCCGCGCCGGGCCGGCATCAGCGCCTTCGGCTTCGGAGGCAACAACGCCCACCTCATCGTCGAGGCCCTCGACACCCCGCGCCCTGCCGCGACGCCCGCCCCGGTCCGTAGCCCCGTCGCCATCGTGGGCATCGGAGCCCGCGTCGGACGGGGCCATGGGGCCCGCGATTTCGCCCATGGCCTCCTCACCGGCGAGGGCTCCAACGCCCCTCGGGAGCGCGTCGCGGTGGCCCTGGAGGGCCTGCGGTTCCCGCCCAATGACCTCCAGCAATCCCTGGCCCAGCAGACCCTCGTGCTCGAAGCCGCCCGCGAGGCCGCCGAGGGCGTGACCCTGCCCCGCGAGAGCACCTCCGTCCTGATCGGGATGGGCTGCGACCCCGAGGTCTCGCGCTACGGGGCCCGCTGGCGACTCGCCGCCGCATGCGACGACCCGGCCTGGCTCGCGGCAGCCCGCGACGGGATCGTTCCTGTCCTGCAGTCTCCCGGGGTGGTGGGCACGATGCCCAACATCCCCGCCAACCGGATCAACAGCCAGCTCGACGTGGCAGGCCCGGCCTTCACGGTCTCCGCGGAAGAGGCCTCGGGCGTCACGGCCCTGCACCTGGCCGTCCGGGCCCTCGGGGCCGGCGAGATCGACGCGGCCCTCGTCGGCGCCGTCGACCTGTCGCACGAACCCGTCCACCAGGCCGCCCTGGCCGCCCTCGGGCAGACCGCTCTGCCCGGGGACGCCGCGGTGGTCCTGACCCTCAAGCGCCTTGACGATGCCCGCCGCGACGGCGATCGGGTCTTCGCCACGGTGTCCGTCCCGGGGCACGCCGAGCACCACGCGGAGGGTTCGCCCGACCCGGTGGTGCTGGGGTCTCCCGACGGGGCCCTCGACCTCGGGCCCCGCTTCGGCAAGGCCCACGCGGCCCACGGCCTCCTGCACGTCGCCGCCGCGGCCCTTGCCCTGCATCATGGGGCTCGCCCGCGGTCGCAGTCCGCCGCCACCCCCTGGTTTGGACCGCGGATCGCCGAGGTCTCCGTGCCCGTCCTGGAGGCCCCTGCGGCCACGGCCCGGCTCACGGGCGAAGACGTCGCCCCGTGGTCGGCCGAGGCCCCTGCACGGCTGCACGTCTTCTCCGGGGCCAACAGGGCCGAGGCCCTCGCGGCCCTGGCAGCAGGCCGGATGTCTGCCGAAGGGCCCGCACGACTCGTCCTGGTGGCCGCCGACGCAGACGAGCTCGCGACCCGCGGGGCCCAGGCTCGCCGCTGGCTCGAAGGCGGTGGACCCGCCCCCGAGGGCGTAGCCTTCCGCGAGGCACCCCTCGTGGGCGAAACGGCCCTGGTCTTCACCGGGGCCGCAGCAGCCTACCCGGGCATGGGACGGGCCCTCGCCCTGGCCCTGCCCGATCAGGTGGCCGCGGTGGCCCGGCGGTGCTCGGAGATGAAGGCCGCCACCGACTGGCTCTACGGCCCCGGAGACGGAACCCCCACCCACCCCCTCGATCAGCTTTGGGGCACGTCGTTTGTGTGCCAGCTCCACGCCGAGGTGACCCTCCGGGTCCTCGGGGTCGTTCCGGCGGCCACCATCGGGTACTCCTCGGGCGAGTCCAACGCCCTCTTCGCCCTCGGGGTCTGGAACGACCTCGGCCCCATGATGAAGGCCAGCCGCACGGGCACCGCCTTCACCGAGGACCTGGTCGCCCCCTTCCACGCCCCGCGCCGGGCCTGGGAGCGCCTCGGGGTGCAGGGGGCGGGCTGGGCCAACCACGTGGTGTCGGCTCCGATCGAGGAGGTGCGGGCGGCCCTCGCCCACGAACCCCTCGTGCACCTCACCATCATCAACACGGCCGAAGACTGTGTGATCGCGGGAGAGACCGCCGCCTGCGAGCGTGTGATCGAACGCCTCGGCCGCGCCCGCACTCTCCCCCTCGGGTACGACATGGCCGTGCACTGCCCCGAGGTCGAGGAGATCCACGCGGCCTGGTGGAAGCTCCATCACCGGGCCGTGACGGACGTGTCCGGGGTGCGGTTCTACACCCACGCGACCAATACGAGCTTCCGGCCCACGTCGGAGTCGGCGGCCGACGCCATCACGGCGCAGGCCCTGCACACCCTGGACTTCCCCAAGACCATCGAGAAGGCCTGGGCCGACGGGGTCCGCGTGTTTGTCGAGCACGGTCCTCGGGGCCTCTGCAGCGGCTGGATCCGGCGCATCCTCGGAACCCGTGAGCACATCGCGGTCTCGCTCGACGTGGCGGGCCGCTCGGGCGTCCGGCAGGTCCTCAACGCCTGCGCGTGGCTCGTGGCCGCAGGGGTCGAGGCCAACGTCGAGGCCCTCGAAGCCGCCCTCGCCGCGGGAGCCCCGACCCCACGTCCGGTCGGGCCCGTCCTCGACCTGCCGGCCCACCCGCCGGCCCCGAAGCGCCCCGCCCCGCAGCACATGATCCCGGCCCCCGCCCTCGAACCCGTCCTGTACGCACCCACCGCGGTTCGGACGCCCGCGGTCGAAGCCCCGGCCCCACCGCCGACTCCGTCCGCTCCGCCCACACCCTCTGCCCCGCAGGCTCCCCGCATGAGCGACACCCTGACCCGCGTGGTCGCCCACCAGGCCCAGCTCTCCACGCTCCATCAGGCGTACCTCGCCCAGCAGGCGGCCATCCACGCGCGGTTCCTGGCCCTGCAGCAGTCGGCCGAGGCAGGGCTCCTGCACGCGTACGCCACGGCGTTCCAGGGGGCCCCCGTGGCCCCCGTGGCCCCGACCCCGGCCCCTGCCGTGGCCCTTCCTCCGGCCCCCCTCCCGGCTCCTCCTCCGGCTCCTGCTCCGGCCGTCGTGCAGCCGGTCGTGACCCCGCCCGTGCGCGCGGGGCTCCCGGGGCCGAAGTTCGATCGTAGGCAGCTTGAGGTTCTGAGCCGCGGGAAGATCTCCTCGGTCTTCGGCCCACGCTTCGAGGCTCAAGACGGCTACGCCCGCCAGGTTCGCATGCCCGAACCCCCGCTGCTCCTCGCCGACCGTGTGACCGGCATCGACGCCGTCCCCGGCTCCATGGGCAAAGGAACCCTCTGGACCGAGACGGACGTCACCCTCGACAGCTGGTACCTCGACGACGAGGGCCGGATGCCCGCCGGGATCATGATCGAGGCCGGACAGGCCGACCTCCTGCTCATCAGTTGGCTCGGCATCGACGCCCTCAACCAGGGCCAACGCGTCTACCGCCTCCTCGGCTGCGACCTCACCTACCACGGGGGATTGCCTGTCCCGGGTGACACCCTGGTCTACGACATCCACGTCGACGGACACGCCACCCAGGGTGACGTGCGCCTCTTCTTCTTCCACTACGACTGCCGCATCGACGGGGCCCCGCGGCTGACGGTGCGCAACGGACAGGCGGGCTTCTTCACCGACGAGGAGCTGGCCAACTCGGCCGGGGTCCTGTGGGATCCCGCGGACGAGACGCCCTCCGAGGCCCCCGTCGACGCCCCGCGGACGGCCTGCGCCAAAGCCCGCTTCACCCACGACGAGCTCGAGGCCTTCGCGGCAGGACGGCCCTACGCGTGTTTCGGGGCAGGATGGGAGACCACCCGGTCGCACGTGCGCTCGCCGCGGATCACCTCCGCCCGGATGCAGTTTCTCCGCGAGGTGACGGCCTTCGATCCCCGGGGCGGACCGTGGGGTCGCGGGTACCTGCGGGCCGAGACGCCCGTCACAGCCAACGACTGGTTCTTCCAGGGCCACTTCAAGAACGACCCGTGTATGCCGGGGACCTTGATGTTCGAGGGCTGCCTGCAGGCCATGGCGGTCTATCTCGGGGCCCTGGGTTTTACGATCGACCGCGACGGGTGGCGTTTCGAGCCTGTTCCCGACACCAAGTACCCGATGCGCTGCCGGGGGCAGGTGACCCCCACGAGCCGGCACCTCATCTACGAGGTCTTCGTCTCCGAGGTGCAGGCCGAACCCCACCCCACCGTGTTCGCCGACCTCCTGTGCACGGTCGACGGGCGCAAGGCCTTCCACGCGAAGCGGGTCGGTCTGCGGCTCGTGCCCGACTGGCCCCTCGAACACTGGAAACACCTCGGCCCCGCCGCCACCCAGCCCACGGGGGAGCCTGTTCCGCTGCGGTCCCTCGCGGGTCTGGTGAAGTACGAGGAGCCCAAACCCGTGGCCACCGTCGAGGGCTTTGCCTTCGACTACCACTCGCTCCTCGCGTGCGCGTGGGGCCCACCCTCCTCGGCCTTCGGGCCCTTCTACGCGCGCTTCGACGGAACCCGTCGGGCCGCCCGCCTCCCGGGGCCCCCCTACCACTTCATGTCGCGGGTGACCCACCTCGACGGCCCCCTCGGGGGCATGAAACCCGGGACCTCCGTCGAGGTCGAGTACGACGTCCCCACCGCCCAGTGGTACTTCGAGCAGAACGGCTCCCCCACCATGCCCTTCTGCGTGGTCATGGAGGCAGCCCTTCAGCCCTGCGGCTGGCTGGCCTCGTACGTGGGGAGCGCCCTCACCACCGAGACGGACATGCTGTTCCGCAACCTCGACGGCACCGGGACGATCCTGCAGGAGATCGTGCCGACCTCGGGGACCTTCACCACGAAGGTCAAGCTCTTGTCGGTCTCCCAGAGCGCCGGGATGATCATCGAGAACTTCGAGGTGGCCTGCTTCGTGGGCCCCGACAAGGTCTTCGAGATGAAGACCGTGTTCGGCTTCTTCCCCAAGGAGGCCTTCGAGAACCAGGTGGGCCTGCCGGTGACCCCCGCCGAGCGGGCCCGACTGACGGCTCCCGCCCAGCATCCCCTCGACCTCACGGCTCGCCCGGAGCGGTACTGCGGGGCCGCCCTGCGGCTGCCCGGCCCGATGCTCTTGATGCTCGACCGGGTCCTGGAGTGCGACCCCACGGGGGGCCCCAAGGGCATCGGGTATCTGCGGGCCGAGAAGACCGTCGACGTCGACGAGTGGTTCTTCAAGGCCCACTTCTTCCAGGACCCGGTGCAGCCGGGCTCGTTGGGGGTCGAGGCCCTGTGCCAGCTCCTGCAGTTCTTCATGATCGAGCGTGGCCTCGGGGCGGGCGTCGAGCACCCCCGGTTTGAGCCCCTCAAGCTCGGCGAACCCGTGACCTGGAAGTACCGGGGTCAGGTCGTTCCCAAGAACAAGGTCATCACCAGCGAGCTGCAGATCACCGCGGTGGGCGAAGACGCCCAAGGGCCCTACGCCCTCGCCGACGGCTGGCTCTGGGTCGACGGCAAACGCATCTACTCCGCCAAGAACCTCGGGATGCGCATCGTCTCGGCCCCGCGGCCTCCCACCGACGAGGAGACCCTCGACCCGGCCCGCGACGCGTGGCTCCGCGATCACTGCCCCACGTGGACCCTGCCCGCCCTGCCCATGATGTCCATGGTCGATCGGCTCGCGGCGGCCGTGGACGGGCCCGTACGCGGCCTCACCGACGTGCAGGTGCATCGTTGGTTGCCCCTGGCGGGTGGGCCCACGCGGCTGCGCACCGAGGTCGAACCCTCTACGGCAGACGGAGACACCCGGGTCACCCTGCTCGCGTGGCGGGACGCGGCCAACCCGGCCCTGTCGCGGTTCGAGCCCGTGGCGAGCGGCACCGTCCAGCGCGGAGCCTTCGGCCCCCCGCCTCCGCCCTTCCCCCCGTTGCAGGGGCTCGTCGACGAGGCCGACCCATACGCCGCGGGAGCCCTCTTTCACGGCCCGGCCTTTCAGTATCTCACGGCCCTCCAGGTCGCCCCGGGAGGCTCCTCGGCCACCCTCCTCGCCGAGCGCGGAACCGTCCCCCCAGGCACCCTCCACCAGGGCCTGCTCGACGCGGCCACCCACGGGCTTCCCCACGACGGCCTGTGGCGCTGGTCGGCGGAGATCTCCCCCGAGATGGTGGGGTACCCGTACCGTCTCAAACATCTCCGGCGCTACGCCCCGCTCCCCACGACGGGCCCTCTCCGTGTCGAGGCCCGCTTCGTGGGCTTCGACGGCGAACCCCGCTTCCCCATGCTCGACGTCCAGATCCTCGAGGGCGACCGGGTGCTCGTCGATTTTCGTCTGGTCGAGGTCCTGCTTCCGCGCGGTCCTCTGGGGGCGGCTCCTCCCGCCGAACGCCGCCGTTTCCTGCGCGATCGGCAGCACGTGCCCGGGGTGGCCCTGTCCCGCGTCGACGGGGCGGCCACGGTCTTGAGCGCCCAGACCCTCCGCCAGAGCGACTGGCTGCCCGGAACGGTGGCCCGCCTCTACGACGTCCCCCCCGACGATCGCCCCGACCTCGCGGCTGCTGTGGCCCAGAAGGAACACGTCGCCCGTCGGGCCTTCGTGCATCCTGCCACGGTGACCCTGGAGCCCGCCGGTGCCCGGGCCGCCATGCGCCCCCTGCGGCTGCACCCGCTGTCCGTCACCCGCGAGGGCGAGGACGTCCGGGTGGTCGACGCGGGTCCGCCCGTACAGGACCTCTCTGCCGTGCGGGCCTACTGGCGCAAGCACTTCGGCGTGGGCCCCTGGCCCGTCGAGGACCTCTACTACGGCCTGGTGGAGCGCTTCGTCGGGGACGTGGTTCTGGCCGACCCGGAGGCCTTCGCGGCGGTTCGGGGCCGGAGCTGCCTGTACCTGGCCAACCATCAGGTCGGGGTGGAGTCGCTTCTCTTCAGCATGCTGGTCTCGGCCCTCAGCGAGACCCCCACGGTGACCCTGGCCAAAGCCGAACACCGCACGAGCTGGCTCGGAACCCTCATCGCCCACAACTTCTCGTACCCCGGGGTGGTCGACCCGGAGGTCATCACCTTCTTCGACCGCGACGACAAGGAGTCCCTGATTCGTATCGTGGGCGAGCTCGGGACGCAGATGGCCCAGCGCAGCAAGAGTGTGATGGTTCATGTCGAGGGGACGCGGTCGTTGGCGTGCGGGAGCCCGGTGCTGAAGATGAGCAGCGCCTTCATCGACCTGGCGTTGGGCATCGGGGCTCCCATTGTTCCGGTGCGGCTGGTGGGGGGGCTGCCGGTGGAGCCGCTCGCGGAGCGCCTGGAGTTTCCCGTGGGGTTCGGGCGGCAGGACTACTGGCTGGGCCGTCCCCTCCTGCCCGAGGAGCTCAAGGGGCTGCCGCTGAAGGCCCGCAAGGACGTGGTCCTGGCCGCGATGAACGCCCTCGGACCTCCCCTCGCCACGGAGACCCCCTTGCCCGGCGACCCTCAGTTTGCCGAGGCCGTCGCGGCGTGGATGCAGCGCACCGGAGCCGAGCCCGAAGACGCCGTGCTCCTGGTCACCCTCGCGGGCCTGAAGAACCCCGGTCCCGAGGTCGCGTCCCTCCTGGCCGGGGCCCGGGCCGGGAGCCTGACGCTCACTGCCGAGGTGAAGTCCCAGTGGTTGGGACGCCTGGCGCGGCGGCTCTTTGGTCCGAGGGGCCCCAGCGTCGCGTGACCCGGCTGTGGTGGGTGCGCCCCGAGACGATCCGCGCGACCCCGGAGCATTTCGCGCTGCTCGACGACGCGGAGCGGGCCCGGCATGGGCGGTTTCTGCCCGCGGAGAAACGCCACGAGTTTCTGGTCACCCGGGTGCTCGTACGCACCGTGCTCGGCGAGGCCCTGGGGGTGGATCCCCGGGCCGTGTCGTTTACGCTCAACCGCTGGGGCAGGCCGGAGCTGTCGCCCCCTGGGGGGGTGCGGTTCAACGTGACCCACACCGCGGGTTTGGTGATGGTGATCGTCTCGGAGGAGTACGAGGTCGGGGTCGACACCGAGCGCCTGTCGCGGGCCCCGGCCCTGCTGGGTCTTGCCCCGACGGTGTTTGCCCCACGCGAGCTCCGCGACCTGGGGGCCCTGTCGCCCGATCTGCAGCCCGATCGGGCCGTGACCTTGTGGACCTTGAAGGAGAGCTACATCAAGGCCCGGGGCATGGGGATGGCCCTGGCCCTGGACGGGTTCGCGTTTCGTTTCGATGCGACGGGGGTGGAGCTGGAGGTTGATCCAGGTCTGCACGACGACGGATCCCGGTGGCAGTTTTGTTGCCTGACGCTCGGTCAGCATCGGGTCAGCGCGGCGATCGGCTGCCCCGCGGGGACGGCCGTGTCGGTGGAGGTCACCGAGGCACCCTGGAGGCTGTTGCGGGGGGGTTGAAGGCGACGAGGGACGGGCTGCGGGCGACGAGGGGCGGACTGCGGGCGACGCGGGACGGGCAGCGAAGCCGCAAGGGCGCAAGGGCCGCAAGGAGCAGAAGGGGTTTATGGGGGGGTTTGGGGGGCGTGCGGAGGGACCCCTCGGCGTTTCGCTGGCGACTGCGCCCTCGTCCGACGCTCGCCTCCCTGGGCCACGTGGACACCCCACGTAATCTTCGTCCAGCGTACCTCACCCCCGCTACCGCGCGCCCCCAACGTGACGGCGGCCTTGGGGTCTGGCACAACCCCGGCACCGTGATGGCCCTCCCTGCGCGCGCCCTGCCCCTCGTGCTCCTCGCCTGCACGCCCCTCGCCGGGTGCAGCATCGACTTCGACGGCTTTCTCCGCCCGGTGAGCGACCTCGACGCAGGCCCCGGCACCGACACAGGCATCACCCCGCCCACCGATACCGGCATCACACCCCCCACCGACATGGGAGGCCCGCCGCCTGTCGACACTGGGGTTCTGCCGCGAGACACGGGCAATCCCCTGCCCCGAGACACAGGCAACCCACTGCCCACCGACACGGGCAATCCCCTCCCCATGGGCTGCCCCGCTCCCTACGTGGCCGCCGCCGCCGAGGAGCTCGCCCAGGGGACGGGCAAACTCGTACGCTGGTCGTTCGTGACCGGGCAGCGATGCCCCGACCTGCCCCTCCAGCTCGCCCGCCCGCGGGCCCTCGGGATGGTCTACGACGACCTCGCCGCCGTCGACGGCCAACACTACGCCATCGCCTCCGAACAGAGCCTCGCCCTCGCCAACACCGCCACCGGCTCCATCGAGAACCTCGTGACCGTGACGGGCTCTCCCCGGTCGATCTTCGACATCCGCTCCAACGGGGTGGGCTCCTTCGCCGTGGCCTTCACCAACCGCGGAAGCTCCCCCGTCCCGGGCGAGGTCGGCGAGGTCATCGTCTACGACCACACCCGCGGGATGGAGGCCGTCCAGCGCTGGCCCCGCAACATGCTCGTGCCCTACGCCATCCCCGGAAGCTCCGTCTGGATCACGGCCTTCCCCGGCAACCAGGGCCAGTCGACCCGCATCGGAAACCCCATGTCGGGCGAAGGGTACAGCTACTTCGTGCAGACCCCGTCGAGCATGGGGATGCAGCCCCAGAGCCCCATCCCCTCCCTCGCCAACCGACCGGGGCTCGTGTCGGCCTACGCCTACCGCACCGTCGACCGCCGCGGACACTACGCCGTTACCGCCTCCAGCAGCTCGGGACGCTGGGTTCATCTGGCCCACGCCGCGCCCTCGGCCCCCCCCCCCTCCACCTTCAACCTCGTCATGGCCTCGTGCGGGACCCCCGCCTGCACGGGCCTCTCCCGCTCGGTGGCCCACCCCACCGAGCTCACCCAGGCCGTGGTCATCTGCGAAGTGGGCGGGGCCACCCACCTCGTGCGCTTCGGCGGCCCGAGCACGGGCTGCAACCTCGTGTCCCACACCGACATCGGCCCCGGAAACTGGCGCCTCAACGACCTCACCGTGGTCGTACGCGATAACTGAATCGCCATTCAGTCCCCCGGAGGCCCTTGCCGCCGAGGGGCCCGAGGGCACAGACTCCGCGTCCCACGAAGGCGACCGGCGCCCGGGTTTCCCCCCGGGTAGCCCGTCCGCACAGTCAGCGAAGGAGACGAGAGATCCCATGAACCAACCGATCCGACGGGTCGCCGTGCTCGGCGCAGGCGTGATGGGGGCCGGCATCGCGGCCCACCTCGCCAACGCAGGGATCGAGGTCGAGCTGCTCGACATCGTTCCGCCGGGGCTGAGCGACCAGGAGAAGGCCGACCCGGCCGCCCGCAACCGCTTCTCCCAGGGAGGGCTCGACAAGGCCCTCAAGGCCCGCCCCGCGGCCTTTACGCACCCATCCCGAGCCATCCTCGTGCGGGCGGGCAACTTCGACGACGACCTCGCCCGCGTCGGCACCGTCGACCTCGTCATCGAGGCCGTGGTCGAGAACATCGACATCAAACGCGCCCTCTTCACGAAGCTCGAGGCCCTCGTCGGGCCCGACACCCTCGTGGCCAGCAACACCTCGGGCCTGCGCATCGCCGCCATGCTCGAAGGCCGCAGCCCCTCGTTTCGCCAGCGGTTTATGGTGATCCACTTCTTCAACCCCCCGCGTTACATGAAGCTCCTCGAGCTCGTGCCCGGGGCCGAGACCGACCCCGCCGCCTTCGCGCGGGTGACCCGGTTCGGGTCGGAGGTTCTGGGCAAGGGGATCGTGGTCGCCAAGGATACGACCAACTTCATCGGCAACCGCATCGGGGCCCACGCCATGATGGCCGCCATCCACCAGATGCTGGAGGACGGACTCACCCCCGAGGACGTCGACAGCATCGTCGGGACCCCGATGGGTCGGCCCAAGAGCGCGGCCTTCCGTACGGCCGACATGGTGGGCCTCGACACCTTCGCCCACGTGGCCGACAACTGCCACAAGGCCCTCACCGCCGACGAAGACCGGGCCGTCTTCGAGGTCCCGGGGTACATCCGCACGATGATCGAGCGCAAGCAGCTCGGCGACAAGACCAAGGGCGGCTTCTACAAGAAGACCCCCGCGGGGATCGTGACCCTCGACCCCACCACCGGCGACTACCGCGACAAGAAGACCACCCCCGAGGTGGCCAAGGCCATGAAGGGCCTGCGCAACGTCGAAGACCTCGGCGAGCGGTTGCAGGCCCTCGTGGCCGACACGGGCCCCGCGGGTAAATTCGCGTGGAAGGTCCTGGCCCGGGGGCTGTCGTACGCGGCCCGGCGGGTGGGCGAGATCAGCGATGACGTGGCCGCCATCGATGACGCCATGCGCTGGGGCTACAACTGGGAGCTCGGACCCTTCCAGACCTGGGACGCCCTGGGCTTCGCCGCCACCGTCGACCGGATGGTGGCCGACGGGGTGCACCTGCCCGAATCGGTTCTGGCGATGCGCAAGGCCGGGGTCACGAGCTTCTACCGGGGCGACGCCGTCTACGACCTCGCCAGGGGGGAGTATGTGTCGCGCACCGTCGACGCCCGCACCCTGCCCTACGCCGCCCAGCGCAAGGGCGGCCCCGTGTGGGAGACCGCCGGAGGGGCCGTGTACGACCTCGGCGACGGGATCTGCGCCCTCACCCTCAAGTCCAAGATGAACTCGGTCGACCCCGACACCATCGAGGCCGTCGAGCGGGCCGTCGAGACCGCCGAGCGGCAGTTTGAGGGCCTCGTGCTCTACAACGAGGGCGACAATTTCTCCGTCGGGGCCAACCTGATGCTCGTGGCCATGGCGGCCTCCAGCGGCGACTTCGAGAGCATCCGGTCGCTGGCCGCACGGTTCCAGGCCTCCAACCAGAAGATGAAGTACGCCAAGGTCCCCGTGGTGGCCGCGGCCTTCGGGATGACCCTCGGGGGCGGCCTCGAGATGACCCTCGGGGCAGGCTCCGTGCAGGCCGCCGTCGAGACCTACGCGGGCCTCGTCGAGGTGGGGATGGGGCTCGTGCCCGCGGGTGGTGGGTGCCTCAACCTGCTCTGGCGGGCCCTCGAAGGGGTGCCCGAAGGGGCCGCCGTCGACACCTACGGGCTCGTCACCCAGATGTTCAAGAACATCGCCCTCGCCAAGGTGGCCACCAGCGCCCAGGAGGCCAAGGAGCTCGGGTTCTTGCGGCACACCGACGGGGTCACCTTTGACAAGGCCCGGCTCCTCTACGACGCCAAGCAGCGCACCCTCGGCCTCGCCCGCTCGGGCTGGCACGCCCCGGCCCCCCGGGCCTACAAGCTCCCTGGCCAGAACGGGATCGCCACCCTCAAGATGATGGTGGGCTCGCTCATCGACGGCGGACACGCCAGCGAGCACGACGGCAAGGTCGCCATGCACGTGGCCACCATCCTCTGCGGCGGCCTCGACGGAGCCGCGGCCCCGGTCTCCGAGGCCCGCATGCTCGAGCTCGAGGTGGAGAGCTTCTTGTCGCTGTGCGGCGAGGAGAAGACCCAGGAGCGCATGCAGTACTTCCTCATGAACAACAAGCCCCTGCGCAACTGAAGGAGAGACCCCAATGGCCGACGTAGTCATCGCAGCAGCCGTGCGCAGCGCCGGGGGACGGGCCCTCAAGGGGGCCCTCGCCCTCACCCGTCCCGACGACCTCGCAGGGCAGGTGATCCGCGCCCTGTTGGCGCAGGTTCCGCAGCTCGACCCCAAGGAGGTCGACGATCTCATCCTCGGGTGCGCCATGCCCGAAGGCGAGCAGGGGCTCAACATGGCCCGGGTGGTAGGCCTCCTCGGGGGATTGCCCGAGACCACCTCGGGCATGACCATCAACCGGTTCTGCTCGTCGGGCCTTCAGGCCATCGCCCTGGCCGCCGAGCGGGTGGCCTTCGGCAGCGTCGACGTGATGGTGGCCGGGGGGGTCGAGTCGATGAGCATGGTGCCCATGACGGGCAACAAGATCAGCGTCTCGGCCGAGGTCATGGAGCGGTTCCCCAACGCGTACGTCCCCATGGGGATCACCGCGGAGAACGTGGCGAAGCGGTACGAGGTCTCCCGCGAGGCCCAGGACACCTTCGCCGCGTGGAGCCATCAGAAGGCCGCCGCGGCCCAGGCTGCGGGGCACTTCAGTGAGATTGTTCCGGTGTCGGCGGTGCGCTTCTCGGAGCAGGGCGGACGGCGGGTGCGGGACGACTTCGCCTTCGACCGCGACGAGTTTGTGCGGGCCGACACCACGGCCGAGAAGCTCGCGGCCCTCAAGCCCGTCTTCGCCAAGGTGGGCACCGTCACCGCGGGCAACAGCTCCCCCCTCACCGACGGAGCCGCCGCCGCGGTGGTGATGTCCAAGGCCCGGGCCGACGCCCTCGGGATCAGGCCCTTAGGGTACTTCCGGGCGTTTCAGGTGGCGGGGGTTCCGCCTGAGGTGATGGGCATCGGACCGGTGCCCGCGGTGCGGAAGCTCCTGGCCAGGACGGGGCTCACCGTCAACGACATCGACCTCTTCGAGATGAACGAGGCCTTCGCCGCCCAGTCGGTGTACTGCCAGCGCGAGCTCGGGATCCCCGACGCGAAGCTCAACGTCCACGGCGGGGCCATCGCCCTCGGCCACCCCCTCGGGTGCACCGGGGCCAAGCTCACGGCCACGGCCCTGCACACCCTCCGCCGCCGCGGAGGCCGCTACGCCGTGGTCACCATGTGCATCGGCGGGGGCATGGGCGCCGCAGGCCTCTTCGAAGCCATCGGCTGAACACACCCTGGGCCTGTAGGGGCCTCACGCCTGACCTCGACAAAGGTCGGTGCCATGGCCTCGTGCCTTACCTCACCCCCGCTGCCGCGCGCCCCTCTCCCTCCCGGGAGAAGGGCTCGGCCAGCTACGGGTGTCGGTGTGCGCTGGAGACGTCTTCCAGAAAACCTCACCATTCTGAGCGACTCTTCGACGGACGGAGCCCTTCTCCCGGGAGGGAGAGGGGCGCGCGGAAGCGGGGGTGAGGTCGCCGCCGGGCGGGGACTACGGATTGGCGGCGAACTCGATGTTGACCGCCCTTCCCCCCGCTTGTCGCACGAACACCCGGCCGGTGCTGTCCTGGCACACGTCGCGGCCCTCCTCCAGACCCGTACAACTGGCAAACTGACCGGGGCGGGCCCGCAGGGGCGTGACCTCACAGTCGCGCACCCCGCAGGCGTTGACGAAGACCCGGACGTCGGCGGCGATCCACGAGAAGTTCTGGCTGCCGATGCTGGGGTTGTCCTGGCAGCGCATGGGAACGAGGCCGTCGTCGACGCTGCCCACCACGGCCCGGGTGATCCCGCCGCAGTGGAAGGCCAGGAGGGGGTGGACCACGTCGTTGCGGGTGTCCCCGTCGGTGCAGAGCCCGTGGTCGCGGTAGAAGTTGACCATCGCGCGGAAGATCACCCCCTCGGGGGGCTCGTCGACGGAGATGTTCTCGGGGAAGCAGAACCGCGGGTCGCGGCTGTCGCGCAGGGTCGGGTCGCAGGTGATGGTGTCGACGTCGAGGCGGGGGTTCCAGCAGCGGCCCGAGGCCCGCCAGGCTTCGCCGAAGGGGGGCGGGGAGTCCTGGCACAGGCCCGATCCCGCGGTGGGGGCGAAGCGCATGTCGGTCATGCCCACGCTCCACACGACGGTCCCCCCGGGGGCCTTGCAGGTCTGGAAGTAGCAGTCGTCGGGGGTAAACCACCGGGCCGTCTGGGCCCGCCTCCGGTCGATGGGGGCCAGGTGCAGGTCGAGGTCGGCCCCCGGGGCCCCGAGGCCGCCCTTGCGGTCCCAGTCGAGCTCCACCCGCAGCCCCCGGCCCTGCACATACACCGGGAACCGACACCGCTCGACCCCCCCCTCGGCCCGGGTCACTGCCACCTCGGCGACGTAGCGCCCGGCCCGCACGAGGGTCACGGCCAGGGCGTCGGCCCGCGGGTCGGCGATGGCGGGGCACGGATCGACCCCCGCGGGGCACTCCAGGGTCCACACAAACCCCCGGGCATTGGGGTCGATGGACCGACCGTCCACGCGCAGCTCGGCGAGCGGGTTGACCGCCACGCTGGCGGGGCACACCAGGGCCGAGGCGCACATCGGCAGGGCCTCGTCGGTGGCCCCGTTGCAGTCGTCGTCGCGGCCGTTGCAGGTCTCCTCCGCGGGCACCACCGCCCCCGTGCACTCGATGCCCTGCCAGGCCCCGAGCTCGGTGCAGACCATCATCCCGTCGCGGCATGCCCCGATCCCCCGCCGGTCGGGGGCCCCGTCGAAACACGCCCGGGCCTCGCCCGGAACGCACGGGCAACCCTCGTCCACGCGGCCGTCGCAATTGTCGTCGACCCCGTTGCCGCTTCCGGGGCCTCCGCCCTCGCGGGGCGGGCCGCAGCGCTCCTCGGGGCCGCAGGGGCCGACCGTACACGGGTCGACCGCGGTCACGTCGAGCCCCGGGCGGACCACGTCGATGGGCCCACGATCGAAGGGGATGGGGCCTGCGTCGAAGATCGGGGCCGGCGGGCGCGTCTCGCCCGAACAGTGTGAGAGCGGCACCACGAGGGCCGCGACGATCCATGCCCGTCGCACCCTCTCACTCTAGTACACGGGGCCGAAGGGCGCGCTGGGGATTGTGCTGCGGCCCCGAGCGGGTAGAGTGGGCGGGAGTCGGCTTGGATAGCTCGGGTGGAGGTGGACGGTTGCAGACGATGGTGACCCTCGCGTTTCTGATGAAGCACTCTGGCCACGCGCTACGCCAATCGTTCCCGGAGGGGAGCGAGGTGGTGGTGGGCCGGGCCACTGGGCAGGCCCAGCTTACGGTGACCGGCGGACCGCAGCGCTTCGAGGTGCGGGCCGACCTGCCCTCGTTGTCCGAGCAGCACGCCCGCATCGTCGTGCGTGACGGGCAGGTCCACGTCGAAGACCTCGCCTCCCGCAACGGGACCCTCGTTCCCGTCGAGCCTGGGGTGCCCACCCGGGTCCCCCGCAACGGGGTGTGGCTCGGGACCGAGCTCACCGTACGCGTCGAGGGAGACGTGTGGCGGGTGCCCGATCACCTCGACGCCCTCGACGCCCGGGGGTTGTGCGAGCTCGTGCGGGGTCGGCTCGGGCCCCGCGGGGTCGATGTCCTCCTCGGCGAGCCGGCCCTCGGAAGCTATCGGCTCACCGGCGAATCGCTCGACCTGGTCATACGCCCGGCAGATCGCAACCGCACCCTCGACCTCGACGACAGCGCCTGGGTACAAACCCTCGTCAACGGGTGGAACGCCGCCCACGACCTGCTCCGGGCCTCCCGGGCCTGGCACTTTCTGGCCGCCTCCCCGAGCCGCCGACGGGTCCTCGACGAGGCCCAACAGGCCGCCCCCACCGGCCTGTCCGTGCTCCTCGTCGGGGCCGCCGGGGTGGGCAAGAGCGTCCTGGCCCAGGACCTCCACGACCGCAGCACCGCCGCCCGCGGGCCCTTCGTGGCCGTCCAGTGCGCCGCCCTCGGCCCCGACGCGAGCGCGGCCCTCTTCGGGGTGGAAGACACACCCGGCCTCGTCGAGCAGGCCGCCTCGGGGACCCTCTTCCTCGACGGGGTTCACCGGCTTCCCCCCGACGCCCAGGTGGGGGTCGAGCTCCTGCTGAGCGAGTCCGTGGTCCTGCGCGAGGGCGAGGTCGTCGGCCGCCCCCTCGACGTGCGGGTGATCGCCTCGTGCCCGCACGATCCGCGGTTCCTCCTGGGGTTTCGTTCGAGCCTGTATCCCCTCCTGGCCGGGGTCCGGCTCGACCTGCCGACCCCTGCCCCCGAAGACCTCGCCCGGCTCGCCCGGGAGTTTCTCCGCGGGGCCTCGGCCCGCACCCACGTGGCCCTCACCGACGACGAGGTCGAGGCCCTCTCGGCCCTCGCCGCGGCTCGGGTCTGGCCCGAGCATGCCCGCGACCTGCGGGCCTTCATCGACCACCTCCTCGCCTCCCCGACACCCCCCGCGGAGGGCTGGCTCGCCGCCTGGCGCGAACAGGCCCGCGACCCCGTCGGACGCCCCACCGGCCCCGCCGAGGCCCCCCTGCCCGTGCAGCCTGCCACCGTGGGCAGGCTCCTGGCCGACGCGATCTTCCTGTCCACGGCCCTGGAGACCCGCCGCCGCTCCGAGCTCGCCCGACGGCTCCAGATGACCTACCAGGGGGTCGACCTGCGGCTGCGTTCGCTCGGGGTCGACTTCAGCGACCCGGAGTCCCTCGAAGCCAGGCTCCAGCGCTCCCTGGCCGAGATCCGGGCCACGGTCGGGGCCTCTCCGGGCCTGCGCCAGCTCATGCTCCGCACCCTGGGCTGAGCCCCCAAGACCCCTACAGCCCGAAGCCCCCGTCGCCGGGATAGAGGGGGCCGAGGACCCTGCGCGGGTCGGGGAAGACCAACAGGGCCGCGGGCCGGTCGGCCAGGGACACCGCCCCGGGCAGGTCGTGGGTGGCGGGCCGCAGCCACGAGAGCTGGAAGTGCAGGTGGGGGTTCCAGCCGCCGTTTTCGTGACGGTCGCCGACGTAGCCGAGGAGGTCCCCCGCGGCGAAGGGGGCGCCCACGGCCCGCAGGCCCATCGAGGCCGCCCCGAGGTGCCCGTGCAGGGCATACAGAACCACCTCGGGCTCCGTCTGCACCCGATGCCCTGTCACCACCACGAACCCGTAGTCTCCCGGGGCGGGGTTGTACCCCGCGGCCACGACCCAGCCGTCGGCCACGGCCCGTACGGGCTCCCCCACCGGGGCCGCGAGGTCGACCCCCACATGAACATCCCGGACCCCGTCCTCGCCCGCCTCGAAGAGGGCCGCGGTGTACATCCCCCGGCGGCGTTCGTCGTATCGGCCTACCCCGTATGCGCCCGCCCGGGCCCGGCCGGGGTCGTACCCGCGCGTGAAGTCGTACACCTCCAGGTCCGCGGGCAGGGCCATCACGGGGTGAAACCCGCGCGGATCGAGGGTCACCGCGGGCGGCACAAAATCTCGGGGCAGCTTCACCGTGCCGAGGTGTACCCGCCCCCTCGACCGCGGCGCAACGAGTCCTTGTCACCCGACGCCGCGGGACGGTAGCGTGCCGGCCCGGTGAGGTTCCTCCGACACAGCAGTCTGGCCGTCGCCGCGATGGTCGCAGGCGCCACGGCCGCCGCCCAGACGCCCTCGCGTACGCCCCCGCCTCCCCAGACCTCGCCCCCGCGGGCCCCGCCCTCCCGGACGCCCCCGCGGACGGCCCCCGCGGAGGAGGGAGAGCTCATCCACGGGGCCATCCCGGGCGAGCTTCAGCTCCGGTACACGGCCATGAGCGCCCTGCCCCTCGACGTGACCCCAGGGTCGACCCGGATGCCCGCGGCCCTGGGACAAAACCAGTGGGTCGAGACGTGGATCCGGTTTCGCCCCTGGGTGCAGTTCGGGGCCCGGCTGCGGGTGGTGTTTCAGGTCGACCTCGCCCGTACGGTCGTGCCCGACGCCCCCACCCAGTTTGTCGGCCTCGCGCACGAACCCCGCAACGACACCTTCCCCTACGGCCCGGTCGACCTGCGCTGGGGCTACGTCGAGTGGGACTCTCCGGTGGGGGTGTTCCGTCTGGGGCAGCAGGGCTTCACCTGGGGCCTCGGGGTCCTGGCCAACGACGGCGACCGACGGCCCCTCTTCGGCGACTACCGCCACGGCGACATCGTCGAGCGCATCGCCTTCGCCACCCGCCCCGGCGGGCGCCACAGCAACGTCGTGGCCGCCATCGCCGGCGACCTCGTCTACCGCGACCGCACCACCCGCCTCGTCGACGGCGACATCGCCCTGCAAGGGGTGGCCTCGGTCTTCTACCAGCACCACGCCTGCACGGCAGACTGCGAGCGCAAACGCGTAGGGGCCCTGGCCGTCCTGCGCGACGTGTCCTTCGCCGACGGATCGACCCTGCAGGTCTTCGTGGCCGACCTCCTGGCCCGCTGGCACTGGCCCACCCCCGACCGCACGGGGCGGGTCTTCGCCGGGGCCGAAGTGGCCCTCATCGCGGGCACCACCAACGCGGCCCGCACCCTCTACGTCGACGAGCACCGGGTGCTCCAGTTCGGGGCCGCCGCCGAGCTCGGAGTTGAGCGCCCGGGCCGCTACCGGGTGGCCCTCGAAGGCGGCTGGGCCTCGGGCGACCGCAACCCCCTCGACGCCCGCCAGCGGCGGTTTCATTTCAACCCCAGCCACCGCGTGGGGCTCATCCTCTTCCCCGAGGTGATGCACTGGCAGACCGCCCGCAGCGCCGAGATCGCCCGCGACCCCGACCTCGCCGCCCGCCCCCCATACGGAGCGTCCCTCCTGCCCACCCAGGGAGGCGTGGCCGGGGCGGCCTACCTCTACCCCAACGTCCGCCTCAACCTCTCGCGGTTCCTCGAGCTTCGCGGGGCCGCCGTGGTCGGCGTGTCCACCACCGACCTGGTCGACCCCACCTCCGTCCTGCGCTACGGCGAGGCCCGCAACTACCGCGGGGGCGACAGCGCCCGACGCGACCTCGGGCTCGAGCTCGACCTCGGACTCGACGCCGAGGTCCCCCTGTCCCGCGAGATCCGGTTTCAGGGCGGGATCCAGGGCGGGGTGTTCTTCCCCGGGAGGGCCATGGACGACCGCTTCGGGGCCGCCCTGCCGCGCATCGTGATGGGGATGGCCCGGGCCGGGTTGCTCTTCTAAACGGGCACCTCGGACCATAAAGGGCTACAGTCTTCTCGCGCTGCACTCATTGTCGCGCAGGAGGCGCGATGATCGAGAGCAGCCCAATGGCACCCGTACGGTTTGGTCACGGCGGCGCCTTCCGCTCAGACCTCAAGCGGGTCTCCGACGACTATTTCGCACACGCTGCCTGGCCGCGACGAGACATCGGCGCGATGTACCTGAAGACCGCCATCATCCTGACCTGGTTTGTGGGGTCGTGGGTGCTCCTGGTGTTCTTCGCCACGCAGGCCTGGCAGGGGGTCCTCCTGGCGATGTCGTTGGGGCTGTCGATCGCGGGCATCGGGATGAGCGTGCAGCACGACGCCAACCACGGGGGCTACTCGCGCCACGCCTGGGTCAACCGGGCCATGGGATTCACCCTCGACGTGATGGGGGTGTGCTCGTGGTTCTGGCGGCAGAAGCACAACGTGATTCATCACACGTATACCAATGTCCGCGGGGTCGATTTCGACCTCGATTTCGGCGTCATCGCCCGCCTCTCCCCCGAGCAACCCCGGCGGCCCTGGCAGCGGTATCAGCATTATTACATCTGGTTTCTGTACTGCTTCCTCTTGCCCAAGTGGGTCTTCCACGACGACTTCGTGCTGCTCCGCGGGCGCAAGGCGGGCCCCCACGCCCTGCCCCCCATGGGCCGCGGCGAGGTGGCCCTGTTCTGGGGGTGGAAGGTGTTCTTCGTGGGGTGGTCGCTGGTGATCCCGTCGTTCTTCCACCCGGTGTGGCAGGTCGTGCTCTTTCACCTCCTCGCGGCGAGCACCCTCGGGATCACCCTGTCCTCGGTGTTTCAGCTCGCCCACTGCGCCGACGCCGTGGAGTTTCCCGAGGCCCCCGCCGACGGCAGCGTGGTCCACCAGGACTGGGCCGCCCATCAGGTGGCCACCACGGTCGACTTCGCCCGGAGCAACCCCGTGATCACGTGGTTCCTCGGGGGGCTCAACCATCAGGTCGAGCATCACCTCTTCCCGAAGGTGTGCCACCTGCACTACCCCGCTCTGTCCGCCATCGTGGCCGAGACGGCCGAGAAACACGGGATCCGCTACCGCAGCCACCCCACCCTGGGGGCGGCCCTGGCCTCGCATTACCGCCACCTCGAGACCCTCGGGCGCGACTGCCCCCACGTGGCCACGGCCCCCGCGGGCCTCAGCCCCGCGAAGTAGGGCCCCGCGTCCGCGCGATGACGCCCCGCGCGGACTTGGGATACGGTACCGCCCCGATGCACCTGCGCGCCCTCGGGATCTTCACCGCGGCCCTCGGCCTGCTCGGCTGCGACGGCGGCGAACCGGTCGCCTCCTCGGCCCCCCTCGCCCGCGACGACGGCCACGGCCCCCGCATCGTGTGGGACCTCGGGGAGCGCCCCTTCCCCAACGTTCCGCTCCCCAACGACATCGCCACGGCCCCCGACCCGAGCTCCCCCACGGGGCTGCGCCTCAACGCCTCGCTCCTGAGCCCCACGGGCCTCGAGTCGCGCCTGCGTGAAGGCTTCGCCAGCATGGACGGGTGGGGCACCTTCATGCCCCTCACCCTCGCCTTCGACGAACCCCTCGACCTCGGCCCCCTCGTGGCCGCCATGCGAGGCGACGACCAGGCCTTCGACGACGACCCGGTCTACCTCGTCAACCTGCGCACGGGGGTCCCCGTCCCCCTCGACCTGGGCGACGGCAACTTCGTCTACACGGCCCGCAACCGCGACGGGTACTACCCCAACGACCCCCGCGGAGGGCAGAGCAACCTCCTCTTCGAGACCGTCGACGAGGACACCAACCACAACGGCCGCCTCGACCCGGGCGAAGACACCAACTTCGACGGCCGGCTCAACCGCCCCGCGGTCTTCCCTGCCGGCGCCAACCCCAACGACGCCCTCACCCCCTTCTGGGAACCCGACACCCGCACCCTCATCCTCCGCCCCCTCCTGCCCCTCGACGAGCGGACCCCCTACGCGGTGGTCATCACGTCGCGCCTGAAGGGCCCTGGAGGGCGCTCGGTGCGCTCGCCCTTCCCGGGGGTGGCCCACCCTGTCCAGGGGCCCTCCCTGGGCCCCCTGGGGGACTTCCTCGCGGCCCGCCCCAACTACTACGGTCGGCTGCGCTACGCCCCGGAGGCGGGAGACACCGAGCGCGACCGGGTGGTCTTCGCCTGGACCTTCACCACGCAGACCACCACGGGCGACCTCCTGGCCGTACGCGACGGGCTCTACGGCGATGGGCCCTTTGGCCCCGCCCTGGCTCCCATCACCCCGACCCTCCAGCTCGCCCGTGCGGCCTCGGGCAGCGGGTGCACCGACGACCAGCGGGCGCGGCCCTTCGTCGTGCGGGGGGCGGCCCTCGCGGGGCTGGTCAACAACCTCGCCATGGCCCTCGGGCTCGACGACCGGGCCCGCGACCTCATCGCCGCGCGGTACCGCTACGTCAGCCACATCGTGATGGGAACCTACCGGGTCCCCTACCTCATGGGCGACCCCCAGAGCACCGACCCCTACGCCCGGTGGGACCTCAACACCCGCACCGGGCACATCGACCACCTCGGGACCGACACGGTGCAGTTTGCCCTGGTGGTTCCGCGGGATCTCGGGGGCCGGAGGCAGCCCTACCCCGTGGTGATGCAGGGCCACGGGTACACGGGAAACTTCATCGATGCCCTCGGGTTTGGCCCCAACTTCGCGGCCCAGGGTCTGGCCACCCTCGGGATCAACGGCCCCGGCCACGGGCTCGTGCTCGACCGCGCCCAACGCCCGCTCATCGAGGCCCTCCTGCGCGGGAGCTGCCTCGGGGGCCTCCTCGGCCCGATGCTCACCACCCGGGCCCGCGACCTCAACGGCGACGCCGTGCCCGACTCGGGCGGAGACTTCTGGACCTCGTACGTCTTCCACACCCGCGACCAGGTGCGGCAGCTCGCCCTCGACCACCTCCAGCTCATCCGGGCCCTGCGGGGTTTTGACGGCCAGGCACCCGCCCTCGACGACTTCAACAACGACGGGGCCCTCAACGACCCCGCGGGCGACTTCGACGGCGACGGAACCCCCGACGTAGGCGGCCCCGACGCCCCCTTCTACGCCACGGGCGGGAGCCTCGGGGGCATCATGGCCATGGTCCTCGGGGCCACCGACCCGAACCTCCGCGCCGCGGCCCCCATCTCGGGCGGCGGGGGCCTGACCGACATCGGGCTCCGGTCGACCCAGGGGGGCATCAAGGAGGCCGTGATCCTGCGGGTGATGGGGCCCTTGGTGATGAGCGTCCCGGCGCGGGAGTATGGGCCCCGCAACGGCCGCACCCGGACGGCGTGCAGCGACGGGCAGGCCTCGTTGCGGTTCCTCGTTCCGGACGTCAACCGCACGGGCGAGCTGGAGTTTGCCTGCGCCGACGTACGCCCCGAGCCCGGGTCGCCCGACACCCCGGGCGGAGCCCCCCCGCCTACGGTCGACGCGGGCGACGACGTGACGGTGGTCAACCTCCGCACCCAGGAGCGCCGCTGCGCCCGGGCCGGGGCCGAGGGGCGCTTTCGCATCGGGATCCCCAGCAACGTCGACGACCCCCTGGCCGTGCTCACCTACTACGGCGCGGCCATCACCGACTACGGGACCTGCGCGGTGCGCGACGACGCCCGGGTCAAGAGCCTCATCAACCAGCAGCGGGTGGTCGAGGGCGACTGCGCCCTGCACTGCGGCCACATCCCCGACCCCCCGGGGCCCTCCCCCGACCTGCGCCGCTGGGTGGCCCGGGGAGTCCCCCTGCGCTCGCCCGCCGAGGGCCTCGGGATCCGTCGGCAGACGCCCGAGATGCGGCGCTTCCTGCTCCTGGCCCAGGCGGCCCTCGACCCGGGCGACCCGATCAACTTCGCCCCCCTGTACTACCGACAGCGCCCCGCCGGGCACGGGTCTCACGCGGCCCTCGTGGTCAACACCGCGGGCGACCAGGCCGTCCCGGTCAACACGGGCAACGCCTTCGCCCGGGCCCTCGGGGTGATCCCCTTCTTCGGGGTCGACGGTCCCGCACGTTTCCCCGAGTACGCCGACCTGTCCACCCCGGAGGCCTTGCACAGGCGCTACGGGATGACCCCCAACCGCGTCCTCATCGGGCGCGGAGTGGTGGAGGGTCTGGCGGCCCTCGGGCGTTTCCCGATCCCGGGGCGCGAGGCGATCTTGTTCGATGTCGACGACCTCGACGAGGGGGCCAGCGGCTTCGGGGAGCGGGTCTTGTCGCCTCCGCTGCGCCTCGTGCGGTACGGGCGTACGGCGGGGGATGCCGCGGCGTTGGGGGCAACGTGGGCGCCGACCGTGGGGGTCTACGCGGGCAATGGGGGGCCGGTGATGGGCCTCCTCAACGCGTACATCCGGCCGGAGGGGGTGCACAGCTTCGGGGTCCCCGACCCGGCCCTCGCGTGGGATCACAGCACGTATCTGCTCACGGTGATCGGGCGCTTCTTCGCCACTGGGGGGCAGGATGTTCTGTACCGCTCGCGCCCCGAGGCCCACGGGTGCGCCGCCCGCCACGACTGCGACTTCCTCCCGCCTGCCCCCGCGGGGCCGTAGCCGCTCCCACGCGACACGAACGAATGCAGGCGGTGAAACCGCCAGGGCGCAAGGGGCGCAAGGGCCAGAAGTTTGTGGGTGTGGGTCGGAGCGTCCGGCGTCGATCTGGTCGTCCCCCCCGATATCCCCTTCTGGCCCTCGCGTACCCTGCGCCCTGGCGGCCTCGCTGCATTGCCCCTTCGCCCCGTCGCGCCCAGGGTCTCGAGGCCGACGTCGGAAGATCCGCCGATCCCACGAGCGTCCGCGCTCTCCCATGCATCCGCGCAGGGTCGCAGGATACAACCCATGTCGCACGAGAACCCTGACGCCCCGCACCATCACCCCATGCACGCCTTCGGCCCCGACCGCGCCGCCCACTACGACGCCCAGGCCTCGATCGCCCTCGCGGGCGCTGGGGCGCTCTACGAGCTGGCCGCCAGCGCGTTGACCGCCCAGCTCGACGGCCTGGACGCCGCGTCGCTGCTCTTCGTGGGGGTCGGCACGGGCGCGGAGCTGGTGCCGTACACGCGCTTCAGCGTGCCAGACTGGCGTTTTTCGGGCGTGGACCCGTCCGAGGCGATGCTCGCCGTCGCCCGGCAGCGCCTTGCGGCCGAGGGCCTGCTCGCGCGGACGCGGCTGCACCTGGGCGAGCTGCACACCCTGCCCGGGAGCGACCCGTTCGACGGAGCGCAGATGCTGGGCGTGCTGCACCACATCGAAGGTCAGGAGGCGCGGATCGCGCTGCTGCGAGAAGTGGCCCGGAGGCTGAGGCCAGGGGCTCCCCTGGTGGTGGGCTGTCGCGTGGGCATGGACCCCGTCCTGGTGGACGTAGAGCTGCGGCGGCAGCGGGCCCACGGGGTGTTCCGCGAAGACATCGAGCGTCGGCGCCCGCTCTACGCGCAGATGAAGCCCGTGGCGTCCGATGCGGCCCTCACCGCGATGCTGGCCCAGGTCGGGTTCGTCGCGCCCCGGACGATCTTCGTCTCGCTGCAGTACAAGGTGTTCCTCACGCGGGCGGATCCCGCTTCGGTACAACAGCACCCATGACCCACGCCAAGGTCTCACCCGGCCCCCACGCCCACGCGCGCGAGGCCTTCGAGCGGCACCAGTCCCCCGTGTGGGTGCGGCGCTTCAGCGGCCGTGGGCACCACGTGGCCCAGACGGGGACGTTCTCGCACGCCTTTGCGGCCATCGTCCTCGTGACGCGCGGCTTGTCGCGCATCCGGCACACCACGGATCTCGTGCTGCGTGCGGGCGACGTGCACCTCATTCCGCCAGGCGACGCCCACAGTCCGGCGCAGTTCGAGGACATGGAGGGCTGGGCCCTCACGATTCACCCGGAGGCCTTTCCGCAGGACGACACCCATTGGGGTGGCCCCATGGGGCTGAAGCTCGGCCCCCTCCTGCGCGTACGCAACGGGTGCCATCCGGTCCTGCACCCCGACGCCCACCAACGCCGCCGCCTCGAGGAATGGATGCGCCTCCTCGCGCACGAGCTCGAAGGCCAGGAGCGCGCGCGGGACGAGGCGGTGAGCGCCCTGCTCCGCCTGGTGCTGATCGAGGTCGAACGCATGAGCAGCCCCGCGGACGCCCCCGATCCAGCAGGCCAGGGCACCACGCGCCAGGCCCTGTCGTACATCGAGGGGCACGCCCTCGAGTCGCTGTCCCTCGCGCAGGTCGCCCACGCCGTCGACCGCTCGCCCGCCCATGTGGCCAGCCTGATGCGCAAGGAGACGGGCCGCACGGTGGGCCAGTGGATCCTCGAGTACCGCATGGCCGAGGCGCGCCGGCGGCTGCGGGGCACAGACGAGCAGGTGGAGGTCATCGCCGAGCGCGTGGGTTACGCGGACGTTACGCACTTCATCCGGCAGTTTCGGCGGACCCACGGGCTCACGCCTGCTGCGTGGCGACGTCAAGGCAGCCCGCCTGCCCCCTGACGCGCGCGGCGCACAGGGGGGTGCGTTCACGCCACACGGGTGCAGGTCTCCTCGCCACGCGCGCGGAAGCGGGAAGGGGCCAACCGTACTCACCGCCGACTTCGCCTCGCGGTACGGACGGAGGGCGGAACCGGCGGCAGGAGGTCACACCCTGCGTCGTTCAGCAGGAGCGTTCGGGCGACCTCCTCCGGCGGGCTCAGACCATCCCTCGTAGAGCCCTGTGGTACAGGGGCCTCGATGCGTCCCGATCCGCTCGCGCACCACCTGTTTACGATGGCCTGCAACGCGGCCTGGGCCAACCACCGGCTCCTCACGGCCTGCGCGGCCCTCGACGACGCGGCCTTCGCGGCCCCGCGGGTCGGGTTCTTCGGCTCCCTGCGAGCCACCGCCAACCACATCCTGACGGTCGACTGGTTCTACGGCGACGCGATCGCCCGGGCCTTGGAGGGCACCGAGCCCCACCCCAACCCAGGCAGCTTCTTCGCCCCCGAGGAGCCCTTCGCCCGCTGCCCCGACCTGGCCCTCGCCCAACGCGCGGCCGACCTCGCCCTCGTGCGCCGATGCCAGACCCTGCGCGACCCCATGCTCGAGCAGGAGGTCCCGATCGTGCGCCGCCGGGGCATCACCCGCGACCCCCTCGTGCGGATGCTCGGGCATCTCTTCCAGCACGCCATCCATCACCGCGGACAGATGCACGCCATGCTCTCGTCGACCGGGGTGAACCCGCCGCAGCTCGATGAGTTCTTCTGCGTGGGCGAGGCCGGGCTACGGGCCCGCGAGCTGGCCGAGCTCGGCCTGTCCGAGTCCGAGATCTGGGGCTGACTGCACCGGTCCCCCGTGCGGTGCAGCGAGCCTCTACGTGGCCGTCGCCCGGAGCGCGTCGCGGTACTCCCCCAGGGACCGCGCGGCCGACGGAAGCGGCGCTACCGGGCGGGCCCGTCGGCGGCGGTGCGGGTCCTGGCAATGGCGCGATCGAGCACGACCAGGGGGAGCACGGAGAGTAGAAGGGCCGTATCGCGGTGCGCAGGCGCGTAGGGGGTCACCCGCGCACCGGTGGCGACGCCATCCCTCGCGTAGGCCCCATCGGCTTCGACGGTGATGAGAATGGTTCCTCTCCGGCTGAAGAGCTTGAGCCCCTGCGGGGTGAAGCGGAAGAGAGGGCTCGCGGCGGAGGTGCTCCAGGGGAGCGTGACGATGCCGTCCGGGGCGAGCTGGAGGAGCACCTCCCCGCGCGCGTCGACCACCCGATCGCGCTCGATGCGGCCGAGCGGGCTGCTGCTGCCGCGCGCGATCCCGTCAGCCTGGAGGACCGCGTCGACGATCCAGGGGGCGCCACCCGACGCCGAAGGGACGACGGTCATGGGCGCGACGACGAAGGCGTGGACGTCCGCCGCCGGTGCGCCCGACTGCGCCGTCGGAACCGCGGTGGTGGCGCAGCCCGCGACGGCCAGCAGGCAGAGCAGCACGGACGAACGACACGTGAGGAGCATGGATACGAACTCCAACGGGGGCGACGGCACCGCGACGCACGCCGTCCAGCGATCGACAACCTAGCCAGGACGTCGGCCGGGTTCAAGGGTCCGGGCTGGTCGCCGCCGCGCGATCAGCCGTATCGCAGCGTTGGCGGACTCCCCGTGATACGAAGCGCCCTCACGCCCCTACCGGGCCGCTCTGGGCCTCGGCGGTCGACGCAGAACCTCGCGGACAGTCGCGCGTTCGTCCGGGTGCTTGACGGCTCTGGAAGCGATGACTCCTGCGATGTCGCGAGGGGTTGTCCGCGCGGTCGGCGGCCGCCGTGGCCAGGGTGATGCTCTCCGCTGCGGCGCAATCCGGCTCCCTGCGGTGGCGTTGCAGACGCGCTCGACCCGATCGCCCAGGTCCTTGAGCAGGTGCCATCGGTCGGCGACTTGCACGGCCTCGGGCGCTCCCCGCCGTGCACCCTCGGCGTAGCTCTCCAACCGGTCGCGGCTGATGATCTCGACGCCGGGGTGCTGGACGAGCCAATTGGTGAGGCTCTCGGCCGAGCGCTCCGGCAGCACGTCGACCACGACACGCCGCTCAAGGTCGACGAGGATGGTTCCGTAGACGTGGCCTTTTCGGGAGGCCCACTCGTCGACGCCCAACCCGCGCGGCGTCGGCAGCACGGGGGCGTGCATCCGACGCACCATACGCAACACGGTGTCGGCGCTCGCCCGGGCGCCCAATGTGGGCAGCAGGCGAGCCCCTGCCTGACCGCCCAGCGCCATGCCCACCCGGCCGATCATGTCGGGCAACCGGACGGTCCTGCGTGCATGGCGGGCCGCCAGGGTCGGCAGCCGCTCGGTGAAGGTCCTTCGTGGGTAGCGGGGCGCAGTGCAGCGAAAACGCCGAACGCGGAGGCGCAATCGCACGGGAGTACCCTGGTGGGCGAGGTCGGCGAGGGTCCGGACGTAGCCGCCGTGAACCTGATTGCTGAGCGTCTGGCAGTCCGGGCAGTGCGGAGCAGGACTCGTACAGCGCGCAGGGACGTGGATAGCCCCCGGCTTCATCTCGAGGTGCAGCACGTCGAGGTCGCCGTGCAGCGCCGAGAGAATCGCGAGGGTAGCGAGAGGATCGGGCATCGGTCTCAAGGAGGCCCCGGCGTGGACATGGGTTGCAGGGGTCGGCTCGGATGGCCAAGTTGGGACGCGCACAGCGGGGCGCAACCACCTCCACACAAAGTGCGGAAGACCCAGGGCAACAAGGTCTCCAGCAGGCTCCGCATGCGCTCGCCAAACACCGCGATCTCGCTCCAAGTCTCGGCCCCGCGGATCACGGCGAGCAGCGCGATCACCAGGATGTCCACCGGCAGGTGGTCGATCTTGCCCTGCTGCCGGGGGTCATCCTCTGCATCCAGTCGCACGTCGGGCTTCTTCATGACGCCCTGTCGCCCGGAGCTCCCAGGAAATCAAGCGCCTTTCATGAGAGGGCCTTGGGAGGTTCCTGACAGGGGGCGTGCCGAAGAGCGGCGCAACGGTGGCTCGATTGCCTCGGACGCGTCTGCCCCGACCCGGCGTGAGGCGCGTCCGCCCTCCAATCCTCCCCCGCCCTCCAATCCTCCCCCGTCGCCCGCGTCTCTGCGCGCTCCACCCGAGGTCAGGGCCGTCTCATGAAAAGTGCTTGATTCCCTGGGAGCTCCGGGCGACAGGGCGTCATGACGACCCCCGGCGTACGACTGGATGCAGAGGCCTTTCTTGACTACTTCGATGAGCTGGAGGACCCCCGGCAGCAGGGCAAGATCGACCACCTGCCGGTGGACATCCTGGTGATCGCGCTGCTCGCCGTGATCTGCGGGGCCGAGACTTGGAGCCAGATCGCGGCGTACGGCGAGCGCAAGCGGAGCCTTCTGGAGACCCTGTTGCCCTTGCCCCATGGCATCCCCTCCAAGCACACCTTCCCACGGGTGTTCGCACGCCTCAAGCCAAGCGCCTTTGGGGCGGCCTTTCGGGGATGGACGACCCATCTGTTCGGCGCCACGGACGGCAAGGTGATCGCCCTCGATGGCAAGACGCTGCGCGGCTCTGGCCGTGCCCACCCCCTGGGACGGGCGATGCATCTGGTGCACGCCTGGTCGGCGCAGAACCGCATGCTGCTGGGCCAATACGCGACGGACGCCAAGTCCAACGAAATTACAGCGATGCCCGAACTGCTGAAGCTCCTCGATCTCAAGGGTGCTGTCGTCACGATCGACGCCGGAGGGTGCCACAAGGGGAACGCGGCCATCATCGTGCAGGGTGAGGGGGACTACGTCATCACCGTGAAGGGCAACCAGCCCAAGCTGTTGGCTGCGGTGACCCAGCGTATGGAGGAGGTACGCAGTTCGCCGGAGCTAGTGAGCTACGCCGAGGAATCCAACGGCGGTCATGGCCGCCAGGAGACGCGTCGGGTGTGGGCAGCCGATGCGCGGGCGATCGCTGTGGCGGCCCTGTGGCCGGGACTGAGGAGTTGTGTGATGGTGGAGACGACGCGGTGGCGGAAGGCAGACAACACCACCACGCACGAGGTGCGGTACGCCATCTCGAGCCTGCCTCACGACGATGCCGCCCGCCATGGGCGGCTGATCCGAGGGCACTGGCAGGTGGAGAACGCCCTGCACTGGAGCCTCGACGTCGCATTCCACGAGGACGACAGCCTCATTCACACGGGGCATGCTCCAGAAAACCTCTCGATGATTCGCAAGTTTGCGCTCACGCTGCTCACCCGGGACAAGACGCGGCGAGCCAGCGTCGCTGAACGTCGCAAGGTCGCCGGCTGGGACGACGAATTCCTCCTCGCGCTCCTTCGGCAGGGAATCACGGAGTAATTCATGAGACGGCCCTGGCCCAATAGCAGCCTGCCTTCATCTTCAATCCTCCCTTGAATCTTCTCAGCGCCCCTGACGACGACGGCGGCGACGGCCGCCCTCTTCGCTGCCGGGGGCATTGTCGGCACCGGACATTGCGCCGGAGGAGGGGTCGGGCGCGATGGTCACCGGGTCGGGTGCCGCGACAGGGGCAGGCGGAGGTGGAGACGTCGAACGACGGGAGGGTTCCCGCTCGGTACGATAAAGCGGGTCAAGCACGGAGGCGATCATGTCCCGAACACTAGTCGTGACATCAGAACGCACAGAGATCTCCGATCCGATTGCACCAAACATGGATCCTATCGCCTCACACAACACGGAGCGCTCAGCCCAGGACTGCACGTATCGGTGCACTCCGTCGGAGTAGGGCGTGCTACCATAGACAGGCGACCAAACCGCCCTACGTACGTCGCGGTCCAACGATACCTCTGTGCCAACCGTACGGTCCTCGTCAAAACGAGCCACAATCTGACCAGACAGCGCGCTGATGACCTCGCCAGAAAAAGAGATCATCGGCACCGAGATACGAAGATCCGGGCACAAGGATGGCTCCGAACTCTGCTCCGAGATACGCACCACGTAGCGACGGTCATCCGCCAGTGCAACCACCGCCGAGACCTCGCGCATCGACAGCCCGAGTCGACGCACTGCCAACATCGAAGTCGGGAGCGAAAAGCGCCCCGGCTCCATAGAATCTGTAGAGGCTGACTGAGGCGAAGACCGCGCCATCATGACAACCCTCTCGACCCAGGTGGCAGCGGGGCATTCATCCACACCACCACACCAGACGCGAGAGACCACAGGAGCAACCACGAAGGAAGAGTGATCGACAAGATACCGAATCAACCGACTTGAATCTTGGATGGATACTGGAGTACCCAACGCGTTGGGCAGATTCGGCGACGCACTGGTCGGCGAGGCCGGCCCCGTCGTAGGAGGCTCAGCAGTCGAACTGCGCGAAGACTCGAAGGCAATGTTCGGGCTGATCATGACACGTCGCATCAGCCCCGCTTCGCGGTTGGGGACGACGATCGCGACGGTGTTCAGCGTACGCCCAAAGACCCCGCGAAAGTCAACCCGCGCAGTCAGGTCGGCAGGCCGGACGGCATCGTCCGGACGGGGCGGAGGGGCCGCACAGTTCCAACTGATGGATGACATACCGGTAAGAATCAAGATCGCCTGAAAACTCTTTGAGAAACTCATCCCACACTCATTCCTTTCACGCAATCAGTCCAACTTCACATAGTGGTCGTGGTACGGGTCCGGTGTACCCTGCCCGCTGAGTACCACCTCCGCTGGCGAAAAGGCGTTTGCCCCGACCCCGGCGCGGCCGTAGTACATCAGCACGTCTGTGCGACGCGTGGACGGGAGGTACTCGGTCATCGCGAGGTCAGCGTAGCCGTCGCCGTTGGCGTCCCCAACGTTGACAATCACTGCGCCGTGTCCTGATCCGCGCGTTGGGAAGTTGTAGCGCGTGCTCTCGCGGAAGCCCACCGTGGCGTCTCCGGGCGCACCGAAGGCAAATAGTCCAGACACTCCGGGACGAAAGAAGGCGCCGAAGAAGTCGGCCCGACCGTCTCCATCAGCATCAAAGCAGGCGGAGCGCTGCGCCACCAACCCGGTCGTGCCCGCGGTCACCTGGGCGCCAAACTGAAGGAGCACGGATGGGAAGGTGGGCCTCCCCGCGCGCACTCCGAAGATGGAGTTGGACCATTCCTCGATAGAATCGGCGTAACCGTCCCCGTTCAGGTCGCAACCACCCGTGAGACCGGACGGGCGATTCAGAGAGCCTGGCGAGCCATGTACCACCTCGCTGCCCACCCCGTCGACGCGGCCGGGATAGTAGGTAATGTGCCCGGTCCCCGCGGTGCCAGAACCCAAACTGCTGACGACGCCGAGTTCGGGAAACCCGTCGCCGTTCACATCGCCGGCCACGCCGACCCGGTAGCCGAAGGCACCCGTGGCGACCGTCGAGCTGAACACCCTGAACGCCCCGGGCCCCTCCGGGCCCCCCAGCGACAACCAGACCCGCTCGTTGACCGAGACGTAGTTGGGAACATAAAACGCGGCGAATACCAGGTCCGCGAAGCCGTCGGCGTTGAAGTCTCCCGTGGCGCCCGACCAGGCGAAGCTGCGCGTCTGATCCCCCGTCAAGCCCGAACGCATCACCCGGCTGGCGCGCGTCAGAATGGTGCCGCCCTGGTTGGCGCTGTACTCGTAGACGGCGCCGTCGGTGCCGTACCCCGAGGCCGCGACGTAGAGCCTTGCGAGGCCCGAGCGCGTCGTGTCTGCGATGAAGACCTCACGGCCAAAGGTCGCTCCCGCGGGCGGCGCGTCGGGGCCCGTCGGCACGGTCACGGTCGTGCTGCGGGTGTTGGAGTATCCGTCCGCCGCACCCCACAGCACCACGACCTGCTGCTCTCCCGGCACACCCACCGCGAGGTCGTCGTAGCCGTCGCCGTTGATGTCCTTGTTGCCTTCGCCCCAGGAGCTGTTACGACGCTCGGCGGCCGCCGTTGCGCTGCGGTGTGTACGGAGCTGCCAGATGGGCGATGCGTTGGCCGCGCTCGCTTCGTCGGTGCCGACCCGGCCGCGGAGGCGCCACCAGTAGTGGCGGCCCGGTTCGAGCGGGAGCGCGGGAACGGCCTCCAGGGTGTCACGGTCGACCACGGTGGACGAGGGGATGTCCGTACAACGCGTGTCGCCGCAGAGGTCGATGCGCACGCCGGTGATGGCCGGAGAGAGGGCGTCGCGGTTCCAGCGAAGGAGGGGGCGGAGGGAGGTGACCGTGGCGGTGGAGAGCGGGCCCACCGGCCGGGGCGAACGCACCGTCACGCACTGTCCCGATACCCGGGTGAACCCAGGAGCACAGGCCGCCTCGCATTGACCCGCCACGCATGCCGGTACGGCGTTGGGCAAGCTGGTCGTACAGGTGGTGCCGCAGGTTCCGCAGTGGGTGGAGTCGGTTAGCGTCGCGCGGCAGGTGCCTGCACAAGCTGTGAGCCCGGCCGCGCAGGCTGCTCCCATGGCGCACGCGGTTTGCCCCATCGCACCGCAGGGCACGCAGGTGGAACCGGCCAGGTTGAAGCCCGTGTTGCAGGCGACGCCGCAGCTCCCGTTCGTACAGGTTCGGGTGCCGTTGGTCACCTGGGCGCAGGCGTTGCCGCAAGCACCACAGTGCGCGGGATCGGTCTGCGGGTGGACGCACTGCCCGGCGCAGAGGGCCCGCGGCGCGACGCAGGAGGGTCCCGTGTCGGGAGGGCCGGTGTCGGGAGGGCCGGTGTCGGGAGGGCCCGCGTCGACGGGTTCGGGCCCGGTGTCTGGGGGGCCGGTGTCCGCGGGACCGGTGTCCATCGCGACCACGCCCGTGTCCGCGGGGCCGATGTCGACGACCATCATGCCAGCGTCCACCGCACCGCTGTCAACGGGTCCCAGGTCGGTTGGGAGCACCCCCGCGTCGGCAGGGCCCGCATCCAACGCGATGACTCCGGTGTCCAGAGGGCCGGAGTCGACCCCTGCGGCGTCGCGGCCCGCATCGCGCACCTGGTTGTCGACGGTACCGCCGCAGCCCGCAGCAAGCACGATACCGAACGAGAGCATATCTCTACACTTCAGCATGGATTCCTTCATCACCACTCTCCCCAGACCCAACACCGGCATAGTGCTCACATGTTCGGGAAGTTTCCCCGGTTGGTGAGAGACTGCGTCGGAGTCACAGACGCTCCCGTCGCGCTGCCATAATAGAGGTGAACCCAGTGACTTCCTTCGGATACGACACCGAGATCGCAGTATCCATCCCCGTTGAGATCGCCTACATCGTAGGCGTATCCGAAGCCTCTGCTGCCAGAAGGCGCACCCCGGGTGATTGTCTGCCTCTCAATCGACGGCGCAAACCGCATCTGGTACTCCAACAGCGAGCCTGTCCCCACACGGAACTGGGGGATCAGCACCGAGAACGTGCGTCCCCCGTCAAAGGTCCCGCCGCTGGTAACGTACGCCCCGCTCAAAACGCCATCGCCCCCGCGCGTCGTCCGGAGTGGGGCCGAGGGAGCCGGACCCGAGCTGCTGCCCAGGTAGACATCGAAGCCGAAGGAGCCCGCTCCGCTCGTCCACTGTCCTGCCGCGAAGTCTGCGTAGCCGTCCTGGTTGACGTCGCCGAGGCGCGCTGCCGAGAGATAGTTGAACCCGAAGCCGGAGGGTGGACTGTGGGAGCGGCTGGGAGAAGAAGGCAGGCCGCTCTCAGAGCCGTGGTAGACCGCGAGAACCGTGCCACCGGAATCGTTGGCAGCCACATCGTTGAACCCATCGCCGTTGACGTCCCCGACGCATCGGACATTGTTCCCGAAGGAGGTTGCGGGCAGGAAGTGCGAAGTCGCATGGGTGGCAGGAATGCCCTCCGCATTTCCGTGAAATACGTAGAACCCGACCGGCCTTCCGGTCGGGTTGGAGTGGGCCGGACGGCACACAATCAGGTCATCGAAGCCGTCCCCATTGACGTCGCAGCTTTCCATGTTGGTGCCGAAGTTGCCACCGGCGATGGGGCTGGGGTCCAGCAGGCTTCGCTGCGCCGTGGTGGACAGCCCCGAGGTGCGCCCCAGATACACCATCACCTGACCCTGATGGTTGTTCGCCGCACTGGCGCCGATTGCTACATCCCCGAACCCGTCTCCGTTGAAGTCGCCCCGCGCGGGGTACCCTCCCAGTCCGGGGATGAGGGACGTGAGCGTCGTCGTGGGGGCGTTGGTGCCGAGGGCGCCGGTTCCGCCGTATTCGATGACGGCGCCGGGAATCGAGCTGTCGGCCATGGCGAGGTCGGCATACCCGTCGCCGTTGATGTCGCGGCTCTGGAAGCCGCAGGTGGTGACGGCGCCAGTGGTCGTGCGTACGGGTGTGTGAAGCTGCCAGACGGGGCTGGTGTGCGCCGCGATGCCCACGCGTCCTCCCCGGCGGCCCCGGAGTCGCCAGTAGACCGTGCGGTTTGCGGGCAGATCCATGCTGGGGGTGCCCGACTCCCCGGTGAACACCTCGGTGGCGAGCAACGTGGCGCAGGCCCGGTCGCTGCAGAAGTCGATGGCGGCGCCGTCGTTGGACCCCGGGTTCTCCCAGCGGAAGGTGGGCCGACGGGAGGAGATCCAGACGCTGGAGAGGGGCGCGACGGGCCGCGGCGGAGGGAGCGGGACACACGATCCGGGTTGCCCGATGTAGCCCGTTGTGCACTCGACGACGCAAGCCCCCGCGACGCAGGCGGCGCGCGTGAAGGGCTGGCCGCTGCCCATGCAGGCGGTGCCGCAGGTGCCGCAGTGGGTGAGATCGGTCTGCGTGGCGCGGCAGGTGCCGGAGCATGCGGAGAGCCCGGCCGTGCAGGCGGTACCCGTAGCACAGGCGGGTTGTCCGACCGCGCCGCAGGGCACGCAGGCGGCGCTTACGAGGGTGAAGCCGGTGTTGCAGGTCGGTTGACACTGGCCTGCGACACAGCCCGCGGTGCCGTTGGCGGGGGCGGTGCAGGCATTGCCACAGGTTCCGCAGTGGGCAGGGTCGGTTTGGGCGGCGCGGCAGGCGCCTGCGCAGGCGGTGAGGCCCGCTGCGCAGGCGGTGCCCGTGGAGCATGCGGGTTGCCCCACCGCACCGCAGGGCGCGCAGGTGGCGCCAAGCAGGTTGAAGCCGGTGTTGCAGGCGATGCCGCAGGCGCCAGCCGTGCAGGTCGGGGTTCCGTTGGTGGGGGCGGTGCAGGCGTTGCCGCACGTGCCGCAGTGGGCTGGGTTGGTCTGCGGGTTGACACACTGCCCGGCGCAGAGGGCCTGCGGGGCGGCACACGACGGCCCGGTGTCGGGTGGACCGCTGTCGGGGGGGCCCGCGTCGGGTAGGCCCGCGTCCACCGGCTCGGGCCCGATGTCTGTGGGGCCAGCATCCAGCGGACCGGTGTCGGCCGGGCCTGTGTCGGTGGGGCCGGTGTCCATCGGGACCACGCCCGCGTCCATCGGGCCGCTGTCGACCACCACGGTGCCCGTGTCGGTGCCAACATCCACTGCGCCACTGTCCGCAACACCCAGGTCAGTCGGAATGACCCCCGTGTCGGCGGGGCCGGCATCCACCGCGATGACGCCGGTGTCGACCACGCCCAGGTCGCTCACCCCTACTTCGCGGCCACTGTCACGAACCTGGTTGTCGACGGTGCCGCCGCATCCGACGCTATACAGTGCCCCCAGACAGATCGCGACTCGACTCGACTTCATGGAGACACCTCGACGCTAGAAGCGGACGATGAGCCCGTTGCCTGTTGGAAGAACGTGGGCAGACCGTGATGCCTGACCGCTTCGCAAGAGGAGCCACACGGCCGACACCGCGACCCCCACGCCGCCCGCGATGGTCAGCGCGGCACCAACCCCGAGGCGGTCGCTGTGCTGCTGGTTGAGCACCGTGACCCGCCGGGAGTCGTCCTCGGTCGCGCAGCCCTCGGGGCAGAGCGTCTGCGCGTCATCCGAAGCGCTCTGCGCCCAGACGAGGTACCCAACGCCCACCCCAAGCGCCGCGAGGCCGACGCCCCCCACGATCCAGGGCACGGGGGAAGCCGAGGGCGCGTCAGGCGGTGGCAGGATCACCGGCCGTTCCGTCGCAGCAGCAGCGGGAGGCTGCACAGGCGCGGTCGGCGCGGCGACCGGCATTTGCGGCGGCAGGGTGACGCGTACGGTCTCCGTCGTGCCCGCGCGGAGAAGCTGGAAGGACTCGCTCTCGGCGCGTCCGTGGGCCTGCACCTGAAAGCGGCGACGCCCCGGGGTGAGGAAGAAGGGGCGCCCGGGCGAAAAGCCCTCAATCGGCTCGCCATCCACGCGGAGCGTCGCGCCCTCGACGTTGTCTGGCCTCACCTCGAGGGTGACGTTCGCCAGGTGGGTCGCGGCATTCCGTAGGAAGGCAGCGCAGCTGTCGGCAAACGTGGTGCGCTGCTCCTCACGCAGGTCGCGCTCGGTCGCAGCGCCTTGCAGGCAGAGGGTCGACTGCTCGGCGGTCTCCTGGAACCGCCCCAACTCCTGGTAGGCCCCTGCGAGGCCCGCCCGCACGGAGACCGAGGGCCGTATCGCGAGGGCACGCTGAAGCAGCTCCGCCGCGCGCGCCCACTGCCCTCGGCTGCGCGCCTCGTTGGCCTGCTGCAGCAGGCCCGACCGCTCGGCATCCTGCGGCGACAGGGGCTGCGCGTAGGCTGTACCCGCGCACGACAGCGAGAGCGCGACGGCGACGACGACGCGGGCGATCATTCGTAGGGAATCTCCGCGCTGCCGAGGGCCCGTCGGGCGCGCGTGTGGGTGGGGGCAGGAGGCGCGGCGACCGGAGCGGCGACGGCGGGCGGTGGGGCGGTCGGGGAGGCGGATCCGGAGCGACCCGAGGGCATGACCGCGTCCGGAGAGGTCGCACGGCGACGTGACCCGCGGTGGCCTCGGGCGGCGGTCGCAGGGGCAGCCACGGCCGGGGCCTCTGGCTGAGCCGCGGCGGGAGGGGGCGGGGCGACGACGACAGGCGTCTCGACAGACGATGGGGCAGGAGGTGGCAGGACTTCAGGGGCTGCGGGGGCCGACGGAGCGACCGGCGTAATCCGCGTGGGCGCAGGCGCCGCCGTGGCCGCGGACGGAGGGCTGCTGCGCCCCGCCGAGGGCCAATGCAAGGCCAGCGCAGACGCCAGGGCGCCCGCCATCGACAGGCCCGCGACCCCCAGAACCACCCGACGGGCCGGACGGGTAGGCACCACCGGGGAGGGCTCGGCCTCGGGGACAGCGCGTTGCACCTGACGCTCGACCGGTTCGAGGGTGTGCGCTCCCGGCGACATGCCCGGCTCCGCGAGGGACGCACCCGTCCGCGGGTCGCGAGGGCTCTGCGTCTTCGGACCCATCGGGGCGATAGAGTCCGTGCGGAGCGCCTCCTTCTCCGCGTAGGTGGCCGTGTTGCCCGTTCGTACCTCGGCGACAGGCTCGGCCGGGGGCATGGACGCCCCGGTCTCGGCATAGGGCATCGTCGTGCCGGGCACCCTCGCCGACTGTGGCAACGCCGCCTCGAGGGCCTTCAGGAAGTCGCGCATGTGGGGGTAGCGCTGGCTCGGTCGGACGCACAGCGCCTTCTGCAGCACCTCCTCCCAGGGCCCGACATCGACACCAAATTTCACAGGCGTCGGCCGGTCGGAGGACAACACGGCCTGGTACAGCGCCATCTCTCCGTCGGAGGGGTACGGGGTCTCGCCGACGAGCGCCTCGGTGACGATGAGCGCCATCGCGTGCACGTCCGTCCACGGCCCCGAAGCCACGGAGCTGAGCTGCTCGGGCGACACATACCGGGGCGAGTATGCGAAGAGCGTGCTCCGCGTCGCGGTCTGCCCTTTGGGGGCCTCCTCGCCCTCGTTCATCAGCTTGGCGATGCCAAAATCGAGCAGCTTCGCGCTGAGCTCACCCCGGCGGTTGGCCACAAGCATGATATTGCCCGGCTTGATGTCGCGGTGGGCGATGCCCTCGTCGTGGGCGTAGGAGAGCGCCTCAAAGATGGGTCGTAGGAGATCGAGGGTCGCCTGGGGGCTGAGCCTGCGTTTGGGATGATCCTCAAACTCCTGCTCGAGGGTCGTGCCCTGCAACCAGTCGAGGACCATCCACGGGGCCGACTCGCCGTCTGCCATCGGCGATGCGCCGAAGTCGATCACCCGCACGATCGCGGGGTGCTCCATCCGCGCGACGATGCGGGCCTCCTGGATGAAGGTGTCCAACACCGCCTTGCGGCTCTGGGCGCGCACGTCCTCGGGCACCTTGAGGACCTTCACCGCGACGGGCTTGTGCAGGGTCCGATGCACCGCGCGGTACACGACGCCAAACCCGCCCGCGGCGACCACCGCCTGGACGTCGTACTTGTTCTCCAACCAGGTGCCGACCAGACCAAACGGGTCGTCTTCTGTGGCGCCTGCGGGAACTGTCGTGTCCTGCTCCATGCCCTGATCTCCCCCCTGTGCTCAACCCCGAACGCCGCCCTGGAAACCAGGCATCGAAGACCCAACAGCATCCTCCGTGCCGTGGACATTTCCATGACTTCCCTGCCCCCGAGAGGCTGCGAGGGATTCAACCTCTGTTGAAGTTGATCAACTTGACTTGTAACTTCCCGCCCCCACGCCGAGGGCCTTCACCGCGCGGCCTCGCTTCGCCGAGCATTGACAGGTCGCCCCAGGGCCCAGCAACAGGCGAGGATGACACACCAATCCGGCATGTGATTTCATGGACCGAATCCGCAATGCTGGCGAACATCCGCACAGCAGTCACTAAATCCAGTACAGGCTTGATCGCAATAGCACGAAACACCAGCCGGGCGGCATGCGTCGTCACGTCCCGGACAACATCGGTTGCGGCATGATGTTGTGGAAACACATCGACCATCCGCCGGGACTTCGCCCGCAGGACAGGACGGAGTTGTGCGAATGCACTCTTCGTCTTCCGGCATCGATATCATCCCGAGGTCGGTGCAGGACTGTGGTTGGGTGCAATCTCCTGGAGTCGAGGGCATCCGGACCGACGCGCGACCCGATCCAAGCACGAGCGTCGAGGTGAGGGTCTGTGCTCCGACCACACAAAACTCTCCGTTCTGCCCGGTGGTGTCGAACGAACTCAGCCCGTCGGGACCGTCGGCCCGCAATGCACCGCCCGCGCAGACCCCGGACGGCGAACGCACGCGCCCCCGAACGCAAGCGGTTCGATAGGCGCGGTCCGCATTCCAGAATCCGAACGAATCGACCGAGAAAGATATTCCAGCCCCAGGTTGAGGCACGTCTACGGGTCTTACCCACCGGCCGAGATCATCGAGTTGCCACGCCCTCATGGGTTGTGCATCAGGAATGTCAGCCAGGTTAAACGGAGGGAAGTTGATGCCGATCGTCCCGCCCGGTTCCAAGGCAGGGCCGTCTCATGAATTACTCCGTGATTCCCTGGCGAAGGAGCGCGAGGAG
>CAYUSB010000049.1:0-60625 GCA_964447205.1 uncultured Myxococcaceae bacterium
CCCGCCGCAGGGACACCCGCCGCAGGGACACCCGCCGCAGGGACACCCGCCGCAGGGACACCCGCCGCAGCGGCGCCCCGTCGCCCCGTCGCCTCGGCCCTGTCCCAAGGAGGCGGGGGCACCTCCCGCCGGGCCCCCTCGGCCTGGCGTGGGACCCTCCTCTTCGCCTCCCTGGGCTCGACCGTCAACACCTTCTTCCCCAGCCTCCGTAACTACCCCGAGGGCGCCTGCAACTCCCCCGGAGGCGGCGTCGGGACGGTCAACCCCAGCCTCGACCAGCTCACCCCCCTCGGCCGCTCGTCCGACGGCCAGGGCGGGGGCTGCAACGCCTACAACCCCACGGTCGACAGCTCGATCGCCCTGCGGCCCCGCTTCTTCATCAACCGCCAGTGGCAGCTCCGCGGTGGCATCAACTTCACCTACGAGTACACCAACAACGACTTCACCACGACGCGCAACGAGCCGCGCCTGACCGACCCGTTCATCCAGCTCTGGTACCACGGGATCCCCGCCTGGCACGGGCTCAAGGTGTGGTTCGCCCCCACCCTGGCCCTGCCCCTGTCGCCCGAGTCGCGGGCCCGCACGACCATCGCCACCCCCGGCATCCTGATGCAGGTGGCCCGGGGCTTCGAGCACGTCCTCGGGGGCAGCCTGGCCATCATCGCCAACGTCTCGTACTCGCACCCCCTGTACGAGTACACCACCCCGACCTTCCGCTCGCCCATCTCCGACCCCATCACGGGCCGCCCGACGCCCCCCCAGTGCTGGGGCGGGGGCAGCGGGTGCGCGGGCCAGGGGGCCGGCTTCTTCGCCCTCAGCAACGTGGCCAACTCCCTGTCGTGGAGCCTCATCGTGGTGCAAGAGTGGGGGCACTTCTCGCCCGGCCTCTTCTTCTCCATGAGCCACAACTGGTCGTACGCCCCGATGGAGCTCGAAGGCGTACCCCGCAGCCCCAACAACCAGAACATCCGCAACTCCTCGGCCTTCTTCGCCTGGGTCGACTACAACGTCACCCCCTGGCTCACCACCGAGATCGGCTACTCCGTCAGCCGCTTCAACAGCCTCGACTCCGACGGCACCCGGGGCAACCCCTTCTGGGCCCCGCGCTTCGAGACCCGCGGGTACCTCCAGGCCGTGTTCACCCTCGACAAGCTCTACGACGCGATCTTCCACGCGGGCGAAGGCGGCGGCGGCATCATCCGCGTGCGCAACTTCACCCGCCCGACGCCCTTCGCGCGCTTCTAGCCCCCCTCCGCCTCTCTCCCCTCCTCCACAGCCCGACGGCCCGCGCGTTTTCTACGCGCGCGGGTGCGCGGTGGGGCTTCCCATCGCGTGAGGGCGATCGTATGGTCTGCCCCGCGTTGGTGGCGGCGGGCGACGGGTCGCTCGCCAACCTCTCTGTGCCACCCCAACGCCAGGAGCAACGGTGTCCAACCCCTCGGACGTACTGCGCGCCCGCTACCGCCAGATGGTGCTCATCCGGCGGTTTGAGGAGGCCTCCGCGAAGGCCTATTCCCAGGGCAAAATCGGCGGCTTCCTGCATCTCTACATCGGGCAGGAGTCCATCGCCGTCGGGGCCCTCGGGGCCCTCCAGCCCCAGGACTACGTCGTCGGGACGTACCGCGACCACGGGATCGCCCTCGCCCGCGGGATGAGCGCCCGGGCCTGCATGGCCGAGATGTACGGCAAGGTCACGGGGTGCTCGAAGGGCCTCGGCGGGAGCATGCACTTCTTCGACGCCGAGCGCAGGATGATGGGCGGCTACGGGATCGTCGGGGGCCACGTCCCCCTCGCCGCAGGCATCGCCTTCAAGGCCAAATACCTCGGGCTCCCCGAGGTCACCCTGTGCTTCCTCGGGGAGGGGGCCGTGAGCATCGGAGACTTCCACGAGGCCCTGTCCCTCGCGGCCCTGTGGCGCCTGCCGCTGGTCACCATCGTGGAAAACAACGAGTACTCCATGGGGACCCCCCTGTCGCGCACCCTCGCCGTGGCCGACGTGAGCGCCAAGGCCGAGGGCTACGGGATGGCCCGCGACCGCTTCGCCTCCCACGACGTGCTCGAGGTCGAGGCCCGCATCGGGGCCGCCGTACGACGGGCCCGCGAGGAGTCGCTCCCGACCCTCATCGAGGTGCAGACGTACCGCTATCGGGGACACTCCATGAGCGACCCGGGGAAGTACCGCACCGCCGAGGAGATCGAGACCCGCAAGAAAGACGACTGCGTCGCCCGGGCCGCCGCAGCCCTCCAGGCCCAGGGGCTCACCGAGGCCGACCTCGAGGCCATCGAGGCCGAGGTCGAGGCCGAGGTCGAAGACGCCGTGCGGTTCGCAGAAGAGAGCCCCGAGCCCGGGGACGAGCTCATCGAGGCATACACCTATGCGTGAGGTACGATTCAGGGAGGCCCTGCGGGAGGCCATCGCCGAGGAGATGGAGCGCGACCCGGGGGTCTTCCTCATGGGCGAAGAGGTCGGGCACTATCAGGGGGCCTACAAGGTCTCCGAGGGGCTCCTCGAGCGCTTCGGGGCCCGGCGGGTCGTCGACGCCCCCATCGCCGAGGCCGGGTTCGCCGGGATCGGGATCGGGGCGGCCATGGTGGGCCTGCGCCCCATCATCGAGTTCATGACGTGGAACTTCTCCGCCGTGGCCTTCGACCAGATCCTCAACAACGCCGCCAAGATCCGGCAGATGTCGGGCGGGCAGTTTGTGTGCCCCGTGGTCTTCCGCGGCCCCAACGGCGCGGCCCGCCAGGTGGGGGCCCAACACTCCCAGAGCTTCGAGGGCTTCTACGCCCACATCCCCGGGCTCAAGGTCCTCTGCCCGTCGACCCCGGCCGACGCCAAGGGCCTGCTCAAGAGCGCCATCCGCGACGACAACCCCGTGGTCTTCCTCGAAGACGAGCGGCTCTACGGGATGAAGGGCCCCGTCCCCGACGGCGACCACCTCGTGCCCATCGGCGTGAGCGACCTCAAACGCGACGGGGGCGACCTCACCGTGGTGGCGTGGGGGAAGATGGTTCCGGTGGCCCTCGCGGCGGCCGAGGCCATGGCCGAGGAGGGCGTCGACTGCGCCGTGGTCGACCTGCGGAGCCTGCGCCCCCTCGACATGGGCCCCGTCCTCGGCAGCGTCACCCGTACGGGCCGGGCCCTCGTCGTGCACGAGGCCTGGCCCTACGGCGGGGTCGGGGCCGAGGTGGTCGACCGCATCCAACGCGACGCCTTCGGGGCCCTCAAGGCCCCCGTCCTGCGCGTGACCGGCCGCGACGCCAACATGCCCTACAACAAGCGCCTCGAAGACCTCTCCATCCCCACCCCAGAGACCGTCGCCCGCGGAGCCCGCGCCGTGATGGCCTACTGATCCTCAGGAGCGCGCGTACCGTGGCCAAGATCATCGAACTGCCCAAGCTCTCCCCCACCATGGAGGAGGGGACCCTCGTGCGCTGGTTCAAGGAGGAGGGCGACCCTGTCGCGGTCGACGACCTCCTCGCCGAGGTCGAGACCGACAAAGCCACCATGGAGTTTCGTAGCTTCGACAAGGGCACCCTGCTCAAGAAGCTCGTCTCCGAAGGCACCGTCACCCGCCTCGGCCAGCCCGTGGCCATCTTCGGAGCCCCCGACGAAGACATCGCCGAGGTCATGGCCTCCGTCGGCGGCGACAAAGCCCCCGCCAACACAGACGCCAAGACCAAGGCCCCCAAGAAGGGCGACGACGAGGCCCCCAAGGAGGGCGACGCCAAGGCTCCCAAGAAGGCCCCCAAGAAGGCCTCCCAGGGGGACGACGACCAGGCCCCCGAGGAGGGCCCTGAGGGCGCCGACGACAAGGACACCGTCCCACCCCCGGCCAGGTCCCCTGCGGGCACGCCTGCCCCCTCCGCGGTGGCGGGCGAGCACGGGGTGGCCGGGGTGATCCTCGCGCCGTCCTCGCCCCGGGTGCGTCGCCTCGCCCGCGAGCGCGACCTCGACCTCAGCGGCCTGCGCGGCTCCGGGGCCCGCGGCCGGGTCACCGAAGACGACCTCGACGCTCCAGAGGCCTCCCGCGCGTCCGAGGGCGACGACGATCGCGCGGCCGCCCGCGCGGCCGCCCTGGCCGTCGCCGTACGCCCCGGAGACAGCGTCTCCGACCCGTCCTCCATGCGCAAGGTCATCGCCCGCAGGCTGACCGAGGCCAAGCGCACGGTCCCGCATTTCTACCTCGAGGCAGACCTCGACGTGGCGGCCCTCGCGGCCCTGCGCACCTCCCTCAACGCCGTGGCCGACAGCCCCGAGGCGAAGGTGTCGTTCAACGACCTCCTCGTGCGGGCCTCGGCCCTGGCCCTGCGGGCCGTCCCCGAGTCCAACGCGAGCTGGATCGACGGCAAGCTCGTGCGCTACGGCCGGGTCGACATCTCGGTGGCCGTGGCCATCGACGACGGCCTGATGACCCCCGTCGTACGCGACGCCGACAAGCTGTCGGTGGGTCAGATCGCCCGGACCATCAAAGAGCTCGCGGGGCGGGCCAAGACCCGCAAGCTCAAGCCCGAGGAGATGCAGGGCGGGACCTTCTCCGTGTCCAACCTGGGCATGTTTGGGATCGACCGGTTCGCGGCCGTGATCAATCCCCCCGAGGGCATGATCCTGGCCGTCGGGTCGGTGCGCGATGTCCCCGTGGTGAAGGACGGGGCCGTGGTGGCGGGCAAACGCTGCGCGGTCACCTTGTCGTGCGACCACCGGGTGGTCGACGGGGCCCTCGGGGCCCGCTTCCTCCAGGCCCTGCGGGCCCTGGTCGAGGAGCCCCTGCGGATCCTCGCGTAGACCTCTCCGGGCCCCCTCCCAGGGGCTCACGGTCAGCCTCGGGGGGGCACCCGGTCGAGGCCAAACCGGCGGGTGGCCGTGGCGCTCGTGGTCGCCCGCAGGGTGTCGTCGTCGACGCCCAGAAGCCCCGCCAGAAAGCGGGCCGTGTGGGCCACGTTGGCCGGCTCGTTGCGCCTGCCCCGCAAGGGGACGGGGGCGAGGTACGGGGCATCCGTCTCGACCATCATCCGGTCGCGCGGAACCACCTTGGCCGCCTCCTGGATGGCCCGGGCCGTCTTGAAGGTGACGATCCCCGAGAAGGAGATGTCGAAATCGAGGTCGAGGGCCGACCGGGCGAAATCGGGGTCTTCCGAGAAGCAGTGGATCACGCCCCCCACGTCGCGGGCCCCCTCCTCGCGCAGGATGGCGAGGGTCTCGGCGGGGGCGCTCCGGGTGTGAATGACCAGGGGCTTCTTCGCCTGTTTGGCCACGTCGATGAAGGCCCGAAAGGCCCGGGCCTGGTCGTCGCGGGGGGAGTGGTCGTAGTGGAAGTCGAGGCCCACCTCGCCGACGGCCACCACCCGTGGGTCGCGGGCGAGGGCGGCCACCTCGGCGACGGCCTGGTCCGAGGCCTCGGCGGCGTCGTGGGGGTGGATCCCGACGGTGGCCACCACGTCGTCGTAGCGATGGGCGAGGGCCACGGCGGCGGGGGCCTCGCGGGCTCCGCGTCCCGCCCCGATGGTGACAAACCACACGATGCCCTGGGCCCGACCGCGGTCGAGGATGGCGTCGCGCTCGTCGCCGAAGTCGGCGAAATCGAGGTGGCAGTGGCTGTCGATGAGGGGGATCACGGGCGGCCTCCGAGGCGCTCGAGGGCGGCCCGGGCGCGCTCGCGGGCCTCGGTCTTGAGCCAGCGTCGGGCGATGGGGGCGAGGACGTCGCGGGCGGCGGGGTGGAAGGCCTCGGGCATCGTGCCGAGCAGGGTGAGGCACTCGTGGGTGAGGGCCGCGGGGTCGCCGTCGATGGCCTCCCGGGCCCGCAGGAAGGTCACGACCCGGGGCATGCCCCGCGGGTCGCCGAGGCGCAGGAGGCTCACGGCCGCCCGCAGGCTCACCCCGGGGCGGGGGTCGTCGAGGTGGCGGGCGAGGGCCTCGCGGGTGGAGGCCCGCACCGGGTCGGAGAAGGTCTCGGGGGCTACGGCCTCGGCGGTGAGGATCAACCCGAGCTGATCGGCGGCCTCGGCCGCGAGGAAGGGGTCGGGGTCGTCGAGGAGCTGGAGGCTCCGGGCGTGGCCCTCGGCGGGGTCGAGGTTGCACACCCCGACCAGGGCCTGAAACCGCACGTCGGGCTGCGGGTGGGTGAGGGCCTCGCGCACGAGCGACTCGGCCCGGGCTCCGCCCACGTCGGACAGGGCCATCACGGCCCGCTGGCGTACGGTGGGCTCCTGATCGTCAAGGCACCCGACGATGTCGTCGAGGAGGTGCCGGGCGTCGAGGGCCCCGAGGGCCGCGAGGGCGTTGCTCCGCACGTCGGGGTCGACGTCCCGCAGGCACGCGGCGAGGGCGTCGGCGGCCTCCCGGGGGCTCTCGTCGCCGACGGTGAGGAGGTCGTGGGCGGCGGAGGCCCGCACCGCGGCCTTGGCGCTCTTGAGGTCGCGCAGGGCGGCGGCGAGGGTGCGGCGCAGCGGGGTGGGGGCGAACATCACTTCACCCGCGTGCCCGGGGCCACGGGCTTGTCAAACCCGGCGAGGGTGAGGGAGTCCTTCGAGCCCGCGGCGAGGAGCATCCCGTGAGAGACCATTGCCTTGCCGAAATCGCGGGGGGCCAGGTTGGCGGCCACCACCACCTGCCGCCCGACGAGGTCTTCGGGGGCGAAGGACTTCGCGATGCCCGCGAGGATCGTGCGGGGGCCGGTGGGCTCGCCGAGGTCGACCGAGAGCTTGAGGAGCATGTCCTTGCGGGGGATGCGCTCGGCCGTGAGGACGGTGCCGACCCGCAGGTCGACCCGGGCGAAGTCGTCGAAGGCGATGGGGTCGGCGATGGGGTCGGGGGCCGGGGCCTCGACGGTGGCGGGGCCTTCGGGGGCGACGGCGGGGGCGGGGCTTTGGGGCTTCGCGGGGGCTTCGGGGGTGTCGTTCACGGCGGGGGTCTCGTCGAGGGGGCGCACGTCGAGGGAGGCCAGGAGGGCGGCCTCGGTGGCGGGGTCGTAGCGGGCGAAGACGGGGGCCCCGGGCCGGAGGAGGGTCCCGGCGGGGAGGTTGCCCCAGGCGGAGGGCCAGCGGTCGGCGTCGAGGGCCGTGGTGATGGGGCCGAGGCCCAGTTGGGTGCGCAGGGCGTCGGCTCCGTCGGGCAGGGCCGGAGACAGGAGGACGGCCACGGTGTGCAGGAGCTCCAGGACGTGGCCGATGACCACGGCGAGGCGTGGGCTTTGGGCGGGGTCGCGGGCGAGCTTCCACGGGGTCTGGGTGTCGAAGTACTGGTTGCCGGCTCGGGCGAGCTCTTGCGTGAGCTCGAGGCCCCGGTGCGGGGCGAACCCCTCCCAGGCCGCGGCCACGTCGCGGGCGATGTGCTCGGCCCGGGCTCGCAGGGCGGTCTCGGCCTCCGTGAGGGCGCCCTCCTCCACGGTCGGGACCCTCCCCGCGAAGTGTTTCGCCACGAAGGGCAGGGTGCGATGCAGGAGGTTTCCGACGGTCTCGGCGAGCTCGGAGCGGGCCCGTCCGATGAGCCCCTGCAGGGAGAACTCGCCGTCCTGCCCGAAGGCCACCTCGCGCAGGAGGTAGTACCGCAGGGCGTCGGGGCCCACGGCCGCGGCGATGCGGACGGGGTCGGTGGTGCCCGTGGAGAGGCGGGGCCCGGCCCCGGGGGTCTTGCTGGTCTTCTTGCCGCCTGACAGCACGTACCCGTGGGAGAACACGGTCTTGGGCAGGGGGAGCCCCGCGCTCATGAGGAAGGCGGGCCAATAGACGGTGTGAAACCGCAGGATGTCCTTGGCCACGAGTTGGGCGTCGGGGGGCCAGAAGCGCTCGGCCTCGGTGCCCTCCACCGCCGACCGGTAGTTGAACAGGGCGTCGAACCACACATACATCACGTGCCGGGGGTCGCCCGGGACGGGGATCCCCCAGTCGAAGGTGGTGCGCGACACGGACAGGTCGTCGAGCCCTTGGGACACGAACGAGATCATCTCGTTGCGGCGGGTCTCGGGCTGGAGAAACTCGGGCCGGTCGCGGTAGAGGGCGAGGAGCTTGTCGGCGTAGTGGGAGAGCCGGAAGAAGTAGGTCTCCTCCTCCAGGGTCTCGACGGGGCGCTCGTGGACGGGGCAGAGGCCGCCCGGGAGGAGCTCCTTCTCGGTCTTGTACCCTTCGCAGGGGACGCAGTAGAGGCCCTTGTAGCGCCCGAGGTAGATGTCCCCGCGGTCGGCGCAGACCTTCCACCACCGCTGGACGGCCTCGATGTGGCGGGGCTCCGTGGTGCGCAGGAAGTCGTCGGGGCGCACCCCCAGGGCGGGCCACAGGGCTCGGAATCGTTCGGCGTTTTCGGTGGCGAATTCGCGCGGGGACATCCCCCGCAGGGCGGCCTCGCGCTGGATCTTGAGCCCGTGCTCGTCGGTCCCGGTGAGGAAGTGGGTCTCGCGTCCGCGGAGCTTGTGATACCGGGCGAGGGCGTCGGCCACGAGGGTGGTGTACGCGTGCCCGATGTGGGGGGCTCCGTTGACGTAGTAGATGGGCGTGGTGACGTAGAAGCGCTGGCTCATGGCGGGATCGGCTTCGTATGGCGGGCGAGGGGGGTCGCGGTCAACCCGGAGCGTCGTCCGCAGCGCGATGGCCTCCTGGGGGGCCGTGCAGGGCCTGGACCTCCTCGACCGCGTAGGTCTCGCTCGACCCGTCGGGGAAGCTCACCCGGACGGTGCGGGCGAGCACATCGACGTCCCGCACCCGGCCTTCGCCCCGCGGGGTCTCGACGCGTTTGCCGGGTTTGGGGAAGAGGGCTCGCTGCTGGCGGTAGAAGGCGTCCTCGTACACGAGGCAGCACATGAGTCGGCCGCACACCCCGGAGACCCGCTGGGGGTTGAGGGCGAGGCCCTGGTCCTTGGCGTGGCGGATCGAGACCGGGGCGAAATCGGACAGGAAGGTGTTGCAGCACAGCTGGAGCCCGCAGGGCCCGACGCCCCCGAGGACCTTGGCCGCGTCGCGGACCCCGATGTGGCGCAGGTCGACCCGGCCCTGGAAGCTCTGGCTGAGGCTGCGGGCGAGGTCGCGGAGCTCGACCCGCTCCTCGCTGGCGAGGTAGACCACGGCCCGGCTGCCCGACTGGGGGATCTCCACCCGCACGACCTTGACGGCGAGCTGGAGGGTCTGGACGGCGGCCTTGGCCTTGCGGAGCCCTTCGGCCTCGCGCAGGCGCACCCGGGTCTCGGCCCGGAGGTCGGCCTCGGCGGCCACGCGCAAGACCCTCGGAGCCCCGCGGCCGGTGAGCATGGCCCGGCGGGGGGCGGAGGCCACCCGGGCGAACTCGGTCCCGCGTTCGGTCTCGACGACCACGGTGTCGCCGACCGACAGGGTCATGTTGCCCGCGTCGAGGGCCACGGGGCGTACGGCCTCGCCGATGCGGCCGGTGACCACGCTGGTCACGAGGGCGTCGTCGGGCCACGGGTACTCGGGAAAGTCCACCTCGCCGTCGGTCTCGGGGGCCGGGGGGTCGACGGCCACCACGGGGAGAAACACCCGGCGGGGCGTCGGGGCCTCGGGAGCGGCCTCGGGCAGGCGGGGAGACTGGGCGAGGGCCGCGAGGGCGTCGAGGCTCGGGCCCGGGCCCGACGCGGGGGCCTGGGAGGGTGGGATCAGGGTGGAGGTGCGGGGCGGGGGCGGCGCCCTGCGGCGGTCGGAGGGCGGCGGATCGGGGCGCCGGCCCGACGGGCGACCGGGGCGGGGGTCGTGGCGATCGGCGGGGGGCGCCTGGGGCCCGGCAGGGCCCGGCGGTGGGCGCGAGGGGCGCGGTCCGGCCGGGGCCTTGGAGGTGCGGGCCGTGGGGGGCGCCTTGGAGGGCCGTGGGGGGGCCTCGGGGGGCCGTCGGGAGGGCCGACCGTGCTCCGGGGAGCCCTCGGCCGCGCGGGGGCCTTGCGGGGCCCTGGAGGGCCGCGGAGGGGCCTTGGCGCTGCGGGCAGGGCTGGGGGGCTTGGGGGGGGGGGGGGGGGGGGGGGGCGTGGGGGGGGGGGGGGGGGGCGGGGGCGGGGGGGCGGGCGGGGGGGGGGCTGGGGGCCGTTCCCGGGGTGGCGGCGGAGGGGGCGGGGGCGACGGCGGGGGGGGCCGGGCGCCCTTTGGGCCGGTGGTGGCGTCGGTGGCGGGGGTTGTTCATGCGCGGGCCTCGCGGAGTCGGAGGAACATCGACTGGAGGCAGTGTCGAGGGCTGAGGTTTCCGCTGCCGTCGAGGGCTTCGAGGGTCTCGCGTACGACGTTGGCTCGGGCCGCCGAGGCGAGGGCCGCCTTGGGGTCGTGGGCGGCGGCGGCCACGGCTTCGTTGCGGTAGTGTCGATGCAGGAGGGTGAGGGCCGCGTCGAGGTCCCGGCGGTCGAACGGGTCGCGGCTGTCGGCCTTGAGGCGGGCCCCGACCTCTTCGGCGAGGTCGAGGAGTCCGGCGAGTTGGGTGTCGTCCTGGGCGTAGGCCTGGATGGCGGCCCGCATGGCGTCGCGGAGGTTAGTGCGGGCCTTGAGGGCCGTGGGGTCGATAAACTCCAGGGCCCGGCCCACGCTCCCGTCTCCGAGGGGGGCCACGGCCTCGACGAGGTCGGGGGGATGCCCGAGGTCGCCGAGGACGGCCCGCACGTCGGGCTCGTCGAGCAGGCCAAACCGCAGGGTCTGGCACCGCGACCGGATGGTGGACAGGAGCATCGAGGGCCGGTGGGTGATCAGCACGAAATGCGTGGCCGTGGGGGGCTCCTCGAGGGTCTTGAGGAAGGCGTTGGCGGCCTCCTGACGGAGCCTCTCGGCCTCGCGCACGATGACCCAGCGGGTGCCGCCCTCGTGGGGGCGGAAGGGCATCCGGGCGATGAGCTCGCGCACCTGCTGGACGCTGAGATTCTGGGCGAGGTCGCCCTCGGGGATGTCCTCGATGCGATCGTGCCGTCGCCCGGAGCCGTCCTTGGGGGCGTCCTTGAGGGCCCGCTGCATGACCAGGAGGTCGGGGTGGGTGAAGGTCGCGATGCGTCGGCACTGGACGCACTGCCCGCAGGCGTCCTGGTCGACGGGCTGGAGGCAGTTCATGCGTTGGGCGAGGGCGAGGGCTACGCGGTCTTTGCCGACCCCGGGCGGGCCGGTGAAGAGGTAGGCGCTGGCCACACGATTGAAGTCGATGGCCCTGCGGAGCAAGGCCAGGGCGTCGGCGTGGCCCCGGACGGAGGCGAAGCCCTGAAGGGTCGGCGATGCCATGGTGCGGGTCCCTCTTCCGAGCTCAGTCGGTCTCGTAGGGCACGACGAGGGTGCTCTCGAGGTGGGGGATGGCCCGCTCCAGGGAGGTCCGCAGCTCGCTGGCGGTGGCCACCACGCTGATGAGCAGGTCGTCGGGCGACAGGCGCCGCTGCAGGGCGGCGTTGACCTCGTCGCGGGTGACGGCCTGGAGCCGCTCGACGTAGCGGTCGTGGAAGTTGGCGGGGAGCCCGAGGAGCCGACGGTCGAGGCGCCGCCAGAGGCGTTTGGTGGGGGTGTCCACGTCAAACGCCTGGCTGCGCCCGAGGAACGACTTGGCGAAGCTCAGCTCGCGCTCGGTCACGCCCCCCTCGACGAGCTTGCGCACGAGGTCGAGCTGGAGCTTGACGCACCCCGGGGCGTCGGCCGCGGCGGGGAAGGTCCACATGGACCACGCCTCGCGGGTGCGGTCGCGCCCGAGCCGGCTGGAGGCCCCGTAGCTCCAGCCGCGTTTGGACCGGACCTCGCGCATGAGGCGGGCGGTGAAGGTCCCGCCGAAGATGGTGTTGCCGAGCACGAGGGCGAGGTGGTCGCGGTCGCGGGGGTGGCTCCCGAGGTTGCCGATGTAGATCTGGGTCTGGCTGCGGGCGGGCTTGTCGACGATCACGAGGCGCCGGCCGCGCAGGGGGCGGGGGGGGTCGAGGTCGCGGACGGGGGCCTCGCCCGAGGGCAGGCGCGGGAGGATCCGGGCCCGGAAGGCCTGGAGCTCGTCGTCGGTGATGTCGCCCGCGGCGGCCAGGAGGAGGTTGGTCCCGACGGCGGTGCGCTTCCACGCGCGCATGGAGTGCTCGCGGGTGAGGGCCGTCAGGGTCCGGGGGGTGCCCGAGGCGGGCCGACCGAAGGGGTGCCCGGCGAACAGGGTGCGGCGGAACCATCGCCCTGCCAGGGTCCGGTCGTCGTCGCGGCTGTCGATGAGGTCGGCCCGGACCTCTCGGGCCACCTGGGCGAACTCGGTGGCCGGGAAGCTCGGCTCGTTGAGGATGTCGCCGAAGAGGTCGAGGAGGGCCGGGAGGTTTCGTCGGATCACGGCGGCGTGCACGGTGGCCGCGGTGGCGTCGACGGAGGTGGACAGCTCGGCCCCGAGGCGGTCGAGGGCGGCGTCGATCTCGCGGGCGGAGCGCGCGCGGGTCCCGCGGCGCAGGGTGCGCAGGGCCAGGTGCAGGGCTCCTTCGCGGCCGACGGGGTCGTGCATGGCCCCGGTCTCGCAGACGACGTAGAGGTCGACGAGGGGCAGGGCGTCGGAGCGCTCGATGAAGGTGGGCAGGGCCGCGGCGTCGGCGGGTTTGGCCCCGGTGCGGCGGGAGGTCTCGGAGTTGGGGGGGGCGTCGCGGCGGTTCATGCGTCCTCGGCGGGGGCGGCGTCGGCGGGGGGGGCCTCGGCGTGCACGAGGACCACGGTGCGGTCGTGGCGCCGGAGCCAGGTGGAGGCGACCCGCTGCAGGTCGTCGACGGTCACCGCCCGCAGGGCCTCCAGGCGGGCGAAGGCCCCTGTGGGGTCGCCGAGCACGGTGTCATAGAACCCGACCTGCTCGGCCCGGCCCCCGACGGTCTCCAGGCCCCGCAGGAAGGCCAGCTCCATGCGGGACACCGACCGGTCGCGCTCGTCGGCCGTGATGGGGCGGGTGAGCAGGGCGTCGAGGCCGCGGTCGAGGGCCGCGAGGAGGCTCTCGGCCCCGACCCCGGAGCGGGCGGTGCAGGCCAGCTCCCACAGCCCCGGATCGCGGAAGGTGCTGGCCCAACCCGAGATGTCCGTGGCGATCTCCTGCTCGGTCACCAGGGCCCGGTAAAACCGCGCCGATCGACCGCCGATGAGTGACTCCGCGAGCACCGACAGGGCGGCGTGGTCGGGGTGTCCGAGGCCTGGGCACTTGTACCCGAGGGCCACCTTGTCGGTGGGGGTAGCCCGGGTGAGGGAGACCCGGCGCTCGCCGCCCTGGGTGGGCTCCTCGGGGGCGTCCTCGTCGGGCATCTGGGCGGGGGCGAGGTGGCCGTAGTACCGCTGGATGAGCCGCAGGGCCCGCGGCAGGACCACGTCCCCGACGAGCACGAGGGTGGCGTTGTTGGGGGCGTACCAGGTGCGGTAGAAGGCCCGGCAGTCTTCGGGGGTGAAGGCCAGGATGTCTTGCATCCAGCCGATGGTGGAGTGGTGGTAGGGGTGCACGGTGTACGCCGTGGCCCAGAGGGTCTCGGAGACGGTGCCCTCGACGTCGTCGTCGACGCGGTAGCGGCGCTCGTTGGCCACCACCTCCTTCTCGCTCGACACGGGGCCCTTGCGCAGCACGAGGTTGGCCATGCGCTCGGACTCCAGGCGGGCCACCAGGGGGAGCTGATCGGCCGGGACGTTCTCGTAGTAGTAGGTCCAGTCGTTCCACGTGGCGGCGTTGGTCTCGGCCCCGGCGCGCTCAAGGAGCTTGTCGAACCGCCCCGCGGGGAGGTTCTTCGTCTCGTTGAACATCAGGTGCTCGAAGAGATGGGCCAGGCCCGTCTTGCCCTCGCGCTCGTGCCGCGACCCCACCCGAAACCAGGTGTTGTACGACACCACCGGGGCCCGATGATCCTGGACGATCAGCACCCGGAGCCCGTTGCCGAGGGCGAACTCCAAGACCTCCTCGGCCCCAAAGGGGTGTCGCCCGACGAAGTGCAGCCGGGCCCGTCTGCGGTTGCCCACCGAGACGTTGAGCTTGGCCACCATCGCGGCGCAGGGATCGCGGGCCGGGTCGGCGTCGCGGACAGGGGTGGGGGTCGCGTCCATCATGGCAGAGGGGGCAGCATGGTCGCACACCGTGCCGTCGTCACGAAACCCCGACGTGCGACCGCCCCGGGCCGTGCGATTTGTCTCAGAACTGCCCGGACAGGCTCAGGCCGTGGAGGGTCGGCCCCACCCGCAGCGAGGCCAGGGTGGAGCTCGCCGGGGCGGGAGCCTCCCGCGGATGGGTGAAGAAATACACGGCCCCGGCCGCGGCCCCGACCCCGAGGGCGAGCCCCGCGATGCCGAGGATCCTGAAGGTCTCGCCCTGATCGCGGAGGTCTTCCCGTACGGCCATGCCCGCGGGCACGGTGTTGAGCCGGGCGTCGTTGTAGGTGGCGGAGTTGTCGACGGCCACGGCGAAGAAGGCCGCCCCGGCCCCGACGAGGGCCAGGGACACCCCGGCCAGGGCGTAGGCCCCGGGGGAGATGCGGGTCTGGACGCGGACCGGGGGCAGGGGCTCGGGGCACTCCTGCACCTGCGGGCAGCGCGGGCACTCGGGGCAGGTCGGCGACGACGCGGCCGCGGCGGGCTGCAGGTCGGGCTGACCCATCTGCCCGGCGAGGGTGCGGGCCCGGGTGGCGAGGGCCTCGTCGGGGGCGGGCTCGGTCATCGCGAGGAGCTCGCGGAGCTGTTGCAGGGCCCCGGCCTGGTCGCCCGCGCGCATGCGGGCCTCGGCGGCGTTGTAGAGGGTCGCCGGGTGGGGGCGAGCCCGGAACGACCGCTCGAAGGCGAGGGTGGCGTCGGGGAAGCGGTTGCGCTGAAACGCCTGGACGCCCGCGCGATACTGGTTGCGGGCCTCCTCGACGCGCGCAGGATCCTCTGCGGGCTGCGCTTGCTGCGCCCACCCCGAGGCGCTCGCGAGGGACATCGACACCGTCAACCAACCTGAGAGCACAAGGGAACGCACGGTTGGGATGTTCGGTCCGGGGCCGCGTGACCGTCAAGGATGGAATGCGCCCCGCGGGCCCATCGCACACGATTCCGTGTGGGATGAGCCGCGGGGCCACCGTGGATTTGTGCTCAGAACGGGACTTCGCCGATGATGGCCGCGCCGCGTCGTCCGCGGGGCCTGGAGCCCGCGGGGCGGCTCGGTCGGCTGGGGGGGGCGGCCGCCACGGAGCGCACCACGGGGGCCGCCGGGGCGGTCTCCCGCGGGGCCGGGGCGTGGGCGTGTCGCGACCCGCGCGCGGCCCGCGGAGCCGAGGCGGCAGCTGCGGGTGCGGGCGCCGAGGGCGGGGCCTCGGCCACCACGGGAGCCGCCGGAGCGGACGGCGCGGCGGCGGCGGCGGGGGGAGCCTCGGGGGGAGCCGCCTCGGGGGGCGGGGCCTCGGCAGGGGGCGTGGGGGCGAGGGCCTGGGCCACGGGGGCGGGGGCCGCCGGAGGGGGCTCGGGGGTCGGCGGCGCGGCCTCGGGCGTCGAACCCGCGGGCCCGGGGCTGACCGCGGCGGCCACGGGGGGCGAGGTGGTCACAGTGTGGGCGGGACCGCCGAAGGCCACGTATCCGGCGACGGCCACGAGGGCCAGGGCCACCACGCTGGCCCCGCCCAGGAGCAGGGCCATCGGGGAGCGCTTGGGGCGCGCAGCGGGGAGAGGGGCCGCGGTGACCGCGACCGGGGGAGCGAGGGGGTTGTCGGCCCCGGGGAAGGACATCGGAGCCCCCTGGGGACCCGCGAAGGCGGAGGCCCCCTGCGGTCCCTGGGCGTGTCCCTGGGCGTGTCCCTGGGCGTGTCCCTGGGCGTGTCCCTGGGTGTGTCCCTGGGGATGTCCCTGGGGCTGGCTGTGGGAGTGCCCCGTACCGTTGCCGGGCCCCCCCGGCGGAACAAACCCCTCGGGGAAGGCGCCCCCCGCCCGGGCTGCCTCGCCGAAGACGTCCATGGCCATCGTGCGGTTGACGCCCTCTTCGTCGTCACTCGCCCCGGCCGGAGGCACCGGGGCCATGCCCATCAGGGTGGCGGCCCGGGCGTGCCCTCCGGGGGTGGGCCCGGCGGGAGGCGGGCCTGCAGGACCGCGGGGGGCCATGGTGGCGGCCCGCATGGCCGACCCTTGGGGGGCCTGAGACCCCGCCCCGCTGGACGGGGACAGGGAGGCGTCGATGCGTCGGCCCGCGGCGGGGAGCACCGGGCCCGCCGCCGCCGAGGGGCCCGTCCCCTCGCCGGGCATCGATGCGGGGGCCCGCACGACGGTCTTGCCCTCCTCCTCGTCGTCGTCGAAGGAGGGCAGCATCACGGGGCCGGGGGGGACCGGGTGGGCGGCTCCGGCGGCCACCACCACCCCGGAAGGCGGGGTGGTGGTGTGGGGGGCGGAGGGGCGGGAGGGGTCGCCGTAGTGCCCCATTGAGGGCGGAGGGGCCATCATGGTGGCGGCCCCGACCTCCATGGGCTCGTCCTCTTCGAGCTCGAGGTCGTCGGCGGCCCCGCCGGCCCGGGCGAGGGCGTCGCGCATCTCCAGGGCTGTCTGGAAACGTTTGGTGGGGTCTTTGTGCAGGGCCTTCTCGACGAAGTCCTCGAGGGCCTGCGGGAAGTCGACCCCGCAGGCCTGCTGCAGCGTGAGGGGGGGCTTCTCCAGCACGGCCTGAAGGAGCTGGACGGTGTCTTCGGCGTCGATGGGGCGCTTCGCCGTGAGCATCAGGAAGATGCTGACCCCGGCGGAGTAGAGGTCGATGCGGGGGTCGTTGCCCTTGACGGTCCCGCGGATCTGCTCGGGGGCCATGTACGCGAGGGTCCCGAGGGTCTGCCCGGCCCGGGTGAGCTCCTGGGAGCTCGCGTCGGCGAGCTTGGAGATGCCAAAGTCAAGGACCTTGAGCTTCTCCCCCCCGCCGGTGGTGCGCTCGATGAAGAGGTTGGCGGGCTTGAGGTCGCGGTGCACGACGCCGTTCTCGTGGGCCGCGGCGAGGCCCTCGCAGAGCTGGCGGGCGAGGGTGAGGACCCGGGGGATGGGCATCCGGCCGTTGCGCAGGGCCTGCTGGATGGTCTGCCCCTCGAGGTACTCCATCACCAGCACGAGGGTGCCGGAGACGTCCGTGCCGAGGTCGTAGATGGCGACGACGTTGTCGCTCCGGATGCGGCCCGCGGCCCGGGCCTCGCGTCGAAACCGCTCGACGTAGCTCGGGTCGGCCGAGATCTCCGGGTCGAGGATCTTGAGGGCCACGAGGCGCTCGGTCTCCTGGTTGCGGGCCAGGTAGACCGCCGCCATGCCCCCCCGGCCGATCACCTTCTGGATGACGTACCGGTCGAGCACGACCGCCCCAGGAGTGAGCGAGCGTGGGTTGGAGGGGCCGAGGCCCCCGGGAACAGACCCGAGGCCCGCCGGGCCAAGGGGAGCCCGGGTGGGGGCCCGCAACATCGTCTGCCGAGGCTTGTAGGGATTCGCCGCCACGGCCCGACTGTACCATCATCCCCCCCCGTTCGCCCAATGCCTCTCGTGCCGAATTCTACGAACCTCAGGGCCCCAAAGATTGGCGTGGCCTTTGGTGTCTGTGGGCCCTCGATAGGGGGGAATGTAGGCGAGCGCGTAGGGCGGGGCCCTCGGTCAGGTGTCGTCGACCACGACGATGTCGCGGGTGACGCGGGCCGCCCGGGTCTCGTCGAGGGGGCGCACGAGGGCCTCGACCCGGAGGGTGCGACCGACCACGGCCGCCGGGTCACGCACGGACTCGAGCACGAGGAGGAGGGGGCCGCTGGTCTCCCAACCCTGGTCGGGGGCGGGGCGCAGGCCCCGGCCGAGGCGCAGGGTGATGCGCTCGTCGGGGTTGTTGAGGGCCTCGGGGCTCGTCAGGGTGGTGACCCGAAACCGAACCTCGACCGCCCCGGGGAGCCGGGCCGAGCGGAGGCGGCCGAAGAGGTGGTAGCCCCCCTGGGGGCCGTGGATGAGCTCGAGGGGGGTGCCCTGGGGGGCTACGGGTTCCCAGTCGAGCTGGCCGGTGCCAAACTCCAGGGTGGGGTCGTCGAGGGTGTCGGCCGCGTCGGGGGGGCCCGCGTCGGAGGCGGGAGGGCCCGACCCGCAGGCCATCAGGAGCGCCACGAGGGCGAGGGCCGAGGGCCGACGGGGAGGGCCCGGCAGACCGGGGGATACGCGGGGCAGAGGCATGGGGCCCGTACGGCGTAGCACGGCGGGGGAGGCGTCGGGGGACGGGGGTGCTGTTGACCGGGCGGCGCTGCGCGTGCTAGCAGCGCGCTCCGCGTTGGGGATCCAGACCTGAGGAGGTCAACGGCCCCAAACGGAGACGCCTGGTTGCGGCAGCGCAGTGCAACCAACGCGGTCAGTCCCACCCGGCGACCATCGTCGCCACGCAGAAGGGCTCCCGACACACCATGATGCCGACTCTCCTGACGCACCTAGACACGCTGATCGTCCGCGGCACGGCGATCGTCCTGGCGTTGCAGCCCGCGGCGGCCCCGACCGGCGGCGGCGGCGGCGCCTCGCCTGGCGCGTCCCCCGGTGGCGCCGGCCTGATGAACTTCCTCATGCTGCCGCTCCTGTTCGGCTTCGTGTACTTCTTCATGCTCCGGCCGATGAAGAAGCAGCAGCAGGAGCAGGAGAGCCTCCAGAAGTCGCTGCGGAAGGGCGACCTGGTGGTGACCAGCTCGGGCATCATCGGCACCATCGTGGGGGTCGAGGAGAAGGAGATCACCGTGGAGGTGGCCGAGCGCGTGCGCGTACGGTTCCTGCGCGACGCGGTGACCAAGCGGTACGACCCCAAGGCGAAGTCCGACACCGCCGACGCACGGAAGTCCTGAGGGAGATATGAACCGAGGTTGGTACTGGCGTCTGGGTACGGTGCTGGTCGTCATCGTGGCGGCCTTCATCGTCCTGTGGCCGAGCCTCCCGGGGCTCTCGACGCCCTGGGTGCGCGCAAACATCCCCTTCCGGCTCCACGAGGGCCTCGACATCCGCGGCGGGGCCCGGCTCTCGTACGAGGTCCAGATCGGGCAGGCCATCGCCGAGCGGCGCAACCGCGCGATGGACAGCGTCCGCGAGCAGCTCGCCCGCGACTACCAGATCCACCACGGCGAGTCGCGCCTCACCCCCGACGAGATCACCCGCCTCGCCGAGCGGGTGACCCTCTCGGCCAGCGCGGCCCCGCGCGAGTTCTCCGTGCGCTTCCGCAACCAGGCCGACCGGTCGCGCGTCTCCGACGGCGTCCTGCGCCGGCTCAACCTCCGCAAGGTGAGCGAGTCGGGCGGCACGGTGGTGCTCTCCCTCCGCAACGAGGAGGTCCAGACCCTCGAAGACACCGCGGTGCGCCAGGCGATGGAGACCATCACCAACCGCATCGACGAGCTGGCCGTGCGCGAGACCGCCATCACGGCCCGCGGCGAGACCATCGTGGTCGAGGTCCCGGGCCAGGACGAGGCCTACTTCAACCAGATCCAGGAGATCATCCGGCGCACGGCCCGGCTGGAGTTCAAGATCCTCGACGACGAGAGCACGATGCTCGAGGAGATCATCGAGGGTCGGGCCCCCGCCGGAGCCCCGGCTCCCTCCACCGACACCCCCCCCCGCACGCCTCACCCCCTCCCCGCGGGGATCACCCTCGAGCGCGAGCAGGTGACCGTAGGCCCCGGGCGTCAGGCCCTGGCCCAGTACCTCCGCTCGACGGGCCCCCAGGCCCGGCAGGCCCTGACCACCTATCTGGAGTCCGTCCAGCCGGCCATCGCCGAGGGGCGTCAGCTCCTCATGGGCAAGGTCGACCGCACCGAGGGCGGGGCCGCCCCGGCGGGGCAGGAGGTCTGGCGCACCTACACCGTGTACGCCCTGGCCCAGGTCGACGGGTCGATGATCTCCGACGCCCAGGTCCAGATCGACCAGCAGGACAACCGCCCCAACGTCAGCATCACCTTCACCCGCCAGGGGGCCGAGGTCTTCGCCCGGGTCACGGAGGAGAACGTCAAGCGCCGCTTCGCCATCGTGCTCGACGAGCGGGTCAACAGCGCCCCCGTGATCCAGCAGCGCATCGCCGGGGGCCAGGCCCGGATCACCCTCGGGGGCGGTGAAGACTACCGGGCCGCCCTGCGCGAGGCCAACGACCTCATGGTGGTCCTGCGGGCCGGGGCCCTGCCGGCCCCCCTGTCCGAGGGCACCCGGAGCTACATCGGCCCCACCCTGGGCTCGGACACCATCAAGTCGGCCCGCAACGCCATGGTCGCGGGCATCGGCCTCGTGCTGCTGTTTATGACCGTGTACTACGGCTGGGCGGGGCTCATCGCCAACGGGGCCGTGCTGGTCAACCTCTTCCTCCAGCTCTCCATCCTCGCCCTCTTCGGGGCCACCATCACGCTGCCGGGCCTCGCGGGCCTCGCCCTGACGGTGGGCATGAGCGTCGACAACAACGTGCTCATCAACGAGCGCATCAAGGAAGAGCTCCGGGCGGGCAAGAAGCTCCGCCTCGCCGTCGAGGCTGGGTACAACCACGCCTTCTCGGCCATCTTCGACGGTCACATCACCACCCTCATCTCGGGCGTGGTGCTGCTGCAGTACGGCACCGGGCCCGTCAAGGGCTTCGCGGTGACCCTCCTCATCGGCGTGATCGCCAACCTCTTCACGGGGGTCTTCGCGACCCGCGTGGTGTTCGACTGGCTCGTGCGCGGACTCCGCGTCAAGAAGCTCTTGCAGTAGGACGGCGACGGCGATGAAGTTTCTCGAAGCAGGTCGTGTGTACGACTTCATGAGCATCCGGAAGTACTGGTTTGCTCTGTCGATCGCCCTCACCTTGATCTCCGCGGTGCTCCTGGTGAAGCCCGGGCCGCGGTACGGCATCGACTTTCTGGGCGGGACCGAGCTGACGGTGCAGTTCGACGGCCCCGTCTCCACCAGCGTTCTGCGTCAGTCCCTGGAGCGCATGGGGCACGAGCACCCCGAGGTGGTCCCCTCGACCTCCCGGGCCAACGAATATATCGTGCGGGTCGAGAAGACCTCGGCCCTGTCTGACCAGGCCCGCGATTCGATTCGCACCCGGCTCACGCAAAACCTCCAGGGCCACGCTGAGACCGACGGGACCCTCGGTGACTTCCGCCTGTCCCCGGGCGGCGATCACCTGGTGGTGCAGTTCAACGGGGGCACGGCTGACGCGCGCCGGGTGGCCACCCTCCTGCGCGAGGCCGGGGCCAACGTACGCGGCGACACCGCCCAACAGGCGGGCACCCGCGACGAGCGCCGCTGGCAGGTGCCCCTCGTCGGCATCGGCGACCAGATCTTCCGCCGCCTCGTCGGGCCCACTGCCGACGGCGGGGTCGGGGTCAGCGGGCGCCTCAACGCGAGCGTGTGGGTGTCGCCCAAGGCGGGCCGCGAGCTGCGGATGGCGGCCATCAAGGCCGTGGGCTACAGCCTCGTGTTCATCATGATCTACGTGGCGTTCCGCTTCGACCTGCGGTTTGCCCCGGGAGGCATCCTGGCCCTCCTCCACGACTGCTTCGTGGTGTTGGGCTTCTTCGTGATCACCCGCAAGGAGGTCACCATCTCCACCGTGGCGGCCCTCCTCACTGTGGTCGGCTACTCGATGAACGACACCGTCATCGTTTTCGACCGCATTCGCGAAAACCTCGCGAAACGCAAGTCAAAACGTATGTTGGAAGTGATCAACGTGAGCGTGAGCGAGATGCTCTCCCGCACCCTCCTCACGTCCCTCACGGTGGTCCTGTCGATCTCCACCTTCGTCATCTTCGGCGCCGGGGTCATCGCCGACTTCGCCTGGGCCATGATCATCGGGATCCTCGCCGGGACGTACTCGTCCATCTATGTCGCCGCCCCCTTCACCGAGTGGATCGACAGCCGATTCTTCCACACGGAACCGGCCATCACGGTCACTGCGACCGACGCCGGAAATGAGACGTCCGCGGGCGCTTGAAGTAAGTTTCTCCCGCGGAGCCCTGTCTCCGCCTCCATGACCCACCCCTCCGCCCTCCGACGCCCCCCAGCTCCCGAGGCCCTCGCCCAGCACCTCGTGCGGGCGGTGCCCGTCCACCCCCTCGTGGCCCAGGTCCTGGTGGGCCGGGGCCTCGCCGACCCCGCCTCCGCCCGGGCCTTCCTGCACCCCCGCCTCGCCGAGCTCACCCGGCCCGAGGCCATGGCCGACCGCGACCTCGCCGCCGACCGCCTCGCCCACGCCGTACGCCGCCGCCAGCGCATCGCCGTGTTCGGCGACTACGACGTCGACGGCCTCACCTCCGCGGCCCTCCTCACCCGCGTCCTGCGCGCCCTCGGGGCCGAGGTGGTGGCCTCCTCGGCCTCGCGCTTCGACGGGGGCTACGGCCTGTCCGACGCGGCCCTCGACCGGGTCCTGGCCTCGAGCCCGCAGCTCCTGGTCACCCTCGACTGCGGCACGAGCGATCACCCCCGGCTCGCCCGGGCCCAGGCCGCCGGGCTCGACGCCATCGTCATCGACCACCACAAGGTCCCCGAGGCCCCGCTGCCCGCCCTCGCCTTCCTCAATCCCCACCGGCCCGGGTGCGGGTTTGCCTTCAAACACCTGGCGAGCGTGGGCCTGGCCTTCTCCACCGCGGCGGCCCTGCGGGCCCGGCTCGGGGCGGCCCTCGACCTGCGCCCCTTCCTCGACCTCGTGGCCCTGGGCACCATCGCCGACGTGGCCCCCCTCGTCGGGGACAACCGCGTCCTCGTGCGGGCAGGCCTCGGGCGCATCGCCGACGGCCTCGCCAGCCCCGGGGTGAAGGCCCTCGTGCGCGAGGCCCGGCTCAAGCACCGCATCACGGCCCGCGACGTGGGATTCTCCCTCGCCCCGATGATCAACGCCCCGGGGCGCCTCGGGTCTCCGGCCCCCACCCTGCGCCTCCTCCTGGCCGACCGCGACGACGAGGCCGCCGAGGCCGCCGCCGAGCTCGCCGCGGCCAACACAAAACGCAAAGAGATCTCCGCGGCCCTGGTCACTGCCGCCCTGGCCCAGGTGAGGGCGGTGTACGGCGAGGCCCTCCCCGCGGGGATCGTGCTCGCGGGAGACGGCTGGCACGAGGGGATGGGCGGGATCGTCGCGGCCCGCCTCGTCGACCAGCTCGGGGTGGCCGTGGTCGTCATCGCCCTCGACGGCGACCACGGGGTGGGGTCGGTCCGGGCTCCGCGGGGGGTGCGTCTGTACGACGCGGTTCATGCCTGCCGCGACCTCCTGGTGAAGTACGGGGGACACGACGGGGCCGCGGGGTTGTCGGTGTCTCGTGGGCGGGTCGAGGCCTTGCGGGCCGCGTTCGCCGACGCCGTGGCGGGGGCCCCCCGCGCCGAGATGGCCGAAGCCGAGGCCGAGGCTGTGCTCTCCGAGGGCGACCTCGTGCCGGGGCTGGCCCACGACCTCGGGCTCCTCGACCCCATCGGGGAGGGCAACCCCGAGGTGCGGGTGTGGGTCCCCGAGGCGAAGCTCTGCGACGCCCGGCCGGTGGGCGAAGGGCATCTGCGGGTGTCGTTCGGGCTCGGGCGGCGCTTTGTGGGGGCCTTCGTACGCGACGGGCTTGGCCTCCAGGCCCGCGGGGCCCTTCCCCCCACTGGGGCCAGGGTAGACCTCCAGGCCACCCTGCGCCCCGATCCCTGGCAGGGCCCGGAGGCTGTTCAGCTCGACAACCTGCGCTTCAGGTGAGGGTCCGCGGGACCTTCCCGTGGGCGACGAGCTGGATGGCCTCGTGGGCGAGGCGGGTGGTCTGACGCTCGCGTAGGGAGCTCGCGAGGAGGCGCACCGCGGCGAGGAGGGGGAGCGTTCGGCGGGGTCCCTCGGGCAGGGCCTCGGTCTCGGCGAGGGCCGCGGCGACGGTCTTGAGGAGGTGGGCCGCGAAGATGGGGCGGGTGGCCGAGGTGTCGGCCGTGGCGTGGCCCAGGAGGAGGGCACGGAGGGGGTCCATGGGACCTCCCGCGGCGAGGTATCCCTGGGCCGCGGAGAGGGCCGCGGAGGGGTCGTGGCGCCTCAAGGCGGAGGCCAGGTCGTCGAGGGTGGCCGCGGGGTCGGGCGGGGGCAGGACGAGCCCTCCCGGGGCATCGAGGTTGCGGGCGTGGTGGGCGAAGCGGGCGGCCTGGAAGAGCAGGCGCAGGGCCCGGGGGTGGGGCCAGCGGCCGAGGGCGAGCCGGACCCCGCGGGCGAAGGTGAGGGTGTGGGTCACGTCGAGCCAGCCCTCCTGGACGTGGTCGTCGGGGTCGTGGGCGGGGTCGAAGCGGAGGATGCGCTCGGAGGCCACGTAGACGATGGCGTCCATCACGGCCTCGAGGGTGACCCCAGCCCGGAGGGCCTCCAGGGGGGCGGTGACGGCGGCCTCGCGGGGGCCGTCGAGGAGGGCGGTCACGAGGGCCTCGGGGGCGACGGGGACGGTGCCCGGGACGGCCCGCAGGGCGGCGAGCTCGGGCTCGAGAGCCCCGAGCCGCGTGGTGAACCATCGCCAGGTCGGGAGGGTGTCCTCGCGTGTCCCGTGGACGATGCGGAGCACGAGCCCCGGGAGGATGGCCGGGGCGTGGTGCCAGCCCACGCGGTCGAGGAGGTCTTCGACGTGCACGGCGTAAAGGAGGGCATGTCCGAAGTCGAGGAAGTGGTCGGCCACCAGGGGGAGAAACCACGACCCGGGAATCCGTCGCGACCACCCCCGGGCGCAGGCCCCTTGCACGAGCCCGAGGGCCTCGTCGACCCGTTCGGCCTCGACGGCGGCCCGAAGGCGCTCTCCCGCCGCGTCGAAGTCGTCGCCGGGGTCGATGGAGGGCCGCGGGGTGCGCGGGCTTCGTCCCGGGTGGGCTTCGGCGAGGAGCTCCACCGCGAGCCCGAGGGGGGCCACGGCGGCCAACGGGGGCTCCGCGGGCAGGGACTCCAGGAGCACGGCGAGCACGGCGAGGACGTGGGTCGTGCCGTACTCGGCCCGTTCGGCGTCGTCGGCGGCGAGGGCTGCGGCGAGGTCGGTCGCGGGGACCCCGAGGTGCAGGAGGCGGGCGACGTCGCGCAGGGCCTGTCCCACGCGGGGCGTGCGCAGGGCCTCGGCGAGGCTGCGTCGGGACCGGGCGATGGCGGCCTCGGGGGGCGGGGGCGTGAGGTCGACCTGGACGGCCCCGTCGACGACCCGGGTCGGGTACAAGCGCACGGCCTCGTCGCCCTTGAGGCAGTGCCCCGTGCGGACGTCGAACTTGAAGTTGTGCCAGAGGCAGGTGAGGACGCAGCCCTGGAGGGTTCCCTTGGACAGGGGGTATCCCTCGTGGGGGCATTGGTCGTCGACGGCGTGCACGGCGTCGTCGGGGAGGCGCACGAGGACCACGCGGTTCCCGTCGAGGACGCGCAAGGCAGGAGCTTCGAGGGGGAGGGCTTCGAGGGGGCCGACGTCGGTCCAGGGGGATTGCGGCATTGGGGTCATCCTGGGGGAAGGAGCTGCAGGTCGAGGCCGCCGGGGTACATGTACGACGTAAAACGGGCGGTCCCGTAGACCTTCACGCCGAGGGGGACCCCTTCGGCCGTGCGGAGCTGGTGGGCCCCGGCGGGGACGGGGGCGGAGAGGATATCCCACGGGCCCACGGTGGTGCGATCACCCGCCAGGGGGGTCCCGTCGAGCAGGGCCCTCGAACCACGCGGGACGACCACCCCGAGGAAACTGCGGGTGTAGGTGTCGGGCACGAAGAGGTCGTAGCGGTCGCGAAACTGCTGCGACGGGACCTCGTAGACCATGGCCGGATCGCCCGCCCCGCTGAGGGCGTCGGTCCCCTGGCCCGTCATAAACTGGGCCACGAGGACGGGCCGCGAGGAGGACATCCGAAACGCGCGGGTGGTCTCAAACTGCAGGACCTCCCGGGCCCCGAGCGCGACCGCGGGCCGGACCGAGGGCGGGTCGAAGCGCAGGGTAGCCCCCGCGAAGGGCGACACCACCCGCACGACCGTGGGGTTGTTGGGCCGGTCGACGAGGGGGGTCACCACGAAGTCGCGGCCGAGGGTCTCCATGGGGGGGACCTGCTCCTCCAGGTGGTCGCAGGCGGCCCGTCCCTGCGGGACGTTGGTGCAGTCGTGGCCGGCGAACACCGCCACCGGGGCGCTGGCCTCGACGAGGGCCCCGCTGAGGTCGCCGGCCGTTCCGCCCACGAGCACGAAGACGTCGCCGGGGGTGAGGTTGTCGCGCTGGACGGTCTCGGTCTCGCCGGGGACCCCGGCGTTGCGGGGGAGGGTCACCGTGACCGAGGTCGTCTCGCCCTGCACCGCGGTGACGGCGAGGAAGCCCCCGAGGGTGACGCCCGGGGCGGGGGTCCAGTTGGGGGCCGTGAGCACGAGGTACCGTTGCGTGAGGGCCCGGCGCGAGAGCAGGAGCGAGGCGTCGTTGGTGTACGAGTGGTAGGACCCGTCGCGCTCGAAGGTCAGGGGATTGAACTGGTACGCCCCGACCGGGGCCGTGGCCTCGATGTGGTAGGCCCCGCCGACGACCGTGGCCGAGCGGGCGGGGGGATACCCCGGGCAGCGGTTGCCCTCGAGGCAGCCCTGGTTCTGGGCCGAGGTCTGCACGAGGGCCCGCACCCAGGGAAGACGTACGGCCCGGACAGCCCCCGGCCCGAGGGTCTCGGTCAGGGGGGTGCTGAGGCCTCCGCCCGAGATCCGCACCGACACCTCGAACGACTGCGGGTTGGCCAGGGCCACCGCGAACGGGAACGACGCGTCGAGCTGGCTGTTGGGGGTCTGGGTCGCCCAGTACTCGCAGCCGAGGTAACCCCGGGCCCCGTCGGGCACGGCGCAGGGGTCGCCGCAGCGGCCGTCGGTGCAGCGCTCCCGGGCGGCGGCGTTGCAGGCCGGCAGGGACACCCACCCGCTTCCGTCGTCGCGGCATCGTTCGGGTTGGGCGGGGTCGAGGGGGCTGCACCGTACGGCCGCAGGCGGGCAGGCCACGCAGAGACCCGTCACACAAAACGGGCGGTCTCCCCCGCACGGGTCGAGGGGCTGACGGCTTCCCCCGACGCAGCGGTACGGGGTCTGCCCGTCGCACGACACCCCCGCGAGGGTGCAGACCTCGGCGGGGATGGGCGGTCCGCTGTCCCGGGCGAAGGGGTCGAAGGGGATCGGCCGATCGGACCCGCCGCACTGGGCCAGCAACCCCAAGCCCACCCACCCGATTGTGCGCCGCATGGGACCGGATCATATCCGCCCGGAACGCCCGAAGACAGCAACCTCGTGCGATTCAGCCGCCCTTGAGGGCTCTCTCGAGGGTGACCAGGAGCTGATGCTCGGGCACGGCCCGCAGGAAACGGACCCGACGGGTGGGGTCCCCGATGGCCTCGGCGTGGGCGTGGAGTCGGCTGCGCAGGGTCTGGGCCTCGGCCCGGGCGTGCTCGATGCGCCCCGCCCGGCGCAGGGCCTCGGCGAAGGTCCAGCGGGCCAGGGCCTCGCCCTCGCGCAGCCGCAGCCCTGTGCTGAGAGAGGTCACCGCCGACTCGGCCAGGCTCAGGGCCCCTTCGCCGTTGCGGGCCCGCAAGAGGAGGGCCGCGTGCACGGCCCGCCCCATCGCCGAGGCCGACGGATCGGCCCCCCGGGGGTCGGCCTCGGCCGAGCACCAGGCGAGGTGGGACTCGAGGTCCCCGGGGCGTTCGGTGGTGGCCGCCACCCAGCCCGCGAAGACCCGGGCCGAGAAGGCCGCTCCCAGGAGGCCCCGCCGCTCCGCGAGGCTCCGGGCGTGTTCGATCGCCCCGAGGCCCGCCTCGTCCGCCCCGGCCCGGCTCTGGGCGAGCCCGAGCCACTGGCAGGCCGCGATCTCTTCGCGCACGAGGCCCGCCCGCAGGGCCTCCTGCCGGGCCCCGTCGAGCCGGGAGACGGCCCCCTCGTGGTCGCCGAGCCGCACGAGGACCACCCCCTCGGCCACGGCGGCGTGGAGCGAGGCCGGGATGTCTCCGTCTCGCCGGGCCCGGTCGAGGGCCTCCCCTGCGGCTTCCAGGGCCGCGTCGAGGGCGTCGAGGGCGGTGAGGGCCTCGGCCCGGAGGGTGTCGGCCAGGGCCCGCACGGCGTCGCCCGCGGCGGAGCTCTGCAAGCCGTCGAGGGTCTCGCGGATGGCGTCGAGGCCCGCCTCGGGGTCGCCCCGGGCGATGCTCACCGCGGCCTGGCGGAGGGTGGCCAGGGCCCATAGACGCGGGGAGACCCCGCCGGGGGAGCGGGCGGGGTGGGCGCTGGCCCGGGCGCTGCGGAGGGTCCCGAGGGCCGCGTCGAGGCGCCCCTGGAGCGACTGGCCCTGGGCCACGCAGAGGGCCACCCGGAGCCGGGCGGCGGGGGGGGCGTTGGGGACCGACTCGGCGGCCCGGGCGTCGTCGAGGGCCGTGGAGGCGTCGGCCAGGGCGAACGAGGCGTCGGCCCGGATGCAGAGGATCTCGCGGCGGACGTCGGGGTCGGGGTCGCGGGCCAGGGCCCGGGTGGCGTAGGTGCGGGCGGCGTCGAAGGCCTGGTCGTGCAGGGCCTCGCGCCCGGCCCGGACCCAGTGCCCCAGGGCCTGGACCCTCTGCCCGGCGAGGTCGTGGTGTTGGGCCAGGGTGGCCGACGAGGCGGCCTGGGCTCCCTCCAGCCAGTCGGCGGCCCGGCTGTGCAGCTCGCGTCGGTCGGACTCCAGGAGGGTGGCATAGGCCGCGTCGCGGGCCAGGGTGTGTCGGAAGGCGTACTCGGCCGTGGCCACGATGCGCGAGGCCGGGCTCGGCGCGAGAAACCCCTGGGACTCCAGGTCGCGCAGGGCCCGGTCGACCCCCGAGGCGGGCGTGGCCCCGAGGAGGGCCTCGAGGCCCCGGCGCCAGAAGGTCACGCCGTAGACGCTCGCGGTCCGGGCCACCCGCCGGGCCTCGCTGTCGAGGGCGTCGAGGCGGAGCTGCACCGCGGCCTGGGCCGCCACCGGCAGGACCACCTCGGCGCTGGCCCGCACGGGCCCGAGGGAGCCGCTTTGGGCGGCCCGCAGGAGCTCGTCGAGGAAGAGGGGGTTGCCCTCGGCCCGAGCCACCAGGGAGGCCCGCAGGGCCCCGTCGCGGTCGCTGGGGAGGGCCTCGTGGGCGAGGGCCAGGGCGATGGCGTGGGGCAGGGGGCCGAGGCGCAGGTCGGTGCGGGGCAGGGTGCTCCAGAGGCGCTCGGCCCGCTGGAGGAGGCCGGGCTCGGGGCGGCCGAGGGCCAGGACCCCGAAGGGCAGGTCCCAGAGGGCGTCGACGAGGGTGGCGCAGAGCTCGCAAGTGGTCTCGTCGAGCCAGTGGAGGTCTTCGAGGACCATGAGCTGCGGGCCGCGGAGGCAGGCCGCCCGGAGGAGCTCGAGCACGGTGGCCCGGGTGCGGTCGCGGGGCCGTTCGGCCTCGGGCTCGGGGGGCGTCTGACGGGACCGGGCAGGGGCGGCCGCGGGGATGCGGGCGAGCTCCAGGATGTGCTCGATGGAGGGGGCCCCGGGGATGGCCTCCAGGGCGCGGGTGGCCCGGGCCCTCTGTCGGTCGGGGGGGTCGCCCTCGACGATCCCGCACTGCGCCCGGACAGCCCGGCGTACGGCCCCGTAGGGGGTGCTGGCCAGCAGGGGGTCGCCGCGGAGGGTGAGAAACCCCGGGGCGTGGCGCGGGTCTTCGGCGGCGGCGAGGCCCCCGAGTTGGGCGATGACGGCCTGGGCCACCCGGGTCTTTCCGATGCCCGCGTCGCCCCAGAGCACGACGAGGCGCGGGGCCCGCTGCTGCCAGGTGTCTTGCAGGAGGCCCGCGAGCATCTCGACCTCGCGCTCGCGCCCGGGCGGGTCGTGGGCCTGGGTGTCGTCGCGCCGGGCGGGCACCCACGGGGTCTCGGGGGACTCGCGGTAGAGGGTGGCCCCCCGGGCGTCGGCCGCGAGCTCGAAGCGTTGGGCCAGGAGCACGGCGGTGGGCTCGTCGATGCGGATCTGGCCCTCGTCGGTGGTCCCGAGGAGGGCGGCGGCCCGGCGTACGCACTCTCCGTCGAGCCCGTCGGCGGTGCGGGTGGTGGGGCCCGAGACCACCACGATGCGCAGGCCCTTTCCGCGCGCGGCGAGGGCGGCCCGCGCGGCCCGGGGGGCCTCGTCGCCGTGGAGGCGCTGGTCGCCGAAGACCCCCCGCAGTCCGCGCTCGCCCTCGCGCTCGACGCGGGCCCCGTGGGCCTCGAGGGCGGCCTCCAGGCGGGGCCCGGCGAGGGGCGAGGCGTTGGCCGCGGTGCGACCCACGACCAGGACCCGGACCCGCTGCTCGCCGCGGCCGAGGAGGGTGGCCGCGGGCACCCCGTCGGGGTGGGTGGTGACCCCCTGAAGGATGGTGGCGGCCTCGTCGGCGAAGTCGGTGACCCGGCGGGGACGTCGCCCGGGTTGTTTGTCCATGCTGCGCAGGAGCAGGTCTTCGAGGCTGAGGGGCAGGTCGGGGCGGGTGGCCCGCAGGGGGCGCGGGGCGTCCTGGAGGATGCCCCGGAGCAGGGTCATGGTGTCGCCCCCCGCGTAGGGTCGGTCGCCCGTGAGGAGCTCGTAGAACACGAGGGACAGGGCGTACACGTCCGTGGCGGGCGAGGGCTCCTCGCCCCGGAGCTGCTCGGGCGAGACGTACACGGGCGAGCCCACCACGGCGTCTTCGGCCGTGAGGGTGAGGTCGTCGCGCCCGACGGCGATGCCGAGGTCGATGACCTTCACGATCACCCCGTCGTCGCAGCCCGCGAGGAAGAGGTTGGCGGGCTTCACGTCGCGGTGCACGACCCCCGCGGTGTGCAGGGCCGCGAGGCCCGAGGCGGCCTCTTGTACGATGCGCAGGGCGGTCCAGTCGTTGAGCCGGCCGCGGGCCATGAGGTCCTCGACGGTCTCGCCCTCGAGCCACTCGGTGACGAGGCAGAGCCTGCCCTCGGGGTCGGTGTCGTGGGCGATGTACCGCACGACGTGGGGGTGATCGAGGTCGGCGAGGATGCGGGCCTCGCGCTCAAACCGGGCCCGGGCCACGGGGTCGTCGGACAGGGCCCTCCAGCGTTTGAGGGCCACGGTGCGGCCGGTCTGGGAGTCGGTGGCCCGGAAGACCTCGGCCGAGCCGCCGCTGCCGACCATCGGACCGAGGGTGAATCGTTGGAGGAGGGCGTGCACGGGGGGCATGGACGGCGGGTGAGCCCTGACTGCGACCGGGAGGACGTCGTAGAGGGTAACGCAGCCGGCGCGAATGCCCGAACGGGATCGGAGGAGGGAGGGCCGCGGGCGATCGGGGGAGGCGGTCGGGTGGCGGTGAAATGGACGCGGGCGGCGGCAATGGGATACCCGTCCCGGGGAGAGGGTTTGCCACCATGTCCACGCCCCGAGACTTTGTGCGATTGCTGTTGGTCCTGTCGCTCGGCGCCGCGGTGGGGTGCGCCCGACCGGTGCGGCCGAGTTACAGCTTTGACATGGGCCCCGGCGGCTGGGAGCTGGAGGGCCAGGAGCGCACCGCCACCCTGCGCCGCGAGGGCTACACCCACGCCGTGCACAGCGAGCGCCTGGAGGTCTTCGAGGTCCAGCGTCCGGCCCCGGCCGCGACCAGCGCGGAGTTTGCGGCCCTCGCCCCGGGGGCCCGGACCCTGCCAGCGTTGGGCACGGCCACCAATGCCCCGCGGGCCCTCGGCGACGACGAGATCAACGGCACGGCGGGCTACTGGGTCGACCAGCGCGGCCGCGACGCCGAGGGGATGAACACCGCCGCGGTCTTCGTCGTGCCGAGCGGCCGTCGGCACTTCGTGGCCCGGATGCGCTCGACCGAGGACGAGCTGTCGCAGCTCCAGGGCTGGCTCCGCGACATCCTCCTGCGCAACCTGCGGTTCCCGCCGCCGGTGCGCTGACTGACAGGGCCCCTCAGGACGCCCGCGGGGCCAGCGACCCGGGGCCCTCGGCCAGGCGGGCGGTCACCTCGGGCACCCGGCGCCGCAGCATCAGGGCCACCAACACCGCCACCTGCTCCCGCGGAACAAAGGCCCGATACGTGTCCTCCCCGGTCACGACGGCGAGGTAACCCGAGGTCTCGTCCACGTCGATGCGGTCGATGACCCCCGGGGCCGCGAGGCGCTCGACCGACGGGGCCTCCCGTTGGGTGGCCTCGCGCCAGCACCGATGGGCCTCGGCGACCCGCTCGACCGTGCCCTCGTCGGGGGCCTCGAACAGCCCCGCCACGGCCGGGTCGAGGACCCTGGGCTTACGAACCCGTGGGGACGCGGGCCCTTCGCCCCCCTCGACCTCTTCGGAGAGGGAGACGGCCTCGGGCTCGTCGGGGAGCTCGTCGAAGGGGGAGGGCTCGGCCAACATCTCGGCCAGGACGGCCTCGCGGAGGGCCTCGACGGAGGGGTTTGATTCGGGTCGACGGGTGGCCATGGTGGGAGAGGTTCCCTGGTATACCCGAAGGCCGTCCCGGGAGGGTGTTCCCCACCCCGGCGGCGGCCCCGACGGATCGTGAGCGACCCCTATGGCCCGACAGCCCATCTATTACAGCGACTACCTCCGCCTGCCCGAGCTCCTGAGCCTCCAGCAGCCGGAGAGCGGCAAGCAGGGCACCCCCCTGCGCGATGAGTACCTCTTCATCATCGTGCACCAGACGTACGAGCTGTGGTTCAAGCAGGTGCTCCTGGAGCTCGACGCGGTGCTGATGGGCCTCGGGGGCGAGGTCGTCCACGAGCGCGACCTCGGCCGCTTCGTGGCCCACCTCGAGCGGGTGGTGGCCATCACGAAGCTGATGGTTCACCAGGTTGACGTCCTGGAGACCATGACCCCCTTGGACTTCCTCGACTTCCGCGACCTCCTCGTGCCCGCCTCGGGCTTCCAGAGCGCCCAGTTTCGTCTGATTGAGAACCTCCTGGGTCTCGACGCCCGCACCCGCATGACCATCCACGGGGCGGCCTACACCTCGCGCCTCTCGGGCGACGACCGGGAGCGGGTCGAGGCCAGCACGGAGATCCCCTCCCTGCGCACCCGGGTCGACGCCTGGCTCGGGCGGACCCCCTTCCTGGAGCTCGAGGGCTGGGACTTCTGGGCCGCCTACCGCCTCGCCGTCGACCGGATGCTGGAGCGCGAGGCCGACATCATCGCCCACAACCCCATGCTCGACGCCGCCGGGCGCGCCGTCCAGGAAGCCCAACTCGTGCAGAACCGCGAGCACTTCGACACCCTCTTCGACCCGGCGAAGTACGAGACCCTGCGCGACGCGGGGCACCGGACCCTGTCTCATCGGGCATTCCTCGCGGCCCTCTTCGTCAACCTCTACCGCGACGAGCCCATCCTGCACCTGCCGTTTCGGTTCCTCACGAGCCTGATGGACATCGACGAGGGCCTCACCACCTGGCGGTACCGCCACGCCCTGATGGTGTCGCGGATGATCGGGTCGAAGGTGGGCACCGGGGGCACCTCGGGGCACGAGTACCTCAAGGCCACGGCCGACCGACACAAAGTCTTCGGCGACCTGTTCGCCCTGTCGACCTACCTCCTACCCCGCTCGGAGCTCCCCGTGCTGCCCCTGTCCGTGCGGGCGGCCCTGAGCTTCCGCCACGTCACGGAGTAGGGCGGCGCGTCGGCGTGTCGGGGGCGCCCAAAGCGCGGCTCCCCGGATCACACCCGTCGCGGCCTTTGGTCCCGGGCGGTGGGCAGCCCGGACGGGTCGGGACCTGCTGAGTGAGCGCATATTCTCCGCACTTTGCCTGGATTACGCAGGGCGTGCATGCCCCACAATCAGGCCGGTCGAAAGCAGACCCCCTCGGCCACGCCCGAGATAGAGCTTGACATCGCATGCCATCAGGGGTGTTGTGCCATGACGAGGTGAGGACGATCGAGCGCTCCAACACAGCCCTGGCGCTGGTGGTGACGGTGGGTGCACGGGTGTGCGCCATCCCGGTAGGCCACGTGGTAGAGACGATGCGCCCCCTCCCGATCGAGCACCTTGTGGGTACACCCGCTTTCATTCAAGGGATCTCGGTGATTCGTGGTATGCCGATTCCCGTGGTCGACCTCCACGCGCTCCTTGACGGCGGCGGGACCGGGGCTGTCTGCACAAGGTTTGTTACGGTCAAAGTCGACGACCGGCGATTCGCCCTCGCGGTCGACAGCGTGGTGGGCCTCCGCACACTCCGACGCGCACAGTTGCAAGACCTTCCGCCCCTTTTGCGAGACACCGGCCCGGATATTGTCGAGTCGATCGGCACGCTGGATGAAACCCTTCTGGTCGTGCTTCGTGCGACGCGCCTCGTTCCGGACGAGGTATGGGGAGCTCTCGCAACGTCGATGGAAGCGCAGTGATGCCCTTCAACCGTGCCGACGTCGAGCGGTTTCGCGCCGTAGTCACGCGTCGCTTCGGGCTCCAGTACGACGACAGTAAGCTCGACTACCTCGCCGATGTCTTGCGCCAACGGATGGAGGCCACCGGCGCCCCCCGAGCAGAGGTCTACGTCGAACGTATCACGACGTCGTCGAGCAACTCCGATGAAGTTCGAGCCCTGGCCGAACAGCTCACCGTCAATGAGACATACTTTTTTCGCAACGCGGACAATTTCCGGGCCCTGAAAGAGCACGTCCTTCCTGATCGTATTCGCAGCAGAGCACAAGAGAGGCGACTCCGTATCCTCTCGGCGGGATGCGCCTCGGGAGAAGAGCCGTACTCCCTGGCCATCCTCGTGCGCGAGGCCCTGCCCGATCTCGAACGTTGGGACGTAAAGATCGTCGGCGTCGACGTGAGCCCGTTGATGCTGGCCCGGGCCGCCCAGGCCCGATACTCGTCCTGGTCGTTGCGGGCGACGCCCGAAGACACGCGTCGGAGCTATTTTCGCGTAGAAGGCAGTGACTTCGTGCTCGACCCGGCGGTCAAGGGGATGGTGGCATTCGAGGAGAAAAACCTCGTCGAAGATGATCCCATTTTGTGGCAGCCCGGGATTTATGATTTTGTCTTGTGTCGTAATGTGATGATGTATTTTGGCGCGGAGGTCATGCGGGATATTGTGAACCGGGTCGGTCGTTCGTTGGCTCCGGGCGGATACTTTTTTCTCGGACATGCCGAGACACTTCGTGGAATGTCTCAGAATTTTCATCTGTGCCATACCCACGATACCTTCTACTATCAAAAACGTGAGGCCCCTGGGGCTCCGACCCGTCCGACCCCGGCTTCTGTCTGGCCGATTGACCCGATCGCCGACGCCCTCCCTGCGGTGGTCGAGGCGGCTACGTCCTGGGTGGGGGCGATCCAGCAGGCTTCTGAGCGCATCGCCGAGCTCGCCGGAAGGCCCACCCGGAGCCCGGCGGAGACCCCCCTGGTCTCCACGGCGGTCTCGCCCCCGGCGATCCGGTTGTGGGATCTGGGGCTCGTGCTCGAGGCTATGCGACAAGAGCGCTTCTCCGATGCCCTGGCCCTGCTCTCGGCGTTGCCGCCCGACTCTCGGGTGGAGCCTGACGCCCTCTTGTTGAGGGCCGTGCTGCTCACCAACAGCGGCGATCTCAAGGAGGCCGAGGCGGTCTGTGTACGGCTCCTCGCCCTCGACGAGCTCAACGCCGGGGCCCACTATGTGATGGCCCTCTGCCGCGAACACGCCGCAGACCCGACCGGAGCCATCGAACACGACCAGACGGCCGTCTACCTCGATGGGGGCTTCGCCATGCCTCACCTGCACCTGGGGCTGATGGCCCGACGCCTCGGCGACGAGGCCACCGCCCGACACGAGCTCTCTCAAGCCCTCGCGCTCCTCGCGCGCGAAGACGCCTCGCGTCTTCTCCTCTTTGGCGGGGGCTTCTCCCGAGACGCCCTCCTCGCCCTGTGCCGCACCGAGCTGCGTATGGTCGGAGGCGACCGATGACCGAAGAGGCGCCAAAAGAGAGCCGGGCGAACAAACTCCGTCGGGAGTTCGATCGTACGTTTGCCTCGCCTCCGGTGCCCACGTCCGAGGAGTGGGAAGACCTCCTCCTAGTTCGCATCGCGGGCGATCCCTATGCGATTCGTATGCGAGACATCATGGGGATTCTCGCCAAACGTACGATCATCCCTGTTCCCGCCGAGGCCCCGGGTCTTCTGGGGCTCGTTGGGATTCGGGGGGAGATCGTTCCCGTGTTTGGGCTGTCGTCCTGGCTCGGTTACGGCGTGGACGCCGACTCCGCCGTGTGGATGATCGTCTGCGGTACGGACGAACCCATCGGTTTCGGCTTCTCTGAGTTTGAAGGTCACAAGCGGCTGGAAAAATCCGCGATTCATCTGTATGACAAGAGCCAGAGCCCCCGGCAGTACATCCACGAAATGGCGGCGATCGAAGCGGGCGTTCGTCCTGTCATCGCGGTCTCTCTGGTCGTCGCATCCATCAGAAGTCGCCGCGCACCCCAGCGGCCAGAAAAGGAATAATAACCATGGCACGCTCTTGGACCTTCGGTCAGAAGATCGGCACAGGCTTCGCCCTGATGGTAGCCATCGTGTTGCTGACAACTGTCGGCGCCATCTATTCTCTCAGGAGCGTCTCGGAGATTAAAGACCGTATCCTGGCTGTCGATGCTCGGAATTTGACGCTCGCCGCCAATTTGAGAATGAGCGCAGAGTGGAAGGCCTCGACGCTTCGAGGTTATATGCTTCTGCGTGACCCGGAAATTCTCGCGAGGCACCGGACGGCACGAGAGCAGTTTCTGCAAACCCTGCGGAACGTCCGCACGCGGGCCGTGGATGCGGAGAGCACGCGGATCCTCAACGAGGTCGAGCGCATCGAGGCCGCCCATCAGACCGCGTGTGAGCAGCTCATCGTGATGAAGCAGGCCGACGCGACCGCGGAGACCCTGAGCCGAGCCTTCCAAGAGCGATCCCTGCCGAAGATGAACGAGCTTCGTCTGAGGATTCAGGAGTTCGTACAACACGAGGAGCGGCTCCTGGAGGGTGGGGCCCGCGACGCGGCGGCGCTCAGCAGCCGTGTGACGACGGGGCTCATTGGGGTGCTCCTGTTGGCGGTTTTTCTGGCCATCACGGTGGCCCTCATCCTGACCCAGACCCTCGGGCGTCAGATCGGGTCGGCGGTGCAGCATGTCCAGAGCTCGTCGACCGAGCTGCAGACGGCGGCCAACCAGCAGGCCTCCGGCGCCAAAGAGCAGTCCACGGCGATGAACGAGATCTCTACGACCATCAACGAGCTCCTGGCGACCTCAAAGCAGATCGCCGAGAGCGCCCAACGGGTGGCCCACATCGCCGAGGACACCGCCAAGACCGCCCGCTCCGGGGAGAACACCGTCGGCAGGACCGGCGACTCGATCGCGACCATCAAGAAGCAGGTCGATCTCATCGTGGCTCACATGCTCGACCTCGGGAAGAAGTCTCAACAGATCGGGGGCATCCTCGAGATCATCAACGAGCTCGCCGAGCAGACCAACATTCTCGCCATCAACGCCACGATCGAGGCCGCGGGGGCGGGCGACGCGGGCAAACGTTTCGCGGTCGTGGCCGACGAGATTCGGAAGCTGGCCGATCGCGTCGGAGGGTCGACCAAGGAGATTCGTGGGCTCATCGATGAGATCCGGAGCGCCGTCAACACCACGGTGATGACCACCGAGGGCGGGACCAAGGCCGTCGACGCCGGGACGCGGCAGTTTGCGGAGGTGGCTGTGGCCCTCAAGCAGATCGTGAGCTCGGTGAGCACGACCACCGAGGCCGCCCGCGAGATCGAGCTCAGCACCAAACAACAGGCCACCGCGGTCGAGCAGGTCAACATCGCCATCTCCAACGTCGCACAGGCGACCCGAGAGACCGAAGCCAGCGCCAGCCAGACCCTCCAGACCGCGTCGCAGCTCACCGACCTGTCCCGCGACCTGATCCGGCTGATCCAGCCGCAGGCGGGCGCCTAGTCGGATGGCGAAGGACCCCTACAAGTACTTCCGGATCGAGGCCCGCGAGCTGATCGAGGGGCTCACCCGGGGGGTCCTCGAGCTCGAACGGGGGGGCAGCGGGCCCGAGCACCTCGCCCGACTGTTGCGCCTGGCCCACACCCTCAAGGGGGCCGCCCGGGTGGTCAAGCAGGCCGCGATCGCCGAGCACGCTCACGCGGTCGAGGATGTCTTGACCAGCCACCGGACGACGGCGGGGCCGCTGCCCGGGGAGAGGGCCACCGAGCTGCTGCGGTTGTTTGATGAGATCTCGGCGCTCCTTCAGGCCATCGAGCCCGCCGATGCAGGGAGCGTCAAGAGTCCGGTCAGCGCGCCTTCCGAGGAGCAATACGAGAGGCTGAGGGTCGACCTGCGAGAGATGGACGCCCTGCTCCGCGCCGTCAGCGAGACCACGGTGCAGGTGGGGGCGGTGCGCCGCGACCTCGTGGCGATCGACCGTCTGCGGTCCCTGGCCCGGCTCTTGTCCGAACAGCTCGTGCCCCGTTCGGCGGACAACGGGGCCGCGGGGGCCAGCCCCCTCGTGCGGGCTCGGGCCTTGTCCGAAGAGCTGGGGTCGGAGCTGGAACGTTTCGCGCGCGGGATCGCCACCGATGTCGAACGCGTCGAAGGCGGCCTCGGCGAAGTGCAGGATCTCGCCCACCGGCTTCGATTGATCCCCGCGCATACCGTCTTCCCGCTGCTCGACCGGGCCGTGCGAGACGCCGCCGAGGCCATCGGCAAACACGTCGATTTTGAGGCCCTGGGCGGGGATGTTCATCTCGACGCCCACGTGCTCGCCTCGTTGCGCGACGCCCTGATGCACGTGGTTCGAAACGCCGTCGTACACGGGATCGAGACCGGGTCCGAGCGGGCCGCTGCGGGCAAACCCCCCGGAGGCCGGGTGCGACTCGCTGTCGAACGCCGCGGGGGCCGGGTCTACTTCGTCTGCCAGGATGACGGGCGGGGGGTGGATGTCGAGGCGGTTCGGGCGGCGGCGGTGACCCGGGGGCTCCTCACGCCGTCTGCGGCCCGGTCGCTCGGGGTGGACGAGGTCCTCGCCCTGCTTCGTGCGGGGGGCCTGACGACCTCGACCCGCTTGACCGAGCTCTCCGGCCGGGGGATCGGCCTGGACGTCGTGCGGGCCACCGCGCTGCGGTTGAAGGGCGAGTTTGTTCTACGGAGCGTCCCGGGCAGCGGGGCCACTGTCGAGATCCATGTCCCGGTCTCCATCGCCTCGTTGCAAGGACTCGTGCTCGAAGTGGCCGGAGGCTCGGCGGTGATCCCACTCGACGCCGTACGGCAGACCCTGCGGCTCAATGAGGCGGACATCGCGTGCTCTGCGGGCGGGCAATCGATCTTGCATCAGGGCCGGGTGATCCCCTTTCTGCCTCTCGACAAGGCCCTCCGGCGCACGGGCCCCACGAGCCGTCGTCGACGCGTCTGGTCGGCGGTGGTCGTCCATGGCGCGGGCCGCGAGGCCGCCGTAGGGGTCGACCGGCTCCTCGGGACCGCCACCGTCATCATGCGCGCGTTGCCCGGGCTCCTTGAGGCCGACCCGGTGATCGCAGGGGCCACCCTGGACGCCGAAGGCAATCCGCAGCTCGTGCTCGAGCCGGGGGGCCTCGTGGCCGCAGCCGAACGTGGGGTCGAGCTCGGGCGCGAAGCCCCCGCCGCCCCACGGGCTCCCGTCCTGGTGGTGGACGACTCCCTGACCACCCGAATGCTCGAACAGAGCATTCTGGAGTCGGCCGGGTACGCGGTCGAGCTCGCGGTCTCGGCGGAGGAGGGCCTTGCAAAGGCCCGCGGGCGCCGCTACAGCCTGTTCGTGGTGGATGTCGAGATGCCCGGCATGGACGGATTCGGATTCGTCACCGAGGTGCGCGCCGACCCGGTCCTGCGTGACATCCCCGCGATCCTGGTGACATCACGAAACGCCGTTGAAGATCGGCAGCGTGGAGAAAAAGTCGGGGCCCAGGCCTACATCGTCAAGGGTGAGTTTGATCAGGGGCATCTGTTGAAGATCATCCGACGGCTGGTGGGATGATCATGCCAAAGACGCGTGTCCTTGTCGTAGAAGATTCCCTGACGGTACGCAAACGCATTATCGAAGTGCTCTCCCTCGATCCAGGCATTGAGATTGTGGGCGAGGCGGACAACGGCAGGCTCGGGATCGAGCTCTGTCAGCAGCTTCGACCCGATGTGGTCACCCTGGACATGATGTTGCCCGTGATGAGCGGCCTGGCGGCCACGGAGTACATCATGGCCTACTGTCCGACGCCGATCCTGATCGTGTCGGCCTCGACCAACCGGGGCGAGCTCTTCAAGACCTACGAGGCCCTCGCGGCCGGGGCCCTCGACGTGCTCGACAAGCCGCGGGGCGACGAGCTCGACGACGCCTGGGAGCGGAAGCTCGTCTCGACCGTCAAGCTCATCGCCCGCATCAAGGTCATCACCCATCCCAGGGCCCGCCTCGGCTCGCTGGGACAGCTCGCACGCGGGGTGGGGTCATCCTCCCTCGTCGGGCCGACGCCTGCGCCCCGGTCGGGTCGGCTGCGGGCCATCGCCCTCGGGGTCTCGACGGGCGGACCCGCGGCCCTGATCGAGATCATGCGCGGGCTGCCGTCGGATTTCCCGCTCCCCATTCTCCTGGTCATTCACATCGGGAGGCTCTTCGCCCCGGCCTTCGCCGAGTGGCTCGACGGGCAGAGCCCCGTGCGTGTCACGTACGCGGCCGACGGGGACCCTCTCCCGGCCTTTGGGCACGGGGGCGTGTGGATGGCCTCGCCTGACAGCCACCTCGTGCTGCGTCAGGGCAGGTTTCGTCTCACCCACGACCCGGAGCGGCACTCGTGTCGCCCCTCGGTGGACGTGCTCTTTCTGTCGTTGGCCCAGGAGCTCGGGGCCGAGTGCGCAGCGTGTCTGTTGACGGGGATGGGCCGCGACGGGGCCGAGGGGCTCCTGGCGATCCGGCGGGCGGGCGGGACGACCCTCGCGCAAGACGAGGCGAGCTCGGTCGTCTTTGGGATGCCCCGCGAGGCCATCCTCCTCGGGGCCGCCGAGCAGGTCCTGCCCCTCGACAAGGTCGCGCCGGCCCTCGTGGCCCTCGCCCGCCGCGCAGAAGGGGTAAGGTAGGTCTCATGAAGCCGCGCGCCCTCGTGGTGGACGACAGCCTCACGGTCCGGATGGACATCGGCGAGGCCCTCGACGCGGTGGGCTTCGAGACCGTGCTCTGCGCCGACCTGCGCAGCGCCCGGGAGGCCCTGCGGGGCGATGCGTTCTTGCTGGTGGTGCTCGACATCCTCTTGCCCGACGGGGACGGCCTCGACTTCCTGGAGGAGCTCAGGAGCACCGAGGCGACCCGGGACCTCCCGGTGTTGCTCCTGTCCAGCGAGGCCGAGATCCGAGGGCGGGCCCGCGGGATCAAAGCCGGGGCCGACGAGTACGTCGGCAAGCCCTACGACCTGCGACAGGTCGTGGCCCGGGCCCAGACCCTCGTGCAGCCCAGGGTGCCCCGCGGGGCCGAGCCGGGGCGCCGGGTCCTGGTGATCGACGACAGCGTCACCTACCGAAACCAGATCAAGGACACCCTGGAGGCGGCCGGCTACGAGGTGCACGAGGCCGGAACGGGCGAGGAGGGGCTCATGCTCGTGGCCGCCGTGCGGCCCGACGCGATCATCGTGGACGGGGTCTTGCCCGGGATCGACGGGGCCACGGTGGTGCGCAGGCTCAAGTCTGACACGACCCTGCGCAGGACCCCGTGCCTGCTCCTGACGGCCGCCGAGGGGGCCGACGACGAGCTGCGGTCGCTCGAGGCCGGGGCGGACGCGTTCGTGCGCAAGAGCGAGGACCTCGGGGTCATCCTGGCCCGTCTGGCGGCCCTCTTGCGTCACAGCCCGGCGAGCGAGCCCGAGGCGGTCCCGAGCCTCCTGGGCCCCAAGCGCCTGCTGGCGGTGGACGACAGCCTCACCTACCTCGCCGAGTTGGGAGACCAGCTCCGCCAGGAGGGGCACGACGTGGTCCTGGCCCGGTCGGGCGAGGAGGCCCTCGAGCTGCTCGCCCTGCAGTCCGTGGACTGCATCCTCCTCGACCTGGTGATGCCGGGGCTGTCGGGGCACGAGACCTGCCGACGGATCAAGCAGACCCCTGCCTGGCGCGACATCCCCCTGGTGATGCTCACGGCCCACGACGACCGCGACGCCATGATCGAGGGCATCAACGCCGGGGCCGACGACTACATCGCCAAGTCGGCCGACTTCGACGTGCTCAAGGCCCGGCTCCGGGCGCAGCTCCGCCGCAAACACTTCGAGGACGAGAACCAGCGCATCCGAGACAAGCTCATCCGTCGCGAGGCCGAGCAGAGCTACACCCGGGCCCTCGAGCAGGCCAACCGCGAGCTCGCCCTCGCCAAGGAGCAGGCCGAGCAGAGCAATCGGTACAAGTCGAGCTTCCTGGCCAACATGTCTCATGAACTCCGCACCCCCCTCAACGCCATCATCGGCTTCGCCGAGCTCCTGTACGACGGCCATGTTTTGCCGGAGATGCCCGAGCACAAGGAGTTTCTCGGCGACATCCTGACCAGCGGGCGTCACCTCCTCCAACTCATCAACGATGTGCTCGACCTGTCCAAGGTGGAGGCGGGAAAGCTGGAGTTTTTCCCAGAGCCCATCCAGATCGGCAATCTCATCGCGGAGGTCCTGGCCGTGCTCCGGACCTCGGCCTCGGAGGGACGGATTCGTATCGCGACGGAGCTCGACCCCGGGCTCGCGCGCGTGGTCATTGACCCCGCACGGTTCAAGCAGGTATTGTACAACTACGTCTCCAACGCCCTCAAGTTTACCCCCGCGGGGGGGCGGGTCACGGTGCGGGTGCGCCCGGAGGGGACGGATGCGTTTCGTCTGGAGGTGGAAGACACCGGGGTGGGCATCTCGTCAGAAGACCTCGGGCGTCTGTTTGGTGAGTTTGAGCAGCTCGACGCCGGGGTGGCCAAGCGGCACGCGGGCACGGGCCTCGGGCTGGCCCTCACCCGGCGCCTCGTCGAGGCCCAGGGCGGGAGCGTGGGGGTGCGCAGCGCCCCCGGACTGGGCAGCACCTTCCACGCGGTGTTGCCACAGCGGGCCGCGAGGGCGTCGAAGAGGGGACGCGAAGCGGGCGCCGCCGCGGCCAACGAGGTCGCCTCCTCCCTGTCCTCCGCCTTGAGAAAGGGGAACTAGTATGGCGAATGAGAGCATCCTGGTCGTCGACGACAACGCCCAGAACACCCGGCTGGTGTCGTTTCTCCTGTCGAGCCGGGGATATGCCGTGAAGTCCGCGGGCTCGGCCGACGAGGCCCTGGCCGCCCTGGCCCTGGAGGTGCCCCGCCTGATCCTGATGGACCTCCAGCTCCCCGGCATGGACGGGCTCACCCTCACCCGTCAGCTCAAGGCCGACCCCAGGACTCGCGACACCTTCATCGTCGCGTTTACGGCCTACGCGATGAAGGGCGACGAGGCTCGGGCCTTCGAGGCCGGGTGCGACGCCTACATCACCAAGCCCATCGACACCCGCACCCTCCCTACGAAGATCGCTGAGTTTCTCGCGGGCCATAGCCCCCACCGAGAGGAGCCCTGATCATGCCCGCGACGATTCTTCTCGTGGAGGACAACCCGATCACCCGCAAGCTGGTCCGGTTTACTCTTGAAAATCAGGGCTTCGAGATCGTCGAAGCGCCCGATGGCAAGTCCGCCCTGAGCATCTTCCCGCAGCGCCCGATCGCGCTCGTGCTCCAGGACATCTGCCTTCCCGACATGGACGGCTTCGACCTCGTGGGCCTGCTCCGGGCCTTGCCGGGCGGGTCGGACATCCCGATCCTGGTCTTCTCGGGGATGTTGTCCGAGCATGATGAGTCGCGGGTCTCGTCGGCGGGGTTTAACGACCTGGTGAGCAAACCCGTCGAGCCTTCGCGGCTCGTACAGATCGTGCGGTCGTACCTGCCCGCCGTGCCGTCGGCGGACACGGAGTTGCTTGGAAAGGGGCGGCGGATTGTCGTCGCCGACGACGACCCTGTGCAGCGCAAGTTGGTCGGCTTTCGGATGCAGAAGGTCGGCTTTGAGGTCGTCTCGGCGGCCGACGGCCACGAGGCCCTGGAGCTCATCCGTCGGGTGCGTCCCGACGTGATCCTGTCCGATGTGCTCATGCCCGTCCTCGACGGATTCGGGCTGTGCATCGAGCTTCAGCGAGACCCGGACCTGGCCAGGATCCCTGTGGTCTTGACGACCAACAGCTACGTCGAGTCGGTCGACCGCGACCTCGCGCGCAGGGCCGGGGCCCACGATCTGGTCATCCGTACTCCTGAGCTGCGTCAGGTGCTCCAGGCCTTGCGGGCGAGCCTGCGCGAGGAGGCTCCGCCGGTGTTGCCGACGGTGTCCACGGTCTCCAACGTGGAGGTCGAGGAGGAGCACGTCCGCCGGATGATGCGGCAGCTCGAGCGGCAGGTGGCCCTGAGCGCCGGGGTCAGCCAGCGGTGCGCCCTCTTGGCGGCCGAAATGGCCGTGCTCAAGGGCATCTCCGAGGCCCTCGCCAATCACGAGGACATCGACGAGGCCCTGCGGCACACCCTGGCGGCCTGCTTTGACGCGGCGGGGATCTCGCTCGGGGCCCTGTACCTCAAGGACGGGGACGCCCTGCGGGTGCTGAGCTTCGGGTTCTCTCGAGACTGGAGCGAGGCCGAGCTCCTGGACTTCTTCGGGGAGCAGAGGCTCCTCGATGCGGCCATCAACGCGGTACGGTCGACCCTTCTCCTGGCCGAAGGGGGGTCGGGCGAGGTGCGAAGGATCTTGAGCCGGGCCAAGGCCGCCTCGGCCCTCATCCTGCCCGTCGGGCACAAGGATGTGGCCTACGGGGCCCTGGTCATGATGTCCAAGAACGGCGAGCTGCAGAACGACGACCGCATCAAGTTTGGCGAGGCCGTGGCGGGGCAGATCAGCCAGGCCCTGGCCGTCACCCACGCCTTTCGGGAGAAGGAGCGGTCCGAACGGGCGGCCGCAGAGCAGACGGCCATCCTGCGTTCGGTGCTCGAAAGCATTGGAGACGGTGTTGGCGTTGTCGATGGTGACGGGAAATTCATTCTCTGGAACTCGGCGGCCAGCGACCTGGTGAAGATGGGGTCGCGGGACAGGGTGCTGCGGTCGTCGGCGGGCGGGGAGGGGATTTTTGGTGCGGACTCGGTCAGCCCGATGCCCTTCGACCAGCTCCCCCTGGTGCGGGCGATGCACGGCGAGGCGATTGACGGGGTCGAGATGTTTGTACGCCATGAGCACGCCCCGGAGGGGGTGTGGCTCAGCGCGACGGGGCGCCCGTGGCGCGATGAGCGGGGCGTGGCCCGGGGCGGGGTGGCGGTGTTTCGGGACGTGACGCGCGAGAAGGCCACGCAGACTCAGCTCCTGGTGTCCGACCGGATGGCCTCGGTGGGGATGCTGGCGGCCGGGGTGGCCCATGAGATCAACAACCCCCTGGCGTGTGTCCTGGCCAATCTGGAGCTGTCGCAGCGCGAGGTCGCGGAGCGGGAGTCGGCCGGGGAGCTCGGGGACATCGGCGAGCTGCGGGAGATGCTCAAGGACGCCCGCGACGCGGCCGAGCGGGTGCGGCAGATCGTGCGAGACCTGAAGATCTTCTCTCGCCACGAGGACGCGGGCTCGGAGGCGATCGATGTCCAGAAGGTCCTCGAGTCCAGCGTCCGCATGGCGTGGAACGAGATCCGGCACCGCGCCCAGCTCATCAAGAACTACGAGAGCGTCCCGCGGGTCGAGGGCTCGGAGTCGCGCCTGGGCCAGGTGTTTCTCAACCTGATCGTCAACGCGGCCCAGGCCATCGCGGAGGGCAACGCCGAGGGCAACGCCCTGCGGATCTTCACCCAGGTCGACCCTGCCACCGGCCAGGTGGTGGTCGGGATCTCAGACACGGGCAGCGGGATCGCCCCCCAGGATCTGAAGAACCTCTTTCGGCCCTTCTACACCACCAAGGGGCCGGGTCTGGGCACGGGGTTGGGCCTGGCCATCTCCCACCGGATCATCACGGGCCTCGGGGGGCAGATCCAGGTCGAGAGTCAGGTGGGCAAGGGCACGACCTTCCGGGTGATCCTGCCGCCGGCCCGCTCGGACGTGGCCCCGGTGCCGGAGCCTGTGTCCCTCGCCCCCCGGATCGCCCGCAGGGCCCGGGTCCTGGTCATCGACGACGAGCCCATGATCGCCGAGGTCATCCGTCGGGTCCTGTCGAAGGACCACGACGTGATGGTCACCGTGGTCGCGACCGAGGCCCTGGCGCGCATCCGCGGGGGCGAGACCTTCGACGTGATCCTGTGCGACCTGATGATGCCCCAGATGACGGGGATGGAGCTGTACGCCGAGCTCCGCAAGCTCGACCCCGGCCTCGCCGACCGCATCATCTTCCTGACCGGCGGGGCCTTCTCCCCGGCGGCCCGGGCCTTCCTCGACGAGGTGGCCAACCAGCGGATGGAGAAGCCCTTCGACGCCCGACACCTCCGGGCCCTGGTCAACGACCGCGTCAAATAGGTCCCCCCGGTCCGAGGGCGGGCGACCAGGAGACCACCCGATCGCGCCCGGCGTGTTTGGCGGCGTAGAGGGCGAGGTCGGCCCGGTGCACGAGGGCCTCGGGAGCCAACGGGTCGGACGGGTCCCACCGGGCGGCCCCGACGCTCAGGGTCACCGACAGGGGCCGGTCGTCGTGGAGCACGGGCACCGAGCGGCCGGCCACCGCGGCCCGGATCCGCTCGGCTACGGAGCGCAGGGTCGCGTCGTCGGGGGATGGGTCGACCAGGGCCACGAGCTCCTCGCCGCCGTATCGAAACACCTCGCCCGCGTGGCCGATGGCCTCGCGCAGGGCCCCGGCCACCTGGATCAGGACCTGGTCGCCTACGAGGTGTCCGTGCTGGTCGTTGACGTCCTTGAAGCGGTCGATGTCGCCCATGAGGAGGCCGAAGGGGCGCCCGAGGCGGGCGGCGTCGTGGTGGGCCCGGGCGAGGGCCTCGTCGAAGGCCCGGCGGTTGCCGATCCCGAGGAGGGCGTCGGTGGCGGCGATGCGGGACAGGTCTTCGTTGGCCCGGCGCAGGGCCTCGGCCCGGGAGGCGAGGTCGTCTTGCAGGCGGAGGATCCGGCGGCCGACGTTGAGGCGGGCCCGCAGCTCGGCCGGGTCGAAGGGTTTGGCGATGAAGTCGTCGGCCCCGGCCTCGAGGCCCTGCACGAGGTGCTCGGGGTCACGAAACGACGTGAGGAGCACGATGTACACGTACGGGGTCCGCTGCTGGCGGATGCGGGCGCACAGGGCGGGACCGTCGAGGCCTGGCATCTGCCAGTCGGTGACGACCATCTGGAGGTCGCCCTGCCCGACCCGTGCGAGGGCGCTGTGGCCGTCGGCGACGGTGACCACCTCGTAGCCCCAACGCTCGAGGACCCGGGCCAGGATCATCCGGGTCGCCCGATCGTCTTCGGCCAGCAAGACCTTCACGGGGACACCTTCTGGGCGGCGCTGCCGCGGCCACGGGGGAGGGGGCTTTGGGGGGAGGGCTGCGGCAGGAGGGCCTGGACGAGGGCCTCGACGGCCCCGCGGAGGCCCAAGGCCGAGGTGTCGACGGCGAGGCGGGCCTGGGCGTAGAGGGGGGCCCGGGCGTCGAGGAGGCTCTGGAGCTCGCGGCGGGCGTCGGCCCGGTGGGCCATGGGGCGCACGTCCCCCTGGGCCACCACCCGGGTCCAGTGGTCGTCGGCGGTGGCCCGGAGCCAGACGGTGAAGGTCTGGGACTGGAGGAGGGCCCAGGTGGCGGGGTCGGTCACGATGCTCCCCCCGGTGGCCACCACGGCCCGGGGATGGGCGGCCAGGACGGCCTCGAGGGCCTCGCGCTCGACCCGGCGGTAATAGTCCGCTCCGTGGACCTCGAAGAGGGTCCCGAGCGACATGCCCGCCCGCGACTCCACCTCCGCATCGAGCTCCACAAAGGGAACCCCCAACCGCCGCGCGAGCCTTGACCCGACGGCGCTCTTGCCCGCCCCGCGCAGGCCCAGGAGGGCCACCACGCCCGGCTCCGAGGGCCATCCCGCGGGGTCGTACGGTGTCGCCTCGGCGGCGGCCAGGAGGGCCCCGGCGGTGGTCCCGAGGGCGGCGGCGAGGTCGGCGAGGCGCACGACGGAGATGTTGCCCGTCCCGGCCTCCAGTTGGGCGAGAAAGCGCGTGCTCACCCCCGCCCGGCTGGCCAGGGCCCGCAGGGTCAACGCCCCCGCCGCCCTCCGCGCCCGCACGGCCCGACCCAGGGCCCCCAACAGCGCCACACGCCCGCTCTCTGCCATGGGCGAACTATACTGCATCTCCCTCGCCAGGGTAGCGAAGTATAGTGCTTGCGAGCCGGGCTCTGGGGCTGCTAGTCTTCGGGGCCGATGGACGACGAAACGATCCGGTTTGAGCGCGCCCCTGCGCGGTATCGTCACTGGCGGCTCGATTTTCCTGCGGAGGGGGGCGGGGCCGTGGCCCGTCTCTCGATGGACGTCGACGAAGACGGCGGGATGCGCCCGGGGTACCCCTTGAAGCTCAACTCGTACGACCTCGGGGTCGACATCGAGCTGGCCGACGCCCTGCAGCGGCTGCGGTTCGAGCACCCTGCCGTGCGGGCCCTGGTGGTGACGAGCGCCAAAGACCGGATCTTCTCTGCGGGGGCCAACATCTACATGCTCGGGTCGTCGACCCACCCCTTCAAGGTCAACTTCTGCAAGTACACCAACGAGACCCGCCTCTACCTGGAGGAGCTGTCCGAGGCCTCGGGGATCGCCACCCTCTGCGCCCTCAACGGGACGGCCTCGGGGGGCGGGTACGAGCTGGCCGTGGCCTGCGACGAGATCGTCCTGCAAGACGACGGGTCGACGGCGGTGAGCCTGCCCGAGGCCCCCCTCCTGGCGGTGCTTCCGGGCACGGGGGGCCTCACCCGGGTGACCGACAAGCGCAAGGTGCGGCGCGACCTGGCCGACGTGTTCTCGACCCTGGCGGAGGGGGTCCGGGGCAAGCGGGCGGTGGAGTGGCGCCTCGTGGACGAGGCCGTGTCGCGCTCGCGTTTCGACGCCGCGGTCCAGGCCCGGGCCGCCAGGATGGTCGCCCGCACGACCCGTACGGCGGGCGGAGAGGGGATGGCCCTCGACCCCCTCCGGGTCACCCGCGACGGCTTCGACGCCGCGTACGACTTCGTCACCCTGAAGGTCGACCGGGCCCGGCACGTGGCCGAGATCACCGTGAAGGGCCCCACCGGCCCCGCCCCCACCACCTCCGAGGCCCTGCGCGCCGGGGGCTGCGGTCAGTGGGCCGTGGCGGCCTTCCGGGCCCTCGACGACGCCCTCCTCGACCTGCGCTTCAATCACCTCGAGGTGGGGCTCGTCCTCCTGCGCACCGCGGGCGACCTCGAGGCCGTCCTGGCCCACGACGCGGCCCTGCACGCCCTGGCCGAGACCGACTGGCTCGCCCGGGAGGTGGTCCTCTTGCAGAAGCGGGTCCTCAAGCGGCTTGACCTTACCGCCCGCAGCCTCTTCGCCCTCGTGGAGAAGGGATCGTGCTTCGGGGGCAGCCTCTTCGAGCTGAGCCTCGCCGCCGACCGCACGTACATGCTCGACGACGACGACGGGTCGGTGGCCGTGGCCCTCTCGGTGGCCAACTTCGGCCCCCTGCCCATGAGCAACGGCCTGACGCGCCTGGCCACGCGGTTTCTCTACGACCCTGAGGTTCCGGGGCGGCTCGCGGCCGAGACGGGGGGCTTCGACGCCCGGGCCGCGTCCAAGGCAGGGCTGGTCACGTTTACGCCCGACCCCATCGACTGGGACGACGAGCTGCGAGTGGCCATCGAGGAGCGCACGAGCCTGTCGCCCGACGCCATGACGGGCATGGAGGCCAACCTCAGGTTTGCGGGCCCCGAGACCATGGAGACCAAGATCTTCGGCCGCCTCACGGCGTGGCAAAACTGGATCTTTCAGCGCCCCAACGCGGTCGGCCCCCGCGGGGCCCTCACGATGTACGGCAAACCCGAGCGCCCCGTCTTCGACGCCCGCCGCACCTGAGCGGTCTGTTCGCCTTCGCCCGTTACCGTCCTGCCCCGAGGAGTGCCCGTCATGTCCAGCGTGATGACCGACGAGAAGATCCCCAACAATGTCAGCCTCACCTCCGACCGGCGCCTGCAGCGGGCCCTGGAGGACTGGCAGCCCAACTTCATCAAGTGGTGGGTGGAGATGGGCCCCGAGGGCTTCCAGCAGGACGACGTCTACCTCCGCACCGCCATCTCCGTCGACCACGAGGGGTGGGCCAATTTCGGGTACGTCAAGATGCCTGACTATCGTTGGGGCATCTTCCTGTCCGACCCGGTGGTCGACCGCACGATCGGGTTCGGCGACGAGATGGGCAAGCCCGTGTGGCAGCAGGTCCCGGGCGAGCACCGCAACGCCCTGCGGCGGCTGATCGTCACGCAGGGTGACACCGAGCCCGCGAGCGTCGAGCAGCAGCGGCTCCTCGGGCTCACGTGCCCTTCCCTCTACGACCTCCGCAACCTGTTTCAGGTCAACGTCGAGGAGGGCCGGCACCTGTGGGCCATGGTGTACCTCCTGCACTCGTACTTCGGGCGGGACGGTCGCGAAGAGGCCGACGCCATGCTGGAGCGTCGCTCGGGCGACCCCGACAAGCCCCGGATCCTCGGGACCTTCAACGAGCCCTGCGAAGACTGGCTGTCGTTCTTCATGTTTACGTACTTCACCGACCGCGACGGGAAGTACCAGCTCCTGGCCCTGACCCAGAGCGCGTTTGACCCGCTGTCGCGCACCACGCGGTTTATGCTCACCGAGGAGGCCCATCACATGTTTGTGGGCGAGACGGGGGTCCTCCGGGTGGTGCAGCGTACGGCCGAGCTGATGAAGCGCGACCCCAGCGGTGACGCCCGGGCCCAGGGGGGGATCGACCTCGGGACGGTGCAGCGGTACCTCAATTTCTGGTTCAGCTCGTCGCTGGATTTGTTCGGGGGCGAGGTGTCGTCCAACGCGGCCCAGTACTTTGCGACGGGGCTCAAGGGCCGGGCGAAGGAGGAGACCTACGACGACCACCTGGCCCTCGCGGGGACGTACACCGTGGCCACCCCGAAGGACGGCCGCCTCGTCGACGAGGACGTCCCCCTGCGGGCCGCGATGAACGAGGTTCTTCGTGACGAGTACGTCCAGGACTGCCAGCGCGGGGTCGACAAGTGGAACCGGGCCCTCAAGGAGGCCGGGGTCGACGTGGTCCTGACCCTGCCCTCGCGGCGTTTCAACCGGGCGGGGGGTCTCTACGCGGGGATGCGCTTCTCCCCGGCGGGCGATCCGATCACGGAGGAGCAGTGGGCCGCCGCCCGGGACGGGTGGCTCCCGACGGTGGCCGACCGGCAGTACGTGAAGTCGCTCATGACCCGGCCCGTGTACGAGCCGGGCAAGATGGCAAACTGGCTCGCCCCGCCGAAGCAGGGGATCAAGGGCACCCCGCTCGACTTCGAGTACGTCCGCCACACGGGCTAGACGCAGGGTCACACCAGGTTGGCCCCCTCCAGGGTCGCCCAGGCCCCGCGCTCGACGGCCCGCCGCGCGGCCTCGCCCTGGGCCTCGTAGGTGCGACGGAGGTCCATCGCGCCCGCGAGGTCCTGGGCCGCGATGACCAGGGGCGTTCCGCCGAAGTCCATCTCGACGTTGGTGCCGACGTACATCCCGTTGAGGCGCTTCTCGACCAGACGGACCCCCCGCAGCGAGGCCCAGGAGTACAGCTCCACGGTCCCGCCGTCTGCGCGGACGAAGTACGCCTCCGTGGGCTGGAGGTAGGTCCCGACGGTCTTCCGCTGACGACGGCGCACGAGCCAGACGCTCAGCAGTACGAGGCCCGCTACGACGACCCCTGCCCGGGCGATCAAGTCGTAGCGCCCCTGGGAGATGGCGATCCAGGTGATGACCAGGAGGTAGAACACCCCAAGGACCCCAGGGGCCAGGGCCCCGCCGAGGTTGTCGCCCGCGAAGAGCAGCCCCTCGCGCCGCGCCCGAACCGCGAGGGCCCGGAGCTTCGCCCGGGTGTCGTCGGTGACCTCCTCCAGGGTGAGATGCTGCACCGCGGGCGGCAGGCGTTGGCCGTGCTGCGGAGGGGACAGGAGCTCCGGGCCCGACAGGCCGTCGACAGCGCGCGTGAGGCCCGGCGCCGCGGGGGCCTCGGGCGCGGGGGCTGATAGCGGCTGGGTCGGGCTCATCGGCAACGTCGGCGAGGTCTCGGCGAGCGCCGCGAAGGCCGCCCCGGCCTCGGCGAAGCGCGCCCCCGGATCGCGGGCCACACAGCGCGCGAACCAGGCGTCGAAGGCAGGCGGCAGAGCCGGTCCGCCGAGGGACAACGAGCGCGCGGAGGCACCCTCCAGCGCCGAGGTCATCAGCTCAAGGAGTTGGGCCATCACGTTGAAGGCCTCGGGCTCGACGTTGGCCGCCCGCCAGTACGACCGCCCAGTGAGGAGCGAGAAGGCCACCAGCCCGAGGGCCCACACGTCGGTCGCGGGCGACACCTGGGCGCCGGCCGTCGTCTGCTCGGGGGCCATCCACAGGGGCGAACCGATGGCCGTGGTCATGGTCACCGCGGCCTTGCCCTCTTGCATCAACCGCGCGATGCCGAAGTCAAGCACCTTGACGACGAAGGGGACCCCGACCTGCTGCGACCGCGCGACGAAGAGGTTTTCGGGTTTGAGGTCGCAGTGCACGACGCCTACGGCGTGGGCCGCGGCGAGGGCGTGGCACGCCTGGCTGAGCAGGGCCCGCACCTCGTCGTAGGGCAGGGGGCCGCGGCGACGGGACAGGGCCGCGAGGTCTTCGCCGTCGAGCAGCTCCATGGCGAGCCAAGGAGCTCCCGTGGCGTCGTCGACGCCCGCCCCCATCACCTCGACGATGTGGGTGCTCGCGATCCGGGCTCCGACCCGGGCCTCGTGGGCGAATCGATCGCGGCTCCGGGCGTTGGCCACGAGGGAGGGCTGCATCACCTTGAGGGCCCGGCGTTTGCCCGTGCTCGCCTGCTCGACGAGGTACACCGCCCCCATGCCGCCCTCGGCCAGGGGCTCGATCACGCGGTAATCCCTGGCAAACATCTGACCCGGTTGAAGAACCGTCACCCGCGAAGGTGTAACACAGCCGCCCGGGGCCTCGCCGCGGGTCAGCGGAGCTTGCGGGCCAGGGTCACGAGGTTGTTCAAGAGTTCGCCCACAAATTTCTTGGTGGCCTCGTCGGTGAGGGTGCCGGCTTCGTCAAACTTCTTGTCGACCCCCCCGACGTACACCTCGGGCCGGGGCACCACCATCGCCCCGAGGCCGCGCAGGACCTCCTTGAGGTGGTTCTGTCCGCGGACGGTCCCGTGGGCCCCGGGGGAGGCCCCGAGGGTGGCCGCGACCTTGCCCGCGATGGGCGGAGTGGGCGGGCGCGAGGCCCAGTCGAGGGCGTTCTTGAGCACCCCAGAGATGGAGTAATTGTACTCGGGGGAGACGAAGAGCAGGGCGTCGGCCGAGGCGATGGCGGCCCGCAGGGCCTCGACGGGGGCGGGGTATCCGAGGGCCCGGACGTCCTCGTTGTAGAGGGGGATCTCGGCGAGGTCGAAGGTCGTGAGGGTCGCGCCTTCGGGCACGAGGTCGGTGCAGGCCGCGAGGAGCTTGCGGTTGTACGAGGCGGCCCGGAGGCTGCCCACGATGCCGAGGATGGTGATGGGGGTGTCTGCCATGGTAGGCGCGAGGGTAGTGCACGGCCGCGCCGGGCGCGACGGGGTTTGTCGGCAACGCCGCGTTGCCGCGACGGGTCGAAGGATGTCTGGGGCTGCTGCGGACCAGGCATGGGGCCGTTGCACCACAAAACGTCAAGTCGTGGCTTGACGTTTTGTGGTGCAATCCTAGAGTGGGCTCGTGAACCCCGACGAGCTCACAACCCTCGTCGAGGTTCGTGGTTATTCAGGGACAAACCGCGTCACGCTCAGTTTCCATGCCAACCGCAGGCTTCGCCAGCGAGGGGGAGGACCGGCCGACGCTGTGTATGCCCTGGCCCACGCCGTCTCCTGCACGGATCAACGCGCCGATCCCAGCCGGGCCGGCGACTGGCGCATCACGGGGCCTGACACGGAGGGTGACGACATCACCTGCGTCGTTGTCCTGGCAGACGGCGTCGTCGTGGTGACGGTGTTCTAGTCGCGACATGGAGAGAGTCATGAAGCAGTGCGTGAAGTGCAGCGGCGCGCTCAGCGCCGCGATGATGCGTGAGGAAGTGGTGGTCGCGGGCGCGACGTTCTCGGGGATGGTACCGACGCGTCGATGCGACGCCTGCGGAGAGGTCTACCTCGCCGCGGAGGACGGGATGCGTTTCGACCTGCGTGTCGCGCGGGAGCTCGGGAGCCGGGGCGCGGCGACGGGCGAGGCGTTCAGGTTTATGAGGAAGGCGCTCGGGATGCGCGCGACGGACCTCGCCGAGCTTCTGGGTGTCGCGGCAGAGACGATCTCTCGCTGGGAGCGCGGCGAGCGCCCGGTCGATCGAGCGGCCCTCACGGTCGTGGGGGCCCTCGTAGCAGACAAGCTCGATGGGCGTGCGACCACGATCAAGCTGCTCAAGGCTCAACAGGAGCCCCAGGCTTTCGAGGGGATGCAGCTCGCAGTCGGCCAGAGGTAGCAGCGGGTCGTACGCGCTCCAATCCCAACGGCCCTCCGTACGACGACACAATGGCTGCGGGGGTCGCGCCGACGCTTGGGGCCACCCCGCGGTTTCGGCTACGGTCCCGGGCCAACCCGATGCTCACCCCCCCGACCCTCCGCCCGATTCACGATGTAGCCCGCGACCTGGGCCTCGACGACGCCGATGTGATCCCCTGGGGACGCCACAAGGCCAAGGTCTCCCTCGACGCCTTCGCGCGCCGCCCGGGCCCCCCGCAGGGTCGCCTCGTGCTCGTGAGCGCCATCAACCCCACGCCCGCCGGGGAGGGCAAGACCACCACCTCCATCGCCCTCGCCATGGCCATGGCCCGCCGCGGCCGCCGTGTGGTGGCCGCCCTGCGCGAGCCCTCCCTCGGCCCCGTCTTCGGCATGAAGGGCGGGGGCACGGGGGGAGGGGCCGCGACCCTCGTCCCGAGCGCGGACATCAACCTGCATTTTACGGGCGACATCCACGCCATCACGGCCGCCCACAACCTGCTCGCGGCCCTCGTCGACAACGCCGTGCACCACCGCGACCCGCTCAACCTCGACCCCCGCTCCCTCCGATGGCGCCGGGCCCTCGACATGAACGACCGGGCCCTGCGCCAGGTCGTGGTGGGCCTCGGACGCGGCAACGGCCCCGTGCGCGAGTCGGCCTTCGACATCACCGCCGCGAGCGAGGTCATGGCCGTGCTCTGCCTCGCCCGCGACGCCGCCGACCTCCAGGTTCGGCTCGCCCGCATCGTGGTCGGGACGACCCCCGCGGGGGCACCCATCACGGCCGGCGACCTCGGGGCCGCCCCCGCCATGACGGCCCTGCTCCTCGACGCCCTGATGCCCAACCTCGTGCAGACCCGCGAGGGCACCCCCGCCCTCGTGCACGGAGGCCCCTTCGGCAACATCGCCCACGGATGCAACAGCATCCTCGCCACCCGCATGGCCCTCGCCTACGGCGAGGATGTCATCACCGAGGCGGGGTTCGGGTTTGACCTCGGGGCCGAGAAGTTTCTCGACATCAAGTGTCGGGTGGGCGAGATCTGGCCCCGGGGGGTGGTCCTGGTGGCCACACATCGGGCCCTGAAGATGCACGGGGGCGTCCCCGTGGCCCAGGCGGGCGAGTCCAACGTCGAGGCCCTCACGGCGGGACTGGCCCACCTCGACAAACACCTCGAGACCCTCGAGCTCTTCGGCCTCCCCGTGGTGGTGGCCATCAACGGCTTCCCCAATGACACCGTCGACGAGCGGGCCGCCCTCGCGGCCTACGCCCACAGCCGGGGGGTGGCCATCGCCCGGCACGAAGGCTTCGCCCACGGAGGCGAAGGGTCCCTCGCCCTGGCCGACGCCGTGCTCGAGATGCTCGCCGGGACCGATCGCCTGCCGTCTCCGCCGCGGTTTCTCTACCACCTCACGGACAGCCCCCTGGAGAAGGTGCGCAAGGTCGCCCGGGCCGTGTACGGGGCCGACGACGTGGTGTTTACCCCCGCGGCCCAACGCGACTGCGAGGCCGCGGCCCGCCTCGGGGGGGCCGAGCTCCCGGTGTGCGTGGCCAAGACCCACCTGTCGCTCACGGACGACCCCGCGCGGATCGGGCGCCCGCGGGGGTTTGTCATCACCGTGCGGGAGGTTCGGCTCGCGGCGGGGGCGGGGTACCTCGTGCCCCTGACGGGCGACATCATGACCATGCCGGGGCTGCCCAAGGAGCCTGCCGCGCGGCGGGTGGTCGTGCACCCCGACGGGACCGTCACGGGCCTCATGCAGGGCGAGTGACCGGGGCCCGGCGGCAGGGCTCATACCGATCCGCCCTGGGCCTGTTCGTGAATCATCCGTCGGCTTTCGTCCTCGCTCCCTCCCGCGACGTACCGGAGTACGTCTTGGTCGGTCGCTGCGGGCGCGCTCGACGGCTGAATCACGACCGGACCCAGGGCGAATCGGTATCAGAAGCCTGGCGGCAGGATCATCTCGTTGAGCGGCGACTGCTGGCTCGGGAACTCCGGCCGGGTCTCGTTGCTCCACGCGATGGGGCCGTGGAGGTAGTCGAGGTGCAGGTCGTAGTAGCCCTGCTGCGAGGCGCGGTCGGAGCGGCTGACGCCCCAGGAATTCTTCACCCGGAGAAACTCCACGGTGCCGGTGAGGGCCCGGGCCCGCTCGGCCTGCGACACGGGGGTGCCCGCGGCCAGGACCGACCCGTCGTCGAAGCGCACCTGGTAGTCGTGCAGGACGGTCATGTGCCCGCCCTGGCGGCCCGGCCGACCCGCCCGCTCGAGCTGCGACATGCGGAAGGCCCCCACGTCGTCGAGGGCGTTGAAGTCGACCAGCCAGGAGACAATGACCGGGGCGTCGGCGTTGAGGGCCGTGAGCATCCGGCGCATGGCCTCGGGGCGCCGCGAGGCGGCCCAGGAGCCGGGGTAGTCGGCCGCCCGCCACGCGTACTGGCCGCCGGTCAGCACGTCGGCGAGCGTGCCGTTGACGTTGGTGATGGTCGTGCCCACGCGCCGGGCCGTACGGATCGGGATCCGCGACGGGGGAATGGCCCGCGTCCGGACCGAGGTGGCCCGGTTGGAGAAGCCGTCGAAGCGCCGCTCGCCGTTGTTGCCGAAGACGCTGCGCATCGTGGTCATGATCGAGCTGCTCAGGCCCCAGGCCCGCCCGAGTACGGCCAGGACCCGGGCCCCGTCGCGCCGGGCCTCGGGGGTCGCGAGCTCGCCCCCGTCGGAGAGGGCCTCGTTGATGGCCCGCTCGGCCGCCGCCTGGCGGGCCGACATCTCGGCCGTGGCCTCGTCGGGGATGAAGTTGCCTTCGGTCATCAGGCCGCGCTGGCGGATGAGGGTCACCGACAGCTGCCACGAGCCGCCCGTCTCGATCTCGCGGCGGGTCGTCCCGTCGGTGGTGGTGCTCGACACCCCGCTGCCGGTGGTGATCTTCGTAAACCAGTCCCAGAAGGTGACGTACGACTCGGAGTAGTTGGCGTCGACGCCGGTGCGGGCCTTGTTCATCGACTCGATCCAGCCGAGGGTGGCGTAGATCCAGCAGTTGCCGATGCTCTGCCGACGCACCGCCGTCTGCAGGACATTGGTGATCTCGTCGGCGGCGTTGTCCGCGTGGGGACTGACCACCCCGTCGCCCTCTTCGCCCGCCTCCAGGTCGTCAGGGGCACAGCCCGTCAAGGAGACCGAGCCCATCGTCAGGGTGAGACCCAGGGCGATCCAACGAGAACGGCGAAGCAGATCGAGGGTGGACATGAGACGGTGCCTCCTGAAGTGGTGCGCCCCTCGTAACCCACCCTCGACCACGAATCAACACCCTTCACCACATGTAGGTGCAAAAATCTTGACCGGCTCACGAACGGGCTTGACCCCACCCCGGGTAGACCGGGCCCACCGTCCGGGTGCATGGTCGGGGCCTATGGCGCAGCGAGGCGGGGTGGTGTTGCTGGCGTGGGTCGGGGCGGGCTGCGCGGCCACCGAGCCGATGACCCTCGTCGACGCGGGCCAGGGCTTCGACCGCGTGGAGTCGGCGGTCGATGCGCGCGACGCGGGGCCCTTCGAGGCAGGGGGCCACGACCGGTGGGTGGATCGCGACCTCGGGACCGACCTCGGGACCGACCTCGGGACCGACCTCGGGGCAGACCTCGGCCTCGGTGTGGACGCGGGGCGGGACGCGGGGTCTGCGTGTCATCCGGGGTTTGCCTGGAGCCCGCGTTCGATCGGGGACGACGGGGCCTTCATGCTGCGCTTCACCGCGGGGCCCGGGTACACCCACATCGGCCTGTCTTTTACGGCCTCGGTGCTGCCCAGGTGGCGGCTGGAGGACATCTCCGCGGGTCCTCCCTTCACCTGGAGCTTTCGGGTGGAGGGGCAGCGGTCGGGGCCGTTGTTCGTACGCTTCGTGGCCGATCCCGACGCCACGGTGTACGGCACCTGTCTGCTCTCGGTGGCCGCCCGGGGCGGGGCGGCCGACGCGGGGAGCTCCGGGCCCCTCGACGCGGGCCCTTCGGGGGGGCCTCCGCCCGACAACCGCTTCGGGATCGGGCTGGTGGGGCCGGGCGACGGGCGACAGCTCGACCTCGCGGCCGACCTCGGCGGACCCGGGGCCCACGTGAAGCTCGTGTTTCCGGGGGTGGTCCCGGGCATGACGGCCGTCCCGGGGGAGTGGGTCGCGGCCGTGCGGGAGGCCTACGCCCGCGACCTCGTGCCGGTGATACGGTTTGCGCCCCCGTGGGGCGACCGCCGGATGCGCAACCAGGCGGACGATGGTCGCGGAGGGCGCTTCACCCGACTCGCGGCGGCCTACACCATGGTCCTGCGGGCCCTTCCGCGTCGGGCAGGATGGCCCCTGTACGTCGAGGTCCACAACGAGCCCAACCTCTGTTACGAGTGGGCCTGCGACCCGGGGAGCGTGGCCGGGGGGCGGATCACCCTCAACCAGATCGCCGCGGAGTACGGGGCCCTCCTGCGCGACGTGTCGGCGGCCGTGCGGGCCCTCAGCGACCCGGGGCTGCGGGTGGCCAACGGGGGCCTGGCCCCGGGCGGGGTTCGGTGGTGCCAGTGCACTGGCACCCGGGAGGCGGCGGCCGGCGAGTGGGAAGGCGGGACCACCTCCCTCGACTTCCTGCGGGCCATGCGGGCGGCGGTGCCCACGGTGTGGCAGTCCGTCGACGCCTTCGCGTCGCACAGCTATCCCGCGTCGGGGCGGGGTTTTGGGTTCTTTGTTCCCTTCGATCAGGCGGGGGTGGGGCTGCGGTACCACCGGGACGAGCTGGCCGAGGTGGGTCGAAGCCTGCCGGTCCTGGTCACCGAGACGGGCTGGAGCACCCGCCGCGACGGGGCCACCAACACCCGCGACGAGATCGGAGCCTGGACCCGCCGAGCCTGGCAGGAGGTGTGGCTCGCCGACCCCACGATCCGGGCCGTCATGCCCTTCCAGCTCAGCGACCCGGGTTGGGACCCCTTCAACTGGGTGCACCCCAACGGGACAACGTATCCCGCCTACACCGAGACCCGTCGCCTGCGCTGCGCGCGCATCGCGGGCCGTTGCCCGTGACCAGGGGTGGCTTTACACCGCACCCCGCCCGCCTTCACACTCGGCCTGTGGTGGCGTGGCAGCGGTGGCGAGGATGGTCGGTCGTCGCGGTCGTTGGGGCGATGTCCTTCGGCTGCGCCCAGGTGCGCGAGGAGCTCGACGACCCCTTCGCCAACCTGGGCGACGCCGCCCCGCGCCTCGACGCCCGCGTTCCGGGTCTTTCCGAGGACGCGGAGGCGGTCAAGGACATTGACGAGGTCGCGACGGGGCCCGACGTCCCGTCCTTCGACCAGGGGAGCGTCTCGGTCGAGGCGGGGCCCGCCGAGGATGTGGTCCCCGGGGGCATGGACGTCGGGGGGCCCGAGGACGTAGCCCTCCCCGAGGATGCCCCCCCGCCCGAGACCGACCGCGGGGTGACCCCGCCCGAAGACCACGGAGGTCCGCCGGTCGACACCGGGGGGAGCGGGGCCTGCGGGGCCCTCGCGGAGGCGTGCTGCGGGTCGGCCTGCAACGTCCCCCTGCGGTGCCGCGACGGGGTGTGTACGGAGCCGCCCTGCGGGGGCGACGGGGACCCGTGCTGCAACGGGACAGCGTGCAACTCCGGGCTCCGCTGCGAGTCGGGTGCGTGTCGTACCCCGCCTCCCGCCTGCGGGGCTGAGGGGCAGGGGTGCTGCGCGGGCGACGCCTGCAACGCGGGGCTCCTGTGCCGGTCGGCGACCTGCCAGGCGGTGATGTCGTCGTGCGGAGGGGCCAACGAGCCCTGCTGCGGCTCGGCCTGCAACAGCGGGCTCCAGTGCGTCGGAGGCCAATGTACGACCGTCGCGCCTGTGTGTGGGGCCCTCGGCCAGGCCTGCTGCGGCTCGGCCTGCAACAGCGGGCTCCAGTGCGTCGGGGGCCAATGCACCACCGTCGCGCCCGTATGCGGGGCCCTCGGCCAGGCCTGCTGCGGCACGAGCTGCAACAGTGGCTTGCAGTGCCAGAGCGGCACCTGCCGGACTCCAAGCACCACCTGCGGCAGCCCCAACCAGGTGTGCTGCTCGGGCCAGTGCCTCGCGGGGGCCTTCTGCTCGGGCGGGGTGTGCCGGGCCTGCGGCACGGCCAACACCACGTGTTGCCCCGGGAGCACCTGTCAGAGCGGCACCTTCTGCTCGGGGGGCATCTGCCGCGCGTGCGGCACGGCCAACACCACGTGT
>CAYUSB010000049.1:60725-60855 GCA_964447205.1 uncultured Myxococcaceae bacterium
TGCCCTGGGAGCAGTTGTCAGACGGGCAATTTCTGCTCGGGGGGCATCTGCCGCGCGTGCGGCACGACCAACACGACGTGTTGCCCTGGGAGCAGTTGTCAGACGGGCAATTTCTGCTCGGGGGGCATCT
>CAYUSB010000050.1:0-58918 GCA_964447205.1 uncultured Myxococcaceae bacterium
CATCAGCAAGCTGGTCCACCTGAGCCGCCCCACGGTGCGCAAGTACCTCAATGCCTCAAGCTGCCCAACCCGCGCGCCGCGCCGCACGACGCTGGGGGTTCTCTCGGCCTTCGACGATCACCTCCGGGCGCGCTGGGCCGAGGGAATTCGCGATGCGGAGACGCTGTGGCGCGAGCTTCGGGATCGTGGCTTCCGCGGCAGCTACCGCACGGTGCAGCGTCACGTAAGCCGGTGGCGGCAGACGCAGCCGACGGCATCGCCGACTCCGAAGGCACCGTCTCCGCGGCAGGCCCGGTGGTGGCTGTTGCTGCCCGAGACGCGACTCTCGCCGAAGCAAATCAGCTTCGTGCAAGCGCTCACGGGGCGCTGCAAGGCGATCCGTACCGTCCAGGCTCAGGCCGTGGAGTTCGGCCGCCTTGTGCGAGCGCACGACGTCGCCGCGTTGGAGTCCTGGCTGAGCGCGGCCGCTGGCAGCGCGCTGCAGGAGCTGCGTGACTTCGCCGCAGGGCTGCTGCGCGACGAGGTCGCAGTCCGGGCCGCGGTCGAGCTGCCCTGGAGCAACGGACAGACCGAGGGCCAGGTCAACCGGCTCAAGATGCTCAAGCGCCAGATGTATGGGCGGGCCAGCATCGAGCTGCTCCGGCAGCGCGTCCTACACACCGCCTGAGGCGTCGCGGAGGGTCGACGAGGCCCACGGGAAGGCCCTCGTGGCCGACGCCGAGGCGCAGGGCACAGATGGCCCCGTGGGCGTCGCGGCGACCACGGTGATCGATCCTCGCGGCCATCGCAGGGGGAGACACCAAGGGCCGGGAGCGTGGGTTGCGCGGGGTGGCTCGGGTGGCCAAGTGGGGGCGCGCACGGCGGGGCGCAACCACCTCCACACAAAGTGCGGAAGACCCAGAGCAGTTGTCGTTCACCACCCGCTCTCCGCCTGGCTGATCGTCCCCGCGGCTGCTCCCAGGTCGGCGGATGTGCTAGGGCCCCGCGGCCATGGATCCCGCTCTGCAGCTCGGGTTGCTCGCGGCCTCGGCCCTCGTGGCCGGGGCCATCAACGCGGTGGCGGGGGGCGGGAGCCTGCTGACCTTTCCGGCCCTCCTCGGGGCGGGGGCTTCGCCGTTGCAGGCCAACGCCACGAGTACGGTGGCCCTGGTTCCGGGGTCGGCGAGCGCGTTCTGGGCGTACCGGCGGCACCTGGAGGGGGGCGGGGCCTTCGCCGTGGCCATGGCCGTCCCGAGCCTGGTGGGCGGAGGGTTTGGGACGTGGATGGCCCTGCGGGTGGGGGACGGGGCCTTCGGGCGGATGGTCCCGTGGTTGATCCTGGCGGGGACGGGGCTGTTCGCGGTGCAGACCTCCCTGTCGCGGTGGCTGGTGCAGCGCGACCCGACGGAGCACCCGCCCACCGGCCGAACCCTGTTTCTCATGGGGGTGATGCAGCTCGGCGTAGCCGTGTACGGGGGCTTCTTCGGGGCGGGCATCGGCATCATGATGCTGGCGGCCCTCGGGCTCCTGGGCCTGCGCGACATCCACCGCATGAACAGCCTCAAGAACCTCGCCGCCGTCGGCATCAACGCGGTGAGCACGGTGCTGTGGGCGGCCTCGGGCCGGGTCCGCTGGGGCGACGCGGCGGTGATGGCGGTGTTCGCGGTGGTGGGCGGGCGCCTCGGGGCCGACGCGGCCCGCAAGGTCGGTCCGCGGGTCGTGCGGGCCCTGGTGACGGGCTGGGGCCTCCTTCTGGCGGGGGTGATGCTCGCCCGGCAGCTCCGCGCCTGAGGGGGAGAGGCCCCGGAGATGCTCGCGCCTCCGTGCTCGGCCGTACCCTCGGGCGCCTCACCTGGGCCCTGCGCTGGCTGCGGGCCGAACCCCGCCGGGCCGTAGCAAGGCCGTTCCGGACGCGGCCTCCCGGTGGCAGTGCCAGTTCTGCCACTGCCTCTGGAACACCTTCGACACGCAGGGGGTCTGCCCGGGGTGCAGCCTCTGGTTTCGGGCGACGAGCTGCCTCGTGTGCGGGACCTTCTCCCGCCACGACGACTGGTACCTCCCCCCGCCCCGGGTCTGACCTCCCCTCCACCGTCAACGGGCTGAACTTTCTCCCACCACCCACGCCACCGCAGAGGGTATGCCCCCTGCCCGATGGCCCCCAAAGCCCCGCCCGGAACCCGCTCCCTCCTCGCCCCCCACCCCTGCGTCACGGTCCTGCACGAGCACCCCCTCCTGGCCGTGTACGCCGTGTGCGACGAGGGCAAACACTACCTCTCGGAGTCCCAACGGCACGGACAGGTTCAGGTCCGTGATGTCTACAACGGGGCCGTGGTCGAAGAGATCCCCGTCACCCGCGAGACCCTCTCCGCGGTGGCCGTCTCTCCCGACGGAGCCCTCCTGGCCACCTGGGACTACCACCACACCGTCACCCTCTACGCCCGACGCAACGGGCGGGTGCTGGGCACGATCCCGCGGGTTTCGAGGCAGTTTGGGACGTTGTGCTGGACCGCCGACAGCGCCCTCCTGGTCGCCATGCCCCAGTCCATGGACCCCCCGTTTGTGGCCTACGTCCTCGACCGCGCGGGCAAACGCCTGCCCGATCTGCCGTTGCCCACCCGCCTCGATCGCCTCGCCGCCTCGGCCGAGCGCACCCTCGTCGCCACCGCGTGGTCGCCCGGTCGCCTGTGGTTCCTCGACCCGGCCCAGGGAACGGTCTCGGCCCCGGTCGCCCTCCCCGAGTGCGTCGACGCGGTGACCGCGCGGGGCCACCGGGTGGCGGTGGGGTTCCGCCCGGCCCGCCTCGCCCTGACCGCGTGCGGGGGAGCCGTGGACGCCCTGTGGCCGACCCAGGAGGCCCTCCTCCGCGGGCGTATTGCTGCGCTCACCCCGGTGGTGGCCCGGGTCGAAGCCCGTCGCGCCGCGGCCCGTGGAGCCCGGACCCAAGAGGCGCTCCACGCGATGGTCGAGCGGGCCCAGGCCCGTGTCCTGTCGTTCCCGAAGGGCTCTGGCCTCCTGCGGTTCTGGGACCCCTCCGTGGCCCCCTGGGACCCGGGTTCTGCGGGAATCCGGGGGCTGCACTTCGTCGACGACGGCGCGCTCGTGACGGTCGGGCTCGACGACGTGACCCTGACCCGGTTTGGTCCTGACGGGGCCGTCGACACCCTGCTCCTGTCCCTGGCCCCGAAGCACACGGGGCGCATCACCCTCGGGACGGTGTCGGCGTGCGGGGACACCCTGGCCATCCGGGTCGACTCGCAGCGCAAGACGGTCGACAGCTTCACGGCCTTCGTGCGGGTCCACCCCGACCTCTGCGGCCCCTGACACGGGTTCCGGTGTGTCTGGCGGCCCTCGGGTCGGTGGCGGAGTTTGGAGGCGGCGCGTCGGTGCGTGGGGGGATGTGTGGTGGGTCCGGGCGGGTCACCCGATGGGGGGAGATCAGTGCAGGGTCGAGCGGGCGAAGACCTGACCGTTGACGTGGTAGACCGCGGCGTGCAGGTGCGCCCCGTCGCGCAGCACGTCGATGTCGTGGTCTTCGTTATCGGCTCCGGCGAACAGGACGCCGTGCAACTGCGACAGGGAGTTGGGATGCTGGCCGTTGATGGCGAAGATCAGATCGCCCGGACGGAGGCCCAACTGCCGCGTGATGGGAAACCCGCGCCGCATGCCCTGCACGGTCAGGCCTCCGCCGCTGTGCGACACGAGCACCCCGAGGTCGGGGCAGAACTCCAGTTGCTGCGCCATCGCGGGCTGGGGGGCGACCGTGTGCGCCGCCGCGCTGGTCAGGGCCAGAGTCCCCAGAAACATCCCAAGCTTCATCCAGTGTTTCATCGTCGAGATCTCATGTGAGGGTGGTGGGGGCGCCGACGCGCTCATGGAGAAGCTCCGCGCTCGGTCCGATCCCCCGGTCGAGAGAGTTTCAGTGCAGGGCCGCGTGGACGAGGAGCTCGCCGTTGACGTGGAAGATGGCCGCGTGAAGGTGCTGCCCGCCCCGCAGCACGTCGACGTCGTGGTCTTCGTTGTCGGCCCCGGAGAACAGGGCGTTGTGCAGTTGGGACAGGCTGCTCGGGTGCTGGCCGTTGATGGCGAAGATGAGGTCGCCCGGCTGCAGACCCAGGCGGCGGGTGATGGCCGCGCGGCGTTGGGCCCGGACGAGGAAGCCGCCCGAGGTGCGCTCGACCAGGATGCCCAGGTCGGGGCAGTACTCCATGCCTTGGGCCATGGCAGGCCGAGGCAATGTTGTGGTCACCGCCGATCCTGTCAACGACAAGGCGACCAGCAACCAACTCGTCTGTACGAAGCGCTTCATGGCATCGACTCCTGATCGGTCTGACGCAGCGAATCGTCCGGGACCCGCCGCCCCTGCGGGAGGTAGTCCTAGGCGATCAGAATGCGTTGTCAAGGACGCGGCTCCTGCAAAGTGAGGACGAACCTCCTCCGAGGGTCTACGGCCCATACGCCGGTGGGCGACGGAAATTTCCCCCGACGGCGTACTTTTCCCCACATTGGCTTCGTTCGCCGGGCGGGCTGCGGGCAACGAGGGACGGGCTGCGAAACCGCAAGGGCGCAAGGGCCTCCTCGCCCTTCGGCTGCTCGATGCCCCTACAAAATCCTGCCCTTGCACCCTGGCGGCCACCTTGCCCACAGGGCGGAGCGTCTGCGCGACCCGGGGCCCTTCAGCCCGCCCCGCGCCCGAGGAGCCAGTCGCGCACCGCGGCCTCGACCATGTCCTGGGCCTCGCGATGCGGCCAGTGCCCGACGCCTTCCACCCGCAGCGCGGCGTAGGCCCCCGCGAAGTACCGCGCGTTGTCGCGGTGGGACGCGGCCGCGATGCAGCCGTCCCGGTCGCCGTACACATGCAGGGTCGGGGCATGTACGGGGGCGTCGCCCCGCACGATGCGCCCGACCGCGCCCCGCACGGGACGGAGCATGGCGCGGTAGGGCCCCAGCGGGCCAGGGAGGCTGCTTCGGACAGACTCCCGGGCCGCGTCGACCAGGGCCGCGGGGGGTGTCCAGCCAGGCGACCAACGGCCCCACAGGGCGCCCACGAGGTCGGTGTCGCGCAGGGCCCGCTCGGGCAGGGCGGGGAGCTGGAAGAAGGCCATGTACCCGCTCTGTCTGCGCTGCAGGCCCGAGCGGAGGAGGGCCCGCAAGAAGGCCAGGGGGTGCGGAACGGCCAGGGTCACCACGGCTCCGACGCGCCGCGGGTGGCGCTGGGCCGCGGCGACGGCGATGGCGGCCCCCCAGTCGTGACCCACGAGGTCAACAGGTCGCTCGGGCGAGAGGGCCGCGGCGAGGTCGGCCGCGTCGTCGGCGAGGGTGTCGAGGTCGAAGGGGCCCGCGAGGGTCGAGGGACGGTAGCCGCGTAGGGTGGGGGCCACCGCGACGAATCCCGCGTCGGCGAGGGTCGTGAGGAGCGGGTCGAAGGTGGCCGCGGTGTCGGGAAACCCGTGCAGGCACAGGACGGTCGGCGCGTCGGTCGGGGGAGCAGGGGGCAGGGCCCTGCGGAGCGCGAATTGCCCGCGGGCCCGGTGTAGCGTCAGGGGCTCGATCACGGTTGAGGCAGCTCCATCGTTCCGCCTGCTGCGTGTCCGCGGCGCCATGCTGCGGCGTCGACGCGCAGGGCCCTGCCGGGCGTGAGCCGGAGGTGCTCGGCCGCGAATCGTCCCAGGGCGGCCCGCTCGACCTCCAGCGCGCGGTCGATCACCACGAGGGCCCTCGGCTCGGCCGCGTCGTGGGTGGCCGTGGTGGTGGCCCGCAGCCGGGCGGCGATGGCGTCGACGGCCCCGACCCGAAAGGCCTCGTGCCAGCGGCGCGGTCGGCCCTGTCCGTGGGTGGCCGAGAGCCACTCGATGCGCCGCACGAGCCACACCCACAGCGTCTGAACCGCCGCCCGATCGCGCCCCCGCCCCACCAGCACGAGGGCCTCTCCGTCGGGCCCTGCGCGGGTGTACACGAGGCACCCGTTGACCTCCGCGAGGGCTCCTGCCAGAGCCACCTTCCAGGGGCGCTGCTTGCGGGTCACATCGAGGGGCGTGTCGTGGGCGTCGACGAGGGGGTCGGGATCGTGCGCGGCGGCGTCTTCCGCGGCGAGGAGGTCCTCCAAGCGGTGCCGGGTGATCAGGGCCTGAGCCTGGGCGGCGGCCGAAGCGGCCTCGTGCACGTCGGGCGAGGTGGCCAGGGCCAGGAGCTTGCGGACGCGGTCGAGGGCCTGGGCGTGGCGCATCGCGCCGAGGGGTGTAGCACAGGGGCTTTGGGTTCGTACCGCGGGGCGGGAGATCAGCGCGGCAGGCGAAGGCGACTGCGGGGGACGGTCTCGTCGTGAAACTCGTTCCAGCCGTCGTAGTTGACCCGCACGGTGCCGTCGGAGAGGGTCGCCCGCACGGTCCCGTTGTAGTACCAGGACCCTCCCCACTGAATCAGCACCCTCTGTCCTACCCGGAGATGGGTGTATGGTAGCACCAACAGGCCGTGTTCGTCGCGCGGGGCCTCGGCCACCACCGGGGGCGGAGGCGGGGCGTGTACGATCACCACCCTCGGCCGCGGGACAGGGCGACGAAACCCGGGGTGACGGTGACGGTCGATCCCCCGGGCCTGGGCCGCCACGGGCATCGGCAGGTACCGCGACGAGGGCCGCCCCTGGGCAGAGGCGTCGGAGGCCGAGGCCATCACCACCCCGAGGGCGAGGAGCGCCCCGGGGACGAGGCTGCGCAAGAGGGACCGGACGCTGCGAAACGAAGTGGAGTGGATCATCGGGGGTACCGTCGCTTTCTCGCGTCACAGAGCGTCTCTCCGCGGCGCGAGAGACCTCATTGCAGCGGCGATGCCAGCGCGGCCGCGCACCGACAAGAGCCGGGAATTGCTCGGACTCCTGACGCGCCGCGCGGATCGGGCGACGGGGGTTCACCGCGACGAGCGGGGCCCGGACGCGACGAGCGAGGCGCCGACGCGACGCCCGGAGGCGAAGCCCCTGCCGTGTTTATCCCCGGGTCGGCGAGGCCGCGGCCCGAGAGGCGGGGAGGCGGATCTCCTCGGGTCGGGGGCGCGACACCGTGCTCCCGTCTCCGAGCTGTCCGTCCGCGTTGGAGCCCCAACACAGAACCCTCCCCCCGACCGTGACCGCACACGTGTGGATCGAGCCCGCGGCGAGGCGGGCCACGGGTTCGAGGTCGGCCACCGGGGCGGGGGTCGCACGGTTGACCGTGGTGCCGTCTCCGAGCTGCCCGAAGGCGTTGCCGCCCCAACACAAGACCGCCCCGCCGCGCACGAGGACGCACGCGTGAAACCGCCCCACCGCGACCTGGGTCACCTCGTGGAGGCCGTCGATCCCTTGGGTTCCGCCGCCAAACTGGCCGCGATCGACGCTGCCTCAACAGCGCGCGGCGCTCCAACATCGGAGGGAGCCGTCGCGTCGACGGGCGCAGGTGTCGCCGTGGCCCACCGTCACCTGCACGGCCTCGGTCAGGCCGCGCACCTCCTGAGGACCCGCCCCAGGGCCCGTCCCGTAGCTCGCCCCCCAACAATGGACCGTGCCATCGGCCCGCACGGCGCAGGTGTCGCTCTCGCCCGCGGCCATCTGGGTGAGCTCGGCCTGGTCGATGGCGGCCACGGGGAGGGTCCGCGGGTCGGCCGTTCCGTCGCCGAGCTGGCCGTGGACGTTGGTGCCCCAGCAACGGGCCGTCCCGTCGGCGAGGCGGGCGCACGAGTGGAAGATGCCCAGGGCGAGCTCGACGGCCTGGGCCACCCCGTCCACTGCCACGGGGGCGAAGCTCTCGACGTCGGCCGCCCGACCGACCTGGCCGCTGCTGGCCCGACCCCAACACCGTACGGTTCCGTCGGTGAGGGCGGCGCAGGTGTGCTCCTCGCCGAGGGCCACATGGGCCGCCCCCCGCCCGAGCGGAACCCACACCGGAACCCCAGGCCCCGGGGCCCGGGCCCCGAGCTGCCCGCGGTTGTTGGCTCCCCAACACAGCACCCCCCCGTCGGCGAACCGCGCGCAGGTGTGACCATCGCCCGCCGCGAGATCGACCGCGGGCACGACGGCCCCCACCGCGACGGGCTGCGGGCGACGCGACCGACTCACGAGGGCAGCCGTACCCGCCAGGCCGACGAGGCCGAGGACCCCGAGGAGCACGCGGCGACCCCGGCCCCGCGGCGGCGGCGGTCTGCCGAAGGGCCCCGGGGTCGGGCCCACGACGCCGGGTGCAGGACCGTGGGGAGGCGTGTTCATGAAGGCCGGAGGGTACCTGCAACTCGTGGGGAGGGGAGGCCCGGCACGGCCCGGGATCGCGGTGGCACCCCGCGGCGGCGCTGGGCCACGGAGATCCCTGCCTGGCCGTCGGGCTCCTCGCCCTCCAAGACCTGGTCGGGGGTCGGGCGCAGCCCTCCGGGGCCGCCGTGATGGAGGTACACGACCCCCGCATGGCTGCGCAGGCCAGGGCTGGACTGGTGCGCCCCCACGATCAGGTCGCCGTACCCGTCGCCGTTGACGTCCCCTCCCGCCACCGCGACGCCCAACGCGTCTCCCGCGGCGCGACCCTCCAAGACCCGCAGGGGTTGCGCCGAGACGCCCGACCGGCCGCCAGAGAACACGCGGACGGCCCCCGCCCGAAGGCGCCCCCCCGGGCTCGCAAACACCGCCCCGGCCGCGATGTCGTCAACCCCGTCGCCATCCACGTCGCCCGTCCCCGTCACGGAGGTGCCCAGGTTGTCCGTCTGGCCGACGCCCTCCAGGACGATCGCCGGGCGCGTCGAGACCCCCGCGGGGCCGCCATAAAACACGCTGACGGCGCCGACATCGTTGCGCGGGGGGGCCTCGACCCCGCTGGCCCCGACGATCAGGTCGTCGTACCCGTCGCCGTTGATGTCCCCTGCGCTCTCGACCGCGACCCCGAACAGGTCGACGGCCCCGACCCCCGCCAGGATGTGGCTCGGGGCCGCGGGCACCCCGCCGGGGCCCCCGGGGTAGACCAGGACGGTCCCGGCCCGGTGTCTCCCGCCCGGGCTGGCGAAGACCGCCCCGACCACGAGGTCGCTGTACGTGTCGCCGTTGAGGTCCCCCGCGGTCGCCACCCTCCAGCCAAACTGCTCGTCCTCGTCGACCCCTTGGAGCACCCGAGCCGGGGTCGGCCCTACGCCCGACGGGCCGCCGTGGTAGACGCTCGCCGTGCCCACCCCGGGACGCCCGGCCACGTTGGCCCGGTGGGCTCCGACCACGAGGTCGGCGTACCCGTCGCCGTTGACGTCGCCCGCGGTCGCCACGTGGTCGCCGAACAGATCGGCGGCCAGATCGCCCCCCAGGACCCTCGACGGAGCGGTCGCCACGCCCGAAGGCCCGCCGAGGAAGACGCTCGCGGCGCCCGTGCGTACGTCACCGTCGGGCGATGCGAGGTTCGCCCCGACCACGAGGTCGCCGTACCCGTCGCCGTTGACGTCGCCCGCCCCAGCCACGCTGACCCCGAAGCGGTCGCCCGCTCCGACGCCCTCCAGCACCGCCGCGGGGACCGTCCCGACCCCTGACGGGCTGCCGTGGTATACGCTCGCCCGGCCTGCACGGACGCGCCCGCCCGGCGACGCGTGGAGGGCCCCCACGACCACATCGTCGTAGCCGTCGCCGTTGACGTCGCAGTGCGGATTGCTGCTGCTGTCGACCCCTTCCGACGCGCCCCGCCCGGGCACGTGAAACAACCACGTCGGGCTGAAGAGGGTGTCTGTCCGGTCGCCCGCCCGCTCGCGGATACGCCAGAAGACCACGCTGCGCGCAGGCAGGTCGTGTTCTGGCCGGGCCCTGTCGCCGCGTACGGTCAGGGTCTCGATCACCTGGGAGCAGGGGCGATCGCGGCAGAGCTCGACTACGGCGCCGTCGTGGCCCGGGGACAGGACCCAACGCAGGGTGGGACGCCGTTGGGTCACGTCGCCGAGAGAGAGGGGGGCGATGAGGCGCGGGGGGCGTCGGCACTCGTCGGCGATGCGCGTGAAGCCCGGCAGACACGACAGGGTGCAGGCTTTCTGGGCGCATCCCACGACCCTGCCGGAGACCTCGGCACACCGCCGCCCGCACGCCCCGCAGTGGTTCGTGTCGGCCTGGACGTCAGTGCAGACCGCCCCGCAGCGGGTGAGGCCCGCGGGGCACCCGCAGGTGACGGCGCCGTCGACGGCCGCGGTACAGCGTTCGGCCTCGGGGCAGCCGCCGTTGTCGGTGCGGCAGGGGTCGGCGAGCACGAAGCTGTCGATGCAGCGCGCAGAACCCAGGAGCAGGAAGGCCATCGCCACGGCCCGCCTCCATCGCGCTCCCTGTCCGCGCTGCCATGGCTCCCCGGGCGTGTGGGGGGCCTCGGTTTTCGGGTCTCCCTGCATGCGTGGTGAGAGTGTACCGAACTCCTGCGGACCTGAAAACAAGGCCGCTTCGGGGTGGGTGTACGCTGCGCGGGGCCGCTGGTGCTCGGGCCGCGTCCTTTGGTACAACCGCGGGCCCACGCGGGAGCCCGACGATGTCCCTACAGCTCTTGAAATGCCCCAACTGCGGGGCCCCCCTCCCTCCGTCGGTGGTCAATGCCGTGGTGGTGTGCGCGTATTGCAGCCGCAGCGTGGCCGGACCGCGGGCCGCTGCGACCGCCCCATCCCCGCCCGCAGCCCCGCAACCCGCAGCCCCACCGCCCGCGGCCCCACCGCCCGCGGCTCCAGCGCCCGCGGCCCGGCAGCCTGCGGCCCGGCAGCCAGCAGCGCCCCCATCGGCCCCGCGGTACGACGGCTCGGAGGCCGCCCTCCTGGCGTACACGCGCAGCATCCTGGGGACCAACACCGACGACCTCTACCTCTACTCTGAGATCCCGAGCAGCAAGGAGGGCAACGCCCGGGAGGTCCACGCCCCGCGGCTGTCGCCCGAGGAGCGGGTGCTGGTGTTGTATGACGACACGCTCTTCGGGGCCGGCGACGACGGCTTCGTGCTGACTACGCGGCGGATCTGTTGGCGCAACATCCTCGACGATCCGCGCAGCGTGGCCTGGGCCGATCTCGACCCTGCCTCGGTGGTCCGCAACGAAGACGGGATCACGGTAGGCGGTCACTCGTTGAACCTCACGCTCGGGGACGACGCCTCCCCCTTTCCCGCGCGGGTGATCACGCTCTTGCAGACCCTGGCCTCGGGGCCTCGCCGCGGGTGATGGGTCAGGCAGGGCCTCGCGCCCTCTACCGCGGGGTCACCCGGGCGGTGCGGTAGTCGTGCACGAGGGGCCGAACCTCCGCGCAGGGGCGGCACAGGGCGTTGGGCAGCCCCGAGTTGCGTCGGGTGCGCCCCGCCACGGCCTTGAACACCGCCCCGCTCTCGTCCTCGTCGCACTGGATGCAGGGGTTGAGGCCCCCGTCGGGCAGGTGGTACGGCTGGTTGAGGGCGGCGAGGCATACCCCGAGGCAGACCCGGCGGGTGTGTTGGGTGTTGTAGTTCCAGATCTGGGCGCAGGGCAGGTCGAAGCCGAGGTCGCGCAGGCAGGTCAGGGTGGCGGCCTCGCCCTCGGCGATGCCTCGCAGACCGCAGGCCCGAACGGGGCCCGCGAGGTCGGGCTGCTGGATGTACACCGCGAGGTTTTCGAGGGTCGAGCACACCCCGCAGCGGCCCGTATGTGTCGGAACCGCCCCGGCTGCCCGAGCCGCGGCCTCGTCGTCGAAGTCGGCGAGGCGGTACGAGGGATAGCCCTCGGCGTCGGGCAGGCGCACGACCGCGCAGACCGTGTCGGGGCGCTCGGGGGCGGCGGGGGGGCCGTCGTAGGGATCGGCCGGGAGGGGCGGGAAGGGGTCGCGCAGGCGCCAGCGGGACAGGGCGGCGACGAAGGCTGTGTCGTACGTGGGGGCGGTCCAGACGGTGGGTCCGCAGCCGCAGGTGGGGCCGCACTGGTCGGGGCCGAGGCCGGTGTGGGGGTTGGGGGCCCCGAAGAGGCGGGAGCACGACGGGGCAGGGCCCGCGTCGGGGGCAGGCGTGCCGTCGCCGGAGACGCAGGCCGTGAGGGCCGCGAGGCCGAGGGGGGTCAGGACGCGCAGCATCCGTGGGGGGCTACGCGGAGGCCCGGGCGAGGCGGCCGCGTACGACGGCCCGGGCGATGGGGTGGTAGCTCGGGGCGTAGCGGTCGAAGAGGGTCTGGGCGAGGGCCCGGGTGGTGGGACGGCCGAGGAGGCCTTCGTACAAGGGAACGAGGTACTTCATCCGCCCCATGGTGCCGAGGACGCGCTCTACCTCGGGCAGGACGGGGTCGTAGCCGCTGGCGAGGCAGAGGCGGAGCCAGGCGACCTTGACCTCCATGTTGCCCGCGGCCGTGAAGCCGAAGCGGGACTCGAGGCTGTCCAGGGTGGAGGCGGGGGCGGGGCGGGGGAAGCGGTCGAGGAAGAGGTTCCACTCGGCGGAGGAGAGGGTGGTGCCGACGGGGGGCACGGTGTGGCCGAGGGCGATCACGGCGTCGAGGCGCTCGGAGCGCGAGGCCGGGGCGCTGTCGGGCAGGGCCTCGCCGTCGATCCACTGGGAGGCCTTGATGTGGGCGAGAGAGCCAGGAAGGGCCGCCTCGGTGAAGGTCACAAACTCCTCCGTGGTCACCGACCCGAACCGAAACGCGTCCAGGTACCCCTTCGCGAAGGCCTCAAACCGCGGCCGCCCCACCGCCGTCTCCAACGCCTGCAAAAACAGATTGCCCTTGTCGTACGGAACCCCGCTGAAGGCCTCGTCCGGGTCGATCCCCACGAGGTGGGTCCGCAGCCGGGTGAGCCCCCCGTGCCCCTCCCGGATCAACCGGGCGATGGTCTCGTCGAGGTCCCTGCGGCACAGGGCCGCGAGCAGGGCCGCGCTGTCCGAGCCCTCCAGGGCCTCGACGATGCGCAGCTCGGCGTAGCGGGTCCAGCCCTCGTTGAGCCAGAAGTGCTCGGCGTGGGCGTTGGTCACGAGGTTGCCCGTCCAGGCGTGGGCCAGCTCGTGGCCGATGACCCGGGCCTGCGAGCGGTCGCCCGCGAGGAGGGTGGGGGTCACGAAGGTGAGCCGCGGGTTCTCCATCCCGCCATACGGAAACGACGGGGGCATCAGGAGGATGTCGAAGCGGTCCCAGGCGTAGGGGCCGAAGAGCGACTCGCCCGCAGCGATCATCGCCTCGACCCCGGCAAACTCCCAGGCCGCGGCCTCGACCACGGAGGGTTCGGCCCAGACCCGCGAGCGGGGGCCGAGCTCCCGCGACGTGAGGTCGCCCACCGCGAACGCGAAGAGGTACGGGGCGATGGGCTGCGGCATCGACCAGCTCTCGACGGCCACGTTGCCCGCGATCGAGCGGCCCTCGAAGCCCGCGGCCATCAACCCCCGGAGCCCTGCGGGCACCGTCAGCCTCGCCTCGAAGGTCACCCGCCGCTGGGGCGTGTCCTGCAGCGGGACCACCGACCGGGCATGAATGGCCTGACACTGCGAGAAGAGGTACGGGTGCGCGCCCCCCGCGGTCTGGGCGGGGTCGAGCCACTGCAGGGCGCTGGCCTCGGGAGAGGTCGTGTACCGTACGGTGATCTGCGCGGTGGGGTGCACGAGGCGCAGGGCGAGGCGCGACCCCAGGATGGGATCGGGGGGGTCGAGGGTGAAGTCCACCGGGCGTCTCTGGTCGTCGATCACCGCGGCGATGGTGAGCCCGCGGGTGTCGAGGTCGAGGGCCCCGGTGGCCGCGCGATCGAGGCGCAGGGTCGCGACGGCCTCGAGGATGCGGGCCTCGAAATCCACGCGGGCCTCCCAGTCGAGGGAGGTCACCCGAGGGTGGGCGTCGTCGGTGTACGAGTGCGGGTCGATGCGCATAGGGGGGGCGGAGGCTATCGCAGCCCGGGGCCCGGGGGGTATCCCTCTCTTCGGGGGTGCCCTTCCCAGACGGTCAAGAATCTGGCAGGGAAGGCCTTGATGAGCTCCGCCCCCGCGCCCGACGCCCCTCCCTACCGCGACGCCTCCCCGAGCGATCCCAACGACCCCGAGGTCCGCTGGCTCCGGGAGGTCTACCAGGGCGACCACTCCCGGCAGCTCACCGTGCGGGCCGTCATCGCGGGCATGCTCCTGGGCGGGGTGATGTCGCTCTCCAACCTGTACATCGCCCTCAAGACCGGGTGGAGCTTCGGGGTCACCATCACCGCGGGCATCCTCGCGTACGTCATCTTCGGAGCCCTCAAGAAGCTCCACATCGTACGCGAAGAGTTCGGGATGCTGGAGAACAACGCCATGCAGTCGGTGGCCAGCGCCGCCGGCTACATGACCGGGGGCGGGACGGCGGCGGCCATCCCGGCCCTGATGATGGCCACCCAGTCGACCCTGCCCTGGTACGTGATCTTCCTGTGGATCACCTCGGTGGCGATGATGGGGGTCTTTATGGCCATCCCCATGAAACGCCAGATGATCAACCAGGAGGGGTTGAAGTTCCCCTCGGGGATCGCGGCGGCCGAGACCCTCCGGGGGCTCCACCCCGAGGAGGCCGAGGCCATGGACGCCCACAAACGCGCCGCCATGGCCGCCCACGGGCTGACCGAGGAGGGCAGCGCGACCCTCTCCGCAGGCGCCGAGGCCAAACCCGGCGACGGCCAACGGGCGGGCCGGGCCCTCCTCTGGGGGGGCGTGGCCGGGGCCGTGGTGACCTGGCTCCGCGAGGCCAAGGCCGGGTGGATCCCGTACCCCAACCTCCCCGAGATGTTGAAGTTCCCGTTCTCGATGCACGGGCACCCCGCGGCCCGGTGGACGGTGAGCTTCGACACCTCTCTCCTCCTGCTGGCCGCCGGGGCCATCATGGGCTGGCGCTCGGCCTGGAGCATGATGCTCGGGGCCGTGGTCAACTACTTCTTCCTGGCCCCGTACGGGGTGAGCATCGGGGCCATCCCCACCGTCGGGTACCGGGCCATCGTCGGGTGGACGGTGTGGTTCGGCAGCTCGTTCCTCCTGACGGCGGGGCTCCTGTCGTTCGCCTTCTCGTGGCGCCAGGTGGCCCGGGCCTTCGCCGACCTCGGGCGCCTCGTGGGCAAACGCGGGGGCGAGGCCGACCCCCTCGACACGGTGGAGGTCCCGATGCGGTGGTTCGCCTTCGGGATGATGGCCTTCATGCCCCTGGTGGCCTTCTTCGCGTGGAAGTTCTTCGGGATGGCCCTGTGGATGAGCGTCCTCTGCATCGTGATGAGCTTCTTCATCGCGGTGGTGGCCGCCCGGGCCACGGGCGAGACCGACACCACCCCCACCGGGGCCCTCGGCAAGATCACCCAACTCACCTTCGGGGTGGTGGCCCCGGGCAGCGTCCCGATCAACCTCATGAGCGCCTCGATCTCCGCGGGGGTGGCCATCCACGCGGCCGACCTCCTGACCGACCTCAAGAGCGGCTACCTCCTCGGGGCCCGGCCCCGGCAGCAGTTTCTGGCCCAGTTTTTTGGGGTCATCGCGGGCAGCGTGTTCGTCGTCTACGCCTTCGGCCTCCTCGTGCCTGACTACACCGTGATCGGGACCCAGGCCGTGCCCGCCCCGGGGGCCCTCGCGTGGCACTCCGTCGCCCGGGTCCTCGCGGGGGGCGTGGCCCAACTGTCGTACAGCGCTCGGGTGCTCATCGGGGCCGGGGCCAGCCTGGGGGTGACCTTCGTGCTGATGGAGCGGTTTATGCCGCGCTGGCGGAAGTACATCCCCTCGGCCGTGGGGTTGGGTCTCGCCTTCACCCTGAGCTTCTATAGCTGCTTGTCGATGTTCCTCGGGGCCTGCGCGGCCCTGTGGCTGGAGAAAAACCGCAAGGCCCTGGCCGAGGCGTACACGGTCCCGGTGTCGTCAGGCGTCATCGCGGGCGAGTCCCTCATCGGGATCTTCATCAAGGTCCTCGGGGCCCTGCACATCCTCCGCGGGTGATACGTACGGTGGGGATTCCCGCGGGGCGGGGATTCCGTTACGGTCCCGCGTTGTGAAGCGCGTCTGGGCGGTGGTGGCGGTGGCGGTGGCCTCGTTCGGGGGAGGGGCCGAGGCCTGGGCCCAGAGCCCGCGGGTGGACGGGGCCCCGTGGCACCCCACCCTCTCGGTCGATCCCAATGCCCTGCCCTACGTCGAAGGCACCCTCCTGCCCGGCTACGGCCAATGGAACGTCTCCCTCGCCGCCACCTGGGCCCGCCAGCCCCTGACCGTGGTGGCCGACGGGGTCCGCACCCCTGTCATCGCCCATCAGGTCTGGTCGGTGGTCACCGCCCAGGTGGGCCTGTCGTCCCGGCTCGCCCTGGCCCTGCAGTCTCCCATCCTCCTCTACCAGACGGGTGCGTCGGTCGAGGGGGCCCCGGCCCCGAGCGCCGCGGGGGTGGGCGACCTGCGGGCCGTCTTGCGGTGGTCGACCCGGGCCGAGCGCAACACGGCCCCGGGCCGGGGGGTGACCCTGTCCCAACTCGCCCAACGCCGCACCGAACGTCGCGAAGGCTTCGGCCTCTCCCTCCAGCTCGCGGGGACCGCCCCGGTCGGAGGCGACGCCCGGGGGTACGTCAGCGCCGGGGCCCCCACCCTGGGGCTCAACGCCGTCGGGGACGTGCGCCTCGCCCGCATCCTCGGGGCCGTCTCCCTCGGGTACACCGCCCGCTTCGACGGGGGATGGCCCGGACAGTCCGGGGGGTGCTTCGACCCCACCTCGCCGGCCTGCCTCCTCGACGTCCCCTTGCGCGACCAGATCACCTTCGGAGTGGCCGTCCGGCAGCCCCTGGAGGGCCTCCTGGCCCTGATCTTCCTCGGGATCTCGCCGCGCCTCGCGTCGGCCTCGATCCTGTCGGGGTATTACGCCGCCACCTGGGTGAGCGTTCAGGGGGCCCTCGACGCCCGCGACCCGTTTGGCAACGCCCGGCACAACCCCGTGGAGATGGCCGCCGGGCTCCAGAGCAACCTCGGCGAGTGGACCCTCACCGCCGGGGCCGCGTGGCCCCTCACCTCGGCCCCGGGCCCGGCCCTCCCGCGGGTCCTGGCCCAGGTCCAGTGGGCCCCGCGGTTTGTTGACGAAGACCGCGACGGGCTGCGGGACGACCCGGCCATCGACCGCTGCATCGGCCTCGCCGAAGACTTCGACGGGTTCGAGGACGACGACGGCTGCCCCGAGGACAACGACCACGACGCCATCCCCGACGAAGAAGACCGCTGCCCCTTCGAGGACGAAGACGAAGACGGCTTCGAGGACGAGGACGGCTGCCCCGACCCGGACAACGACCGCGACGGGGTCCTCGACGTCGACGATCAGTGCCCCAACGAGGCCGCGGGCGACCGCCCCGACCTGCGGCGCCGGGGATGCCCCGACCGCGACCGGGACGGCGACGGGGTGGCCAACGACGCCGACCGCTGCCCCGACGAGGCCCCCACGGGCCCCCACGACCCGGCCCGTCCCGGGTGCCCCGCCGGCGACCGGGACGGCGACGGGATCGACGACGTGACCGACGCCTGCCCCGACGAACCCGCAGGAGCCGCCGCGGCCCGAGACCTCTCGGGGTGCCCCGACGTCGACCCCGATCGGGACGGGGTCTACGGGGCCGACGACGCCTGCCCCGAGGCCGCCGAGACCCTCAACGGGGTGCGCGACGAGGACGGGTGCCCGGAGGTCGCCGCCCGGCCCGGGGCGGTGATCCCAGGGGCCCGGAGCCTCGCCCGGGTGGTCCGAGGCCCTGCGGGGACCGTACCCTCGGTGGAGCTCCTCGCCCCGGTGCGCTTCGACGCCCGAGACGCGGTGGTGGCGGGGTCCCGGCCCGTCCTGGCCCAACTGGCCTGGGCCGTCCGTGCGGTGGCGGCCGAGCGGATTCGGGTCGAGCCCCGGGGAGTGGCCCGACGGCTGGTGGTGGTGGTGCGGGTTCCGGTGACCGAGGCCGCGGTGCGGGGGCCTGGGGCGGTCGACGCAGCCCGGGCCCAACGTCGGCGGGACGCGGTGTTGACCGCCCTGCGGGCCCTCGGGGCGACCGAGGCGATGGTCGAGGGGGGCGAGGCCGGGCCCGCGGAGACGGGGCCCGTGGCGGGCCGTCGCGGGCTCCTCCTGGAGGTCTCGGGGCGGTAGCGTTACCTTCGTGGGGTCGGGAAACGTGACGAACATCGCCGCCCGGCTGTTGCACCAAAGCTCCGGGGGCAGTAACGCTCTAAGGCAAGACCCCTGCGACATGTGCGGGGGTCGATGGATGGACCAGCAAGTCGAGGGGCTGCGGTGACGCCGCACACAACTCCCCTCCCGGAGCAACGCGCGTGAGCACGACCGAACACCCTGGCGAGGCAGACGTGTCCAAAGACCCGATGGTGGGCGCCAGCATCGCCGAGGGTCGCTACCGCATCGTCGGGGTCATCGGCGAAGGCGGGATGGGCAAGGTCTACAAGGGCGAGCAGAAGCTCGGCGACCGGATTCGTACGGTGGCCATCAAGACCCTGCAGCCCGACCTCGCCCAGGACACGCAGATCGTGCAACGATTCCTCCGGGAGGCGGGCGTGGTGGCCGCCCTGGAGCACCCCAACACCATCAAGTTCTACGAGAGCGGTCAGCTGCCCGACGGCAAGCTCTTCGTGGCCATGGAGTTCATCCAGGGCGAGAGCCTGTCGCACTTCGTGGCCAAGGGTCCGATGCCTCCGCAGCGGGTGGAGTACATCCTCGGGCAGGTCTGCGGCTCCCTCGCCGAGGCCCACGAGCAGGGGATCGTGCACCGCGACCTCAAGCCCGACAACATCATCCTGACGCAGCGCGGGGCCAAGGGGGACTTCGTCAAGGTCCTTGATTTCGGCATCGCCAAGCGCGACGAGGCCCAGGGCGAGGCCGAGGCCAAGCTCACCCGGCAGGGCATGGTGCTCGGCACCCCGCCGTACATGTCGCCCGAGCAGTTTACGGGGCAGCCCCTCAAGGCCACGAGCGACATCTACTCGCTGGCCATCCTCGTGTACGAGATGCTCACGGGCAAGCTGCCGTACCAGGCCGCCACGCCGTGGGAGTGGGCCACCAAGCACCTCACGGGGTCGCCTACGCCCTTCGAGGCCCACCCCGTTCATACGCAGATCCCGCCGCGGCAGAAGGCTGCGGTGATGCGGGCCCTGTCGCGCGACGCCCGGCAGCGGCCGCAGTCGGTGACGGAGTTCCTCAACGAGTTTACCGGCGGGACCGGCAACGCCGGCGACTGGAACATCGCCACCAACACCAACCAGGGCTCCCAGCAGGGTCACGGGGGGATCGCCCCCACCGCCATGGTCCCGGGGGTTCAGGTCCCCATGGGGCCGGGTTTCCAGTCGGGCCAGGGCTATCCCTCGGGGCAGGGGGGCATCCCGGGCACGATGGCGGTGCCCATGCAAACGGGGCCGGGCGGGTTTCAGCCGCAGCAGCCGCCGCAGGGGTATCCCTCCAACCAGGGGTATCCCTCCAACCAGGGGTATCCCTCCAACCAGGGCTTCGGCTCGGGGTACACCCCCGCCCCGTCCAACGCGGGCTTCAACCCCGTCCAGCCTCCGCCGTCCAACCCGGGGTTCAACCCCATGCCGTCCGGCCAGCAGGGCTTCAACCCCGCCTACGGCTCGGGCCAGGGCATGGGCCCGGGGTACCACAGCAATCAAGCCGCTCCGCCCAGCACGGGCAGCCCCATGAAGGTCCTGGCCATCGCGGCGGCGGTGGTGGTCCTCGGGGGCGGCGGCCTCGCGGTGGCCCTCGGGGGCCGCAACAACAACAACAACAGCAACAACAACGGCTCGACCCAGCAGGAGCAGCACAACAACCAGGCCGGCAACCACACCGGGGCGGTCATCCAGAACAACCCCCAGGTCCCGCAGCCCCAACAGCCGTGGCCCCAGCCCAACGGCAACGATCCCAACAACCCCGGGATCCAGCCCATCCCCACGCCGCCGCAGCCGCCCCCCAACTACCCCCCGCCGCAAGACCCCGGGGTCGGGATGCAGCCCCTGCCGCAGCAGCCCCCGGAGCCCCCGCCTGAGCCTCGTCCCCGGCCCGTGGCCCGTCCGCGGCCCTCGTGCCCGGGCTCGGCCGGCCGCATCGACGACCTGATCCTGTCGGGGCAGTGTCGCCAGGCCCAGGCCCTCTACCGGGCCATGCGCTCGGCAGGGTGTGCCGGCAACGCCGCCTCCAGCTTCGGCTCCGCCTGCACCGCGCCCTGAGGGTCGCACCCCCCCGCCCGCCGCGTCGTCCTCCGCGGCCTGTTCCCCCCCGTGTCAGTTCTCTCGCCGAATGTCTCGAGGCCCTCCTTGACAGGCTCCAGGGAGGGTGTGCTACATCCCACAAGGTCTGCGAAGCTCCGCCCGCGAGTACACGGGTGCCTAGCCCTCCCCGCCATGGACGTATGCAGAAATTCCCTGCTCTCCATCGCGCACCGTGTCGGGCGGAGCCTGAGTCATTGCCACGCATGGTGCGTTCGGCGCAGGGGTGCAGCCCCCGACTCAGGGCGTCCAGTCGCCTTCATTCTCGCGCACAGACCCAGGAGCACATCCAACTATGGGTAGTAGTCTCTCCTCGTCTCGCTTGTCGTGGAGCGAGATCTGTTCAACCCGACAGTACTCCGGCCGCTGGGTGGCCTTGGGGGAGTGTCGGTACGACGGCGACCCGCAGGAGCCCGCCGAGGCCATGGTGGTCGACGCCGACGACGACCTGGGCGAGCTGTGCAGCCGGGTCAAGCGGGCCTCGCGGCAGTGCTGCACCATCCTGTTTTGTGACCCCTCCCGCCGGGAGTCCGCCCGCGCCCGGCACTGAAATCCTGTCGCCATAAGCCCCGCGGCCTCAGGTCGCCGCCACACACTCCAGGATCATCTGCGGGTCGTCGGGCCCTAGCGGTCTGCCCGTAAAATCGCCGTGGCGACGGGCCATCCGCAACCCTCCGAGGGCGAGGAGGGCCCGCAGCTCGACGGGGAAGATCTGGCGTTGGCTCAACAAGACCTCGAAGGCCGGGCGCCCTGAGGCCTCGGGGTCAAACCGCATGGTGACGTGCTGGACCTGCTGGATGGGGTCGTAGGCAAACCGTTCGGTGTAGTTGACCCGGACCCCGAGGGTGGGGTGCACGAAGGGGCGCCCGCGGTAGACCCGGTGCGGGTCGCGGGCGAGCTCGACCGGGCTCGGCATCCGCACGTCGAAGACGAAGCGCCCCGTCGGGGTCAGGTGCTCGCGGATGGCGCGGAAACACGCGGTGAAGTCCTCGGGGCTGTACAGATGCAAGAGGGCGTTGAAGGGGGCCATCACCAGCCCGAACCTCCTCCCCAGGGCAAAGCCCCGCATGTCGCCCTCCAGGAGGGTGAGCCGACCCGGGGGCAGGTCGCGGGTCCGCTCGGCGCAGCGGGCCAACATGGCAGGGCTGGCGTCGAGGCCCACCACCTCCAGGCCGTCGAGGGCGAGGGCGAGGGCCACCCGACCGGTCCCCACCCCGAGCTCCAACACGGGCCCCCCGTGCTGCCGGGCCACCCTGCGGTAGAACTCTACGTCGTCGCGCCGCCGACGGTAGGTGTAGTCGTAGTAGACCGCGTCGTCGTAGTGCTCGCGGGCTCCTGCCACCAGGGGGTCGGTCGGCGGGGCGGCCGCCGGGGGAGGCCTGGGCTTCATCGTGGGGCGCGCTCCCCGTGGACCTCGATGGCGGCCTCGCCCGGGGCCGGGGCCCACACCGCGACCTTCCAGCCGCCGTCTTCGAGCACGAGCTCGAGGCGCTGGGCCCGGCGAGACACCACCTGGCGGCCGTCGGGGGTGGGGCCGTGGGCATGAAGCTGGCCCTCGACCCGGCGACGGGCCGGGCCTCCATCGGTGGCGACCTCGGTGGTGATGGCCCGCTCGAGGTCAAACTGGGCGGCCTCGCCGATGAGCTGCACCTGCCGAAGCTCCTCGCGCAGCTCGGGGGTGAGCTGCACCATCTGCTGGAGGTTGCGCTGGCAGCGGGTCCGGACCTCTCCCGTCGACAGCCGAGCGGCCTCCTCGTAGTGGGCCCGAAACCACTGCCGCAAGAAGGCCTCGGCGACGGCCGCGGGGGAGCCCGGGGCGTGTTGGGCGAGGTTGTCCTCGGCGGCGGTGAGCTCGCCCGCGCGCCGCACGATGGCCGTGGAGGGCCCCGTTGAGGTCCCGGGACGCGGGCGGGACAGGACGGCCACCGCCGCGCAGGCCAGGGCGAGGCTCGCCAGGGCGACCCCCGTGAGGAGGTGCCGCCGGAGAGGCGACGGGACCGGAGCCACGGGGGGGGCGGAGGGCGAAGGGGCAGGAGGGGTCATGGGGAGGGCGAGGGAGGGGGGTCAGGTCAGGCGGGGCGGTCCCAGGGATTCGCGGGACAACGCCGAGGGTCACGGAGCGCTTCCCGCGGGGCCCGGCGGGTCACCGTACGACGCTGAGGGCGCACTTGAGGTATCGACCCTCGGCGAAGGCGATGGCCACGGGGTGGTCGGGGGCGGCCCCCCGGAGCTCAAGCAGGCTCGCGTCGCGCCCCGCGTCGCGCACCCCGGTGGCCACGGCGCGGACGAAGTCGTCGGGGCTCACGCTGCCCGAGCAGCTGCAGCTCACGAGGAGCCCCCCGGGGGCTACACGACGGGCGGCCGCGGCGTTGAGGCGGCGGTAGAGCCCGAGGGCCTGCTCGACCTCGCGGGGGGCGTGGGCGAGCTTCGGGGGGTCGAGGACCACCACGTCGAAGCGCTGGCCGTCGGCCTCCAGGGCCTCGAAGGCCTTGCGAACGTCCGACCGGGAGTATCGCACCACCCCGTCGAGGCCGTTGTCGCGGGCGAGGGCCTCGCCCACGGAGACGGCCGCCGCGGCGCTGTCGATGCAGAGCACCTCCCGGGCCCCGGCCCGGGCCGCCGCGAGGCCGAAGCCCCCGACGTAGGCGAAGGCGTCGAGGACCCGCTTGCCGAGGCAGAAGGCCGCCACGCGGGCGCGGTTGTCGCGCTGGTCGAAGTAGTAGCCCGTCTTCTGGCCGCCCCCCGCCTCGCCCGGGGGCGCGAGGGCGAACCGAACCCCGTGTTCGGTGAAGGTGAGGGGGGCGGGGCCGGGGCCGCGTAGGAGCCCTTCGGCGGCCTCGAAGCCCTCCAGGCGCTGGTGGCGGGGCGAGGCCGACTCGTACACCCGGGTGACCCCCGTGGCGGCCACGAGGGCGTCGAGGATCGCGTCGGCCCGGAGCTTCATGCCCACGGTGAGAAACTGCACCACGGCGCTGTCGCCGAAGACATCGGCCACGAGGCCCGGGAGCCCGTCGCCCTCGCTGTTGACGGCCCGCCAGCCCGTGGAGTCTGCGCCCCCGAGGCCCAGGAGGCTGGTGCGCAGGGCCACGGCGGCGGCCACCCGGCCGTGCAGGAAGGCCGCGTCGAGGGGGCGCCCCGCGTCGCGCGACATCAACCGCACCGGGATCGCGCTCGTCGGCGAGTAGAACCCGCTCCCCAGGGCGTTGCCCCGCGGGTCGAGGACCACCACCGGGTCGCCCGGTCCGGGGGCTCCCTCCACGCGTGCGATGGCCTGGGCGTACACCCAGGGATGGCCCAGAAACACAGGACGAACATGCCCCGGGCGGAGGTGCACCACAGCGGTCATCGGCAATTTCCTGGGCTTCCCTAGCGGGTTTGCTCCGGCGAGGCAAGCCGTTCGCCGGGGCTTGTGAGGTCCGTGGGGTCGTGGCACAGCCTCCGCTGTGACCGCTACTCCCAAGGCCGCCCGGCCGCCGCTCAACGCGTGGCGACGACGGTTCATCGCGCGCATCGCGGGCATGACCCTGCTGTTTCAGGTTCCGGCCATGGTGGCCTGCGCCCTGTGGCTCACCCGCGACTTCGCCCTCTCCGCCCCCCAATCCGTGGCGGCCTCCCTCGGGCTTCACGCCCTGGCCTTCGCCATCTTCCTGCGGCGCCTCGTGTGGTGGCGCGACGACCTGCGCGAGCCCTGGTGGCGCCCGTGGCTCATCGAGACCCCCTACGCGGCCTATGCGAGCGGGGCCTTCCTCGCCGCCGGTCCCGCGTACCTCGCCATGGCGGCCTGGGCCCTCGGGAGGCACCTGGGGCGGGTCGAGGTCCCGCTCCTGACGGTCCTGGCCTGGCCGTTGTTTGTGGGGTTCGCCCTCGGGGTGGTGGGGAGCACGGTGGGGCGGATGGTTCCGGTGGTGCGGGAGACCGAGGTGCGCCTGCCGGGGCTGCACCCCGACCTGGACGGGTACCGGATCGTGCAGCTCTCGGACGTGCACTGCGGGCCGTATGTGCCCCGCTGGTTGTGGCGCTACTGGGCCCGCCGTGCGGTCGCGGCCGGGGGCGATCTCGTGGTGGTCACGGGCGACCTCATCACCGTGGGGGAGGGCTACCTCGACGACGTGGAGGGCTTCTTCGCCGCCCTGTCGGCCCCCGACGGGGTCTTCGCCTGCATGGGCAACCACGACTACTTCCAGACCGTGGAGGGCGTGGCCGAGGCCGTGGTCCGGGGCGGGGCCACCCTCCTGCGCAACCGGGGGGTGGTCGTGCGGCGGGGCCAAGGGGGCTTCTTCCTCGCGGGCCTCGACGACCGCTGGTCTCAACGCGACGACCTCGGGCTCACCCTGCGCGAGGCCCCGGAGGCCATGCCCCGGGTGCTCCTCGCCCACGACCCGCAGCAGTGGCCCGAGTTTGTCGCCCGGGGGGTCGAGCTCACCCTGTCGGGACACACCCACGCCGGGCAGTTTGGCCTGCCGGGGCCCCTGTCGCGGGTCAACCTCGGGCGGCTCATCACCCGACACACCGAGGGCCTCTACGCCCAGGGGCGGTCCAAGCTCTATGTGCACCGGGGGGTCGGGATCACCGGGGTCCCGACCCGGGTGTTCATGTGGCCCGAGCTCGCCCGGCTTGTCTTGCGGGTCGGGTAACGCGAGCCATGGCCTCCCGCCCGAACGAACCCGCGACCAAGGCTGCTATGGTCCCCGCCGTGGTGCAGCCGGGCAGCGTGGTGGGGGGGAGGTTTGTGGTCGAGGCCCGGGCGGGCGAAGGGGGCATGGCCGTGGTGTACCGGGCCCGCGACCTGGAGACGGGGCAGCCCGTGGCCCTCAAGGTCTTGCGCGACGACGAGGGGGTCGACCCCGCCCGGTTTGTCCGCGAGGCCGTGCTCCTGGCCGGGCTCAGCCACCCCGCCATCGTGCGCTACATCGCCCACGGAACCCTCGGAGGTCGGCCCTACCTCGCCATGGAGTGGCTCTCGGGCGAAGACCTCGACCAGCGCCTGGAGCGGGCACCCCTGACGGTCGACGCGTCGGTGGCCCTGGTCCGCAGGGTGTGCGAGGCCCTGGCCGTGGTGCACCCGCGGGGGGTCGTGCACCGCGACATCAAACCCGCCAACATCTTCCTGCCCGACGGGGACGTACACCGGGCCCGACTCCTGGACTTTGGCATCGCCCGGCGCGAGGGCCAACGCGCCGCCACCGGCACCGGCATCGTGCTCGGAACACCCGGGTACATGGCCCCCGAGCAGGTTCGGGGCGAGCGGGGCATCGACGGGCGGGTGGACATCTTCTCCGTGGGATGCGTGCTCTTCGAGTGTCTCACGGGGCAGTCTCCGTTTGACGGTCCGACCCCGTTGGCCATCCTCGCCCGCATCCTGATGGACGACGCCCCGCGGGTGTCGTCGCTGCGCCCCGAGCTCCCCGCGGCCCTCGACGACCTCGTGGCCCGGATGATGGCCCGCGATCGCGAGGTCCGGGTCCCCGACGCCGCGGCCGTGCTCGCGGCCCTCGACGCTCTCGGGCCCCTCGATGCCACGGCGGGCCGATCCGGAGCGGCCAAACCCGCGGTCCTCACCCACGCCGAACGTCGGATCGTCTGTGTGATCGCCGCGGCCATGGCCGAGCCCGAGCAAGAGCCCAACCTCGAGGTGACCGTCGACGGGCGTACGGTGGTGTCGGCCGCGAGCCCGCACACGGCCGCCCTCGCCGCCGTGGCTGCCGCCCACGGGGCCCAGCTCGAACGCCTCGGGGCCGTGTCGCTCGTGATGTTCGCGGGGGAGGGGGCCTCCCCCGACGGGGCCGAACGGGCCGCCCGCTGCGCCCTGGAGCTGGCCGCGGCCGGAGCCGGGCCCGTGGCCCTCGTGACGGGCCGGGCCGAGGTGCACGGGGGCTGGGCCGTGGGCGAAGCCGTCGACCGGGCCCTGGGGCTGGTGGAGGCCGTGCGGGGGAGGGTTCCCGAGGCGGGGGCGGTCGCCCTGGACGGGGTGGCGGCCTCGCTCCTCGGGGCGGGGTTTGTGGTGCTCCCGGGCGACCCCGGGCCCTTCCTCGTGGGCACCCGCGACCCGGGCCCCGAGGCGGGCGCGGGGCTCGACGCCGAGGTCCCGCGGCCGCTGCTTGGGCGGCCCGTGCCGTTTGTGGGGCGGGGGCGCGAGTCGGCCACCCTCGACGCCCTGCTGGCCCAGACCCTGGCCGAGGAGTCCGCCACCGCGGCCCTCGTGACGGGCCCCGCGGGCATCGGAAAGACTCGCCTCGTGGCCGAGTTTGTGCGCAGGGCCCGGAGCCTCCACGGCCCGTCCCTCACGGTCTGGACCGTCCGGGCCGACCCCGTCGGGGCCGGGGCTACCTTTGGGCTCCTGGCCACGATGCTCCGCGACGCCGCCGGGGTCCGCGGGGTGCGCGACCTCGTGGCCGCCCGGGCCCGGCTGCGCGAACACTTCGGTCCCCTCCTGGTGTCGTCCCTCGGCGACGACGCGGGGGCCGGGGCCCTGGCCTGGGTGGCCGAGCTGGCGGGGGTTCCGTGGGACGAGGCCGAGGCCCCGGAGGTGGCCGCGGCGCGGGCCGATCCGCAGTGGATGGGCGATGCCCTGTGTGCGGGGTGGGAGTCCCTGGTCGGGGCCGTGACGACCGCGGGGCCGCTCCTGCTGGTGTTTGACAACGCCCAGTGGGGCGACGCGGTGTCGATGCGGTTTGTGGCCCGGGCCCTGGAGCGCTACGCCGACCGCCCGTGGATGGCCCTGGCTGTCGGGCGGGACGCCCTGCACGACGCCCTGCCGCGTCTGTGGGCCGCAGCGGGGGCCCAGGAGATCAAGGTGGGACCCCTCCTGCCTCGGGCCGCGGGGCAGCTCTGCCGGGCCGTTCTGGGCGACGGGGCCGCGGCCGCGCAGGTGGAGGAGGTGGTGACCCGGGCGGAGGGTTCGCCCTTGTTCTTGGAGGAGCTGCTGCGGGCCCGGGTGGCGGGCGACGAGGCCCTCCCGGCCTCCCTGGTGGCCATCGTGCAGGCCCGGGTCGAGGCGATGGAACCCGAAGCCCGCAGGGTCCTCCGAGCGGCCAGCGTGTTTGGGCAGGTGTTTGCGCGGGACGGGGTGGCGGTCCTCCTCGGGCATCGCCCGACGGCGGTGGAGTCCCTCGGGTCGGCCCCAGGGGTTCTTGACGGCTGGCTCGACGAGCTCGGCCATCGCGAGGTCCTCGAACCCCGCAACGGCCCTGGCCGCGGAGCCGGGGGGTCGGGGCGTTGGGCCTTCCGGCACGACCTCCTGCGCCTGGCCGCGTACGCGATGCTCACGGGGGCCGACCTCACCCTCGGGCACGCCCTCGCGGGCCGCTGGCTGCGCGACGCGGGCGAAGGGAACCCCCTCGTCCTTGCAGACCATTTCACCCGCGGGGGGCTGGTGCTCGACGCGGCCCGGGCCCTCGTCGATGCGGCCCGGGAGGCCCTCGCCGGGCACGACCTTGACCAGGCCCTCGCGCACGCGGCCGAGGCCCGGAGGCGCTGTGAGGCCATTGCGTCCGACGAGCCCGAGGGCGACCGGATCGTGGGCCTGTCGCGCCTCCTGGAGGCCGAGGTGCGGATGTGGCGCGGCGAGCCCCAGCGCGGGTGCGACGCGGCGGCGGCGGCCATGGAGCGCCTGGAGGAGGGCGGCCCCGACTGGTTTCGTGCGGCGGGCGAGTACGGGACGGCCCTCGGACGGATCGGGGCCCGCGAGCGCCTGCGGGCGTGGATCGCGCGCACGGCGGAGGTCGTGCCGGCCCCCGAGGCCCTGGGGCCGTGGGCGGTGGCCTTCGCCCGGGTGGCGGTGCATCTGTACTACGCTGAGGATTTCGACACGCCCGACCGGGTGCTGGCCGCGGTCGAGCGGGGCCTCGCGGGGCGCCCGATGGAGCCTCTGGTGGAGGCCCGGCTGGCGGGGGCCCGAGCGGCCCGGGCGAGCGCGCGGGCGGAGTACGACAAGGTCGAGGACGAGACCCGGCGTTCGCTGGAGGCCTACGAGCGGGCGGGCGACCTGCGCAACGCGGCCACCCAACGTCTGGTCCTGGGCATGGCGGCCCTGCGCACCGGGCGACCCGAGGAGGCTGAGGGCTGGCTCGATCCGGCCCTGGCCTTCGCGTCGAAGCACTGGCTCCGGATCGGGCAGGGGTTGGCCCAACGGGCCCTCGCCCAGGTGTACTTCCTCCGCGGCGAGCACGACCGGGCCCTGGTCTCCATGGCCCAGGCCATCGCGACCCTGGGTGACACCGAACACGCCGCCCTCCAGGCCGCTGCCCGCTGCGAGCGGGCCCAGATGCTGCGGGAGTTGGGCGACCTCGACGGGGCCGAGGCCGAGGCCCGGGCCATCCTGGCCGCAGAGGGCAACACCGCCTCGGTGGAGGAGTTTGCGTACGCCGTGCGGGCGGGGGTGAGCCTCGACCGCGGGCTCCCGATGCAGGCCCTGGCCTTTGTGCGAGCGGCCCGGGAGGTCTCTCCGGGCGATCGGCCCGTGCTCGACGGCTGGCCTCTGGTGCTCGTGGCTCAGGTGCAGGCCCTGGAGGCCCTGGGCGATGTGGAGGGGGCCCGCGCGGTGGCGGTCGAAGCCTGGGAAGCCCTGCAAGTGCGGGCCGAGGGCTTCGCCGATCCGGGGCGTCGGGCGCGGTTTCTGGAGGGGGTGGGCCTGCACGCGACCCTGGGAGCCATGGCCCGGCGCCTGGGGGGCGGAGGCAGCACGGAGCCCGGAGGTTGACGCTCTCGGGGCCCGTGGAGTACGCCATGGTCGCATAGCGTGATCCTTCGCGACAAAGGCCTCGAGCCTGGAGAGCTGTTTGGCGCCTACGAGATCACCCGGCGCATCGGCACGGGTGCCTTCGGGGCGGTCTACGAGGCCGTCAAGCGCCCACTGGGCAAGCGGGTGGCCTTGAAGGTCTTGCACGCCACGGCGGCGTTGCAGCCCGTGGTGGTGTCGCGGTTTCTGCGGGAGGCCCAGTCGGCGGCGCAGCTCGCCCATCCGCACATCGTGGACGTGATCGATGTGGGGGAGGTGGGCGACCGGGCCTTCATGGCCATGGAGTACCTGGAGGGCGAGACCCTGGCGGCCCGGATCAAACGGGACGGGGCCCTCGGGGTGGAGGCCACGGTCGACCTGCTCGTGCCGCTGTTTTCCGCGGTGGAGACCGTGCACGGGGCGGGCATCGTGCACCGCGACATCAAACCCGAGAACCTCTTTCTGGCCCGCACCCGCGGCGGCGGAGTGACCCTCAAGCTCTTGGATTTCGGCATCGCGAAGGTGCACGAGGCGGGGGTCGACCGGGGCCTGACGGCGACCTCGACCCTGATGGGGACGCCCCACTACATGTCCCCCGAGCAGGCCCGGGAGTCGAAGAGCGTCGACGCCCGGAGCGATCAGTGGTCGCTCGGGGTGATCTTGTACGAGTGCCTCGCGGGGAGAAAACCCTTCGACTCCGAGTCCCTCCTGGGGATCTTGACGGCCATCACGGCCCTGCCCCTTCTGAGCCCGCGGATGTATCTGCCCGACATCCCCGACGCCCTGGAGGCCATCGTGCTGCGGGCCCTGGAGAAGGATCCGGCCCGGAGGTTCGGGTCGGTGCGGGAGTTTGGGGCGGCCCTGTTGCCGTTTGCGTCGGCGGCGGTGCGGCAGACCTGGAGCCGGGAGTTTCTTGGGGTGGAGGCCGCGTCGGTGGCCCCGGTGGCCCCGGTGACTCCCGTGCCGTCGATGCAGCCGATGCCGTCGATGCGGCCCGTGCCGTCGATGCCGCCGGGGCCGGGCGGGGTTCCGCAGGAGCAGGCGGGAGCCTCGGGGGCCACCCTGTCGCCGACCTCGGTGGTGGCGACGGCGTCGCGGGCCGAGGGGGGGCGGCCGGTGTTGGGGCGCGGGGCCCTGGCGGCGGGGCTGGTGCTGGCGGTGGTGGGCCTGGCCGGGGGGCTCCTGGTGGGGCGTCGCCGGGGCGGGGGAGCGGGAGAGACGGCGGGGCCTGTCGCGCGGACGGAGGTCCCGGCCCGGGTCGTGGAAGAGGCCGCAGGGCGACCGGGTGCCGCGGGGGTGGCGGATGCGGCCGCGGTGGTTCCGGTCGTGGCCCGGCCTGTGGTGGCGACCGCGGTGGAGCCTTTGGTGGAGGCCGAGGCGGGGGTGGCGGAGGTGGCTCCTGCGGCGGTTGTGTGGGTGGATGCGGGCGCAGCGCGCGTGGTGCCGGCGGTGGCGCGGGTGGCGGCTGTGCGCGACGCGGGAGCGGCGCGGGTGGTGGAGACGGCGGACGCGGGGGCGGCGCGGGTGGCGGCTGCGGAGACGGCGGACGCGGGCGCGGGCGCGGGGCGACGGCCGACGCGGACGGCCCTGCAAGAGGCGATGACGGCGGTGACCCCGCAGGTGCGGGCGTGCAGCGACGGGACGGGGGCGGTGGCCGTGGCCTCGGTGGTGTTCGCCGGGACGGGCGAGGTGGTGGCCGCCGGGGTCGCTCCTCCCTTGTCCGGAACCCCCATGGCCGAGTGCATCCTGCGGGCCCTGCGTCAGGCCCGGGTGACGCCCTTCGAGCAGGCCACCTTCACCCTGCGGTACCGCTTCCACCTGCCCGGAGGCTGAACGAACAGGGTCACTCGTCTGCGGCGGGCTCGTCGTCAAAGCCGAAGAGCTCGGCACGCTTGACCCCGGGTCGAGGCTGCAAACGAGCCCTGGGACCGCCGCAGGACGTGGTTCGGGGTTACAAACGGCCTCCGGGCCCGCCGCAGAGGCCCTCGCAAAGCACGAACGACCCGTTGCGGGCGGCGCTGCCACAAATTCGGAGTGTAGATTGGGCGTTGGGTTGTGCCCAATGCCCGTTTTTGGCACACAAAGGCACATCGGGCACAGTAGGCTGTACCCGGCTTCGACAGCGTATGCTCGGTGACGACTGCGGGGCCGCGCGGTTTGACTGAACCCGATCCGCCCGAGGCGCCACGGGCTGCTGACGACGCGTGACGGACAGCGAAACCGCAAGGGCGCAAGGGTCGCAAGGGGCAACGAGGTTCTGTATGGGGAAGAGTGCCGTGACCCTCTCGACGTTTCGCGAGCGATCACTGCCCTCGTCCGCCACACCGGCTCCCCCGCGCGCCGACCTTCGCCTGCCCGAGGCCCCCCAATCCCGTCCGCTCCCTTGCGTCCCTTGCGCCCTTGCGGTTCGCTTCGCCATCGTGCACGCGTGTCGGTGGAGGCGAGCCGTCGGGTGGAGAGCCACGACAACCTCAGAGCGCGTGCTCACCGCCCGCGATTCCTGGCCTCTCCTCGCCCTCGCCCTCGTCGCCCTCGTGTGCCGACGCACCCCCGGGCCCGCGGGCTCGCACCGCCCGCTGCCGGCAACTGCCCACCGGATCCCCGCCCCGGTCTCCCCCGTCGAGCAGATCGCCACCGCGGGACTGACCCTGTCGACCGTCTACCGGCTTGACCATCCCCACCGCGGCCGCGTGGCGTGCCAGTTCGACCCCCTCCGCCGCGGCCTCGTCTGCGCCACCGACCACCTCTCCCCCAACCCCCACCTCCGCGGAACCCGCGTCTTCCGCGTCGACCCCGCCACCTTCGCCGTCACCGAACGCCCCCTCGGACCGGGACTACACGGGTCCTTCCTGTGGGGCGACTTCAACGAGGACGGGGCCCCCGATGTCTGGGCCTTCGCCGACGAGGGCGACGACCCCCACGACCGCGCGGTCCTCTACCTCGGCCACCGCCGCGACCCCTGGAACTTCACCCCCACCCGCCCCCTCCGGGTCACCCACCCCGTCCTCGGGGGAGCCATCCTCGACGCCGACGGCGACGGCCACGAGGACCTCCTCTTGCTCGGCACGGGGATCGAGTTTCAGCCCGGTCAGCCCGTCTCCTACGCGCGCGACGCGGTGTATCGCGGCGACGGCCGCGGGGGCTTCGTGCACGCCAACCGGGCCCTCGGGCTCGACCGGATCGAGGACTTCGACGGACACCCCGGGCCCGCCCGCCTCGGGCGCACGGCCCTCGTCACCGACCTCAACGACGACGGATGCGCCGACCTGGTCGTTGGCAACTACCGGGCCCATCGCAACACCTTCCTCCAGGCCTCGTGCCGAGGGCGTTTTGTGGCGTGGCGACACGACCCCGACCGCGACGGGTCCCGGTCGATCTTCGGGCACACCGTAGGCCTCGGGGCCTGGGACGGGTCCCTCGAGGGGGGCCTCGATCTGTACGTCTTCAACCTCTGGCACGACGACTGGCGGGGCGGGATCACCGACCGCAGCCTCGTACTGCGCGGCGGAGCCCGGGAGGAGTTTCCACAGCCCCTGGAGGCTCCCTTCGGAGCCGTGGTGGCCGACTTCGACGGCGACCGCCGCCCGGAGGTCTTGCTCGCCACGGGACCGCGCGGACAGCCCTACGGGGGCCCGGCCGTTCTGCTGCGAGACGGGCAGAGGTTGTGGCACGACACGACGGGCTGGCTGACCCAACGCGAGACCCCCTCGGTGGTCGACCTCAACCTCGACGGGGCCCCCGACCTCGTGGGCGATGGACGTGTGCTCGCCAACTGCCCCGCGCCCGGTCGGCGCTGGATGGGGGTGGCCTTCGAGGGCCCCTCGGTCTCGGGGAGCCTCGTCGTGCTCGAGGACCACGCGGGCGGTCGGGCGGCCTTCGCCCTCGCCGCCGACGGGCGCGGGATGCCGTCCAACCTGCTCACCGTGGGCCTCGGGGCCTGGGCCCACCCGCGGCGGTTGACGATCTACCGTGGGGTCGACGGGCGGGCCACGACCCTCGACCTGACCGACGCCTGGATGGGCCGGTACACGGTCATTACGCTCCCCCGGGCGAGGCCCTGAGGCCCCCGTCACGGGGCGTGGTCGGCGGGCAGATACCGCGCGCGGGTGGCCGCGTCGAAGCGCTCCTGGCGACGGTCGTTGGCGGCGCGGGGGCACGACAGGTACGCCTCGGCGTAACGTCGCGCGCAGAGGCCCTCTCCACGCGCGCGGGCCACGTCTGCGAGCACGAGGGTGGCCCGAACACAACGCCGCCCGAAGCGGGTGAGGCATCGTCGGGCCGCGGCCTCGGCGACCTCGTACCGCCCCTGGGCCGCCGCCACGAGGGCCCGGTGCAGGTCGACGCTGGCTGCTACCGGCGACCGGGCCTCCAGACCCGCCAGGGCCTCGGTCGCCGTCGCGACCTCTCCCGCCTCCAGGGCCGCCAGAACCACGCTCCCATACGACTCGGCCGTGTCCTCCAGGGCGAGGGCCGCCTGGGCGTCGCGGAGGGCCTCCGCGGGGCGTCCCTGGGCCAGGCGCACGGCCGCCCGGGCTTGCAAGATCGCCGGGGCCCCCGTCCACCGCGCGAGGGCCTCGAGGAAGGCCCGGTCGGCCTCGGCGTCGTGTCCGGCGTCGTAGTGCATGAGGGCCCGACGGGTCGCTACGATCATGCTGGGTCCTCCCGCCGCGGTGACCGCGTCGAGCCGGGCGTGGGCCTCGGCGAGGCGCCCCATCGACCCCAGGATCTCCGCGGCGTTGACAGCGTAGAGGGCGGTGCACGGGTCGAGGTCGGAGGCCCGTCGCAGGTCGTCGAGGGCCCCGTCTCGGTCTCCCATTCGAAGCCGGAGCATCCCGCGGTTGTTGAAGAGGTTGGGGTCGGTGGGGTCGAGGTCGGCGGCGGCGTCGAGCCATCGGCTCCCGGTGAATCCTGGGGCGAGGCCGAGGAGGGCAAGAGTGCGCCCCGCGACCTGGCGCAGGGTGAGGGCCCGTCCGAAGCAGGGCGACGCGGCGGGGCATACTGCGGGGGGTCGTGGGGGCTCGCCGTGACGGGTGGGATCGATGTCGAGGACGGCTCCGCGTGGGTCGTTGACCCGCACATACTCGTGCTGCCGTACGGGCACGAGGGTGGCCGCGAGGCCGAGGCGCAGGGCCAGGGTGACGTAGAGATGCGACAGGCCCACGCAGTACCCGCGCCGACGCCGCAGCACGTAGGGGAGCAGGTCGTTGCGCACGTCGTCGAAGAGCCTGTCGGGGTCGCGTTCGGGCGCGAAGCCCCTTTCGTCGAAGAGAAAACGATTGAGGGTCGCCACGCGGCATCGGGTGTCGCAGCGTCGTGGGAGCTGCCGACGCACCGCCGCGACCATGGCCTCGACCTCCGCGCGTACGGCCCGCACGTCGAGGGAGGGGTCGAAGACCTGGGCCACCTGGAGCTCGATCTCGAGCAGGTCGTCGGCGTCGGGGGAGACGAGGCGCGGGGCGATCGTACGCCACGCCGACGAGGTGTCGCGCGGAGGGTCCGGGGGCAACGCGGGGCAGGCCGAGTACGGCAGGCACCGGGCTACGACGGGAGAGGGGACGGGGGCCGCGGGCGGGGTCGCGTCGGTGCAGGCCAGGACCACGAGAGCCGGGAGCAGTACGAGGGCGACGCGGGCCATGGTGGAGGGGACAACGTGGGGGGGAGGGAGGTTCCGCGGTGGAGGGTGGCAAGTTTAACGAGACGGTCCGTAGAGGCCGCGGAGCTCGCGGGCGATGGCCCGGGCCTGGGCCCGCCCCGCGGCCGAGACCTTCGTCCAGGGGACCCCTTCGAGGGTCGCCACGACGCCCACGATGGCGTTGACGTTGAGGCGCTCGGGGTAGCGCTCGACCCAGCGGCGACAGACCTCCTCGGGGCCGAGCCGTTCGAGCTGGTCGACGGTGGTGATCCCGACGGCGGCCAGCTCGGGGAGGGTGACGGGGCCGAAATTGACCACCGCCGCGAGGGGGGTCGGGTCCCCTGGGCGACGTTCGGTCAGCGTCCGGGTGCGGGGGTCGCTACGATCGGAGGCCATGGGGCCGTGTGGTGTATCACGCCCAGCGCTCGCGCGGACAGGCGCGGGGCAGGGACGTAGTCGTCGGGGAGCTTGACGAAGGTCGGCGCGGACCGACCCTCATCATCGGGGGAAACCATCAGGGGGCGGGGGCCGCAGCGGCAGGGGCCGCAGCGGGGGCTGCGTCGGTGGCGGCTGCGTCGGTGGCTGCGGGGGCTGCGTCGCCCGCGGGGGCGGGGGCCTGGGCGGGGGTGGGGTTGCAGCGCGCCTGGAAGGCCGCGAAGTCCTCGCCCTCGTTGGGGACGTCGCAGTCAGGCCCGGGGGCTGCGGCTGCGCCTCCGCCGCCTCCGCCTCCGCCTCCGCCTCCGCCGCCGCCCTCGGCGCAGCGGCGCTGGAAGGCCCCGAAGTCTTCGCCCTCGTTGGGGACGTCGCAGTCGCCGCCCGCTCCGCCCGCCGGGGTCTCCCCGCTGGGGGTGCCCGCGTCGCCGTTGACCGGAACATCCGGGTCTCCGCCGCCGACAGGGGCGTGGACGACCGGGGGATGGCCGTGGTTGGGCAGGGTGAAGAGGGTGAGGGCGGGGATGTACGTCACGATGAGCAGGGCCGCGATGAAGAGCCCGATGAAGGGCAAGACCATGCGGTACAGGTCAGGGACGGGGCGGTTGAAGCGGAAGCCCGCGATGAAGAGGTTGAGCCCCATCGGCGGCATCAGGTAGCCGATCTCCAGGTTGAGCAGGAACACGATGCCAAGGTGGTAGGGGTTGATGTTGAAGTGCATCGCGATGCCGGCGATGAGGGGCACCACCACCACGATGGCGGAGAAGATGTCCATCAACATCCCGATGATGAGCAGGAACACGTTGAGGGCGAGCAGGAACGTGATCTTGCTGTCGATGAGCCCTCCGGCGGACTGGTGGGTGCGCGCGAGGGCGTCGACGGCCTCGCGGCAGGTCCCGAGGTTGTGGCTGGCCTGGAAGGCCGCCGCGGGCGGGCCGCAGGTGAGCCACTCGAAGAGCCGGTCGGCGATCTGGGCCTGGACGAAATAGCCCACGAGCACGGTGGCCGCGCAGAGCTTCACGAAGATGGCCCCGACGAGGACCATGGACTCGGGCACGATGCGCGGGATGTCCCGGGAGATGCTGAGGTCGCGGTAGACGAAGACCTCCATCACGAAGACGTAGAAGGCCGTGAAGGCCGCGGCCTGGGAGGGGTTGAAGATCCCCTTGGCGAGGCCCACCAGGAGCACGAGGGGCAGGGCCAGCTCCCACTTGGCCTCCCACAGGGCCGACCCGGCCTCCTTGGCGTCGAAGCCCGAGCGGGGGACCTTGTGGATGGCCCCCATCACGATGCAGTACAAGACCATCAAGCCGATAGCCACGAGGCCCGGGACGAGGCCCACGAGGAGAAACTTCTGCAGCTCGAGGCGCTCCTGCCCGGGGGCGGGCTCCTGGAGGCCGGCCACGATCCCGTAGACGATGAGGGGGAGGCAGGGGGGGACGGTGATCCCGAGGGCCCCCCCCGTGGTGACGAGGCCGAGGGAGAAACCCTCGGGGTAGCGGTCTTTGAGGAGGGCCGGGACGAGGAGGCCCCCGACGGCCACGATGGTGATGCCCGAGGCCCCGGAGAAGATGGTGAAGAAGGCCGAGGCGAAGACGCACACCACGGCGAGGCCCCCGGGCATCCAGCCGAGGAGGGCCCGGGAGACCCGCACGAGGCGCTGGGGCATCCGGGACTCGGACATGATGTAGCCGGCGAGGGTGAAGAGCGGGATCGTGGCGAGCACGCTCATGCGGGCGAAATGGTTGCCCAGGATGTCTTCGACGGAGTTGGAGAAGGCGTGGGCGTACCGCTCGGGGTTGGGGTCGGCCAGGAAGAACTTCACGAACAAGAACATCCCCAGGCCGCCGAGGAAGCTGAAGAGAGGCGCCCCCATGAGGGCCATGATGATGAAGAAGATCACCCCGGCGCTGGTGGGGATGCTGGCCAGGTTGGGGGCCAGGGCGAAGCGCATCACCCCGAGGATCCCGAGCACCACGGCCCCGGCGATCGCAAACTGCGCGGGCGAGGCCGTGGGCCGCACGATGGGGTCGACGTAGGGCGGGGCGAAGCTGCCCCCGCGGCGCTTGCGCAAGAGAAACGGAGCCCCCACCACCAGGGCCGCCAGGCCCCCCATCAGCAGCATCGACGGGAAGACCGTCGTGCCCAGGGTGAGGGCGAAGAGCCCCACGATGCACAGCATCGACACGGCCACCTCGGCCGGGGTCGAGCGGAAGAGCTGGGCGGGCTCGCGTACGTCCTCCAGGACCGCGGGGGTGTCGCCGTCGAGGCCCGGGCCCGGCTCGTTTCCGTGCTCGGGAGCCTCGGGGGGGACATACCCCGACAGGGCCGCCGCAAACTCATGAAACCCGTGCAGGGCGAGGCGCAGGCCGATGAGGGCGAAGCCCCCGGGGATCACATACTGAAACTCGTACGAGCGATCGACCGAGCTCGTGACCCCGCTCTCCCGCATCTGCCGGATCTGCTCGGCGGCCGTGAGGGCGCTCTCGCTCAGGCACTGAAAGATGCCCTGCCCCAGGGCGAAGGCCACGAAGGCCCCGAGGGTGGCCGAGATGGCCACCATCAACCGTCGCCCCCGGTCGGGCAGGAGCCGCGACAGGGCGTCGATGGCCAGGTGCCGTCGGCCCCGGGTGGCGTAGCTCGCCCCGAGGAAGGCCGCCCAGATCGTGCCGTTCATCAAGATGTCGGAGGCCAGGGGCTGGATCCCGCGCATCAGGCGCTCGGTCACAAACCCCAGGGCCAACGCGACGGGGGCGAAGGCCAGGACCGACCGCACCACGGCATCGCGGCGGGGAAGGGACTTGCCCGTCAGCCGCTGCCACACCGCCTCGGCCGGGGCGGGCTCGTCCGGGGCCCCCGAGAGCTTGAGCCCCACCAGGAGTAACCACAGCCCCGCCACGATCGCGGCCCGGGCGGGCACCGACCAGTTGACCACGAGCCGAAACGCGGACTCGCTCACCGCGGCGAACAACATCGTCACCACGATCACGAGGGACAGGGCGCTCTCCGCGAGCAGAAGCCCGCGATCAAGCACGTCGAGCGGCCGCAAAAACGGGGCCGGCTTGGCGGTCGGTGCTGCACCAGCCATCGGTGTCTCTTCTCCCTTCTGACAGTCAACGTCCACGCGCCCGCCGCCACCGCCCCGCGAGCCCACCGGCCCGCCGCACGATCAGCGCGACGCCCGCCGGACTCTATCCCGACCCCTCCACCCCGCGGGAGCCCCTTCGTACGGCCCACCCCAATCGCTGCACCGCGTCATCGGAAGGAGAGAATCTACTTGCGTGATTGCGTATGATGGAATATACCGATCTCGTGATGTCAATGGCGAGCCAGGGCGGTGCCGATCGGCCGGGAGCGAGCGCCCGGTGGGAGCTGTACCGCTGCCTCGGCGAGCCCGCCCGGCTGCGTCTGATGGCCCTCGCGGCCGAGGAGGAGCTGGCCGTGGGCGAGCTGGCGGAGCTCCTCGGGGAGTCTCAGCCCAATGTCTCGCGGCACCTCGGGCCCCTGCGCCAGGCGGGGGTGGTCTCGGTGCGGCGTCAGGGCAACTGGACCCTCGTGCGGGTGTCCGAGGGGGCCTCGGGCGACCCCGTGCTGGCCGACGCCCTGGCCACGGGGCGCAGCCTCTGCGAGCGCGACGGCAGCCTCGGGCGGGTGGCCGAGCTCGTGCGGGCTCGCGACCGGGGGACCCGCGAGTTCTTTGCCCGGGCGGGGCGGACGGGGGCCCAGCCGGGCCCTCCGGCCGAGCTCGCGGCGTACCTCCTGGCCGTGCGCACCCTCGTGCCGCGCAGGGCCCTCGCGGTCGACGCCGGGACGGGCGACGGGCGGCTCCTGGAGGTCCTGGCCCCGCTCTTTACGCACGTGGTGGCGGTCGACCGCTCGGGGGCCCAACTGGCCGCCGCGGCCCAGCGTGTGGCCGAGCGGGGCTTCGGCAACGTCGACCTCGTGGAGGGGGCCCTCGACGACGCCTCCGTCCGCAAGGCCGTACGCCGCTGGGCCCGCGACGGGGCCGACCTCGTCCTGGCCGCCCGGGTCCTGCACCACGCACCCCGCCCCGCCGACGCCGTCCAGCAGCTCGCGGCCCTCTGCCGCCCCGGGGGCACCGTGGCCGTGGTCGACTACGCCCACCACGAAGACGAGGCCCTGCGGGCCCACCAGGCCGACCTGTGGCTGGGCTTCGAGCCCGACGAGCTCGCGGCCCTCCTCGGCGACGCAGGGGTCCTCGGGGTGACGGTGACCCCCGTGCCGGCTGCGTGGTGCGGGGCCGGGCCCGATCGACACCTCCCCTGGCTCGTGGCCGTGGGCACCACCCCCGAGCCCGGCTCCCTCGAAGACCCTACGCCTCCCAATGCCTCCCCGCCCCGCGGCGGAGGCAAACACCCCCCAAAGAAAGACCGACGATCATGAGCGAGAAGCTGAAGTACAAGGTGAAGGACATCTCCCTGGCCGACTGGGGCCGCAAGGAGATCCGTATGGCCGAGAAGGAGATGCCCGGCCTCATGGCCATCCGGGCCGAGTTCGGGGCCTCCCAACCCCTCAAGGGGGCCCGCATCGCCGGCTGCCTCCACATGACCATCGAGACGGCCGTCCTCATCGAGACCCTCCAGGCCATCGGGGCCGAGGTCACCTGGACGAGCTGCAACATCTTCTCGACCCAGGACCACGCCGCCGCCGCCATCGCCGTCACGGGCGTGCCCGTCTTCGCGTGGAAGGGCGAGACCGAGGAGGAGTACGAGTGGTGCCTGGAGCAGCAGCTCTACGCCTTCTCGGGCGGCCTCGGGCCCAACATGATCCTCGACGACGGGGGCGACCTCACCGTGCTCATGCACACCCGCCACCCCGAGCTCTTCACCGGGGCCGACCCCGTCCGGGGCATCAGCGAGGAGACCACCACGGGGGTCCATCGGCTGTACGAGATGTTCCGCAAGGGCACGCTCAAGGTCCCGGCCATCAACGTCAACGACTCGGTCACCAAGTCGAAGTTTGACAACCTCTACGGCTGCCGCGAGTCGCTCCTCGACGGGCTCAAGCGGGCCACCGACGTGATGGTGGCCGGCAAGGTGGCCGTGGTCTGCGGCTACGGCGACGTGGGCAAGGGCTGCGCCCACTCCCTGCGGGGCATGGGGGCCCGGGTGATCGTCACCGAGATCGACCCCATCTGCGCCCTGCAGGCCGCCATGGAGGGCTACGAGGTGCGCCGCCTCGAGAGCGTGGTCGAGACGGCCGACATCTTCATCACGGCCACCGGGTGCAGCGACGTGGTCACGGGCGAGCACATGGCCCGCATGAAGGACGGGGCCATCCTCGGCAACATCGGCCACTTCGACAGCGAGATCCAGGTGGCCTGGCTCGAGCGCCACCCCGAGATCACCAAGGAGAACATCAAACCCCAGACCGACCAGTACATCTTCGCCGACGGCAAGCGCCTCACGGTCCTGGCCTCGGGGCGCCTGCTCAACCTCGGGTGCGCCAAGGGGCACCCGTCGTTCGTGATGTCGACGAGCTTCAGCAACCAGGTCATCGCCCAGATCGAGATGTGGACCAACCCCTCGGCCTACCCCCTCGGCGTGCACGTCCTGCCCAAGCACCTCGACGAGAAGGTGGCCACCCTGCACCTCGCCAAGCTCGGGGTCGAGCTCACCACCCTCAGCGGTCCGCAGGCCGACTACCTCGGGGTCCCCGTGGCCGGCCCCTTCAAGCCCGTCCACTATCGGTACTGATCGCCCCCCAGAGGCTCTTCCCGTAGCGGGGGAGGGTGTTATGTGTGCCGACCGTGACCCGAGCCCGTGACACCGCCCCTGCCCCCCCAGAGGGCCCCCTGGAGGGCCCCCCCGACCCGCCCGACGACGACGAGGAGGCCCTCGAAGGCGAGATCGTCTCGCTCGCCGACGGCGACGGGGCGGCCTCCCGGGCCCTCGTCCTGGCCGACGACCGCACGGCCATCGTGCCCTTCGAAGGAGGAGACGCCCTCCAGCGGTTCCTCGCCGACGTGCGGCGGTACCCCCTCCTGTCCGAGGACGAAGAGCGCGAGCTCGGGCGACGGGCCCGGGAAGAAGGCGACGTCGAGGCCGCCCGGCGGCTCGTCCTGCACAACCTCCGGCTGGTGGTGACCATCGCCTTTGAGTTTCGACGGGCCTGGGCCAACCCCCTCGACCTCGTGCAAGAGGGCAGCATCGGGATCGCCGAGGCCGCCCGGCGCTGGGACCCCCTCCGCGGGGCCCGGTTCGGCACCTACGCGGGCTACTGGATCCGGGCCTACGTCCTGCGGTTCATCCTCACCAACTTCCGCCTCGTGCACACGGGCAACACCCGGGCGGGGCGAAAGCTCTTCTTCCAGCTCGCCCGCGAGCGCCGACGCCTCCTCGACGCCGGGATCGACCCCACCCACGCCCGCCTCGCCCAGGAGATGGGGGTCGAAGAGCGCGACGTGGCCGCCGTGGCCGGGAGCCTGGCCGCCCCGGAGCTCTCCCTCGACGCCCCCGTGGGGGAAGGGCGACAGAGCCTCGGGGATGGGTTCCGAGACGACACCGAAGACCCCGAGCAGGCCGCGGCCGGGAGCGAGATGCAGACCGTGCTCCGGGGCCTCACCACCCGCTTCGGCCAGGGGCTCCGCGACCCGCGCGAGAAGGCCCTTTGGGACGAGCACCTGCTCGCCGAGGAGCCCGCGTCCCTGTCCGAAATCGGGCAACGGTTCGGGGTCTCCAAGCAGCGGATGGGGCAGCTCGTCAACGAGCTCAAGAAACGCTTCCGCCAGACCCTCCACGAGGAGTTTGGGGCCGAGCTCCAGCTCTCCTGGCTCCTCGACGCCGCCGGGGCCTGATCGACCCCCCCGCGGAGGGCGAAGGTGTCGCGGGGGGCCCCTGAGGGCCCTGCAGGGCGGTGATCGCGGGAGAAAAGTCGCGGTCGACAGGGCCCGGCGCTTGCTCCGGGGCCGCTTCGGGACGCACAATGGGGCCATGACGACCGGGGCCGGTCCCAAGGCACCGACAGACAGCGGGAGCACCTCAGGCCGCTGGCTTGGGCGGTATGAGCTTCTCCACGAGATCGCCACGGGCGGCATGGCCACCGTGTACCTCGGCCGCGCCCGGGGGGTGGCGGGCTTCGAGCGGGTGGTGGCCATCAAGTGCTGCCACCCCCACCTGCGGGGCGACGAGGAGTTCGCCACGATGTTCCTCGACGAGGCCCGGCTCGCGGCCCGCATCCACCACCCCAACGTGGTGAGCACCCTCGACGTGGGCGACGAGGAGGCCCTCTACCTCGTCATGGAGTACATCGAGGGCGACCGCCTCTCGGGGCTCATCAAGGCCGCCGCCAAGAAGGGCGAGGTCATCCCCCTGCCCATCGCGGCCCGCATCATGGCCGACGTGCTCTCCGGGCTCCACGCGGCCCACGAGCTCACCGACCCGCACGGCAAGCCCCTGTCCATCGTGCACCGCGACGTGTCGCCGCAGAATGTCCTCGTGGGCATCGACGGGGCCGCCCGCATCACCGACTTCGGCATCGCCAAGGCCGAGGCCCGGGCCACCGTCACCCGCGACGGGCAGGTCAAGGGCAAGATGTCGTACATGGCCCCCGAGCAGCTCGGGTCGAGCAACGTCACCCGGCGGGCCGACATCTACTCCGCCGGGATCGTCTTCTGGGAGTCCCTCACCGGCCGCAGGCTCTTCCGCGCCGAGACCGACGTCGAGACCCTCAACATGGTCCTGCACGGGGTCGTGCCCAAGCCCTCCAAGGTCGTCGAGTCGCTCCCCCCCGAGCTCGACGCCATCGTGCAGAAGGCCCTCGAGCGCGACCCCGAGAAGCGCTACGCCACCGCCGCCGACTTCGCCGAGGCCCTCGAAAACGCCCCCTTCAAGATCGCCACCGGCCGCGCCGTCTCGGCCTACATCCACGAGCAGCTCGGGGCCGCCATCGAGGCCCGCCGAGACCTCGTCCGCAAGCTTGACGATCACGGCCCGCCCCCCGAGCGCCTCGAGCACTCCGCGGTGCGCCCCACCGCCACGGGGGTCCACGCGGCCAACCTGCGCGAGGTGGCCCTGACCTCGTCGCCCATGTACACCCCCCCCGGCGGGGCCGAGGCCCCACCCGACCTCGTCGAGCCCGCAGCCCGACGGAGCCGCGGCCGCACCCTGGCCCTCGGGCTCCTCGCCCTCGCCCTCTTCGCGGGAGGCACGTTCCTCGGGTTGCGGGTTGTGTACCCGCCCCCCTCCGCGCGCCAGGGGCCCGTCGCCGACCTGCCCCCTCCGCCTCCGCTCCCGCCAGCCCGGCCCGAAGTGGCCGTCGTGCCGCCGATGACGCCCGAAGTGACCCCCGAGGCCGCGCCAGAGGTGGTCCCTGCGGTGGCGCCCGAGGCGGTCCAGGCCCCGGCGGCTCCCCATCCCACGACCGGGGTCCCGCGGCGTGGTCCTCGATCGGGAGCCCGTCCGGGGCCGAGGGCCCCCGAGGCAGGGCCGCAGACTCCCGCAGCCCCGACCCCTCCGCCGACGCCCGCCCCACCCTCCACGGGGGGAGGAGAATTCCGGCCCGGAGCCATCTAAGGTCTGTCACCCCCCCTGCGGATCTCCCCATGCGTGCACTTCCCTTGCTTCTCGCCGCCAGCCTCAGCCTCGCCGCCGCCTCGGCCTCCGCCCAGGACAACGCGGCCTTCGCCCAACAGCGCTACGCGCGGGGCACGACCCTCTACGAATCCCGCGATTTTACCCACGCCCTCGACGAGTTTCGGGCGTCCCTCGAGCTCTACGGCTCGCCCAACACCCGGCTCTACGTCGCCCGGAGCCTGCGCGAGCTCGGGCGCCACGACGAGGCCGTGTCGGAGTACGAGCGGGCCATGCGCGAGGCCGCCGACCGGGCCGTGTCCGACCCACGGTATGTGGCCACCCGCGACGCCGCCCACGCTGAGATGGTGGCCCTCGAGCCGCGGGTGGGGCGGATCGTGATCACCCTCGAAGCGCCGCCGGCCAACGTGGTCGTGCGGGTCAATCAGCGGGAGGTCCCCGCGGCGGGGCTCGGGGTTCCGATGCCCGTCCTGCCGGGGCACGTGGAGGTCACGGTGCAGGCCCGGGGTTTTCGGGCCGACCGGCGTGAGCTCGAGCTCGGGGCGGGGCAGCAGGCTTCGGTGACCTTTCCGCGGTTGCAGCGGCGCACCACCCTCGACGGGGTCGACGAGACGGCTCCGGGAGAGCCCGGGGTCGTGCCGCCTCCGCCGCGGAGGGGAGGGGTCCCGCGGGCGGTTCCGTGGGTGGTCCTGGGGGCCGGGGCCGCGGGGCTGGCCGCCTTTGGGGTCCTCGGGGCCGTGGCCTCGGGTCAGTACGACGAGCTCCAGACCCGCTGCGGCGGGGTCCGCTGCCCCGACGCCGAGCAAGGCGCCGTCGACAGCGGCCGCACCCTCCAGACCGTGGCCAACGTGGCCCTCGGGGTGGGCATCGCCGGGGTCGTCACCGGGGCTGTCCTGATGGCCCTGCGCCGCCCGGCCGAGCGCCCCCCCACGGCCCCACCCGCCGGGGCTACGTCCCGCCTCACCATCGCCCCCATGGGCCTCGGGCTCTCGCTCGGGGGTGCCTTCTGATGCGGACCTTCCTGCACGGAGCGGTCCTGGCCCTCGGGCTCACCGCCGGATGCTCCCTTGACTGGGACCGCCTCGACCCCTCCCTGGGCCCTGCCGACGCCGGGGGCATCGATGTCCCCCGGGTCGACGGCGGGACAGGCTGCACGGCCGACCCCGACTGCGCCAGCAACGAGCTCGGGCTCCGGGTGTGCGACGTGGCCTCCCGTCGCTGCGTCCAGTGCCTCGCGAGCCGCGACACCTGCCCCACGGGCCAGTACTGCGGCGCCGACAACCGCTGCGCCACGGGCTGCCGCAACGACGAGGCCTGCCCCGGGGCCCCCGGGCCGGGCGACGACGGCGGGGTGGCCCCCACCCGGCGCTGCAACCTCCAGACCCGGATGTGCGTCGACTGCGTCACGTCCGAGCACTGCCCCCTCGGGCAGCTCTGCATGGCGGGCCAGTGCGTGGCCGGCTGCGACACCCAACGGGGCTGCGGCGAGGGCCGGCAGTGCTGCGGCGGCGGCTGCGTCGACACCCAGACCAGCCCCGTACACTGCGGGGCCTGCGGCTCGGTCTGCGGGACCGTCAACGGGGTCCCGGCCTGCGCGGCGGGGCGCTGCGCCGTGGGGCGCTGCAACGCCCCCTTCGGCGACTGCGACGGCGACCCGGCCAACGGCTGCGAGACCAACGTCCAGAGCACCCCCGCCCATTGCGGGGCCTGCGGGATGACCTGCCCCGTCCCGGCCAACGGGGTGGCGGGGTGCAGCGCCGGACGGTGCGTGGTGGGTCCGTGCACCCAGGGCTTCGCCGACTGCGACGGCGTGGCCGGCAACGGCTGCGAGACCAACCTCAACGTCACCCTCTCCGACTGCGGCCGGTGCGGCAACGCGTGCAACGTGGAGGGAGGGTCGGCCACGTGTTCGGCGGGGATGTGCCAGCGTACGGCCTGCAACGCTGGGCGCGGCGACTGCGACGGCAACACGGCCAACGGCTGCGAGACCGAGCTCGAGACCGACCCGCGCAACTGCCGGGTCTGCGGCAACGCCTGCGCCCTCGCCAACGCCACCTCGGCCTGCCTCGGCGGGATGTGCGCCGTCGGCACCTGCAACACCGGCTTCGGCAACTGCGACGGCAACACGCAAAACGGCTGCGAGTCCAACCTCCGCAACAGCCTCGACCACTGCGGGGCCTGCGGGGCGAGCTGCGCCCTCGCCCGGGCCACGGCGGTCTGCCTCGACGGGCGGTGCACCATCGGGCAGTGCGAGGCGGGGTTTGGCAACTGCGACGGGATGGTCGCCACGGGCTGCGAGACGGCTGTCACCAACAACGCCGCCCACTGCGGGGCCTGCGGCAACGTGTGCCCGTCGCCCCCGGGGGCCACCGCGGCGTGCAACAACGGGATGTGTGGGTTTACCTGCGGGGCGGGCCTCGCCGACTGCGACAACAACGCCGCCAACGGCTGCGAGCAAAACACCGCCACGGACGTCAACCACTGCGGCGGATGCGCCCGACGATGCAACCTGGCCAACGCCGACGCGAGCTGCACGGCCGGGTCCTGCCGCGTGCTGCGTTGTCTGCCGGGCTTCGCCGACTGCGACGGCAACCCGGTCAACGGCTGCGAGGTCAACACCACCACCAGCCTCGACCACTGCGGGGCCTGCAACAGCCGCTGCGGGGGCGCCGGGGCCACCTTCGCGTGCGTCCAGTCGGTGTGCACCATCACGGCCTGCTCGGGCAGCTTCGGCAACTGCGACGGCAACACCTCCAACGGCTGCGAGACCGAGCTCGCGACCTCCGGCCAGCACTGCGGGGTGTGCGGCAACGCCTGCCCCTCGGGCACCACCTGCACGACGGGGCGCTGCGGGTCGTCGTCGTTTGCGGGCTACACCATCGCCACCGCCCCGAGCGAGGTGACCTGGATCGAGGCCTGCACCGCCGGGGGCCGACAGAACGTGATGGTGGGGGTCGACGACGCCTGGCAGGGAGGGACCCTGCCGTTCCCGGTGCAGTTCTGGGGCTCGACCAACCGGGAGTTTGTGGTCACGAGCAACGGCCAGGTGGCCTTTGGCAACATCTACTATGGCTTGGGGGTGATCCCGGCCGAGGGGGCGTTCCGATCGTTCGGGTCGCTGCCCATCCCCGCGGTCGACCCCCTGCGGGGCATGATCCCTTCGGTGTATCCCTTCGGGGTCGACCTCGTGCTCGGCAGCGACGGGGTGTGCATCCTCACCACGGGCACAATCCCCAACCGCCGCTGGGTGGCCGAGACCCGCAACGCCCGGGCCTTCTCCGTCGTGGGCACGGCCTTCACCTTCGAGCTCATCGCGTACGAGGGTCAGGCCTACTTCGACGTGCTCTACCACACCCCCTGGACCACCCCGCTCGGGGCGCCGGTCTCGGGCAACGAGGCCACCATCGGGACCCAGGACTTCCGCTTCCCCGTTCGAGCCGCGGCCCATACGGGCGTGGTGGCCCCCGGCACCCGCCTGCGCTTCTCGCCGCTCTGAGCCCCAACGTGCGGGCACGGTGCGGGTGGGCGAGCTGGTCTGGCGGGTCAGGGCCCTGCGCGAAGGCTCGGCCGAGGACCGCCGGCGCTTCGCCTTCGCCCTGCACGATCACGACGGCGACGGGACCCTCTCCCCCGACGAGCTCCCCCGCATCGTGCACCTCTCGCTCGCAGAGAGCGGGCTCAACCTCCCCGCCCGGGCGGCCAGCTCCCTCGTGCGGGCCCTCTTCGCCCAGGCCGACCGGGATGGCGACGGGCGGCTGAGCTTCGAGGAGTTCGCCGCGGTGATGGCCGCCCGGGAGGGGAGGGTCAGAGGCCGATGTCGAAGCCGAAGCGCAGGGAGGCGCTCAGGAGCAGGGTGCGGGCCTGGTCGCCCGAGACGGCGTAGAGGTTGCGCAGGTCGAGGCCGACCCCGACCAGGGTGTGGCCCCAGGTCACGTCGAAGGTGCCCCCGAGGCGCCACCCGAGGGCCACCCGGTCGTACGAGGAGGCCGCCAGGGAGCGCTCGTTCCAGTGTGTGGTGTTGCCGAAGGGGAGGTCGCCGGTGCCGGCGTCGGAGACCAGCACCGACATGCCCGCCATGCCGGTGGTGTAGATGCGCCGAGAGCCGCGGCGGAGACACGGGAGCTCGACCCGAAACGCGTAGGCCACGTCGCCGAGGTACTGGGTGTACGCCGCCCCGTGCAGGAGCCCAAACGTGGGCCCCCGGCTCATCGTGGCCTGGACGTCCACCCCGTGCCCCATCGCGCACGAGCACCCTCGGATGCGCGCGAGCCACCGCGCGTTGAGGCTCACGGCCGGGGCCGATCCGCGGTCGTAGCCGTAGTCAGCGATGGTTCCGGTGGTGGCGTGGTCGAGGACCCCGAGGCCCGCCGCGATCACGAGGCGGTGCGTGGGGTCTTCCGTACGGCGGCGGTGGTCCAAGGGCTCGATCATGAGCAGGGGCTGGGGGCGCAACACGGCGGATGTGTCGCGGGCGACAGCGGGCGTGTCGCGGGCGGTGACGGTCTGGGCGCGGGCCGGGGCGCTCCCGACGACGCACAGGCTCGCGACGACGAGGGCGGCAACACGAGGGGTCAACATGGTGGAGGGGGCTCCTGGGGGCGGGAAGTGTCGTGCGGACCCACGCGTAACGTCCGCCGCCGGCCGAGCTTACACACGCCCGGGCGCGGCGGTAGGCTCGGGGCGTCCCGATGCCGATCACCCCGCTGCACTTTGGCGCGGCCCTGCCCGCCGAGCTCCTCCTCCGTGGGCGCTTCTCGACGGTGGCCTTCGTCCTGGCCAACGGGGTGATGGACATCCAGCCTGTCCTGGCCTTGGGGTTCGGGGTGCCTGTGGAGGTCCACGGCTGGACCCACTCCCTCCTCGGGGCCTGTGTCCTGGCCCTGGTTCTTACGGCCCTTGTGTGGTCCCTGCCGCGACGGAGGGCCTACGCCGCGGGGGTGTGGCTCGGGACCTTGTCGCACGTGGGCCTCGACAGCCTGATGCACCCCGACCTGTCGCCCCTGTGGCCCTGGCGCACGGGAAACCCCGTTCTGGCGCGTGTCGACGTGAACATCAGCCTGTGGATGCTCGGGCCGAGCGCGGTGTGGCTCGGGGTGACCCTGTGGCGCATCCACCGCGACCAGAGGCTGCACCCGGACGACGGCCTCGTGACCCGGCTCTTGCGGGGGTGAGCTGCCCTCAGGCGGCCTGCGGGCGTCTGGGGCTGCGGCGCGAAGGGGCTGATGCCGCGGGGGCCACCGTGTCGACGGGGGAGGCCGTGCGGGTCTGGTTGCGGCCGCCGTGTTTGGCCGCATACAGGGCCTCGTCGGCGCGGGAGAACAGGGTCGCCCGGGTGGTGGCGTCGCGGGGATAGGCCGCGATCCCGAGGGAGCAGGTGACCTGGAGGGGGCCGTGTTCGGTGGCGAAGCGCGCGGCCTTGAGCTCCTCGCGGATGCGCTCGGCGAGCTGAAAGGCCCCCGCGGCGTCGGTCTCCTCGCACAAGACCACGAACTCCTCGCCGCCGAAGCGCCCCACGGCGTCGGTGTCGCGACGGCAGCGGGTGAGCACGGCTCCGAGGCCCTTGATGACCACATCGCCCGTCGAATGCCCGTAGGTGTCGTTGACGCTCTTGAACTTGTCGATGTCCAGGACCACCACCGCGAGGGGCCTTCCGAAGCGTTCGGCGGCCCGGAGCCTTCGGTCAAACTCGGTCTCCAGGGCCCGCTTGTTGAGCAGTCCTGTCATCGGGTCGGTGGTGGCCATCTCCTCCAGGTGGGTCACGGCCGCGGCGTTGGCCAGGGCCACCGAGGCGTGGGCCGCGAGGACCCCGAGGAGCTGTCGGGTGCTCTCGCCGAAGGCTCCGGGGCGGGCGGCTCCGACGGTGAGGGCCCCGAGGACCCGGTCGCGCGAGACCAGGGGGAGCACGAGGACGGAGTGCAGGGCCCGGAGAGTGTGGCTGCGGGCGAAGACAAACTGGGCCTTGGGGTCAAACTGGCCGCGGTAGGGCAGGGCGTGGCGGGCCTTGAGGGCGGCGCTCACGAGGCCCGCGTTGTCGGCGAAGGTGGCCCCCTCGGTCAGGCCCCCGGCCTCGCCCCGAACCACCCGAACCCGATGCTCGTGGGTCTTGGGGTCGTAGCCCGTGATGACCAGGAGGTCGTGGTCGAGGACCGAGCTCACCGAGGCGGTGACGGCCTCCAGGACCTGGGCTTCGGTGAGGGACTCCCCGAGGGCCCGGGCGGCGTCGAAGAGGGTGGAGAGCTCGCGCCGGGCGCGGTCGAGGCGGGCGAAGACCCGCTCGTTGTCGATGAGGCGGCGGGCCTGGAGGGCCACGAGCTCGAGGGTGGCCAGGGCCTCGTCGGAGAAGGGCTCGGCCTCGGTGCGGTCGGCCACGAGGACCCCGCGGACGGACTCCCCTTCGCGTACGGGGATGCCCGCGAACGAGCGCACCCCGTGGGGCCCGCGGTAGTACGGCAGCCCCGGGTAGGCGGGCTTGAGGTTGCCGAGAACCACCATCCGCCCCATGGCCACCACGGCCCCGAGGGCCCCGGCCCCTACGTCGATGGGGTCGGTGACCAGGTCGGCCTCGTCGGTGGCGGCCTCGACGAGCCGCATCGTGCGCCCCCGCGCGTCGAGCCAGAAGAGGGCGCAGGTGCGCAAGGACAGGGTGCGCCGGGCGAGGGTGAGGAGCCCCACCAGGGCCGCGTGGATCTCCTCCAGGCTGGCCCGCACCCGGGTGGCGTCGTCGGCCTTGACGCCCTCGGTGGGGGCCCCGCCGACGATACGAAACGAGGCGGCTGCTTCGGTCTGGCGCCGGCGCTCGTCGTCGAGCATGCGGCCCGCCCGGGCCCGGATGCGAGCGACCTCGACGCGGGTGAGCCCGTGGTGCAGGGCGGCGGCGGCGGCCACGAGGGCGAGGCGCAGCCCGAGGTGGGTCGCGCGGGTGGGGCCGAAGGCCTGGAGGTGCAGGGCCACCTCGGCCCCGAGGGCGGTCAGGAGGGTCCATCCGACCCCGTGGGCCGAGAGGGTGACCGCCGCGGCGATGACCAGGAGGGGTGCGGCCGCGAGGGGCCCCGTGACGCCTCCAGCGAGGCCCACCAGGGCGGCCGTGAGGCTCAGGGCTACAGGGCCCGTGGTGGCGTCGAGGGGGCGCCGGACGCGCTCGGGAGTGGCCGTAGGGGCCCGGTAGAGGCGCAGGGCCAGCCCGATGAGGCACAGGGCCAGGAGGGCCACCTCGGCGGGGCGAGGGGCGGGGGCCTCGGGGGCGAACCCACCCCGGGCGAGGTGCCCGAGGATGGCGGCCACGGAGGCGGGGGCCGCGGCCCAGCGGGTCAGCCGCAGGCCACTGCGAAACACCCCCACCAGGCCTCCGCGCGCTTGCATCCCGCAGGGCCTATCAGGGGCCCGCGAAGGGGGGCAAGTTCTCGTCAGCGGGGGGTCCGGGGCATGCCCTGGGGGGGCACCTCGACGATGATCTCGTCGGGCCTGACCCAGCCGATCTCCTCGCGGATGGCCCGCTCGACGGCCCGGGGGTCTTCGCGCATGGCCTCGAGCTCGAGGCGGAGGTGAAGAAGCTCGCGGGCGAGGCGGCGGTTTTCGCCGCGTTGGGCCGTGAGTTGGGCCGACAGCCGTCGGTGCCGGGCGAGCCCGTCGGGCCCGAGCACCATGGTCGGAACGGAGACCACCGCGAGCGCGAGGAGGCTCAGGGGGATCACCAACGCGAGCTTGTCCCGCAGCGACGCAATCACCGCTGCGGGTATAGCCGGGAGGGTGCGGAGAGCTGAAATTCTCCGCGAGCCGCTCGGGCGAACCCGAGGGGTTGTCGCCGCGCAAAAAGGCTTGGAATCCAGTCGTTTTGTGGGTCTGCCCACAGAGGCGTACATTTCATGCGGCCCGAGGCTTGACGGGGCCTGGCGATGACGGTCATATCGCCGTCAGGAGGCACGAATTATGGGGGCAATCAACGGACGGCGGGGCTTCGTTCGCAACCTGATGCTGCTGTCGGCTGGGGCGACGGCGAGCACGATGCTGGGCGGCTGTGCGGGCGTGGGCGAGGCAGACGGGGCGGGGCCGCGGGAGCTGGTTCCGATGCGGCAGGGCATCTGGGCGCGGAGCCCTCTGCCGGGGCGTATCCCGGCCGTACGTACGGTACACTTCGAGCCCATCCGCTCGGGTGAGGCCGTCAGCACCAAGGCCTTGCGTTGGCAGCCCCAGGGCACCGTCCTGCCGGGCTCTGGGCCCCAGGTGGGCGGCCCCTCCCAGGCAGGCGGCTGATCGCGGACGCGTCGCGGGCTGCGGGCGACGGCCGACGGACCGCGAAACCGCAAGGGCGCAAGGGGCGCAAGGGTCCAGACTTTATGGGGGGCAACGGGCAGGTGCAGGTATTTGGGGGCCTGCGAGAACATCCCGAACTGGCCGCGGTTTAGACACACTCCAGGGCGCCCTCTTCGACCAGGGCCTGCACGCCCACCAGGAGGCGCCGATCGGGCAGCGGGGCCGCCGCCTGGAGCCGCATGAGCACGACGTGGGCAGGCTGCGGCACGGCGAGGGCGCGCCGGACCTCCGCGAGGGCCCGCGGCGGCAGGAGGGCCTCGGCCCGTGGGCTTGGGGGTCTCTGCCAGCGCAGGGTGGCTTCGGGTGCGAGCCACAGGGGGGCCTCGCGCCAGGGCAGGGGGTGGCGCCGGGCCCAGAAGGGGGCCTCGGCGAAGCGGGGCTCGGCGGCGTAGTAGCGGGCCCGGAGCTCGAGGTACGCGTCGAGGTCGCGGGGGATCGAGGCGGGGTCACCGGGACCGACGAGGTCGTCGGCCGCGTCGAGGGCACTCCGCAGGGCCCGGGCGACCCCGTTGCCGCCGAGGGGGTCGGTGGCCATGCAGGCGTCGCCGACGGCGCGGAAGCCGGGGCCCCGGTCGGGCAGGAGCCGGCCGCTGTCGGCCCGGGCCACCTTGACCGCGTCGAGGACTGCGTGGCCGACCCGGGCCCGGGTGTGGCGGGTGCCCCCGAGGGCCTCGACGAAGCGCCCCACGAGCCCGCCCTTGCCGCCCGCGGGCACGAGGTCGGCGTCGGTCACAAGAACCACCGCCAGCACCTCGCCCGGGAGCGGGACGGAGTACCAGAACCCGAGGGGGGCCGCTTCGAGGAGGAGGGTGTGGTCGAGGCTGTCGCGGGCGGAGATCCACGCCACAAGGGCCACCTGGCGATCGAGGGCGAACCAGCGACGGCCGCCGAGGAGGGCCGAGGCCGGGGCCCCGCGGCCGCTCGCGTCGACGACGAACCGGGCCCGGACCGAACCCGAAGACCACGACACCAGGCAGCCGTCCGCGTCGGGGATGGCCCGGCACGGACCCGCCCCGCGGATGACCCGGGCCCCCGCGGAGGCCGCCCAGTCTGCGAGGCGGGCGTCGAAGGCCACCCGGTCGACGTGCCATCCGTCGCCGAGGGGATGCAGGATGGAGGGGCGCTCGACGAGGTCGTCGGAGCCCCAGGCCGACAGGACGCTGCGAAACCGGACCTGGGCCCCCAAGAGATCGCCTACCGCGCCCCAAGCGCCGAGTCGCTCGAGAAGCGGGCCGACCTCGGCCCCGAAGGTCTCGCCGACCCGGGGAGCGTCGTAGGCGCTGCGCTCGACGAGGGCCACCCGGGCACCGGCGCGCGCGAGCCGCCCCGCCACCGCCGCGCCCGCGGGGCCGCCGCCGACCACGGCCACATCGACCCGCCCCGCGTCGGTCAAGGGATCCTCGCGGCCCGCTCCTTCTCGACGAACACGTCGCCCGCTTCGACGACGAACCCAAACTTGTACCAGTGGTTGACCATGTCCTCGTGGGTGCTCTCGGCGTTGCGCCTCTCGAAGCGGTTGGTGGCCCGGGCCCAGGGGACCCGCCGCGTGGCGGTGGCCGTGGGGAGCACGTCGGTGGGGCGTTGGGACGGCCACCAGCCGTAGTTGCCCTCGTTGCGGCAGTCGTTGAAGTCGGCCTGCCACGGCACGGCCATCTGCCGCGAGAAATGCCCCGCGGCGAGGGGCATCCCCTGCTCGCCCGCGTAGGCGCTGGTGGCCGCGAGGTTGAGCCGGAAGGGCTCGATCCACAGGGACGGGTGGCGGAGCTGCCAGCCAAACTCGATGCCCGGGAAGAAGGCCCCGCCGACGCAGTTTTCGAGGGCGGCCCGGTCGAGCCCGTGCGGCGTGATGACAGGCTGGGCGGGGGCGGGGTCGCCCGGCTCGAAGGCCCCGGCGGCCCAACGCCCGAGCAGACCAAACTGCGTAGGGGTCATGGTGAGCTTGCGCACCGCGTCGGGCATCTGCCCGAGGTACGGGTCGTCGCCGAGGAGCTTGGGCATCGTGCCCCCGCCCTGCCCAGAGGGAATGCCCACGGGGGCCCGCATGTAGCTGTACACCCGCTCCCGGGCGGAGGCGTTGCTCGGGCTCGGGTCGGCCATCTTGGGGTCGACGAGGCCGTTGTGCTTGTGGTTGACGAGGCCGCACACCCACCAGAGGTGATAGGCCGCCAGGAGCATCGGGCGGATGTCCTCGGTGAAGCTCGGGCGGTAGGTGGGAAACACGTTGCGGCTGCCGGCCTGGTAGTCGGCCTTGAGGGCCCGCACCTTCGCGAGGGGGCCCCCGTCGTCGTAGAGGCCGTTGTTGGTCGGGGTGGGGAGGTGGCGTACGGCGAGGTCGAGGGCGAGGTCGTAGCCCGAGACCGAGCCCGGGACCCCGGGGGCGAAGTCGGGCGGACCGCAGAGCAGCCACGCTCCGCCCGCGGGGTCGACCCCCACCTGGCGGCCGTCGCTGAGGGTCACGACGGCGGTGACGGGCCCATCGGAGGCGTCGTCGAACCAGCCGTCGTTGTTGGCCCAGTGAGGCATCTCGGGCGGGGTGTCGCCCGCGTAACCCGCGACCCCTTTGCCGCCGAGGGCGATGAGGCGCCCCTTGTCGTCGGTGCGCAGCTCGCCGAGGTAACTGACGATGGGGGCCCCGGTGGCGGTCTTGCGCGGACAGCTCTCGGTCGCGGGGTTGCCGCTGCCCCCCGGAGCGAACGTGACCGGGGCCTGCGATCGCCCGGTGACGCTGCGGGCCCCGAAGTCGATCTCCAGGGACCTGCGGTCGGTGACGGAGGCGTTGCGCAGGGGGGCAGGGGGTTGGGACTCGCCCTGGCCGCCCTCGAAGCCGTAGAACGAGGCCTTCTTGTTGGCGAGGTGCACCGTCCAGCGGATGTCGACGACGCCCGGGGTGTCGAGGTTGACCTCGCGTACGGGCACGAGCCGACCGTCGACCTGGGCGTACTCGTACAGCCGGAAGCGGGCGGCCTGGGGCTTGATCAAGCCGTTGACCTTGTACGGCGGAGCCGTCGTGCCCGGGGCCTCCCCGAGCGGGCCGAAGCCCGGAGCCTCGGGGCCGAGGAAGTAGGTCGACGCGGGCGCGTTGCCCAGGCGCGCGACCCCGATGGCCGGGTGGATGCGGTAGATCGGATCGCCCGCGGCGGCGTGGGCCGTACGCTCCACCCCCACCGCAGCCGCCGCCCCAGCGACCCCCGCGATCAACCCGCGCCGCGACAGCCCCGATGAAGCCCCAACTTCATTGTCCTTGGACATACAGACCCCCTTCGTATGGGCCGAGGGTCTCGATGGCCAAGGTGAGTGCGTCCACGGCCCGCGGCGCCGACGTCTTCGCACACTCCGCCACCCGTGCGGGTGCGCAATTTTTGGACAGTTTCCGGAGCGTCGACGGCGCGGAAACCGTCGAGGGGCTGGGTCCGGCCCTCCGCCACGGCGGCTGTCGAAGGCGCGGACGGGAGCCGCGGGTACGATGTCGCAGCGGGGTGAATTTTCACCCGTGGCGTACGTGCGGAGCCTATACCACGGGACGGGATGTCCCGTGGAGCGTTGAATGGCAGGCTTTGTCCTTGCTTGTGCATCGACTGGACGGTGTGAAGTACGGAGTCTGCGCAGACCTGCCGGGCGAGGCCTGGGCCCGACGAAGGATGCACGGGAGTTCCCGTGGAGGTAGGGAAGCAGCGGGGCAGGTCGGAGACGGTCTGAAACTTGACTACCTCACCCCACGGCCTTGGAGGAGGGCATCAGGTCCAACCCAGGTCGGAGGAGAGACGACGATGAATACGAGGATTTGTCTTGGGGTCGGAGCCACCCTGGCGAGCCTGGGGCTGGCGGGGTGTCTCGGCGTGGAGGAGGGGCCGGTCCAGGTCTCGCAGTCTGCGCGTTCGACGGCGACGGGGGCGCCTACGTTGACGGCCACGGCTCTCGCGGACGCCCCGGCGTGCGTCGACGAGACCGCGGCCGACGTCCGCATCGCGGGGAGCCTGACGAGCACGGGATCGGTGGCGCCCGCCACGATCACGGCGGCGATCGACGGCGCGGCCGCGACGGCGGTGGGCGCCCTCGCCTCGGAGGCCTTCGTGCACGACGGCCGCACGAAGGCGGCGCCCTACGAGGTCACCCTCCGGCTCGGCAACGGCGAGCACTCGGTCGAGCTCTGCTTCGCCCAGCCTGGCGCGCGCGGCAACCCGGGCATGCAGACCTGCACCACGGTGACGGTCACGGTGAGCTGTGCGCGGACCTGCAGCGCGACCCGGGCCTTCGGCAACATCGTGGGCAACCCCAACCTCTGCAGGGGCAACGGGCCGCCGCACATCCCCGTGCACGTCGAGGGGGACTTCGGCTCCGCGGCCTCGCTCACCATCACCGGCCCGGGCGGGTTCAACCTCGAGGCGACCGCGCGGCGGGCGGGGGACAGCTGCAACTACCACTACAACTGGGACACGGCCGGCAACGGCGGGGCCGGGGCCTACACCTTCACGGTGGAGGGCAACGGCAACCGATTGACCTTCTCCGCCAACCTCTCCTGTCGTTGACCCCACCCCGCTCTGCCTGCCCGACCGACACCGTCCCTCAGTCGAGGGGCAGGGCCCACACCTCGGCCCCCGGGCTGATGAGCAGGGCCTCGAAGGCCGCGGCGGGCACGGTGGCGGTCCCTGCGGCCGGGTCGATCTGGACGGGGCACGACACGGCGCGGAAGAAGGGGCTCTCGCGGGCGTCGCAGCCGACCAGGGCCCTGGGGCTCCCGGCGGGGGGCTCCGCGGCGACGGCCCGCAGCTTCTGCGAGCGGCGCACGAGCAGGATCTCGTCGGTGGCGGCCCGGAAGTGGGGCCCGCCGTCGAAGGGGTCGATGCGGTTGCAGTAGTAAAACCCGATGCGGCGCAGGAGGGTCTCGACCCCGCGGGTCTCGCGGCCCACCTTGCCGACGACGGCCTGGGCCTCGGGGGGCAGGAGCGAGACGTAGATGTCGCTGCTGGGGAAGAGCGACTTGATAAACTCCTTGTTGCGCTTCGAGAGGCGGTCGGCCTCGGTGTAGGTCATCTCGGTAAACTTCCGCCCGAGGGCCTCCCACAGGTGGCTCGTGCCGTCGGGCAGGAGGGGCGGGAGAAGCTCCGCCACCACCTCGTTGCGGAAGAGCCCCCGGTGCATGGCCATGAACATGAACCGCACGTACGAGATCATCATGCCCAGCCGCTCGGGGGCGCGGCGGGCGTCGGGGGTGACGATGAGCCCGCCGATCTCCGTGGGCCCCTCGTAGCTGTGCCCGAGGCGCAGGACGGTGTGGACGAAGTGGCGGTCGAGGGTGGGGCTGTATTTCTCCTCCACGATGACGTCGAAGAAGATGTACGGGGCGTCGCGTCGGCCGAGTTGGGCGAGGATCTTGCTCGACCCCACGATGCGCCCCTCGACGCGGTCCTCGAGCACGAAGACGTACTCCCGGCGCCGCGGGTCTTTCAGGGCCCCGGAGAAGCTCCGCACGGACATGTCGATGATCTCTCGGACCGTGGCAGGGTCGTCCGGGAGGTTGACGGTGTTGAGGTGCCTGGCGAGCTGGAGGAGTTGGGCCTCGTCGTCGTGGGTTACGCCGCGGATGAGGTATCGCTGCATGGTGCGTCGGGCTCCTTCGGGGATCTGAGGGTGACTAGAAGGTGCGGGCGCTGTCGAGGAGCAGGGTGACGGGCCCGTCGTTGACGGCGTCGACCTGCATGTGGGCGCGAAACTCCCCCGTCTCGACCGAGAGCCCGCGGGCGCGCAGGAGCGCGACCACCCGGAGGTAGAGGGCCTCGGCCCGTACGGGCTCCATGGCGGCGTCGAAGGCGGGGCGGCGTCCGCGGCGCGTGTCGCCGTACAGGGTAAACTGCGGCACCACGAGGGCCGCCCGGGTGGTGGCGGCGAGGTCGAGGTTCATCCGGCCGGAGGCGTCCTCGAAGACCCTGAGGCCGTAGAGCTTGTCGGCCAGGTAGTCGGCGTCGGCGTCGGTGTCGGCGGCTCCGACCCCGAGGTAGATGAGCAGCCCCGGGCCGATCGCGCCCGTCGTACGCGGGCCGACGGTGACTGTCGCCCGGGTCACCCGCATCACCACGGCCCTCATGCCCCGAGGGCCTTTCCGCCAGGGAGTTTGGCGTCGGGGTCGCGCAGGTAGAGGGGCTCGAGGCTGCCGTCGTCGAGGGTGCAGGCCCCGTCGGCCACGGCCTCGCCCACCAGCCGAGCGAGCGGAACCCCCATCGCCGGGGCCCCGCGTACGACCCGCCACGGACGGGCCGCGAGGAGGCGCGCGAGGAGGGCCCCCGCGGCGTCGGTGACCAGCACCACGTCGCCCGCTCCGACGAGGGCCTCGACGGCGTCGCCGACGTGTTCGGGCGTGCCGGACAGGCCCGCGAGGGCGGGGGTTCGTACCCCGTCGTCCCAACGCCACAGGGCGGCGTACACCTCGTCGCGGCGGGCGTCGAGGACCACCAGGGACCACCCCTCCACCATCGGGGCCGCGCGCCCGAGGGCCTCCAGCGACGACACCCCCCACAGGGCGATCCCGCGCGCGAAGGCCATTCCCTTGGCCAGGGCCACCCCGATGCGGACCCCGGTAAACGACCCGGGGCCGATGTCCACGGCGATGGCGTCGAGGTCGTCGTAGCCGCAGCGAGCGAGCCCGAGGGCGGCGTCGACCATCGGGAGGAGCTCCTGGGAGTGGGTCCCTTGCAGGCGGGCGTTGACCTCGGCGGCGAGGGCCCCGTCGACGAAGACGGCCACCGAGCCGACCCGGGTGGAGGTGTCGATGCACAGCAGTCTCACGGTGTCCGCAGGGTGTCATATCCCGCCCGTTCTGGGCGATGGGGCCGTGGGGAGAGATTTTCTGCACGGAGGGCTTGACCCCTGTGGGGGAGGAAGGGTAGAAGCCTCGTCCCGCTCGACGAGGGGCCTTCGCCAGAGGGTCCTGAGGAAAAAAGCCGAAGAGGCTTGACGGTCGGGAAGAGGGAGGCTACACACAGCCCCCCGGTCGCGGAGGCGGTGACGCCAAGGTGACAGGCGCGTAACGCGATGCGTGGGCACGACCCACGGTCGATCTTTGAAAACCTGGTTGCAAGTTGAGTCGGTCACATCCTTCGGGATGGGGCAGGGCTCGCACCGAGCCGCGCGACACGTCGTAGCGGTTCGGCAGATGTACGGATCCG
>CAYUSB010000051.1:0-57951 GCA_964447205.1 uncultured Myxococcaceae bacterium
CCCGGTCACGGGAGAGGGTACCCTCGCACCGTGAGAATGGAGGGGGTGAGGGCTGCCCGGCCGCCGCGATCGGGACACGAGCTTGCGCGGCAGAGGGCTCAGCCCTCGCGGCGGGGAGCGGGCGTACGCGGCAGCTCGAACACAAAACTCGCCCCCCCGAGGGGTCCGCCCTCGCACCAGATCGTGCCCCCGTGGGCCTCGACCACGCCCCGGGCGATGGCCAGCCCGAGCCCCGCCCCGCCCTTGGTGCGGCCGCGGGCCCCTTGACGGTACCGGTCGAAGATCAGCCCCCGCTCCTCGGGGGCCACGCCCGGCCCGGAGTCGGAGACCTGAAACCGTACGGACTCGGGGCCCGACTCCACCTCCAGGCGTACGGTGCCCCCCCGGGGTGTAAACTTCACCGCGTTGGACAAGAGGTTGTCGAGGACCTGACGCAGCCGCTGGCGGTCGGCCAGGATCGACACCCCCGCGGGGGCCACCACCTCCAGGCGCACCCGGCGCCGCTGGGCCAGCGGGCGAAACACCCCGATGCTCGGCTCCAGGACCTCGCTCAAACTCACCACCCGCGGGGTCACCGAGAACACCCCCGACTCCAGCCGCGAGGCCGTCAGGATCGTGTCCACGAGCAGGGACAGGTCGTCGACCATCCGCCGGATGGTGGCCGCGGCGGCGAGGCGCTCGTCGCGGTGCATCTCGTCGCCCTCCATCACCTCGGCGAGCATGGAGAGGTTGGCGAGGGGGTGCCGCAGGTCGTGCACGAGCATGGCCGTCTGGTCGCGGCGCAGGGCCCCCAGCTCGCGACGGAGCCGCGAGATCTGAAGCTGGGCCCGTACCCGGGCCACCAGCTCGCGGTTGGGGACGGGTTTGGTGAGGTAGGCGTCGGCCCCGAGCTCGAGGCCTCGTTCGATGTCCTCAGGGTCGCGAGCCGCGGCCGTGAGCACGAGCACCGCGGGCCCCTGGTCGGGCCGGGCCCGCAGGCGCTTGAGCACCTCCAGCCCCGAGATGCCCGGCATCGAGATGTCGAGGAGCACCAGCTCGGCGGGGGGCACCCCCTGCCGCCCGATCTCCTCCAAGGCCCGGGCCCCGTCCTCGGCCTCGCGCACGACAAACCCGTGGTCCTCCAGGAGAGACCGGTACAAAAACCTGTTGGCGGCGACGTCGTCGACCACCAGGACGACGCCCCCGTGGCTGGGGGTATGGTTGGGAGCGCGGGTCATTGGAATGCTAGAGACTCGTTGGGAGCGTCGTGGCTGAGCGGCATCTTGAGGGTGAAGCAGCTTCCTTCACCCAGGGTGGATCGTACCGTGATTTCTCCGCCCATGGCTTGGGCCATTCGCTGCGACAGGGCGAGGCCCAGCCCCGTCCCGGCGTAGGGCCGGGCGTCGCCCGACCGGGCCTGATGAAACTCCTGAAAGAGCAGGGGGAGGTCGTCGGGGCCCACCCCGACCCCGGTGTCCAGGACGTCGAAGCACAGGGACGAGCCCTCGCGCCGCAGCCGCACGGTGACCTCCCCTTGGGGGGTGAATTTCACCGCGTTGGACAAGAGGTTGAGGAGGACCTGACGGAGCCGTTGGGGGTCGGCCAGGACGGCCTCCGCGGGGACGCTGTCCTCGTCGAAATGCACCTGCAGCGGCCGGTCGCCCACGAGGGGGAGCATGGTGGCCACGCAGGCCCGCACGAGGGCCGTGGGGGCGAGGGAGACGGCGGCGAAACGCATCCGACCGGCGTCGAGTTTGGCCAGGTCGAGGATGTCGTTGAGGAGGGTGAGGAGGTGGGTCCCCGAGTCGCGCATGGTGGCCAGGGCCTGCCGGGCCCGGGGCGAGAGCTGCTCGGAGGGGCTCTCCAGGAGCATGCCCGACAGGCCGATGACGGCGTTGAGAGGCGTCCGGAGCTCGTGGCTCATGGTCGCGAGGAAGTCGCTCTTGACCCGCATGGCCCGCCCGAGGGCCTCGTTGGCCTGACGGAGCTCGTCGAGGATGGCGCTCTGGCGGTCGACGGTGTCGCGCAGGGCCCCTTCTGTCTGGGCGAGGTTCGAGCTGAGCTGGTCGAAGCTGCGGGCCACGTCGCCGATCTCGTCGCGTCGGAGGCTCGCGGCGGTGGGCCCCTCGGTGCTCGTGGCCTCCCGCGACTCGATGGCCTCCTTGAGGGCCTCGAGGCCTCCGCCGATGTCCCGGGCCAGCCAGGCCCCGTACACGAGGGTGAACAACAGCGACATGACCATCGACAGGAGCACCGTCCGCCGCGACGCGTACTGCTGGTCGGTCACCTCCCGCTGACCCTCCAGCACGGCCAGGGAGGCCGCCGCGTGCAGCGCCCGCAAGGCCGCGTCGGCCGTGTCGGCGAGGTCGAGGCTGTGGGAGGTGCGCAGGGCCGGGGTGATGTCGTCGAGGGCCCGACCCTCGATCACCGCCCGCTCGCGCACCGCCAGGTCGCGGGCCGTGACCTGGAGGTACCGCGAGAAGGCAGCCCGGAAACGCTGGAGGTGCTCGCGTTCGGCCGGGCGCATCGTGGTCTCCAGTTGAAGCCTGCGAATCACCGGGTCGATCTGCGCGAGGGCCTCCTCGTAACGGTCGCGAAACTCCACGGCCCCCGTGAGGAGGTAGCCGCGTTTGTTGCTCTGCACCAGGGCGAGTTGCCGCTGCAGCATGGCGGCATCACTGACCAGACGAAATTCGTGCTGGAGGAGCCCGCTGAAGTCCTCTTGAAGTTGGAGAAACTGCTGGTAGCTCGCAGACACTCCGATGGACAGGCTGGCGACCACCAGCCCGAAGCCAAACAGGATACGTCGAAAGATCCGTGAGCCGCGTAACTGCTGGAAGGGAAGCTGCATCGGGGGATGGACTCCGCAGGCCTCAGGGTAGCTCCGCCGCGGCGTCGGTGGGAGAGATTGCGCCATCGGGCGGGACCCTTGGGGCGGATTGGGTCGCCCGCCACACCCGGACGTTGTGCTGGTGGTCGGCGAGGGTGGTGGCGAAGGTGGAGGCCCCGGCGGGACCGGCCACGAAGTACAGGTCGTCGGTGGGGGCGGGGGAGAAGGCTGCGGCGAGGGACCGGGCCCCCGGGTTGGCGATGGGCGAGGGGGGGAGTTGGGGGTGGCGGTAGGTGTTCCAGCGGTTGGAGGCGTCGGCGAGCATGGCGGCGTTTGGGACGCGGCGCAGGGAGCCGTCGGGGGCGGCGCAGGCCCCGAGGGGTTCGCGTCGGCGGGCCCGCACGAGGCAGCCGTAGCGTACGGTGGGGTCGCTCTGCAGGAGGCGGGGGCGGAAGTCGGGGCGGGTCAGGCGGTTCCAGAAGACGGCGGCGACCCGGGGGCGGTCGTCGGGGTGTCCTGTCTCGCGCTCGACCAGGGAGGCGAGGGTCACCAGGGCCCACAGGCCCGGGTCGATCGCGGCGGGGCTCGGGCCCTCGTCCGGGGCCCCTCCGGTCAGGGCCACGGCCCGGGCCAGGGCCTCGGGGCGGGCGGCGGCCAGGGCGTCGATCCGACGGTGAAACACCCCCACCATGCGGTCCACCAGGGCCTCGGGGTCGGTCCCCGGCGCCAGGTCGTACGTCTCGGGAAAGAGCATCCCCTCGACCGACCCTGCCCCCTCGGGGACCCCGTGCCGGGCGAGCACCGCGGGCCGCTCGGTGGCCCGGAGGAAGTCCTCGGCCCCGCACACCCCCGCGGCCTCCAGCCTCCGGGCGATGTCGAAGCGGGTAAACCCCTCGGGGAGGGTCACCCGCACGAGCCCCGCCCGCCCCGAGCGGAGGGCCCGCAGGACGGCCCAGGGGCTCAGGTCGTCGCGCAGGGCCAGCTCCCCGCGCCGGGCCCGAGACGCCGCCCCGGTGACCCACGCCAGGGGGTGAAAGAGCCACGGCCGGTCGATCACCCCGGCCTCCCACAGGGCCCGGGTCACCTGCCCCGCGTCGTCTCCGGGCCGGAGGGTGACCCGCACGACCCGGTGCCGCCCCGGATGCGGTCGCCGCAGCCACCACCCGCCCGCGACCCCAAGGCCCAGGAGCACGAGCAACGTCCCCGCGGCCGCCCACACCCCTCTCCGGGGACGGGCTGCCGGGGTCTTCTTCGCCGGGCCCCGCCGCCCCGAGGCCTTCGCCGGGGCCCGCGGGCGCCCTTCGGGTCTGGGCCCGGCGGGGGCTACGGGTCGTCGCGGTCGAGCCATCCGCTGCCCCCTCGTTGGGCGTCGACGTACGACTGGAGCAGCAGGGCCGCGGCCTCGGCGTCGATCCCGACCCGGCCTCTGGTCCCGCGGGCGATGCGCGACCGTTGGGCCTCGACGGTGGTGAGGCGCTCGTCCCAGAGCACCACGGGCAGGCCCGTCCGTCGCCCGAGGGAGGCCGCCACGGCCCGGGCGTTGCGGGCCGCGATGCCCTCGCGCCCGTCGAGGTGCAGGGGAAGGCCCACCACGATCTCCTCGATCTCCAGGTCTTTGGCCAGGGCCGCCAGGGCCCGGATCACCGACGGGACGGCCTTGACGTCCACCGTGGCCTCGGGGCGGGCCGGGACCTCGTCCTCGGCGTGGAAGGCCACTCCCACGAAGCGGGCCCCGAGGTCGACCCCCAGCCTCCGGGTCACGACAGGCCCTCCAGGAAACGTACGACCCCGCCCCCCTCGACCCGCACCCGGGCCCCCTGAACCCACGGGCGATGCACCCCCCCGTGCCCGAAGGGTCCCCCCGTCAGGACGGGCACCCCGAGGCCCCCGAGGCCCCGCCCGAGGGCTGCCTCGACCGCCACCCCGTCGGCCCGGGTCGGGCAGTCGGTGAAGGCCCCGAGGACCACGGCCCGGGCGTCGGCGAAGGCGCCCGCGAGGCGCAGTTGGGTGAGGCTGCGGTCGATCCGGTACGGGGCCTCGCCTACGTCCTCCAGAAACCACACGATCCCGGGGCCGCGAGGAAACCAAGGGGTCCCGGCGAGGGAGGCCAGGACGGTGAGGTTGCCCCCGCAGGCGAGGCCCTCCGTGGCCCCGCCCGGGCCGAGCCCGTCTGCCACCCCGAGGCCCTCCCAGGGGGCGGGCACCGAGCCCTCCAGGACGGCCGCCAGGGCCTCGAAGTCGTCCGCCTCGCCCTCGGTGCCCTCGGCGCCCTCGGGGGGTCGTGCGAGGGCCCTCCCTGCGGCGGCCAGCATGATCCCGTGGACCGAGCGGACCCCCGCCCGCCACCACGCGGCGTGCAGGGCCGTCACGTCGCTGAACCCCGCCACGGGGACGGGGCGTCGCTGCAGGGCCGTGACCAGGGCCTCGCCCCAGCCTTCGAGCACCCGGGAGGCCCCGTACCCGCCCCGTACGGCGTGGAGGCCCCCCACGGAGGGGTCGTCGAGGGCCGCGAGGAGCCCGCGGGCTCGGTCGGGATCGGGGCCAGCGAGGTACCCCTCGGGGCGGGCCGGGAGGTGACGGACCACCCTGCGTCCGCGGCCCTCCCAGCGCCCCGCGGCTGCGCAGAGGGCGTCGTCGGGGAAGGGCCCGGAGGGGGCTACGGCGGCCACGGTGTGGGCGGGCCCGAGGGGGGCCCCGCGGAGGGACGGAGGGGACACGGAGGGGACTCAGTTGGAGATCGAGTGGCTCCCGGCGCAGAACCCGAGGCCCTCGTCGCCGGTGCCAAACTGCGAGGTCCCTTCCCAGTGGAAGTACCAGCGGTTGCGGGCCGGCACGAAGGTGAACGAGCACAGGTCGGAGGCGAAGCTCGGCGACGCGAAGGAGAACACGGTGCTGTTGGCGCCCCCGGGCACGCTCGTGCGCACGATGCGCTGCACGGGGAAGCCCGTGTCGGCCTGGGCGTAGGTGACGTAGAAGGTGTTGCCGAAATACTCAGCCACGCCCCAGAACGCCCAGGTCTCGCAGCGCATGGGGTTGGTGAGCATGACGGTCCCGAGGTCGGTCACGGTCCCGCTCGGGAGGCTGATGTTGAAGGCCCGGGCCCCGTCGTAGAACAGGATCCGATCGTAGCCGGCGAAGATCCCCACCCGGCCGTAGGCGGTGCCGAAGTCGACGGGGATCGAGCGCGACAGGGTGATGTTGGAGCCGGTGAGGGTCCCGTTGGCGGGGTTGATCCCGAGGAGCCGGGTGAAGGTCTGCACCCCGCTGACCCCATTGCGGTTGAAGGGGGCGGTGCCCGTGGAGAAGGAGTAGAAGAGGCCCGACCGCAGGTCGCTCACGAGGCCGTCGAGGGGCATGCTGGCGGGGGAGACCATGCCCGGGAGCTGGAGGTCGAGGGCGTTGAAGCGCCCGGTGTGGGAGTCCCCGGAGTAGAGGACGTAGCTGACGTTGGCCGCGATGCCCCCGCGGTCGTCGCCCGTGGTGGTCACGTGCTGCACGGTGGCGCAGCCGCTCGACGACAGGGCCGTGATGCGGAAGGGCCACTCGCAGTTGCTGGCCCGGCAGACCTGACCCGTGGAGCACGCCCGGCCGCAGGCCCCGCAGTGGGCCGGGTCGCTCGTGAGGTTGCGGCAGGTGCCCGAGCAGTTGTCCTGTCCGCGGATGCAGCACAGCCCGCTCGTGCAGGCTGACAGGATGTTGCACGTGGTGCCGCAGGAACCGCAGTGGGCGTTGTCGGTGAGGCGATCGACGCAGGCCCCGTTGCAGTTGATGCGACCCGACGGGCAGGTCTGCACGCAGGTGCTGTTGGTGCAGCTCACGCTGCCCCCGGTGGGGGCCCGGCAGGCGTTGGTGCACGACCCGCAGGCCACGATGTCGCTCGTGAGGTTGCGGCAGGTGCCCGAGCAGTTGGTCTGACCGGCCCCGCACACGGTCGTGCAGGTCCCGTTGCTGCACAATTGGCCTGCGGCGCAGCGGTTGTTGCAGTTGCCGCAGTGGGCCGTGTCGCTCTGGACGTTGGTGCAGACCCCTCCGCAGGCGCTCTGGCCGGAGGGGCATTGGCAGGCCCCCATCGTGCACGTGGTCCCGCCGGTGCAGGTCCGGTTGCAGGCCCCGCAGTGGTTGTTGTCGGCCTGGAGGTCGCGGCAGACGTTGCCGCAGTTGACGGTGGGGCTCGTGCACACGGTGGTGCAGGCTCCCATCCGGCAGTCCTGGCCCGGGGAGCACATCGTGCCGCAAGACCCGCAGTGGTTGAGGTTGGACTGGACGGCCCGGCAGAACCCCCCGCAGTTGAGGTGTGTGGTGGGGCAGGCGCTCTCGCAGATCCCGTCGTCGCAGACGAGGCCCGCGGGGCAGGGGCGGCTGGTGGCGCAGAAGATGGGGGCGGGCACGTCGGGGCCGGTGTCGGCGGGGCCGGTGTCGGCGGGGCCTGCGTCGGGCGGGTCGGCGTCGGCGGGGCCTGCGTCGGGCGGGTCGGCGTCGGGGCTCCCCGCGTCGATGGGGCCTGCGTCGGGCGGGTCGGCGTCGGGGCTCCCCGCGTCGGGGGGGCCCGCGTCGAGGGGGTTGGCGTCGGGAGCCCCGGTGTCGGCGGGGCCGGTGTCGCCGGGGCCCACGTCGGGAGGCCGCGTGTCGGCGGGACCAGTGTCGGCGGGGCCGGTGTCGGCGGGGGGGCCGAGGTCGTCGGGCGGGGGACCGAGGTCGATCGGGGCTCCCGTGTCGGCGGCCCCAAGGCTAAATTCATCCGTGGGGAACGAGCAACCCACGGACGCCACGATCAACCCAAGCACGAGCAGTCTTCCCCGCGGACGCATCATAAGCATCACCTCGCCTCGGGTTGTGCAGTATGGGAGGGGGTCAGGTCAACGTCCCCGCCGCGGAGGGTCGTGAGGAGGAGGGGGGCCCTGAAACTGGTCGACGGGGCCGCGGGTCTGCTAGACCCTCGGGGCTGATGGACGACCGGACCCTTCCGCCCGCTCTGGAGGCCGCCACGGTGCGGGCCTTGCGCCAGAGTTGGGGGCAGATCAACGACGAGTTCTTCGACGGGGCGATGCGCCCTCCGCAGATTGAGGTGGTCGACACGGAGTCCCAGTGGGGGCGGTGGGTGTCGGCCACCCGCTCGTTGGTCCTGGCCCGACGGGCGTTGGTGGGCCTCGATTGGGGGGCCCTCCTTGAGCTCCTCAAGCACGAGATGGCCCATCAGTACGTGGACGAGGTGTTGGGGGTGCGCGACCAGACGGCCCACGGCCCGACCTTTCGCCATGTGTGCTCGGTGCGAGGGATCGACGCCCGGGCGGTGGGAGACCCCACCACGACGGGGGCCCCGGCGGGGGACGACCCCCACGCGGCGATCCTGGAGCGCATCGCCAAGCTCTTGCGCCTCGCCGAGAGCCCCAACGAGCACGAGGCCCAGGCGGCGATGCGCCAGGCCCAGCGGCTCATGCTCAAGCACAACCTCGACGCGGCCTCGGCTCGGGCCGTGCGGGGGTATGTCTTCAAGCACATCGGGGCCGCCTCGGGGCGGGTCGACGAGGCCAGCCGGTGGGTGGCCACGATCCTGGGGGAGTTCTTCTTTGTGGAGTGCATCTGGGTGCCCGTGTGGCGGGTGGTAGAGGGTCGGGCCGGGAGCGTCCTGGAGGTCTGCGGGACGGTCGAAAACCTCTCCATGGCCGAGTACGTCCACTCGTTTCTGCATCACACCGCGGAGGGCCTGTGGACGGCCCACAAGCGCCGTACGGGGACCGCGGGCGACCGCGACCGCCGAGCCTACCGGGCCGGGGTGATGGTGGGCTTCTGGGAGCGCCTCAAGGCCGACCGCACCGAGGACGTCTCCCGGGGCCTCGTGTGGGTGGGAGACCCCGCCCTGCGCGGATACCTCCGGACCCGCCACCCCCGGGTGCGCTCGGTCTCGCACGGGGGCAGCGGCTCGCAGGGGGCCCGCGACGCGGGCAGGGCCGAGGGGCGCAAGCTCGTCCTGCACCGGGGCATGGACGGCCGGGGGGCCTCGGGCTCCAGCGGTCCGACCCGGCAGCTCGGCAGCGGCCGGGGCGACTGATCAAGGCCTCCGCCAACGAATGACCACCTCGGGGGCCCCGAGCGACCCCAGGAGCCCGCGCAGGGTGGCCTCGGTGTTGCGCCGGGCCCGGTCGAGGATGCCCGCCTCCAGGGCCGAGGCCCGCAGGGAGCGGGCGGCCTCCTGTCGGGCCCGGGTCTCCAGGGCCTCCTGCCGCCGGGCCAGGACGTCCGTGCTGCGACGGTGGACGTACGTCCGGGCCTCATCGAGGGTGGCGGAGGACACCGTGGGCTCTGGGAGGGTGAGGGTGACCCGTCGGCGGTCGGGGCTCCAGACCACGTCGCCCGGCCCGAGGGCCGCGAGGTCGACCCCGGCCACCACGTCCCCGACCGCCACGAGGAGGATGGCGTCCTCGGCGTGCACGAGCCCCATCATCCGGGACTGCTCCTCGCGCAGGTCGACGACCCGCTCCATGTGGTACGAGACCGACTCCAGGCGGGCCAGATCGCGTACGGCCCGGAGCACGTCGGGGGTGGGGTGGACGACCGTCCGGGCGGTGTCCGGGGGCTTGCGGGGCCCCGCCGCCACGGCCGCGCCCACCCCGGCGGCCACGAAGGCCGTGACGAGCACGAGGAGGACGGTGACCGCGGGCGAAGACTTGGGGGCGGGGGCGGTCATCGTGCTCCCGAGCGTAGTACATCGAGGCGAGGGAGGCTCCCGGGGGGTGGAGTTATGGCAGGCCGAGGGTGGAGCGGATCGTGCTGAGGTCGGCGCTGCGGCACCCGGGGCCTGGCACGGGGTCGGGGGCCCGGATCCAGTCGGGGGGGAGGGCCGTGGCGGGCCCGCAGGGGGCCACCAGGGGGACCTCGGTGGGGCGCTCGCCCTGGACATCGATGGCGGCGTGTTCGAGGCAGCCTTGCCAGCAGGACAGGGCCCCGGAGGCGTCGCGGGCGGCGTCGGGGCAGGCGGTCTCCTGAGGGTCGGTGTGGGGCACGAGGCGCACGAAGACATCGACCCGGCGGGCGGCGGGGCAGTCCCCGGGGAGGGTGACCCCGCGGACGGGGGGGCCCGGCACGCAGGCGGTGGGGGGCTGGGCGTCCATCCACGCGGTGCCCGCCCCGAGGACGGTGGTGGCCTCGCGGGCCTCGGGGGGGAAGAGGGTCGCGGGGTCGACGGCGTCGCAGGTCGTGGCGGGCCCTGGGGCCGCGGGGCGCCCCGCGAGGGTCATCCCGCAGCGCACCGAGCGGGCGGTCTGGGCGGCCCGGCACCAGGCGAGTTGGGCGTTGCCCCGGAGGCGCTCGGCCTCGGAGGCCGCGGGGGCCCCAGGGGCGTACGCGTACCAGGGTTGGGTGGGCGCGACCCCGAGGGCCGTACGCAGCCCCGGGCACCCGTCGAGGCGCGACTCGGCCGCGAGCGGAACCCGGTCGACGTGGCCGACGGTGGCCACCTCCACCCGCCCCGCGGCGCTGACAAACTCGTGCAGGAGGGCTCCTGCGCAGGTCCAGCGATCGACCGCGGCCCCCCGCAGGGCGGGGCACGGGGGGGTGGCCTCGGGGCCCGTCCGGAGCTGATACGCCCCGAGGTCGAACAGGGCGTTGGCCTGGCACCGGACCTGCCAGTGGAGGGGATCGCCCCCGACGGTCTCGACGTCGCAGAGCGACCCGAGGACCATCCGCACCCGGTCCATGGTTCGGGCCGCGGCCCCTTGGGTCTGGACCCTCCGGGCGATGCGACACGCGGCCTCCAGGGTGCGCACCCGCTCCAGGGCGGCCGGGACCGTGGTCTCGGGGGCCCTTGGGGGGCGCAGGGCCTCGGCCGTGGGGGTGGTGGGCAGGACGAAGACCCCGCGGCGTTCGCAGCCCGACCCCAGGGACAGGGCCCCGAGGGCTCCGAGGGCGAGCCCGTGCAGGCGTCCTGCGGGGCGACCTCGGGCGGGCATCAGCGCCCCCCGACGAGGTCGACGAGGGCCCCGAGGTTGAGGGCCGCGTAGGGGCTCACGAGGGGTTCGTCGTCGCGGGTCCCGTCGGCGAGGTGGAGCATGGCCCCGACCGAGACGATCCGGGGCAGGGCCCGGGGGCCCCATCCGACGCTGAGCGAGACCCCGACCCCGGCCCGGGTCAGGGCCGCGTCGTCGAAGGTGACCCCGGCCGTGAGGTTGACGGCGGCTTCGGCGCGAAACCCGAACGGGAGCCGGGCGGCGGCGTAGCCCACCGGGATCATGGGGCCCGTGGCGAAGGGCGTCCGGAGGAAGAAGGCCCACTGGACATCGCCGAGGAGCCCGAGGTGGAGCCACGGGGCGGCCCGCAAGACCTGTCGGGTCCGCCGCGCGCGCACCCGGAACCGGGCCGCGGCGAGGCACTCGAAGGGCGTCTCGTCGTCGCGGTACCGGGCGAGGAAGACCGTAAACTCCTGGTCGGGGAGGAGGGCGTTGGGGTCGACCCCGAGGGCCCGGCGGGCCTGCCCTGCGGGTTGGGTCGGGCACTGGGCGTCGGCCCGCACGAGGGCCACCAGGGCCGAGGACGGGGGCGGCCCCGCGGCCCCCTGGAAGCCCCCCGCCACGGGGATCTCGGCCCCGAGGAGGGTCGGGGCTCCGGGGACGTTCCACGCGGCGGCGGCGGCGGGGGAGAGGGTGAGGCCGAACGAGAGGTGCGACACCCGGCGCACGAAGGCGAAGACCGCGGGCTCATCGTGCACGAGGCTCGACCAGGGCCGATCGGGGCTCCCGGGCGGACGCGGGGTCTGCACGAGCCCCAGGGGGAGCCAGTCGCGCCCCGGGTCGACCACCACCGCCCGCACGAGGGTCACCCCCTCGGACGACAGGGCCGCGTCGAGCGACCGGGCCCTGCGCACCTCCAGGAGCCCTCCCCGCCACGCGGTCAGCCCCGCTTCGCCCTCGTCCGCGTGCAAGACCCGGCAGGTGTTGTCGATGCAGGCGTACAGGCCCGTGGCGTCGCCCGAGACGGCCAGCCGGTCGCCGACGGTGACGATCTCCGTGGCCCCCGGTCGCTCCTCCGCGGAGGCCGGGACCCGGGCCAGGGGCAGGCACACCGGGGGCAGGGTGGCGGCGGCCTCGGGGGCCCCGGCCCGCAGGCGCCAGGTCCCGCGTTGGATGCAGAGCTGTTGGGGCAGGGGGGAGGCCACGGCCTCGGGCAGGCTGAGGGCGGCCATCACGTTGGCGAGGCGGGCGCAACGGGCCGCGGGGGGGAGGCGCTCGGGGGGCGGGGCGTGGGCCGCGGCGTAACTCGGGGCCAGGCACACCTGGAGCTGGTGCAGCAGGCCCTGCCACTCGGTCAGGGTGGGGACCATGGCCGCGCTCGCGGGGCCGTAGCGTCGACGCATCATCTCGGAGACGAGGCGCAGGGGGACGGCCACTCCCCCTCGGCCCTCGTCCCCGAGCAGCCGCACGCTCCCATGAACCTTCGGGGCCGCCCCGGGGTTGTCCGGGCGGGGGATGTCGGTGAGCCACAGGGCGTCGGCCGAGGCCGCCGTGGCGAACTCGGCCCAGGCGTCGTCGGAGAGGCCCGCGGCCTGGTGCAGGGACAGGGCCCCGTCGTCGCCCCAGTCGGCCCGGAGCCATGGGGCCTCGGTCGTGCCCGCGAAGGCCCGGCGCAGGGGCGTCAGGGGGTCGCCCGGGCGCACCGTCCCGACCAGCATCCCGACCGAGGGACGGCCCCCCGTGGTGGCCCGGGCGGCATAGACCAGGAAGTCTCCCGTGGTCTCGACCGTGACCGAGGGGCGGTTGACGGCCAGGACGGTGCTCCCGACCTCGGCCGAGAACGACGGGCGTACGGCCCCCCCCGCCGGAGCGGGCAGGAAGCGCAGCTCGAGGCGTTCGGCCGCGCACGCGGGGGGGGTGTTGCGCTGCACGACCGGGAACCGGGTGGCCGTGGCGGTCCGCAGGTCGAAGACCGCGTCGGGGCCGAGCAGGGTGGTGGTGCACTGGGCCCGAAACACCGACTCCAGGGCCCCTCCCGCCCCCTGGGGTCGGGCGTAGAGGCTCCGCGGGGCCTCTCCGTGGGCGTCGGGGTCGAGGCGGGCGGCCAGGGTGGCGAAGTCGGTCTCGCCCGCGGGGACGGACTGGGCCCGGACGAGGTCGGGGGTGGTCCCGTAGAGGCAGCCGGGCACCGTCCGGAAGGTGGTGGCCAGGGTGACGGGGAGGTTTCTCGACCCGCGGGCTGCGGGGTCGGCCGCCACGGGGGCGGGGGCCACGAGCTGCTGGAAGCACTCCAGGGCGAGGGCCGACCCGGGGGCCGAGCCCGCCAGGGCCCACGCCCCGGCGCACACGAGAGAGAGGGCACGCATAGGGCGCCAACTTCTACCACCTCCGGCCGGCAGGGTGCACCCAACCTGCGGGTGCGGGCCGTCGTCAGAGCACGAGGTCGGCGGGGCCTCGGGGCACGAGCTTGGGGGTGTAGAAATACGTCACGATGCCCGTGACCCGCGACCAGCGGGTGCCCGAGGCCGCCCCCGTGATGCGGGTAAACTCCTGGGTGATTCGCACCCCGTTGTTGCCCGGGGAGACCTGGATCTCGCCGCGGCGGCGGTCGGGGTTGCCGAGGGCGGTGACATTCTCCACCGTGACGAGGACCCCCAGGAGGGCCGCGTTGTGCTGCTCGATGTCGGCGAGGCTCACGGCGATGGGCGCGAGGGGCGGGGCCACCCCCGACTGACGGGCCGTGGGCCGGGCCACCTGGGGGATGAAGCGCCCGTCGGGGAAGGGCTGAGCCGGATTGCCGCAGACCCCCGAGCAGTCAAACTCGTCGTACGAACCCCCCACGATGTCGATGATGTCGCCCGGCCGCGGGATAAACCCCACCGGGGCCACCGTCGGGGAGAAGAGCGACAGGGCGCAGGCCCGGTGCCGCCGGTCGGCCGTGAGGGGGCAGGGGCGAAACGGGTCGGTGGTGTCGCCCGCCGGGGACAGCTCCTGGAGGTACATCGTGCCCACCCGTCCCGTCCCGTCTTCGTCGTAGGTGTCGAAGGCCGTGACGGTTACCGAGCGCACGTTGACCGGAGACCCCACGGGGTAGGCCGGGTCGCGGGCACGGATCGTGCGGAGGGTGAGGGCCTGGGCGGTCAGGTCGCGGTTGCAGGAGTTGTCGGGCTCGTCGCAGCGGGCGGCCCCCACCTGGGCGCAGCTGGTCAACAGGGCCACGAGGGCGGCGGGGAGGGCTCCGAGGGTCGATGTCCGTGGGCGTGTCATCGGTCGTGGCACACTCCTACCACATTCGCCCGGGTGGGGCGCGCCCGGGGAGTTGACCGCCTCCTCCGGGCACGGGACATTCCCACCAATTCATCGCCGCCGCGTAAAGGTGCCGTCATGACCATACTTTCCCCATCATTGCGTGGGCTCCTCGGGGCGGCCCTGCTCGCGGGCCTGGTGGCCGGCGGGGGCTGTACGAGCCGCGATCTGCCCGCAGGGCAATGCCTCTTCGACGCCGACTGCGCCGCGGGCCTCGTGTGCGCCGACCTGTACTGCCGCACGGCCTGCGACGAGCGTCGGCCCTGCCCCGAGGGGATGCGCTGCGTCCCGGCCCCGGGCACCCCCCACCGCATCTGCGTCGGGGCCACGGAGGAGCCGCGCTGTCAGTACGCCTCGGACTGCCCGGCCACGACCGTCTGCACCCGCGACGGGCGCTGCCAGAGCGAGTGCCTGGCGGACTACGACTGCACCGTGGTCAACCCCTACCTGAGCTGTGTCCGGGGCACCTGCGACCTCGTATGCGGCGAGGGGTTTGCCAACTGCGACGGTGACCGGCGCAACGGCTGCGAGGCCGAGCTCGCCACGAGCTCCACCCACTGCGGGGCCTGCGGAAACACCTGCCGGGCCGGGGCCAACGCCGCGGCCCGGTGTGTGGCCGGGCGCTGCGCGGTGACCTGCGCGGAGGGCTTCGGCGACTGCGACGGCGACCCGTCCAACGGCTGCGAGGCCGACCTGTCCGCGCCCGCCCACTGCGGCCGCTGCGGGGTGGTCTGCGCGGGCTCGATGGGCCTGTGCGTGCGCGACGCCGAGGGGGCCCGCTGCGCGGCCTCGTGCGGGGGGGAGACCCCCACCCAGTGCGGCGGGGCCTGCGTCAACACCCGGTCCGACCCGGCCCACTGCGGAGCCTGCGGGGTGGCCTGCCCGACGGGCCCCAACGCAGAGGCCGTGTGCGCCGAGGGGCGGTGCGCGGTGCGCTGCACCGAGGCCACCCGGTACGCCGACTGCGACGGGACGGCCTCCACCGGCTGCGAGGCCGACCTGCCGAGCGACCCACGCAACTGCGGGGCCTGCGGCGCGGTGTGCCCCGTCGGCAGCAACGGCCAGGGGGCCTGCGTGGCCGGCGCGTGCGGGACCGTGTGCATGACGGGCTTCGGCGACTGCGACGGCGACGCGGCCAACGGCTGCGAGACCAACCTCGCCACCAGCCCCAACAGCTGCGGGATGTGCGGCCGGGCCTGCTCGGCCCCGGCCAACGCCACCCCCCGGTGCGCCGAGGGGGTCTGCGGGTTCGTGTGCAACCCGGGCTTCGGCGACTGCGACGGCGACCCGGCCAACGGCTGCGAGACCAACACCGGAGCCTCGGCCGCCCACTGCGGGGCCTGCGGGGCCGCCTGCGAGTCGGGCCTCGTGTGCAGCGCCGGTCGCTGCATCTCGGGCTGTCCGCAGGGCCAGAGCACCTGCGCGGGGGCCTGCGCCGACCTGCAGACCAACCCCTCCCACTGCGGGGGCTGCGGCCGGGTGTGCCAGGCCCCGGCCAACGCCCAGGCCCGCTGCGCCGGGGGGCAGTGCAGCTTCGCCTGCAACGCGGGCTTCGGCGACTGCGACGGCAACCCCGCCAACGGGTGCGAGACCAGCCTCCAGACGGCCGTGTCGTCGTGCGGGGCCTGCGGCCAGGCCTGCGCCCTCGCCAACGCCACCCCCGTCTGCACCAGCGGGCGCTGCGCCGTGGCCACCTGCGCCGCGGGCTTCGGCAACTGCGACGCCGACCCGGCCAACGGCTGCGAGGCCAACCTCAACACCACGGTGGCCGCCTGCGGGGCCTGCGGTCGGGCCTGCGCCCTGCCCAATGCCACCCCGGCCTGCGCCAGCGGGCGCTGCGTGGTGGCCCAGTGCAACGCGGGCTTCGGCGACTGCGACGGCAACCCCGCCAACGGCTGCGAGACCCCCCTCGCGGGCTCGGTGGCCCACTGCGGGGCCTGCGGCAACGTGTGCCCGAGCGGCAACGGGTCGGCCACCTGCGCCCAGGGGGTCTGCGGCCTCACCTGCAACGCGGGCTTCGGCAACTGCGACGGCAACCCTACCAACGGGTGCGAGACCAACCTCACCACCACGGTGTCGTCGTGCGGGATGTGCGGCCGCGCCTGTGCCCTGCCCAACGCCACGGCGGGCTGCGCCGGGGGGCAGTGCACCGTGGTGAGCTGCGCCGCAGGCTGGGGCAACTGCGACAACAACCCCGCCAACGGGTGCGAGACCAACCTCGGCACGACCGTGGCCGCGTGCGGGGCCTGCGGCCGGGCGTGCAGCCTCGCCAACGCCACCCCGGCGTGTATGGGCGGGCAGTGCGCCGTGGCGAGCTGCGCCGCGGGCTTCGGCAACTGCGACGGAAACCCCGCCAACGGCTGCGAGGTCAACCTCAACACCACCCCGGCCTCGTGCGGGATGTGCGGCCGGGCCTGTAGCCTCGCCAATGCTACGGCGGGCTGCGCCGGGGGGCAGTGCACCGTGGCGAGCTGCGCCGCGGGATGGGGCAACTGCGACAACAATCCCGCCAACGGGTGCGAGACCAACCTCACCACGACCACGGCCCACTGCGGGGCCTGCGGGCGGGCCTGCGCCGCGGGGCAGGTGTGCTCCAACGGGACCTGCAGCAACCTCTGCCAGGCCCCCACCACCTTCTGCAGCGGGCAGTGCGTCAACACCAGCACCAACGTCGGCCACTGCGGGGCCTGCGGACGGGCCTGCGGGGCCTTCCCCAATGGGATGGCCGTGTGCTCGGGGGGCGCCTGCGGGGGCCTGTGCGCCGCGGGCTTCGGCGACTGCAACGGCCTCGCGGGCGACGGGTGCGAGGTCAACCTCCAGAGCACCCTCGCCCACTGCGGGGCCTGCGGCCGTGTCTGCGCCCCGGCCAACGCCGTGGGGATGTGCATGGGCGGAGCCTGCGGGATCGCGAGCTGCGCGGGGGGCTGGGGCAACTGCGACGGGAGCCCCACCAACGGCTGCGAGACCAACCTGACCACCACCGTGGCCCACTGCGGGGCCTGCGGGCGGGCCTGCAACCTGCCCAACGCCACGGCCCAGTGCGCCGACGGGACGTGCCGGATCCTGCGCTGCAACGCGGGCTTCGGCGACTGCGACAACAACCCCGCCAACGGCTGCGAGACCAACCTCAACAGCACCCTCGCGCACTGCGGAGGCTGCGGGATGGGGTGCAGCACCAACAACGTGGTCGGCGGGTCGTGCGCCAACGGGCAGTGCGCCGGGACCTGCGCCGCGGGCACGCAAAACTGTGACAACAACCTCCGCTCCAACGGCTGCGAGCTGCCCCTCACCGACCCCCGCAACTGCGGGGCCTGCGGGGTGAGCTGCTTCGGGTCCAACGTGGCCGCGGCCACCTGCACCCGGTCGCTCACCTCGGGGGCGTACGTCTGCGGGATTTCGAGCTGCAACGCCGGGTGGGCCAACTGCAACGGCCTCGTCGCCGACGGCTGCGAGACCAACACCCAGACCACCTACGCCCACTGCGGGGGCTGCGGGGTCACCTGCGACCCCCAGGTGCGGGCCACCAACTACCCGCACACCTGCCAGGCGGGACAGTGCCTGCCGACCAACGACAGCTGCGCCTCGGCCACGACCCTCAACCTCTCCCAGGGGCCCGTGGTGACCTTCACGGGCAACAACACCTACGCCCGACCCGCCCGCGACCTCGCGGCCCCCTGCGACTCGAGCACGGGGCGAGACTTGTTCTACCGGTTTACCCTGACCCAGCGGGAGATCGTGTATGCCACCACGGCGGGGGGGGCCACGTGGGACACGGCCCTGTTCTTCGCCACGAGCTGCACCGCGGCCCTGACGGGGACCCCCCCGGCGGGGCAGGTCTACTGCAACGACGACATCAACACCACGGGCTGCTCGGAGCAGACCGGGGGACTGCAGTCGGTCGTGACGGCCGTCCTCAACCCCGGGACCTACTACCTCGTGCTGGCAGGCCACGGGTCGGGGGCGGGCTCTGCCACGGTGACCCTGGAGCACTACCCCGTCGGCAGCGGGGGGGTGATCAACATCCCCTTCCAGAGCGGGCGCTACACGGGCACCACCACGGGCACGGGCACCATCTCGGGCACCTGCGGGGGCAACGGCCCCGAGGTGACGTACTGGTTCCGGTCGTGCCCGTCGGGGGGACGGTGGTTCTTCGGGGCCAGCACCTGCGACCGCACGACCAACTACGACACGGTGCTCTACACCCGGGTCGGGGCCTCGCAGAGCTGCAACGATGACACCGGCCAGTGCAGCATCAACCCCCGGGCCTCGCAGACGGCCAGCACCACCATCAACGGGGCCGGCCTGCGCCTGGTCACCGTCGACAGCTATCTCGCCACCGGCGGGACCTACGCCGTCAACATCAGCATCAGCCCCTGGATCGGCTGGCGCAGCCCGCGCCGCCCGCCCGAGGCCTGCTATGCCGACGGGGGGCCCGCCGAGCGGCTTGACCCTCGGTTGCGTCCGCGTCTAGGTTCCGCGCCCGATCATGGGTACCCTCCAAGCCGTCCCGGGCATGAACGACCTCCTGCCCGGGCAGCCCGGGCAGCCGGGGCCTGAGCCTCTCCTCGACATCGAGCGCTGGCAACACCTCGAAGCCGCCTTCCACCGCCGCTGCGCCCTGCACGGATTCCAGGAGGTCCGTACGCCCCTCTGCGAGCAGCTCGAGCTCTTCCAGCGGGGCGTCGGCGAAGGCACCGACATCGTCGAGAAGGAGATGTACACCTTCGAAGACCGCGGTCAGCGCCGCCTCGCCCTGCGCCCCGAGGGCACGGCCTCCGCCGTCCGGGCCGCCCTCGAGCACAAGGTCCTCACGCGCGAGCCCGTCGTGCGGTGGTACTACCTCGGGCCCATGTTCCGCGCCGAGCGCCCGGCCAAGGGGCGCTACCGGCAGTTTCACCAGGTCGGGGCCGAGACCTACGGCGACCCGTCCCCCGCCGCCGACGCCGAGGTCATCGCCCTGGCCGTGGCCTTCCTCCACGAGCTCGGGATCACCCGGTTCTCCGTGCGCCTCAACTCCCTCGGGACGGCCGCCTCGCGGGCCCAGTACCGGGCCGCCCTCGTCGAGCACTTCCGCCCGCACCGGGAGACCCTGTCGCCCGAGAGCCAGTCGCGACTGGAGCGCAACCCCCTGCGCATCCTCGACAGCAAAGACCCCCGCGACCAGAGCCCCAAGGCCGGGGCCCCCTCCGTCCTCGACGCCCTCACCGACGACGACCGGGCCCACTTCGCCGCCGTCCAGGCCTACCTCCAGGCCCTGGAGGTCCCCTTCGTGGTCGACCCGACGTTGGTCCGGGGCCTTGACTATTACACCCGCACCGTCTTCGAGATCGTCGACACCTCCGGGGCCCTCGGGGCCCAGGACGCCCTCGGCGGCGGAGGCCGGTACGACGCCCTATTCTCCGAGCTCGGATCCGCTGGCCCCGTGCCCGCCATCGGGTTCGCCCTCGGGATCGAGCGGCTCCTGCTGGCCGCTCCCCAACGCGACCGTCCTAAGCCCCTGCGGGTGGCCGTGGTGGCCGCCGCCCGGGCCGACGACCTGCGGGTCACCGCGGCCGTCCTGGGCCTCGCCCGCGACCTGCGGGCCCGCGGGGTGGAGGCCCTGGTCGACACGCGGTTCGGGTCGATGAAGAGCCAGATGCGCCGGGCGAGCGACCTGGCCGTGGAGTATGCCCTCATCGTCGGGGGCAACGAGGTCGACGCCGGGCTGGTCATGGTCAAGGACATGGCCGCCTCGACCCAACTCCCCGAAGACCGGGCCGAGCTCCTCGAACGCCTCGGCGGGCTGCAACGGGCACGGGCCGCGTCGGCCGCGGGTGCCACCCTGTGAAAGACCTGTCTGCTGTGATGCCCCTGCACCGTCCCTGGGCCCTGGGCCTGAGCCTCTTCCTCGGGTCCGCGGGGGCCCTCGGGCAGACCCCGTCCGATCCGGCGACCGAGGAGGGGGCCCCACGGCCCGCCCGGCCCGCCATCGTCACCCCCACCCTCAGCGACGAGGCCCGGGCCACCCTCGGGACCACCCCCGGAGAGGCCGCTCCCGACGGAGACGAGGGCGTACGGCGCACCCTCATCCCGCCCTTCCTCCTGATCGAACGGACACCCACCCGGCGCACCGAGGTGGTGTTCCCGGTGTTCTTCCGGGAGCGGCGGCTCGACTCGAGCGTGCTCTTCATCCCGCCGTACTACCGGGCCCGGTCGCGCAACGACCGGGTCGACGTGGCCTTCCCCCTGTGGTTCCACTGGCGCGGGCAGCGGGCCGAGGGGGGCGCCTACGCCACCCGGGTCGTGCCGCCCTTCTACCTGAGCTCCTGGCAGGGGGCGGGCCAGTCCCGAGGCACCTCCGTGGGCCTCGCCCCGCTCTTCTTCTACGGCGAGACCTGGGCCGCCAACGGGTCCCTCGCCCGCGAACACCTCGTCATCCCCGCCCTCCTGACCTTCCACACCTGGACCCCCGAGCACGCCCTCACCGTGGCCGGGCCCTTCTTCTACGACCGCCTCCGCAACGACACCGACTGGGGCATTGCTCCGCTCTTCTTCGCGGGCAACAATCCCCGGCGGAGCTACCTGGTCATCCCCCCACTTCTGACATACCACGCGCGCAACCGCGAGGCCGGCACGAGCCTCACCATCGCCGGGCCCTTCTGGACCCGCAGCGGGCCGTCGAGCTTCGGGATCAACCTCGCCCCGCTGTTCTTCCATCACCACGATGCGACGAGCGCCCGGACGACCTTCCTGCCGCTCTTTCACTACCACCGCGACCCGACCCACTTCACCCTGGTCACCCCCCTCTTCGGGTACCATCGGGACGGGGCCGAGCGTACGGTCGTCACGCCCTTCTACCAGCAGCACCGCGGAGGCACGACAAACTGGGACGCCGTGGCCCCCTTCCTGTACCTCTCGCGGGAACCCTCCACCGGGGCCACCACCCAGGCCTTCTTCCCGTTCTTCTACCGTCACACGACCCTGTCCACGAGCACCCTGTGGCTCGCCCCCACGGTGCACTACCACCGCGACGCGGGGGACTGGTTCCTCAACATCTACCCGCTCGTGTACACGGGCCGTAGCGGGCGAAGCACCCACTCCGTGGTGGCGCCTCTCTTCTGGGATTTCCACAACGAGGAGACCGGGTCGCGGGCCACGGTGGTAGCCCCCCTCTTCTGGCGCTTCAGCGACCCCAATTCGGTCACCATGCTCGCGGGCAACTTCCTGTGGATGAGCGCCATCCGACAAGGGGTCCGCTCGTACGAGTGGCACCTCCTGCCCCTGTTCTCCTACGCCCGCCCCCGCCCCGAAGACGTCTCCTGGAACGTCCTGTTCGGCCTCGCCGGCTACCGCCGCGCGGGGACCCACCGGCAGATCCGGGTCCTGTGGATCCCCATCACCCTGTGACGGCCTTGGGGCGTCGTACGATCCCATCGACCTCGCGGGCCACCACCCGGACGGGCCCTGGGCGCTCGGCCATGAGCACTCGCCGCACGAGGCCCACCCGGGCCAGGTGGTGATACCGCATCGGGATGTCGTCTACCCGCTTGGGGCCGACCTCGGGCGGGTCTTCGCGGGCGGCCGGGCCGGGGGAGGGGGGCTCGGGTTCGGCCCGGGGGTCGGGTCGACGGGCGACCACCAGGTCGGTGACGGGGAGGGTTCGGGCCTTCATTGAAGCCACCGTAGAGACCCGGGGGGCGGCCCTGCGAGTTTGCCGCAGCGGCCCGAAGTTCGCGGGGCAGAGCTCCTGCGTGGACGGAGGGAAGCGCTGGCGCCGTCGGTGCAATCGAGGTAGGAGGGGCGTCCGCCGATGACCGCCCGCGCCCGCAGCTCCCGAAACACCGTGTCGCGCCCCCTCCTCGGGCGCTCCCACACGAAGCGGGCCCTGGTCAACGTCGGGGGCCGGGTCGAGACCGCCGGCGACCCTTCTCTCTCGGTCTCCCTCGCCGAGGCCCTGGCCGTACGGGCCGGCGAGCGTGACGCTACCCTCACCCACCCGTTTCACGCCTACCCCGCCCGGCTCCACCCCGAAGTGGCCCGCAGGCTCCTCGGGGTCGTGTGCGACGGGCCCGGGCAGCGGGTCCTCGATCCGTTCTGCGGGTCGGGCACCGTGCTCGTCGAGGCCCTGGCCGCGGGGCACGAGGCCCTCGGGCGCGACCTGTCGCCCTTCGCCGTCGAGCTCGCCCGCCTCAAGACCGCCCGCCCCAGCGGGGCCGCCGTGCGGGCCATGGTCTCGGCCGCCCGGGGAGCCGCCGCGCGGGCCGGAGCCCACCGAAGGACGGGGCCCATCCCCGCGCAGTTCGTGAGCGAGCGGGGGTGGTTTCTGCCGCACACGTTTTATGAGCTGGTGGCCCTGTCGGCCGAGGTGGCCGCGGCCCCCGAGGGGTTTGTGCGCCACGCCCTGCGGATGCTCCTGTCCTCGATCCTGGTGAAGGTCTCGCTCCAGGCGAGCGACGCCGACCCGCGCAGGGTGCAAAAGCACATCGCCCCCGGAGAGGCCCTGCGGCTGTTTGCGTGGAAGGCCCGCGAGCTCGAGGTGTGCATGAAGGCCCTGCGGGCCGCCGTGCCCTCGGAGGCCCGGGTCGAGGTGGCCGTCGACGACGCCCAACGCCTGGAGACCGTGGCGGCCGGGACCGTCGACGCCGTGGTGACCTCGCCCCCGTACGCCAACACGTACGACTACGCCGCCCACCACGCCCGGCGGTACGCCTGGCTGGGCCTCGACCCGGGGGCCATGCTGTCGCAGGAGATCGGGGCCGCTCGGTGGTTCGCCCACGATCCCGAGGCCGGGGCCGCGCGCTTCGCCGACGAGCTCGGGGCCCTGTGCGGGGCCCTCGGGCGGGTGATGACCCCGACGGGGCGGGCCGCCGTGGTGATCGCCGACGGAGCGGCAGGCCCGCGGGCCCTACGGGCCGACGAGATGCTGGCCGAGGCCGCCGGGGGCGTAGGGCTCCGCGTGCTCGGCAGGGCCTCGCAGGAGAGAGCCGCATACGACCGCGACAGCGTCGAAGCCTTCGCCCAACGCGCCAAACGTGAGCATGTTCTCGTGTTAGGGCGCGCGGCACCCGTGGTCGGGTGACCACTTCCGCGCGGCCCAGACAAACCCCAAGAAAGATCATCATGCGCCAGAAAGAACTCATCGACATCGCCGCCCAGACCATGAACCTCCCGAAGGACCAGGCCGCCAAGGCCCTGGACGGTGTGTTCGCCACCCTCGCCCGGGCCCTCAAGGAGGGCGACGGCAAGGTGCCCGTGTCGGGCGTCGGGATCTTCCACGTCAAGCAGACCAAGGCCCGGATCGGGCGCAACCCCACCAACGGGGCCCCCCTGCAGATCCCGGCCCGCAAGAAGGTGGCCTTCAAGGCCAGCACCGAGCTCCAGGTCTCCCTCAACGGCAGCGCCGACGAGGACGAGGCCGAAGACAACGCCTGATCCCCGCACGCTCCCATTGGGCGCCCGAGGGGCGGCCGGGGTACACTCCGCCCCCTTCATGGACGCCCCCCGCGAGACCCCCTCCGTCACTCTGGCCCTGCAGAGCGACCCCTCCTGGCTCACCCCTGGCATCGGCGGGGTCACCGCGGCCTCCTGCGGGGCCTTCATGGCCATCTTCGGCGGCTTCGGCCTGTCGGCCTTGCTCGGGCTCCTGCCCGGGATGACCGTGGCCGTCTTCGTCGGGAGCGGCCTGGCCGCCTGGGCCCGTCGCCGAGGCGGGTCGGCCTGGGTGGAGCTCCGGGCAGACCGCCTCGTCCTGCGCGAGCGCGAGCACCGGGTCGAGCTCATCGACCTCGCGAGCCCCTACGCCGCCGCCCTGGTGGTCGACCCCGACTCGGGCCGCCGCCTCCTCGTGGTGTCCCAACGGGCCGAGCCCGTCTTCCTCCTCGAAGCCGCAGGCCCCAAGGGCGCGAGCCCTGGCCCCTCGGGGTCGACCCCCTGCCGCGAGGCCTCCCCCCGCTGGGCCGACCGCACGGTGCGGGCCAGAATCGACGGCCTGGCCCTGTCGCCCAGCACCGCCCACGTCTACGCCCTCGGGCTCGGGGCCACCCTCGACCCCCTCCTCGACGCCCTCGGGGCCACCCTCGACGACGAGGCCCCGTGGCTCACCCAACCCCTCGGGGCCGGGGTCGTCCTGTCGGTCCACGCCACCGAGGTGGTCCTCGGGGCCAAGGTCTTGCCGCGGGCGGGGCTCCAGACCGTGCCGTACGCCCTCCAGGTCCCTGGGGGGCGCATCGCCGGCCTCGGCCTCGGACACGGGGAGGGGGCCCTGATGCTCGTCGGGTGCGAAGAGGCCTCCGTGCCCCGTGACGCCGTCGCCGGAGACCTCAACCCCGACGGATTCGTGGCCCCGGCCACCTTCGAACTCCTGCCTCTGCTGGCCGCGGGTGGACCTTCGTCACCGTAGCGTTTTCGAAGATTGCCAACCGGGCCCAAGGCCATAGATTCCTCAGGGCATGCGCGTCGACGACCGAGCCTGGCATCACCTCTCCGCGTCCGAGGTCGGGCAACACTTCACGGTCGATCTCGACAAGGGGCTCGGCCCCGACGAGGTCAAGGCCCGGCGCGACACCTACGGGCCCAACGCCCTGCCTCCGCCCCCGCGCCCGTCGGTGATTCGGCAGATCCTGGCCCAGTTTGTCAACCCCCTTGTCGGCACCCTCCTCGTGGCCGCGGCCATCGCGGTGGGGGTGGCCGTGTGGGGGCACGAGCCCGGAGGCCCCTCGGGGATGGCCCGGTACAGCGACGCCATCGCCATCGTCATCATCGTGGTGATCAACGCGGCCATCGGCTTCTACCAGGAGCGCAAGGCCGAGCGGGCCCTCGACGCCCTGCGGAGCCTGTCGGCGGCCCGGTGCCGGGTGAAACGAGACGGGGCCGTGGTCGACCTCGACGCGGCCGACCTCGTGCCCGGGGACGTGGTCCTCCTGGAGGCGGGCGACCGGGTCCCCGCGGATGTCCGGGTGGTGTACGCGGCCGACCTCCAGGTGATGGAGGCCGAGCTCACCGGCGAGAGCACCGGGGTCGACAAGGGCCCTGACCATGTGGTGCCCCCCGACGCCCCCCTGGCCGACCGGAGCACGATGAGCTGGTCGGGCACCACCGTGGTCGCGGGGGAGGGGCGGGGGGTGGTGGTGACCACCGGGGCCGCCACCCAGGTCGGCAAGGTGGGGGCCATGCTGGCCTCGGTCAAGAAGGAGAAGTCCCCGCTGGAGCTGCGCCTGGAGGTCTTCGGCCAGCAGATCCTGTGGGTGTGCGCGGCCCTGTCGGCGGCCCTCTTCGTCATCGGGGCGGTGCAGGGCCGGGGGGCCTGGCACGTCCTGCTCTTGATGTCGGTGAGCGTGGCCGTGGCGGTCATCCCCGAGGGGCTCCCGGCCATCACCAGCATCACCCTGGCCCTGGGGATGCAGCGGATGGCCCACCGGGGGGCCCTCGTGCGCAAGCTCTCCGCCGTCGAGACCCTGGGCTGCGCCACGGTGGTCTGCTCGGACAAGACCGGGACCCTCACCCGCAACGAGATGACCGTCCGCTTCGTGGCCACCCTCGACGAGGAGATCGAGGTCTCGGGAGAGGGCTTCGATCAGGTCGGGGAGTTTCGGCGGGAGGGGGACGTGCTGTCGTCGTTGCCCCCGACGGTCCTCCGGGTCTTGGAGGTGGGGGTGGTGGCCAACACCGCGACCCTCACCTCCCCGGAGGCCCGGGCGGCCAAGGCTCCCGCCCACACGGGAGACCCGATGGAGGCGGCCCTCCTGGCCCTCGGGGCCAAGGGGCAACGCAGCCGCGAGGCGGTCCTGGCCGAGCACGAGCCGGTGTACACGGTGCCGTTCAGCTCCGACCGCAAGCGGATGGCGGTGGTCACCCGCGACCCCCAGGGGGTGTGTCGAGCCTGGGTGAAGGGGGGGGTCGATGTCCTCCTGCCCCTGTGCACCCACGTCCGTCAGGGCGACGCCGTGGTGCCCCTCGACCCGGCCCTGCGGGTCCGCCTCGAGGCCCGGGCCAACGGGTACTCGGCCCGGGCCCTGCGGGTCCTGGCCATGGCCGAGCGGGAGGGCCCCGAGGTGGTCGGCGACCGTTCGGCGGCCGACCAGGGGCTCACCTTCGTGGGCATGGTGGGCATGATCGACCCGCCCCGGGCGGAGGTTCATGCGGCCATCGCGGCTGCCAAGGAGGCCGGGGTGCGGGTGGTGATGATCACGGGCGATCACCCCATCACGGCCCAGGCCATCGCGGCCGAGCTCGGGATCTGGGAGGAAGAGGCCGTCACCCTCACCGGGGCCGAGCTCGAGACCCTCGACGAGGCGACCTTCGCCGCCCGCCTGCCGAAGGTGCGGGTGTTCGCCCGGGTCGACCCCTCGCACAAGCTCCGGATCGTGCGGGCCCTGCAAGAGGGCCGTCGCGACGTGGTGGCCATGACCGGCGACGGGGTCAACGACGCCCCGGCCATCCGTCAGGCCTCCATCGGGGTGGCCATGGGCAAGGGGGGCACCGACGTGGCCCGGGAGGCGGCCGACATGGTGCTCCAGGACGACAACTTCGCCACCATCGTCGAGGCGGTGCGCGAGGGCCGGGCCATCTACCACAACATCCAAAAGTCGATCTTCTTCCTCCTGTCGGCCAACGCGGGGCTGTGCGTGGCCGTCTTCGTCGGGGGCTTTCTGCCGGTCTCGGTGGCCCCGTCCCTCGCGCCCCTGCAGATCCTCTGGATCAACCTCGTGACCAACGGCCTGCCGGCCCTGGCCCTGGGGGTCGACCCCCCCGAGGCCGACCAGATGCGCGAGCCTCCCCGCGACCCGTCCGAGCCCATCCTCGGTCGCGACGACTGGATGGGGATCTTCGGGGTCGGGGCCCTGATGGGCCTGTGCGCGGTGGCCCTGTACCTCGCCCCGATCTACACGGGTGACGCCGACGAGGTGATGCGCTCGAAGGTGACCCTGGTCTTCACCCTCCTGGCCCTGTCGCCCCTGGCCCACGCCTTCAATTGCCGCTCGCGGACGGCCTCCATCCTGACCCTGGGCTTCGGGAGCAACCCCCTCCTGATCGGGGCCGTGGCCATCTCGGCGGCGGTCCACAGCGCCTCGCTCCTGGTCCCGTCGCTCCAGCCCGTGTTTCGCTCCAACCACCACTGGACGGCGGCCGAGGTCGGGCTCGTGGTGGGGCTTTCGCTCTTGCCGATCCCCGTGGTGGAGCTCGCCAAACTCGTGCGTCGACGCCGGGGTGCGCACAAGGTGTCGCCGACCTGAGGGCTCTGGTAGAGAATGACAGACGCGATGTGGACGAGCAGACGATGGGCGGGCGTGGCGGGTGTGGTCGGGGCCTTGACCGCGGGGGGGTGCACCGACACCGAGCTGCGATGCCGGGCCGGGACGTCCCCGGTCGGGTCGACGGTGCCCCTGATCTGCGCCCCGGACGACGGGGGCCCCGGGGCCGACGCGGCCCTGGATGGGTCGATGGACGGTGGGGCGGACGGGGCTGTGGACGGGGGGGGCGAGGCGGGGGTCGATGTCCTGGTCGACCGGCCCCCGGAGGACACCTGCCTCGGCGATGAGGCCGACCTCGCGGGTGACTACCTCGATCAAAACTGCGACGGGGTCGACGGGGTCCTCGGTCGGCAGATCTACGTGTCGCCCACCGGGTCCGACACCAACGACGGGCTGAGCCCGACCCGGGCCTTCCTCTCGTTCGGCCGGGCCATGCAGGAGGTGGGGGTTGCGGCGAGCGGGACGCGCCGGGTGGTCCTGGTGGAGACGGGCGACTACGTGGCCCCGGTCACGATGGAGAATGTGGGGTTCTTCGAGGTCCGCCGGGGCATGTCGGTGCACGGGGGGTACGCCCCCGGGTTTCGTACGGCGAGCACGAGCGCGGCCACGGTGTTGCGGGGTCTCGGGGTGGGCCTCGTGGTGCGGGGCACGACCGATCCGGTCACCCTCACGGGCCTGACCCTGCGGGGGACCTGGCCCATGCCGACCATGCCTCCGGCCGGGGCCACGGGCTACGGGCTCGTGTTGATGGAGGCCGGGGCCGTGCGGGTGTCCCGGAGCCGCATCGAGGCTCCTCCCGGGGGCCCGGGCTTCGCGGGGAGGCCCCCGCAGGTGTATGTCGAGGGCCGTCCGGGCACCGAGGGCACCGGCACGACCCAGGGCTCGGGGGGACGCGGATGCACCGACGATTCCAACGGAGGCGACGGGGGCCCCGGGGGCGGTCCCTCGGCGGGGGCGATCCAGGGCTCGCCGGGCCGGGCTCCGATGGGGCTGATGCCGGCCGGGCCGGGACAGTCGGGGCTCCCCGGGGCCTCGGGCGAACCGGGGCGCGCGGGACGACAGGGGCGGTTTACGGTCGACGGGTACGAGCCCCTCGACGCCGAGGCAGGCACCCAGGGGCAGGCCGGGGGCGGCGGGGGCGGGGGGGCCTCGGGCGACCGCACGGTCATGGGCGGGGGCGGGGGCGGGGGCGGGGGCGGGGGCTGCGGCGGGGGCGGCGGGGGCGGCGGGCGGGGCGGGGGCGGTTCGATCGCCCTGTATGCCCTGGGTTGTTCGGTGCGTCTCGCGTTGCACGAGGTGGTCCTGGTGGCGAGCGACGGCGGCCGCGGGGGCGACGGGCGGCCCGGCACGATGGGATACCCCGGGGGGCCGGGGGGGGCGGGGGGCGCGACGGCCACGGGCACCCGGGGCATGCCGGGGGCCTCGGGAGGCCCTGGAGGCAACGGAGGCGGGGGCGGCCGCGGGGCAGGGGGGCCGTCGCTCGGGGTGGCGTTGGTGGGCGGGGCCGAACTGGCCGAGCCCGCGGGGGCCATGTACATGATCGGCCGGCCGGGCCCGCCGGGGACCGAGGGCGACGGGATCGCCGAGGCGGCCGTGGCCAACGAGCGGCTACGCCCGCCGGTGTCGTACGACAGCATGGGGCTCCCGTTGCCGGCCTGCCCCATGGGTAGGGGCGACGCGGGGGCCCCGGGCGACGTGCCGGGGGGCGGCTCCTGACGGACGGGGCGCAGGGGGCTCGTCTTGGGCCCGGCGGGCATGGTTGAATCCGTGCTCCCATGAGCGCCCCGGTCGATACCGAGTCCAATCCCTTTCGTCCCGGCCTGCTGGCGGGGCGGGTCGCGTTGATCACGGGCGGAGGCACGGGCATCGGCCGGGCCATCGCCGAGGAGATGGCCGAGCTCGGGGCCGCGGTGGCCCTGTGCGGTCGGCGCGTCGAGCCGGTGACCGCGCTGGCCGCGGCCCTCGAGGCCCAAGGGGGCCGGGCCATGGCGGCGAGCGTGGACATCCGGCAGCCCGAGGCCATCGAGGGCTTCGTGGCGGCGGTGATGGAGCGCTTCGGGCGGATCGACGTGCTGGTCAACAACGCCGGGGGGCAGTTTCCCTCGCCGGCCCAGCTCATCAGCCCCAAGGGGTTTGAGGCCGTCGTGCGCAACAACCTCCTCGGGACCTTCAACGTCACGCGGGCCGTGGCCCTGGGGGCGATGATCCCGCAGGGGCGGGGGAGGATCGTCAACATCATTGCCAATGTGGCCCGGGGCTTCCCCGGGATGGCCCACACCGGGGCGGCCCGGGCGGGCGTGGAGAACCTCACCCGGTCGCTGGCGGTGGAGTGGTCGCCCTACAAGATCGCGGTCAACGCGGTGTCGCCTGGCACGATCCGCTCGAGCGGGACCGACCGGTATCCCCCCGAGCTGGTCGAGAAGGCCACCCGGACGACCCCGTGGCGCCGGCTGGGGACCCCGCGGGAGGTGGCCCACCTCGTGACCTTCCTGGCCTCCGACGCGGCCGACTACATCACCGGGGCCACCCTCTGCGTCGACGGGGGGGCTCCCTTGTGGGGCGACCTGTGGGAGATGTGAGCGTTCGGCGCGTTGAGCCGCCCGAGGGCGCGGCCCTGGCCGGCCACGACCGACCCCGGCTGACTCTCCTGCGCGACGGGGTCGAGGCCCTGCCTGCCATGCACGCGGCCATCGCCGCCGCCCGCGAGGAGTGCCTCCTGGAGATGTACTGGCTCGACGACAGCCCCGCCGGGCGCGACATCGTCGATGCCCTGACGGCCCGGGCCCGGGAGGGGGTGCAGGTGCGCCTGAGCTACGACGCCATCGGCTCGCTCGGGGTGAGCCCCTCCCTCTACGACGACCTGCGGGCGGCCGGGGGCGAGGTGCGGGAGTACAACCCCATCGCCCCGTGGCGGACCCGGTTCGCCCTCACCCGGGTTTCCCAACGCGACCACCGCAAGCTGATGGTGATCGACGGGCGGGTGGCCTTCGTGGGGGGGCTCAACCTGGGTCGGCCGTGGTTGCCCGTGGCCGAAGGGGGGGAGGGGTGGCGCGACGACGTGGCCCGCATCGAGGGCGAGGCCGCGGGGCGGGTCCGGGCCATGTTCTACGACACCTGGGCCAGGATGGGAGGAGGCCGCCCGGCCGACCTGGCCCCCCGCACGTCGCGAGAGCTCCTGCTCGACACCCGCGCGGTCCTTCGCGGCGACGGAACCACCGGCCCCCCCGTCCCCGTGGCCATCCTCGGGCACGACGCCTGGGGCGCCCGACGGGCCATCCGCCGGGCGTACCTGTCGCGCATCCGTCAGGCCCGCCGCCGGGTCTACATCGCCAACTCGTACTTCGTGCCCGACGTGGCGGTGTACCGGTCGCTGCAACACGCCGCCCGGCGCGGCACCGAGGTGCGGGTGATCGTGCCGCGGGTGAGCGACGTCCCCCCCGTCACGTGGGCCGGACAGCACCTCTACGCCCGCCTGATGCGGGCCGGGGTGCACGTCCACGAGTGGACCCACGGGATCCTGCACAACAAGTCCGGCCTCATCGACGACTGGGCGACGGTGGGCAGCTACAACTTTGACTACCTCTCGCTGCGCTACAACCTCGAGGCCAACATGGCCAGCGTCGACCGGGGATTTGTGGCCGCCATGGAAGCCTCGTTCCGGGTCGACCTCACCGAGCACTGCGAGGAGCTCGACCCGCGGCGCTGGGCCCGGCGCGGCTGGAGGCCGCGGGCGCGGTCGTACTTCTTCTACCTGCTGCGGAAGTTCCTGTAGGCGTGGTAACCGTTCGGGGGCGGCCCGGTCGACGCGGGCGCAGGTGGCCCCCTCGTCCATGGGGGCACGAGAAGGGACGATGGCGATGAGTGAGCAACGGTTCCGCAGGGGTGCGCTCGCGTTGGCGTGCGCGGGGGCTCTGTTCGGGTGTGCTTCGTCCACCCGCGGCGTACAGGGGCGCTTCGTGGCCGTGCACAACACCCTGACCGTCCTCGGAGGGACCCAACTCGGGCGCCTCACCGAGGGCTCCCTCGGGGAGGGCGGGACCGTCCGGGTCGGGGTCGACCTCGAGGCCCGCTGCTACCTCTTCCAGGGCTTCGGCTCCGACGGGGTGCGCAACCTCGACCTCTCCGTGGTCGACGCCCGCGACCAGGCCGTGGCCACCGACAACACCACCGACCCGAGCGCCGTCGTGCGCTTCTGCGCCCCGTCCCGGGGGCGGTACACCCTGGCCCTGCGGGTGGCCGAGGGCAGCGGGGCGTACCTCCTGGGCTCCTGGGCCGTGGGGGCCCCCTCGGGCGACGGGGCCGGGGCGGGCGGGCCGGGGTCCTGCGACAACCCGTTGCCCGTACGCGTCGGCGAGACCGTCACAGGCACCACCCGCGGAGCTCCGTCGCGCCACACCGGCCGGTGCCTCGGCGGGGGAGGCGGCGGGGGCGACGGGGACGACGACGACGGGCCGCCGCAGGCGCGCGGAGCCCCCGAGCGCATCTACGCCCTCACCCTCGACCGGCGCCAGCTCGTGACCGTGGCCGTCGAGCAGGGAGGCGGCTACGACGGGGCCGTGTACCTCCGCACAGGGACCTGCGAAGACCCCGGGGCCGAGCCCGAAAACGCCTGCAACGACGACAACCCCGACACCAGCCACTCGCTCATCACCGTGGCCCTCGAGCCGGGCACCCACTACATCTTCGTCGACGGGTTTGGCACCTCCCGGGGCACCTACTCGATGACCGTCACGGCCCGCGACGTGCCCGACGTGGGCGAGGTGTGCCGCAACGCCGCGGCCCTGTCGCCCAACACCCCCGTCACAGGGCAGCTCACGGCCCAGGACCTCAACCTCTTCCAGTCGACCTGCGGGGCCCAATCGCGCGGCCCCGAGCGGGTGTACCGCCTGGAGGTCCCGCAGGAGTCGCGGCTCCAGCTCCACCAGGAGAGCGACTACGACGGGACCCTGCACGTCCGGGCGGCCTGCACCGACATCGCCCGCGAGGTGGCGTGCAACGACGACGCCGAGGACATCAGCCACTCGCGCATCAACACGGTCCTTCCGGCCGGGACGTACTACGTCTTCACCGACGGCTACACCCCCAACGCCCAGGGCAACTACACCCTCCAGGCCGACCTCGCCCCCGTAGTGGGCGGAAACACCCCGGGCGACACCTGCCTCGACGCCATCCCCCTCACGCCCGGGACCCCCGTCGAGGGCAACACCTTCCTCGCCCACGACGACCTGCGCCCCTCCTGCGCGGCCCAGGCCGACGGGTACGACGTGGTCTACCGGCTCAACGTCACGTCCCGGTCTCGGGTGCGCCTGTGGTTCGACCAGAGCGACCTGCTGGAGCGCGGCTCGGGCGACCAGCTCACCGTCACCGTGACCCGCGACTGCGCCCAGGTCTCGGCCGCCACCTGCCAGACCAACGTCTTCGGAGAGGCCCGGGCCTACGACCAGGTCCTCGACCCGGGGCAGTACTACGTCGTGGTCGACAGCGCGTCCCCGCGGCGCTTCGGGCGCTTCCGGCTCAACGCCCGCCTCGACGACCCCCAGGCCCTGGAGCGGGCCTGCCGTACGGCCCCCCTCCTCGTGCCGGGGCGCCAGGTGACGGGGACCACCGCCGGGACCGATCGGTTCCAGGCCACCTGCGCCGGCTCGGCCCGCTCCCCGGAAAACCTCTACCGGCTCGTCGTGCGGGCCCGCAGCAACGTCCGGGTGGCCCTGTCCACACCCAACCACGACGGGGCCCTCTACATCCGCAGCACCTGCACCGACGCGAGCACCGAGCGGGCGTGCAACGACGACGCCGCCGACACCCGCCACTCCCTCATCGAGACCCAACTCGACCCGGGGACCTACACGGTCTTCGTCGACGGGTTCTCGTCGGGCAACGCCGGGGCCTACACCCTCGACGTCCAGGTCACCCCTGCCACGGGACCGCGCCCCCCCGCCAACCGCCCCCCGGCCCAGATCCCGCGGCCCTGACGGGCGCTGCCTCCCCTCCCTCCGCCGAGCGTGGCTCCCCGGGTCAAAATGGGGTAAAGGACTGCGGTCCTTCCCTACGACCCGAGGAGCGTCGCATCCCATGCTCGAAGACATCCTGGCCGACCTCCGGGCCGGCATCGCCAAAGCCCACGACGCGCTCCGCCGCGACCTCTCCCGCCTCCGCACGGGGCGAGCCTCGGCCAACATGCTCGACGGCGTGCGGGTCGACTACTACGGCACGATGACCCCCATCGCCCAGATGGCCACGGTCTCGGTCCCCGAGCCCCGGATGATCCAGGTGAAGGTCTGGGAGCGGGGCCAGGCCAAGGCCGTCGACAAGGCCATCCGCGAGGCCGACCTCGGGCTCAACCCCCAGATGGACGGCGACCTCCTGCGCATTCCCCTCGCCCCCCTCACCGAAGAGCGCCGCAAGGAGATCGCCAAGGCCGCCCGCAAGCAGGGCGAGGAGTGCAAGATCGCCATCCGGCACTGCCGCAAAGACGCCAAAGACCTCGTCGACTCGGCCGTCAAGGACGGCGACGTGAGCGAGGACGAGGGCGACCTGGCGTGGAAGAAGGCCGAGGAGATCGTCTCGACCGGGGTCAAGGGGGTCGAGGAGATCGTGGCCCAGAAGGAAAAAGACATCATGACCGTGTGACCGGGGCCGTAGCGGGCCGAGGGGCGGTGGTACCGTCCCGGCCTGCCATGCCTGTGTCGCGCGTCGTTCGGGGGTCTGTGGTCGCCTGGGGTCTCGCCCTGGGCCTGTCGGGGTCCTCAGCCGGGGCGCAGCAGGCCCCAGAGGCCCCTGCGGTGGCGGGGGAGGTACGCAGACCCCTCCTCGTACAGCCCGGGCGGATCCTGGCCCTGTACGGCCTCGGGGTGGCCTCGAGCGTGCTCGGGGGAGGCACGACCTCGGGGCCGGGGGTGCACGCGGCGTTTCAGTTTGGAGTGATGCGGGGCCTCGACGTGGAGCTGGCCGGGGGGCTACGCCTGGGCGAAGACGGGGGCACCCTGGCAGCCGATCGGTACGCCCGGGTGGGCCGCGAGGAGGTCTACCAGGTCGGCAATCGCACCCTCGGAAACCCCACCGTGCGGCTGCGGTACGGCCTCGTGGACGGGGCCCGGTCGGGGTTTCAGCTCGGGGTCGAGCTGCGGGGGGTGATGCCCCTGGCCGCGCAGACGGTGTTCTCGTTTGGGGTGGGAGTGCCCGTGGCGGTGGGGTGGCGGGCCCTGCGGGTGGAGTCGGGGATGTTCGTGCAGTGGGTCCCGAGCGATTCGGCCACGATCCGTAACGTCCTCAACGTCCCGTGGCGGGTGTGGATGCGGGTGGGAGAGCGGGTGTCAGTGGGCCTGGTAGGCGAGTTTACCGCGGGCAACGTGGTGAGTGACGACGCCACGGGGATCCGGGTGGGGCTGGGCTTCGCCGCGGCCCTGCGGCTCACCGAGGGGTTGCGGCTCCTCGGGCAGCTCTACGTCCCCACGGTGCACCCCTTCGGGACCGACGCGGCGGGGGTGGGGCTGAGCTTCGTCTCGACGGTGCGGTAGGGCTCAGCCGGGAGGAGCGATGGGCAGGCGGTCGTCGCCGAGGGTCAGGACGAGCCGCGGGCCGACCACCGCGGGGTTCTCCAGCAGGGGCCCGACCCAGGTCGCGTAGGCCGGGAGGAACCGCTCCACGTAGTCGCGGGCCTCGGCGTCGGTCAGGCCCGGAGCTCCTGCGGCCCGTCTGGCCCGCTCGGCGTCGATCCGCCAGTCCACGACCGAGTTGGGGTCGGCCATCACGAGGTGCACGAGGGCGTCGCAGCGGGCATTCCAGGCGGAGTAGGCCCCGAGGAGGGCGTTGGCGGCCGCGAGGCCCGGGTGGGCGAGGGCCTCCATGGGAACAGGGGCGAACCCGAGCATCCAGCCCTCGACCAGGACGAGGTCGAAGGGGCCCCGGACGGTGCGCCATCCCCCGCGGTCGCCCCGCCCCCCATACGCCGCCTTGTCGTACACCGGAACCCGCACCCCCTCGCCCCGGTCGTCGCGCAGGGCGTCGATCACCGCGGCCCCGAGGGTTACGTCGTGGGTCCCGGGGTATCCCCGGTGTTCGAGGAAGGGGTCGCCCGGGTAGGACGCCGCGAGGGCCCTCTGGTCGGCGAAGGGCAGGTAGAAGTCGTCGATCGACACCGTCACGGCCCGAACCCCGACGGCCCCGAGGGCCTCGACCGCGAGGGCGCAGAGGGTGCTCTTGCCCGAGCCCTGGGGGCCGTTGACGGCCACCACCCGGGCGTCCCGGCGCTGGTGCCGTGCGTCGAGCCAGGCGCACACGGGGAGCTCGCGTCGGGCGATGCGCCGGTCGCGGTCGGGGTCCGCGCGGAGGAGGACTTCGAGGCGTTGCCGGAGCGCGTCGCGGCGTCGGGCGTCGGGGTCGTACATCGCGGGGACGGAGGCGAGTGTGGCACCGGGGCTGCGGCCGAATCCAGCGGCGGGCGTTGACAGGGACGCGGGCCGGGGTCGACCCTGCGTCTCATGCAACGTGTGGGTCGGCGGGGAGCTGGATGGTTCGGGGCCTTGACGATGGGGGCGGTCCTGGTCCCGACCGGGGCCATGGCCCAGGTCAACGTCGACGAGGTCTTCTACGCGGTGGCCTTCACCCACGGGACGCCCCACACCGGGGTGATCACGGCCCAACGCAGGGCCCCGCCCTTCGACGTGATGGCTACGGCGGCCCGGGGCACCGCCAACGGGGCCATCAGCCTCGACCCGGTACGCGGGATCCTCTACGGGGGTCAGTGTTGTTCGTCCAACCAGCCCCTGCACGCGTACGACCCCCGGACCCTCACCCGGGTGATGGAGCGGGACATTCCCCTGCCGGGATCGGGGTCGATCTCCATCGCGGTGGACGGGCCGCGGCGGCTCCTCTTCGTGTACGACACGGTGCAGCGCTCGCTGCGGGCCCTGAGCCTCGCCGAGGGGATGGGCTACGGCGCCGTGGTGGCCACCACCCCGATGGCCGACCTCCCGGCCGAGCCCTCCCCGACATCGGTGGGCGATCAGCTCGCGGTCGACGCCCGGGGGCAGCAGGTGTTTCTCACCGGGGGTGACGGGGGCCCGGTGCTCGCGGTGGACGTGTCCGGCCTGACGGCCACGGGGGGCACCTTTGGGGCCGTGCGCAACACGGGCCACGTCAACCGTCGCTCGAACAACTCCGGCGGGGCCGTGGCGGTCGATGAGGTGGGGCGCCGGGTGTTCTTCCTGCCGGCTACGGGCACGGTGCGGATGATCCAGGCCGACCCGCCGTACGGCCTCGTGGGCAACATCACGGTCCCGTCCATGGCGGGCAACGACTGCGGCCTCTTCTTCGACAACCGGGCCAACCAGCTCTATGTGGGCCGCGGGGGCACGACCCTGCCCGTGGTGGTGAGCTTCCCGGCGATGACCCAGACGGCCTTCGCCACGGGCCCGGGTGAGGTGCGGGCCCTGAGCTTCACGGGCGGCGTGACGGCCTGCCTCGACCGCGACAACGACGGGTTTCTGCCGGCCTCGTGCGCCCCTGCGGGGGCACGGGTCGACTGCAACGACAACGCGGCGGCGGTCCACCCCGACGCGGCGGAGGTCTGCGACGGGGTCGACAACGACTGCGACGGCCTCACCGACGAGGGCTTCTGTCGCATCGGGGGGGTGTGCGTCAGCGATGGAGCCATCAACCCGATGGGGGCCTGCCAGGTCTGCGTGGCCCCCGCGGGGATGTCGGGCCCGACGGCCTGGAGCCCGCGCCCCGCGGGAACGACCTGTCGGGCCTCGGCGGGCGTGTGCGACGCGGCCGAGGTCTGCGACGGCGCGGACGGGCAGTGCCCGGCTGACGGATTTCTGTCCGCGACCACGGTGTGCCGCGCGGCGATGCCGGGCGGCTGCGACGTGGCCGAGACCTGTACGGGCAGCGCCGCGGCCTGTCCGGGGGATGGATTCCTGCCCGCTGGGACCGTGTGCCGGACCTCGGCCACGACCGGGGTCTGCGATCCCGCGGAGGTGTGCTCGGGGGCCTCGGGGGCGTGTCCGGACGATGTGGTGACGCGGGTTCCGACCCTGGAGGCGTGCGGCAACGGGGTGGATGACAACTGCAACGGGATGGTCGACGAGACGCCCTGCCTGACCCCCGACGCGGGGGTTGTCGATGCGGGCCCCGAGGACACGGGCGTCGCCGACGCGGGCCCTGAGGACGCGGGGGTTGCCGACGCGGGCCCGGAGGACACGGGGGTCGCGGATGCCGCGATCGCGGACGCGGGCGCGCAGGACGCGGGCTCCGAGGACGCGGGCCCTGCGGACGCGGGCATGACGGTCGCGGACGTGGGGATCGCGGACGCGGGGGCTGCGGATGCGGGGATCGCGGACGCGGGCACCATGGTCGCGGACGTGGGGGGCGACGACGGGGGAGGGGCCAACGGGGCCGCGCCGGATGGCTGCGGGTGTGCGGTTCCGGGTGGGTCGGGAGGGGGCGGGGCCCTGGGGTGGCTCGGGGCCCTCGCGGGGGTCCTGGCGATGCGGCGGCGCAGGGCGGAGCAGGCGGGCGAGGATTGATCCCGTCGGAGCGCGCGGGGTAGACCGATGCCCGCGGGCGCCATCGGGCACGGCGGTGGCGCGTGGGCGGTCCAGGGCGTCAGGGCGCCGGACCGCAGCGATCGCCGACGAGCCTGCAGCGCAGGACGTCCGTCCGCGGGACGCACTCGCCGCCGCAGGGGGTTCCGTCTTCGAAGACCTCGAGGCATCGCCCTTGAGACGTCCGAGGCCCCGCGGCGGGTCCTCCGTGGCCCTCGGCGTCAAAACACCAGCGGGCGAGGGTGACCCGGTCGAGGCGGCTGTCCTGCAGGTCGTGGGCGACCTCGTAGGCTCCGTCGGGGAGATGGTGCACCGTGACCGCGCAGGCGTAGGCGCAGCCACATCCGGACACCAGGGGAAGACACCGACGCTCCCCGGGCGGCACGATCGGCGAACGGGCGGTGGGCGTGGTCGAGGCGACCGGAGGATCGGGTGGTGGGGCAGGGCGCGAACACCCCGCCACGAGGGCGAGCAGGAGGGCGGTGCGCATGGCTTCGATCGAAGGCGAGGCCGGGGTTGGGTATCCCGCGGCCCTGCACCCGGCCGTCTGATGCCGGGTGTAGGGCCTTCGCGGAGGGGAGACGGGGCTCAGCGCAGCCCGGTGCAGTTCTGGGTGCCGCCGGTGACCCGGGTGCTGAAGAGAATGCCCGCCACGCCCTGAAAGCCCGCGCGGAACGCGAACCCGCCGCACATCGCCCGGGGGGAGACCTCGCTCGCCCGGAAGGTCATCTCGCCCATGAGCTCGGAGCCGATCACGTCGGCGTCGCGTACGGCCAGGCGGTACTGGGTCACCCCGAGGGTGGCGCAGGGGACGTCGATGTAGGCGTTGCTCCAGGTGGCGCCCGCCCGGGGGGCCTCCCAGCTATTGTCCTCGGTGGAGGTGCGCCACAGGGGCGAGCCCGCCCCGGGGGGGCTGTACATCTGGGCGAAGATGTCCGGCCCCTCCCAGCGGCCCAGGAACCAATCGGCCCCCGCCCCGCACTGGGTGCTCACCACCTCGCGGAAGCGGTCGCCCACGGCCCGGTCGACCGTGTCTCCGGTGCCCGTCCGCACCCCGTTGATCTGCTCGCGCAGGGCGTCCCGCACCCGCTCCGCGCTGGTGTTGCACACGAAGTCCGTCACCCCGGGGATCCCGTCCCAGGCGAGGCCCATGGGGTCGCGGGGGGTGGCGTAGATGCGTACGATCTGGAGGCGCAGGGTGGCCCCAGGCGGGCAGGCCCGGGCCACCTCCGCGGGGTTGTAGCCTCCGGGGTCGCCGAAGCCCGGGACGGTGCCCGTGACGCCCGCGTCGGAGCCCGCGTCGGAGCCCGCGTCGGGGGCGGCCCCGGCGTCGGAGGCGGTGCAGGCCGAGGAGAGCCAGGCCCAACTGCCGCAGCTCGGGATCGTGCCGTTCGGGCCTGAGCTCGTGCCGACGGCGCAGCGGTTGGCCCCGGGGCACCATCCGCACTGCGACCGGCCCGTGCAGGCCGCGCAGTTGGTCGCGCTGGAACACGGATCGCCCGCGTCGACGGGGGTGCCCCCGTCCGTCCCTCCGCCGCACTGGCCGGAGTACCAGGCCCAGGAGCCGCAGGTCCCGCCCGGGGCGTTGGGGCCCGTGGAGACCCCGAGGAGGCAGCGGTTGAGGGAGGGGCACCAGCCGCACTGGGAGCGCTGGGTGCAGGCCCCGCAGCTCGTGGCCGAGGCGCAGGGGTCGGCCATCGGGCCTGCGTCGGCGACCGAACAGGACGACGAGATCCACGACCAGCCGCTCGGGCACGCGGGGCCCTGGGTGGGGGCGTCGCGTCCGCCGGTCTGGCACCGGCCCGTGGCCCCACAAAACCCGCAGGACGCCATGGCCGTGCAGGCCCCGCAGGTGCTCGCTGCGGCGCAGGGGTCGGGCGCGTCGGTGGGGGTCCCGGTGTCGGGGGCGGGGGCCCCGGTGTCAGGGGCAGGGGTCCCTGTGTCGGGGGGCGATCCCGCGTCGAGGGCGGGGCACAGCTCGGGCGAGAACGACCACGAGGCCGCGCAGGCCCCGACCAACGGGCCCGTGGCGTTGCCGGGGACACAGGTGTTGGTGGCCCCGCACCAGCCGCAGGGGCCGAGGCTGGTGCATGTCCCGCAGACGGTCACGGCCCCGCAGTTGACCTGCTGGACGGGCATGTCGACGGGTGTCCCGGTGTCGACGGGGGCCCCGAGGTCGTTCGATCCGGCGTCGGGGAGCAGGGCGGTCTCGTCGCCGTTGGCACAGCCTGTCGCGACCACGGCGGCCAGGGCGAGCGTCTTCCATGATGTACGCATACGGGGCGTGTCACCCCAATCCACAGGGGCTGTCAAGGCGCCCGGGGCGCAATCGTCCCGGGGTCCTGGCGATGGGGTGGAGCTACGCCCCGAGGGCGTCTGGAGGGGGGAGGCGGGTCAGCGGATCCAGAGGTCGCGCCACTGGGTGCCGCTCTGGCCGTAGTCGGCGATGGGGATCTCCGGCCCCAGGGCGGTCGCCCCGGAGGTGACGGTGCCCGCGCTCCAGAAGGCGCGGTTGCCGAGGCGGGTGGGCATCCCGGCGGTGCCGTAGTCGCGGAAGGTAAAGCCGTTGCGGGTGTCGTCGCCGCCGGTATTGCAGGAGGCGTGGCAGTCGCCGCCGAAGATCGCGATGCGCTGGGCCTGGGAGTGGTCGCGGTCGCCGTTGGCGGTCGGGCACTGGTCGTTGGTGCAACCCGAGGGAACGAAGCCCCAGTTGCCGCCCGCGGCGAGCCAGGCCCCGAAGGTGTCGCCGTCGTTCTGGTTGATGAAGCGGCCGTACCAGCAGGCGGCGTCGCCGGTGGAGCAGTCGTTGATCTGGTAGAAGTTGCCGACGTTGGTGCCCGTGCCCACCATGCGCCCGACGCGCACCGCGGAGCCGCGGATGGCCGCAAACTGGCTGTGGAAGAGGTTGCCCGTGCCGGCCGGGGCCGTGAGGGCCCCGAGGTTGCGGTCGAGGTGCGGCAGGTACCGCGGGTCGCCCAGGCGGCCGACGAGGGTCCAGCCGCCGCCGTCGGTGGTCATGTCACAAAACACCTGGGTGGGCGCGACCGAACCCGGGCCGTCGGGGTCGATGGTCTGCACGCCGTCGGTGGTGACCCCGGCCAGGCGGAGCTGCTGGCAGTTCTGGGCCAGGGCCCGCACGTACACCTGCGCGGTGGCCGTCACGATGCCCCCCGCCGGCGTACACGTGCCGCCGCCCATCTGACCCACCGAGGGCCGCGCCCCGGCGCCGAAGCAGCCGTTGCCCATGAAGGGGTTGCCGCCGACGCCCAGCCACGAGTCGGTGGAGCCGCAGTCGTTCTCCTGGTTGCCCAGGATGCCGATCCGCACCCGCGCGTGCGGGTCGGCGAAGGCGTTGGCGAAGCCCTCGCGGTTGCAGTTGGGCTGGATGGTGTTGCCCGGCAGGAGGTCGAGCCAGGCCGTGCGCCCCGCGGTGGTGGCGCGGTAGCTGCCCGACACCAGGGCCGCCAGGCTCGGGGCCGGGGCGTCGAGCACGAGCGAGCGGGTCTGTCCGCCCGCGGTCATCACCACCAGCACCTGCGTGAGGCGCTGGTTGAGGAAGCTGGCAAACTTCGCCTCGGTGGGGCTCAGATCGAGCGAGGTGGGATTGAGCAGGGCCGTGTTGGTCCACAGGGCCGCGTCGTAGGCGAAGGTGGGGTTGGCGCCGTTGGCCTTGAGGGCGAGGGTCCAGCCGCCGCCCGCCGCGGTCATGTCGCAGTACACCTGCGCCGCGCTGCCCTGCCCCGACGGGGCCACCCAGTACACGCCGCTCGCGCTCGTGGGGTTGGCCTCCAAGATCTCCTGGCACGACCCGTAGGTCGTGCGGCAGGCCCCGGCGTCGCAGGTCCGTCCCGCCCCGCAGGCGTTGCCGCAGGCCCCGCAGTGGGCGGGGTTGCTGCGCAGGTCGGCCTCGCAGGCGTTGCCGGCCATGCCGTCGCAGTCGGCGAGGTTGGCCCCGCACGCGGTGCCCACGCAGGCCCCGTCGGCGCACACGTCGCCGCTGGTGGTGCTGAGCCGGTCGTTGCAGGCCATGCCGTTGCCCGTGGGCAGGGCGGGGCACGTGGTGGTGCTGGGGTCGCAGCCGCGCACCTCCACCTCGTCGATGCCGAGGCCCGCGTTGGTGAACACGATCTTCACATAGCGCCCGAGCACCGGGGCGAAGCGCGCGGTGACGGTGTTGCCCATCGGGATGCTCTCGCCGGCGCCCATGACCTGCGACGAGTCGAACACCCGGCGGTACTCCATCGCGTCCGCGGCGTCGTTGCCGTTGGCGAAGGCCGCCTCCGTGGTGGCCACGAACACCGTGTACCGGCCCGGGGCGCGATCGGCCACCCCGCCCACGCGGTCGCGCCCGAAGGCGATCGTGTCGATGGCGATCGGGCGCCCGAGGTCGAGCTTGAGCCAGGCCCCGGCGGGGTTGGGGATCCACGACCGGCCGTTGCCGTAGAGCCCGTCGTTGGCGAAGCCGGGCTGGTGGATGGTCATGTCCGTGGAGAAGCCCGCGCTCGCCACCGCGGCCACGCCGCCGTTGTTGGCCTGGGCCGCCCAGTTGCCCGTGGTGTCGTAGGGCTGGTAGCTGCACTGCGGGGCGGTGTACCCGGTCTGGCACTGCCGCGTCCCCACGAGGGGCGCGTTGCCCGTCATCGACACCGCCACCGCGAGGGCGCTGCGGCACATGCCCGTCGCGCGGTCGCAGGGGTTGGCCGTGTGGCAGGGGTCCGTCGCGGGGCAGCTCACCATCGCGCAGCGGTCGGCCACGCAGGCGCCCGCGGCGCAGTAGGTGCCCGCCGCGCAGGCGTTGCCGCACGCGCCGCAGTGGCGGTCGTCGGCCTGGAAGTTTCGACAAGCGCCCTGACAGTCGCTCAGCCCGGCGACGCAGCCCGCCACGCAGGCGCCGCCGCGGCACGCCTGTCCCATCGCGCACGCCATGCCGCAGGCCCCGCAGTGGGCGGCGTCGGTCTGGGTGTTGTGGCAGGTGCCGCCGCAGCGGGTCTGCCCCGGGGCGCAGTCGGCGACGCAGGCGCCGTTGGAGCACACCTGACCCATCGCGCAGGCGGTGCCGCAGGCCCCGCAGTGGGCGTTGTCGGTCTGGAGGTTGTGGCAGGTGGCGCCGCAGGCCGTCTGGCCCATCGCGCACTCGGTGGTGCACACGCCCGCCACGCAGGTCTGGCCCATCCCGCAGGCCATGCCGCAGGCCCCGCAGTTGGCGCGGTCGGTGGCGAAGTTGGCGCAGGCGCCGGCGCAGGGGTTCTGGCCGGCCATGCACTCGATGATGCAGGCCCCGAGCCGGCAGAGCCGGCCCGCCGGGCAGGCGTTGTCGCAGGCCCCGCAGTGGGTGGGGCTGGTCTGGAGGTTGTGGCAGGCCCCGCTGCAGAGGGTCTCGCTCATCGTGCACATCGGCGGGGTGTCCGTCGGCGCGGGGATGTCCTCCGCGGGCGGCGTGTCCGTCGCGACGGGGACGTCCTCTGCGGGCGGCGTGTCGGTGGCGACGGGCACATCGGGGACGACGGGCACATCGGGGACGACGGGCACATCGGGGACGACGGGCACATCGGGGGTGCCGCCCGTGTCGGTGGCGCCGCCCGTGTCGGTGGCGCCGCCCGTGTCGGTGGCAACGCCGCCGTCGGTGTCGGTTGGGGCCGGGTCTGAGCCGCACCCGGTCACCAGGCCCAGCATCCCCGCCACGACGAGCGAGGACGAAATCGATCGGAAACTCAAGGTCTTTCCCTCCGTGCAATGGGGGGCACAGACGCCCCACCGGCGAGAGGATACTTCACTTCGCCGGACCGATTTTCACGCCCGTGCACACAAGATTTCTTTCCCTGTCATCGCGCATCCAGCTCGACCACGATGTCCGCGGTAGCGCGATCCCTTGTCACCTCGGCGTTGTGCAGGACGAGCCAGGGCAGCCGGGGGCGGGCGAGGGGGGGCGCCCCCGGAGGCTCAGTGATTCTGCAGCGGCTCGAAGAAGAACAGGTAGGCCGCCATGGCGTGTCGGTCGCGCGTGCTGCATCCGTCGAAGCGGCCGCGCGAGGAGCCCGAGGCGTTGCGCACGACGCACCCGTCGAGCCGTCCCACCGACGACCCTGACCGTTCTCGGAGTGTTCCGTCGTCGTCGACGCGGCCGATGCTCGACCCCGACCCGTTGCGGATCGTGCCGTTGCGATCGACCCGGCCGATGCTCGACCCCGACCCGTTGCGCACCGTGCCGTCGGCGTTGATGCGCCCGACCGACGACCCCCCGCGGTTGCGCACCGTCCCGTCGGCCTCGATGCGCCCCGTGGTCGCCCCGGAAGCCCCGCGGATGGTGAGGGCCGACCAGGCCCAGACGGCGGGTGCGCTGAACAACGAGACGGCCACGAGGCACGACGAAACGAGACGCGAGCGGGGCAGAGGGAGGTGCTGCATGGGAGGCTCCGCGGGGTGGAGGATCGCCCTCAGGGCGCCCGGGAGATGCCGAGGGTGTAGTCGCCGCTGTCCCCGCCGTATCCGTCCACCACGATGGTGACCTGCTGACCGGCGCGGAGGGTCACCGTCACGGTCGATTGCACACCTTCGTCGTTGTCGTCGTCGCACTCCAGCTCACGGGTCGCGCAGAGGCCGTCGCGGAGGTAGAGCACGGTGTCGTAGTCGGAGCCGTCGGTGGTGAAGGCGTAGCGCCCGGCCGAGGGGGCGGTCCAGGCGTAGACGGCCTCTTCGCTCTCGTCGCCGCCGCAGGAGCCTTCCAGTTGGGTCGGTCCGCCGACGGTGCTCCCCGCCGCCAACGCCGCCCCCAGGCGCGAACCCAGGTCGACGGCGCCGCAGGCGTTGCCCCCAGGGTGGCCCGCATCGCCAGGGCCCGGGTTGGTAGGGCCCGCATCGACAGGCGGTGGACCCCCCCTGTCGCCAGCAACGCCCCCATCGCGCGAGCCCGCATCGGTGACCAGGGGCCCGTCTACCGAGCCCACGTCGTCGGGCGCGATGCCGCTGTCTTCGGGCAGAAACCCGGCGCGTTGGTCCTCACAGCCGGCGAGGGCGCCGAGGGCCATCGCGAGGCCCACGATCGATCGAAAGCGCATGGCGGTTTATACACCCGAGCGCGGACGGCATCGGCATCCCCTACGGGGCCGCGGGTCTGCTGCTGTTCTTCCTGGCGGGCACGTCGCTCTGGCAGCGGGCGGGGCTGCCGATGGACTTCTGACCGCGGCTCCCGCGTGGTCACCCCGCGCCGCGGAGACCCTGCTCCCGCACGAGCCGCGTCTCCAGGCCATCGAGCACAAGGTCGAGACCGAACGCGAACTCCTCGTCGTACCCCGCGGCCCCCTCCTGGGCCTGGCGTCTGGCGTCCTCCGTGATGCGCGCAAGCGCTGGGAAGCGCGACAGATCGTGCTCCGCCCGGAACGCGCTCACCGCCTCGACACGATCGACGCCCGACGCGGGGAAATGGGCCTCCTGCTGCGTGAACCCGTAGACAAAGCTGTCGAGCACCAGGAAGGCCGACATCGCGAGGCGCCCTGAGAACCCCGCCCGCGCAAACACCGCCAGCACCGCCTCGCAGGCGGCGAGGCGCACCGGGCCCGCCCGTCGCCGAGACTCGCTGAGCCCCGGGGCCCAGGGGTGCCGCAAGAACACCCGCCGCGCCGAAGCCGAACGGCGCCGCAGGGCCTCCTTCCACGGGAGGACGACCGGGGGCACCTCGATCTCGCCCATCACGGCCTCCACGAGCCCGTCGAGGAGCTCGTCCTTCGAGGCCACGTGGTTGTAGAGGGACATGGCCTCGACCCCCAGCTCCTGCGCCAGGCGGCGCATGGAGAGGGCCGCCAGGCCCTCCCGATCCACGAGCAGGAGGGCCGCGTCGAGCACACGCCCGCGCGACAGCACCGCCCGGCGCGGGAGGCCCTCCGAACCCCCTGCCCGAACCGCCGTCGGAGGGTCTTTTTTCTTCGGTGTCGGGCGTCGGGTCATCGCGAAATGTGCCGCATCCTGGGCCGGAATTCCTCTTGGTATCTCATGCTGGCACACCCCGCACGGCCTCGGAAGTGACCGACGGGGTTTGACAGACGTACGGCGTAAGCTTACATCGTAAGCCCATGAGCAGTCAGGGTTTCGAGGCGGTCTGTGGGTGCGGGGCGGTGGGGCGATGAGGGCGGTGGTTCAGCGGGGCTACGGGGGTCCGGAGGTCTACGAGGTGGCGGAGGTGGCCGAGCCGACGGCGGGGCCGGGGGAGGTGCGGGTGGAGATTCGGGCGGCCTCGTTGCACCCGGACATCTGGCACGTGATGGCGGGGCGGCCGTACGTCATGCGCCTGATGGGGTCGGGTTTTCGGCGGCCCCGGTGGGTGATTCCGGGCACCGATCTGGCGGGGGTGGTGGCGGCCGTGGGCCCTGGCACGACACGGTTTGCGCCGGGGGACGCGGTGTACGGCGAGTCGCTCCGGGGGCACCAGTGGTGCAACGGGGGCACCTTCGCGGAGTACGCCGTGGTGAAGGAGGGGGCCCTGGCGAAGATGCCCGCGGGGCTCACGATGGAGGAGGCGGCGGCCCTGCCGACGGCCGGGCTCATCGCGCATCAGGCCCTGTTTGCCGAGGGCCGGGTGAAGGCGGGGCATCGGGTTCTGGTCAACGGGGCGGCGGGGGGTGTGGGGTCTCTCGTGGTTCAGCTCGCGCGCTCGGTGGGGGCCACGGTCACCGCGGTCGATCTGGGGCATCGGCTCGACGGGCTGGTGGAGTTGGGTGCCGAGCGGGTCGTCGACGGCGGGCGCGAGGACTACACCGCAGGCTCTGGGGGCTACGACGTCATCGTCGACATCCCGGGCAACCGTCCCTTCTCTGCGGCCCGGCGGCTCCTCGGGCCAGGCGGGGTGTATGTGCTGGTGGCCCACGACCACTTCGGCCGATCGGGGGGGGCCCTGTTGGGGAGCGTTCCGCGGGCCCTGGGCCTGTCGCTCGCGGCCTTGTGGACGTCGGGGCTCCCCGGGTTTCGAGGCGCGAAGGCCGATCCCGGGCGCTGGCCCGACCTCGTGGACAGGGTCGCGAACGGAGCGGTGCGGCCGCGGATCGGGGAGGTTTTTGGCCTCGCGGAGATCCGTCAGGCGATGGCCAGCCTGCTCGAAGGCAAGGCGCCGGGACGGGTCGTGCTCCGCGTCTCTTGACCAAGAGGGTTGACCCCCGTCGTCCCGTCACTCCTCCGCGGGGACGCGGGCGCTGGCCATGGCAAATACGGCCGGGACCTCGGGTTCGCCGTGCATGTAGTCCGTTCGGGCGAGCGTTCCGACGGCGCGCAGGCTGCGCACCATGACCTTGCCCGAGTCGGGGTAGCCGCAGACCTCGTGGGGCTCGTGCGGGCCGATGGCGAGGTAGACGAGGTCGTCGGTGTCGGAGGTGTTTGCCACTTGATGGGCGGTCTGGGTGCCTGCGGGGCAGGACACACAATCCCCCGGGGCCAGGTCGTACACGGCGTCGCCGTAGCGCAGCGCGCCCCGACCGGAGAGCACGAAGAAGACCTCGTCCTCCAGGGCGTGGTGGTGAAAGGGGCAGGCCGCGGTCTGTGGGGGCACGCGCACCTGCACCACGCCGAGCTTGCCGCCGCGCGCGCGCATGGTCGGCGTGAGGACCTTGTCGAAGGCGCCGAAGTGCCCCTCCACGCCGCCAGACTCGGCGACGGTGGCGACGTTGACGATGGGGGATGTCTCCATGAGGGGGATCGTACCGGGTGGTGGCCCTCGCTGCGCGGGCGAAGGGGGAGCGCGGTTGTCGCGCGTGATTCATCCCCCACCTCCGCCGTGGCAGGGTCAGGGCGTGGCGCCGGGAGGGTACCGCCGTTCGAGGTCCTCCAGCACCAGGGCGCTCTCGTGGATCGTGCGCTGGGCGATCATGGGCTCGGTGTGAAACCAGCCGAAAGCCCGCAGGGAGGAGGGGTTGTCGGCCGCGTTGCCGCGCCGGGACAGATCGTACGGGGCCGTAAACCGATCGTCGTCGAAGCCGGTCTCGCCGATCTCAAACCGCCGCTGCGCCTCGGCCCGCACATAGGTCGCGATGTGACAGCCCGCGCAGGGCAGCTGGTCGGGAACATACCGCCGGGGATTCTCCACCCGCAGAAACGACGCCACCGCCGCCCGTCGTGCCTCGTCCGTGGCCGCCGTGGCCGCCGCGGAGCTCAACAACACCCGCCCGTCTTCGGGCATCGCCGCCACTGGAGTCAGCTCAAACTGATAACCCGTCGCCGTCGTGGTCAGGATCACGCGCTGATTGCCGCGCCCGACGCCGACGATGTTCATCGCCGCGAAACGGCCGTCGTCGCCGCGATCGAAGCCGCCGAAGAACCAGACCTCCTGCACCGGCGGGGCGCGCAGAAAGAAGGTCATCCGCACGAGGTTCTCCGCGCCCACGTGCTGCAACACCAGGGCGCGCAGGGCCGTCCCGTAGGCCCCCTCGACCCCCTGGGCCACGAGCGCGGGGTGAACATCCAACGGGGCCCCCTGGGCCTCGGGCGCCAACGCGCGGGCGGCACGAAGCCCCGCCACCACCGCCCCCATCGCCGCCCCGTCCAGCCGGTAGAACAAATGCAACGCCGAGTCACGCGCCCGTCCGTTGGCGTTGATGGGCTGCATCACCATACGAATCTCAGGGTGACACGCGCCGGGCACTCCTCCGCATCCATCAAACCGAATCGCCATGACCCGCATCCGCGTGTAGACCAGCCCGTCGGCGGGCACCACGGGGAAGGTCGGGATGGCGTCAAACACCGCCCGCGGCAGCAACACCCCCCGGGCACCCTCGCGCTCGGCGCTGAGATACCCCGGGGCATCGTCGGTCTCGGGCAGCGGAAACAACACCGACACGTCGTTGAGCCCCAGGCTCGGCGGCGGCGGCCCCGTGTCGGCTCTCCCCACGTCGCCCGCCCCGGCATCCGCCGCGGGGCCCGCATCGCCCGGCGAGGCCCCGCCCGCGCCGCATCCCGCTCCGGCCAGCGCCAGGAGCGCGAGAAACACCCACGGGCCCGCAAGCGTGCGCCGTTGCCCATTGATGAAATTGAGACTCACAATCTTCTTCTCTCGCTCCCGAGGGTCCCTTGTCAAGGCCGACGGCATGGCCTCCGCGCGCGCTGAGCGCTGTCGGCTCTGTGGCTCCGGTCCGATCGCGCACCGTCGCACCCGACGGTCGTCTCGATGTACCCGGAGGCCGGCCAGAACGCCACGGCTGGGGAGGGATGCCACAACACGATCCGCACGGGGCGATGAGGCCTGCGATCGGAAACCCGAATCCCTTGCCGCTCGTGGCGGGCGGCACACGTTGTGTAAGTCGCGCTACGCCATGACGACCTCGAAGTCTCCCACCAGTGTTCGTAAGAGCGCGTCCGGGCGCTCGACCACCCCCACCTCGGCCCGCGGCCGCTCGACGCCCGCCCCGAAGGAGCCCAGCGCCAAGAAGGCCAGCGCCAAGAAGGCCAGCGCCAAGAAGGCCAGCGCCAAGAAGCCTCGCGCCAGGGAGCCCGCCGTGACGAAGGCCGTCACGCGGGTGACGAAGGCCGTGGACGCCGTCGTGACGAGGGTGTCCCCCCCGAAGGACGCCACGATTCGGGTGCACGACCTGCTCGCGCGCTTCTCGACGGTGATGCTCGTCACCAGCGACGGCAACGGTGTCGGCGTGCACGCGCGGCCGATGGCCGTGGCAAAGCTCGACGACGACTGCACCCTCACCTTCCTCACCAGCGTCGAGTCGGCGAAGGTCCACGAGGCGAAGAAGGACCCCCTCGGTCATGTGATCGCCCAGAGCCGGGCGGTGTTCCTGTCGATGCGGGGCGTGCTGGAGGTGGTGCGCGACCGGGGGCGCATCCATGATGCGTGGAGCCTTGCGAGCAACCTCTACTTCCCGCGGGGCCCGGACGACCCCGCGCTCTGCCTGCTGGTCCTGCACCCCGAGGAGGCGGAGATCTGGGACGTGTCCGGCGCCCGGGGCATCGGGTACCTCTTCGAGGCCGCCCGCGCGCTGTTCTCCGGTCGGCGCCCTCGCCACGACGGTGTCGGCGAGCCCCACGACGTGATCGTGCTCGACGCCGCCGCCGCCCCCGCAGCGCACGCGCCGAACTGAGCGACGAGGCCGTGGGGCGCTGCCCGCGGGGCGCGCGGCGTCGACGGCGTCGTTGATTTGGCGCTGCGCGTAGGGTGTGTAGAGTGGCGCCCGCGATGAAGAAGAAGGTACCGGTTCGCGGGCGTACCCCCAGCGTCTCCCTCTCGCGCGTCCCTGCACACACCATCTGGGACCTCGTGGTGATCGACCCTGGTGCGGTTCGGATCGTCGGCCGCGACGAGCACCCGCGCATCGCCCTCTGGTCTGTGCGGGGCAAGGCCCTCTCGACGCAGGCTGGCCTCGCGCGCGACCTGCCGCTGGCCCAGGGCTACGCCGAGGCGACCCAGGTGGGGGCCGGGACGCCCGACGAGATCCGTGTCAGCCATGCAGACCTCGTCGCGGCGGTCCAGGCCATCGCGGGCGACGCGGTGCGTGTCTCGGTCGGCCCGTCCCAGGAGGCCAACGCCCTCGCGCAACGGCTGCTCGACGCCATGGAACCGCTCGGCGAATCCGCGAAGGTCGATGCCTTCCTCGCGTTCTTGCGCGCCCCGACCGAGCTGGTGGAGACCTTCGCCCGCCACGCCCTGGGCCTCGGCGCCACGAAGCCCTGGGCGATCGTCGCCAACGACGCCGACGCGCTCCTGGTCCACACCCCCGGCCTCGGGCCGTCGCCGAGCACCGTGGTCATCACCGGACAGCTCGAAGAGTCCTACGCCGCGCTGGTGTTCGACTCCGAAAGTGACTTCGACGCGTTTCTGTGGACCCCGGCCAGCGAGGCGCAGCGGACTGCTCCTGGGGCGCCCTTCTACGCGATCTCTTTCGAGCCGCGCGACGCGCTCCAGCCCGAGATCGTCGCGCGGCTGAAGCGCGCGAAGTACCCGGTGCCCGGGAGGGGTTTTGTCCCGCTCCCGCTCCTGACCGAGCACTACGCCACCCCGAGCCCCGTCACACCCGGGGCCCTCCTGCGGCTCACGGTGATCGCCGACGCGCTGCAGAAGTTCTTCAAGCAGCACAGGGACACGATCTTCGACGACCCCGACGCATCGATCCGTTTCGAGGGGAGCACCCTGGTGCAGGGCACGACGCGGCCGTGGACCGTGGTGTTTCCCGCGGTCGCGCGCGAAGACGACTCACCCCCCGAGGCCCTCACCGACCTCGACGCCATCGTGGCATGGACGACCGTGTTCTCGGCGCGTCATCCCGAGGCGCTCCGCGCTGCGCAGCGGGAGATCGCGCGGGCGCATCGGGGCCGGGCCGTCTCGCCGCACGAGGTCGAGGCGGACAGTCTGTATGCCACCTCCCTCGCGGCGCACTGGGCCGCCACCGCGCGTCGTCTGCCCGAGGGTCGTCACCCGCTCGACATCGCCGAGGCCATGGACGAACTCCATCCCGAGATCGCGCGGGCGATCCCTCTGTTGCGCCGACAGCGCGTGCTCCTCGGGGAGGTGATCGACGTCGAGGACGACGTGGTGGTCGTGCAAGACCTCCTGGGGGGAGGGCGCTACACCGTGGTCAGCGTTCCCCCCGCGCAGACCGCCCAACTGCGCCGGTGGTACTACGTCCTCGCGCAGATCGTTCCCGTGGACGACGGGCGCTGGACCTACCTCTCGGTGCTCACCGGCCAGGAGCGCTTCGTCCCCGACCTCGTGCCTGCGCTCGATCGCGCCTTGCGCGCGGAGCTGCGTACGCCGCATCCCGACGCGCCAGCGCACGAAGGTGACCTCGGCGCGCTGCTCCAGGCGGAGTTCGGCATCGCCCAGGCGGTCTTCCGGCGCCTCGGCGACGAGGCCCGGGCGCGGCCGCGGCCCATGTACCTGGAGAACACCGACGGCGACCGGGTGGAGCTTGTCTCCCTCACCCTCAGGCTCCCTGGCTCCCGCGCGACGATCGTCTCGACCCTCGAGGCCATGCCCGAGCTCGTGCGGTCAAACGAGGACTCCTGGAGCTGGCTCGACAAGAGCCGCAGAGAGGTCTTCGCCGCGGGGGAGTCCATCGCAGGCATCGATCTTCGCACGCCGGGCTGCGTGGTCTCGGCCAACAGCCCCGCCCGCGCGGCGCGGATCGTCGGGCTCTTGCGCGCGCGCTTCGGCGACGGGGTGGTCGAGCTGCGGCGCGAGGTCGCCGCCCCCTGGCAGAAGGATCCCAACATCGTCGCGGAGAAGGGCGACGGGGTCGCGGTTCGGGTCATCGCCAACGGGCCGACGCAAGCCGCCGAGGACGGCGCTCCGCCCCGCGTCGGGGAGCTGTTTGCGCGGCACATCTGGCGGCTCCTCGACGAGCCCATCGGGCAGCTCGGGGGCGTGCCCCGGGAGCTGGTGAAGACCGCCGCGGGGCGCGACGCCGTGGAGCAGTGGCTGCGAGAGGCCGAGGCGCTCGGGCAGCCCGGGGAGGACGGTCAGGTGTTCTTCGACGCCGACCCGCTGCGCCGCGCGTTGGGGCTGCCGCCGGTCGGGGCGCAGTGACCGGTCGCAATCGTGGCGCGCGCGTTCGATGCACACGGGATACTCGCCCCGGGCTGACAGAGGCTGTGGTCCCCCGATGGTGCCGTCACTCCGCGCATCCCCTTGCGCAGCGTGGACTGAGGTCGCTACAACTGAGGTGCGATGCCGGCCCTCGATCAGCTTCATGACGTCGTTCGCCGCGCGTTGGAGCGGGACGGCTGGACCATCACCCACGACCCCATGACCCTCCGCGCAGGCGGGCGGGCGCTCTACGTTGACCTCGGCGCGGAGCAGATCATCGCCGCGGAGAAGGGCGTCCGGCGGATCGCCGTAGAGATCAAGTGCTTCGGCGGCCCGTCGCTGATTGCTGACCTCCAGCAAGCGGTCGGTCAGTTTGCGATGTATGAGGACGTGCTCGCGACGATCGAGCCCGGCCGCGAATTGTACCTCGCGATCCCGAGCGAGGTGCTCGACATAGTGCAGATGGACGAGATCGGCCAGCTCATGCTCCGGCGACGAATCCCCAGGGTGCTGGGCTTTTCGCCGCTCACCGAGGAGGTCACGCGATGGATTCCGTAGCCGCTGATCGCGCGCTCATCGCGCGCCTGTTTGACGCGTGGGAGCGGTGGCCTCGCGCGGAGGCGAAGTTCAAGGTCGTGCGCCTGATGGACGAGGCCCGTGATGAGTACATGTTGCTCACCGTAGGGTGGGACGGCACGCGGCGCATCCACAACGTGCTTGTCCACGTCGACCTCATCGACGGCAAGTTCTGGATCCAGCGCGACAACACCGAGGCAGGCTTCGCGACCGAGCTCGTCGCCGCGGGTGTCCCCAAGGAGCGCATCGTTCTGGCCTTCTATCCCGAAGTGATGCGTCGTTACGGGGAGTTCGCCCTGCACTGATTCGACCGCAAAGTCCCCGCGCAACACGGTCAGGGCATGAGGGGGCTCCGTATCGTGAGGGAATCTGTCGACGTTGCGGGTGGCCGAGTGCTTATCCCGCCGTCCCGACGGCTCGCTGCACGCTGGGGGAGGGGGCGCAGACGTAGGCCAGCATCGACCCGAGGGCGTCGGACGGGCACGGGTCATCCGGGCCCGCGGCGGTCGGGTCGGGAGCCCGCCACCGGGGCGTACACCACAGCAGGTCGAACCCCACCCGCCCGAGCAACAGCCGCGTCTCGGCCGGGTAGAACATCTTCTGCGACAGGGTGAAGTCCTCCCGGGGCCCCCCGCCGGCCACGGGGCACACCGACACCGTGGTGTGCAACACCTGGGCGATGGGGTCATACCGGAAGGCCTCCCGCATCGTGCAGGGCTCGCGGCGCTGCGGGTGTACAAACCGTCCGCTCTCCAAAGGGGTTTCGCTGAGGATGGAGGGCTCGGGGATCCACACGTCGAAGGCGAAGATCCCCCCCGGGGCGAGGTGGGCCCGCACCGTGGCGAAGAGGGCTTCGAGAGACTCCAGGGTCATGCAGTGGGCGATCCCGTTGAAGGGGAAGAAGACCCGCCCGAAGCGCCGCCCGAGGCGCAGGGTGGTGGCGTCGGCGAGGTGCAGCTCCAGCCGCGAACGTACGGCGGCCGAGGCCTGGTCGCGCCGAGCCTGGAGGGCTTCGAGCATGGCCGGGGCGTTGTCGACCCCGACCACGTGGTGCCCGAGCTCGGCCAGGGGCAGGGCGATGCGGCCCGTGCCGACCCCGAGCTCGAGGACCTCGGTGGCCGGGCCCGCGACGGCGGTGTACCAGCGGACGTCGTCTTCGCGCTCGGCGAAGAGCAGGTCGTACATGCGCGGAGCGGCGTAGAGCATCGGCGGGGGGCGGAGGCCAGTCGCGACCGCCGGGCCCGGGAGGGTATCAGGCCCGGGCCCGTCCCATCCGCGGACCTCATGTCAGAACGCGGGACGTGACGCGGTCAGTAGCGCGAGGCTGGCGATGTTCGCGCAGCCTGTCTGCGGTGTATCGTGCGGTCGTTGGCGCCCGCCGACGAGACCGAAGTCGAGCCCGCCCTTGCACGGAGTGACCCCATGTCCCTGACCGACCAACTCATCCAGGACCTCGAAGCATGGGCCAATCGGCCCGATGGCCAATCGCTGGAGCGCTTTCTGGCCCAGCGTGTCGGCGACGCGCACGCGGCCGAGCTGCTCACGGCGATCGATCGTGGGCAGCGGCTGTTTGAAGCCCTGCGGACGGCGCGCGAGGAAGGACTGAACCGCGAGGCCTGGCTGGCGCGGTCGCTGCGCCCGCACCTCGTCGAAGACCCAAACTCGGGCGACTTCACGCTGCCGCTCGGGGAAGACAAGGTGTTGACGGGCGACTCTCCGCAACGGGTGGCCGCTGTGCTGGTGGAGGAGGCGGTCGGCGCGCTCTGGGGACGCGGGGACGCGGCAGGGGCGGACGCCGAGGCGTGGATCGACGGGGCCAAGGAAGCCGCGCAGCACATGCCTTCGGGCGCGAAGAGTGTGTTGGAGAGCTTCTTCGACACCCCCCTCGGCGCACCCGTCGAACGGGATGTGGTGGGGGTGGTGGCAGGGGCCATCCTCCACGAGGAAGCGCAACGCTCCGACGCAGCCCCCATCGACGCCGAGGCGGTGGGCAGCACCGTGGACAGCAAGCTGTTTGGTGCGAAGGTGGCGGCGCAGGTCGGGCGGGGCAAAATCTCCGAGTCGGCGGCGCAGGAGCTGATGGCAGACCGCGTCGCCGCGCACCTCGCGGGCTTCGGGGGTAGGGCGGTTCGGGAGGGGTTGCCCGCCGTGGGGGAGTTCGTGGGCGCGTTGATTGCGGGCCGTTTCGGCCAGGACGTATCGCAGGGCGCCGCGCTCGGGCGGTGGGTTGGAGCGCTTGCGGGCAAAGTGGTGGCGCCGTTTGTCGAAGCAGGCGTGCAGCGGTTGGCCAAGGCGGGCGTGCGCTGGGGCCTCAATAGGATCGCTGAGGGCATCCGGACCGGGCGTGCGATCCTGGGACGTTAAGGGTTTCTGAGAGGCGTCGCGCTTCGTGGCTTGGCGCGACCAAAACGTCTGTTGTAGATCGCTGATCAACTTCCTGCCCGAGGCCGCGATTGCCATGCTGACCTTTCCTCCGCATCTGGCTGCGCTCCAGACCGCGCTCAGTCGTTCGGCTCCGCTGGTGCGGCTCCCCTCGGTGTCGACCGACTACCTCAAGGCCCTGCTTCGCGCCGTCTGTGAGCAGGGCGCTCTCGTTGCGGTGGATGTCTTCGAGGACGGGTATGGCCTCTCCCGGCTCACCGCTACCGGCGCCCTGGCTCCTCGCGCCGCCCCCGAGAAGTCCGTCGCCGACTACCTCACCCGGGCAGCTCGGGAGTTTGACCCCGATGCCCTGGCCGCGCAGGGACGGAGTTGTCTCTGGCTTCCCCTCGCAGCAGAACAGCTCGGTTCGACTGATGTGCGGGCCGCGCTGGGCGTGTGGTGTCGTCGGCATGCGGGCGTGCCCTCCCGCTTTGTACTCGTCGCCACCGACGCCGCGCTGAGCAGTGACCTTCAAGAGTGGGTTAAGCCCGTGGAGTTTGTATCGCCGCGGCGTGACGAAGTGGGGCTGAGCTACCTGGAGTCCCTGCTGTGCCATTACCACCGGCCGCTGCAAAAACAGGATGCCCGCCAGCAACGCCGGGTGAGCGAACGCCTGTTGACGCGGGTGCAGGGTCTCGACGCGTGGTCGATGGCGGCGGTGGTGTCCGAGGCGCAGGCGACGCTCGCGGGGGGATCGCCCCTGCACGACCTGACGGCATGGGAGGAGGGCATGATGCGGGCGTTGAAGGACGCGAAGGCCGGGCGTCTCCACCGTGCGGTGGGCCTCGAACTGCAGACACTCGACGGGTTCAGCTCCGACCAACTCGTGGGGATGGAGCGCTACAAACGACACCTCGACTACATGAGCGCTCTCTTTCATAATCCAGAGGATTGTGCAAAAAACAAGATCTCGTTGCCGAAAGGCGTTCTCCTGGTGGGGCTTCCGGGATGTGGGAAAAGCCTCGCTGCAAAGCTGACAGCGAGCCGTCTCTCCCTGCCGTTGTTGCGTCTGGACGTGGGGTCGTTGATGGGAGGTCTCCTCGGGGACAGCGAACAGAACCTCCGTCGGGCGACGGAGGTAGCCTCGTCTGCGGCGCCCTGTGTGCTGTGGATTGACGAACTCGATAAGGCGCTCAGCGGTCTGGGCGGTAATGAGGCTGGAGGGACGGGCCCGCGTCTGCTCGGAGCCTTACTCACTTGGATGCAGGAGCAGCAGGGCGTGTACGTGTTTGCGACAGCCAACCGGGTAAAGGAGTTGCCGGTCGAACTGCTGCGTCGCGGGCGTTTCGATGAGCTGTGGAAGGTGCTGCTGCCAACCGTGGCAGAGCGTCGCGCCATGCTGCAGCAGAAGCTTCGAGAGCGCGGGGTCGAGTGGCAGGAGGCGGAGCTCGCCGAGGCCGTGAAGCAGACCGAAGGTTTTGCGGGCGCCGACCTGGAGGCGCTGGTGCGTGAGGCGCAGGTGTGTGTCTTCTGCACGATGGCACCGCGGCTGAGCGGAGCAGTCTTCGCCGAGGCGCGGGCGCAGTTTACGCCATTGTCGAAGCAATTTGAACCGGAAATCAAGGAGGAGATCGCCCGCCTCGAGCTTCACGGCTTTCGGGACGTGAGCGGGGCCGAGGGGCTTCCGCCGGAGGTGGCGTTGTCGCGGCGGGCACTTGGATCGAGCGATCTGGTGCGTTTGGTGTCGCTGGACAGACCGCTGCGCTTTCACTTCGGGGACAACGAAGGGGTCGGCTTCACGTTGGAGATCGGGCTGTCGGGCAAGGGTGAGGTCTGTGGGAGATGGGTGGATAAAGGGGAGCCGATGCCTGAAGACTCCCAGCCGTTTCAGTTGCGTGCAAAGGGAGCTGGGTTGGACTTTAAAGATGGGTTGAGCTTTCGTGGGGATTTGTTCAAGCAAGTCGTAAGCGAGGGGGGACGGCTGCTGGTGTGTGCGAACTCGGGAATTCGGGTGCGAGAGGAAAGCCGATTTGAGGGGTCGGCTGGCGCTGCGAGCGGGCAGAATGGCAGTTGTCGGAGGCTGCGGGTTGGGGGGGTCGAGTTCGAGTTGGTGTACTGCCCGCCTGGAGAGTTCTGGATGGGTTCGATGCCGGGAGAAGGAGATGTTGACGAACGTCCACGTCATCGCGTCAGGGTGGCGAGGGGCTTCTGGATTGGGAAGACGCCGGTGACGCAGGCGCTGTGGCAAGAGGTGATGGGAACAAATCCTAGCCAGTTCAAGCTACGTGAGCGGCCCGTCGAGCAGGTGAGCTGGTACGAGGCACTTGAATTCTGCAATAAGTTGAGTGGCAAGGTACACGTGGCGCCGGCTTATCGATTTGACCAATCGAACGGCATTCGGCTGGCGGAGCATGTTTATGGTGTTCGGCTGCTAACGGAAATCGAGTGGGAATATGCCGCAAAGGCTGGGACTGATTTAACATTTGCGGGGTCAGAATCCCCTGAAGAAGTCGGCTGGCTTATAAGCAATTACCGCAGCAGTACGCGCGCCGTTGCGTCGAAGAATCCGAACGCTTGGGGTCTCTACGACATGAGTGGGAACGTGGAGGAGTGGTGTGAGGCTGAGGCCCGTCCACGTTTTCCCTACACTTGCCTACACCGCAGAATTCCCGGG
>CAYUSB010000052.1:0-57475 GCA_964447205.1 uncultured Myxococcaceae bacterium
CCAAGTCTCGGCCCCGCAGATCACGGCGAGCAGCGCGATCACCAGGATGTCCACCAGCAGGTGGTCGATCTTGCCCTGCTGCCGGGGGTCCTCCAGGTCTCCGAAATAGTCGAGAAAGGCCTCTGCATCCAGTCGCACGTCGGGCTTCTTCATGACGCCCTGTCGCCCGGAGCTCCCAGGAATTCAAGCACTTTTCATGAGACGGCCCTGGGTCCTGCGCCCACCGGGCGGTTTCTTGAAAAGACCAGTACACGTATCGCCTCTCGGGCCCGCTGCTCAAGGCGCTGACGGTCGTGCACACCTATGACCTGCGCTGCGAGGACGGATCCACCGCCGCCGAGAAGTTCATCGGGATCGCCCCGGCAGACCGGTTCGCATACCACCTCAACGTGATGTTCCTGCCTAGAAGGCCAAGCCAGGCCCAAGAAGTCTCGACCACCTCGCTTAGGGATGGCCGACCTCATGCCCAAGTTAGTCAAGCGCTACGCCGCGTCCTCGAGCACACATTCAATCATCTGCACTCAGAAGGAGCCGCACCCAACCCCAACAGCCCTGCACACTGATGAGTGCGAAGGCGAGCAAGATCATCATCCACCTCGTCTTTTGTTTCCTAGTCTTCACTTTGTTCGTCCCTTTTTCACTGCTGGTCTCTCGGAGCCCTTGCCAGCGTCCTACGCGTTCTTCGGGATGGCTTGGTGCGCTTGGTGCCATGGGATAACCAGGCTATGATCCAGCGCTCAATTCAGGTCAAGCGGAAGAGGCATCGGTTATATCGACAGTCGCAGCATAGCTCCTAAATCGGCGCAAAGCACGGCCCACCCTAAAGCTTGAGGCCCGCCACTGCCCACGGCTTTGATCGCCGACCGACTCACCCCAGCGTTGGTAGTGACCCGCGTCTCCATGTCGCGCCTCCATCGCTACTCCCCTGTCTGCCCACGTCAACAGAAATCGCCGCCCACCGACACCTGCCACCCGCTACGCGGCGCGCTTGCCAGAGAGCACCAGCCGCGCGGGGTCCGCCTCGGGCCCGCTGGAAGCCGCGGTGGCCACGAGGTCGAGGCGTCCGCGCATGTCGCGCCGCCCTGCCAGCGCGTCGAGGGCGAGCTCCCCGAGCACCAAGACCGTCGCACGCTCAGGCTTCTGCCCCCCGCTCTCCCAGCCCGAGACAGTCTCAGACACCACCCCGAGCAGGCCCGCGAGCTCCGCGCCAGACAGCCCCGCCGTCTTCCGCAACCACCGCAACGCCGCGGGATCCTGGGCCCCCGACGCGACCAGCTCCCGCGTGACCGCCCCCTCCATCGCGCCGACCGTCTCGGACGACAAGATCGCCTCCCCACACCCGCCGCACACCCACGCGGGAACCTCCATCACAAAGCGGCTCGCACCCACGCAAGACCCCGCGTCGGTCTGCCCCAGGGCGAGCGTGCCGACCTGGCCGCAGCCGGGACACTTTCTGTTCACGCGCATGGTGTCTCCTCCCTTCCTCAAGTCCCCGCGATCAGCACCCGCGCGACCTCCGCGCGATCCTCCGCCGGGAGTTGCATGGCCTGCCCGAGCACGTCCTTCCAGGTCACGCCAGGAACCTACCCAACCCCGGCTCCGGCCGCACCTCACCGCCCGCCCTCGGCGCTCCTTCCGGCGCCCCGCGCCAAATCCCCCTTCTCCCGCGTCCCCCGGCGTGATATCCGTCGTCCCTCCGGTCCTGCCGTCTGCCTTCCGCAGTCCCTGCGACCGGACAAGAGGGAACCCACGATGTATTGGACCCCCAAGGTCGAGGCCCGCGGTCGTCTCGCGGAGTCGCTGCGGGAGGGCGCGGCCACCACGCCCCTCACCCGGCTCAAGCTCCGCGATCTCGATGCGCTCATCCTCCACGCCCACGCGGCCAAAGCGGCCGATCAGGAGCAGCAGGTTCAGCTTGCGGCGGCGTCGGTCGAGCGCAGCCAGCGGGCCACCGAGGCCCTTTCGGTGGCCGAGTGCGAGCGCGAACTCCGCGATGTGGCCCCCGCGGTGGTGGCCGATCTGGAGGCCGCGGGTCGAGCGACCGAGGCGGCCATGCTGCGGCGCGTCTCCTTCGCGCGGTTTCGCCTGCGCGAGCTCCAACCTGCATCGGGCGCCCCCGAGGCTTCGGCGGAAGAGACCGAGGTGATTCGGCGGGTGGCCCAGGTCGAACGCGACGACCAGATGTCCCGGGCCCGGGGTCTCGCGGGGTACTGCGGGTTTCTGCTCGCTCCGGGGCGTGAGGGGCTCGTCGAGGCCTTCGCCGAGCGCGATGTTCCGCGGGCTCGGTTGGAGGCCATGCAGGCCACCGCGGCGTCGCGCGTCGCCCGCGGCGACAACCACCCCTCGGCCGCCGAGGCCACCCAACGCGAACACGAGGCCGTGGCCGCACAACAGCGCGTCTGGAGTGCCGTGCGGAGGCTTGTTCGCGCAGCAGTGAAGGACGACCCCGCGCTCAGTCGGCTCTACGCAGCCTGCTGAGGGCCCCAGGCTCGTGCAAAGAGCCCCGCGCCTCTTGCAAAGAGGCCCTGCGACACCGCGGCCCGCCGCTTTTGCCAATCCAAAGAGGCCCGACGGCCATGCAAACTGGCCCTGCGCCTCGGCGAAGAGGCCCGACGGCCCGGCGAAGTGGCCCCGACGGGAGAGCCAAGAGGCACCGAGGCTTCGGGAGGAGGCACGAGGGTTTCCGCCAGAGGGGGCTGCGCCGACGGCCGCTACTCCACGACTGTGGCGCGGGGGTGGGTCTTCGTTCCGATTCCGTCAGTACCGCGAGGCGAAGCCGACGGTGGGCACGGTTGACCACTCCCCTTGCAGCGAACGCATCGCCCCGCCTGCCGTTACCTACGAGCTCGATGTCAACAGACAGCACCGCCGGCTTCGCCTCGCGGTACTGACGGAAGGGGCCACCACCCGCTCACTGCACACCAACTGCGATCGTGGCGCCCGCCCCACCGGCCGCTACTCCACGACGGTGGCGAGGCGGTGGTTCTCGATCTGGTGTTGCACGACGCGCGGTTGCACGCCCGCCTCGGCGGCGATGGCCAGCAGTTGGGCCTGGGTCACGGTCGAACGCGTCACCCGCGACTGCACGAAGCTCAGGGGGGCGAGGAGCTCGGTCGCGAAGGCCCGGGACACGCGCTGGGAGTACGTCGCCGCGTCGGTGATCAATCGTTCGCGACGACCTTGCAGGGCCAGCCCGAGGGCGCGGGCGCAGAGGAAGCGGGTGGCCTCGGTTCCGGTGGGGGCCAAGACCACGGGGGCCGAGCCGGTTGCGGCGGCCGAGACCCACCCACGGATCGCGTCATCCCCAGTCGGGGCGTTGGCCCGGACGAGGGTGAGAAGCTCCGTGTCGCCCAGACGCTGCTGGAGGGCCTCGGCGACCCCCGGACTCTCGTCGCGCAGAACCCGCGCCCGGAACCGCTCGGCCAGCTTCCATCCCACCCGATACGCCTCGGCGTCCGACGCCATCAACGCGGGGAGTTCGAGCCGCTGGCGCGCGATGTCCAGGGCGCCGGTGTGAGGCTCCGCGGGCGCCCCGCTCCGCAGGGCCCGAACCCGTTGGGCCCGGCTCTCCAGCTCGGTCACGAGGGCTCCCGCGAGCAGCTCGGGAACCAGCACGGGAGGGATGTCATTGAAGCCGTACACCAGCGAAGACGCGAGGGCCTCGTCGACCTCCGCGGGGTCGTCGCCGTCCAGGCCCAGGGCCGCTGCCCGCTCACGGAGGGTTCGGTCGTCCCCGGTGAGCGCGCTGAGCTCGCGCCAACGCGCCACAAAGGCCACGGCCTCTTCGTCGGGCGACGCGCCCACACGATCGGCGACCGCATCGAGCAGGGTTCGTAGCCCCTCGACCACCTCCCGCCGCGGAAGGACACGCTGATACTCCGCCGTGAACCGCACGGGATATCGTTCCCCCTGCACCGGGTCGGCGACCTGGCCGATCCACATCAGGTCGTCGTCGACCCGAACCAGGGTCAGGTCGGGCAGGGCGTACCCTTCGCGTGCGAAGAGCCAGTTGTGCCGCGCAAACCAGGCCCGCTCGTGCGACGCGGCTCTCCTTCCGCCCACGACGCGCTCATGTTGGGGCCCCTCGTAGAGGAGGAACCACCAGCATCCGACGAGCCACTCGGCGAGGGGCATCAGCGGCAGGTAGATGCCATCGCGGTACCCCCGCGACGCACGGTCTTCGACGCGGGTGGCGACCACCTCCTCGACACGCATCTCCAGCCGACACCACGTCTGCGCGTGCGAGGCGACGGAGAGGCCCGGCGCGGACTCCCACTCCCATTTCAGCTCAAACACGGCGTTGCTCCAACCGCGCGCGCAGTCTCTCCAAACGCCCTTCACGATCTCGGGGACGTTCCCATTCCTCGATCCACCAGCCCTTGTACAGGTTGCCCGATGGTTCGCTCCGCCGCCGCGCTTGGAACAGACGCCCCTTGTACCAACCCCAGACGTACTTGGGACGCCCTGAGGCATCCCAGTCGCTCGCGCATCCCGCGCGGATGGCCTCGCGGAGCATCGACGTAAACACGCACCACTCGCCTTCGGGAAAGCGCTCGCACAGGCTCGCGTCTCTTGGGCGCGGCGCGGGAATCTCCCCGTTGACGGGATTGACGTAGGCCTTGTGCTCAGGGCTGCCGACGTAGACCGCGTCGTCCAGAGGCACGACCCCGGCCGGACACGGCTCGATGGCGTGGGGCCTGGAGGGGGGTGACTTCGGTCGGCGCGGCGTCAGAGGCATCGCAAGCCGCGAACGTACCATCAACCCTGCCGTGCGGCTCCCCCCTGCCCCCCCCGCTACCGCACCGCGGCCCACGCGGCCACCGTCGCCACCAGCGAGGCCCCCGCCCCGCCGAGCACCAATGCCCCCCGCCACCCGGGACGCCGCCCGAGCACCTCGGCCAGCACCACGGCCACAAACACCGACACAAACCCCGTGACCGTCGCCCGCTCCAGGAAGGGGCTCCGCTCCATCGAGACCACCGCGGCCAGGTCGTCGCCCCGCGCCGCCGACACCCGCGCAAACACCACCGTCGCCGCCGACACCACCGGGGCCCACGCCAGGGCCCCGGCAAGGCTCCACAAGGCCCGTCGTGCAGGCTCCAGCCGCTCCGCCTTCCTCCCCCTCACGGCCCCTCCGCCCGGGCCTCCCAGGCCCGCACCCGCGGACACTCCGGGTCGGGCCCCATCGCCCCCCGCACATGAACCGCCACCACCTTGCACCCCCCCCGACACACCGACCGGAGGCTGCACCCGCGGCAGGGTTCGGCCGGGTCGTCGGCCCACTCCCGGAAGGCCCCCACCGACAACGCCCCCCGGTGCTCGTCGGCCACAAAGCTGCACCCCCGAGCCTCCCCCTCCCGGTCGACCGACCCGAGGTGACGCCCCGCCTCGCACCCAAACACCCCAAACCGTGCCAGCCCCGCGGCATCGTCAAGCACCCCTGACAACAACGGCACGAGGGCACAGTCCACCCGCAGCGAGAGCCGCGCCCCGTAGCGTTCGGCGAGGTCGGGCAGAGACCGTGCGAGGGCCTCGGACTGCTCGGGCCTGAGGCGCCGGGCCAGGTAATCGAGGGAGGCCGCCCGCCCCGCGGGTTTGTACCGCAGGAGCTGCATCTCCTTCACCCCGAGCTCCACCGCGTGGGCGCACATCGCGTCGAGCCCGCCCACGTTGTCCGCCGTGAGCACATGGTTGATCCCCACCGTCACCCCCGCCGCACACAGCAGGGCGATGGCCCGGTCGGCCGCGGAGGCCCCGTCGTAGCCGCGCACCGCCCGGTACCCCGCCCCCACCCCGTCGTGGCTCACGTTGACCTGGGCGAAGGCCCGCAGGGTCTCGGCCCGTTCGGCCGTGAGGCCCAACCCGCTCGTGGTCACCACGGGGGTCAATCCCCGGGCCCGGGCTGCTGTTGCGAGGGAGCCGAGGTCGGGGTGCAGAAGGGGTTCGCCGCCGCCGAAGGCTACGGTGAAGACCCCGGAGCGGGAGAGATCGTCCAGGGTGTTGACGAGTTGGGGGAGGGGGAGATCGGTTCCGTGGGGGGAGGCGTTCTGGTAGCAGCCGGGGCAGGAGACGGGGCAGCGGGAGGTCACCGCGACGTGGGCCTCCAGGGGAGGAGGCGGCGGTGGGGGGGAGGGGGCGTCCCAGACGGAGGCCCCGTCGATGCCGAGGGATCGGGCACGTCTTCGAGAGATGGCCACCAGGGTCTCGTCCCCCAGCCGAACCCACGCCCCGAAGCCCTCCACCCGCGTCCGCAGGGGCGTCACGGGCCCGGCTCCGCGGGCGCTTCCGACGGAGGGGCCTCGTCGCGCGAGCCCGCGTCGGAGGGGTCGTCGTCCACGTCGTCGGCGTGCGGTCGTAGGGCGGCGCTCGCGGCCACCACCAGGGCGGCCCCGACCGCAGCCGAGAGAAACAACATCTCCACCGCGCTCCCGATCGACGAGCAGTTGGCCCCCGGACCACGCCGCACGACCAGGATCTCGGGGTCGTCGTCAGGGGCCTCCACGGGGGCCTGCGGGGCGGTCACAGCCCGATCCCTTCGAGCATCATCGGGTCCTGGGTGAACATCGCCAGGAAGGCTACGGCAAGCACCCCGAGGGCGCACAGCCCCGCACGCAGAAGACGGGCGGGGAGGCGTTGGTGGGGGGAGGTGAGGTTCCAGGCGGTGGCGGTGAAGTAGAGGGCGAGAGAGCCCGCAGCCAGGAGCAAGAACGGCCCCGGGTCGTGGTCGTCGGTGCGCCGCGCCAGGAGGGCCCCGCCCAGGGTGAGCATCCCCAGTTGCACGAGCTGCATCGGCCGCAGCCACACCCGCACGAGCCTACGCCCCAGGCCCTTGCGCAGGGCCCGGGCTACTACCGCCACCCCCAGCGCCGCAAACCCCACCAGCAGCCCCTTCGCCCCGTACGCGAGGCGCCGCCGCCGCCCCAAGACCCGCGCGTTGTCCACCACCGCGGTTCCCGCCCCCGTGGCCCGAACCTCCGCCTCGGCCTGGGTCTCTTCGCCGAGCCGCAACCGCGCGGCCACGGCCCGCTCGGCCGCGAGGTCACGTTGCTCCCGCGGGGCCGACGGGTCGGCCGCGATGGCGAGAAACACCCGCACAGCATCCCGCGGCCGGTCGAGCCGATCGAGCCAGGCCTCTCCCACCAGCATCCGCGCCTCGCTCCGAACCCGCCCTGCAGGCCACGTCCCCGCCGCCGCCTCGAGCTCCGTGAGGGCCGTGGGACTGCGGGCCAGGGCCGGGTCACGACGCACCCGCTCCAGGGCCACCAACGGGGCGAAACCCCCCTCGGCGTGGGCCTCGAGGTCTTCGATGCGCGCGAGGGCCCGCGAGGCCCAACGTGACCCCGGATCGCGGGCCACATACCGCCGATAGCCCTCCAGGGCCGCGGCGAAGGCGAGGCGTTCGTCGTCGAGGGCGGCGAGGAAAAAACCAGCGAGGGCAGCCTCGGCCGGGTCAGGGCTGCGGGCGGCCCGCTGAAAGAGCGCGGCGGCCTGGGGGTACTGCCGGGCCTCCATCGCCGCACGCCCGGCCTCCAGGGTGGGGCTCACCTGCGCGGAGGCCGACAGCCCCAGGCAGAACACCGCCGCGGCGATCCATCCGGCGCAGACCGACGGACGCCGCGCGGACACCCTCAGCCCTGGGCGAATCGTGCGGCCTCGACCCCGGCTCGGGCGCCCGCCGCGAGGGCCCCGGCGATGCCCTCGCCAAACCGAGGGACGGTCACCTCGCCCGCCGCGAAGAGCCACGGGGCCACCGGGCTCACCCCGTCGCTGGCCAACACCCGCCCCCGGTCGTCCACCCGAACCCCCGCCCCCCGAACCCGCCCCGTCCCCTCGGCGAACCACGCTTGGGAGTCTGCCCCGCGGGCGGCCCCCGAGCGCTCGGGGATCCGCTCGTGAGTGCGGGTCCACACGGGCAGCCCCGCCGTGGTCTCGACCAGGGTGTCCTCGAACGACAACCCCCCGCCCGCGATGCCCCCCGTGGCGATCACCACGGCCCGAGCCCGCACCTGCTCGCCCGTGGCCAGGAGCACCCGCGGGGAGCGCCCCGTCTCCACCGTGGCCCGCCCCGTGTGCCGCCGTACGTTCGCCGGGAGCCAGGCCTCGATGGCCCGCAGCATCCGCGACCCCGTGGGGTCTCCCGCGGCCCCGAGGGTCTCGCCGACGGGGCGTCCGAGGGCGGCGCTCATGCGTCGGGCCACGTCGTCGCGGCGAAGCCCGAGCACGGGGGGAAAGAGCACGGCCCCGACCCGCGAAGCCTCGACGGCCCCGCGTAGTTTGAGGGCCACGCCCTCGGCGAGACCGTCCGTGTCGAGGGCCTGAGCGGCCTCCAGAAAGGTCTCGCCGGGCGCCTCCCAATCGCAGGGCAGAACCACCCCCCCAAGGGTCTCGGCCACGAGCCGGGCGCTCCAGGTCGGGTGGGTCTGAAGGTCGACCACACCGAGCGTCGTTCCCGCGGGGAGGGCCTCGAGGTCGAGGAGGGAGGTCAGGGCTCCAGCCACGCCCGTCACGAGGAGGGCCCCGGGGGTGACGTAGCGTCCGCCGAGTCGCCACGCGGGCCCGGTGGCCCAGCGTACGAAGGGATCGCGGGAGGCCCCCCACACCACGCCTCCGCCGAGCCCCAGGGCTCCCGACGACAGGGCCAGGAGGCTCACGCGGGCCCCGGCCTCGGAGGCTGTGCGGGCGGCGGCGATGCCCGCGGCCCCGGCTCCGATCACCACCACGTCGGCGTCGAGTTTGGCGGGGCTCACGGCGACACCGTCCCACCGAGCGAGCGTAGGGCGGCGTCGACCATGGCCTCGACCCGGGCCTGGGACGTCCCGATGGCGGGGAGGCGGGTTCGGCGTCGGGCACGCAAGAGGTCCACAGCCTGGGCCCGAACCTCCGCGGCGCTCCACCCGAGCTCGGCCCCGGCCAGAACCGCAGCGGGCAGGGCGCACTCGACCCCGGCGCAGGGTCCGTAGGCGAGGTTGGTTCGGCGTGCGATGTCTTGTAGGGTCCGGGCTCCCTCGCGGCGGACGGCGTAGACCACCTCGGCGGCGAGGACGGGTTCGGCCGTGCAGACCGTCACTCCACCACGGGGACCCCCCTCGGAGAGCACGGTCTCGGCGCGGGTCCCGTGGCGGCTGACGAGGCGCTGGACGGCGTAGCGGGTGACCCGAAACCGCGCGGCGAGGGCCTCGACGTCCGCGACGGCCTCGCCCCCCGGGAGCGGGCTCGTGTGGGTCGTGCACTCTGCCCGAACCCCCAGGGACGGGGCGATGCGATCGGCGGCCTCTTGCGCGAAGGCCCGGTAGCTCGCGAGTTTTCCGCCCACGAGCGACCACAGCCCCGCGACCCCGTCGGCGGTGTGCTCCAAGACCTCGTGCTCGCGCGACAGGGCGTCCTCGGTCTTGCCCCAGGCGAAGAGGGTAGGGCGGGCCCCCACGGTGGTGCCGATGATCCTCGCCTCTCGAATGCGCGGCAGGACCCGCTCGATGCCCTCCACGAGGTACCGAACCTCGTCGGTGGTGACGGGCAGGTCGTCGAGGTCGGCGTAGGTGTCGTCGTCGGTGGTCCCGATGAGGGCGGTGTTCTCCCACGGTTCGAGGAAGATCTGTCGGCCGTCGATGGCGGTGCACATCACGCCTACGTCCGTGATCGAGCGGTCGAGCATGACGTGGATCCCCTTGCCGGGCCGGATCTTGACCTTGCCCTCGAGGCCCGCGCAGGCCGCGGTGATGGGGCTCCACGCGCCGGTGCAGTTGACCACGGCTCGGGCGGAGATGTCCCAGGCCCGTCCCGTGAGCCGGTCACGCACCCGGGCCCCGACGGCCCGTCCCTCCTCCACGAGGACTTTCTCGACGGTAGTGTGCAGGTACTGGGTGCACCCGTGTTCGACGGCGTCGAGGGCGTTGGCGTTGCAGAGGCGGGCCCCGTTGATGCCCCACTCGTCGAAGGTGACGGCCCCGAGGAGCTCGTCGGTGACGATCCCCGGGACCACCCGCACGACCTCGTCGGGCGTGAGCCGGGTGTGTTTGAGCCCGCGCTTGAGGGGCTGAAACTCGTCGTACACCGCGAAGAACGCGTCGATGGCCTCGAAGCGCACCCGGTCGACCATGCGGGTCCCGTAGAGGGGCATGACGAAGGGGGTGCGGAAGATCATGTGGGGGGCGATGGCCTGGATGTACCCCGAGTCGGTGCACGAGGCCCGGGTCACGGCCGGGTGGGTGGTGAGGTACCGGGGCCCTCCGTGGATCATGCCCGACGAGTTGCCGCTGGCTCCGAAGGCGAGGTCGTTGCGCTCGACGAGGATCGTGCGGAGCCCCCGCAGGGCGAGGTCGCGCGCGAGGCCCGTCCCGTTGACCCCGCCCCCGATGATGAGGACGTCGCAGTCGGTGGCGCGGTCGGAAGCGGTGATGGCCATTGGGAGATCAGCCCGTGTCGGGGGGGGAGGAGGGAGTGTGCCTCGACACGGCGCGTTGTGGCGGGGATTGCCCCACCGCGTCAACCCCAACCCCGTGTCCGGGTCATAGCTCGTCGGCGGGCGGGGGCGGGGCCCCGTACCGGGTGCCCATGCTGGGCGGCGGGGGGATGACGGCCGGGGGCGGGGCGGGGGCGGGCTCGGGGTCGCGCGGGGGCGGGGCCCCGTACACCTCGGCCATGCTCCCGGGGTCTTGCGGGGGCTGCGGGACGGCGTTGGGGTTGGTGCGGAGGGGGGGCGGGGGGCTTCCGGCGTCGGGGGTGCGGGCGGGCGGAGCGGGTGTGGGCGGCGCGGGGGCGGGGCACCCCACGAGGCCCAGGCTGGCCCCGAGGAGGAGGGCGGCCCGGGACAGCCGGGTGGGGCCTTCGGCGAGGCTTGGGGCGTCGCTGGTCTGGCGGCGGGTCTCGCAGAAGGGGCACTGGGGCTCGTGGGCCCGCACGTGGCGGGCGCAGGCGGGGCAGGGGACGAGGGCGGTGTACATGGCTGTGATAGTGTCTACCGCAGGTGCGGGCCTTTGGGGTCTGCGCGAAGATCCTTCGAGGCGTCGTACGATGACCCTGCGGCTGGGCGGGCTGGTGGTGTGGGCGTCGATGGCCCTGGTGTTGGCAGCGACCGTGCCGAGGGCGGGTCGGGGGCGGACGCTGGCGGCGGCCCTGGGGGCCCTCGGGTGTGTGGGGGTCCTTGGGGCTTCGGTGCTCGGGCGGGTGGCCTGGGAGCACGGGGCCCGTCGTGCGGCGTATCTGGCGGGGGTCTCGGTGGGGCGTTGGGCCGATCGTGGGGCCGAGAGCCTCGCGGCGGCGGCCCTGGTGGGCGTGGCCGCGGCCCTGGTCGCGCTCGAGGGCACGGCGGAGGGGAGGCGGGCCGCCCGGGGATGCGGGGCCGTGGCGGCCGTGTTGGCCCTGGCGGCGGGGATGGCGGGAGGCTGAGGACGAGCGCGGAGGCGGGGGAGCTGCGGGGCCTTGGAGGGCTCAGCAGTGACGGCCGCGCCCGCCCGGATCGGAGAACCGGCCCGAGTCGGAGTCGGTGCAGCGGCGGCGGTACACGGGGCGCTGGTACACCGGGCGGCGGTAACCGCGGCCGGCCCCGACCCCGTCGTTGGGGTCGCGGTCGGTGACGCCCGTGCGGTAGCGGGGGGCGCAGCGGCGGCCCCGGCCGACGCCGTCATTGGGGTCGGAGTCGGTGCAGCGCTGGGCCTCGGCCTCTTGAGTATTGCCGAAGAAGGCGGCCACCGCGGCTCCGAGGGCGGCGATGCCGAGGAAGCGCATGGCCCCCCGGCGGTCGGTCTCGGGGGCCTCGACGATCTCGTCGTCGGAGAGGGTGAGGAGCTGCTCCTCGTCGATCTTCTTCTCGTCGCTCATGCTACCTCCAGCGCGTCGCGGTTTCCCCCGCGACAACGGGGATGGTACGGCAACGTCCCGGGGGTATTCCAATCTATTCCCGAGAAAGCACCCGTCGGGCCTTGATTCCGTGCGGAGGCGACACAGGACGGGGGAGGCAGGAGGTACTAAACCACGGCCAGTTTGGGATTCGTGGTTTTCGCAAGGAGACGCAAGCGCCGCAAGGAAGGCCGACGAAGGCGGGCTGTATGCCCGGCGAGGAGGGCTGACGCCGCAGCGCGCCGCGGATCTGCGGCGAAAACTACGGATCCCGAACTGGCCGTGGTTTAGCAGCGGCGACCGCGCCCGCCCGGATCGGAGAAGCGGCCCGCGTCGGAGTCGGTGCAGCGGCGGCGGTACACGGGGCGGCGGTAGTACACGGGGCGGCGATACACGGGGCGACAGCGGCGACCGCGGCCCACGCCGTCGGCGAAGCGGCCCCCGTCGGAGTCGGTGCAGCGCTGGGCCTCGGCCTCCGGGGTGTGGCCGAAGAAGGCGGCCACCGCGGCCCCGAGGGCGGCGATGCCGAGGAAGCGCATGGCCCCCCGGCGGTCGGTCTCGGGGGCCTCGACGATCTCGTCGTCGGAGAGGGTGAGGAGCTGCTCCTCGTCGATCTTCTTCTCGTCGCTCATGACGTCTCCTGAGGGGTTTGAGGGTGGGGCCCACCCGGCGTAGGGTGTGGTACGCCGACATCCTGGATCTATTCCAAAGGATTTCGAAGAAAGTATCGAGGAGGGTCGTAATCTGCCCCGGCGGTGTTGACCGGTCTGGGGAGAGCTCCCCACCTTCGCCGCCCTGAGGTGATGTTGTGACCCACGACGACGCGACGAGGCGGCTCGACTGGCTGCTAGACCCGGTGACCCCGGAGGTGTTCTTCCAGGAGTATTTCGAGCGCAAGCCGCTGCTCTTGCAGGGTCGCGGGGCCGACCGCTACCGCGACGTGCTGAGCTTCGAGGCCCTCGACACGGTCCTCACCACGCGCGACCTCAAGCACCCCGACGTGCTGGCCGTCGACGCCGCCAAGCAGCTCACCGAGCAGGATTTCACCTTCGAGGGCGGGTTCATCGACGTCCTGCGGATCTCGCAGCTCTACGCCGACGGGGCCACCCTGATCTTCAACCAGCTTGAGCGCCAGTGGCCGGCCCTGGCGGGCTTCTGCCGCGACCTCGAGGCCGCCCTGTCCACCGATGTCCAGGCCAACGTCTACCTCACCCCGAAGAAGTCGCAGGGCTTCCGGCCGCACTACGACTCCCACGATGTCTTCGTCCTGCAGGTGGAGGGGCGCAAACACTGGCTCGTGTACGACACCCCCATGGTCCTGCCCCTGCGTCGGCAGGACTTCGACCCCGAGGCCTTCAAGCCGGGCGAGGTCACCCAGGAATTCATCCTCGAGCCGGGCGATATGTTCTACCTGCCCCGGGGGGTGATGCACGACGCCCGGGCCCTGGAGGGAGAGTCGTTGCACATCACGGTCGGGATCAAACCCGTGACCTGGGCCGACGCCCTCGTCGAGCTGGTGGCCCGGGCTGCGCTCAACGACCCGTCCCTGCGCCGCTCGTTGCCCCCGGGGTACGCCCGCCCCGGCTTCGACCGCACCGCGTACCGGGACACCATGCGCAGCCTGCTCCAGGGCATCGTCGACGGGGCCGACCCCGACCACATCCTCGACCACTACGCGGGCGAACACATCCGCTCGCGGGCCGGGGTCCTGCACGGGCAGCTCGGGCAGACCCGGCTCCTGCGCACCCTCACCCTCGACGCCCGGGTGGCCGCCCGGCCTCACCTCGTGTACTCGATCGAGCGGGTCGACGACAAGGTCCGGCTCTCGGTCAACGGGAGCGACCTCGAGCTCCCGTTCAAGGCCGAGGCCGCGATGCGCGAGGCCCTCACCCGGGGAGAGTTCGTGGTGCGCGACCTCGGGGGCGGGCTCGACGAGGCCGGGCGCCTCGTGCTCGTGCGGCGCCTCGTACGCGAGGGCTGCCTGCGGGTGTTGTAGGGGTCGTCTACGGACGCGGCTGGAGGGTCGTGCGGCCCTCGGTGATGACCGTGCCGTCGAGGCGGTACGGGGTCACCTCGAAGACCCGGTTGGTCACCCGCACGAGGAGGAAGTTGGACACGCTCTCGGCGTAACGTTTCCAGGGCTGGTCGCCCGTGGGGTAGAGCTCGGCCCCGGCTCCGGCCGTGGTGAAATACACCGTGCCCCGGCGGCCCTGGACCTCGCGGCCCATCCCGTCGAGCTCCTTCGAGACCTCAAACTGGTGGTCGTGGCCGTTGAACACCACGTCCACCCCGAACTCATCGAACACGGGCGGCCAGGTGCGCCGCACGAAGACCGTGTCCATGGCGTCGGAGTGCCGCGACGAGCTGAAGGCCGGCTTGTGGTGGACCACCACGATCCACGGGACCCTGCCCCGGTTGGTCCGGGCCCGGGTGAGGTCTTGCCGGAGCCAGTTGAGTTGGGTGCCCGCCACGCCCCCCGCGAGGTCGCCGCGGAAGGGCGTGTCGTTGAGCACGACGATGTGCATGGGGCCGTAGTCGTACGAGAAATAGAGCTCGTCCTGCTCGGGGACCCCGGCCTGGGGTTGGGCAAACTGCATGAGGTAGTTGATCGACAGGGCGTCGTGGTTGCCGTGGGCCATCACGAAGGGCATCTGCCGCAGGGCCGCCGAGGCCCCGTCGAACCAGCTGGTCCACTCGACCTGGTTGGTCCCGAGGAAGACCGCGTCGCCCGAGAAGATCTGAAACTCAGGCTGGCGCATGGCGCTCACCGACAGCATCCGCTCCTCGAGCATGCGCAGGGTGGCGTAGCCGTTGCGCGAGTCGCCGGCCACGGCGAAGTTGATGTCGTAGTCGTCGCGTCCCGGGGCGGGGGCCGTCTTGAAGCGCTGCACAGGGCTCCAGTGCCCTTCGCCTCCCACGCGGTAGTAGTACGTGGTGTCGGGGGTGAGGCCGCAGAGGTGCACCTCGTGGGAGGTCACGACGTTGATGCTGCGCCCCCCCGTGCTCACGTGGCCGGTGGCCCGTTGGGTGAGGGCGTCCTGGGCCACCCCGTACTCGACCACGGTGGCCCGGGTGGGGGCGTCGGTGTTCCATACGAGGGCGATGGTGGAGGCCGGGTCGGCGGGCCAGCTCGCGTGCACGGCCCGGGGGGTGGCCATGGGGCCGAAGGTGCTGGTGTCGTCCCGCACGATGTCGCGTACGTCGGGGGTCGCGGTCACCGTGTGGGCGCAGCCCGGGGGGGTGTACCGCAGGGACATGGGCTGCGGTTCGGGGCCCGTGTCGACGGGGGCGAGGCCCGTGTCGGGGAGGTCGGTCGGGGGGGAGGTTCCCGCGTCGGCGGGGGCGTCGGGCAAGGGGGTCTGGCACGACGCGGCGCCCATCGCCGCGGCCGTGAGGATCGTACAGAGGGCGCGTCGCATCGTAGGGGCTCGCATCAGAAGGATCCGGTGAGTTGCAGGGAGAACAGGTCGTTGGCCACGACCCCGCTGCCGGGTCGACCGCCCTGCAGGTCGCGGTGCTCGTTGGAGACGGTGTACGCAGCCTGGACCTTGAACCCGTGCCCGAGCTGGTACCAGTTGAGGCCCGCGGTGAAGGCTACGGTGTCCATGAAGTCGCGGTACACCTCGCGGGTCTGGGAGGCCGGCAGGCGCGGGGCGCAGTCGGTCCCTTCGGCCCGGGTGAGGCACCCGGTGGGGTTGAAGCCCTGCACCCGACCGACGACCTCCAGGTGGTTGCGGGTGGCCGTCCAGGGGAGGAAGTACCCGACCTGGGCGAGCCAGCCGAAGGCTTGGGTGTTGGGCGTGGTGGCGGAGTCGGTCTCGGCCGTGTCACGGAAGTACACCTCCCCGTAGGCGCTCAGGCCCGCGGCGGAGACGAAGACGTCGGCCCCGAGGGTGGTGGCCCCGATGTTGTTGGGTTCGGGGGTGGGGGAGCCGGGGCGGGTGATGAGGCCGAGCTGACGGGTCTGGTGCGACGCGTTGAGGCCCACGGCGAGGGTGGCCGAACGCGGGAGGTTGATGGCTCCCTCTTGCAGGGACCGCGGACGCCCGAGGGGGTTGAGCACGACCCGGCCGGCGTAGAGGAAATTGCCGTCGAGGTTGAAGGGCGTATTGGGCCCCTTCCCGTTGAAGACCCCGGCGTAATACTCGACGAGGTCGCGCGGGCCGAGCCAGCCCCAGACCATCACCCCGAGGTCGAAGCTGGGCACGAAGCGCACCCCGGAGCTGTTGGCCCCGCCCGACCACAGGGCCCGGTCGGCAAACTGGTACCGCGACGAGGACACCAGCTCCTGACGCGAGAACGGCACACGAAACTGGCCGATCTGCACCTGGAGCCCGCGGCGCACCGGCACGAAGGCGTAGCTGTCCAGGAGCTCGAGCCGGTCGGAGAGGTTGAACTCCATCCGCATCTGGAGGAGCGGGTGGGCCTGGCCGTGTACGACCATCCGGGTGCGCTGGAGGCTGACCCCGGGGGGCGCGGAGAAGTTGGTGGACGAGTCGGGGTCGTAGCCGGTCTGGGCCACAAACTGGGGCTGGGCGAAGAAGCCGATGTCGAGCCAGCGGACGGCCACCCCCTCGGGGAAGCGGCTGGCCCCGACGTGGCCCCCGGCGGCAAGGGGCGGGGTAAAGTCCGGCGGGCGTAGATCGGGCGAGGCCACCGAGCCCACGAACCATGATTCCAGGGACAGGCCCCCGGGTCCGAGGGCGGAGGGGGGAGGGCGCCACCCCGCGCGGGGTTCTTCCCAGACGCGGACGGCGCGGGCCCAGGGGGCGTGCAGGAGGGCGGAGGCCAGGGCCGCGGCGGTGACGATACGAGGGCGCACTTGGGTGGCCCTGGAGATAGTCCCCGCTTGGGGCAGGACGGTGATGCTTCTGTGACAACGGGCGGTCTGGACGCCCGGGCGCAGATGGAGGCACACTCGGGCCGTGGGAGACTCCAACGACACACAGGAGCGGATGGCCTCGCTGGCCCGGGTGCAGATGTTCGCCGGGTTGGCCCCCCAGTCGCTGGAGCGCGTCGCGTCGATCGCGTCGGAGGTGCGGGCCGGGGAGGGGACCGCCCTGTTTCACGCGGGCGACGTGGGCGATCGGCTGTACGTGATCCTGCGGGGCCGGGTGCGGGTGTCGCGTACGGTCCCAGGGATGGGCGAAGAGGCCCTCGCCATCTTCGGGCCCGGCGACTCCTTCGGCGAGCTGGCCCTCATCGACTCCGAGCCCCGCAACGCCGACGCCCTGATCCACGAGGACGCCACCCTCCTGGAGATCCGCAAGGACGCCCTCGAGCACCTCCTCTACCTCCACAAAGACCTCGGCTACGAGGTCTTGTGGAACATGGTCCGCACCCTCGCGGCCCGCCTCCGCGACACCACTGACAAGGTGGCCTTCCTGGCCGTCACGGGGAAGTTCAGTTGACCCTCCGGGGCCTGTCCCCCCCCTGCGGCCTCGCGCTCGTGTTGGCCCTCGGAGCCTGCGCCGATCCTGCCCCGGCCTTTCAACACGACGCGGGGCTGGGCCTCGACGGGTCTGGCTCCGACGGGAGCACGGCCATCGACCTGGGCGACCTCGACGTGGTGTGCCGGGTGGGGGCCCGTCGCTGCGATCCGGGGGCCCCCGACAGCCGCCAGGAGTGCGCCCCGGACGGGTCGGGATGGCATACAGTCGAGGCCTGCGACGTCTCCGCGGGCGACCACTGCGTGGCGGGGTCGTGCCGTAATCCCTGCACGGGCCTCGGGGACTCGTACCTCGGGTGCGAGTACTGGCCCGTGACCCTCGCCAACGGGACCCTGTCCCGGCGCTTCGAGTACGCCGTGGTGGTGGCCAACACCCAGCCCTACCCCGTGGGCCTGCGGGTCGAGGGGGGAGCCCTGTCTGAGCCCCAGCGGCGCACCGTGGCCCCGGGCGGGGTCGAGGTCGTGCGCCTGCCGTGGTTTCCCTCCCTCAGCCAGAACGCGGGGCAGTGCTGCGGTCCGCCCTTCAACATCGAGGGACGGGCCTCGTGCGCGGCCCGCTCGGTCTCGGCCACAGGAGGGGCCTACCACCTCGTGGCCGACGGGCCCGTGGCGGCGTACCAGTTCAACCCCCTGGAGTATCGCCAGGGCGACGACTTCTCCTTCACCAACGACGCCTCGCTCCTTCTGCCACAAAATACCCTCGGGCAGAGCTACCTCGTCTTCTCCTACACCAACAACGGCCCCCCCATCGGCGCCCCCACCGACCGCTGCGCCGTGACGGGCCTGCGCAACGGCTATGTGGCCGTGGTCGGGGCACAGCTCCAGGGCGAAAACACCGTCCGGGTGCGCGCCCGGGTCACCCTCTGGGACCCCGCCGACCCGAGCCGCACCCTCCCTCCTGGCGAGCACAGCTTCCCCCTCGCCCGGGGCCAGGTCCTGCTCCTCGCGGCCCAGGGTTTTGGGGCCGACCTCACCGGCGCGGCCATCGACACCACGGCCCCCGCGGCGGTCTTCTCCGGCCACGAGTGCACCTCCGTCCCCATCGAGCGCCCGGCCTGCGACCACCTCGAGGAGCAGCTCTTCCCCACCACGGCCTGGGGCGACACCTACGCCGTGAGCCCCCTGCGGTATCGCCTCGGGCGCTTCGACCCCGCCGCCGTGCGGGTGATGGCCCAACGCGACGGGGTCACCCTCACCTTCGACGGGATCACCGCCCCGGCCGGGTGCCAGGGCCCGCTGATGCGCGGGCAGTTTTGCGAGCTCACCACCGACCGGGGCTTCGCCGTGCGGGGTTCGGGCCCCATCGCGGTGGCTCAGTACATGATGGGCCTCGGCGAGGTCGCGGAGTGCGTGTGCAGCGGCACGGGTTGCGTCGACGGCCCGCGTTGCGTGGGCGACCCGGCGATGGTCCTGGAGGTCCCGGTGGCCCAGTATCGCAACCGCTACCGCTTCCTCACGCCCGAGACCTACTCCGAGAGCTTCGTCAACGTCGTGGCCCCCAACGGAGCCGAGATCTCCCTCGACGGGGCCCTCCTCCTCGGGGCCACCGCCCCCACGGGATCGTCCCTCGTCACCACCGTGGTCCCTCTGCGCCCGGGGCCCCACGAGATCTACGCCGTCGACCCCCAGGTCCGGTTTGGCATCAAGGTGTACGGGGTGGCTCCCTACACCTCGTACGCCTACCCGGGAGGCCTCGACCTCGCCCCCATCGCCCCCCCCTGAAGGGCCCCGACGGGGAGCGCGCGGGCTACACCAGGGCCCGACGGCCGCTCCGCTGCTCAGAGAAGAGCTTGATCGCGCTGTCGATGCTGTTCTCCAGGGAGTCGAGCATGAGGTTGTGCAGGAGGGCGCTCGGCCCCTTCAAGGCCTCGTAGTACCGCTGACGCTCCGTGCTGTGCACGACCGAGGGCAGGTAGCCCGCCCGCAGGAGCACATAGTTCATACTCAAGCGGGCGAGTTTGCCCGAGTGCTTCGAGTAGGGATAGATGTGCATCAGCTTGTAGTGCAGCTTGGACGCGAGCCGCAGGGAGTTGGTCGTTTTGCGGGTCTCCGGGTCGGCCAACCAGTCGCCGAGCTTACGCATCTCCCCGGCGATCTTGTCGGGGGGCGCGATCTCGTGGAAGTACAGCCGATGGACAGGGGTGTCCTTGCGGTAGACAGGGGCTTTGGGCTCCCCCCCGATGTCTTCGAGGGCCAACATCTGGTGAAGCCGCTGGATCAGCTCCAGGGTGACGGGGATCTTCTTGCGCGAGGCCGCGGTCTCCCGCACGAAATCGATGGCGGCCTTGTGGGCCCGGATCTCATCGTAGGTGGGGATCAGGGACACGTCCGAGACGACATCCTTGTCGATGGCGCTCTTGAGCTCATGGTACGAGAGCACGGTCCCTTCGAGAGAGCTGTCATGGAAGATCCACGACATGTCCACCCGCTCTTGGAATTCCTTGAGGATCTGCTCATCCTGCACGGCCAGGAGCTCGGTCAGCGCCTTGAGCTTGTGATCGATCGTCGTGCGGCTCGCCATGTCTGTGAATCTCTCTGCAACACCGGTGGGGCGCAGGGCGCCGAGGGACCCCCACGCCGCCGCCCGAAAGCCTCGGGCCCCGTCAGGATAACGAATCCCGTGCGAGGATGACAAGCGTTCATCGCGGGGGGGGCGATCTCAGAGGGGTTTTGAGGCCTTGCGCCGCTTCGATCCTGGACCCGGCGGGCTCGGGGTGGGGGCGGCGTCCTGGGCCCGAAGCCGCGCCGACAGGGAGTCCTGGTAGGCTGCCCGGAGCAGTGTGTCCCCCAGGACCGTGACCCCCTTCCACCATTGCCCGCACCAACCGATGGCCTCCGAGCGGTCGACCGGGCCGAAGTGTAGCTCCATGCTCCCGTCGTCGCGGAGCAGCTCCTGCTGGGAGGGGTGCCAGAGCCGACCGCGCAGAAAGGGGACCTGGTCGGGCTCGACCCGAAGATGAACCATCACGGCCTCGTGCTTCTGAGGGCGTACGAGGCTGAAGGGGGCGTCGACGAGGGTCGAGGGGTGGGGGCGCCGCGTGCGGAGAAAGTCCGGCAAGGTCTGATGGATGGGTTCGGCCCGCCGGAGCCCGTTGTTCTCTGAGTTTGCCGCGACGCGCTCCAAAGCGAAGTTTCGCGAGCACTCGAGGGAGTCGTACGGGTCGACCAGACCCTGGAGGTACACCCGCCGCCCCTCGCGCAGGATGACCCCCAGGGGCCACACGAGTCGGCGTTCGGCCGAGGTCGGGTCGCGGGCGTTGGGGCCCTGGTAACAGAGCCAGACGGCGTACGGGGGGGCGCTCTCGCAGGCCGCGATCCAGCGCAGGAGGACCCGGCGGTGGCGTTCCTCGAAGCGCGGGACCCCGCTCGCGAAGGCCAGGACCCGGGCGCTCACGGGTTTGTCGAGCACCGTGCCCTCCAGCGGGAAGAGGCCGTTGAGGACGCCCCGGGCCAGGGCCAGAGAGGCCCGCTGCGACGCCCCCCCCGGCCTCGTGTCGTCGTCGTCCTCCAGCCAGAACCGCGTGACCCCGCCTCCCTCCCGCGACCGCTTCACCGTGTGCCCCTGGTTCGGGACAAAGCGCTCCAGGTACTCCTGCAGCCTCCGGCGCTTGAGGCCCACCAGGGGATGCTGGGCCAGCTCCTCGTAGGTGTACGGGCGCTCCTGCAACAGGTCGACAAGCACCTTGACTTTGCGCGGGTCCGCTTGGGGCCCCCGGTCTTCTTCGCTCACGGCCGCGGAGGATACTCCACCCGGACCGGGGCCGTGACGCCCCACTGCTCCGGGTCGTCCGAGACGAGACGGGCCCCGCCGGCCCCGAAGCTCCCGGCGGCCACCCGCACGAGGGGGAGGTCGACCCGATGGGGCCCTGCCCCGAGCTGGTGCATCCGCAGGGTGACGGCCCCGTCGTCGAGGGCCACCACCTGGACGTCCCGGGTCTGGGGCGACGGGTCGGGCAGGCTCCACCCCAAAGGGGCCCCCGGATCGGTCCGCACCCGCAGGCTCCCGCCCGGCCGGGCTACGGCCACGCCTGTGGGGAGCGGGACCGTCAGGGTCACCCCCGTGGCGGCCCGGGGGAGGGTCCATTGCAGGCCCAGGCCAGGCCCTGAAGGGCCGTCGGTGATCGTACGCACGAGGCCCACCGTGCCCGCGCTGGCCGAGAGCGGCGCGAGGCCCAGGACCCCGTCGACCCGAACCCGGGCCACCCGCCCCGGGACCGCGCCCGTCGATACCCGAAGCCTCCCCCCCGTGGCAGGGACGGTCACCCGCAGGGGAAGGCCCGCGTCGCTGCGCCCGAGGGGCGACCCGTCGAGGCTGGCGTTCAGGGAGAAGGGCCGGTCGGGACCGGACAGACCGCGGGCGTACAGGGCCACCACGTCGGCCACGTCGGCCTCGCGGAGGTTCCACGGGGTGGGCCATGGGTCGGCGGGGTAGCGGGCCAACCACACGATGGCGCGGGCCCGCAGGTCGACCCCGGCGTCGTCAAGGACCAGGACGGCCCGGGCCAGGGCTCCTTGCGGACCCTCGCGGCCCATACACACCCACCACCATCCCAGGCACGCCCCCTCCGGCGGGGCCCCCAGGGTGGCCTCTACCCGCGCCCGCAAGGCCGTGCGCCATCGCTGCACCCCCGCCGCGTCGCCCACCCTGCGCGCCGCCACCAGGCCCGCCCGCAGCCCCGTGAGGCTCACCCCGGCATCAGGGGCCACCCGGTCGAGAACCCCCTGGACGGCCGCGCGGGACTGGGGTTCGGTCCGCGCGGCGAGGGTCTGGGCCACCGCGAGGGCCGTGTCGCCCTGGGGTTGTCCCGCCGTACGAAGCAGGGTCGCCCAGGCGCCCCGCCACCGGGGGTGCCGCGTCGCCGTCGGGCCGAGGGCCTCCAGGGCCGCGGCCGTGAGCCCGACCCCTTGGGGCGCGCGTTCCCACCACGGGGGCGCCCCGGGCGGGGCCATCTCCGCGGTGAGGGCGGCGGTCTCGGCGGCCAGGAGGGCCTCCAGACGCCGCTGGATCCGGGCCCGGGGCGTCGGGTCGAGGCGCGCGACCGGGGCGGCGAGGGACTGCATCGCGGCGAGGCGGGCGACCCGCACGACGAGGGGCCGCCAGTGCGGGGTGGCCAGGGTGTCGAGGGCCTCGTCGAGGGCCTCCGCGAGGTCGGCGTCGACCCGCACCGTCAACGTCCCGGGAGCCGTCAGGGGCGGGATCGTGAGGTCGAGATCGGCCGCGGACTCCCCGAGGGTCCAGCGCACCGCGAGGGGCATCTCGGTCGCGTCGTCGCGGACCGAACACCTCGCCACCACCGCGTCCGAGGACGCACGGCCCTGGACATCCACCGTCACCCGGGCGTCTCCGGGGGACGCTGCCTGGACGTTCCAGGCGACCCGGCCTTCGCCCTGGGCGTCGAGGGTGACCCGGGTGGGCACCGTCCCGAGGTCGTGAAGCCCCTCCGACCGCACCGCGAGGGTCACCGTGTTGCCCGCCTCGGACGGGGCCCGCACCGACACCGCGGCCTCGACCCGGTCGCCCACCCGCAGCCGCGGAGGGAGCTCGACCCGGGCCTCCATCGTGCGGGTCGTGGTCACCACCGCGTGGGCCCGGTCGCCCCGTCCGTCGTCCGCGATCACCATGGCCTGCACCCGCCATCGACCCGGATGCGCGGGCAACGGGATGTCCACCTCCGTGCGTCCCGTGGGCCCGAGACGTCGGGTTCCCAGGAAGAAGAGGTCGCCCCGAAGCTCCTGGGCCCGCGGGTGTCCCCCCGAGCCCGACCCGAAGCCCGAACCCGAGCCCGACCCGTGCCCCATGAGTCCGCCCGAGGAGGACACGGGCCCCGGTCCGCACGAGAGCTGGAGGACCTCACCCTGCACCCACGCGTGGGTCTCGGTGCGGTCGGCCAGACGTGCCGCCAACAAATCCCACGGGACATCCCGGGCCTCCAGGGTAGCCCGGGCATGTACGTCGGCCTGGGCGGGGCACACCACGGCTCCGCGCAGCCCCACCCGCAGGGCCAGGGCCCGGGCCAGGGCCGGGAGCCCCCCCGTGGCCCGCAGAGAGACCAGCTCGGCCCCCGAGGTCCACAGGTCGAAGGGCGAGAGCTCGGGCAGGGGTTCGTCGTTGAAGCGGGCGACGGGGTCGAGGAGGCGCCCCTCGTCGGAGCCCCAGGCGCGAGGGTGGGTGCTGTCTCCCGCGCTCGCAGGACGCCCCGGGAGCCCGAGGATCGCGTCGGGCGCAGGGTGGGTGTCCTCGGCCATGTCCCAGTACCCGGCGTCGGCCATCCACAGGGAGATCACGCCGTCGCGGGGGCTCGCGTCGGGGCTCTGGGCTGCCACGGTGACCCGCATCGAGGCCCCCGTCGCGAAGACCCGCCGCGGGGTGCTGACCCGCAGCTCCACCGGGGGCGCGGCGTCGACCCGCAGGGCCGCCGTGGCCGTGGTGAGGGCCCCGCCGCGCAGATGCGTGGCCACCACCGTAGCCCCCCCTTGGGCCTCCACGGGGACCGCCAGGGCCGTACGCCACGCCCGCCCCACGGGGCTCTCGTCGGCCGCAACCCAGGCGCTCGCCCACACCCCCGACTGCTCCAGGGAGACCCAGGTGGCTCCGCCCGCGGGGCGCTGAAGCTCGACCCCGAGCCCGCGTCCTGCCACCGCGTGCTCCGTGGTCGTGCGCAGCCCGAGGACCCCCCGGGCCCCGAGGTCGGGCGAGCGCGGACGGTCCCAAAGCACCGTGCTGGCCGTGGCCCCTGGGACCCGCAGGCTCCGGGCCGTCACCCACCACGGGCCCGCGCCCGGGGTGCGTACGGCCACCGTGGTGTCTCCCGTGGTCAGGGTCTGGGCCGTGGTGGTCCAGCGGGCCGGGCCCACCGGGCGGTTACCGTCGCTGCCAAACACGGCCACCGCGACCGACTCGGCCTGGGCGACCCCGCCGAGGTCTTCGGCGCGCAGGTTGACCCCCGTCGTGCCCTCGGCCGCCCCCACGCTCCCCGCCGGAACCATCTGCAACACCCGATGGGTGCGCCCCACCCACAGGTCGGTCTGGGCCAGGGTGAGGGCGTGTCCCTCGGACAGGGTGGCCGTGATGACCGTACGGCTCAGGGCCTCGTCGGTGGGTCCGATCACGAAGCTCGCCTCGGCCGATCGCCCCGGGCCCGCGGAGGCCTGCACCCGTTGGTCGCCCAGGGTGAAGGTGACCGAGACAGGCCGGGTCCATCCGCCCGCGTCGTCGTGGGCCCGGACGTGTACGGTCTCGCCGGGTACGGCGTACGCGCGGTCGAGGGAGATCCGCAACGATCGCTGCGGCAGCCTGCGCCCGTCGAGGACCACCGTCCGCACGTGGGAGCGCCCCAGGAGCGCGGCCCGCAGGGTGGTGGTGCGGGCTTCAAACTCGGCCACGAAGTCGCCGTGGGCGTCGGTGCGGACCTCGGCCACGGGTTCGTGGGGGTTGTCGGTGTCTTCGGGGTCGTGGTCGGTGTCGTACAGCCGCACGGCGACGCCCGCGAGGGGCCCTTCGCGCCCGCTCGGACCGCCGGGGCAGCCTCGGGCGTGGCCCCGCAGGTGGACGGTCTCCCCGGGGCGAAACACGGGACGTCCCGGGTCGAGGTACACCCGCGGGTCGCAGGCGTCGAAGCGGGCGTGTCGTGCGTCGGCCCAGGCCCAGGCTCCGCCCTGCCACGCCACAAACCGCCGCGCGGGCACGTCGCTCCCCACAAACCGCACCTCCCCCCGGGCGTCGCTCACCCGCACGGCCGTGAGCCTCCCGTGGTCCCACACCTGGACGGGAACCCCCGCCTGCGGGCGTCCCTCTCCGTCGGCGACGACGGCGGTGTCGTTGCGGTCGCCGCGCCGCACGAGGAGGGTGAGGTCGCTCACGGCGAGCAGGGTGTTGGCGGCGTAGGCTCCGACGTGGGCCCGCACGAGGTAGAGGCCTGCGGGGAGGGTTCCGAGGGAGACCCGGGTGTCGGCCCATCGCCCGGCCCGTACCCAGCGGGTCTCGACCGTGCCCTCGTCGGCGTCGTTGCCGTCGTAGGCCTCGGCCTCGTTGGGGCCCGTACGCCGCGCAGGGGCGGCCGTAAGGGCGGCGTTCTGCACCCGCACGAGGGTCATGCCCTCGCCCGCCCGGGGCGTGGCGCTGTCGGCGGCGACGAGCGCCTCTGCGGCCCGTCCCGCGGGGGTGTCGGCCACCACGAGGCCGTCGGGGTTTCCGGCCTGGGCGATCCAGGCGGCGGGGTCGTGCAGGCGGAAGACGGCGAGGCGTACGGGCCCTCCGCCACGAAGCTGAACCCGCACGCGGGCCTCGGTCCCGGGCAGGGCGCGTTGTTCGGCGTCGAGGAGGAGGAAGTTGCGGCCGGGGCGCGCGAGGGGGAGGCTCAGGTCGCGGGGCCCGAAGGCGTGGGCCCCCGCGGGGAGGAGCCCGACGAGCCCGAGGAAGAGTACGATGCGGGCCTTCATCGCGGCACCGCCCGTGCGGCCCGGAGCATCGCGTCGGTGATCTCGACCTCGCCCAGGGTCTGGAGCTGGCCGGTGCGTTGGGTGGTGAGGTCGAAGCGCCAGCGGCGTTCGGAGGGGGTGTTGGGGAAGAGCAGGACCTCGGCGTGGACGGGGGTCTGCGGCCCCGCGGGACGGCCCCACTGACGGAGCCGGGCCTCGAGGTTGCGGCGAGTGTTTTGTGCTTCGGAAGAAGGGGCGCCCGCGTCGGCGTCGAGGGCGTGCAGGGCCGTGAGGGCCTCGTCGAGGTCGGCCCCCGTGCGGGTCTCCTCCCGCGCACCCGCGGCCCAGTAATGGACCTTGATGCGATACCGCCCCGCGGCCACGGAGGGCCGGAGGTAGGCCTGCGAGCCAAACCCGATGGCCTCTGCGGAGAAGTCGAGCAGTCGTCCGCCGTGTCCGGTCTCGCGGTGGTCCCATTTGCAGGTCTCGCCGTCGGGTTCGCGGACCCACAGGTCGATGATCTCGCCGCGGGCGGCCCAGGACAGGAGGACCACGAGCTCGACGGGCTGGCCCTGGGCGAAGAAGGTGAGGCTGTCGCGGGCGGTGAGGGTTCCGCGTTGCACGGTGACCCCGACGCGGTTGTTGCCGGGCAGGACCACGACGTTTTGTGTGATCTCCCCGGCCGCGACGGGCACCTCGTAGGTCATCCCGTGGGCGGTGAGGAGGGCGGTCTGCACGGTGGGGTCGCTCACGTGGGCCCGGAGCTGGAGGACGTCCCCCGTGTGCACGACCCCCGCGCTCGGGGCGGTGATCTGGACCCGCAGGGCGACCGTGGGAGACGGGGCGGGGTCGGGCGTGGGCCGCGGTTGGCTGAGGGCTTGCGGGAGGCCGATCCCGAGGGCGAGGAGGGCGAGGAGGGCGCCCAGGGGGCGAGGTCGGGCGGGGAGGGCGGCGGCGGGATTCATCGGGGGTGTCGGCCGGGACAACGGCGGGGGGCGGGAGGTTCCGACGGGGATGCACGCGCGGGGCATGACACCGACGGCCGGGGTGTGGCATCGCACGGGGGCGCACGGAAGGGTTCGTCGCGCACGGAGAGCGTACGCCATGAGTGTTCAGGTAGGGTCACGGGCCCCGGATGTGGGCGGGGTGTTGTCGGACGGCAGTGTGTTTCGGGTGCAGGACCACCGCGGGACACCCCTCGTGTTGTTCTTCTACCCCAAGGATTTTACCCCGGGCTGCACCACCGAGGTGTGCTCGTTTCGGGACGCCTTCAAGGAACTATCGGCCGACAAGGGGGCGACCATCCTCGGGGTGAGCCGCGACGATCCGGCCTCGCACCGCAGGTTTCGCGAGGAGTACCGGCTCCCCTACGACCTCGTGACCGACGACGGGTCGATGGCCAAGGCCTTCGGGGCCACGTGGCTCGGGGGGCTGATCGCGGTGTCGAAGCGCGTGACCTTCGTGATCGACGGAGAGGGCGTGGTACGCGGGGTGTTTCGGCACGAGATGCTCAACATCGACCAGCACGTGAAGGACGTACGGGGCGTGCTCGCGGGCCTCAGGACCGGGCCCAAGGCTGCGGGGGGGTGACCTACGGGGGCGCGATCAACGCAGCAGTGCGGCAAACCACGCGTGGTCGGGATCTCCCTTCGGCGCTTGGAAGTGCCCTCGGGTGCGCAGATGGCGGGCGACCGCGCGCAGCGTCTCGTCGTCCCAGCCTGCACGTGCCGCCGCCGTCCGCACGATCCCGAGCGTCCCGTGGAGCTCGATCGTAGGGAAGGTCGACTGCACGACTTTCCGTAGCCTACGGTCGTCCGAGGCGAGCGGGAGATTCTGCGATGCTGCGAGGGCGACGACCGATGCGTCTGCATCGCGGAGCTGCTCCGCCGCTTGGACGAACACCTCGGTGGCCGCTGCGTCGAGCGCCGTGACGACGAGTTGACCGTCCCTTTCCAGGGAGCTCGTACTCGTGGGGATTCGTGTCGGTCGGCCCTCGTCGTCGGACGGTCCGCCGAGGTACTGAACCTCAGATCGTGCGTGGGCGGTCGTGACCAGGACGACACCCAACGCGGTCACGATCTCGACCTCGCGGCTCGTCGCGAGGAGGTTGAGAAGGCAGCAGGCGTCGACCGCGAGCGTGGAGGGCATCCGCCGTCAGCACTCTCTATGCAACGCTCAGAAAATCAAGCCCAAGATCCAGATCTACGACGCGTTCGTCGTCGAGGTCTTGACGGCGGCGTTCTTCATACAACCGTCGCGCGCTCACCCGGTCGGTGGCGAGGTACTCGGCCAGATCCCCGTCTCCCAGGAGCTCGCGCTCGAAGGCTTCCAGGGCGAGGCTCACATAACGGTCGGGAAACGTAGGGGGAGGCTTCCGCGCCGGGCGTCCGAGCCCGAGCCTGGTTTCCACTTCACGTGGCCGAACGTTCTGCGCCAGCAGCCGCTCCCACGTACCTCGTGGCAGGAGGGAGCGGTCTTCGAGGCGGAGCGTCATGGCCTGGAACGAGACCTCGTACCCATGGGCCATCGCTACGATGTCGGCAGCCGCGAACGCGCCGCCATTGGCCCGAACCTTGTCCGCGAACAGCCGCGAGATGGCCTCGGCCGGAAGCAGGAGCGCGCGCGCGAAGGCGTCGGCGAATGCCTCGCTCGGATCCTTGGGATCGAATCCAGGCGTCGGCAGCACGTCCCCGGCCTCCCGATCCCTCAGGAAGTGCCCGGCTTCGTGGGCGAGTGACCAGCGCCGTCGCTCGTAGGGATGCCTGGCGTTGATGCCGACACATCCACCCAACTCGTCCGACCAGAGGAAGAGCGCCGCCGTGTCCGCGGGCAGCACGAGGTTGAAGATCCGAAGGCCGGCCGCACGCTCTAGGAGACCGTCGAGTGCGAGCGCTGGAGCGTCCCCAAGGCCCAGCGCCTGACGCACCGCCTTCGCGGCGTCCTCGCCCGCGAGCTTCGGGTCGAGCTTGTCGGCGGCGGAGCCCGCCTGCCAGGCCAGCACGCTCTCAAGCGGGGCTGGTGAGCGAACGATCCCGAGCATCTGTTCGAGCTCTGCGTAACGTTGCCCGGCCCGCACGAGCTCGCGTTCTGCTTGCTGGAGGGCCTCTGCGTCAGCCCTCCGCCCTGCCCGAAACCGCGGGGACGCCTCGGCGCGAACGAAGCGCTCCCGAACCAGCTCGTGCACACTCACATTCAACGCCGCAGAGAGTGCAACCAGGTGCTCGTTGGAAGGTCGGCGTTCGCCCTTCTCCATCGCGATCACGGCTTGCCGGGGCACGCCGAGGCGCTGGGCGACCTCGGCCTGCGTCAGCCGAAGACTCTTCCGCGCCGCTTCGAGGCGCTCACCCAGCTTTTTGGAAGAGATCATCAGGCGGCCTCCGCGTCAGAGGATAGCCGTGGTCTGAACAATGTCAAAGCCTTCTCTTGAATGCTGCGCATCCTCACGGACTTTGTCTGGCAGCACCCATGGGACATCTGCTTCCCCATCAGCCGCGTGCTGGGACGGGCGCCGGGACGGGTGTCGGGACGGGCATCGTGCCGAGGAGGCGCGTCGCCCCGAGGTACACCCCGAACGAGATCACGAAGCCTACAAACCAGGCGTAGTGGTAGAGCGACATCCAGAAGGGCGAGACGTGGGCCCACCGCACCGTGCCCAGAAACCCGGGGAGGTTCGGGGCGATGCCCGCCACGAGGGCCACGAAGGCCGCGGGGTTCCATCCGCCGCGGAACCAGTAGGGGCCGTCCTTCTGGTACAGGCCGGGCAGGTCGAGCACGGTGCGTCGCAGCACGAAGTAGTCGGCGATGAGCACGCCCCCGATCGACCCGAGGAGGGCCGAGTAGCCGACAAGCCAGGTGAAGATGTACCCCGTGGGGTCGGCCACGAGCTTCCAGGGCATGATGATCAGGCCCAGAAACCCGGTGATGTACCCGCCCCGCCGGAAGTCGATGCGGGCCGGGGCGATGTTGGCGAAATCGTTGGCGGGCGACACCACGTTGGCCGCGATGTTGGTCGCCAGGGTCGCGATGCACAGGGAGGCCAGGGCCACCACCAGCACGACCGGGTTACGAAAGCGCGTGACCAGGACCACCGGGTCCCAGATCGACTCGCCGTAGATCACCACCGTGGCCGAGGTCACGGCCACCCCGATGAAGGAGTAGAGCCCCATGGTGGTGGGCAACCCCAGGGCCTGTCCCCACACCTGATCGCGCTGCGAATAGGCGTACCGGGTGAAGTCCGGGATGTTGAGCGACAGGGTCGCCCAGAACCCGATCATGCCCGTGAGAGCGGGGAAGAAGAAGGTCCAGAACTGTCCGGCCTTGCGCCCTCCTTCGGCGAAGGCGGAGGGTTGGGCCAGCATCGTCCCGAAGCCCCCGGCCCGCTGGTAGGCCCAGGTCAGGAGGGCCAGACCCAGGACGATCAGGAGGGGGGCCTTGATGTTGAGGAGGACCCGGATCGACTCGATCCCACGTTTGATGACGTAGAGGTTGAGCCCCCAGAAGAGGAGGAAGGTCACAAACTGGGGCAGGCTGATCCCGAGGACGGGGAGGTTGGGCCAGGTGGCCAGGCTCGGGATGAAGACCGCCAGGATCTTGTAGATGGCCCAACCCCCGATCCAGGACTGGATCCCGAACCAGCCGCAGGCCACCAGGGCCCGCAAGATGGCCGGAACATTGGCCCCCAGGACCCCGAACGAGGCCCGGCAGTAGACCGGGAAGGGGATGCCGTACTTGGTGCCCGCGTGGGCGTTGAGGATCATCGGGAACAACACGATGGTGTTGCCCAGGAAGATGGTGAGGACGGCCTGCCACCAGTTCATCCCTTCGGAGATGAGGGAGGAGGCGAGCATGTAGGTGGGGACGCACGCGGACATGGAGATCCACAGGGCGGCGATGTCCTTCATGGCCCACTTGCGCTCGGCCGTGGAGGTGGGGGCGAGGTCGTGGTTGCTGTACGGCGAGGCGATGGGCTCGGTCAGCTCGTGGATCCCCCCCACCACGCGCACCCCCGGAACAGCGGCAGACTCAGCGGTCATCGTGATCCTCCTGGGACGGGCTTTACCCCAATTGCCCATCGGCCGAACAGACACCATCGTGCGCCCCCGTGCCGTCGGGTTGTGCGCCCGCCGCAGCAGTTGCGCGGGGACGGCGGTCTTCGTCGCGCCCGAAGCCCTTCGGTGCGGCCCGAGGGCGCCCTGCGAACGGGGTTTGCACAGGGCCCGCCCCAATGAGTACGCAGGCAGTAGGTCGGGTGGCGGTGATCGGGGCCGGGATGGCGGGACTCTCGGCGGCCTACGCCCTCGTGCGGTCGCGGCCCGACCTGGAGGTGGTGGTTCTCGAGGCGGGCGCACGGGTGGGAGGGCTTGTGCACACCGAGCTCACCCCCGACGGGTGCCTCCTGGAGCGGGGGCCCGACGCGATGATGGCGGGGCGGGCGGAGGTCGACACCCTCACCCACGCCCTGGGGTTGGAGACCCTGGCCCCGTCGCGGGCCCTCGGGAGCCGGGTGGTCATCGACGGGGCGCGGCATCCGTTGCCGATGGGGGTGTTGGTTCCGGGGTTGGGGAGCGTGGGGGGGGTGATGGGGTCGGGGTTGTTGCCGTGGTCGGGCAGGGCCCGGCTGGCGGTGGAGGGCTTCGTCCCGGCCCGGAGGAGCCCCGAGGACGAGACCGTCGAGGACTTCGTCGCGCGCAGGATGGGGCGGGCCGTGCTCGACCGGATGATCCGGCCCTTGTTGCACGGCATCCGCGGGGCCGACCCGGCCGAGATGAGCGCCCACGCCACCCTGCCCCAACTCGTGGCCATGGAGCGCACCCACGGCAGCCTCACCGCGGCCATGCTGCGCGAGGCCTGGTCACGTCGCGGGGGCAGGAAGGGCCCCGGAGGCGCGCGCCGCCCTGGGGGCATGGTGAGCTTCGGGGAGGGCATGGCGGCCCTCCCTGGGGCGATGGCGGAGGTGTTGGGGGAGCGGGTTCGGTTGGGGTGTGCGGTGCGGTCGGTGTCGCGGGAGGCAGGGGGCGTGACCCTGCGGCTCGGAGACGGGAGCCGGGTGGAGGTCGACCGGGTGGTGATGGCCGTGCCGGCCTATGGGAGCGCGGGGCTGTTGGAGGGCTTCGACGCGGAGGCTTCGGACGAGGCGGGGGCAGTGAAGTATGTGCCCGCGGTGCATCTGACCCTGGGCTTTGACGAGGCGGGGGTGGGCCCTGTGGGGGAGCTTCCGGGGCTGGTGGTGGCGGCCTCGGAGGGGCTGTCGGTGCGGGCCTGTACGTGGTCGAGCCGGAAGTTTCCGGGCAGGGCCCCGCGGGGTACGGTGACGGTGCGTTGTTCGTTGATGCCTGAAGCCCTCGAGGCCGACGACGCGGCCCTGGTCGAGACCGTGCGGTCCGACCTGCGCACCCTGACGGGGTTGGAGGCTGTCCCGCGGTGGTCGAGGGTGGTGAAGATCGCGCGGGCCATTCCGCAGTTTGCCCCGGGTCACGGGGCGCGGGTGGCCCGGGTGTCTGAGCCCCTCGCCGAGACCGGGGTGGTCCTGGCGGGGGCCGCGTGGGGCGGGGCCGGGGTGGCGGAGTGCGTGGCGGGCGGGGTGGCCGCGGCCGGGCGGGCCCTGGGGGCCGCGGCGTAGGGGGGTCAGGGGTGGGAAGGCGGCGGGGCGGCGGGGTTGGGCGGGGCGGTGGGACTGGTGGGGCTGGTCGGGTCGGGGGTCGCCCCGGGGGCGGGGGCCGCGGCGGGGGTGATCCCGAGGAGCTCGACCTCGAAGGTGAGGGTCGACCCCGCGGGGATCGTACGTTGGGCCCGGTCGCCGTAGGCGATGTCGGGGGGGCAGATGAGCTTGGCCTTGGAGCCCACGGTCATCCGGGCTACGCCCTCGGTCCAGCAGGGGATCACGCCGCTGAGGGGAAACTCCACAGGCTCTCCGCGGTTGTACGACTCGTCGAAGACGGTGCCGTCCATGAGGGTCCCGCGGTAGTGGACCCGGACGGTGTCGGCGGCCGTGGGCTGAGGCCCGGTGCCGGGCCGGAGCTGGCGGAAGATGAGCCCCGAGGGCAGGCGTACGGCCCCTTCCTCCTGGGCCATGCGGGCGGCGTAGGCCTGGCCGCGGGTGCGCTCCTGGGCCGAGCGGGCTTCGCCGCGGGTGCGGGCCATCTGGTCGATGCGGGGGCCCCACTCCTGGACGTTGACCTCGGGGGTGGCCCCGGTGACCTGGGCCGCGATCCCGCGCTGCACGATGGCCAGCTCGGGGCCCGTGAGGTTGAAGGGAGCCATCCGCTGGCCCATCACCAGGCCGAGGGCGTAGAGGGTGCGCTCATCGTCCGTGCGCAGGGTGCCGCCCGCGGTCGTCGCCGTGGCCGCGTCGCCCGCTCCGGGGGTCGCGGGCTTGCAGGCGCCGAGCACGAGAAACACGCCGAGAATCCATCGTTGCATTGCGGGGCCCTTTCGCGGCCGATCGGTCCGCGGGGCGTATTCGGGCCGCCGCGGGAGGGCGACTGCCTACCCAATGCTCCCGTCTGGGGTCAAGAGGGCGCAGGTGGAAATGGGCCCCCGTTGCGGGGTACCGTCAACGGGCCAAAGGAGGAGCCTCGACGATGATCACGGTGACTGGCGACAGGTTGACCTTCTCGTTTCCGGAGGTGGAGCGCAGGTTGGAGGGGAGGCTGCGGGGTTTCCTCGACACGTGGACCCCGCGGGTGCTGGCCGAAGACCGCCAGGCGGCCTTCGCGGGCCTGCTCACCCGGCATCCGTACAACGACCAGGACGAGACCTACCTGCGCGCGGCCCGGTCGGCCCTCGACGGCCTCACCGACGCCTCGGTGGCCGCCGCATACGAGGCCGCGGTGTGGGACGCCGCGGGGGGCAAACCTACCGAGCGCGGGGCTGTCGGTGTGTCGGTGGTGTTTCAGCGCACCCTGCGCCTGCCCGACGACGGCAGGGACCACCCATTGCCTCCCGGGCTCGGGGCCTTTCCCCTGCGGCGCATCGAGGACCTCGGCGGGACGACCCCCGCGGCGTGGAAGGCCCGCGGCGGCATCGCGATGCCCATGTACCAGGGTGAGGCCCTGTGGCTGAACTTCTCCGTGGCCTACTCCGGGGCGATGGCCGGGGCCGTGAAGATCGGGGCCGGGGGGATCAACGCGGTCCACGGCGAGGCGTGGCAGGGAGGGCTGCACAAGACCCCGCAGGATTACGTCGTCGTGCCGGGGCAGCCGTGGCTCGACGGGTTCTGCGTGGAGAAGGGGGTGGTGCGGCAGTTTGTGGCCATGCCCCTCGGGCAGGGATACACCGCCGAGGAGCAGATCACCGGGGAGGCGAAGCAGGGCGGGGTGCAGGTGGGGGTGGTTCCGCTCGGCGATGGGGCGCGGTTTCGGGAGCTGGAGCCTCGGCTGCCGCGCGGCCTCGACGCGGTGCTCCCGGGGCTCCTGCCGCAGCCGGTGATCCCGCCTGCGCCCGAGCGGATGTACTCGATGGCGTTCGGCCCCCCGCCCCCGTGCGCGGCCCCGTCCGCCGCGGCTCCAGGGGCCATGGGCCTCGGGGCCGGCGGGCGCATGAAGCAGGAGATCTTCCATGACCCCCGACCCCTCGATGACTACGCCCTCGACCTCGGCGAGGCCTGCTTCGTCCACGTCCTCAACTCCCAGGCGTGGCGGGCATGCACGGGCGAAGACCCGCCGCAGCCGCCCGTGACGGCGGACGAGTACCGTCGTTACAACCTCCCGTGGTTTGACTACTACCGCGACGACGCCCGGGCGGTGGAGGGGTCGGGCATTCTCGCCAGGATCAAGAGCGTGTTCGCCATCGCGAAGGAGAAGCAGTCGAGCGTGTTCGCGGGCGACCCGAGCCTGCCCGACCTGCCGGTGGTGCACCTCGGCCCCGCCGACCGACCCGACTCCGTCCGCGGGTGGCGCGGGGTCTGAGTGTAGACTCGGCCCATGGGGACTCCCTCTTCGTCGCGCCGTGTGTGTCATCTCCTCGTGCTCGGGGCCCTGATGGGCTGCGCGTCGCGGGGTCCGTCGCCGCTCCTGGCCCTGCGCCGGGTGGTCCTCAACCAGAGCGGGAGCGGGTACTTCGAACGCACCGGACGGGTCACCGGCGACCGGCTCGCCCTGCGGCTCCGCACCCACGAGGTCGACGACGTGCTCACCACCCTCACCGTCATCGAGCGGGGGGACCGGTCGCGGCAGACCGTGGTGGCCGCGGGGGTTCCGCACGTCACGGAGCAGAACGCGCGGGACGAGCGGGTGACCCTCGACCTGCGCCTGCCCGACGCCCGACCCCGCGACCTGATGGTGGCCTACGCCGTCCCGACGGCCAACTGGCAGGCTACGTACCGGGTGGTCCTGCCCGAGCGCGAGGGAGCCCCCGCCCTCCTGCAGATCTGGGCCCTCCTGCACAACTCCTCCGACGAAGACTGGAACGCCGTCGACATGACCCTCGCCACGGGGGCCCCCCTGTCGTTCTCGTTTCGGCTCCGTACGCCGTCGTTTACGGCCCGTCCCGACGCCTCCGGGCGCCTCGTGTCCCCCGTGGCCAACGCCCCCGTGGTGTCCGAGCAGTCGCGGGGCCGCGACCGTGAAAACCAGAACGGCGCCGAGGACGAGCGCCGCGGGGTCCGTGCCGATCAAGGCCGCGCCGACCGCGACGGAGACGGCATCGCCGACGCGACCGACCGCTGCCCCGAACAGCCCGAGACCTTCAACGGCCAGGAAGACGACGACGGCTGCCCCGACACGGGCCGGGTGGTGGTGGCGTCGCAGGAGATCCGCATCCCGCAGAGCGTGTTCTTTGCCCACAACGCGGTCGAGATCGCGCCCCCCGCGGTGCCCGTGCTCGAGGCCATCGTGGCCACCCTCCGCAACAACCCCCAGATTCAGCGCGTCGAGCTCCAGGGAAACGCCTCCGACGACGAGGCCGACCCGTGGTCCCTCGCCCTCAACCGCGCGGCCACGGTGCGGGCCCGGATGATCGCCCTGGGCATCGCCGCCGAGCGCCTCCGCACCCGCTCCTTCGGGGCCACCCGGCCGGTCTCGTCGGGACTTACCCCCGCCGATCGGGCCCGCAACCGCGCGGTGTCCTTCCAGGTCCCGACCGAACCCTCCGACGACGCGAGCACCCCGCCCGCGGGGGTGACCGTCGCGGCTCTGTCCCGCAGCGCCGCCCCCGACGCGAGCGTACGCGAGTACGCCGGGGCCACCCGCTTCACCGTGGCCGAACCCGTGAGCATCGCCGCGGGCTCGGCGGCCCTGGTGACCATCGCGAGCCGGGAGGTCCCAGGCGAGGACGTGTACTTGTTTCGGCCTGAGGCGGCGTCCCCCGCGAGCCGGGAGCACCCCTACCGCGCGGCCCGCCTCCGCAACGCCACGGGCCTCACCCTCCTGCCCGGCCCCGTGGCCCTCTTCGCCGGCGGAACCTTCGCCGGCGAGGGCCTCCTCCAGCGCCTCCACGACGGCGAGACCACCTTCGTCCCGTACGCCATCGACTCGAGCACCACGGTGTCGACCGAGTCCAGCGAACGCCGCGAGCCCTTGCGCATCGTGTCTGCGGCGCGGTCCGAGGTCGTGCTGGAAGACACCCTCGTGCGGGCGACGCGGTACACGATCCAGCCTGGGGCCCAGGCTCCGTCGCGGGTCTTTCTGCGCCACGGGCGCCTCCCGGGCTACACCGCCCGGTCGCTGCCCCCCGAGAGCGAACCGGGGCGCGAGGCCGACCTCGTCCCGATCCCGCTGACGCCCCGGCGCGAGAGCGCGGTCAGCCTCGAACAGACCCGCCCTGTGCAGCGCACGTTGTCTCTCCTCGACGACGTCTCGACCGACCTCGGCCCCTACCTCACGGCCACGCCCGCGGCGATGCGCCAGGGCCTGACGGCCATCCTCGACCAGCGCAACGCCCTCGCCCGGGCCGAGCGCGAGGCCGAGGAGATCCGCGTGCAGCTCCGCGACGTCGCCGAGCGCAACGCCGAGATCCGCGAGACCCTGCGCACCCTCGGCACGGTCACCGACGCGGCCCGGACGGCCCTCCGCACGCGGCTCACGGGGCAGCTCACGGCCTCGATGACCCGCCACGCGGCCCTCTCCCGCGACCTCGCCACCCGCGCGGGAGACGCCTCGGTCCTGCGCTCGCAGCTCGTCGACGCCCTCCGCGGCCTGCGCTACGACGCCGAGGCCCCGCCCGCCGCGGCCCCCGCTACCGCTGCGCGGTAACCCCCCACCCGAAGACACCCTCCTGCAGCGCGTACAGGCTCGGCTCCCCGTCGTCGTCGGGGTCGTCCCAGAACACCAGCCCCCGCGCCCCCTCCGCCTGCCTCTGGGCCATGGCCTGGGCCTCGGCCCGTGCGACCCGCCGGACCTCTCGCACCGTGCTGTACCCGTCCTCCGCGCGCAGGACCCGCACCGTGGCCTCCGCCGCGTGCGGTAGGCCCAGGTCGATGGCGTGCAGGTCGGGCATCCACGTGTCGTTGCCGGCCAGGGCCCACCCCATCGCCCGGCCCGCGTGGGCCTCGATGGCCGTGACGAAGCGCCCGCGCAGTGAGCGCAGACCGTCGCCCCCGTCGAGCACGATCAGTTCGATGCGACCGCTCGGGGTCGGGCCCGTGGTGAGGCCGTAGAGATCGACCGGGCCGCGGGTCCAGTCGGTGGCCAGCCACAGCCGGGTCCGGGCGTCGTCGGGGGCCACAGGGATGGGGCGGGCGTCGAGGGCCGCGAGCATCTGCCGTAGATCAGGCCGCAGCCCGATGGGGGTCTCCTCGGCCGGGACGCCCCGGCGGTCTTGCTGCGGCGACCCGCTCGTACGAAGCAGGACGCGGGCCTGGAGGGCCGTGAGGGGCGCCCGACCGCGGGCTCGGAGGATGCCCTGCACGCAGGCCAGGGCCCCGACTACGACGGGCGAGGCGCTGGAGGTGCCCGAGAACAGGTCGGTGTAGGCCCGGTGTTCGCCGCGCTCCTGGAGGTCGCCGTAGCCCGTGGTGGTGACCTCCCGGCCCCATCCCTGGGCGTCGACGCTGGACCCGTAGTTGGAAAACTCCAGCCGGCTGCGGTCGGGGCCGTAGAGGGTGCGGCCGTGGGTGCCGGGCGGAGGGGCCCCGGCGCCGACGAAGAGGGAGCCGGTGTCGACGGCCCGGCCCAGGGGGTTGACCCAACTGCGGGGAAAACCCTCGGCGGGTTTGTCGTAGAGCGGGTCGTCGAGGTCTTCGGCCCCGTTGCCTGCGGCCTCGATCACGATCACGCCCTTGCGGGCGGCGTATTGGATCACCGCGAGGTCGTCGGGCCACCACTCCACGGGGATGTACCCGCGCTGGTCGGGGCGCGGGGCGAAGTCAAACCGGGGGCCCGGGCGGTGGGCCTCGACCAGCACCATGTCGCCCGGGGTGAGGGCCTCCACCGCGTCGAAGATGGCCGGGGCCGTGCCGCGTCCGCGGTGGGAGATGGCGCTCACCCGGGTCTCCGGGGCGATGCCCGTGACGCCGAAGCCGTTGGCGTCGCCGGCGATGACCCCGAGGACGGCCGTCCCGTGGTCGCGCCAGTAGCGCTCGGGGTACGGGACCCCGCCGATCACGCCGCCGGTGTTCTCCTGCAGGTCTTCGTGGTCAAAGTCCCACCCCCCTTCGATGTCCACGACATGAACCCCCGCCCCGCGCCCCCCCGGCACCGCCCACGCGGCCGCGGCGTCGACCCCTTCGGGGGCCGGTCCGAGGTACCCCTGGCGCCCGGTAAAATCGGGCGAGGGATCTCCGCCCGGGCGTCTCCTCGGCGGAGGCAGGATGCACACGGGGAGCTGGTCGGCGGGTTTGACGTAGGCCCCGTCGACGAAGGGCAGGGCCCGGAGCCGGACGGCGAGGGCGTCGAGGTCGGCGTCGGGGGCCTCGACCGTGTGGAAGGCCTGCAGGGCCGCGTCGCCGCTGTGAACGAGGGGGCCCAGGGTGGCGTGGCCGAGGGCGGCCTGGAGGGCCGAGAAGCAGCCCCGCAGGGCGGTGGGGGCCACGACCACGATGAGCTGGCGGAGGGCGTTCATGGCAGGGCGTCCGGGGGCGGGGCCCAGGCCCCTTCGACGGAGGGGTCTGCGCGCAGGGTGGCGAGGGCCTCGGGCAGAGGGTGACCGGGCCCGAGGGTGGCCACGAACATCCCGGCCAGAGGCTCGTCGGTGGTCCGGGGATGTTGCGGGGCGAGGGTCAGGCCCACCCGGGCCGCCCGGGCTTCGAGGGCACGGGAGGCGGGGGACGGGGGGTCGAGGCCGCGCAAGGCCCGGGCGACCGCAGGGGCGACGGTGACGGTGATGCGCACGAGGCGGGAGGGTAACAAAAATGGGTGGGCGCCGCGTGCGGCCCTGGACTAGTTTCCCGCCCGCTGTGCACGAGGCTGAGCGGACGGAGACGGGCCACGATCCCCTGCGAGGGGTCGATCTGGAAGGATTCTATACGGCCCTCAAGGCCTTGCGGGCGGAGATCGAGGCCTCCCTGGGCCCTGAAGATTTCCGGCACCTGCGCAAGGTCGAGGGCTGGGGGAGGATGGCCACGGGGGTGGGGCTGGCCACGGCGTGGATGGCCCCCAACCCCCTGAGCATGGTGGCCCTGGGCCTGGGCCGGTCGAGCCGGTGGATGGTCATGCACCACGTGGGGCACCGGGGGTACGACAAGGTCCCGGGGGTTCCGCCCGCGTACACGTCGAAGGGGTTCGCGCGGGGGTGGCGGCGCTTCGTCGACTGGCCCGACTGGATGCCCCCCGCTGCGTGGATCTACGAGCACAACATCCTCCACCACCAGAACACGGGGGAGGAGCGCGACCCCGACCTCGTCGAGCGCAACGCGGAGTGGGTGCGCCACCCGTGGGTTCCGCGGCCCGTACGGTGGGCCATCTTCGCGGCCCTGGCCCTCACCTGGAAGGCCTCGTACTACGCCCCGGCCACCCTCGAGGCCTGGCTCACCCGCCACGAGCCTCGCACCGACCGCCCCCGGATGGGCTTCTTCCCCCTCTATGCCCAGGTCCTGGTCCGGGGATACCTCCCCTACGCAGCCCTGCAGTTTGTGGCCCTGCCCGCCCTCTACCTCCCTTTGGGGCCCTGGGCCGTCCTGAGCGCCTTCTGCAACTCCCTCGGGGCCGAGCTGGTCACCAATCTCCACACCTTCCTCGTGGTAGGGCCCAACCACGCCGGCGACGACGTGTACCGCTTCGACGATCGCCCGCGTTCGAAGGGGGAATTCTACGCCCGCCAGGTGATCGGGTCGGTCAACTACCCCACCGGGGGCGACCTGCCCGACTGGCTCCACATGTGGCTCAACTACCAGATCGAGCACCACCTCTTCCCCGACATCCCGATGTCCCAGGTGGCCCGGATCCAGCCCCGGGTGAAGGCCCTCTGCGCCCGCTTCGGCCTGCCCTACATCCAGGAGCCCGTGTGGACCCGCTTCCGTCGCCTCGCCGAGGTGGTGGTGGGCGACAGGTCCATGCGCCGGGCCCCGCGCCATAACGCCCGCCCGGGGGGTGAAACTTCTGCGGCCGGGGAGTATCGTGGGGCTCCCGTCACGGCCCCGTGACCACAATCCCCCCAATCGCAGCGTAGTGGAGAGCCCCGATGTCCGACGGTGACGCAGCCAACTTGACGGTGGTGTTTCGTAGCCCCGCGATCGACGCGGGCGACGTGCGGGTGCGCTCGCTCCACGGGCGCGAGTCGTTGTCCCAACTCTATGAGTTCATGCTGGAGGTGGAGACCACCTTCGGGGGCCCGCTGGAGCAGGGGCAGATCGACGCCCTCCTCACCCAGGCCGCGTACTGCGCCTACGGCGAGGACGAGGAGCACAAGCTCCACGGGTTCATCCGCGAGGTCGAGACCATGTCCGTGGCCGACATCGGCCGCGTCGTGTACCGCCTGCGCCTCGTGCCCAAGATGTTCGACCTCACCCTGACCTTCGGCAGTTGGGTCTATCAAGACCTCGACGCCCCGGGCCTGGTCAAGGACGTGCTCGACAACGCGGGCTGGAGCGACGGGACCGACTACGAGTTTCGCCTCACGGGCTCGTACCCCAAGCACGAGTACAAGGTGCAGTACCAGGAGACCGACTTCAACTTCGTCTCCCGGGTGATGGAGCACGAGGGGCTCTTCTACTTCTTCGAGCACACCGACGAGGGCTCGAAGCTCGTCATCACCGACGGCAACAGCGCCTTCCGCCCGCGGGAGACCTACGAGCAGCTCGCCTACGACCCGCGCCAGGGCATCTCCGGGCCCATCGAGGTGGTGAGCTCCCTGTCCCGGGTGCAGCGCACCGTGCCGGCCAAGGTCTCCCTGCGCGACTACAACTACCGCACCCCGAGCGTGCCCCTCCTGGCCGACACCGAGGTCGACGCCACGGGGATCGGCGAGCAGGTGTACTACGGCGAGCACTTCAAGGACGCCGCCGGGGGCAAACGCCTCGGGCGCTTCCGGGCGCAAGAGCACTTCGCCCAGCGCGAGACCTACCGCGGGACGAGCATGGCCCGGGGCCTGCGGGCGGGTGACAAGTTTGCCCTCGAGGGCCACCCCCTGGCGGGCTACGACATGGAGTACGTGGTCACCGAGATCGTGCACGAGGTCTCGCAGGAGGGGATCACGGGCGAGGGCTCGGGCGAGCGGGCCTACCGCAACGACTTCGTGGCCATCCCCTACGCGGTGCCCTTCCGGGCCCCCCAGGTCACGCCCCGTCCGCGCATCGTGGGGGTCATCCACGGGCGCATCGACGCCCCCGCCGACGGCGACCGGGCCACCCCCCTCGACGAGATGGGGCGCTACAAGGTCGTCCTGCCCTGGGACGTGGCGGGCCAGGAGGGGGGCAAGGCCTCCCGGTGGATCCGCATGGCCCAACCCGCCAGCGGCGGCGGGTACGGGGTGCAGTTTCCGCTGCACATCGGCACCGAGGTGCTCCTCGTGCACATCGACGGCGACCCCGACCGGCCCATCATCTCCGCGTCGGCTCCCAATCCCAACACGGCCTCGCCCGTGACCAGCGCCAACGCCACCCAGAGCATGATCCGCACCCGCCACGGGATCACCGTCACCTTCGACGACCAGTCGGGCTAAAGAGCCTCCCTGACCCCCGGCGGGCCAGGGCCGCCCGCAGCTGCGCGAGCTCTGCCAGGGCTGCCAGGGCTACGGCCCCGCGTCGTCGCTCGCGTCCCAGGCGGGGGTCGCGGCGTCGGGCGGGTCGTCGGCGTCGGGCGGGTCGTCGGCGTCGGGCGAGGGGCCCGCATCGGTCGCGACCGGGGGCCCGTCCGCGGGAGCCGGGGCGTCGAGGGAGGGGGTGGCGTCGGGCGAGAGAGCCGCGTCGGCGGCGGCGTCCGCGGTGGCGTCGGCGGCGGCGTCGGGGCCCGCGTCGGCCGCCGGGGGGTTCAGGGGAATGGCGACGCAGCCCAGGGCGCCCTCCTGGGGGTTGCCCTCGTAGCAGAGGACGAAGCGCTGGGCCGTGGCGGGGGTGGTCCCCGGGCCGGGGGGGTCGCCGGCGAAGAAGAGGGTGGCCGCCCGCGAGCGCCGCAGGGACTCGGACTGCAGGGCGTAGGGGGCCGAGCGGGCGATCTCGCCGCCCCCGAGGGCCCGCACGGAGAAGTGCACGGTGTAGTCGTCGGGGAGGAGGGCGGCGCTCCACCAGGCGGTGTCACAGTCGAAGCCGTCGTCGCCGGTGAAGGCCGTGCCCCCGTAGGGCACGTTGTTGGCGAAGAAGACGTTGACCGCGGGCACGGAGAAATCGGGCGGGGTGGTGTAGCTGATGGCGAAGGACAGCCGGTCGATGGAGGCCCCGAGGGAGGCGTGAACGGCCCGCACGTCGACGCTCCCCGCGGGGCACTCCGGGCACACCCGGTCGGGGAAGAACCCCAGGGCCCCCACCACGCCCCCCTCGACGGTGGGCTGCGAGGTGAAGAGCACGGTCGCGTGGTCGCGGGGGTTGAGGCGCACCGACACCGCGGCCAGGGGCACGGTGGTCAGGCCCAGGGCCCCGCACTCGGCCCCGGCCCGGATCACCGCAAACTGCCACGCGTCGTTGGCCTGGGTGACCCGGTCGTTGGTCACGATGTGCGGGCTCACCTCGAGGTAGGCGAGGCCCCCCGCGGGCCAGAAGACGTCGCCCGCGGCGGCGTAGGGAGACTCCAGGGTGTTGCGCCGCATGCAGAGCTGCACGGGCCCGAAGCCCGAGGCCATGTGGGCGAGGCGGACGCGGGCCTCGGGGCCCGGATCGCAGGCCCCGGGCTGGTCGACCCGGACCGGGACATCGGGCAGCACGTCGGGGGCGAGGTCGGTGGAGGCGTCGAGGCCGACGTCGGGGGCCCCGTCGAGGCCGCTGTCGGGGCTGCCGTCGAGGCCGAGGAGGGGGACGCGGAACTTCTCGAAATCGAGGCACCCTGCGGTGCCCCCGAGGGCGGCCAGGAGGGCCCACCCCGCGTAGCGGCGGGGCATCAGAACGTCCCCGAGACGGCCAGGCCGCGGGCCGTGGGCTCGACCGAGAAGGCGGGGGGGCCTTCACTCCGCGGGCGACCCAACACCCAGCGCATCACCGAACCGCTCGCCAGCAGGGCCACCGAGAGCCCTCCGAGCCCGAAGGCCCCGTACTGCAGGGCCATCCCGCGGTCGATCCGGGAGTCGTCGCCGGGGGAGGGTTGGGTGCGGGCCCCGAGGGCCAGGTAATCCTCGCGGGCGAAGTAGTACAAGACCCCGGCTCCGGCGAGGCTGAGGGCCCCGAACACCAGGGCCACGGTCCCGGCTCCGCGCCACGCCCCGGAGCGTCGGGCCGCGGCGTCGGAGAGCGGGGGCAGCGATCGGGGCCCGGGCGGGGTCAGGGACAGACCCGGGCCGACAGAGGCCTCGGGCGCGGGGGGGGGCCCGGCCTCGTCGGAGGCAGAGGCCGCGGCCACGAGGGAGAGGCGTACGGTGGCGTGGGCTCCGGCCGAGACCGAGACGATCTGCAGGGCGGGGGCGAATCCCGGGGCCCGGGCCATGACCACCACGTCGCCGGGGTCGACGGGGATGGCCACCCCGAGGGCGGCCCGGGCCACGGGGTGGGCGTTGATGGTGAGGGTCAACGCGGCGGGAGCGGGGGAGACCTCAAGGGAGAGCCTGCCGATGTGGGGGGCGAGGGCCTCGGCCTCCTCGCGGGCGGCGGCGGCGGTGGGGGCGTAGCGGGGCTCGTTGAGGCTGCGGGCTGCGGCGTCCCGGGCGGTCCGGTCGAGGGTGGCCCAGGCCTCGGGGAGGCGCCCGAGGCGGTGGTAGGTGCGGCCCAGATAGAGCCGGGCATTGGGGCTCTCGAAGGCCTCCAGCGACGACTCGAAGGCCTCCAGGGCCGCGGCATAGTCGCCCACGAGGAAGCGGGCCCGGCCCCGCTGGTAGAGGTCCTGGGCCCGGTTGGTCAGGGCGAGGGCGGACGGGGGCGGCTGTTGTGCAGCGGCCACGCCACACAGCATCCACGCCGTACCGACTACTCCGATCGCGACCTTGCCACGCATCAGGCGCGGGCCTCATCTCTCCGAGCGATTCACACCACGCGGTTACACCGCATCTGGATCGTACACCGAACGACCCTGCGGTGTCGCGTCCCCAGGCGAAGCGGGGGCGTGTCGTCGCCGGTGGCGTTCGTGAGAGCGCCGTCGGCGGGGGCGTTCGTGCCGGGCGGAGGGGGCCTCGGGGCTTTCTGTCGCGGGGCCGAGGCCCGCACCGAGCACCGCGGCCTCAAAGGCCGCCTCGGGTACGGCCTGAGGGACGGCCTGAGGGACGGCCTCGGGGGCGGTCTCGTGTGCGGCCTCGGAGACGGCCCCGGGCAGGCCGGAAGGGCCCAACGGGGGCTCTTGGGTCGAGGGGACGGGCCTCGGGGCCTGGACGTTGGTGGTCGGGGCCTGGGCGGGTCTCCAGGGGCTTCGGCGGGCGACCGTGACGAGCCCGAGACCGGCCAGGGCGGCGGCGGCGACCACGGCCCACCAGGAGGAGCGGGGGCTGTCTGGCGGGCGGTGGGGCAGCTCGGGGAGCTTGGAGGCGATGGTCGCGGGGGGTGTAGGATCGGGGCTGTCGGCGGGGGGCAGGGTCGGCAGGGGGGTGTGCTGCCGGGACTGCAGGGCGGCGATGGCGGCGAGGTCGGCTTCGATCTCGGGGGTCGACGGGCGGGAGGTCCGGCGGAGGCGGGAGCTTGTGCGGGTGGGGGTGCCCTCGTCGAAGGCGAGGGGGGTGTGCACCCGGTTTCGTACGACCCGGATGGTGCCCCGGCGCGGGTCGTGGGGGGGGCTCGGGGCCGGGTCGTGGGTCCAACCGTCTTGGGGGCAGCGGGCGAGGGCCTCGGCGAGGGCCTCGGAGAGCGCCAGGCCGGTGGGGAAACGCTCGTGTCGCGGGCGGGCCAGGGCCCGGTCGATGAAGTTGTCGAGGGCGGGGGGGAGCTCGGGGCGCAGGGCGCTCGGGGGGGCGATGCGGTGGGTGAGGATCGCCACGAGGAGCTCGGCGATGGCCTCGCCCTCGAAGGGGTGGGACCCGGTGAGCATCTCGTAGGTGAGCATCCCGAGGGCCCACAGGTCGCTGCGGCCGTCGAGCTCGCGCGACGAGCGGGCCTGCTCGGGGGACATGTACCGGGGGGTCCCCACGAGGGTGTTGCTGGCCGTGGCCCCGCCTCCGGCCCCGAGCCTGTCGGTAAACTTCGCCACCCCGAAATCAAGAACCTTCACCACCGGCTCGGCCTCGGTCCCCGGGGCCGGGGCGGGGGCTCCGTCGATGTCTCGGGCGAGGAAGATGTTTTCGGGTTTGAGGTCGCGGTGGATGATGCCCGCGGCGTGGGCCACGTCGAGGGCGGCGGCGATCTGCTGCACGACGCTCCGCACCTGGCGGGCGGTCAACCGCGGGGCCCGGGCGAGCCTGCGGGCGAGCGACTCGCCTTGCAGAAGCTCCATCACCAGGAAGGGGGTCGCGGGGCGGCTGGGGTCGGGTGTGGCGCCCACGGCCCCGCCGTCGAGGCCGAAATCCTCGACCCGGACCACGTTGCGATGGCGCAGCCGCGCGGCGATCTGGGCCTCTCGGAGAAACCGCTCGATGGCCCGGGGGTCGCGGGCCGTCTCCGGGAGCAGGACCTTCACGGCCACGGGGTGCCCCAGCAGATCGTGCGATCCGCGAAAGATTACGCCCATTGCGCCAGCGTCGATCGGCTCGATCAGACGCCAGCGCCCGGCCAGGATGTCACCCGGCTGCGCCATTCGGTCCTTAGGTCCGCACTGTATCGTTCCGGGGGCTGCGGAGCAAATGCCACTGGGGGTCGTGGCTGTCCCGTGGTGCGACGGTGCCGGATCGAGTAGGACAACGAAGGCCTCCCTGTGGCCTCTGGAGTCGGTGTCCCGTTGGTGACTTCGCAGCCAAGCATCCCTGCTCGCGCTCGGCGTCGTCGGCGCTTTCGTATCGCCTCGCTGTTGACCCTGCTGGTGCTGGCCACGGTGGCGGGGGTGCTGCGCTCGCGCTGGCTCGCCCATCGTGTGGCCGCGGAGGTGTCCTTGCGGGTGCGGGAGGCCGCGGGCCTGGAGCTGCGCTACGCCCGGGTGTCGTTCTCGTGGCGGACCTTCGGGGTGCGTGTGGAGGGCGTCGACCTGTGGCGCCCGGGCCGTTCGCGCCTCGCGCACATTCGCGCCCTGGAGGTCCAGGTGGCCCCCTCGGCCCTCGTGCACGGCACGGTGACCTTGTCGCAGGTCACCGTCGACGGGGGCGAGGTCGACCTGGAGTTTGCCGAGGTGGGGGGCCGCACCGAGCTGCTCAATGGCCCGGTGGCCCAGTCCCTCCGCGCGACCCGCCCCGCGAGCGCCGAGCCTCCCTACCGCGACATCGCCGTCAGCGACCTGCGCCTCCGGGTGAGGCACCCGCAGGTGCGCCTCGACCTCGGACCCCTGGACGTCGACATCGTCAACGCCCGTGACGGACGGCTCCTGGTGGGGATCCTCGTGCCCCGCGGGGACCTGCGGTCGATCTACTACACGGGCCCCCTGCGGCGCCTGGAGACCCGCCTGACCTTCACCCCCGCCACCGGGGCCCTGCGGGTGGCCTTCGCCCAACTGGTCACCCCCCGCTCGTCGGTGGTCGTGCGCGACGCCCGGTTCGACCCCGAACGGGGGGAGCTCTCCCTCGGGGCCCGGGTCGAGCTCCAGGCCGAGGACGTCTCGGGGGGGCTGCGCAAGCACTTCAACGTGCCGTACATCGAGGGCCACATCGGCGTCGACGCCGAGGCCCGGGTGCGCCTCGGGGGCCCTGGGCCTCTCGACTTCAGGGCCCGCGGCGAGGTCACGGCCTCGGGGCTGGGGCTGCGGGCCCCCGACAGCCAGACGAGCGTGGTGCTGCGGTACAACCTCGCCGACAGCCTCCGGATGCGGGTCGAGGCCGACCCCCACCGGATCGTGGTGACCGACCTCCTGGCCGGGTACGCCGGGGCCGTCCTGCGCTCGGAGCGGATGGTGGTGGGGCTCGACCACGTGCCCGAGGCCCCGCGGCAGGGCAACCTCGCGGCGCGCCCGGAGCGGCCGGGAGGCCCCGGACTCGCGGGCAGCCTGCGCATCGAGGGGCTCGATTTCACCCGCCTCATGAACGACGTGACCATCACCCCGGCCACGATCGTGCAGTGGCAGCTCGGGGGGGAGCTGCGGGTGCAGGGGACGTTCGATCCGCTGCGGCTCACGATCGACCTGCCCGAGCTCGAGACCCGAGACTTTGCCATCCTGGCCCGGCCCTTTACCCACCTCCCCCAGGAGCCCCTCGTACGGGTCCCCCGGGCCCGACTGTCGGGCCGCATGGAGGTCGACGACGTCTCCGTCTCCTGGAACGACGTGCACCTCGCCTTCGGCCAGACCACGGCCCACGTCGACCGGGTGCGGGTGCGCACGAGCCACGACCGCACGGGCCGCGACCGCGACCTCCGGGTGCAAAACCTGGTCTTCTCGCGCTTCCACCTCGCCGACCTCGGGACCGTGGCCGGCTTGCCCATCGCGGGCGAGGCCACGGCCTCGGTCCACGTCGACGACGACACCGACGACCCCCTGGTGACCGGGACGGCGGCCATCCAGGGGTTCAACTTCGCGACCTTCCCCTTCGGGGACATCCGCGAGTTTCGCTGGCGCTTCCGCGGGATGCGGGTCGACGCCGAGCCGGGCACGGAGGTGCACGGGCGGCACCGCGAGACCAGCTACGTCCTGCGCCGCCCGTACCTCGATTTCTCGCGGTACACGATGATGGCCGGGGCCCACGTCCACGCCGACCGGGCCGTCCTCTACGACGTCCTGCACATGTTTCACTTCGAGAACGACCCGGTCTTCACCCCCTACACGGGCACCGGGGAGGTCGACGCCCAGGTCGATTTCGTGCTCGGCCGCCCCGGCGACGACCGCGAGGGCGTGATGACCGTCGACGCCCGGCTGCGCAACGCGGTGTTCACCGCCTTCGACGAGCACATGCGCGACGGCGAGGCCCGTCTCCACTACGACTGGCGCGTGCGTCGTCAGGGCATCCGCGGGGCCCGGGTGTCCATCCAGGAGTTCCACGCCTGCAAGGGGGGCACGGCCCGGCGTAGCCCCGCGGGGGTCTTCCTGGGATGCGACGGGGGCGGGTCCCTCTACGCCGCAGGGCACCTCGACCTCGGGGGGCAGATGCACATCGTGGCCTCGGGGCGCGACATCCCCCTGTCGAGCGTCGACATGCTCCGCGGGGCCCCCGTGTCGGGCACCGTCTCGTCCAGCGTGACCCTCGCGGGCGAACCCGACGCCCTGCGCTTCACCGTGGACAACACCTTCCACGGCCTGACGGTCCTCAACCGGGCCGTCGGGGGCCTGCGGATGCACGTCACCCAGACCCCCGAGGACGACCGCACCCCCCGGCGCGAGGGCGACCGCCCCCCGGTGAGCCGGGCCGACGTAGACATGGTGGCCCTCGACGACCGCCTGCGGGCCCATGGCACGGTGCGGATCCCCTGGCGCGACACCCGCTGGCGCGACGCCCTCGGGGTCGACCACGTCTCCCACGACCGCGACTGGGGCAGGGCCCTGGCCTCGGGCTTTCTCGAGGCCACCGAGGCCATCGACGTGCTCCCGTGGTTGCCCCCGGCCCTCTTGGCCCGGCTCGGCGACGACCCCCTGGCCCAGACCCGGTTTCGGGTCGACGTGACCCGGGCGCGCCTGGGCGACCTGGCCCAGGCCGAGGGACGGGCCCGGGTCGATCACCTGGCCCTGCGGGCAGGCGGGATCCCGGCGAGCCTCAACCCGGGTTCGGCCCTGGGGGTGTGCTTTCGGGGCGGGGCCGTGTGGGTGGTGCCCACCCGGGCCCTTGCCCAGGGGTGGCAGGGGGCCGTCCCGTGCGAGGAGGCTCCGGCCGCCCTCGGGGGGACAGCGGGCCGCTCGCTGGCGAGCGCCGGGGGGCCCGCGTTTGACCCGGCCACGCCCCTCTTCCTCGGCCCCGAGGGGGTGCGCCTGTGGCTCGCCGGGGGCGTCCGGCTCAGCCCCGGGGTCGGCGGGAGCCTCGGGCTGCGGTACGATGTCACCACCCGGGGCGAGCTCGACCTGGCCCGGGTGGCGACCCGGATCCCATCATTGACCTGGGGCCGCGGGACGGGCCTGCTCCAGGTGCGGGCCACGGGCGACACCCAACGCATCGACCTGGCCGGCTCGGTCCTCCTGGAGGACGGGGCCGTCGGGGTGCGGGGCCTCGACACCCCCGTGACGGACATCGACCTCGACGTGCAGCTCGCGGGCAACGGGGCCCTCCTGCGCCGGGCCCGGCTCCAGTACGGATCGGCCAGCGTGGACATGTCCCGGGGCGAGGTGCGCTTCGTCGGGCCGCGGGTCGAGCGGGCCAACGTGCCCATCGTCGTGCGGGGGTTCTCCCTGGCCCCGACGGACGGGGCCGAGGTCGGGGTCGACGCCGACGCCCGCCTCGTGTGGGAGCCCGGCGGCGATCTCCCCATTCTCCGCGGCGATGTCAACATCACCCGGGCCCGGTACACCCGCCCGATGTCCATCTCCATGGACCTCTCGGGTCGGCTCAGCGGCACCCGGGGCGAGGCCCCCCCGGCCCCCTACGACCCGGCCAACGACCACATCCGGCTCGACCTCTCGGTGCGCACCACGGCCCCGATGCGGGTGACCAACAACCTCGTCGACGTCGACCTCCGGATCGCCCGCGACCGGCCCTTCCGGGTCGTGGGGACCGACCAGCGCCCGGGCGTGGTGGGCACGATCGAGCTGCCCCGGGGCAACCTCCGGCTGTACGACACCGACTTCGAGCTCCGCAGCGGGCGCATCGATTTCGACAACGCCGAGCGCATCGCCCCGACCTTTGACCTGTCCGCCCAGACCGACATCCGACGCACGGGGGACAGCACCCGGAGCCAGTGGCGGGTGCGCCTGCACGCCTACGGAGACCCCGAGCGCTTCACCTTCGACATGAACGCCGAGCCCTCCCTGTCCCGCGAGGACATCGTGCTCCTGCTCTTGTTTCGCCTCACCCGGGCCGAGCTCGAACGCATCGGGGGGGCCAACGCCGGGCAGGCCGTGGGGATCGAGTTTCTGGCCCTCACCACAGGCATCGACCGGGCCGTCCGGGCGGCCATCCCGGTCATCGACGACTTCCGCCTGGGCAGCGCCTACAACCCCCGCACCAACCGCACCGAACCCCTCGTGAGCGCGGGCCGCAGCGTGGTCGACTGGTTCCGCCTGGGGGGCGGGTTTACCCTGAGCGACCAGCCCCTCGGGCGGGCCACGGGGGACATCCGCCTCGGCGAGCGCCTCGGGGTCCAGCTCCTCTTCGAAAACGCCAGCAACGGCATCGGGGCCCAGTCGGCCAACTTCGGGGCCGACCTGCGCTGGCGACTGGAGTTTCGGTGAGGCCACCTCCCCGTCTCCCCGCCCCGGGTCTGTCCCTGGTCCTCTCCCTGGCCCTCTCCCTCGGGCCCGCGCGGCTGTGGGGCCAGACCCCCCCCGCCGACGAGACCCTGTCCGCGCCTGCGGGCCCGGTGGCCCCGCCCTCGACCGACTCCCTCGCCCTCGACCCCAGCCTGCAAGGCCCCGTGGTGTCCGTCCGGATCGAACCCCCCTTGGCCGGGGAGAGCCCCTGGACCCGCACGGGCCTGAGCCCCGGGGCCCCCTTCTCCGCCGCGGCGGCCCGGGAGGCCCTGCGGGTGGCCCTGGCCTCGGGCACCTTCGCCGAAGCCCGGGTGTCGGCCCGGGCCGCGCCGGGAGGCGTGGCCCTCGTCGTACGCGGCGAGCGGCGCTACCGCCTGCGCTCAGTGGCCCTGGTGGGGGTGTCGCGGCGGTCGCTCGACGAGGTGCAACAAGATCTGTCCCTGCGGTCGAACACCTTTGTGACCGAGGCCAGCGTGGCGGTGGCCCTGCGCCGGGTCGAGGCGAGCTACCGCGACGCGGGATTCCCTCGGGTCCGGGCCATTCCCTCGTGGCGAGAGACCGACGACCCGGGGACCCGCGTGTTGCGGGTGGAGGTCGAGGAGGGAGAGCCCGTCCGGGTGGCCGCGACGCGCATCGAGGGGGCCCCCGAGGGCCTGGCCGAAGGGCTCCGGACGGCCCTGGCGATGCCCGTGGGAGCCATCGCCGACCCGCGACGGGCCCGGGCCGCGGTCGACCCCTTGCGCGAGGCCCTGCGCCGGGCAGGTTACCTCCAGGCCCAGGTCGAGGTCACCCAGATCGAGCCCACCACCCCGGGCGAAACCCGCGTCGACATCCAGGTCACGGTCACCCCCGGCCCGCACTACCGGGTGGTGTGGCAGGGCGTTCGGAGCTTCGACACCGCGGCCCTCACCGCGGCCCTGCACCTCGACGAGGAGCGGAATTTCGACGGGGCCACCCTGTCCGCGGTGTTGTCTCGGGTGCGGGAGTACTACCACCGCCGGGGGTTCCTCGACGCCACGGCCCAGGCCGCCACGGTGCCCGAGGGCCCCGGGCGTCAGGCCCTGCGGATCACCGTCCGCGAGGGGCTCCAGGCCTTCGTCGGGGCGGTGACCTTCCCCGGGGCGAGGGCCTTCACCGCCCGCGACCTCCTCGGGACGGTGACCGGGTACCTGGAGGGCGAGCTCCCCGCGTCGCCGCGGCCCTTCACCACGGGGCGCCTCGACCGGGCCCACACGTACACCCTCGAGGCCTGGACCGAGGCGGCCCGGCGCATCGTGCTTCGCTACCAGGAGCGGGGGTACCTCGACGCCCGGGTGGCCGCCCCCGTCCTGCGGCGGGTGCCCGACCCGCGGGGGTCGCGGTGGGTGCCCCCGGCCGACGGGGTGGGGTCCCCGTGGGAGGCCCCCCGTCCCGACGCCCTGACGGTGGAGCTGCGGGTCACCGAAGGGGCCCAGACCTTCGTCGAGGAGCTGGTCTTCGAAGGAAACCGGGCCCAGGCGAGCGCGACCCTGGCCCGGGTGGGGGCGTTGACGCTCGGGGTCCCGCTGTCGCATCGGGCCGTGGACGAGTCGCGCGTGCGGCTGACCGAGCACTACCGCGAGCTCGGGTACGCCTTCGCCCAGGTGGAGCTGGAGGTCGACCGGTCGCCCGATCACACCCGAGCCCGGGTGCGGGTGCAGGTGCGGGAGGGCCCCCGGGTGCGCATCGGGTCCATCGTGATCCGCAACGTGGGGAGCACCCCCGACGGGGTCGTGCGCACCCGGCTGACCCTGCAGGAGGGCGGGTGGTACACCCAGTCGGCCCTGCGCACGAGCCAGCGGCGCCTGTCCGAGCTCGGGATCTTCTCCGGGGTCAACATCTCCCTCGAAGACCCCGAGCTGGAGGCCCCGATCAAGACGGTGGTGGTGCAGCTCACCGAGCGGCCCCCGCAGTCGTTGGAGCTGCGCGGGGGCTTCACCACGGGGCAGGGGCTCCGGGCGGGGTTTGAGTACCAGCACCTCAACGTCCTCGACCGGGCCGTCTCGTTTACGCTGCGGGCCCAAGGGGGGATGCTGATCCCGATCCCGGGCCTGACCCCTGAGTTTCCCCCGGAGGCCCAGCCTACGGCGTCGCAGCTCCTCAACTGGCGGGTGACGGCCAGCGTCGGGGTGGGGTACGTGCCCTTCCTGGGCTACGGGTGGGGCTCGGCCCTGGACGTGTCGACGGTGCGGGTCCTCCAGCCGCCCTTCTACGCCCTCACCACCAACGGGATCGGCGTGTCGATCCTCAACCGCTCGCTGCCCGGGACGGCCTTCACCTTCACCGGCGAAATCCAGAACGTCAACACCACCCTCTTCGGGGCCGCGAGCATCGAGGGGCTCATCGCGGGCTTCGTCGACCGGTGCCTGCAGAGCAACCCCTCGGTGTCGTCGTGCACGACCCAACGGGACACCCTGCGGCAGCAGCTCCTGCGCACCAAGGACGGAGACAGCCTGCTCGGGGCCCTGCGCCTCGGGGCGGCCCTCGACCGCAGGGACAGCGCCTTCAACCCCACCCAGGGGTACTACCTCGGGGCCACGGCGGAGCTCCTGCGGGTGCTCAGCGTGTCGGAGGAGGACCGCAACCTCGCACGGACGACCTTGCATCTGTCGGCCCGGGCCACCCGGTACACCCGGATCGGGACGGGGGGCATGGTGCTGGTCACGAGCCTGCGGATGGGGCGCAACTTCACCCTGTTTGGCACCGAGCCCAACACCCACCCGTCGCGGCTCTTCTGGCTCGGGGGGGCCGACTCGATGCGGGGATGGCTACAAAACCAGATGATCCCGCAGGACGTGGCCGACAGCGCCCTCACCCTGTCGCAGAACGACCGCGACCGACGCCTCCTCGGGGCCAACGGCTCGGAGTTCTTCTGGAACGTGGTGATCGACCTCCGGGTCCCCCTCGGGGTGTGCGTCACGAGCGGGGTGTGCCTGGCCCTCGGGCTCTTCGTCGACGTGGGCAACCTCTGGTCGCGGCCTCCGGGCCTCGAAGACCTCGTGCGGGCGCGGTTCTCGCCGGGGTTCGGCCTGCGCACGACGAGCCCCTTCGGGATCATCTCCCTCGACGTGGGCTTCAACCCCCTCTACCGGGCCTACATCCAGGAGCAATTCTGGGCCCTGCAGTTTAGCCTCGGGACCGTGTGACCGGCAGGCGGGCCTCGCGGGCAACAAGAAACTCGCGCCCGGGGCCGAAGCGGGTCACCCTCGGGGGGCGATGGCACACACCGTAGGGCCCAACACCTGGGTCGAGATTCGTTACACGCTCCGCGACGGTCGGGGCAATCTCTTGAAGTCCACCGACGAGCCCGAGGACGAGGGCCCCGAGGGCTTCGTCTTCGGCCTGGGGAGGATGGTTCCGGGGTTGGAGCAGGCCCTGGAGGGGGCTTCCCCGGGCGATGTCCTGGAGGTCACCGTAGCCCCCGAGGACGGGTACGGCACCCGCGACCCCGACGACGTCTTCGAGGTCGACCGGGGGGAGTTTCCCGACCCCGAGGCCATCGAGATCGGCAGCGATTTCAGCGCCGAGGGCGACGATGGCACACGCATCGACATGCGCGTCGTCGAGGTCTACCCCGACCACGTCGTGGTCGACGCCAACCACCCCCTCGCGGGCGAGACCCTCAACTACCAGGTCCGGGTCGTGGCCGTACGCCCCGCCACCCCCGACGAGCTCCTCGTGGCCCAGGCCGAGCTGTCCGAGGGGGTCGTGCCCGAGGACGCGAGCTGACCCACAACGCGACGAGCGGGATTAGGAGGCCTGCGCTTGACTTGAGGCCGCCCTTCGGACAAAGGCTAGCGCCCGGGCTGGAGGGTGTGCTAAACACCCCGCAAACCACCGTGTGTCCAGAGGTTGTATCGTCCTTCCTACGGGAGCGCTTGTGCGAGCGCCCTGGGAAGAGGCGTCCCTTCGAGGCACTCTCCGCCACGCTCGGGGCCATCACCGCCTCGGCACAGGCACCTCCCCCCTGAAAAATCCCGAGAGGGTCGTCGGACCCGCCCCATGAATCGTATCGCTTCCACTTCTGCCCCCTCCGCGGCTTCTTTAGAGCCCAACATCGTCCCCTTCGTGGTGGCCCCCCACCGCATCGACGCCGACGCCGCGAAGGTGGTCAAACGGCTCGTGCGGGCCGGGCACCTGGCCTACCTGGTCGGGGGCTGCGTCCGCGACCTGCTGCTCAACCGCCCGCCGAAGGACTTCGACGTGGCCACGAGCGCCCGGCCCAACGAGGTGCGCAACCTCTTCCGCAACTGTCGCATCATCGGCCGGAGGTTTCGCCTCGCCCACGTGATGTTTGGCCCCAACAAGCTCATCGAGGTGGCCACCTTCCGAAAAAATCCAGAGGGGGCCGAGCTGGTCGACGAGTGGCTCCCGCCCCCGACGGGGTCCGACGACGGGCCCGACGAGGGGTTTGGCCCCGACGACGAGGACACCGGGGCCCAGGGCGTCTCGGTGCTGCGCGCGGTCCGTCGGCCCACCCGCCCCGCCGAAGACCTCCTCATCCGCCACGACAACGTCTTCGGCGACCCCCCCGAAGACGCCGTCCGCCGCGACTTCACGATGAACGCCCTGTTCTACGACATCGAGCGCCGCGAGGTGATCGACTACGTCGGGGGCCTCGTCGACATCGAGCGGCGGGTCATCCGTACGATCGGCGAGGCCGACGTGCGCTTCCGCGAAGACCCCGTGCGCATCCTGCGGGCCATCAAGTTCGCCGCCCGCCTCGATCTGGGCCTCGACCCTGACGTCTTCGAGGCCATCGTCAACCACCGCGACGATCTGCTCCGGGCGGCTCGCCCGCGGCTCCTGGAGGAGGTCCTGCGGCTCCTGCGGGGGGGCGCGGCCCGGCGGTCGTTCTGGCTGATGTGGGAGACGGGGGTGATGTCGGTGCTCCTGCCCGAGCTGTCGGCCTTCCTCGACGACGACCCGGTGGGCCGCGGGCGCACCTGGCGCAGGCTCGGGGCCGTCGACGAGGCCGTGGCCGTGGGGAGGGTCCCGCCCGACAGCGTGCTCTTCTCGGCCCTCCTCCTCGACCCGGCCGAGGAGTACCTCCAAGGCACCCGCGACCTCGTGGGGGCCATCACGGAGTTCTTCGAGGAGATGCAAGAGCGCCTGGCCATGCCCCGGCGGCTGTACGACCGGGTCCGGCAGATCAGCGTGGTGCAGAAGCGCATCCGGCAGGGCAAGCTCGGCTCGATGACCCGCCGCGACTGGTACCACGAGGCCGCCGACCTGTTTCGCCTCGACGACGACGCCCGGGCCGACCACACGGCCACCCTCGACGACCCGGCGGGCGAGTTCGGGGCCCCGTCGCTGGAGAGCCCGTAAGGGGAATTGGGGCTCTTCGGGGCCACCGCCCGGGGCGCGGATGGGGTATACCCTCGGCGCAGCGATGAAGCTCAGGGCGTGCGTCTTCGGCCAGTATTTCACCTTCAACTCCGTCCAGGAGGTGATGAACAAGGCCAGCGAGCTCCGCTCCGGGGACATCCAGGCGGGCCTCGCCGCGACGAGCGATCGCGAGCGCGTGGCCGCCAAGCGGGCCCTGTCCGAGCTCACCCTCGACGACCTGTACGAGCACCCGAGCGTCCCGTACGAGCGCGACGAGGTCACCCGGGTCTGCGTCGACGGGTGCGACCCCGCGGCCCGCCGTCGGCTCAAGGGCCGCTCCCTGGCCGAGGTCCGCGACTGGATCGTCGACACACGCACCACGGGCCCCGAGCTCCTGGCCGTCTCGCCGGGCCTGACCCCCGAGATGATCGCCGGGGTCACCCGGCTCATGTCCAACATGGACCTCGTCACCGCCGCACGAAAAATCCGGGTGGTGGTGCGATGCAACAACACCCTGGGCCTGCCCGGGAGGCTGTCGTCGCGCCTGCAGCCCAACCACCCCCGCGACCACGTCGACGGGATCCTCGCGGTGGTGCTCGAAGGGCTCTCGTACGGCAACGGCGACGCCGTCCTCGGGGTCAATCCCTCGACCGAGACCGTGGCCTCGACGGCGGAGATCCTCACCCGGCTCAAGGCCCTCATGGAGGCCCTCGGGGTCCCGACACAAAACTGTGTCCTGTCGCACATCACGGTGCAGATGCAGGCCATGCAGAAGGGGGCCCCCCTCGACCTCTGCTTTCAGAGCATCGCGGGCTCGGAGGGGGCCAACAAGAATTTCGGGGTGACCGTCAGCCTGCTTGACGAAGCCCTGGCCATGACCCGCGAGCTCGGCACGGCGGCGGGTCCCAACGTCATGTACTTCGAGACAGGCCAGGGCACGGCCCTGTCGGCCAACGCCCACCACGGCACCGACCAGCTCACGATGGAGGCCCGGGCCTACGGGCTGGCCCGGCGGTACAAGCCCTTCCTGGTCAACTCGGTGGTGGGCTTCATCGGGCCGGAGTACCTGTACGACGGCAAGCAGATCATCCGGGCGGGGCTGGAGGATCACTTCATGGGCAAGCTGTCGGGGCTCTCGATGGGCTGTGACGCCTGCTACACCAACCACGCCGAGTGCGATCAAAACGACGTGGAGAACCTCGAGATGCTCCTGGCCTCGGCGGGCGTGAATTACCTGATGGGCATCCCCGCGGGCGATGACGTGATGCTCAACTACGAGACCACCTCGTTTCACAACAACGCCACCCTGCGCGAGGTGTACGGCCTGCGTCCCGCCCCGGAGTTTGAGCAGTGGATGGAGCGCCTCGGGCTGTGGCGCGACGGGGTCCTGACGGAGAAGGCCGGCGACCCGTCGCAGTTTCTTCGGCGCGAGGCGGTGCGCGACGCGGTCTTCGGGGGGAGGCCCGGGTGAAGCTCGACGACGACATGCTCGACGCCATCGTGGCGGGGGTCCTGGCGCGGTTCGCGGCGGAGGCTGCGGTGGAGACGACCTCGGGGGCGGGCCCTGGGGTGGGGCCAGGGTCGGGGCCTT
>CAYUSB010000053.1:0-56812 GCA_964447205.1 uncultured Myxococcaceae bacterium
ATCGTCGGTGCCCAGAGACGGAATCGAACCGCCGACACGGGGATTTTCAGTCCCCTGCTCTACCAACTGAGCTATCTGGGCGCTGGTCGGGAGCGGTGTGTTACGCCTCTCCCTCCGCCCCGTCAAGCATTTTCGCCCGCCGGCTCAAGACCCGCCGACGCGAGGTACGCCGCCGCGAGGGCCGCGTCGTCGAGCTGACTGGGGTGAAAATCGCGCCGCAGGTACGCACGAATCCCCCCGAGCAGCATCCCCCCCCCGATGTGCTGCACCTGGGCCCGAAGGGTGTCCACGTCGCGCGCCTGGGGCCTGCGACCGGCCCGCCAGTCTTGCAAGAGCAGCCCCCCCGTCGCAACGGCCCAGAAGCCCAGGAGCCCCGCTGTCGCGAGGCCGAGGCCCGCCACCCGCAGCCCGTACGACGGAGCCACGGCCCGCAACACGTCGAAGGCCACGCTCTTGTGCTCGATCTCCTCCGCCGCGTGCCACTGCAACAAGGCCCGAACCTCCGGGGCCACCGCCTCCAGCCCGTCGCCCGCCAACACGTCATGGGCCAGGAGGGCCGTGTAGTGCTCCAGGGCCACCGTGACCGCGAGGCGAAGCGCGGGGCTCACCCGCGGCTCGATCCCGCTCCACGCGAGGCCCTCGTACCACCGTAGGAAGCCGTCGACCGCGTATCCCTGGGACCGCAGGTCGTCAAACTGCCGCTGGTGGGCCGCCCCGTGCCGGGCCTCCTGGGCGTAAAACCCCTGGACCTGGGACCGCAAGCCAGGGTCGTCGACCCGATCGGCGAAGTGACGCACCGACCGGATGAAGAACCGCTCCCCCGAGGGAAAGAGCAGACACACCCCGTTGACCAGATGCGTCGCCAGGGGATTGCCCCCCCACCAGTAACGCGGAGCATCCCCGGTCGAAAACCGCGGCGAACGCGCCCGCAACACCCCCGCCCCCTCGCCGTCTGCCATCGTATTGACTCCTGTTCAACAGAACTCTGGCCCCCTATTGAACACACGTCAACACCCCCCGGGTCCGATTCCTGGGTACCCTCCCCCGGCGATGGCCGCCCCTCCCCGACGACTGCGCCCCGCCGAGCCCCCTGCCCGGCAGCGGCTCGACACCGACGCCCGGCGCGAACAGCTCCTGGGCCTCGGGCTGGCGATGTTCTCCCAGCGGAGCTTTGAGGAGGTCCAGATCGAGGACGTGGCCCGCGCCGCGGGCATCTCCCGGGGCCTGCTCTACCACTATTTTCCCACCAAACGAGACTTCTACCTGGCCGTCCTCGGCAGCGCCTCGTCCCAGCTCCTCGCGGCCACCGACCCCGACCCCGCCACCCCCCCGTACCTCCGGCTCCGTACGGGCCTGCGGGCCTACCTCGACTTCGCCCGCAGCCACGCCCGGGGACAGCTCTCGCTCCTGCGCACCGGGGTCGGGGTCGACCCCGAGGTGGCGGGCATCGTGCAGCGGGTTCGGCAGGCCCTCGCGGCGCGGGTCCTCGACGGGATCGGCCTGCGCGACCCGAGCCCCACCGTGCAGACCCTGGTCTGGGGCTGGATCGGCCTCGTCGAAGCCACCAGCCTCGAGTGGCTCGACGCCCCCACCCTCAGCCCCGAAGCCCTCCTCGAACTGTGGTCCGCGAGCCTCCTGCGCCTCCTGGCCCCGGAGCTTCCTGCGGGGGTCGTTCCGTCGCCCGTCACGGAGCCCTGACCGACCCGCTCCGCCCCGCCCCGAGCCGCTCCCGCACGAGGGACAAGGCCCGGGCCGTCACCTCCGCCGTCAGGGTGGCCCGCAGCCCCTCGGCCCGCTCCACCCGCAGCCGAATCCCCATCTCCGCCCCCAGGGCATCGACGGCCGTCGCTGCTCCCCCCGTGGCCTCCATCCGGTCGCGTCCGCGCCGGGCCCGCAAGGCCTCCATCGACCCCGTCGCATGCCTGCCCCAGACGGCCACAAGCCCCGCCTCGGTCACCTCCAGCCTCAGGCTCGCAACACCCCCCGCCCCCGCCCCTGCATCGCCCGCCACGGGCGCCGGAGCCTCCGAAGCCAGGGTCAGGGCCCCCCCCGCCGCCGTCACCCGCAGGGGCCCTCCAAGCTGGAGCCCCCGCACCCACGGGGCCGCCCCGAGCCGCACCACCGCCGCCCGCGCCGCAGCCCCCCCGTCCGCCTGCGGGAGGATCCCCGTGAGCTCGAAATCCCCCGCGGCCCCGAGGCTCACCGCGAGGGCGGCCGTGCCGTCGTTCTGGGCGAAGAGGGCCCCGAGATCGCGCCGGGCGGCCTCCGGGTCCCGAACCCTCGCCCCCAACACCTCCACCCCCCCTGCCACCAGCTCCCCGAGCCAGGCCCGCTGGGCCGCCGGGTCGGCCCGGTCGACCCCCATCCACACCGCGTCGGCAGGCAGAAACCCCGTCACCGGGTTGCCCTCCACCGAACGCTCCGCCCGCGCCTCCAGGAGCTCGGCCAGGCGCCCCGCGGCCCCCCGTTGTAGCCGCCCCTCGACCCGGATCCGCATCCCCTCGGCCGTCACCGCGGCCCCAAAGTCCAGGGCCCTCAGGGCGGTCAGGCCCTCCACCCACGGCCCCAGGGCCGCCCCGAGCACCCGGGCCGCCACCTCGGGGTCGCCGTACGTGGGCGGGGTCTCCCGGGCCCGTCGGGCCGAAGCCGCCGTGGCCTCCAGGGACCGGGCCCCGTCGCGGGCCTCACGACGCAAGACCCCCTGGGCCTTGCGCACCAGGGCCTCGCCCATCCACCCCACGATCCCCATCGGGGCCCCCGCGTCCGAGCCATGGGGGACCGCTCGCATCGCGATCCAGGCCCCGGCCCGCTGCAGGGTGGCAACGTCCGAGGCGCACGCCACCCGCGACCCCACCGCGTCGTCGGTGACCACCAGGGCGCATGACAGGCCCGCACGGCCCGCGGCCCCCGCGTCTTCGCGGTGCTCCAGGCGCTCGCCCACCCGCGGATCGGCCACCAGACGATAGCGCTCGCCCAGGAGGGTCCGGGCCTCCCCAGGGCTCCGCGGACAGAGCGAGAACACCACCCTGGGGGCCGCCTCGGTGCCCAGGAGGGCCACGTCGATGGGGCGCCCCGGATCGACCACGGCCAGCATCCCGAGCTCGACCCCGAGCCCCAGGGCCAGGGTCATCTCGGTCGAGATCCGCGACCCCACCAGGGCCCCGAGGGCCTCCACCGTCTCCCGCGGCCGCTCCACCCGAACCCACCCCAACACGTCCCCCGGGACCTCCACCCGAACCCGCACCACCCCCGCCCGACCTGCATCCTGTCCCGGGGTGACCCGGCGCCGCGGACACCCGAGCCCAAGGGCCGCCACCAGGGCCAACGCCCAACACACACCACCCTGCCGCCACGATCTCACGGGCCGACCTTACCCCAACTCCGACCGAGCCCCAGCGTTACGCCCCATCCCTGACATTGCCTGTCACCCGTCACGGATGCAGGAGCGCCGACGGGCTCCGGGCCGTGGTACACCCCTGCGACGCCCGATGGCCGCACGCGATCTCCTCGACGCCCAAGGCGCCCTCGCGCGGGTTCTCCCGGGCTACGAGGCGCGGAGCGAACAGCTCCAGATGACCGACGCCGTCGAGCGTGCCCTCGACCGCGGAGAGGCCCTGCTGGTGGAGGCCGGGACGGGGACGGGGAAGTCGTTGGCGTACCTCGTCCCGGCGGCGGCGAGCAACCTCCGGGTGGTGGTGTCGACGGCCACCAAGGCCCTGGGCGAACAACTCATCGAGAAGGACATTCCCACCGTTCGCCGCCTGGGGCTCCACCCCGACGTGACCCTCGTCAAGGGCTTGTCCAACTACGTCTGCCTCCGCCGCCTCGAAGAGCACCGCCAGCAGGTCGCCACCGGGGCGGTGGCCCCGACGATGGGCCTCGACCGTGTCCTCGACTGGGTCGAACGCAGCGAACACGGCGACCGGGCCGAGCTCGACCGCATCCCCGAGGACGCCCCCGTCTGGCGCGAGGTCTTGAGCTCCAGCGAGACCCGGATCGGCCCCAAGTGCCGCTTCTACGAGCAGTGCTTCGTCACCAAGATGCGGCGCCGGGCCGAGGCCTCGCAGATCATCGTCACCAACCACCACCTCTTCTGCGCCGACCTCGCCCTCCGGGGCAACAACTCCGGGGCCCAGGCCCTGCCCGACTACGACGCCGTCATCTTCGACGAGGCCCACGCCCTGGAGGATGTGGCCACGGAGTTCTTCGGGGTTCGGCTGACCCGGGCACGGGTCGAGACCCTCGTACGCGACGCCGACCGGGCCCTGCGGGCCTCGGGGTTCTTCGTCGACCGCTCCCGAGAGTCGTCCCTCGTGCGTACCATGGTGGCCCTGTCGTCGGGTTCCCTCCGCCTCTTCGCCGCCCTTCCCCGCGCCGGCACGGGCGGCCGGGTCCTCCTCACGGCCCCCATGTTGGGGGGCGAGTTCGGGGCCGGGGCCCAGCAGCTCCTCGACGGCCTGGAGTCCCTCGCGGGCCACCTCCGCGACTTCGTCGGGACCAACGACACCCTCCTCTCGGTCGCCCGCCGTACGGGCTCCCTCCTTGAGGCCGTACGCCTCGTGATGCAGGTCGACAGCCCCACCCACGTCACCTTCGCCGAGCCCGAGGCCCGCGGGGGCGGAGCCGTGGGAGCCTCCCCCGTCGAGGTGGGTCCCCTCCTGGCCGAGCGCCTCTGGAGCCGCCGGGGAGCCGTGGTGATGACCTCCGCCACCCTCTCGGCAGGAGGCGATTTCGGCTTCGTACGCCACCGCCTGGGGGTCCCCCGAGAGGCCGCCGAGCTCACCCTGCCGTCGCCCTTCGACTTCGGGGCCCAGGCCGGCCTCTACATCCCCCGCCGCCTGCCCGAGCCCCGCGACCCGGCCTGGCTCGACGCCGCGGCCGAGGAGATCGCCCGGCTCGTGGCCATCACCGCCGGGGGGGCCTTTGTCCTCTGCACGAGCGTCCGGGTGATGCGGGCCCTGCACGACCTCCTGCACGACGCCTGGAGGCACCCCACCTTCCTCCAGGGCCAGGCGCCCAAGCGGGCCCTCCTGGAGCGATTCCGCGAGGCCGGAGACGGGGTTCTTTTCGCCACCCTGAGCTTCTGGGAGGGGGTGGATGTTCCGGGTCAGGCGTTGCGCCTGGTGATCATGGACAAGCTCCCCTTCGAGGCCCCCAACGACCCCGTGACCTCGGCCCGCATCGCCCGGCTGACGGCCCAGGGGCACGACCCCTTCGACGACTTCCAGGTTCCGTCTGCGGCCCTGACCCTGAAGCAGGGGTTTGGCCGCCTCGTGCGGACCCGCCGCGACGTGGGGGTGGTGGCCATCCTCGACCGCCGCCTCGTGACCCGCCGCTACGGCCAGACCCTCCTGGCCGCGTTGCCCCCCGCCGCCCGCCTCGACTCCCTCGACGACGTCCGCGCCTTCTGGATGGGCCTGTCGCACGAAGGCCCCTGACCGACGCGCCCCACGCCAGTGACGTGCGTGGGCACGGAGGCGGAGACCGCGAGGGCGCAAGGGCCGAACGTCGTAGGGGCGGATCGGGCAAGCGAAGGTCGACGCGGGGGAGTCGCCTGCGAAACGTCGAGGGGGTCACCTCGCACTCCCCCACAAAACCTTCTGACCCTTGCGCCCCTTGCGGTTTCGCAGCCCGTCGCCCGCAGCCCGCAGCCCCTCAGGCCTTCGGCGGCAGGGCCCCGGCGGCCTGCATCACCTGCACGAGCTCGCCGCTCGTGTGCATGGCCCGCACGATGTCGCAGCCCCCCACAAACTCCCCGCCCACATAGAGCTGCGGGATGGTGGGCCACTGGGCGTACTCCTTGATGCCCTCGCGCAGGGCCTGATCGGCAAGGATGTTGACGGTCTCGTACGGGGCCCCGGTGGCGTTGAGGACCTGCACCACGGCCCCGGAGAAGCCGCACTGCGGGAAATGGCGCGTGCCCTTCATGAAGAGCACGACCTTGTGGCCGGTGACGAGGTCTCGAATGCGTTGCTGCAGGGCGGCGTCCATAGGGCACGAGATAGAACCGCCCCCCCAACCCTGTCAACCGCCGCCGTCAGCCCGAGGGGGGCCTCCGGGGCTATTGGAGCTGGCGGATCAGGGTGCAGTTGGCGGCGTCGTACCAGCGGTTGTACAGGGGCGACGACGACAGGACGTGCCACGAGAGCTGGCCCCGGGTGAAGTTGCTGTCGGTCAGGGAGTAGTTGACCTGGAGCCCATTGGGCGCCGTCACGCCCTGGGCCGCGAGGGTCACCCCGAGCTGGCGCAGGGTGCACACCGGGGTAGGCATCCCGATGGGGGTGGCCACGCGGTTGCGGACGCCCCAGATGGTGCTGTGGGTGACCCCGTAGCGGGTGAAGGTAATCTTCTTGATGGAGTTGCGGCGCTCGCTCGGCAGAAAGCTCGACACCCTCCGCGGCGAGAAGAACTCGTAGGTCGCCGTGCTGGTGTTGCGCGTGAAGTCGACCGTGCCGTCGGGGCGCAGCCCCAGGACCACGATCGAGCTCAGCACGGCGTCAGGCTGCCACTGCCGGGCGATGTCCGTCGAGACCGCGAGCATCCGCTCGGGGTCGGCGGCCGTCTCGGTGATGTTGTAGCGCTCCAGGGCGCTCGATCGGGTGCCGCTGGAGTACGACCGGACCCCCTTGCGCACGACGAGCTTGACGCCCACCAACAACCCCACGAGCAGGACCCCGCCGAGGATCTTGCCCACCATGCCCCCCCCCGACGAGGTCGGGGCCGGGGCGTAGCCCATGGGAGGAGCCCCGTACGCGCCCCCTGGAGCCCCGTACCCCCCCGGCTGCGGCGCGGCGCCCCAGGTGGGCTGCTGCGGAGCCCCGTAGCCCCCCGGGGCCTGACCGAAGGGAGGTTGCTGCGGGGCCTGGCCGTACCCCGGCTGCGAAGGCGGCTGACCGAAGGGAGGCTGCTGCGGGGCCTGGCCGTACCCCGGCTGCGGGGCCTGACCGTACGACGGCTGCGGGGCCTGACCGTAGCCCGGCTGCGGGGCCTGACCGTAGCCCGGCTGCGGAGCCTGACCGTAGCCCGGCTGCGGCTGCGGAGCCCCGAAGGGACTCGAGGGGGCACCCGGGGGAGCCCCCGGCCCCCCGCCGAGCGAACCCCATCCCCCGGGAGGAGCCTCCATGGCCATGGTCGAGGCCACCCCCGACACGGCCCCCTGCGGGGCCGAAGCCCCCTGGGCGGTGTTGGGGGCGTGACACTGCGGACAGAATCCCGTGCCGGTGGCCGTGGGGATGTACACCGCGGTGCCGCACTGACGGCAGGGAACCTGTACGAAGCCATTCATGGACGCGTTGCCTCCTTCGGCCGGGTCGTGCAGGGCCGAGTGGGGACCTGCAACGCCCGCGGGCGACCGAGACCCTAGCACCGTCTCCTCTCGGGCGCGCGATTCGGGGGGCCCCACGCGACCGTATCAGGGGACGGCCGGGGCCTCCTCCCAGGCCCCGGGGCCGAGGCGATCGCGCAGGAAGGCCTCCACGGTCTCGACCACAAACTGATGGCCGACGGTGCTGTGCACGTCGCGGAGCACCCCGTCGCGGAAGCCCTGGGACTCGGCGATGGCCAGGGTGCGGCGCAGGACCCCCTCGGCGTCGTTGACGGCGTAGAACCAGTCGCGGGCCCCCCACTGCACGAGGAGCCCCCCCGGGGCGAGGGTGGCCCCGAGGTCTTCCATGTCGAGGCGATCGGCCAGGGCAGGCAGATGCTGACACCCGTCGTGCCCCGCCGAGAACAAATACCCCAACGGCACGAACAACCCCGAGGCCACCACGGGCCCCACCGCGGGGTGCACGATCGCCTGGAGGACCGCCCTCCAGGCCCCGAGGGAGACCCCCGCGACGCCGATGTGGGCCGGGTCGACCGAAGGCAGGGCCCGCAAGAGGGCCATGTCCTGAAACCCGTCGCGGGCGAGGCGGGTCATGTAGTTGTCGCCCGGGGTGCGCGGGAGCCCCTGCCAGTAGGTGGCGTGGGGCCCTGTCGAGGCCGCCCCGAAGGAGCGGGCATCGGGGGCAAGGACGACGTAGCCGAGGTCGAGGGCGATGCGGAGACCGAGGGCGTTCTCGGCCGTTCCGGGGCGCTCGGCCACGTTGATCTTGCCGTTGCCGTGGCCGTGATAGACGATGACCGCGGGCACCGGCCGGGGCGCGTCGGGCACGAACACAAAGGCCGGAATCTGCAGCCCCGCGTCGTCGTCTCCGTCGGCCGAGGCCCGGTAGCGCACCGCGAGGCGGGTGACCCGGTTGTCCAGGCGGAGGGTGCCGTCGATGGTGAGGTCGAGGGAGGCGGCCACGTGCCCGTCGAGCCCGAGGGCGCAGGTCACAAAGTCGCGCACCGAGGCCCGCCACGTTGCCGGGTCGGTGTCGTCGGCCCGATGCGGCCAGTGAAGGCTCGGAGCCCCCCCCGCGCACACCGCGGCCCGGGCCCGCTCGGCCTCCCCCACCTCGGCCGTGGGCCGCCAGGGCGGCTGAACCGCGGCATGAAGGAGCCCCTCCTCGTCCGGAGTCACACCCACAGGGGCCGCCACCGGGGGCGTCCTGGCCCGCGGCAGGGGCTCGGACGGAGAGGCCCCCAACGCAGCCGTCGACAAGGGCAGCTCGAACGACGCAGCAGGTGACCACCCCGCCCCCACCTCGACCCGATCCGAGGGAGCCCCAACCCCCGCAAGCTGCGCGTCACCGCACCCGACAAGAGACATCGTAAGCAAGAAGTCCCGCAGCGTTCGCATCAGTCCAACCTCCTGACGGGCTGCATTGTACGAGCTTGCTCCATTCATGCTATTACGGCATTTGTGTCGCACCTGCGGTCGCACTCCCGCCGCGGCATGGGTGCCCCAGGCAGCGATCACGGCGCCGCAGGGCCCCATCGGCCCGCGGTGTTGTCCCGGGGGGCCGACGGGTGCATAGATCCGCCCGCCATGACCGACCCTGCCTCCCTGGAACCAACGCCGCCCCCCGTGAACCCGGGGACCTTGGCCCCTGTTCGGGCGCAGCCTCCGAGCGGGTGGAAGGTCACGGGGGTGCTCCTCGGGCTGATCGCCCTGCTGGCCGTGTGCTGCGTGGCCTGCACGGGGATGTTCATGGCGTACCTCGACCTCCGGGCGGGGCGTTGACCACGACCCTGGTGGGGTTGGTTCTGGTGGTGCTCGCGGGGGTGTGGCTCCGCGGAGGGCGCCTCGGGGTGCCCGACGACACGGCGGCCGCCGTGCTCACGGCCCTGGTGATCGACCTGACCCTGCCGGCCCTCACCCTCGACGTCCTGCTCCGCCGGGCCCTCGACCCGTCGCTCCTGCGGGTGCTCCTGCCCACCACCCTCGCCCAGGCCGCGGCCCTCGGGGCAGCCTGGGCCGTGGGGCGGGCCCTCGGGTGGAGCCCGGCCGTACGCGGGGCGGCCCTGCTGTCCGCGGGGTTCTCCAACACGGCCTTCGTGGGGTTTCCCCTCGTGCGGGCCCTGTGGCCCCACGACCCCAGCGCCGCCCAGGCCGCCCTCCTCATCGACACCTGCAACACCACCCTCCTCCTGTGGACCCTCGGGGTCGCCCTCGCGGAAGCTCACGGGACCACCCGGGCCCGCCTCTCCTGGCGCCAGGTCGTCCTGCGTCCGGTCACCCTCGCCACAGCCCTCGGGTTTGGACTCAACCTCCTCGGGGTCACCGCCCCCGAGGCCGTGCACTCGGTCCTGGAGCCCGTGGGGGCCTGCACGAGCCCCCTGGTCTTCGTCACCCTGGGCCTGCGCCTCGACCTCGGGGCCATCCGGGCCCGGTGGCGCACCGTCCTGGTGGTCTCGTCTCTGCGCGTCCTCGTGGCCCCCGCGGTGGCCCTGGCCGGGTGCGTGGCCCTGGAGGTTCGGGGCGTGGCGGCCACCGTGGCCGTGCTCCAGAGCGGGATGGCCTCGGCCCTCGTCGGCTCGCTCGTCATCGCCCGGGCTGGGTGCGACGGCCACCTCGGCACCGCCGTGGTCATGGCCACCCTCCTCGCCTCCGTGGTCACCCTCCCCCTGTGGATGGCCCTGTCCGCCCGCCTTCTGTCCTGATCCTCCGTCGCCGTTTGGGGCTAGACGCCGCAGCGATGTCGCGCCACGTTGCCGCCGTCATGCGGGTCGAAATCGTACTGGTTGCGCTGTTTCTCATCGCGACGGCGGTGGCCCTCGCCGCCCGGTGGCTGAAGGTCCCCTACACCGTGGCCCTCGTGGTGACGGGCCTCGCCCTCGGGGCCACCAACACCGTCACCCCCCCCCACCTCACCAAAGACCTCCTGTACGCCGTCTTCCTGCCCGGGCTCCTGTTCGAGGCCGCGTTTCACCTGGAATACAGCAAATTCTGGAAGAACAAGGTCTCGATCGCCTCCCTCGCGATGCCCGGCCTCGTCGTGGCCATCGCCCTGACCGCGGTGCTCCTGACCCCGACGGCCAACGCCCTGCACTTCGTCGACGACTTCACCTACGCCGACGGGGCCGTCTTCGCCGCCCTCCTCGCGGCCACCGACCCCATCGCCGTGGTGGGCCTGTTCAAGAGCCTCGGGGCCCCCAAACGCCTGGCCATCCTGGTCGAGGGCGAGAGCCTCCTCAACGACGGCACCGCCGTGGTGCTCTTCACCCTCATCGTCGGGGCCGTCAGCGGGGGGCGGTTTCAGCTCAGCCACGCCCTCCTCGACTTCGTCCGGGTCGTCGGGATGGGCCTCGGAATCGGCCTCGCCGTGGGCTACGGGGTCTCCAAGGTCATCCAGCGCCTCGAAGACCCGATGATCGAGATCACCCTCACGACCATCGCGGCCTATGGCTCCTTCGCCCTGGCCGAGCAGTTTCATTTCTCCGGGGTCATCGCCACCGTGGCCGCGGGCATGCTCTGCGGCAACTACGGGGCCACCACGGGGATGTCGCCCTCGACCCGGGTGGCCGTGGAGTCGTTCTGGGAGTACGTGGCCTTCGCCCTCAACTCCGTGGTGTTTCTCCTCATCGGGTTTACCGTCCGGCTGCCGCAGCTCGTGGCCTCCTGGAAGGCCATCCTCGTGGCCTGGCTGGCCGTCACCGTCGGCCGCGGGATCGTGGTCTTCGTCATCGGCAAAGCCCTCCAGCGCACCGCCGAGAAGGTCCCCAACTCCTGGCTCGCCGTCCTCACCTGGGGGGGCCTCCGGGGGGGCCTGTCGATGGTCCTGGCCCTGGCCCTGCCGCCCGCCCTGCACCACCGCGACCTGATCATCACCCTCACCTTCGGGGCTGTGATCGTGTCGATCCTCGTGCAGGGCATGACCATGGGCCCCCTCCTCAAGGCCCTCAAGCTCGTGCACGCCCGCTCCGAGCGGGGCCTGTACGAGATCGAGCGCGGGGCCCAACAGACGGCCCTCAACGCCCTGGCCACCCTGGAGGTGATGGAGCGCGAAGCCCGGGCCCACCCCGACGTGATCGCCACCCTGCGGGCCGAGTACGAGACCCAAAGCCGGGAGGCCGAGGCCCGGATCCGCGACCTCCACCTCAAGACCAGCGAGCTCCAGGAGGAGGAGCTGTACGCCGCCCGGCGCACCCTCCTCCTCGGCGAGAAGGACACCGTCCTGCGGCTCGTGCGCACGGGATCGATTTCAGGCGACGCGGCCGAGCACCTGCTCAAGGACATCGACGCCCGGCTCGTGGGCCTGGAGGACGACCTCGGGGACAGCAGCCACCCGTGACCCCACGGGGGGAATGTTACCTTGGGGGACGCGGGCCCGCGCCGCCGCGACCGCCCCCGCCACCACCCCCGCCACCACCGCCGCCGCGACCGCCGCGGGGAGAGCCCGTGCGGGGCGGGCCGCTCCGTCCTCCGCCTGAAAACCCGGGGCGCGGAGCCCGTCCGCCGCCCTGTCCGCCGCCCTGTCCCCCGGGTTGGGGGGCGGGGCGAGGCCCTGACAGCGGGGCCCGGCGGGCCTCGGGGTCGAAGGGAGGCGGAGGGGCGTGGGGCGAACGAAACGGGTGGTCGGTCACCACGGGCAGGGCGATGCGGATCAGGCGCTGGATGTCCGCCAGGAAGGGCCGCTCCTCGGCCTCGCAGAACGACAGGGCGATGCCCGAGGCCGCCGCCCGGGCCGTGCGGCCGATGCGGTGGACGTAGGTCTCGGGCACATTGGGGAGCTCGAAATTGATGACGTGGGAGACCCCCTCCACGTCGATCCCGCGGGCCGCGATGTCGGTGGCCACCAACACCCGCACCGAGCCGTCGCGGAACCCTTCGAGGGCGCGCTCGCGGGCGTTTTGCGACTTGTTGCCGTGGATGGCCTTGGCGTTGACCCCGGCCTTCTCCAGGCCCTCGGCCACGCGGTTGGCCCCGTGTTTGGTGCGGGTGAAGACCAGGGCCCGGGTGACGCTCCGGTCGCGCAGGAGGTGCTCGAGCAGGGAGCGCTTGTCGCCCTTCTCGACGAAGTACACCTGCTGCTCGATGCGCTCGGCGGTCGACGACACCGGGGCCACCGCCACGCTCACCGGGTCGATCAGGATGGAGGCCGACAGCCGGCGGATGTCCTCGGGCATCGTAGCCGAGAACAAGAGGGTCTGCCGGACCCTGGGCAGGGCCGCCACCACGCGCTTTACGTCGTGGATGAAGCCCATGTCGAGCATCCGGTCGGCCTCGTCGAGCACGAAGATCTCCACCTCGCGGAGCGACACGTGGCCCTGGCCCATGAGGTCAAGGAGGCGCCCCGGGGTGGCCACGAGGATGTCGATCCCGCGGCGCAGGGCCGTCTCCTGGGCCGACTGCCCCACCCCCCCGAAGATCACGGCGCTGCGGTAGGGGAGGTGACGGCCGTAGGACTTGAAGCTGTCCTCGATCTGGCTGGCGAGCTCTCGGGTGGGAGACAGCACGAGCACCCGGATGCCCCCGCGGCCCCGGGAGGCCATGAGGCGATGCAGGATGGGCAGGGCGAAGGCGGCGGTCTTCCCGGTGCCCGTCTGGGCGCAGCCGACGATGTCGCGGCCCGCCATGACGTGAGGGATGGCCTGCTCCTGGATGGGAGTGGGCGTGGTGTAACCCTCCTCGGCGACGGCGCGGAGGATGGGCGGCAATAGCTGAAAGTCTTCGAATCGCACGAGGCCCGCGCCTCTACCCCGGATCGCCCACGCTTGTATACCCCCCCCTCCGCCGGGGCCCCCACCCGGAGGGGGGGCCTCGGGCGCACATCGAGTGCCGATGGCCCCCTCCGCGGCAAAAGTGAGGTAGCATCCGCGGTGCTGCTTGTAGCCGAGTGAGGAGGCGGACGATGATGCGCGATGATGGTGTACGACGGAGGGCTCAGCTCCGTCTCCTTGGGGCCCTGGCCGTCGCGGTCGGCGCGTGCAGCCCCGAGCTGTCGGACAATCCCCTGCCGTCCGGCGACGCGGGTCGTCGCGACGCCACCGCATCCACCGACGCGCGCCCGAGCGGCGACATGGGCCCCGCCGTCGACGTCCGTCCGGGCCTCGACGTCCCGCCCCTCGATGTCCCTGCGCGCAACGACACGGGCCCCTCGGCGGACACCGCCCCTGCCCCGGACACCCCCCCCGCCGTCGACACGGGCCCGCCGCGCTGCGGCCCGGGCATCGACTCCGACCGCGACGGGATCAACAACGACGAGGAGTGCCGCCTCGGGACCGACCCCTTCAACCCCGACTCCGACGGCGACGGGATCAGCGACGGCGACGAGCTGCGCTACCCCCGCATCTGCGTGGCCACCAACCGCATGGCCCAGCGCCGCCCCCCGACGGCCTGCACGAGCATCACCCAGTGCCGGGCCGGTGAGATGTGCCAGGGGCTCAACCCCCGGGCCGCCGACACCGACGGCGACGGGATCAACGACGGCGACGAAGACCCCAACGGCGACGGGATGATCGACGCCCCCCGGGGCGAGACCGACCCGCGGCTTTGGGACACCGACGGCGACGGCCGCAACGACGCCCAGGGGGGCCTCGAGATTTGTCGCCCCTCGGGCCTGGCCACGGTGGTTCAGCTCGGCATTCCTGGGGCTCCCACGCAGATCGGGTACGACCCCGCCTGGGGCATGGCCCGACGCATCACGGGCACGGCCATGCGGGGCGGGGTGGTGATGGAGGACAGCCGGGCCCAGGTGGCCGGCGGGGTCTTCAACGCCCCCAGCATGGGCGACGTCCGGGCCGACTCCATGCGCCTGGAGATGATGGCCCTCACGGCCCTCGGGTCGGGCACCACGGCCATCCTCGTGGGCCGGTCGTTCACGAGCCACGACAGCAACCCCGGGGTCGCCTCCACCTACCGCGTGGGCCGGGCCACCAACGCCACGGCCCTGCGCGACGCGGTGGCCATGGCCTTCACGGGCATGGCCCCCCCGGCCGGGACCGTGGTCGGGATGACCAGCGAGTTTCTCGTCGACATCGCGACGGTGCGGCGCACGATGGGCCGCTCGGCCAACACCACCGACGTGGCCATCACGGTGGCCCCCCGCACGGCCTACGAGACCGCCACGGCCACCACCGCGGTGCGGGCCATCGACCTCGTCAACGCCACGGGCATCGCCGAAAACGACCAGGGCCTCGGGGCCGGCTGTCAGGTCTTCCGGGCCGAGGGAGCGAGCTCGGCCGACTTCCTGTGGACCGTCGACACCTCCGGCTCGATGAACGACGACCAGGAGCGCCTCGGCCGCACGGCCACGGCCTTCTTCCAGCGGATGCGCACCGCCGGGGTCGACTTCCGCGTGGGGGTGGTCACCGCGGGGTCGACCACCCTCAACCTCGACTCCCCCGGCTTCGCCTGGATCAGCGGGACCGACCCCATGGGCCCCGGGCGCCTGTGCCAGGAGGTCACCGTGGGGGTGTGCGCCACGGCCCAACCCGACTCCCTGCGCCCCTACGCCTTCGGCGGGGGCACCGAGGAGCCCACGGCCGCCGCCGTCATCGCCCACGACCTCTTCAGCCGACGCGGGATGATGGGCGAGACCAACCCCAACCGCCGGTTCCGGGCCGGGGCCCGGGTGGTGACCTTCCACGTCACCGACGAGCCCGGGAGCAACGACTTCTCGCGTTACTTCCAGCGCACGAGCGACCCTCAAAACATGCGGCCCTGGGGCTCGGCCTACTCCGCCGCCACGCTCAACAACATCATCGACTACTTCCGTCGCAACAACATCCTCACCTTCGGCCTCGTGCCCCGCAGCACCACGGCCTGCACCGCCGCCGCCGTGGCCGACCTGCCCCGCTGCGTGATCGAAGGCAACGGCGGGGCCGTGATCCCCATCAACACCGCCACCGACGCCGAGATCGGCGCCGCCATGGCCCGCATCGTCGAGGCCATCGCCGGGGCCTCGAGCCAGTTCGTGCTCGACCGCACCCCCATCACCAGCACCCTCAAGGTGCGGGTGCGCGGGATGGACGTGCCCCGCTCCCGGGCCGACGGCTTCGACTACGACCTGTCGTCCCGGGCCATCATCTTCTATGGCGACCGGTTCCGCCCGATGCGCAACGACGAGGTGGTGGTCTCCTACCGGGTCTGGCGCCCCTGCACCCAGACCGACAACAACTGCCGCGGCGACGCCGACTGCTGCGCCCCGCAGACCTGCCAGATGGGCCGCTGCACCGCCCCGTGCCGTCCGACCCACGCGATGTGCACCGACGACCGCGACTGCTGCGCCCCCAACTCGTGCCGCAACGGGACGTGTATGCCCGCCCCGATGTGCATCCCGCGGGGCGAGACCTGCACCCCCAACGAGCTCACCAACGAGTGCTGCAACCCCTACCTCTGCGTCGGCGGCCGCTGCGGCGAGTGCCTCGCCCAGGACGCCATGTGCACCCGCAACGGCGAGTGCTGCTCGGGGGTCTGCACCAACGGCCGCTGCGCCTGCGTGCCCACCACGGGCCGCTGCACCTCCCCCGCCGACTGCTGCTCCCGCTACTGCGTCGACGGCCTCTGCGGCCCCGGCTGAGCCCCTTCCACACCCCCTCCGCGTCCCCCTCCTCCCCGATCCCCGCGCCGTCAGGGCGGGGACAGGGCCCATCCGTCCCGGTCGCGCCGCCAGACCAGGGTGGTCGTCACCCGGGCGCAGGGGCGCTGGGCGCTGCCGAGCTGCGGGAAGGGCCCGACGCCCCCGTCTCCGCCTTCGCGGGCCTCGGCCTCGATCGACACGCAGCGGGCCCCGTCGAGGACCAGGTCGGGGTGTCCGTCGCCGTCGGTGTCCTGCCACTGGAGGTTGAGCCGGACCCGGTCGCGGCGGTCGTCCTGGGGCTCGTCCCAGAGCACGGCCTGAGCCGCCACCCGGAGCTGGGGCACGGTGTCGAGCACGAAGGCCTCGCGCCGCACGATGTATCCAAGGCCCGTAGCGGGGGGCGTGCAGTACTGGAGGAGCACGGCGGCCTCGGGTTCGCCGTCATGGTCAAGGTCGCCGACCACCCGGTCGATCAGCCGCGGGGCGCATTCGGCGGGCCCCTCGTCGTCGTGGGCGTACCGGTTGAGGGAGAACTCCTCCACCGGCAGGGCCGTCCGCGACTCCACGGTGACCCTCCCCCCCGCGGCGCTCGCGAGCACGGCGGACAGCTCCAGCCCCGTCCCGTCGGCCCCGTCGCGCACGAGGACCACGGCCACGAACCGCCGGTCCCCGAGGCCCTTGGAGGGGCCCAGGAGCCGAAAGACCCCGGGCCCGTTGCCGCGCAGGGCCCGCAGGAGGCCGTCGTCGTCGGGGGGGTTCCCGTCGCGCAGGAGGACCGCCCCGTGGGCCATCACCCGCGGGGCCTCGGCGTCGAGGGCCCACCGCGTCGCGGCCATCAGCCCGGCGTCGTCGCGGGGCAACCAGGCCTCGGGGTCGGGCACGTCCTCGTCGGTCCCCACCTCGGGAACGGAGACAACCCCGGCGTCGCGGACGGGGCTCCGCCGGGGACAGGTGCACCCCGGCCACGCGGCCCCCACGGCCATGCTCAGGAGCGCCCACCGTGCCCGTGCCCCGTACATCGGCGTCGGGCTCAGGGACCGACCGCGGCCCCAGGGGGCTCCGCGGAGGCGACAACCTCGGGCCGGGGGAGCCCCGCCTCGACGGCCTCGATCCAGGGGGCCAGGTCGACCAGGGCCCGGGCCCCGAGGGCCTCGTAGCGCTCGCGTTTGGGCAGCTTACGCCCCCGCGTCTCCTCCAGGGGCGGCACCATCGCCCAGGTCACGTTGCTCGGCTGGAAGTCGGGACGCGGGGTGCGCAGGTGCCCCAGGAGCCCCCCCAGGGCCGTCGTGGGGGGCGGGTCGGGGACCGTCTGCCCGACGAGGCCTCGGGCCAGGAAGACGGCGCAGAGGAGCCCGCAGGCCGCGCTCTCGAGGTATCCCTCGACCCCGGTGATCTGCCCGGCGAGGAAGACCCCGGGGTGTCCCTTGAGCTCAAGGTGCGGGGACAGGGCCGTGGGGCTGTGCACGAAGGTATTTCGGTGGACCGACCCGAACCGCAGGATCTCCACGGCCTCCAGGCCGGGGATGCCCCGCAGGACCTCGGCCTGGGCCTTGTACGTCATCCGGGTCTGAAACCCGACGAGGTTGAAGGCGGTCCCGTGCACGTCCTCCTGGCGGAGCTGGACCACGGCGTAGGGCCAGCGCCCCGTGCGCGGGTCGGTGAGGCCTACGGGCTTCATCGGGCCGTACCGCAGGGTGTCGACCCCGCGCTCGGCCATGACCTCGATGGGCAGGCAGCCCTCGAAATACCGCACCTCCTCGAAGGCCCGCGGGGCGACCTTGTCGGCCGCGAGGAGGGCCGCGCGGAAGGCCGCGTACTGCTCCGGGTCGAGGGGGCAGTTGAGGTAGGCGTCGTCGCCGCCCTTGTCGTAGCGCGACTGGCGAAAGACGCGGGTCATGTCGAGGGAGTCGGCGGCCACGATGGGCGAGATGGCGTCGTAGTAGGCGAGGTGCTCGGCCCCGACGGCACGGGCGAGGTCGGCGGCGAGGTCGTCGCCCGTGAGGGGCCCGGTGGCCAGGACCGTAATGCCCTCGGAGGGAAGGGCCCGGACGGTGTCGCACACGCGGGTGATCCGGGGATGGGCCGCGAGGAAGCCCGTGACGGCCATGCCGAAGCGCTCGCGGTCGACGGCCAGGGCCCCGCCCGCGGGGACGGCCGTGGCGTCGGCGGCGGCCATGATGAGCGAGCCCGCCCGGCGCATCTCCTCCTTCAAGACCCCCACGGCGTTGGCGAGGGAGGCACCCCGGAAGGAGTTGGAGCACACCAGCTCGGCGAGGTGGTCGCTGGTCTGGGCGGGGGTCCGGGCCCGGGGCTTCTGCTCGACGAGGGTCACGTCGAGGCCGCGGCGCGCGAGCTGCCAGGCGACCTCGACCCCGGCGAGGCCACCGCCCACGACGGTCACTGCGGGGAGGCTCATGATGGGGGCTATCTTGAACGAGGCCGTCCCCGGGCGCGAGCCGAGAGCGCACCGAGGGGACTGAAGACCGGGGGGAGGGTCAGGCGGCGGTGTCGGCGGGCTCGGGGTCTTCGGCCGTCTCCTGGGGGCGCTCATAGCCGCAGCCCTCCTGGACGCAGCGCACGACGGGCCGGCTCTTGCCCCCCGCCAGCACCAGGAACTTCGCCCCGCACTGCGGGCAGGGCTCCTTCACGGGCGGGAAGTACACCCGGTAGTCGCAGCCGCTTCCCTTTTCGGCCGTCTTGTCAACCGCCTTGACCTTGTCCCCGGCCTTGGTCCTGGCCTTGTCCTCGGCCTTGTCCTCGGCCTTGGTCTTGGCGCGGGATTTGGTCTTGGCCGCGGGGGCCGGGGCCTCGACCACGGCGACCTCGGGGGCCTTGTCGCTGCGGTAGTTGGTGCAGCCCCAGAAGGGCTTGCGGCCCTTGACGGCCCCGACCTTGACGAGCTCGCCCGCCCCGCACTTTGGGCAGGCGATGCCCGAGGGCATGGGGGAGGTGTAGTCGCAGAGGGGTTCCTTCTTGCGCCAGCCGGAGCAGGAGAGAAACTGCTCGTCGGACCCGCGGCGGGTCTTGACCAGGAGGTCGCGCCCGCACTTGGGGCAGGCCTTGCCCTGGTACACCACGGGGGGGGGAGCGGGGTTTTCGTCGACGATGTTCTTACACTTGGGGTAGGCCGTGCAGGCGTAGAAGTTGGAGTTGGGCCCCCAGCGCCGCACCATGGGCGACCCGCACTTGTCGCAGATGCGGTCGCTGGCCTCGGGCCGGGGCCAGCCCTCGCCGGGCTCCTTGGCGTTCTTCTCCAGGTCGACCGACTGCTTGAAGGGCTTGTAGAGCCGGTCGACGATCTTGACCCAGTCCTCGGTCCCGGCCTCGACCCCGTCGAGGTCGCGCTCGATCCGGGCCGTAAACTCGTAGTCGACGATGTTGGGGAAGCTCGCCCGCAGGCCGCGGGTCTTGGCCGTCCCGAGCTTGGTCGGCACGAGCTGCCGCTCGCGCTTCTCGACGTAGTCGCGGGAGAGGACCTTGGTCACGATCTCGGCGTAGGTGCTCGGGCGCCCGATCCCGAGGTCTTCCAGGGCCTTGACGAGGGTCCCCTCGTTGTAGCGGGCCACGGGCTGGGTAAACCTCTGCTCGGTCACGACCCCCGGGGGGTCGACCAGGCTCAGGGTGTCGCCCTTGTCGAGGGGCGGCAAGACCCGGCTGCTGCCCTCCTCGGCCCCCGCGGCGTCGTCGACCACGGCCGCGTTGACCGATTCCTCGCCGGCGACCTCCGCGGCCTCCTCGGTGGCCCCCTGAGACTCGAGCCACCCGGCGAACTTCAGCACCTGCCCCGAGGCCCGCAGCCCGTACTGGGCCGCCCCCGCGGTGGCCTCAAGAAGGGCCGTGGTCTGGTCGTACACCGCGTCGGCCATCTGGCACGCTACGAAGCGCTCCCAGATGAGCTTGTACACCTTGAACTCGTCGGGCTTGAGCGAGCGCTTCACCGCGTCGGGATGGTGGTCGAGGTTGGTGGGCCGGATGGCCTCGTGGGCGTCCTGGGCCGACGACTTGGTCTTGAAGGCGTTGGGCTTGTCGGGGACAAACTCCTTGCCGAAGCGCTTGGCCACGTAGGCCCGGGCCCCCTCCACGCTGTCCGACGACAGGCGGGTGGAGTCGGTACGCATGTAGGTGATGAGGCCCACCGGCCCTTCGGCCCCCACGTCGATGCCCTCGTAGAGCCGCTGGGCCACCTGCATCGTACGCGAGGCGCTGAAGCCCAGACGGCTCGCCGCGTCGCGCTGGAGCGAGCTGGTGATGTACGGGGGCGGGGCCCGGCGGCGGCGCTCCTTCTTCTCGACGCTGGCCACGACGTACCGGGCCGCCCGCAGGTCGGTCGCGATGGCCTGGGCCTCCGCCCCGGCCGACAGGACCCGCTCCCCGGCCTTGACCCCGCGGTCGCGGGAGGGGGTCACCACCCGCTTGCCCCCGGCCTCGATGAGGGTGGCCCGAAACGACGGGCGCCCCTTGCCCAGGAGCTCGACCCCGACGGGCCAGTACTCCTGCGGGACGAAGGCCTGGATCTCGTCCTCGCGGTCGACGATGAGCCGCAGGGCCGCCGACTGAACCCGCCCCGCGGACAGGTAGTGGCCGTTGACCTGGCGGCAGAGGCGCTTCCACAAGACGGGCGACAGCTCGTACCCGATCAGGCGATCGAGGATACGCCGGGCCTGCTGGGCGTTGAAGCGCCGCTCGTCGACCTGGCGGGGGGCGTTGAGCCCCTGCTGGACGCCCTTCTTGGTGATCTCGTGAAACTCCACGCGGAGCATGGGCTTTTTGGCCGCGCGCAGCTCGTGGGCGATGTGCCACGCGATGGCCTCCCCCTCGCGGTCGGGGTCGGGGGCGAGGTAGATGGTCTCGGCCTCCTTGGCGGCCCGGCGCAGCTCCGTCACCAGGGTCTTGTGATCTTCCAGGACCTCGTAGCTCGGGGCGTACCCGTGCTCGGTGTCGACCTGGAGGCCCGACTTGGGCAGGTCGCGGATGTGCCCCTTGCTGGCCAGGACCACGTACCCCTTGCCGAGGTACTTCTGAATCGTCTTGGCCTTCGCCGGAGACTCCACGATAACGAGCGCGTTGGTCATGTGCTCCCTCGACTCCTGCTGCCTTGCGACGACCACCGACGCCGCGGTTCACGCAGGCCGTGCGTAGATCGCACCGCCGCGGTCTTCGATGTATCCGCCCAGCAGGAGCGTCAAGAGCGCCTGCTGGACCCGCGCCGAGCCGAGGCCCGTCGCCCGCGCCACCTCGTCAACGTGACACGGGGCGGCGCGGAGCGTCTCGTACACGAGGGCCTCGGGCCCGTCCAGCGCCGCCGTGACCGGGGCCTCCCGGGGGCGCCCCGGAGACATTCTCGACGCGGACGCAGGGGCGCGGGTCGTGCGCGCGCGCGAGGCCGGCTCGGTCGCCGCCGCCGGGGCCGACGACGGGGGCCCCCGTCGGGCCGGGCCAAACAGCTCCCCGTCGCCCTCGGCCAGGGCCGCGAGGACATCGGCCGCCGAGGTGCACGCCCGGGCCCCCGTCTGCAGAAGCCGCAGGCACCCGCGGCCCAGCTTGTCTCCCGGCGAGGCCGGCACGGCCAGGAGCCTCCTCCCCAGGCGACGGGCGCAGTCGGCGGTGAGCAGGGCCCCCGAGGTCGACGGGGCCTGCACGACCACCAGGGCGTCGCAGAGGGTGGCCACCAGGGCGTTACGTTTGGGGAAGGTCCACTGCATGGGCGGGGTGTCGGGGGCAAACTGGGACACCACGCAGCCCCCGGCGGCGATCACGTCGCGGTAGAGGCCCGCGTGGCGTTTGGGATACCAGTGGTGCAGGCCCGCGGGCAGGACCACCACCGTACGGCCGGCCCCGAGGAGGGCCCCCCGGTGGGCCGCCGCGTCGATGCCCAGGGCCCCGCCGGAGAGCACCCCGACCCCGGCCGCGGCCAGGTCGATCGCGAGGCGTTGGGCGAAGGCCATCGCGTAGGGGTCGGGGTGACGGGTCCCGACCAGGGCCACCAACGGGGGGGCCAGGGCCGCGGGGTCACCCTGGATCCACAGGTCGGGCCACAGGCCGTGGGCCCCGAGGCGGGCGGCCACGGGCAGGCCCCCGAGGTCGAGAGGGCGCGGAGGGTCGAGGTCGGAGTCGGGGGGAGAGGATCGCATGGGCTGTGTATCGAAGGGGAGGTCCTGATGGTTGCGTGGAGCTCCGCCCGAGCGCGGGTTCTTTGCGGGCAAGGGGCGAAGGATCTACCCTGCGAGGCGAGTGATGAAGCGCGCGGCGGCGGCGACATGGTGGTGGCTCTTGACCGGGTGCGGGGCATCGGGGGCCCGGCTTGCCTCGGTGGAGGCCGAGCTCGGGCGGATGCGCGGCGTCCAGGAGCAGCAGGCCACCCAGATCGAGCAGCTCCAGCACCGGGTGATCCTGACCGAAGACGCCGCCCGCGACGCCCGAAGGGCCGTCGAGTCCTCGGGGCGCCTCACCACCGTCCGGCTCGGGGCCGACCCCCCGCAGCCCGAGACCATCCGGGTCGACGCCTCCGTGCGCCCGGGGTCCGCCGAGCCTGAGCCCTCGGACGGGGCTCCGCGCCCGGTCCTGCGGGCCGTACGGGGCGACCGGATGCCTGCGCCCGAAGGGTTCTCCGTGCGCGAGGGCGACCGGCTGCCGGTGGCCCCCGTGGCCCCCCTGCCGGCGACGGCCAGGCCTCCTGCCGCGCCCCCGACGCCTCCCTCGGCGCCCCCCCCGGAGCCTGCCCGACGCCCCCCTCCGGCCCCTCCCAGCCCCGCGGCGAGTGGCGGCCGGAGCGAGCTGTCGGCCCCTCCCCCCTCCCTGCAAGAGGGCCCCGGTCGGCTCGACCCCGAGGCCCCCGCGGCCTACGACGCGGCCCTCGGGATGGTGCGGTCGCAGCGCTGCCCCGAGGCCATCGAGCGCTTCGCGGCCTTCCTCGTGCGCTGGCCCCACCACCCCCACGCCGACAACGCCATGTACTGGCGGGGGCACTGCATGCTCCAGGGCGGCGAGTTGCAGCGGGGGATCACGGAGCTGGAGGGGCTCGTGCGGAGGTTCCCCGTGGGCAACAAGGCTCCCGACGCGCTGTTTACGCTGCGGGGCGCGTACGCCCGCTCGGGCGATGGTGGCGCCGCCGACCGCGCGGCGCGAAGACTGATGAACGAATACCCCGACTCCGACGCAGCGCGGCGGCTCCGGGACGAGAGGCAGACGCGATGAGCCTGTACAGGGGATTTCCCTGGGTGGCCCTGGTGCTGGCGGCTCCGGCCCTGGCGGGCGCCCAGGTGACCGTAAGCGATCAGGATACCGATGCTCGGGTGGGCGGCAGGCCGCGGGCCACCGTCACCCTCGACGGCAGCCGCCGTACGGAGGGGACCGCGTCGGTGACCCCGGAGTTTCACACCGTGGTCCCCGGCGACACCCTGTGGGACCTCTCCGGGTACTACCACGGGAGCCCCTGGCGCTGGCCCGGGGTGTGGGCCCTCAACCCGCAGATCACCAACCCCCACTGGATCTTCCCGGGTGACCAGGTGCGCCTGCTGCGCCAGGGGACCGTGGCCGCCCAGGGGCCCGCCCGGCCCGCCACGATCCGGTCGGTGGGCAACCGGCTCTCGCGCCCGCCCCCGCGGTATCCCCGGGGCACGGTCTTCATGCGCGAGGAGGCCTGGGCCTCGCCCGAGGCCGTGGAGAGCTCAGGCACGATCGTCGGGTCGCCCGACGACCAGATGCTGCTCTCCGAGGGCGATCAGGTGTACCTGGAGTTTCACCGCCGGGCTCCAAACGTGGGGGAGACCTACACGATCTACTCCGAGGGCCAGGCCACCCAGGGCAGCGACCGCAACGCGGGCCGGGTCGTGCGGGTGATCGGGAGCACCGTGATCGACGCCTGGGACCCGCAGCGCAGGCTGGCCACCGGGCGCATCACCGAGTCGATCGACACCATCGAGCGGGGCGAGCGGGTGGCCATCGTGCAGCGGCAGTTTCAGCCCGTTCCGCCGACCCCGAACGACCGGGACATGGTGGGGCACGTGGTGGCCACGCCCATCCCCCGGGCCATCGTGGGCCGGGATTTTGTGGTCATCGTCGACCGCGGCGAGCAGGACGGGGTCCAACTCGGCAACCGCTTCTTCCTCACCCAGCGGGACGACCCCTGGATCCGCTCGGTGGAGGGCCAGGCCCGCCTCGTGCGGCGCAGCGAGCTCGACCGCGACGGCGACGGCGAGGTGGACTACCCCCCCGGGGTCGAGCGCCTCACCCGCGAAAACCTCCCCGTCGAGATCATCGGCGAGATGATGGTGGTGGCCCTGCACCCCCGCACCTCGGTCTGCCTCATGACCCAGTCCCAACAAGAGGTCGAGGTCGGTCAGCCCGTGGTCATGCGCCGCGGATACTGACCCCTACGCCTCGTCCGGGGCGGGCCCGATCCAGCCCAATACCTTCACCGTCACCTGGGGGGGCAGCTCGTCGGGGCTCACGACGCGCACCACGAAGCGCGGAGACAGCACCTCCCACACCCGCCGCCGTACGTCCGCGTCGGCCAGGATGACCGCGTCCCCGGGGCCCTCCGCAAGGGCCGCGGCGGCCCCCTCCCGCAGGTCGGCGGCGACGCCCTCGCCCACCCGAGGCCCCGCCCGCAAGGCCTCGGCGGCCTCGGGCGACAGGGCGTACACCCCCAACGGGGTCTTGCCCGCGACCAGGGCCACGAGCTCGGGGCCGAGGGCCTTGCGGACGGCCCCGACCCGCCCTGCGAGGTCCGACGCGGGGCTGCGGCACAGGGCGTCGACCACCACCCGCACGTTGCCCGTCGGAACCCCCTCCTCGGCCAGGGCCCCCAGGACCCCGGCCACGACGGCGGCGTCGACCGAGGCCGCCCGGGCCGCCTGCCCGAGGGCCGGGACCGCCCGGGTGAGGGCCTGGAGGGCCGCCGAGGCCGCGGGCAGGTCCCACAGGCGCCCCGCGTGGGACCGCACCACGGCCTCGGCCAGGTCGGCCCCGTCGTGGCCTTCGCCGAGGCAGGTCCCGTCGAGCTCGAAGCGCCCCGGAGAGCCCGCGGGGTCGTACTCCAGGGGCTCGGGCAGGGGGACCCCCCGGGCCCCGAGGGTGGCCTCGAAGCGGGCTGCTTCGGCGGGAGGCAGGCCCAGCACGGCCCGCGGTCGGGCCCGAGCCCGCACGGGAGTCCCCCCGACGAGACCGACGGCCCCGAGGAGGGCCGCCCCGAGGCCCAGAGGGGCCCCCGGGAGCCCCGGAAGGACCGCCAGGACCCCGAGGACCCCGGCGGCGGTTACGACGGCGCGGCGGTGCTCCCCGAGGCCCGCGCGGAGCCCGTCGCCCGTGACGGCGACCCCGGGCCCCCGGGTGACCGCGAAGGCCGCGGCGGCGGCCACGAAGAGCGACGGCAGTTGGGACGCGAGCCCCTGACCGACGGCGAGGGTCCCGTATCGGGCGAGGGCCCCGGAGAGGTCGAGCCCGTGGCTCCAGACCCCGACGGCCACCCCGGCCAGGAGGTTGACCGCCACGATGACCACCCCGGCCAGGGACTCGCCCTTGACGAAGCGCAGGGCCCCGTCCATGGCCCCATGAAACCGGGCCTCGGCCGCGAGGGCCCCGCGGCGCTCCCGGGCCTCGGCGGGGTCGACGGCTCCGGCCCGCAGCTCGGCGTCGAGGGCGAGCTGTTGTCCGGGCAGGGCGTCGAGAGCAAACCGGGCGGCCACCTCGGCGGCCCGCTCTCCTCCGCGGGCCACGACGAGGTACTGGACGGCGGCCAGGAGGGCGAAGGACACGGCCCCGGAGACCCAGTCGCCGCGGGTGGCCACGCGCCCGAAGGCGGCGATCACGGCCCCCCCGTCGCCGCGCCCGAGGATGGCCCGCGAGGCGGCCACCTCCAGGGCGAGGCGGAAGAGGGCGCTGCCGAGGAGGAGGGAGGGCAGGGCGGCCCGGGCCCGGGGCGACAGGCCCTCGACGGCCGCCGCGAGGAGGCCGAGCGACAGGGCGAGGTTGAGGGCGAGGAGGGCGTCGAGGAGACCGAGGGGCAGCGGGACCGCCAGGGGGATCACCAGGGCCCCGAGGACCCCCACCGGAACGATTCGATGCGCCCATCCCCCCGCGTCGTGCCTCACCCGAGGCAGCATACACGAGCCCATTGAGGGCCGGCGGCCCTGTTGCCGCTGGCACCCGGGCGCAGGGCGGGGCACCTTCTCCCGCGATGCATCCGACAGAACGAGCCCGGACGGACGGTCCCCGCGCGGCGGGTTGGGCCGTGTTTTTGGCGGGGGCCCTGGCCGCGTGCGGGGGCACGGTGGTGGTCGCCGACGGCGGGGCGGGGGCTCCCTCCGACGCGGGAGCTCTCGCGGACGGCGGGGTCGGGCTCGACGCGGGGACCGGCGCGCAGTGCCCTGGGGCGGTGGTGGCGGGCGAGGCCTGCGCGGTGACCCGCCCGTGCCTCGGGGCCGACCAGTGCAACGACTGTTATTGCACCGGGGGGGTCTGGGTGTGCGGGTCGCAGGTGTGCGCCGACGCGGGCCCCTGTCCGGGGGGACGCCCGCGCACAGGAGACCCTTGCGACAGCGCCCGGCAGGTGTGCGGCTACGGCACGGGCTGCAACGGGGCCCAGTGCCTCTGCGCCGGGGGCCGTTGGACCTGCGACCTGCTCACCTGCCCCGACCGTTGAGGGGGGCGCCCTCAAGGCGTCGGGGTGGCCCGCAGCCAGGCCGCGAAGCGCCGGAGGCCCTCGTCGATCTGCGTCTGGGGGCGATACCCGAGGCGCTCCCGGGCCTTGGAGATGTCGGCGTAGGTGATGGGGACATCGCCTGGTTGGGCGGGCTCCCAGCGCACCCGGGCCTCGACCCCGAGGGCCTGGGCGAGCTTGTCGACGAGGGCGTCGAGCCGGGTGGTCTGGGCCTCCCCGAGGTTGTAGACCTCGAAGCCCGCGCAGCGGTCGAGGGCCGCCACCACCCCCTGCACGATGTCGTCGATGTAGGTGTAGTCCCGGGCGCTGGCCCCGTCGCCGTAGAGGGTCACGGGCTCTCCCCGGAGCATGGCCGTGGCAAACTTGTGGATGGCCATCTCGGGCCGCTGACGCGGTCCGTACACCGTGAAGAACCGCAGGGCCGACACCGGGAGGCCGTAGAGGTGGTGGTAGGTGTAGGAGAGCACCTCCCCGGCCTTCTTCGTGGCGGCGTAGGGGGAGATCGGGTGGTCGACCGGGTCGGTCTCGCGGAAGGGCACGGAGTCGCGCCCCCCGTACACGCTCGACGACGACGCGAACACCCAACGCGAGACCTTCGCCCGCCGGGCATGCTCCAGCAGGTCGACGGTCCCACGCACGTTGACGTCGACGTAGATCCCCGGCCGGTCGATGCTGGGCCGAACCCCCGCCCAGGCCGCGAGGTGGACGATCCCGTCAAAGGAGCCGCCGCCGAAGATCCCCTGAAGACAGGCCGGGTCGAGGAGGTCGCCCTCCACCAGCGTAAACCCCGGGTGGACGGACAGCTCCCGAGCATTCCTGCGTTTGATCGCCGGGTCGTAAAAGCTGTTGAAGTTGTCGATCCCGACGACGGTGTCGCCTCGGGCGAGGAGGGCCTCGCAGGTGTGGCTTCCGATGAATCCGGCCGCGCCGGTGACGAGATACCTCATGGAGGCGCGACAATACGCCCGCAGGGAGCGGGTGTCAGCCCGTGCGGTGAATGTGGGGAAAGGGGGGTGCGGCTTGTTTCAGGGTGGGCTCGGTTTCTGGTAGCATCTGCCCGACGGTCTTATGCGGCGGCAACGACGCGACGACCCTGAGAAAGGGGCTGTACCTGATTATGAAACGATGGAAGCTTGCCCGATGGCTGTTGGCCGCGGGCGCATTGCACGTCGTCGGCTGTAGCGACGACCCGGCACCGACCGACGCGGGCACGACCACCGACACCCCGGTGGTTTCGGACACGGGCGACCAGGACACGGGGACCCCCACCGACCAGGGGGGGCCCAGGGATGTCGGGACCGACACCGGTCCGGGCATGGACGTTGTGTTGCCCGACGCGGGCCCCGGACCCGACGCCATCGTCGAGGACGGGGCCACCCCGGTCGACGTGATCCAGGGCGAGGACGTCCAGGTTCAGCCCGACGGCGGAGCCCCCGACGGGGCCCCTCCCCCGGACGGGGCCATGGGCGAGTGCACCACCTCCGCCGACTGCGCCACCTCCCAGAACGGCCCCGTGTGTGACACCACCGCCCGGATGTGCGTGCGCTGCACCACGGCCGAGGACGTGTGCCCCGTGGGCAACTACTGCTCCAACAACGCCTGCGTCCCGGGCTGCCGCAACAACATGGACTGCACCGGCGACGCCCGCTGCGACACCACCACCCGGATGTGCGTGGGCTGCGTCGGCGACACCGACTGCGCCCCGGGCACCATCTGCCGCATGTCGATGTGCGTGGCCGGGTGCAGCGAGGCGCGCCCCTGCGGCGCGGGCCAGACCTGCTGCGGGGCCACCTGCGTCAACACCAACGAGAGCGCCACCCACTGCGGGGCCTGCGGCACCGCCTGCACCGCCGGCCAGAGCTGCTGCGGCGGCGCCTGCGCCAACCCCCAGGGCGACGTCAACAACTGCGGGGCCTGCGGGCGTCGCTGCCAGGTCGCCAACGCCACCGCGAGCTGCACGATGGGCGTCTGCGGCGTGGCCACCTGCAACACCGGCTTCGCCAACTGCGACAACGACCCGAGCAACGGCTGCGAGGTCGACACCGCCACCTCGGCCACCAACTGCGGGGCCTGCGGGACGGCCTGCACGGGCGGCACCAACGCGGCCGCGGCCTGCGCCGCCGGGGCCTGCGGCCTGCGCTGCAACGACGGGTTCGCCAACTGCGACAACAACAACGCCAACGGCTGCGAGGTCAACACCGGCACCAGCCCCTCCGACTGCGGGGCCTGCGGCACCGTGTGCCCCACCCGCACCAACGCCTCGGCCACCTGCGCCGCGGGCACCTGCGGGATCGCCTGCACCACGGGCTTCGGCAACTGTGACGGCGACGCCGCCAACGGTTGCGAGACCAGCCTGACCGACAACGTCTCCAACTGCGGCACCTGCGGCCGCACCTGCACCGCCACCAACGGGACGCCCTCCTGCACCGCCGGGGCCTGCGGCCTCGCGAGCTGCAACGCGGGCTTCGGCAACTGCGACAACAACGCCGCCAACGGCTGCGAGACCACCACCAGCGACGACCGCAACAACTGCGGGGCCTGCGGCAATCGCTGCGACAACAACGCCATCTGCTTCGCCGGGGTCTGCCGCAGCGTGTGCTCGTCGCCGCTCATCGTGTGCAACAACACCTGCGTCAACCCCGTGACCGACATCAACCACTGCGGCGCCTGCGGCACGGCGTGCCCCACCGCCCCGGCCAACGCCACGGGCACCTGCTCGGCCCGCACCTGCGTGGTGTCGTGCAACCGCGGCTTCGGCAACTGCGACAACATGGTCGCCAACGGCTGTGAGACCAACCTCCTCACCACGGTGACGAGCTGCGGGGCCTGCGGGCGCACCTGCTCCTTCCCCAACGCCACCCCCACCTGCGCCAACGGGGCCTGCGCCATGGGAGCCTGCAACCCGGGCTTCGCCGACTGCGACGGCAACCCGGCCAACGGCTGCGAGACGGTGGTCTCCAACAACATCAACAACTGCGGGGCCTGCGGCAACCGCTGCGCCTTCGCCAACGCCACGGCGGCTTGCGTGAGCGGCACCTGCGAGATCGGGGCCTGCGCCTCGGGCTGGGCCAACTGCGACAGCAACACCGCCAACGGCTGCGAGGCCAACGTGGCCTCCAACACCCTGTCGTGCGGGACCTGCGGCACCACCTGCACCGTCGGGCAGGCCTGCGCCCCGAGCGGGACCACCGGGGCGTGCGTGCAGAGCTGCCCGTCGGGCACGACCTTCTGCTCCGGCGGCTGCGTCAACCTCATCAACAACCGCGACCACTGCGGGGCCTGCGGCAACCGCTGCGCCGCCGGGCGAGACTGCGTCAACCGCATGTGCACCGTCGTGCGCCCGGCCAACGACACCTTCGGCGGGGCCATCATCCTGCCCCTCAACGAGCCCACCCTGGAGTTTGCCGCCACCACCGTCAACGCGGTCAACAACGTGGCCATGCCCTGCCTCGGCAACGCCCGCACGGCCCCCGATGTCTTCTACCGCTTCACGCTCACGCGGCGGGAGGTCGTGTACTTCGAGACCTTCGGGGCCAACTACGACACCGCCCTCTTCCTCACCAACTCGGGCGGCACGGCCCTCGCTTCGCAGACCCCGGGCGACACCGTCTGCAACGACGACGCGAGCTTCTGCGCCGGCTACGGGCTCACCTCCGCGGTGAGCACCGTCCTCAACCCGGGCACCTACTACCTCGTGGTCACGGGCTTCGCCTCGGCCTCGGGCACGACCAACATCCGCTTCGAGCACCTGCCCGTCTCCACCACCAGCCTCACGCTCCTGCCCCAGGGCAACAGCACCCAGACCGGGGTGCTCTCGGGCAGCAGCAACGTGGTCTCCGCTACCTGCGGCGGGGCGGGCCCCGAGGCCACCTTCTGGTGGCGCACCTGCCGGGCCCAGGGAGCCGGGACCCTCACCGCCGAGACCTGCGACACGGCCAACTTCGACACCGTGCTGCACCTCGCCAACGGCAACGGGTTCAGCGCCTGCAACGACAATAGCTGCGGCCTCCAGTCGCGGCTGACCGCCACCTACACCGACGCCTCGCGCCTCCACACGCTGCACGTCGACAACTTCCTCACCACCGCCCCCACGGGCGGGGCGCGCTTCACCGTGCGCATCAACCGTCCCTGACGGTCTCCCCTCCCCCGCGGCGCCTCCCACTCCCTCCGAGGCGCCGCCCCCTCCTCTCTCCCCCTCCTCTCAGTGCCTGCCCGTGATGCCCACGGCCACCACGTCGTATGCGGCGCGGTAGCTGCCCTGGTTGTTCGTGCAGGCCCCGGGCCCGGGGTACCCCGGTCCCCGAGCGCAGTCCCCGGCCGTGATCGGGACGGTCCCGCTGACGGTGGTGGCCCGGCCCCGGACGACGTCCTGACCGCCCACGAAGAGGTGCTGGTACGCGAGGTCGACCGTGAGCCACCGCCAACGCCAGCTCAGCCCCGCCGAGAGCCCCAGGGTGTCGTAGGCCGCCGTGTCGATGCCCGCGTCGGGGTTCCACCCGAACTGGACCCCGTCGATCGCCCGGGGGCCGGTCTGGGCCCCCTGGTCCCAGGAGAGCCCCGCCCGCAAGGCCAGGACGTTGGCCACCACGTTGCCCTCCGCGGCGAAGCGCACCCCCCACACGTCGCGCCACCCCCGGCGCAGGGCCACCTCGGGCGTGGCCGGCGAACCCATCCCCGGCGACACCTCCACCGTCCCCAGGTTGCGGGTGGTCACCCACTGGAGGGTGCTGGCGTTCTCGTAGTGGAGGTCGAGCTCGAGGTCCCAGGCCTCGTCCCGCATCGGGTCGCGGGCTGACCAGTCGGTCGGGGCCCCAGGGCGCAGGGCGGCGTAGCGCACCCCCAACCGCCACAGGCTCGGCAACGGGAGGGTCACCTCGCTCTGGAAGGTCGAGCGGTGCATCTCCGCAGGGTCGGCGGCGTAGGGGCGGACCGTGGCGGTGGAGGTCCCCTGGAAGACCACCGGGAGCTCGTTGAGGTGGGCGTGGAAGCCCACCGTGAGGCCCGGGTGGGGCTGGACCATCGCCCCGAGGTTGGCCGCCCAGAAGAAGGCCGTGGCGTCGAGGGAGGTGCGGACATCCGTGGCCGGAGACTGCGACCCGATGGCGTTGGCCATGGTCTCGCCGCGAAACCGCCCGTACGACGGCTGCACGGCCGCTCCCAGACGGAGCCAGGGGGTCGGGGCCACGGCCACGGCCAGGGTGGGATGGATGATCACCACCCCCGTGCTCAAGACCATGTACCGCGCGGGCGAAGGCGCCAGGCCCGCCGCGGTCTGCACCCGGTCAGGAAACCGCTGTCCCCCGATGCCCGCCGGGGTCAGGATGCCCGCCCCAAACGCCAGCCACGGGGTCGGCCGCCACGTCACCAACACCTGCGGAACCACCGCCGTCCCCGGCTCATTGCACACCTCGGGATACCCGGGACGGGCCTCGGGGTACCGGCTCGACGCGAACACCGTCGTGCGGGTCTCGACCCCGCTCTCGGCCCCGTCGTAGCGCCCCGCCCGCTGAAAACAGTGGCTCCACGACCCGAGGTTGGCCGACAGGGTCCATTGCACCCCGGCGAGGCCCACGATCCCCGCCACGTTGTGCCCGAGGGCCGTCGGGTCGGAAGCCCGGGCCACAAAGGCCCCCCCGCGCCCCACAGCCACCACGCCCACCGCCCCCGCCTCGGCCCCCCCCGCCGAGGCTTCTCGCAGACCCAGGGGGCTGAGCACCCCGCTGACCATCAAAGCGGGTACGATCCATGCAGCCCGACGGGGCCCAGGGCGCGAAGACAGTGACCGATCGGTAAGGCTGAACATGGTGGATCGTTTCCGAGCGAGGCCCCGGGGTCGTACCAGGACCCGGAGAAGCCTGCACGCAGGGTGCCGCGGGGTCGTGGCCCTCGCCGGAGCCTTGTGCCTCGTGGGCTGCGCGGCCACCACGGGCGAAGAGCTGCCCCTGTCGCGCGACGCGGTGTCCTTTGACGGGGGGAGCCAGGACCCGCCCCCGGTGTGCTCCGAACGCCCCGGGCTCGACCCCGACCTGCTGCCCCGGTGCTGCGCCCTCGGAAACGCCCGCTGCCTGCCCGCCACCCTGGTCCCCGGCCGGAGCGCTGCGATGCTGGCCCCGTGTATCCAGGGCGGGCTCTGCGTGCCCGATCGCATCGTTCGCGGCGGGACGAGGTTCACCCCACGGCGCTGCCGCTCGTTTGGGGGCGTGCCCGGGGCCTGCGTGTCGCTCTGCGTCCCGATGGTGGCCGACCAGGCCGACCTGCTCCCGCGGCACATCTGCGACGCCGACGAACGCTGTGCCCCCTGCTACGACCCGAGCAACCACTACGCCCCCACGGGGGCCTGCGAGGCCGCGAGCCCGTGCGCCGACGCCGGGGTCGTTCCGCGCCCTCCGCCCCTCGCGTGCCCCTACCACGGCCCGCCCGTGCTCGATCCGAACGCCCTGCCGGCCTGCCCGTGTGGGGGCACCCACTGTATGCCGGGGTCGAGGGTTCCGGCGGGGCAGAGGGCGCGGCTCGCCCCGTGTGTGGGGGGGTATTGTGTGCCCGACCCGTATATCCGGACGGCCAACAACTACGTCCCACCGCGCTGCACGGCCTTCGGGGGTCTGGTCGGGGCCTGCGTCTCGCGCTGCGTCCCGATGGTGGCGGCCCAGGCTTCGATCCTGTCCCGAGACGTCTGCGCCCCCGATGAGCTCTGCGCCCCGTGTTACGACCCCCAGGACGGAAACCGCCCCACAGGGGCCTGCGAGGTCCCGCCCAACTGCGGCGATGGTGGGTTTCCGCCGCCCCCTCCGCCCCTGCGCTGCCCGCACACGGGGCCCGACGTGCTCGACCCCACGCGCCTGCCGGCCTGCCAGTGCCCGGGGAGCCGGTGTATGCCGGCCGATCGCGTCCCCGCGGCCCAGCGGTCGATGCTCGCGGTGTGCCCGGGGGGGTACTGCGTGCCCGACGATTTCGTGCGCACGGCCAACAATCACCTGGCCCCGACGTGCCGCCCCTTCGCGGGCCTCGGAGAGGGAAGGTGCCTGTCGCGGTGCCTGCCCATGGTGGCCGCCCAGGCCGACCAGCTCAGCCCCTCCACCTGCGCCACGGGACAGCTCTGCGTGCCCTGTTTTGACCCGCGCACGGGGGCCGACACCACGGCGTGCCGGCAGACCTGCGACCCCGGGCCGCAAGAGCCTCCGTTTCGATTCCCGACGTGTTGCGGGGGACGGGGGCGGTGTGTGCCCTCCACGGCCGTTCCGAGCGGGCAGCGGGGGAGCCTCGCGGTCATGGGGTGCCCCATGGGGTTTCTCTGCGCCCCCAACGAAAACCTCGACCCCAACCACCGCCCCGTGGCCTGCCGGGCCACCCCCAACCGCCTGCCCCTGCTCGGGCAGCTCCCGCCCTACGACGGGTTTTGTGTGAGCACCTGCGTCGACCGCAGCTTCTTCGAGCGCCTCGGCACCGCCCAGGGAACCTGCCCCACGGGCTACTTCTGCGGCCCCTGTCGATCGCCCTTCGGCGGGAGCACCGGGGTCCCCGGCTGCCCCTGACCGAAGGGGATCGTCTCTTCCCTACCGATCAGTCTACGGGGCGAGGCCCAGGACCTCCGCGGCCCACGCGCGCCCGAAGGTCCGCCGGGCGAAGGCCCGCAAGGCTTCGGCGTCGGGGCTGTCCCGCAGCGCGCGGTGGAGGTTGTCCTGGGTGGCCCAGCGAAACGACTCGATCACTGCACCGCGGCGGTAGAGGTCCATGGCCCGCCGGGCGTTCCACGCGAGGAAGGCGCGAAACTGGGGGTTGTTCTGGAAGTAGTTCGGGTCGAGGGCCTCGACGGCGGCTCCGACCGCGAGGGCGTAGGCGGTAAACTCCAGGGTCCCGGCCACGGCGTCGCGCCAGCCGTAGCGCCACAGCCCGGCCCCGTGCAGGGCGAGGGCCACTTCGCTGCCGTTGGTGTAGGCCACCCACTCGTCCCAGAGGTAGAGGGGGGTGTCGTCCCAGGAGCTCGACCCCGTGACGTACAGGCCGAACCGTGACCCCCGCAGGCTCGCCGGGATGTACGGGGCCACCTGCGACTTACGGATCGCAGGCTCGACCACGAGGGCAACCCTGTCGTTCATACAGTAGAAGGCGTTGGCCCGGCGCCCCGTGCGGTTGAGGTTGTTGCGGGCGTGGCTGTTGATCCCGTGGGTGGTCTCGTGCCCGTAGGTCACCAGATCGCTGTCGGCGTAGGTGTTTCCGTACGACAGGGGGAGGTGCTGCACGATGTCGGTGAGGGCCGACCCCCAGGCGGCGTGGGTGCGGGTGTGCTGGGCGCCCCAGGAGGTCCAGGCCACGTCGCCCGCAGGAGTCGGGGTCATGCCCGGCGGCGGAGGAGGAGGAGGCGGAGGAGGAGGCGGAGGAGGAGGCGGAGGCGGAGGCGGAGGCGGAGGCGGGGTCATGCCCTCCCCTCCGAGGCAGACATGGTCGTACGGAACCGGCCGGGTCTCACAGCCCGACACGCAGCTCCGGGCCCAGAGCCGTCCGCTGCGGCAGGTCACCAGCTCGCGCCCGCGGCAGAGCCAGTTGGACCAGTTGGAGGGCGAGCAGAGTTCGCCCGTGTTGCGCTCGCTGGTGGACGGAGGCGGAGGCGGAGGCGGCGACCCCGCGGCGCAGTAGTCGTCGTAGCCCGGGGGTTGGGCCACGCAGCCCGCCGAGCAGGTCTCGCGCTGCAAGGCGTTGGAGATGCAACGGACGCGGGTGCTGCGGTCGATGCAGGTCCAGATGTTCCAGCCGGCGTACATGCCGCAGGGGGAGGACGGAGGCGGAGGGGGCGGCGGGGTCGGAGCCGAGGCGCAGACGTCGTCGACCCCGACGGGGCGCCCGAGGCAGCCGTGGGTGCAGGTCTCGCGCTGCAGGGCGTCGGAGATGCACCGGACCCGGGTGCTCGCGTCGATGCAGGTCCAGATGTTCCAGCCGGCGTAGCTGCCGCAGGAGGAGGGCGGGGGCTGCGGAGGCTGCGGAGGCTGCGGGGGCTGCGGAGGCGACGGAGGCTGCGGCGGAGGGGCTCCCTCCCCGGCGTTGCGGGCCGGGGCCGAACCCCAGGCCCGGATCTGGGCCACGATGGCCGCGTGGTTGCGGGGGATGTCGCCGAAGATGTCCCGGCCCGTCCGGTCGAGGACGTAGGCGCTGTTGACCCGGGTGACTGCGCCCTCGCGGTCCCACACCACGGGCCCGCCCGAGTCGCCCGGACAGAGGCGGGCCGTGACCTGCCCTTGCACGAAGGTAAATTTCCGCTTCTGTCCGCTGCCCGTGGAGGTGTTGCGCCGCGTGCACCCGTAGCCGAAGAGGGTGAGGGCCTCGCCGTCGACGGGGTGCCGGGCCGCGATCCCCGCCGGGGTCGCCACCCCCACCGGAACCGCCTCGGCCAGATGCACGAGGGCCACGTCGCCCTCGCCGTGCCGCCCGAACGAACGGTACCGGTCGATGGTGTACCGCAGGGCCGCCGAGCCGCTGGAGGCCTGGATGACGAAGCGGCCGTAGTTGGCCGCCCGATCGGTAGAGCCGTAGTTGATGCAGTGGGCCGCGGTGACCGCCACGGTGGGGGTGATCAGGGTGGCCGTACACATCCCCCCCGCGATGAAGATCGAACCCACCTCGGGCCGCTCCCAACTGATCGTCCCGTCGACGACCGAGTCGTCCTCGAGCTCGATGTCGACCGGAGCGCAACGGGCCGATACGAGGGCGGCGAAGGCGATCAGGGTCGGGTAACGCAGGTGCTTCTTCATGGCAGGCATACAAACCCCTCCGAGCATCGGGCCGCTGGGGCGACCCCGCCGACGTGGCTTGCATACCCGATGCCGGGACCCGGCCACCCTGACCGATCGGTAAGCTACGGAAGGGACGGGGTCTTCCGTGGTCAGGCCCGTGTCCAGGGCCCCGGGGGCGGACTGACCACGGGGGGAGTACAGTGTCCAGGCAGACCGTTTGGTAGGGACGGCGGGCCGATGCTCCTCGCGGCCGACGGGGCCGTGTGGTAGCACGAGGGCTCCGATGTCGAACGGTCGCGGCGCAGAGCGGGATGTACGGGCGGAGGTCATCGCGGCGGCCACGCGGCTGATGGCGGCCCGGGGCTTCGAGGGCACCTCCCTGCAGGACATCGCGGGGGAGGTGGGGGTGTCCAAGCCCGCCATTCTGCATCACTTCCCGTCGAAGGAGCGCATCCACCAGGCCGTGATGCAGAACATCCTCGACCACTGGCGCGAGACCCTGCCCCGGCTGATGTTCGCGGCGGCCAACGGCGAAGACCGCTTCGACGGGATCTACCGCGAGCTCCAGCGGTTTTTCCGCGAGGACCCCAACCGGGCCCGGCTCCTGGTGCGCCAGGGGCTCGACCGCCCCGAGGCCCTCGGCGAGATGCTCAGGACCACCGTACGCCCGTGGCTCTCGGCCCTCGCGGGCTACATCCGGATGGGCGAGTCCCTCGGGGGCCAACAGCCCGACCTCGACGCCGAGGCCTATACGATCCTGGCCCTTCAGCTCGTGATCTTCTCCAGCGCCATGGGCGACACGGTGAGCGTAGCCATCGACGACAGCCCCGAGGCCCGGAGGCGGTACTTCCGCGAGGTGGTGCGGATCGCGCGGTCGAGCCTGTTTGTGGCGGGGGGCCCGAAAGAGCCGGCAGAAGACTGAGACCCTGACCGATCGGTCAGGGGGCGCAGTAATCGTCGTATCCGGGGGGCTGACCGACGCAGCCGCGGGGGCAGGCCTGGCGCTCCAGGCGGCCCGAGAGGCATCGGTCGCGGCTCTGCTGGTCGCGGGTGCAGGTCCAGATGGACGAGCCCCCGGACGAGGACTCGCGGCAGTCGGTGGGGCCGTTGGAGAAGGACAGGCTCGCCACGGACGACAGGGTCGTGCGCCCGGCCACATCGATGGCGGCCACGGCAAACTGGCGGTCCCCGGTGCCGACGTGGAGGCTCCAGCGGTAGCGGGTTCCCTCGACGGTGCAGTAGAAATTGCCGCCCCGCCCGGGGCACGGGAAGGTGGTGTTGTTGAGCGACCAGCGCAGCTCGGCCGACCGAACCCCAGCCCCCGACGCTCCCGGGGTGACGGTGGCCTCGATGGCGGTCCAGCGGTTGCCCACGAGCTGGCTCCCGTGGGCGGGCGAGATCGCCGCGATGGACGGCCCGTCCCCGCCCCCCGGAGGCGGCGGCGGAGGGGGCGGCGAGGGCGGCGAGGGAGGAGGCGGCGGAGGGGGCGAGCCCGACCCCTGGGCGAGGGTGAGGCTACGCCAGGCGGTCCAGGTGGTGCGGCCCGACCGATCGGTCATCGAGGCCCGATAGCGCCGGGTCCCGCTGCTGACCAGGATGTCGTAGGTGGCCACGTCATTGGCGAAGGTGCAGGCGTAGGCGTCGCCCGTCCCGGGGCAGTCAAAGGTCCAGTTGCGGCTCCCGTCGGTCCACTCGATGCGGCTCCCGGTCAGGCCCGTGAGGCTCTGGCCGCGCACCCGCAGCTCGATCCGGCGGTCGCCGAGCACGGCCTCTCCGTCGCGCGGAGAGACCACCTCCACGGCGGGGGGATCGCCCGTCGGGGGGACGGGAGGCATCGGGGGCATCGGGGCTCCTCCCGCAGGCGGAGAGCCCGTCCAGCGGGTCACCGTGTCGACGAACCACTGCCCGTGGGCCCCCACCACCCCGTAGATGCTCGAGCGCGACGAGCCCCCGGAGACCACCCCGATGATCTCGTGGGTGTTGGCGTCGAGGGTGGGGCCCCCCGAGTCGCCAGGTTGTGTGAGGCCCGTGGGGGCCCCGAGGGCGTACGGCGGATCGGTCCGTCCGTAGCGGGACGTGAGGTTGATGATGGGCGAGACCCAGAGGCGGTTGGTGAAGCTGCCGTTGTTGATGCGGCCGAGGACATAGGCCCGGAGGCCGGTGTTGACCCCCGTCAGGCGTACGGTCCCGAAGCGGCTCGCCCGGACGTCGCGGTCGAGGCGGATCAGGGCCACGTCGCTCCCCGACTCGGGGCGGATGTACCCCCCGGCGAAGGATTGCCGCCCCGTGGGGCTCATCATCGACTCGCGCCCCGTGGCAGGGGCCGTGTCGCCCGAGTAGGGGCACGACACCGTAAACGACGAGGCCCCCGACACGCAGTGGGCCGCGGTGAGCACGACGTTGCGGGCGATGAGGGCCCCCGAGCAGGCCCCCCCAGCGCCCATGCGGATCGTGCAGGCGTACGGGTGCATCGTGGCCTCGCCCGTGGGGCGGACGATCTCGTCGCCCACGGTGTCGATCCCGACGAGCAGGGCGTCTTCGTCGACGCCGCAGCCGGCCACCGCCAAGACCCCGAGGAGGAGAAGACGCGAGGGGTTCATGACCGCGGGCTGTGCAGGGGACGGGCCAGCGTACGGTCTTACCAATCGGTAAGGGGCGGGTCCGGGGGGAGAGGCCCTGCTCCGGGGAGTTTTGGCCGCGGGGGGCCTCCCGGCCGGTGGACACCGTTGTGATCAGGTGGACAGTGGGCTACTCAGGGCGCCTGGGTGGGCAGGACGAGGCCTGCGAGGGCGTTGGCCACCCGGCCAGCCCGGGCGATCCCGCGGCGTCCGAGCTCCCGCAGGTCGGCGAGGTCGACGTCGTCGTACACGAGGAGGAAGGGGTGCCTGCGGTACAGGGTGGACCGGGCCCCGAGGTCGAGCGAGAGGGCCCCCGACGACAGGGTGGCCCAGGCCTCCAGGGCGTCGCTCCAGGCCCCGTGCTCCTGCCGGGCGGCGTCGGTGCTTCCGAGGCTCCGCAGGGTGTCGCCCACCGACTCCCAGGCGATGGGCATCACGACCTTGGCCGTGCCGGGCAGGCCTTCGAGGTCCTGGGCTCCCTCCGCGGGGCCCACGGCGTCGAGGAGGCCGTCGAGTTTCTTCGCGGCGTGCACGAGGGCCCGGGTGTAGTCCCCCCGTTTGGCGCCACGGGCCAGACCCAGGAAGACCTCCAGGGCGCGTCGTAGCCCCTGGGCCTCGTGGTCGGCGAAGGAGGCCCGGTCGCGGATCGGGCTCGACCACAGGACCAGGGGCCCCCAGGCGTGCATCCCGAGGGCCGGGTCGAGGCGGGCCATGGTCTGGGTCCAGGGTTGTTCGATGTCCCAGCGGAGCCGCGGGGGGGACGCGGCGGGGGCGTACTCGACCTGGTCGAAGAAGGCCCGGGCGGCCGCGACGAGCCGGGTCACCACGGGGTCGTTGCCGTAGCGGGCCCCGGCGGTCGACAACTCGTTGACCATGCGCTGCAGGTGCCACGCCCGCCGCACCGTCGCCGTACGCCCCACCGGAACCACCGCCACCCCCTCCCCCTCCCCCCGCGTATACCCCCCATAGATCCGCGTGTGCAGGGCCGCCCGGACGGTCAGCCCATAGGCGGCGAGGTCGGCCTGCCGCCGTGCCGCCGCGAGCCCTCCGGGGTCCTCGTCGGGGTCGTTCATGGTGTCGAGGACGACCACCTCCAGGCGTCGCGCGAGGTCGTCGCCCCCTCCCCCGCGGCCTCGCCACGCAAACTGAACAAACTCCATCAGGTCCTGCTCGGGGGCGAAGGGCGACAGAAACGCCAGGAGCCGATCGGCCCGGGGAAAGCTGATCCCACGGGTCCCCGACGAGGTCATCAAGACCAGACGCAGGGCGTCGCGCCGGGCCTCGTCCCGCAGGAGGGTCCGCTCGGCGGGGGGGCTGTCGGCCGTGAGCACCAACACCTCCTCAGGCGCGACGACCCCGTCGCGTACGAGTTGAGCCTGCACCTTGTCGAGGAGGGCCTTGTTCTGGAGGTACACGAGGACCTGCCCCCCGGGGCGTTGGAGCTCGGCGCGTAGGGCTTCGACCACCACCGCGAGCACGGTGTCGCGGCGGCGTTGGGCGAGGGCCCCGCGATCGCCTTCGAGGGTTCCGTCGCCCATGGCCGTGCGGGTGAGGACGGTGCGGTAGCCGACGGTCAGGGACGAGGCGGGGTACCCATCGCCACGAATCAACGCACACGGGACACGGTCCACGGCCCTGCGTCCGAGGGCGAGGGCGAGGTCTTCGCGGTGCACGGGGTGGGGCCGGGCCGGGCACGCGTCGACCATCACCCGGGCGGGGGCCTCGGGGTTGCGGAGGTACTGCTCGAGGGCCCGGGCCGTGGCGAGGCTCGCGTCGGACACCAGGAGCAGAACCCGCGGGGCGTGTGGCTTCCCACGAAAGGGCTGTACGAGCCGTGACTCGAGCCAGGCCCGCAGGGCGGTCAGGGCCGCGGGGCTCGCCTCTTCGCCCGTGATCTCGTCGAGCATCACGCACACGGTCGGGAAGCGCCGCGCGAAGCCATCGAGGTCACGGCGCGATCCCTCCCACCCCGGGTCGAAGCGGGTGTTGGCGGTAAACAACGCGTCGAGCTCGGGCAGGCTCTCTGCCCGCAGGGCCTGGAGGGTCAGGGCCAGGACGACCCGGTTCATGTCGGGGCGGGCCGCGAGGACCTCCCGGGTGGCCGTGGCGAGGCCCTTGAGGACCCCCGTGCGGCCCCGGCGGGTGGTCTGCACGAGGTCCAGGGTCTCGCGAGAAAACCGCTGGGCGGTGAGGGTGGTCCCGAGGCCGACGCGTTCGATTTCGGCCGCGGGGTCGAAGAGCAGGGTGGCCCGTCCGTGCCGTTGCCAGGGCCCGCGGGACCCGTTGAGGGTGAGCCCGCGTGTGTCTCCCGCGATGTGAGCGAACCCGCGCACCCACGGCCCCGCCCCGCTGGCGTCGTCGGCCAGGACGCTGTTGGCGCTCAGGCAGCAGCTCCCCGGTCCTCCGCGGGCGAGCTGCCGAAACTGGTCGTCGTTGATGGCGATCCGGGGTGAGGCGTAGAGGTAGAGCCACGACCCGTCGACCCCTCCGAGGCCCGCGTCGTCTCCCAGGAGGGCCCGGCGCATCGCGGTGGTCTTGCCGATCCCCGGGGCGCCCGTGAGGCAGGCCACGGACAGCACCCCGGGCGGGGCCTCGGCCACGAAGTCGCGCACGAGCCTGCCGTGGGCTTCGCGGATGTGGGCGAGGCGCGGGTGATCGGTGAGGTGTTCTTCGACCCGGGCATCGAGGAGCCCCGGAGCGGCCGTCTCCGCCGGAACGTCCGCCCGCGTGAGTCCGGCAGGTTGCAAGAGGCTGTAGACCCGATCGAATCGCCCGAGGGCTTCGTGCGGGTCGTCCGTGGTCTCGCCGAGGCCGGGGTACCACTGCCCGCACGCGCGGAGCATTCGCCAGGTGGCGGTCTCGGCCCCTCCCGGGGCGGGGCAGGAGGCGGCGAGGTGTTCGTACCCGCGCAGGGTCGTGGCGGCCACGGTGACCCGCACGGGGCTGTTGCGAGCCGCGGCGAGGAGGGGTGCGAGGGAGCTGGCATAGGCGCATCCCTGGTAGAGCTTCGAGGCCTCGCGCTCCTGGGCCAGGGCCCGGTAGAGGCCCCGGAGGGCGGCAGGAAAGGCCACCCCGACCCGCTCGTCGACGCTGGCCCGCAGGCTGGCGAAGCCCCCGAGGCGCAGGCTCCGGGCCGCGGCCTGCTCGATCAATCGCCGCCAGAAGGCCAGGGCCTCGGGGTCGGGCAGGGCCCCCTCCCGGCTCTGCCCGAGGTGCAACGAACACTCGACCACCAGGAGGGCCCCTGCGTCGCCGAGGTCGCCCACCACCGCGAGGTCGACCCGGGCCGCACCGCCCGTGTCGTACAGGGCTCCGAGCCCCGCGTCCGGGGGCAACCCGAGCCCTGCGATCACCTCGTCCCGGGTCGGGTCGGCCCCAGCCCGGGCCGTTCCCCCAGGCGCCAGGACCCGAAGCCCACGAACCCCAGGATGGGCCCGCAGCCACGCATCGGCGAGGGTCTGCCCATGCAGATGACCGCAGGAGACCGCCGCCTCGCAGAGCCGAACCCACCCCTTCGGCCGCCACCCCAACCCCTTCGTGACGCGACGGAGGGTGGCCCGAACCTCCTCCCCCCGAGGATCCCAGGGCCCCACCCGTACAGGCCCCGGGGAGGCGCTGTCGAGGGCCGCCACGACCCCGGCTACCACCGCGAGCTCGTAGACGCCCCCGAGGGCCGCGGCGGGCTCAAGGATCATGGTCAGGAGCCTTGACAAAACGTCGCCCGGTGGCCGCAAGGGCCACGAGGTTGACCCACAGGCGCTGGTGATCGCGGCGCCACAGGAGCTCGCCCGCGTCGCAGCGTCGGCCGACGTGAAACACCCGATGCGGCAGGAGGACGGGCCCGAGGACGGGGCGCAATCCCTCGCGGCTCGGGGTCAGGCCCTCGGCGCCGAGGAGGTGAAGCCCCACCAGGGCCTCGTGAACCTGGTCTCGGACAGGGCCCGCGAGCCATGGGGTCTCGGGGCCACCGCGCTCGAGGTACACATGGATCCGACGACGCAGGCCCAGGCGCCTTCTCCCATTGGGGGCCTCTTCCAACTGGTAGGACGGGGTCCGGTGGGTGGCTACCGCCACGAAGGGCCTCAGGGCTCCGCCGAGGAGCTCGGAGTCGTAGAGCCCCTGGGCGTCGGCCACGAGGAGGCGGGCGTCGGCGGGGCGGGTTCCGAGGCGGGGGTCGGGGCTGATGGCGGTGAGGGTGTCACAGAGCATCGACACGAGGGTCATGCCTTCACACACGGGCTGCTGGGCCAGGAGCCCGAGCGGCACCTCGCCGTCGTACAGCCTGTTGCGCGAGGCCGTACGCCAGGTGCTGCGCTCGAAGGCCCTGTGGGTGACCATGACCACGTGGCTGCACCCGTGGTCGCGCAGGTCGCCCAGGGCCTCGGTGATGGCCCCGGGCCAATCGTGGTCGCGTTTCAGCACGGCCCCGAGCCGACCGCGCGCGGAGAGGGTCACCCGGTCGGCCTCGCGACGGGCGAGGTAGGACTCGCCCCAGAGCAGATCGTGACCGTCTCCGCCCTCGACGGGACGGCCGCTGCGGGCCAGGACGCAGTCGATGTCACGGCCCGCGAGCACGACCACCCCGACGCTGCCCTGGCCCTCGGGAGACGAGCGGGCCAGGGTGATCGAACCATGCTGGCCCAGGGCGGCGCGGGTTCCCGCCTGGCGGTAGCGGGCCCGGGGAGCGCTCTCCAGGGCCGGATCGCGGCACACCCCCTGGGCATACACGGCCCTGCCCACGAGGCTGGTCTCCAGGGCCCGGGACATGGCCCGCAGGCCCGCGTCGTGGGTGTCGTCGTCCTCGCGCGACCGATCGAAGACGGTGACAAACCGCACGGGTCGTCGGCCCGCGGGGTCGAGGCGCTCCACCACGGCCCGCAAGGCCTCGGAGCCCGCCAGGACCGCTCCCGCCACCGCGTGGAGCGTCCCGAACTCGGCGCCTTCCTCGACGCGGTACCGGGTCTGGTCCGGGCCGAATGGGGGCAGGGTCATCACCACGGCGGGCCCGGGTGGACCCAGGGTAGCCCCGAGGAGACGCGCGAGGCCGGAGCCAGGCTGCAGGGGCTGTGGGTGGGTGAGGACCACCGTCAGCGGGTCGTCGACCTCCCGCGTGGCGACCCGAGGCGCAGGAGCATCCCGCCAGGCCAGAACCTTCGGGTCGATCACCACCCGCACCGGAATGGCAAATCGTTGGGACGGCAGGACGTCCCCGTCGTGCACCCGGAGCCGCTGCATCCAGGCCCACGGAGGCCCCGCGGCGGGAGCCCCCTCCGAACGCTCCGGCCGAAGCGGACACGTCTCTCCCGGCTCAAAGAGGTCGTCGTCGAGGGTGACGGTGCAGTCGAGGGTCTGCCCGGAGGCCGAACATCGCCCCGCGTGCTCGGCGAAGGCCGCGGCGAGCGACTCCAGGGCGGCTTCGAGGGGGGGTTCGGCGGGGGTTCCGTGGAGAAAGCCCTCGACCACGCGCTTCGCGGCCCGGGCCACCCGGTCGGGGTCTGCGAGCCATTCGAGGGCGGCGCACAGCTCGGGGAGCGGATCGGTCGTGCGCCCCAGGGCCACCCGCATCGCGGCCCGCACGACGAGGTGTTGTTCGAGGGCCCGGAGTAGGCGAGCGCGGTCGGGCTCGGAGGTGGGGCGCTGGCCCGTGAGTCGCCCGTCGGCCAGGGCCTCGGCGAGAAACCGGGCCCGGCTGGTCAAGGTGGTGGCAAAACGCCGGTCGGCCAGCGGGCGCGGCCCCGAGGCATAGAACCGCGGCAACCACGTGACGTGCCGAAGGACGACGTGGGTGGTTCGGCCCGAGGGGCGTTCGCGTCCGCCGACGGCGTCGAGGCCGCGGCGAAGCTCGGTGTCGTCTTCGTGTTCGCCGACCTCGCAGTCGGCCCGAGGAACGAGGGGGAGCTTCGAGACGAAGTCCACGTGGGCCCACCCGAGGGTTCGAACGACCCCGAGCTCGCCGATGGCTACGTCGGTGGGGAGCTGTCCTGCTTCGGCGGCCCGCACGATGCGCCCGAGGGCCCGAACGTACCCCCGGGCGATGGCCTGTTGGGGGTCGTCGTCGGGGATGGCTCGGGCGAGGGTGTCCATCCACACGAAGGCCGCCCGCAGGCGCACCCGGGCCATCCCGTACTCCTGAAGAAACCGGACGAAGCGGTCCATCTGCCGCTGGGCCCGGGAGCGCAGGGCGGTGTAGGGCTCGTCGCGCCAGGGCAGGTGTTCGGCGAAGCGGGCGGCGTCATCGCGTTCGAAGAGGTCGCGGAGGCACGACTCCATCGCGGCGCAGAGGGTCTGTCGGTCGGGAAACTCCTCGCGGGTCGACAAGAGCACCAGGGCCTTGGTCCGGGGGCGATCGCCGAGGGGGAGGAAGGCCGCCTGTCCGTGGCGGACGTCCATGACCAGGGGGCTCTGGGCGGGCCCGGAGGGGGCGTCGCGGGGGGAGACCCCGAGGGTGTCGAGGCGTCGCCCGAGGGCCGCGCGCAGGGCCTCGGTGGCCGCGCGGGTGGGGCCGATGTCTTCGTCGCGGAGGGAGCCTCCCAGGAGGACGGTGTCGTTGCGCTCGACCCGGGCCACGGACAGGCGGGCTGGGGGAGCGGAGGCGAGGTCGATGTGGAGGGCTCCCTCGTCCGTGCGGCGAACCCAGTCTGTTGGGGCTGCGGCGTAGTGCGCCACGAGGGGGCCCACGGAGAGCTGAGGCAGCCGGTCGGGGCCGACCAGGTCGGTCCCGCGGGAGAGGTCTTTCACGATCGAGGGTCTCCGCGGCGCGGGGCCCTGGGAGGAGGGTTTCATCGACGACCCGGGGAGAGGGGTCGCGGATGCCGCTGCCGTTGTATGAGGGGAGAGTTCTAAGCGACCTGAGGACGGTACCGCGCGGGAGTGGGGGCGACAACCGCGGGGGGGCGGATTGTGGGGGGGGCCGCTGGACCGCGACCGAGACGGCCGACGCACTCCGCGCCATGACGACGCCCACGACGCAGCACCCTCCGCGCGTCACCCTCTGCACGATCGTCGATCGTTGTCCGCTCCGTCGGCCCCACTGCGCGATCAAGACGTGCCGATGACCTCGATCGTCTCCGGTCCCTGCCGACCGACCTGCTTTCGCCGGGCCCGGACCTCCGCGACCATAGCCGCGAGGTGGGGCTGGAACCACGCCGGATCGTTCCCGGGGCGGAGACGGATCGTCCACGTGTAGAACGACGGCCCCCGGGCCCTGATCTTGACGTCATCGACGGCTGCACAGCCGTAGAAGAAATTGAGCGTTCGGCGAAGGCAACGCTCCCAGTGTTCCGGGTCGGTCGCATCGTCGCTCACAGGCAGCTCGATCGGGCGGAACAGGGGCGGCTCCTTGCGGCTCGTGCGGTGCACCCGGAAGTTCATCTCGTTGATCCGTTTGTCGCGGTTGCACCGACCGCAGAGGGTCTGGAGGTTCTCCATCTCATGGTTGCCACCCAGATAGCTCGGTGCGACGTGGTCGACCTGGAGCCCGCGGGTGGCGCCGCAGCACAGGCACCGGCCACCGTCGCGACGTTTGACCGCCGCCTTGCTCTCGTCGCTCGGCTCGCGCGGGGCCTGGGCCTCGGGCGTCGCAACGGCCGCGCCCGCCGCGACGAACGAACCGTGACGCCGCATGTCGAGGGCACGGCGCTGCACGGCCTGGTACTGCGCGTAGAAGAGGTCGTAGGTCGCATAGAGCACCCGCCAAAAGCGGTCGGGCCGCTGGTACTCGGCCAGAAGCGACTGATCCAACTGGATCGGGTCGAGACGATCGTGGATGAACTTCTCGGCGATGGCATCGAGATCGTGGTCATCGCGCTGGTCAAAGGCGAAGAACTTGGGCGATTCGCCACTCCCCTGCGCAACATGCCGCGCGAGGCGGAAGAGTTCCGCCCCGAGGTCACCCCCCAAATGATCCTCGGCGTCGGAGAAGAACGTCTGGCGCCACTGTTCCAACGCGGGTTGTTGCGCCGTCGCCGTCACCGTCTCCTCGGCAAACGCAGCGAGGTCGGAGGCCCGGAGATGATCGAAGAAACGCTCGTACGCGGGCCGCTCACCCTCGAACACCATCACCAGTTGGCGCACCCACTCTGACTCGTCGCTGCCCTCCATCGCGGCCTCGAACTCGACGCGGTACCATCCCAACGGGAGCAGGGTCGCAAACGGCGCCACGGTGACGACCCGACCGTTCTGCATCTGCCGAGCGAGACGGCGCACAAGTTCGATCGAAATGATCTGGAGAGGCGGACGACGACCGTACCCGGGCTGGTCGTCGTCGGCGCGCCCTGCTTCCAACGGGTCGTAGTCGGCCCAGTTGATCGCTTGCCTCCATTCGTCGATGAACGCGACGACATAGGCGTTCTCAGTGCCGCCGAAGGCCGGCCCCCGCAGGGCCCGTCCGACCATCTGGGTGAGCAGCACTCCGCTCGTGGTCTGACGCGTCAGGAAGACGGTCTGGACGCTCGGGACGTCGGTCCCCTCGGTGAGCATCCGAACGTTGATCAGCACGTCGAGCGCGTCGCTCCGGAAGGCCGCGAGCACACGGGCGTTCTCGTCGCCCGTGCGTCGTCGTCGGGCCTCGGCGCTGCCGAGGTCGTTTTCGATGTGCGAGTAGACGACATCCGCGCGGACACCGTGTGCCCGGAAGCGCTCCCGGAGGTAGTCGCACTGGTACCACCGATCCGCGAAGAGGAGGGTCTTGCCGTACCGCGCGCGGTTCGCGAGGTAGGTGTCGACGATGAAGTCATTGCGCTGCTGATTCTCGGCGAGTTGGGTGATCAGATCCTCCGGCAGGTCGCGGTACGTGGAGACCCACCGCGCGTAGGCCCGCTCGTCGAATTCAGGCGTGAGCAGGGTCCGTGGCTCCTCCAGGTGGGGCTTCGCCAGGACCCGATCGGCCATCAGACGCGCCACGGGGACCTGATGCAAGATGCCCTGGGGGAAGAGCTGCTTCAGCCACCCCTCGCGCCGATCGTCACTGTATGTGGGCGTCGCGGTCAGCCCAAGGAGGAGGAGGCCGGGGTGTAGCTCCCGAAGGCGGCACACGAGCCTGCGGTAGCTCGGCGCCGGCGCATGATGGGCCTCGTCGAACACGACCACCAGCTTGCCCCCCGCGGCCCGGAGGAACTCCATCAGTTGGGGATGCTCCTCCGTCAGAGCGTGCGCCGCGGTCTGGAGGGTCACGATGAGGACATCGTCGGCCGCCGTGATGGCCTTGACCTGCCCGTGGCCAGGCGTGCCGGAGACCACACGCGCCCGCAAGGTATCGCGGGGCTCGCGCACGTGGGCCACGTCGACGACCGGACTCTGCGAACCCATCGCGACCGGGCCGAAGGCGTCGATGGCCTGTTCCAGAAGGTGATGGGTGTGGGCCAACCACAACACCTTGTAGCCGTCGGAGAGCGGATTGACGCACAGGAAGCGGACCGCGGTGAACGTCTTGCCGGCCCCCGTCGGGAGGACAAGGATGCCACCGCCGCTCTTCCTGGCGTTCGTGCGGTACCAGCGATCCAGGCTCGCCAGGGCCTCTTTCTGGTGGGCGGCTGGCTCCTTGGTCCGGCCGCGATCGACACGGGCGCGCTTCAGATCGTAGACGCGGTAGAAGTTGTTCGTCGGCATGGCGGTCATGTGTGCCCCTCCCGCGGTTCTGTGGACCGTCGGGCAATTACTACTGCCCCTGTACCCGCGGGAGCCACTTCTCCGAGGGCCCGCCCCCGATTTGCACGACGCGATGTCAGATCGCCCGGGAGCACGAGGTCGTTGGGAGGGTCCGCGCGGAGGCGCTGCGGACAGAGAGGCTCCGTCGACCGCCATGACCCCAACGCGACAGGAAACCGTCTCGCCGCTGACCGTCGCCCTCTTGCTGATGATGGCCAGCATGCTTGCGACCCTTCTGGCCGTCGTCTGGCCCTGGCAAGCCCTCGTACTGGCCCTGGGTCTCGTGGTGGTGACGACGGTACGGCTGGTTCGTCGGGGAGCGCGACCCGGCACCGTCGGCCTGTTTGCGTGGGCCTTGGTGTCGGGGCTGTGCCTCGTCGCGGGAGCACGCGAGGGGTTTGCCCGACGCACCGAGGTGACCGACGCGGGGAGGCGACGCGACGCCGAGGCCGCAGCGCAGGAGCGCGCCCAAGTCGAACGGCTGGCCCGGCTTCGGCGGGAGGCCGCGCAGCGGGTCACCGAGGGCAACGCGGCCCGGGTGCGCGCCGAGACGGCCCTGGACGCGGGGCAGTTCGCGCAGGCCCTCGAAGCCGCCCTGGAGGCCCGCCGCCGACTCGCCGCCCTGGAGGCCCTGCGACCCTCCCCCGAGGGCTGGCGCGAAGCGTTCGACGCGATGTCCAGGGCACAACAACGCGCGGAGCAGTTGGTGGCGACCGAGCGGCTCCTCGCAGACACCGCAGCCCTGGTGGCCGAGACCGCCGTAGGCGACGCGGTGATCGACCTCGACGGCCGTCTCGACGCGCACCACCAGGCGCTCGGGGCGGTGGCGGGCGAGAGCCGGACACGGCTGGCCGCACCGCTGCGACAGGCACAGGGCAGCGTCGCGCGGCGGCGTCGCGCCCTGGCAGGCTCCGTCACCCGAGCCCGTCGGGCCCAGGCCGAACGGGAGGCCCTGCTGGCCCTTTGCGGCACTCCTCCAGGCATCAGCCCCTGGGATGGCGAGCTCATCGGCGCCGAACGTTATGTCCGGCAGTCGGCCAACGACCCGGGATCCATCGACGTCGAGCATTGTACAACGCCCGTCCTGACGCGGAATCGGTGCTGGGTCTCCACCTGTTCAATGTTGGGGCGCAACGCCTTCGGGGCGATGATCCGGCGTCAGGTGCGCTTCTCTGTGGGGGCACAGCACCAGTACCTCGGCATGGAGTACGCCGACTGAGCACGCCCACCGCAGACTGCCCCGTCGAGCCCAAGGTCCACTCGCGAAACGCGATCACCTTGGGATTGCGGGGTGACCTCGCCGTGCTCGACGACGCCGCGGAGGATGAGGCGACGCTGACGCGGGCAGGGGTCGAGCTCGCCGCCGCGCAGGTCACGCCAACCCACAGGCTCGGCCTCGTTCATGCTGCCGCCCACAACCGGGGAACATCGTAGGGGCGGAGGGCTTCGTCCACCGTCACCAGGGTCAACCCCTCCGTTCGGGCCTGGGCGACGAGGAGCCGGTCGAACGGGTCGCGGTGGTGCATCGGGAGGCCCGCGGCCTCGATGACGTGGTCCACTTCGATGGGCAGTACCCGCGCCCGAAGTTCACGGACGGCTTCGTCCACCAGGGCCCGAACCCCAGCGCCCAGAGGGAGCTTGCCCATGGTGTGTTTGATGCCGACCTCCCAGATGCAGGCGACCGAGAGTACGACCTCATCGGCGTCCACGATGGCGGACCTCACCGCTGGGCTCACACGCTCAGGACTTCCGAGGGACCACAGCCAGATGTGCGTGTCGAGCAACAGGCGACTCACCTGGACCCTCCGAGCACGCCGTTGTCCTCACCCTCGAAGTACCCTTGGACCTCGGGGGGCAGAGGCGCGTCGAAGTCCTCGGGCACGGTGAACTGGCCTGCGAGGGTGCCCAGCCGTCGGACTGGTGTCGCCACGTTCCCCGGGCGTGACCGAGCCTTGAGGAACTCCACGAAGTCCAACACCTCCGCCTGCTTCTCGGGCGGCAGGGCGGCGGTGATCTCTGCGACGCGGTGGGCGATGGAACTCACGGGCTGACCCTATTCTCGGTGCGGTTCTCCCGCAACGCTAGCACCCGGTGGAACCCTGCCACGCACCGAGAGCGCTGTCCGCGCTGGGGTCAGACCGTGACCAGATTGGGCCCTCGAAATCTGGTCACGCCGCCCCCGTGCCCCCTCGCGAAAACCCTACAAAACAAGGCCCGCCCGGCGCGACTCGAACGCGCGACCCGCGGCTTAGAAGGCCGCTGCTCTATCCAGCTGAGCTACGGGCGGAGCGACCGCGCGCCGCTGGGCGGACCCATTGGCGAGACCAGCGAGAGTCGGGGAGACTGGATTCGAACCAGCGACATCGAGCACCCAAAGCTCGTGCACTACCAGGCTGTGCTACTCCCCGGCGCGAGACGTGGACCGGGGTATACCATCACTTGGCACCCCGTCGACAGGGCCCCGTGCGTTTTTCCCTCCACAAACTGCGTGACAGCTCCCCCCGGGCAGTGTATACCCCCGCTCCCCTTCGCGGAGGGGTGGTATGTGGTTGTGGTGGCCGTAGCTCAGTTGGTAGAGCACTGGATTGTGGCTCCGGTTGTCGCGGGTTCGAGCCCCGTCGGTCACCCCAAGTAGCTGTCACGGTACGCTTCGGCGCCCGTAGCTCAATGGATAGAGCATCGGACTTCGGTTCCGAGGGTTGGGGGTTCAAGTCCCTCCGGGCGCGCCTTGTTTTCTAGGGGTTTTGTGACGGTGGGGGCGGATTCCTGGTCCCAGCGTTGGTCCCGGGCAGGGGTGCCAGAGGGGGTCTTGGCGGGGGCCGAGGGAGCCTCTCCAGGGGTCGCCGCCGCCGCCCGGTGAAGGTGGTCGGGGTGCAGGTGGGCATACCGCTGGGTCATGGTGATGGAGCTGTGCCCGAGGAGGTCCTTGACCTCGGCCAGCGCCCACACCCGACCCCAGGTGCCCATCAGCAGGTGGCTCGCCGTGGTGTGCCGCAGGTCGTGGAACCGCACCCGACGCGCCACCCCGGCCTTCGTCTTCCACCCGGGCTGGGGCAGGGCCCCGCGGGTGTCTGACCAGCCGGCGTCATCGCCCTTGCGCCTCCGCTCCCCCTCGGCGTTGACGAACACGAGGCCCTCCCGGCTCGGGGGGCAGACCTTCTTCCACGCCTCGAGGGCCACCCGGGCCGGGCCGAGGAGGGGCACCCGGCGGATCTTGCCGCTCTTGGTGGGGCCCTGGTGGGAGTGCCGCACCACGAGCTCGGGGCGGGCGGCGTCGAGGGCCACGTCCGCCCAGTGCAGGCCCCACAGCTCCCCGAGCCGCAAGCCCGAGTAGATGGCCACCACGATCGGGGTGCGGTCGCCGAGGGGGATCGAGTGCCCGAGCACCGCCTCAATCTCCGTGGTCGACAGGAACGTCCAGCCGTCGTCCGTCACGCCTTTGCCCCGGCCCAGGTGCACGTCCCGGGCGACGTTGGCCTCGATGAGCTCGTCTTCGACCGCGGCGTGGAGGGCCTGGCGCACGAGCACGAGGGCTTGACGGACCACCGACCGGGAGAGGGTGCGCGTCGTGGCCTTGCCCTCACCCTTGCGCATGGGCACGAGGGCCTTCTTGAGCCTCAGGGCCGCAAGCCACCGCGTCACGTCCCGTCGGGTGAGGGCCTTCAGGGGGCGCTCCGCGATGTCGGTGCCGTCGATGTGGTTCTTCCAGAGCGACCGCTCGGAGACGATGTTGCGGTGCTCCCCGCTGGTCTCCCTGCGGTCGAGCCACTTCTCCCCGTACCCGCCCAGGGTGAGGGTGGGGGTGCTCCCGTAGAGCTGCTCGCACCCGAGCCGGAAGAGCTCGGCTTGCTCCTGGGACCGGAAGGTCATCGACCGGCGCTTGCCGTCGGGGGTCCGGAACCTCACCCGCCAGTTGCCTACGGCGTTCTGCCCCACCGTACCCCGGCGGGGGAGTGCCCCAGAGGGGGGCTCGTCACCAACTTTATTTTCTTCGCCCACACACACACCTAAAGCCTTGTTGTTTTTTGGGAGAAATCTGTCTCAGCTTCCGAGTCTCCCAACCCGTTGATATCAATGGCGTTTATTGCCTTTTCGGCTGAGCCAGACCTAAACTGTCTCAACCTCCTCGACCGGGTCACGGGTGCCCATGAGGGCGTCCAGGGTGATGCAGGGCATACGTTGCTGGCGCCCGTCGGTCCGGATGCGGGCGAGGTATGTCCCGTTGATCGGGAACTCGGGCGCGACAAGCTGTCCCGTGCGGTGCAGATTCCGCAGGAGGTTGTTCGGGTCGATGTTGACCACGTCCCCCACCTCCCTCGCCCGCTTCATCACCACGGCCATGGCGTCCTTCATGGAGAAGTACAGGCGGCCGAGGGCCACATCAACGTAGCCCACCTTTCGGCCGCCCGGCTGGTAGTCCGGGGCCTGCCCCATCTGGTTCGTGCCCTTGGGGCGCCAGCCGTACAGGTGGGGCATCGGCGGGGCCTGCCCCATCGCGGTGGTGGCGTGGGCGTCGCCTGAAGCGAGCGCCCCGCGCAGGTGCTCCACGAAGGCCTGGGCCGGGTCCTGTTCGGCCGCAACCTCGTCGTACCCGTCGGACAGGCCTCGCAGGGCTGCGATGGCCCGATGCGTGTACCGGTCGGCGATGTCCTCGGCGAGCCCGGCGAGGCGCAGGAACTCGAGGAGGCGCATCAGGCCCAGGGCCAGGGCCCCGAGGAGCTTGGCGGCCCGCTCGCCCGACCCGAGCCCCCAGGCAGCCGCGGCCCGCTCCTCCTGCCCCACCAGGTCGACGCAGAGGGTGTCGTGCGAGGCGGCCACCCATCGGATGAACGCGGCCATAAACGCGGCGTGCACCCCCTCGCGCCCGCGGCGCATGAGGCCCAGGACGTCGCCCCGCATCCGTTCGGCGAGGAGCACCGGGAGGATCCTCTGCACGAGGCTGTGCCCGGACTGGGGCAGGACCTCCCCCGAGGACAGGACCACCGACCGGGGGGCGGGCTGCGACCGTACCCCGCCCTCGCGTTTGCCCAGGTGACGGCCCTTGGCCCCGTAGACCGCGGCGAAGATGAAGTCGGCCCGGCTCATCACCTCCGCGTCGGCGTGGGGGTTGCCCGAGCGCCGAAGGTCATCGGTCATGACCACGCAGTCCCCGGCCCGGGCCAGGATCTGCGTGACGGCCACCTTGGAGTCGGCCACCCGCCAGGACAGGGGGGCGTTGTTCTCGCTGAACCCCGGGGCGTAGAACTGCTGCCCGAGGGCCGTGAGGAGCGACTTGCCCACCCCTGCGTCGCCGTACACATGGAGGGAGCACCGGGCCGACCCGAGGGCCGCCCGGGCAACCTGTCCGAGCACAGGCAGGACAGCCCCGGCGGGCTCGAGTTCGAAGAAGGCGAGCGCCGATCGTACGGCGGCATCGAAGTCCTCCCCCTCGGGGGGCGGGGGCAGCACGAACCGGGAGACAGGCTCGTACGCCTGGACGTCGACGCCGGGCACAACCCCCTCCGCGCCGATGGCCCCGCCGGCGTGCAGGTACACCATGCGCCCCTCGTGCTTCTGCCAGCCGGTGTACCCGTGCCGCACGAGGGCGGTGGGGGACGACAGGGCCTGGAGGGCATGGGCGAGGCGCTCCCGGCCTGTGCGCCCCCCTGCAACCCAGGCCCGGGCCCCGAGCTGCTCAGCGACCCAGTCCATGCGCCCGAAGTCCCGCATGGGCACCTCGACCCGCCGGGGCTTCGCCTCCCCGAGCACGACAGAGAGCACCGCGAGGCGGCGCGGGTCGACGCCGGGGGCTTCGTACTCCGCAACCTCCGCCACGATGGGCGCGCTGAAGTTGGCGAGGGTGATGGTCTTCGTCTCCCCGCGGGGGCCTGGGCTCTCGGACACGACCTTGCCGGGCTCCATCGTGTAGGTGGTGTCGTCCACGGCCCGCTCCGCGAAGTGCAGGACCCACACGGGATCCTCCTGGGCCTTGGCCTGGACCTCGCGAGCCCGCTCCCCCTCGGCCTGGGCCCGGGCCTCTGCCGCGAGGGCCGCGGCCTTCCTGCGCCGCTCCCGGTCCCGCTCCTGGGCTTCGAGGGCCAGGGCTTCGCCGCGGGCCTTTCGAGCCGCCTTGAGGGCCGCCCTCCAGAGCGTGAGGGACACCCCTGCGGCCTTCAGGTGGCGCCCGAGCTCGCCGAAGGCCACGAGGTCGGTGTCTTCGAGGGCCAGGGCCGCGGCCACCACCACGGGGTCAAGGGCCAGCTCGGGGCGCCCCTCGGCCCGGATGCGATCGGCGAGGCCCTCCAGGGGGTCGGGCTCGTCGCCCCGGGCTGCGTCCCTGCCCTCGGCCGCGGCGAGCTCCTCCGCGTCGAGGCCGTTGACCTCCTCGAACCCGTCGTGGGAGGCCTTCGGCGACGCACCGTCGCCTCGAGGCCCCGGCGACACCTCCTCGGGCAGCTCGACCTTCAGGTCCTCGAAGGCTTCGGCGAGGTCCGCCGCCTTGGGCTCCTCGCCCCGGGCGATGGCCCGCAGGACCCGGAGCACCGCCTCTCCGTGAAGGTGGCCCTCGTGCCCCACCATGGCGCTCTCGCGGGCCCCCGCGGCGTCGCGGTGAATGATGATGCGCGCCATCTCGGCCGCGCCCCTGGCCTGTCCGTCGTCCACCTCAAACACCCGCCACCTCCCCGCGCGCTCGCGCCGCCAGGTAATCGTCAATGCCCTTCCACTGCGGGGGCCAGGACCAGGACCCCACCGCCTTGCCGTCCCAGCCCGCGAGGCGCAGGGCCCGAATGAGCTCCCGCTGCGCCGCGGCCACCGGGGGCTTGGTCTTTCGGTCCATGTCGAAGGCCACCACCACCCGGGCCGGGCGCCGCGCCTTGGCCAGGTCGAGGGCCAGGGCCCAGGACCCGACCCCAGGGACACCCACCACGGGCTTGCCCAGCAGGTGTGTGGCGACGTCGGCCTTGAGCTCGCCTTCGGTGACCACCAGCGTGTCGGCCGTCTCCCTGAGGGCCCGGGCCGCCACGGGGACGTGCAGCACCGACGCGGCCGAGGGGCCCCCGTCCTTGGTGCTGGTGAGGTAGAGGTACCGTGGGCCCTCGCAGGGGTCGGGGCGGCGCACCTTCAGGGCCATGATGCGCCCCTCGAGGTCGCGCACGGGGATCAAGATGCCGGGGGCCCCGGCGAGGGACCACCACCCGCGGCCCGCCTCTTCCTTCCGCACGATGCCGGGGATGCCGGGGTCGGTCTCAGGGTCGCCGTAGAGGCTCTCCATGACGGCCCGGGCCAGGGCCGCCCGCCCTCGCAGGGGCAGGGTGCGGTACCCCGCGCGGGCGATGGCCGCGTCGTCGAGGCCTCGGGCCCTGAGGGTCTCCCGGTCGGAGCCGTCGAGACAGAGCCGGTCGAGGAGGGCCTGATAGGCCGTGTCGAGGACGTCCGGGCTCGCCCGCCGGTCGGAGGGCCTCGGGCCCATCGGGGCCCAGGTCCTGGCCGCGGACTCGTCGCGGTGCACGTAGTAGGTGACCCCGGCCCGGTTGACCCGCCCCCGGCCCGAGTCGTGCCGTTTGCACAGCACCACGGAGCCATCGCCCAGGATCTGGCACCACGAGTCGCCGTTGCACACGGGGCAGCGGTGACGGGGCGAGGCGTCGACCCAGCCCCGTTTGCCCGTGCCCCCGTAGGGGCTGCGCCACTCTTCCTTCGAGGCGCTCAACGGTCACCCCCTGTCGCCGAGAGCAGCTCTCGACACCGCGCGGCGAGCGACACCCATGTCCGTTCCACGGTGGAACGCACATCCCCGCGGGCCCGAGTTGCCGTTCCACGGTGGAACATCAACCCGCCCTCTTGGGTGTGGGCCAGCCCTGGCGGCCGAGCTCCCGTTGGGCGTAGGCCGTGGCGACGTCGGAGTTGGGCATCGTGGCCGGGGCCTTGGGGGCGCGCTTGGGGGTCGTCTCGGCCCGGTCCTCGGCGAGGTCGGCCAGGGCGTCCGCGGCGTCGTGCAGGGCCCGCCGGAGGCGTTCGGTGGGGGTCATGCTGCACCGCCCTTCGGCTTGCGACTCGGGGCCCTCTTGCGCCGCCCGGGGCTCGACTCGGGCACCGACAGCTCCGAGCCGCACCCGCACCGCAGCGGGGCGAGCACCTTGAACACCACCACGACGGCGGTGAGGGTGAGGGGCATCCGAACACGGACCTCGACGTGGGCTTCCGAGCCGTCGTCCTTCGGGCAGGTGAACCGGGTGAACCGTGCGCTCATGGTGCCCCGCCTTCCGGCCACGCGCAGGGCATGCCGTCGTGCCCGAG
>CAYUSB010000054.1:0-55359 GCA_964447205.1 uncultured Myxococcaceae bacterium
CACATCGCGATGATGCAGGACGAGGTCGTCGCGCGGCGCAAATGGCTCACCGAGGAGCGGTTCCTCGACGCGGTGGCGGTGGGTCAGGTGACCCCAGGGCCCGTGTTTACGACGGCCACCTTCGTGGGCTATCTCCTGGCCGGCCCGTCGGGGGCCCTGGTGACCACGGCGGGGATCTTCCTGCCTGCCTTCGTGTTCGTGGCCCTGAGCGGGCCCCTGGTGCCGCGGCTGCGGGCCTCCCCCACGGCCTCGGCCTTTCTCGACGGGGTCAACGTGGCCTCGCTCGCCCTGATGGCCGTGGTGACGGCCCAACTCGGTCGGGCGGCCCTGGTCGACGCCCCGACGGTGGTGTTGGGATTGGGGTCCGCGGGGCTCCTCCTGCGGTGGAGGGTCAACGCGACCTGGCTCGTGCTCGGCGGGGCCGCGGGGGGCTGGATGGTGCACCGCCTGGGCTGGGCCGGAGGGTGAGACCCACGTGCTGAATGTGCTTGACTCCCGGCTCCGGTAGACCGCGAACTACGCCTCCAGGATTGCGGGCACACTCCACAATCCTTCAGGGGGCCGCAGGGTGTTCCCCTTCCATGGGCGGGGGAGCGGGTCAGTCTCACAACGGAGCGGGGTCACATGCGTAAGATCAATTTCATCGGGTTTTCCATCGCGCTGGTCGGTTTCTGTCAGGTGTTGTCCGGCTGTGGGACCGACCCTGCGGACGGCGGATCCAGCGGTGGCGTGATCGCGGTCGGCGGCGCGGGCACCGGCTCGATCGGCTTCGGCAGCCCCCAACGACTGATCCCTGGCCGCAGCGCCACCACCCAATACCGCACGGACATCTGGACGGTGTCGCTGACGACGGGCGCGCCGGTGACGCTGCTCCTCTGCCGCACCGGCACCGTGAGCTTCGACCCGTATCTCTCGATCCACGGCCCGGGCGGCTCGACCGACAACGTGCAGACCGACGACGACTCCGCCGGCATGCTCGGCAGCCGCATCGTCTTCACGCCGACGACCACGGGCAGGCACACGATCTACACGAGCACCTTCTCGAGCTTTACCAGCAGCGACAGCGCCGCGGGTTCCTACCGCCTGACCGTGACCGCCGGTGCCATGATGACCGCGACCTGTCCCAACTGAAGGAGCCGGAATCCTGTACGCTCGGCGGGCCATGGACGACCTTCGTATGACCTTGGGGGGGCCTGAGGATGTCGCCCTCGCCGGGGAGATCGACGACGACGCCACGGCCCTGTACCTGTGTCACGGGCTCCCGATGACCCTTCCGCCCGGGCACCCCTACCTCGAGGCCGAGGCCCGGTGCTGGCGACGCTGTGCCGAGGCAGGGGGGCTGTGGTTTGCGCGGCGCGGGGAGCGGGCGGTGGGGGTGTTGGTGTTCGATCACAAGGACGGGGTCCGGTACATCGAGCAGCTCTCGGTGCGCACCGAGGCCCAGGGCCGTGGGGTGGGCCGCGCGCTGCTCGCCCACGCCCAATCGATCGCCGCCGCGGAGGGTCTGCCCATCTTCCTCACCACCTACGACCACCTCCCGTGGAACGCCCCGTTCTACGCCCGTCACGGCTTTGTCCGGGTGCCTGAGGACGCGCGCGGCCCGGGTCTTCGGTCCACCCTTGACGCCGAGCGGGCGGCCCTGCCCGCCCCCGAGCATCGTACGGCCATGCGCTGGCGACCCTGAGGTCTCTCCGCGGGCCCCCGTCGTGCGTCCTACTCCTGCGCGCCGTGTTTGACCGCGACGACCTCGCCCGCCACCTGGGCCCCGGCTTCGAGGCACAGCAGGCGCACCCGCCCCGAGGCGGCCACGCGGCCGGCCTCGTCGGTCACCGTGGCCTCCCACACCTGCGTGCGCCGTCCCCGAACCAGGGGCTTCGCCGTCACCCGCAACGTCCCCTCCCGCACCGCCCGGAGGAACGACGTGTGGTTGTCGAGCCCCACCACCGACAACCCCTGGGCCATCCCGTAGACCGCCGCCCCCACCGAGGCCACCGTCTCGATCACCCCGGAGTACACGCCCCCGTGCACGAGACCGTAAGGCTGGAGGTGCTGCGGTCCGACGGTCCACTCGGCGATCACTTCGTCGGCCGTAGCCCGCACGAAGCGCAGGCCCATGGCGGCGTTCCAGCCGTCGAGGCGGGCATTGAGGGTCGGGCTGAGGTCGCTGTCGTCGGAGGGGCTCATGGGAGCCTGGACTATCACGGACCAACAGGATTCAGGACAAGCGCAACGGACCGTGACAGGCGTCGGTGGTCGCGGACAATCTCTGCGTAGACCGGCTGTGTTCGCCCAGAACGCGGCGCTGCGTGCGCGGGAGCGTCGGGGGCGCTCACCGGCCGCTCGCCCGCGGAGCACCCTGTGGCCGCGTCGCGGAGCGAGAAGCTTTCGATGCTGCCCGCGAGCCCGCCCAGGAGGCAGAGCGGTACGAAGGCGACGCTGAGCTGTCGTGCCATCGACCCTGGAGGATACACCCCGACCGCAGGCCGGGCGACGGAGCGCGCTCGCGCCCCCTCGTCGGCGCGCGTACGCTTCGAGCACGATGGCCGACGCCCCCATGATCCCGCGCGACGCCCTGGGCCTGGGGCTGCGCCCCGCGCACTACCCCTACCTCTTCGAGCACTGGCCCGCCGTGGGGTACTTCGAGGTCATCAGCGAAAACTTCCTCTCGCCCGCCCCCGTCCCGCGGGCCCGCCTCGACGCCGTCCGGGCCCGGTATCCCGTCGTGCTCCACGGGGTCGGGCTCAACCTCCTCGGGCAGGCTCCCCTCGACGAGGACTACCTCGACGACCTGTGCCGCCTCGCCGATCACCTCGAGGCCCCCTTCGTCACCGATCACCTGTGCTGGACGGGGGCCCCGGGGCTGTCGCACCACGACCTCCTGCCCGTCCCGTACGACCCGAGCCTCGTGGCCCTCGCCGCCGAGCGGGCCGCCTACGTCCAGACCCGCCTCGGTCGGCCCTTCGGCATCGAGAACCTCTCCAGCTACGTCACCCACCGCCGCTCGACCCTGACCGAGTGGGACTTCTACGCCGAGGTCGTACGATCGGCGGGGTGCTGGTTTATGCTCGACGTCAACAACGTCTACGTCTCCGGGCAGAACCACGGGTTTGACCCCGACGACTACCTCCGGGCCGTGGACTTCACGCGGGTCCTCCAGGTGCACATCGCCGGCCACTCCCGCGAGCCCGACGGGACCCTCGTCGACACCCACGACCACCCCGTCCCCGACGCGGTGTGGGCCCTCTATACCCGGGCCTGGTCGCTCGGAGGGCCCTTCCCCACCCTGCTCGAATGGGACGACCGGATCCCCCCGATGCCCGAGGTCCTGGCCGAGCTCGCCCGGGCCCGCGAGGTCCGGGCATGAAGCCCCGCCCCGCCCCCGCCTGGCTCGCCGCCCTGCAAGACCGCTTCGGGGCCGCCATTCGTACGCCCCTCGACCGCACCACGGGGACCCTCCGGGCCGTGCCCGAGGCCTATCCCCCGGAGGCCCTCGACGACCTCCGCGACGGCCCCGAGGCCCCCGCCTCCGCGCGCCTCGCGGTCTACAACCGCCAGTACTGGCTTCGGCTGTTTACCGTGATGCAGACGGCCTTTCCTCTCACCACGGCCCTGCTCGGGCCCTGGGCCTTCAACGCCCACGCCGCGCGGTTTCTCCTGGCCCATCCCCCCCGGAGTTGGGACCTCGACCAGGCCCCCGACGGGTTTGAAGACTTCGTGACCGAGGGCTTCGCGGGAGACCTCCCGGTCGAGGCCCTGGGCGAAGCGGCCCGGCTCGACGCCGTGTGGCGGGCCCTCTTTCGGGCTCCCGCAGCCACCCCGTTTCGTCCCCGCCCCGAGGAGGCTGCGCGGCTCCTGGAGGGGCGCCTCGTGCCGTCCCCGGCGGTCGCCCTGTTTGTCGAGCGGTGGCCCCTGGTGGCCCTCAAGCGGTCCCTGGAGGGCGTCCGGGGTGGCGGGGCGGTAGACCTCCCGCCGCCGCACCCGCGGCCCCTGGGGTGGGCCCTGGTGCGCGAGCCCGGGGGGATCCGTCAGCTCCCCCTGGAGGCCCTGGAGGGCGAGCTCCTGGCCCTGTTGCGGGAGCACCCCGTGGGCGTGGCCCTGGGGATCCTGGAGGCCCGGTGTACGGCGGGGGAGCGGGCGGCCCTGCCCGAGCGGGCGCGGCGTTGGTTGGCCCGGGGGGTGTCGATGGGGATCTGGTCTGCGATCGAGTGAGGGGGGGCTCAGCGCCGGACGCAGGTGTAGCCGGTGCAGGTGTTGAGGCCCCGGCAGGTGTGCTCGGTGAAGGTGTCGATGGTCTGGTCGTACGAGAACCCCGCGCAGGAGTTGAACCCGCCGCAGTGGGGGTGGATCTCGATGAACCCCCCGACCCGGTCGCACATCGCCCGGAAGGTCTCCAACGTCATCCCGGTGGCGCGATCGGAGTAGGTCACCACGCGGTCGGGAGCCACGTCGCACTCGAAGGGGATGTCGGCCGAGTTGCCGTCGGCCACGGGGAGGGCGTCGGCGGCCACGGAGGCGTCGAGGGAGGCCGACACGTCCATTGCGGAGAACACGTCGGCGGGGGCAGGGCCCGCGTCGGGGGCAGGGCCCGCGTCGGGGGCAGGGCCCGCGTCGGGGGCAGGACCCGCGTCGGGAGCAGGGCCCGCGTCGGCGGCAGGGCCCGCGTCGGCGGCGCCGCCTGCGTCCGTCGCGGCGGGGGAATCGGTGGGGGTGGGGGTGTCGGTCGCGGGGCCGAGGTCGGGGGGCGGGCTCGTGTCGGTGATCGCGGGGACGTCCGGGGAGGGGGCGACATCGGTGGATGCGCTGGCGTCGGGGCTCGCGGGATCGCTGGTGGAGTCGCAGCCGACTGAGAGGCAGAGGAGGCCGCCGAGGGCGGCGGACAAGAGCGCGCGGCTGGCGACAGGCGCACGCGAAGCCAAAGGGGGGGAAGGGTCGTGCATGAGGGAGACGGAGCGTAGCAGAACCCGAAGGCCCGCGTACGGCTTCCGGCCCCTGGGTCGCAGCCCGGTGCCCCCCGCTGCGGGCTTCTGGCCCTCGGTCGCGGCGCACTGGTATGCCCGTCCGCGATGGCCACCATGCGCACCGTGCAGACCGTGTCGACCCCACGCACGAAGGCTCGGGCGGCCCCGGTGCGGGCCCATGTGTTGGAGGTTCCGTTTGCGATGCGGGCCTTCGCGACGGGGCACGGGGCCCGCTGGGACGCTGACCACGGGGTGTTCGTCCTCCGCGGCCCGAGCCTGCCCCCGGCGCTCGCCCCGTACCGCCCCGAACCCTACTCCTGGGAGGCCCACGTCGCCCGTCTCCTCAACGACGACCCGCCCCCGGCCCCGAGCACCCCCACCGCGAGCCTCACCCCCCGACCCCACCAGCGCGAGGCCGTGCGGGCCATCACCGCCGCGGCCAAGGCCCGACGGGCGGGTTTTCTCCTGGCCGACGACGTGGGCCTCGGCAAGACCCTCTCGGCCTGGACCGCCCTCTGCGCCCTGCCCGCGGTCGAGACCGTGCTCATCGTGTGCCCCCTCGCCGTGGTGGCCCACTGGCGCCGCACCTTGGAGGCCGCCGGGGACGCCGGGCGCGACGTGATCGTGCTCAACTACGAGCGCCTGGGCAAACTCTTCGAGGTCAGCCCCGAGGCCCGCAAGAGGATCCGCTCGAAGAAGGGCCTGGCCCGCGTGGGGAGCGCCCCCGAGTTTGATGCCATCGTCTGGGACGAGTCCCACCGCTGCAAGAACCCCGCGGCCGCCCGCTCCAAGCTCGCCGCGAAGCTCAACGCCCGGGCGGGGTTTGTCCTGTGGCTGTCTGCCACAGCGGGGCAAAACCCCCTGGAGCTTTCGTACCTCGCCCCCCTCCTGGCCGACCTCACAGGCACCCGGGCCGGGGCCCTCAAAGACTTCGAACAGTGGTGCCGCGACCAGGGCCTCGGGGTCACCCGCGGAACCTTCGGCCGATGGGACTGGCGCGGCGACCCCCAGGACTGCGAGAAGGTCCGGGCCCTCCTCTTCGCGGGACCGTCCCCCGCAGGGATGCGCCGACGCCCCGAGGACATCGCGGGCTGGCCCGAGCTCAACCGCATCCTGACCCCCATCGCCCTCGAGGGCGAGGCCCGGACCCTGTATGCCCAGGCCTGGACCGAGTTTCGGGCCGAGATGGACCTCTCCCCGGGCGGACGCGACCCGCGCTCGGCCCTGGCCGCGGCCCTGCGGTTTCGACAGAAGGCCTCGCTCTTGCGGGTCTCGGGCACGGCCGAGCTCGTGCGCGAGCTCCTCGACAACGGCCACCAGGTGGCGGTCTCGGTGGCCTTCCTCGAGACCCTGGAGGCCCTGCGGTCCGACCTCGGGGAGGCTGTGGTCTGCGCCGAAATCCACGGCCGGATGGGGGCCGGCGAACGCGAGGCCGCGCGCCTGCGCTTCCAGCGCGGAGAGGCCCGGGTGGCCCTCTTCACGGTGGAGGAGGGGATCTCGCTCCATCAGGGCGAACACAACGACACCCCGCGCTCGGAGGTGATCCACGACCTGCGGTGGTCGGCCATCCAGATGGCCCAGATCGAGGGGCGCTGCCACCGCGACGGCCGCTTCGCCCAGGTGTACTGGGCCTTCGCCGATGGCACCATCGAGGAGCGCATCGCCGCCCTCGTGTGCCGCCGCATCCAGTCGATGAAGGCGATGGTGGGCGACGACGTGGAGACCCTGCGCGAGATCGGCCGACTGCTCGCCGACGCAGCCCAAAGCCCCGCCTGAGGGCATTCCCCGGTCGAGCCAGCTCACGCGTCCGCGCGCGCCTCCACGCAGGAGCGCGGTCGACCCGGCACAAATATCGCTAGCCGATGGAACTACGCCCGCTGCGGCGTCCGCGCCCTACGCCAGGGCGGGGGTCGTTGCGTCAAGGAATTCGCGCCCCACCTTGAACTCGGCGCATCGAAACTGTCTTGAACAGCCTCCCAGATCGGAATGCGCGTTGCCATGATCGATCTCGTCACATCGCTCCTGCTCCTCGGGTTGGCCGGGACCATCTCCGCGGCCTACCTCGGGTGGTCCCACCTTCACGGCAAGGCGAGGTTTCTTCGGGTTGATCAGGATGGGGGCAGCTCCATGCTGAGCACGGGCACGATGGCCGGGGCCTACTGGATGCTCGAGCCCATCGGCCGTTTTCTCGTGGCCCTGGGCCTGTCGGCCAACGCCGTGACCATGATCTCCCTCGGGCTCGCTCTGGGAGCCTCCATCGCCCTGGCCCTCGGTCACTTTGGCATCGCGGCCGCCCTGGTGTCGGTGGCCTTCCTGGGCGACGCCCTCGACGGCATGGTCTCCCGGCTGACCGGGACCACCTCCGAAGCAGGGGGCGTGCTCGACGCCACGGTCGACCGATACGAGGAGTTCTTCTTCCTCGCGGGGCTCGCGGTGTTCTACCGCGGTGAGGTCGTGTGGATGACCCTGAGCCTGGCGGCCCTCCTCGGGGCCTTCATGACCAGCTACGCCAGCACCCGGGCCCAGAGCCTCCACGTGCACATCCCCCGCGGCTCGATGCGTCGGCCCGAGCGGGCGGTGTACCTCACCGTGGGGGCCGCCCTGACCCCCATCACCATGGCCCTGTTCGCCCAGCAGCCGCGGTGGGTCGGCCAGGCCCCGATGCTCCTGGCCCTCGGGGTCGTGGCCGTAGTGGCCAACATCTCGGCCGTGCTCCGGACCCGGGCCATCATGCGGGCCGTAGAGGCCCCACGCGACCCGGAGGCGACCCGGCCTTCCCTCTCCCTCGGGGGTACTCTGCGGCGGCACCAGCTCGGGGCCCTGGTGGCCACGGCGGCCGACTTCAGCGCGATGATCGTGTTCGTGGAAGAGGTCGGGATCCATCCCGTGCCGGGCACCGCCCTCGGGGCCACCATCGGGGGCACGGTCAATTTCGCCCTCGCCCGACACTGGATCTTTCAGGCCCGAGACGGTCGGGTCACCTCGCAGATGATGCGGTACGCCCTGGTGTCGGGCCTGAGCATGGGGCTCAACACCCTGGGCGAGCATGTCGCAGTGTCGCGATACGGCGCCCCGTACCTGGCGTCTCGGGTGGCCATCTCCCTGGCCGTCAGCCTTCTGTGGAATTTCCCCATGCAGCGGCATTTCGTGTTCGCGCAGACGAGCCCCCCCTGTCAGGCCTGACCCCGAAGAGTCCCTCGATCGATGCAAGACCCTCCCCGTCGTGGCGGCCTCGCGGCGCGCCTCGCGCACGTTCAGACCACCCGCGCGACCCTCTTCGTCCTGGCGGGGTTGATCCTTACCGCGGCCCTCGCCCCGAGCGCCCGGGCCCTGGGCCTGCGGAGCGGCTGGGTCGAGCTCCTGCCCCACGACGCCCCAAGCGTGCGCGATCTTCGTGCGGGGGCCGCACGGGTGGGCGGGCTGTCGACCCTCACCGTGATGGTCTCGTCGTCGCAGACCGAGGCCCTCGCGCGGTACGCCGCGGCGTTGGTTCCGCGGCTGGAGGGGTTGCCCCCCGACCTGCGTGTTCGGCAGGTGCAGGCCAACGTGGGCGACTACCAGGCCTTCGTGCGCACCCACTGGCAGCTCTACGCCCCCCTCGGGGAGCTCACCGAGGCCCGTGACTCCGTGCAGGCCCGGGTCGCCTACGAGCGGGCCAACGCCCTCCCGGGGTACGTCAGCCTCGACGACCCTCCGGAGCCCATCGAGGCCCTCGTGGCCCGCAACCGGGCCCGGATGCGCGAGGTCGAAGGCCGGGCCGAACGGTTCCCCGGCGGGCACTTCGTACACCCGGGGGGGCGCCACCTCGCGATCTTCCTGCGGGCGGACATTCGAGGCGGAGACGCCCCGCGGGCCAGGGCCCTGGTCGCGCGAGTCCGGGCCGAGCTGGCCGCCCTCGACCCCCGAGGGTTTGCCCCCGACCTGAGGGTCGAGCTCGCGGGAGACCTCCTGGTGTCCCTGATCGAACACGACGCCATCGCCCGCGAGCTGGTCGTGGCCACCCTCCTGACCATCGGGCTGTGTGTGGTGATCCTCCTAGGCTTGTTTCGCCGTCCGCGGGTGATCGTGCTCCTCGGGGGCGCCCTCCTGGTGCCCGTGGTGGCGACCTTCGCCGTGGCCCGGTTTACGGTGGGGCACCTCAACACCTCGACGGCCTTCCTGGGGAGCATCGTCATCGGCAACGGGATCAACCCCGGGATCGTCTGGCTCGCGCGCTATTTCGAGGAGCGGCGCGGGGGTCTGGCGGTCGAGCCCGCCATCGCCACGAGCCACCGCGGGGCCTGGGCCGGGACCTTCACCGCCTCTCTCGCGGCCTCCCTCGCGTACGGCTCGCTGGTGGTGACAGACTTCCGCGGGTTTCGTGACTTCGGGATCATCGGCGGGGTCGGGATGGTCCTGTGTTGGGCGCTCACCCTATGCCTTCTGCCGCCCTTCTGCGCCCTGTGGGAGCGCTTCCGACCCCTGCGGTTTCAATCCGGGGCGGGGGCGGTCGACAATCCCTACGGCCGCTTCTTCGTGGGCCTCGCGGCCAGCTCCCCGCGGTGGGTGGTGGGGGTCTCGGCGGCCCTGGGGCTCGTCGGCCTCGGGCTCACGGTGGTCGCGGTGGCCCGTGACCCGCTCGACTACAACTTCCGCAACCTGACCTCGGTGCGCCGGGAGACCACACGGGCGAGCGAGCTCAATCGTCTCGCCGCGGACACCGTCGGACGGGCCGGAGCGGGCTCTGCCATCGCGGTCCTGGTCGACCGCCGCGACGAGGTGGCTCCGCTCCAGGCGACCCTCGAGGCCCTGCGCGAGACCGGCGGGGCTCCCTTCGGTCCGGTGCGCTCAATCGACGACCTCCTGCCGCGCGATCAGGCCGCGAAGCGGGAGGTCCTGGCCGACCTGCGGAGGCTGCTCCTGGAGGTCCGTCCGCGGGTCTCGGCCGAGCTCCGGGCCGACCTCGACGCCTTCCTGCCGTCGGCCACGGTGCGTGCGTTGACCGACCACGACCTGCCCGCCTCGGTGGCCTCTCTCTACACCGAACGCGACGGGACCCGCGGGCGTCTCCTCTTCGTCGAGGAGGCCCCCGGGGCCCCCATCTGGGACGGCCGTTACCTCATGGACTGGTCGCGTGCGGTGCGAGAGGCCCGGACCCCGTCGGGGGCGGCTCCGCGGGTCGTGGGCAACGCCCCGGTGTACGCCGATCTGATCGAGGCCATCTGGCGAGACGGGCCGCGGGCCGTGGGGGTGTCCCTGGCGGCCACCCTGATCCTGGTGATGGTGTCGTTTCGGCGGGGACGGCACCGGGCCTTTACGGTCGGGGCCCTGCTCCTGGGGGTCTTGTGGATGACGGGGACCATGACGGTCCTGCGGCTGCGTCTCAACTTCCTCAACTTCGTGGCCCTGCCCATCACCTTCGGGATCGGGGTCGACTACGCGGTCAACGTGATGCGTCGGTATGTTCAGGAGGAGGAGGGAGGGAGCGACGACCCGGTCACCGCGGCGGTGGGCGAGACGGGGGGAGCGGTGGTGGCCTGCTCGTTGACGACCATCGTGGGGTACAGCGCCCTGCTCACGAGCGCCAACCGGGCCCTCAACAGCTTCGGCCTGGCGGCGGTGATCGGCGAGGTGGCCTGCCTCCTGGCCACGACCGTGGCCCTGTCGGCCACGCTGATGCTGGTCACGCGTCGGCGGGGATAGGCCCTCTCAGCCGCGCGGACGCCCGATGCCGTGCGCCCGCAGCAGGTCGTGCATGTGCGAGCGCGCGAGGTCGAGGCGACGGGCCGCCTCGCTCACGTTGCCGCCGCAGGCCGCGAGGGTCTCCTCGAGCAGCCTGCGTTGAAAACGTCGCGTGGCCTCCTGCCACCCGAGCGGGCCCTCGGGCTCCTGGCTCACCGGGGCGCGGTCGGGGAAGATGTGATGCACATCGATCGCGCTCGCCCCTTCGTCCACCGCGAAGGCCGCGCCGCGTTGCACCGCCGCCGAGAGCTGCCGGACGTTGCCGGGCCACTCCGAGCTCCTCACGGCCGTGCGGGCGGCGCGCGTGAGGGTGAGCGGACGATCGGGGCCGGCCGCGGTGCGTGCGATCGCGTCCGCGATGAGGGCGACGTCCTCGGGCCGCTCGCGCAGCGACGGTACCCGCACACGGAACACGTCGAGACGGTAGTACAGGTCCTCGCGGAAGCGCTTCGCCTGCACCGAGGCCTCGAGGTCGGCGTTGGTCGCGGCCACGACCCGAACGTCGGCCTTGAGGGCCGTGGCGTCGCCGAGGCGGTAGTACATCCGTGACTGGAGAAACTGCAGGAGCTTCGCCTGGGCGCCCTGCGTGAGCTCGGCGACCTCGTCGAGGAAGAGGGTTCCCCCTTCGGCGGCGGCGATCTTGCCTGCGACGCGGCGTGTTGCGGTCGAGTGGGCGCCCTTCTCGGCGCCGAAGAGCTCGGCCTCGAGCAGGGCCTCGGGGATGGCCGCGCAGTTGAGCTCGACGAACGGTCCGCGGGCCCTCCGCGAGCTCGCGTGGAGGCACCGGGCGAGCTCCGTCTTGCCCGTACCGCTCTCCCCGATGAGCAGCACCGGGACGTCCACCTGGGCCGCCACCGCCACGTGCCGCAGCGACTCGGCGAGGGCCCGCGACGTGCCCACGAGGTTGTCCACCTTGAGGCGGGCCCGGGCCTCGCGGGTGTGGTCTTCGGACGCGGCGGGCCTGTGGTGACGGAGCCTGTCGGCGAGGGGCGCGACCCGCAGCGCGAAGGCCTCCGCGAGCTGCCGCTCGCGCTCGGGGAAGGGCCCCGGGGCCGCTCTCCCCTGCAGGTACAGCGCGCCGAAGGGCCCCGTGCCTCCGATGGGCGCGCAGAGCACGGCCTGGATGCGGTTGGCCTGCACGCTGGCGAGGCCCTTGAAGCGCGGGTCTTCGAGCGCCGAGGCGGTCGAGATGGTGCGCCCCGTGCGCAGGGCCTCCGCCAGGATGCCCTGGGACATCTCTCGGCGGATCCGGTCGGCGTCGCCGTCGGTGCAGCCGAGCGTGATGGCGAGCCCCGCGTTGGCTTGCGATGCGTCGAGGGAGAGGTAGCCGCGCTGCGCCCCCGTCGCCTCGACCACGAGCGAGAGGGCCTCTTCGAGGAAGGCCCCGAGGTCGTCGTGGGCTCCGAGGTCGAGGAGGCGCTTGTACAGGTCGCGCTCGGCGACCAGGATGTCCACGTCCTGCATCGGGGGGGACGTTACACGCCGCGGCGGCGCGATGGGTGACCGCTCGACCCGACAGGGGCAGCGGGGGACCTGTAGGGTGCAGCGGACAGGGGGTGCCACGGATCGCGCGGAAATGCTTGAATTTGTGGTGATTCGTGCCTGGCACGGGCGCTGCTCAAGGGAACAACCCGGAGGCTCGAAGCACCATGAAACACACCACCCCGACCGCCCTCATCACCCTCGCGTCCGCCCTCTCTCTCGCCGCGGGCTGTGCCCCTGTCGACGGGGAGCGGGTCGAAGAATCTGTCGAGGCCATCACCAACGCCTCGCCCCTGCGGTCGCCCTCGGAGTTCGGGATGGGCGCGATCGGCGTCGAGCGCAACGGCGTGGTGACCCCGACCTGCTCCGCGGTCTTCCTCTACAACGACATCCTGCTGACGCACCGCCGCTGCGTCGAGGGGATCGCGTGGGGCTCGCGCCTGGTGGCGACCAACGCCATCGACCGCAACGTCGCCAACCGCGAGATCGCCCCGTGGGCGTCGAGCGTCGAGTGGGTGCCCGTGCGGGAGAGCAGCGCGTTCGCCTTCGAGGCTGACCTCGCGATGGTGCGCCTCGTTCGAAACGTGGCGACGGGTCGGCGCGACGACATCTACGCCACCTCGGGCTTCGTGCGCAGGCTCTCGTCGACGGCGCGCCCGCTCACCTCGACCACGGACCTTCAGTGCTTCGGGTTCTCGTTCCCGAACAACCGGCTGGCGATGGGGCACAAGCTGGTCCGGGTGCCCTCGCCGGCGCGCGTAGTGACCGTGCGCGGGGGCTTCGGCGAGAATGCCAACCCCAGCGACGACGGGGGCGCGTGCATCGCGCCCGACGGCACGCTCGCGGGGGTGCTCCGCTTCGTCGACGCGACCACCTGGCAGTTCGTTGACTTCTCGCGGAGCCCCCTCGTCCCGGTGGAGATCGCCGACGCGTACCGCGGGTCCGCGGTGGCCGATCAGCTCGGCGTCTGGCCCCTCACCTTCAACAACGTGGCCGACAGCCAGAGCGTCGTGGTGCGCCTCAACGGCGCGGGTGGATACCTCACGCTCGCCGAACGGCCCGCTCCCATCTGGGCCCAGGGTTTTATGAGCGTGGTGCTCTCGAGCAACACGACGAGCTCGGAGGTGCAGATCCGCCACCGGGGCACCGGGTACTGCGTCGCGGCCCAGGCCACGGGCTTCGCCCTCCAGGTCTGCCAGACCAATCCCCTGGGCGCCTCGACGCAGCGGTTCCGTGTGACCTACCTCAACGAGGGGTCGGTGCAGGTCCGCAGCGCGTCCTCCGGCAACTGCCTCTCGGCGGCCCTCGGCCAGGTGTCGTGGCGCGCCTGCAACGCCGCGATCAGCAGCCAGCGGTGGTGGCAGGGCTTCGGGCGGCGCTAACCCGCCGGGTCCCGGTTGGCTCCTGCGGGGCGGTCAGGGGTCGATGTCGAGCCCCACCCGCGTCCCGAGGCGGAAGGTGTGCGTCTCGGGCATGCCGTCGTACGCGGGCTGGACCTCGTAGCCCACCCACAGCAGGGCCAGGGGCATGATGGCCCCCACCCGCAGGGTCGACAGCCCGAGGCCCGCGCTCACCCGCAGGCCCGGCTGGATGCGCGAGACCCCGTCAAAGAACCGGCCCGTGACCGCCACCTCGAAGTCGTAGATCCGCGTCGCGTTCTGCAGCCGCATCAACAACGGGACCGACCCCGAGATGGACGCCTGCAGCGCGCGGTCGTCGGTGCTCGTGGCGAACGATCCGATGGCCCCGAGCTCGGCTCCGAGGCCCATCGTGAGCCGGTCGCTGAAGCCCCACGCGGGGAGCACCCGGGCGAGGCCGCCGCCCCCGAGGGACAACCCCCCGTTCTGCAGGACGAGGGCCCCGCCCCCGGCGCTCTCCAGGAGCAGGACGAAGCGCCGGGCGTCGCCGTGAACCCCTGCGAAGCGGGCCTCGGGGCGCAGCCAGAAGGGGCAGTCGGCCGCCGCGTGGGCGCGGGCGTTGCGCACCAGGAGCCGAACCCGCTCCAGGGTGAGGGCCTCGCGGGTGGCGCTCCCGAGAGACTGTCCCTCGCGTCGCCACATGGCCTCGGCCGAACCTCCGCGGGCGGCGAGCTCGGCGTCGATCCAGGTCTCCAGGTCGGCCCGGGTCTCGGGGGTGGTCGCGCAGGCGCTGCGGAGGGTGGTGGAGGTGAGGGAGGCCACCTCGGCCTGGTCGGCCACCCACTCGGTGCGCTGACGGGTCTCCACCACACGCCGCAGGTCGAGGTAGAGCGATCGGGTGGCAGGGGCGGGAGGCAGGGCCGTCCCGCACCCCAGGAGGGCCGCAGGGAGGACGATCAGGAGGCTTGAGGGACGCACGCGGGCCAGCACCCTAGCCCGGATCTTCTAGAAGCGCAGGGTGCAACCGAGGCCGGGGAGTCCGAGGGTGGGGGCGCAGCGGAGGGCCGTGGAGGTCGCCCGCGGAGCCGGAGCCGTGAGGGCCAGGACCAGACCGAGGCCCGTCAAGACCCCGCCCCCCATGACGAACCCCAGTCCGAGGGGTTGGGCCCGTTCGGCGGACCGCCGGAGGGACAGACAGGTGGGGTCGGAGTCCTGGCCCAGGGCCCCGACGCAGCGGCCCTGCTGGAGGCCCGCGGCGTAGGCTGCGACGTCGGACTCGCGGTCGATCAATACGGCCGCCCCGACCGCGGCGGCGGTGAGGCCCGCCCCGAAGGTGATCCATCCCCCGACGGCCCGGCCCGACGGGGACGCGGGGCGGGGCGGGAGGGGGCTCGGCAGGGGGACTCGTTCGGGGGGAGAGGGTACGAAGACAGGCGGGTGGGGGATCGCGGCAGGGGGCGGAGGCTCGGGGGGCGGCGGGGGCTCGACGGCCACGAGGCTGAGGGTCTCGCGGGTGAGGGCTCCGGCGCGCACCACGACCCCGTCACGAACCGCGGGACGGTAGCCAGGGGCCGTGACGCGCACGACCACGCTCCCGACGGCGACGCGCAGGGGGGCGGGGAGGGGGAGGGTTCCGGCGGGGGTGCCGTTGACCTCGACGGTGGCCCCGGCCACGGGGCCGAGGACCTCCAACGACCCGAGGTGTTGTGCGACCCGCGCGCGCGAGGCGGTGATGGCGTCGCGGTTGCGAACGATCCACGGGTCGTCGGGATGGGTCAGCCCCTCGTCGAGCCAGCGTTCGGCCTCGGCCCAACGGCCCAGGGCCTGGGCGGCCCACCCCATCTGCACCCGAACCCTGGGGCTCGGGCTCTGGGTCCATGCCTGGCCAAAGCGCTCCAGGGCTTCGGCGTCGCGGCCTTGCCCGCGCAGGGCCAACCCCTCCAGCACGAGGGCCTCGGTGTCTGGAACCTGTTGCGCCGCGGCCCTCGACGGGGCCATCGCCAGGGCCACGACCAGGGCCACCCCGCCACCGAGGACCCGCCCCACGCATCGACTACGGACGAATGGGGGCGCCATTGGAACCTTCTCTCTCCCGCGGGCTCTCGGGGGCCGTGGCCGGGCTGGGAGGGCGAGGGAGGGGTGCCATCCGCGGCGAGCGCGGGCGCGGCCCTGCGGGGGCCGTGGGGCGCGCGGGGGCAAGGGCCGGCGGGATCCCAGCGTCGGGTGCGGCATCGGGGGCGGGGACGACGTGGGCGGGGCGCGGGGCGACCTCGGGGGGAGGAGGGGGCGCGGGGGCCGACAGTCGGGTCGTGGGCACCGTCCGGAGCGGGGCGGCGACCTCCTGGCCGCGTTGCCACAGGGTGAAGGCCATGCCGCAGAGAACGACCGAGACGAGGGCCGCGGCGGCCACCACGCCCCGAGGGATGGGAGGCCGCGGTTGGGGGCGGGCTACGGTGGTGGTGCGGTGGTCGTCGATGGGGTCGTCGCGAAGGGGCGCTGGGGCGACGGGAGAGGCGGTCTCGACGAGGGGGATGGACGACGGGGGCAGGAGGGTCGTGGGACCCGTCGGGGGGGCCGGGATCGTGGTGGCCGTGTCGAAGGAGACGGCCCCCGGGGCGTCGGAGATCGGGGCGCGGAAGGCGGGGGCCCAGTGGCTCCGTACGCCGCGGGAGGCGTACGGCAGGAGGGCCCGGGCGAGGGCGTCGATGTCCTCGAAGCGGCGGTCGGGGTTGGGGTCCATCGCGCGGTGCACGAGGGCACAAAACCCGGGGTCGAGGTGGGGGGCCACGCGGTGCAAGGGGCGGGTTCGGCCCTGGGAGGCCGCGAGGAGCAGGGCCCCGAGGGTGGCCACCTCGAAGGGAGAGCCCCCCGAGGCGCACTCGTACAGGGTGACCCCGAGGGCGTACTGATCGGAGCGGGGATCGGCGGCCCGGGCGTGTTGGGCCTGCTCGGGGGCCATATAGAGCGGGGTCCCGACGATGCGGTCGCTCTGGGTGAGGCGCTGTCCGTCGAGGGGAGCGTCGAGGCGGGAGATGCCGAAGTCGACGAGGCGGGGGTGTTCGAGGCCGTTGGGGGTGCGCTCGATGACGATGTTGTCGGGTTTGATGTCGCGGTGCACGATGCCGCGGGCGTGGGCGGTGGAGAGGGCCGCGAGCACGGGCACGATGAGGTCGACGAGGTCGGTCTGGTCGAAGGGGCCACGGGTGGCGAGGCGCTCGGAGAGGCTCTCGCCTTCGAGGAGGGCCATCACGAGGAAGGGGGTTCCCCCGTGGGTCCCTACGTCGAGGATGTCGACCACGTGGGGGTGGCGCATCTTCGCCAGGGCCTCGCCCTCTCGGACAAACCGCGCGACGAACTCCGCGTCGTCGGCCCGCTCGGGGCGCAGGGTCTTCAGGGCCACGGTCATGGGCAGGTCGAGCCGTCGGGCCCGGTACACCGTGCCCATTCCCCCTTCGCCGAGCACGGACTCGATACGATATCGACCGACGATCACGGTCCCGGGCTCGAAGCGCCCCGGGGTCATTGGATCTCGCCGCGGGCCCAACGCAGGGCGTTGAGGTGGATGCGCTCGGAGACGGAGCCCCACTCCCAGACGCCCCGCCGGTACCCGGCGTTTTCGACGGCCAGGGCGAGGCCCGACCCGACGGCGAACACGGGCACGTCGCGGCCATAGATCTGCAGGGCCCTCTTGGCGTTGCAGAGGTACGGCAGGTCGGCGCAGCGCCGCACCGCGTCGTCGGCGCTGTCGGTCCCCCCGAGAAACAAGGTGATCTGGAGGTAGCGGGCTCCGAGGTTGGTGACCCCGGCGCGCGGCGTGAGGGCGAGGAAGGGGATGCTCATCCCCGTGTCGGGCGGCTGCTGTCCGACGAGGAAGGCCCCCTGGAAGGGCGGCGGGGGGGTCATCGCGGACACGGGGTAGTCGGGCAGGTCGCGCAGGAGGGGGTGCCCCACCCCGGACCGGGAGGCCTCGAGGTAGTACGACTCCAGGCCCGTGCTCTGGAAGAAGGTCTGCGTGGTGACGCTGGCCACCCCCCACTCGCCGAGGGTCTGCTGGGCGAACCCGTCGAGCACGACCCAGCTCCCTTCGAAGATCGCGTTGCGCAGGCGGGCTGCCCAGGCCCGCAGGTCGAGCTCGGTGGGTGGGACGGTGCACCCGAACACCAGGGCCCGGTCGCGCAGGGCCGCGGCGGGAGTGTCCCCGTCGAGGGGCACCTCCTCGTGGGGGACCCCGGTGTTGGTGAGGAGGGTGGTGTACCACCGGAGCTGATCGGCGGACGTGCACGCCGCCCGGAGCACCGCGACAGGCCGACCCGCCCGGGGAGGGGGCGCATCGACGGGGGCCATCGCGTCGACGGGAGGGTCCGCATCGACGGGGACCCTCGCGTCGACAGGGGTGTCTGCGTCGACGGGGGCGACGGTGTCGATCGGAGGGAGGTCCGACGGCCCGGCGGTGTCGTGGGGGGCCCCGGCGTCGAGGACCCCGCTGGGGAGGTCGGAGCAGCCAGGGGCGAGCAGTCCAGCGAGGAGTCCCGCGCAAGCGAGTGTGCAGAGAGAGCGGGGAGGGGACTTCATTACGCGTGCTGCCAGGGCCTCGAAGGGGAGGAACATACCATCGTGCCGTCGCCCCCGTCACCGGACAGGTCCGACGGCTCTGGGGGGACAAATCGGGAAGGTTGTACCGCGACCTGTCGGGCGGCCTCGGGTATCATCCGGCCATGGCGGAGCAACAACGATCGGCCGCGTCCAAGGCGGCGAACTTCCACACGGAGGAAGTCTCCCTGGAGGCTACGGGGGTGGTTGGGGCGGCTTCGGGGGTGGCGGCGCCGACGGGGCCGCGGAGGGGGGGCCAGACGGCGGGCAGCACCTCGCTGATGGCCGTGCTCCCGCGTACGGTGGCGACCGACCAGGGGCCCCAACTCGTGCACGAGGGGCGGGTGCGCTACGAGCCCGTGAAGGCCCTGGGCGAGGGGGCCTTCGGCGAGGTCGAGCTCGCCCGCGACAACGACATCGACCGGATGGTGGCCCTCAAGCGCCTCAAGCCCGACTGGCTCGACGCCGACTCCCTCGCGCGCTTCGCCGGGGAGGTTCAGGTCATTGGACAGCTTGAGCACCCGGGGATCGTGCCCGTCCACGACGTGGGCCTCGACGAGCGGGGGTATTTCTTCGTGATGAAGTTCGTCGAGGGCGAGACCCTCGAGCGCCTCATCGAGCGCCTCCGGGCGGGCGACCCCGCGGCCCTCGCCCAGTACTCCCACGAGGCCCGGGCCCAGCTCTTTCTGCAGCTCTGCCAGGCCCTCCAGTACGCCCACAACAAGGGCCTCATCCACCGCGACATCAAGCCCGCCAACATCATGATCGGCCCCTACGGCGAGGTCATGCTCATGGACTGGGGCCTGGCCAAACGGGTCGGGACCTTCGACGCCCGCCTCGCCCCCGGGCAGAGCAACGTCAGCGCCTACAACACCATGCTCGGCCACGCCATCGGGACCCCGATGTACATGCCCCCCGAGCAGGCCCGCGGCGAGCACGACCGCTGCGACGCCCGCAGCGACGTCTACTCCCTCTGCGCGGTCTTCTTCGAGCTCATGTCGCTCCAGAGCTACCTCGGGCCCAAGCGGGACGTCCAGGAGATCCTCGACGCGGTGAAGTCTCAACCCGCCCCGGGCCCCCTGGAGACCCACCATCGGTACGGGATCCCGCCGGAGTATGCGTGGATCGTGTGGCAGGGCCTGCAGAAGGAGCCCGACGCCCGGTTTCAGAGCGTGGCCCAACTCGGGCAACGGATCCGGGCGGCCCTCGAAGGACGCGGTTCGGTGCAGTGCCCCTGCACGGGGATGAAGCGGGTGGGAGGGGCCTGGTCGCGGTTTATCGACCGCCACGGGGTCGCGTCCATCGTCATCGCCGGGGTCGTCCTGATCTTGTTCGGGGTGGGGGTCGTGACTACCCTGTCGGCCGCAGTGCGGGCAGTGATGTAGCGGTCCCCGACGCCGTTGCCGCGGGGGCCTCGGGAGTGTTACCCGTGGGGCGCCCGGGACGGCCAGAAGGGCCGTCGGAGCGGAAAGGTGTCGACGATGCGAAGGTGGATGATGGCGGCGGCCCTCCTCGGGGCGGTGGCCACCGGGGTGGGGCCCGCAGGAGCCCTTCGTGGGTGGGGGGCAGGCGTGGCCGCGGCCGACGAGCTCCCCGTGCCCGTGCAGGTAGAGCGGCTCGACAACGGCCTGCGGGTGGTGATGTCGCCCGATCACACCACGCCCACCGTAGCCGTGGCCGTGTACTACGACGTGGGCTCCCGGGTGGAGGAGCGGGGGCGCTCGGGCTTCGCCCACCTCTTCGAGCACATGATGTTTCAGGGCTCGGCCAACGTGGCCAAGGGCGAGCACTTCCGGCTCATCTCCAGCCACGGGGGGAGCCTCAACGGGACCACCTCGGGCGACCGCACCAACTACTTCGAGACCCTGCCCGCCAACGCCCTCGAGCTCGGCCTCTTCCTGGAGGCCGACCGCATGCGGGCCCTCGCCGTGACGGCGGAAAACTTCGAAAACCAGCGGCAGACCGTGATGGAGGAGCGCCGCCAGACGTACGAAAACCGCCCGTACATCCTCTCCTTCCTGCGCCGCGACGAGCTGGCCTTCCAGGGCTACTGGCCCTACGAGCACAGCACCATCGGCGACATGGCCGACCTGCGGGCCGCCTCCCTCGAAGACGTCCGGGCCTTCCACCGTCGGTACTACGCCCCCGACAACGCCGTGCTCTCCTTCGCCGGCGACTTCGAGCCCGCCGAGGCCCTCGCCCTCGTGCGCCGCCACTTCGGCATGATCCCCGCCCGCAACGCCCCCGCGTGGGTCGACCCGGGCTTCGCCGGACAGACCGCAGAGCGGGCCGAGTCGATGGTCGACCCCATGGCCCGCCTGCCCGCGTTTCACCTCGCCTATCACATCCCCGCCCGGCGCACCCCCGACCACTACGCCCTCGAGATCCTCACGGCTGTCCTCGGGGCGGGCGAGAGCTCGCGGCTCTACCAGGAGCTGGTCAAGACCCTGGAGATCGCCAGCAGCATCGAGGTCGAGACCGAAGACCGCCGGGGCCCCGACCTGCTGGCCATGTGGTGCGTCCTGGCCCAGGGCCACACCGGGGCCGAGGCCCGCGCGGTGATCTACCGCCAGCTCGACGACATCGGCCGCAACGGGATCACCGCCCGCGAGCTCGACAAGGCCCGCAACCAGTACCGCACGGCCTTCGTGTTCGGGATCCAGTCCAACATGAGCCGGGCCCGGCGCCTCGCCGAGTACGAGCTCTACGACGGCAACGCGGCCCTGCTCCGGACCGAGCTCGACCGCTACCTGGCCGTCACCGCCGCGGACGTCCAGCGAGTGGCCCGGGAGTACTTCCGCCCCGAAAACCGCACCGTCCTCGACGTCCTCACCGCCTCCGCCTCCGCCCCCGCTACGCCCTCCGCCTCGACGCCCGCCGCAGGGAGCCCCCGATGACCGCCCGCGACCCCGACCTCGATCGCCCCGCCCGACGCCCCGCCCCGGCCTGGAGGGGCCTCCCCGTGGCCCTCGCCGTGGTGGCCGCGTCCTGCTCCACCACCCCCCCTCCGCCGCCCCAGACCCCGCCGCCCCCCGAGCCCGTGGCCGCGGTCGACGCCGGGGCCCCCGAGCCTGCGCCCCTGCGGATGTCCCCGCCGACCCCGGGTCCGGCCCGCGACGTACGCCTGCCGACCATCCGTCGGTCGCGCCTCCCCAACGGGCTGGAGGTCAACGCGGTGGCGTACACCACCCTGCCCGTCCTGCACGTCCGGCTGATGGTGCGGGCGGGGTCGAGCCACGACCCGGCCAACCTCCCGGGTCTGGCCTCCCTCACGGGCGACATGCTCAAGGAGGGGACCCGCATGCGCACGAGCGCCCAGATCGCCGAGGCCATCGCCTTCGTGGGCGGATCGATCACCGTGAGCACCTCCCAGGACGGGACCGTGTTCTCCATCTCGGTGCTCAAGGACCACGCCGAGACGGCCTTCACCCTGCTCGCCGACATCCTCACCACCCCGACCTTCCCCCCCACCGAGCTGGAAAAGCTGCGGCGGCGCGAGCTCGATCGGCTCGAGCGCTCGGTCAACGACCCCGGGTGGCTGTCGCGCCGAGCCTACTACCAGGCCCTGTACCCCACGGTCCACCCGTACGCCCGCATCGACACCAGCCCCGAGGCCCTGCGGCGCATCACCCGCAACGACGTGGTGAATTTTCACCGGGCCCGGTACGTAGCCGGGGCCATGACCCTGACGGTGGTGGGCGACATCACCCAGGCCCAGCTCGATCCGCTCCTCGGGCGCACCCTCGGGCGCGTGCGGCGGGGCGTGGCCCCCGGCCTCAACTTCCCGGTGGCCCCGGCGGCCACGGGGCGGCAGGTGATCCTCATCGACCGCCCCGGGTCGGCCCAGAGCGTGATCCGCGTGGGCAACCTCGCCATGCATCGGCGCAACGAGGACTGGACCCCCTTCGCGGTGGCCAACCAGATCCTCGGTGGAGGCGTCTCGTCGCGGCTCTTCATGGACCTCCGCGAGCTGCGGTCGCTCACCTACGGGGCCTACGCCCGGGCGAGCGAAAACGTGGGGATGGGGTCGTGGTTCGCGGGGGGCCAGGTGCGTACGGCCGTGACCGCCGACGCCCTTCAGGCCTTCTTGCAGCACCTGGAGTGCCTCACCACCGAGCCCGCCCCCGATGCCGAGCTGGCCCAGACCCAGCGTTACATCATCGACAGCTTTCCGCTTACCATCGAGACCCCGGGCAGCGTGGCCGACCTCGTGACCAGCCTGCGGCTCTTCGACCTCCCCGACGACTACTACGACACCTACCGCACCCGGGTGAGCCAGGTGACGTCCGCGGCGGCCCTCGAAGCGGCCCGGCAATACATCCGGCCTCAGGGTTCGGTCGTGGTGGTGGTGGGGGTGGCCGAGGCCCCGGTGGAGGTCGGCCCGGCCTGCGCGGCCCTCGCGTCGTTGCCGGCCGAAGCCACCTTCGCCCAACGCGTGGCCGCCTGCGCCGAGCGCCGCGAGGGGGGGCCCTCGCGCGAGACCCGCCCGATGCAGGAGGCCCTGCGGGCGTTTGGCCCCGTCCGGGTGGTCGACCTCCAGGGGCGCACCCTCCGCAATCTCGAGGCCACGGGAGAGGCCCTGCCCCCGGCCCTACGGGCCACCTGCGCCGAGCTCACCACCCCGGCCCTGCAACAGGTCGCTCACGCCAGCCAGACCGCCCCCCCGACCGGGCACTGATACCACCGCTACACCAGACCTGGGCCTTTCCGTTGCCCACCGCCCTCAGGCTGAAGCCTGGGCCTACCCAGGTTGAAGGCGTCGCCTCCGCGAGCCTGCTCGAGATGGAACACGCGATGCTGCCCGAGCACTGCGGCTCACTCCCTCGGAGGCCCACAACGGTGGGCCATCCCTTAGGGTAGCCCCGGGCTTCAGCCCGAGGGCGACTCGATCGTCCAGGTTTGGTGTAGCGGTGGCATGACGCCCTACCGCTTCACCCCCACCAGGAGCCCGTCGGGGGTGGGGATGCACACCGTGGCGAAGTGCTGGTGGGCCTCCTCGTGGAAGCGCCGCATGGCCGCCGCGTCGTCGCCCTCCCCCAAGAGCCTGCCAAACAAGAACACGTTGTCGCCCAGGAGCAGCCCCCCCGGCCGCAGGTGCCGGGCGGCCCACCGCCCATACTGGTCGTAGCTCACCTTGTCCGCATCGAGGAACACCGCGTCGAAGGGCCCCTCCGCCTCCAGGGTCGGCAAGGCCTCGACCCCGGCCCCCACCACGACGGTCACCCGCGCGGCGAGCCCGGCCTGGGCGATCACATCGCGGGCCACGGCCGCGTGCCTTGGGTCGTGCTCGATGGTCCAGACGTGCCCCGTGGGGCCTACGGCCCGGGCGAGGTGCACGGTCGAGTAGCCCGCGAGGGTGCCCACCTCGACGACCCGCCGGGCCCCTCCGAGGCGCAGGAGCACCCCGAGGAGGACTCCCTCCCCGCGGCCTACCTGAATGGCGGGCATGGCGTGGACCTCCGGGGCCGAGAAGGCGTACGCGAGGGCCGGGTCGTGGGGGTGATGGAGCCCGTCGACCCACTGCAAGATCTCGGGGGAGTGATAGGCCGTGCCGCTGCGTGAATCGCTGTCTGCCATACGAAACCATACCCCCTCCTTGGGGCGGGGGCCCTCCCCGAATCGGGAGGCGACCGTCCGGGGGAGCCCTCGGGCCGTTGAGGCTCCTGGCGGATTGTGCCCGGGCGAGGCATCGTCCATCCTCCGCCCCATCACCACGCGGGAGCGTTGCATCATGTGCGGGATCATTGCCTACGTCGGAACCGAAGAGTGCGCCCCCATCCTCCTGGAGGGCCTGCGGCGCCTGGAGTATCGCGGGTACGACAGCGCCGGGGTGGCCGTGCACGACGGGGCCGCGGGCTTCAACGTCCTGCGGGCCGCGGGCAAGCTCACGGCCCTCGGAGACGCCCTGGCCCGGTCGCCCATCCACGGCACCACGGGCATCGGGCACACCCGCTGGGCCACCCACGGAAAGCCGAGCGAGCACAACGCCCACCCCCACGTCTCGGGCCACATCGCCGTCGTGCACAACGGGATCATCGAGAACCACGTCGAGCTCAAGGCCGAGCTCAAGGCCCAGGGGCGCGAGTTTCTCAGCGACACCGACACCGAGATCGTGGCCCACCTCGTGGACATGGCCTGCGACCGCGGCGAGAGCCTCTTCGAGGCCGTCCGGAGCACCCTCCTGCGGCTGCGCGGGGCCTACGCCATCGCCGTCCTCAGCCGGGCCGACCCGAGCCACATCCTCCTCGCCAAAAACGCCTCGCCCCTCGTCCTGGGCGTGGGCGAAGGGGTCATGCTGGCCGCGAGCGATGTCCCGGCCCTGCTGGCCCACACCCGCGACGTGATCTTCCTCGAGGACGGAGACCTCGCGGAGATCCACCGGGGCGGGGCCCGGATCGAGCGCGTCGAGGGGGGCGTGGTCGAGCGGCCCGTCACCCGCATCACCTGGTCGCTCATGCAGGCCGAGCGGGGCGGGTACAAACACTTCATGCTCAAGGAGATCCACGAGCAGCCCCGGGCCCTCGAAGACACCCTCCGGGGGCGCCTCGCCCACGAGAGCGGGAGCCTCGAGCCCGGCGAGATGGGGATCGACGTCGAAGGGGCCCGGGCCATCAAGCGGGTGGTCTTCCTCGCGTGCGGGACGAGCTTCCACGCCGCCATGCACGGGCGGTATCTCCTGGAGTCGCTGGCGAGGGTTCCGGCCGTGGCCGAGCTGGCGAGCGAGTTTCGGTACCGCGACCCGGTGGTGGGCGAAGGCGACCTCGTGGTGGCGGTCTCCCAGTCGGGCGAGACCGCCGACACCCTCGCCGCCGCCAAAGAAGCCAAGGCCCGCGGGGCCCGCATCCTCGCCGTGGTCAACGTCCAGGGCAGCGCCATCGCCCGGGCCGCCCAGGGGACCCTCTACACCCACGCCGGGCCCGAGATCGGGGTGGCCAGCACCAAGTGCTTCACCGCCCAACTCGCCGCCCTCACCCTCCTGGCCATCCACCTCGGCCGCTGCCGCGGGACCCTCACCGCCGCCCAGGGGCAGAGCCTCCTGCAGGAGATCGTCGAGGTCCCGTCGAAGATGCGCGAGGCCCTCGGGGAGGCCCGCCACGTCGAGTCCGTGGCCCGGGCCATCGCCCACACCCGCGACGCCCTCTTCCTCGGGCGCGGACTCTCTGCTGCGGTGGCCCTGGAGGGGGCCCTCAAGCTCAAGGAGATCTCGTACGTCCACGCCGAGGGCTACCCCGGCGGCGAGATGAAACACGGCCCCCTGGCCCTGGTCGACCGCAACATGCCCGTGGTGTGCCTCCTCCCGAGCGACTCCACCCTGGAGAAGATGCTCTCCAACGTCCAGGAGGTGGGGGCCCGCGACGGACAGATCATCGCCGTGGTCGACAACCCCAAGGTGGCCGAGGGGCTGGCCCTGCACACCCTCCGCGTGCCCGCCACGGCCGAGGCCCTCACCCCCTTGCTCACGGTGATTCCCCTCCAGCTCCTGTCGTACTACGTGGCCGATCACCGGGGCACGGACGTCGACCAGCCCCGCAACCTCGCCAAGACCGTCACCGTGGAGTGACGGCCCTCCGCCGCCCCCCGGGGGTGGTGCCTGCCCGGTCCCGGGTGGTACCGTCGCCCCCGGAGGTGGACCATGCGCGTCGGGGGATGGTTTGCAGCGGCGGGGCTCGCGGGTTGTGCGGGCTCCGTCGACGCCGACGTGCCTGAGGCCGGGGTCGACGCGAGGGTCCAGGGGGTTGACCGACCCCCCGCCGCAGACAGGCCCCCCAGGGTCGACGCGGCCGAGGAGGGCGTCGACCCGGCGGTGTCGTGCCCGGTCGAGTTTACGGGGGGCGACCCCCATGTGCGGGTGGTCGAGATCGCCACGGGGTCCCAACTCCACACCTGCGCCCGGATGGAGGACGGGACCGTACGGTGCCGCGGGCTCAACGACGTCGGGGCCCTCGGGGTCCCGGGGACCGAGCGGTGCGAACGGGCGGTGGAGGTTCCGGGGGTGACCGAGGTGGAGCAGGTGGTGACGGGGGGGATCTTCGGCATGACCTGCACCCGGCACCGCGACGGGCGGGTGCGCTGCTGGGGCGACAACTACAACGGAATGCTCGGCACCGGCGGGGTCGGGGATGAGGCCTGCCCCATCCTGGAGGGGAGGGCCTGCCGCACCCGCGCGACCCTCGTTCCCGACCTCGACGGGGTGGTCTATCTGGCCGCCTCCTGGGACGCGGTCTGCGCCGTACGCCAGGACGGGTCGTTGTGGTGCTGGGGGACGTTCTTGCCCGACCTCGGCGCGCACTCCACCCGCCCCCGTCGGATGGTCGGCCTCGACGAAGTGGTCTGGGTGCGGTCGGTCTCGTCGTCGCCCTACTGGCTCGTGCGGCACCGCGACGGCAGCCTGCGGTACACGGGTCCGCTCGGCCCTTCGATCGATCCCGTGCTCTTCCCGGGGGAGTTCGGCCCGTCGTATGCCAGCGGTCACCTCTGCGTCACCCTGCCCGATGCCACCGTGCGCTGCGCGGGCAACAATCATTTCGGGCAGCTCGGGGACGGCACGACCCACAGCGCCCTCCCGTCGGAGTTCAGGGCCCGCGACACGGGGCTCACGGCGGTTCGCGCGGTGGCCACGGGGGCCTACCATACGTGCGCCGTGCGGCTCGATGGCACGGCGTGGTGCTGGGGCGACGCCACCCACGGAGCCCTCGGAACCCGGGCGACGGGTGTGTGCGAGGGCATCCAGGGGGGCGTCCTCTGCGCTCCACGTCCCGTGAAGGTGGACGGGATCGACCGGGTGACGGCCCTCTTCCTCGGGGTGTGGTCGACCTGGGCCCTGCGCGACGACGGGTCGGTCTGGTACTGGGGGACAGCGAGGACACCCGCCCCGCGGCCGACGCGGGTCGAGTGGTAGACGGTTGGCCCTCAGACTGGACAGGGCCGGGGGGGTGGATTACTCCCGGCCGTAGCCCCAAACCGCCACCATCCATCCCCCCGCGGAGACCCCCTGATGAACGCCCGACGCCGCACCAAGTACGTATTCACCACCGGGGGCGTGGTGTCCTCCATCGGCAAGGGGCTGGCGTCGGCCTCGATCGGGGCCCTCCTCGAGGCCCGGGGGCTGCGGGTGACCTTCGTCAAGCTCGACCCCTACATCAACGTCGACCCGGGCACCATGAGCCCGTACCAGCACGGCGAGGTGTACGTCACCGACGACGGGGCCGAGGCCGACCTCGACCTCGGGCACTACGAGCGCTTCACCACCGCACGGCTCACCCGGGCCAACAACCTCACCACGGGCCGGATCTACCAGTCCGTGATCTCCAAGGAGCGGCGGGGAGAGTACCTGGGGGCGACCGTGCAGGTGATTCCGCACATCACCGACGAGATCAAGGCCCGCGTGCGCGAGGCCACCGAGGGGGTCGACGTGGCCATCGTCGAGATCGGGGGTACGGTCGGCGACATCGAGAGCCTGCCCTTCCTCGAGGCCATCCGGCAGCTCAAGCTGGAGGTCGGGCCCACCAACGCCGTGAGCGTGCACGTCACCCTCGTGCCCTGGATCGGGGCCGCGGGCGAGCTCAAGACCAAACCCACCCAACACTCGGTCAAGGAGCTGCGCGAGATCGGGATCCAGCCCGACGTGCTCCTGTGCCGCAGCGACCGCCCCTTGTCCGCGAGCATGAAGGAGAAGATCTCCCTCTTCTGCAACGTGCCCACCGAGTGCGTGATCACGGCCCTCGACGTGTCGTGCCTGTACGCCCTGCCGGCCGCCCTGCGGGCCGAGCGCCTCGACGACCTCATCTGCGAGCGGCTCAACATCTGGTCGCGCCTGCCCGACATGGACGGCTGGGAGCACGTGGTCGAGCGCTTCGTGCGCCCCACCCAGGGCACCTGCCGGGTGGCCGTGGTGGGCAAGTACGTCCACCTCCGCGACTCGTACAAGAGCCTGCACGAGGCCCTCGTGCACGGGGGCCTGGCCAACGACTGCCGGGTCGAGCTCGTCCACATCGACAGCGAGAAGCTCGAGGCCGGAGGCGAGGCCGCCGCCGCGGAGCTCCTGGGCGAATGCGACGCCGTCCTCGTGCCCGGGGGCTTCGGCGAGCGGGGCACCGAGGGCAAGATCCAGGCGATCAAGTTTGCCCGGGAGAAGGGCATCCCCTTCTTCGGGATCTGCCTGGGGATGCAGCTCGCGGTGGTGGAGTTTGCCCGGCACCTGGCGGGCATCGCGGGGGCCAACAGCGCCGAGTTTGACCACACCTCGCCCGCCGTCATCGACCTGATGCCCGAGCAGCGGGCCGTGCGCGACAAGGGGGCCACCATGCGCCTCGGGGCCTACCCCTGCACCCTGCAGCCCGGCAGCCTCGCGGCGAAGGTGTACGGGGCCACGGAGATCTCCGAGCGGCACCGGCATCGCTACGAGGTCAACAACGACTACCGCGAGGCCCTCGTGGCGGCGGGGCTCGTCCTGTCCGGGACCTCCCCCGATCGCAAGCTCGTCGAGATGGTCGAGCTCCAGGGGCACCCGTATTTCCTGGGGTGCCAGTTTCACCCCGAGCTCAAGTCGCGGCCCATGACCCCGCACCCGCTCTTCGTGGGCTTCGTGCGGGCGGGCCTGGCCCTGGCCGCCGAGCGGGCGGGGCGCACCTCCTCGCCCGAGGCCACCCGGCCCGTCGGGATCTCGGCGAAGCAGGGCGGGTCGGCCCTGCACTGACCGTCAGCGGAAGATCCCGCGGCGCTCCTTGAGGCCGCGGTTGACCATGCTCTGAACGGTGGCCCGAACCCGCGACACCTTCTCCTCGATGACGGCGTCCTCGTCGTCGGGGTCGCCCGTGAAGTGCATCGCGGGCCCGAAGCGCAGGCGATACTTCACCGGCAGGGGCATCAGCCCGCCCGGCACAAGCCACTGCGGAATCACGGGGAACGTCGGCATCCCCAAGAGGTCGGCGATCCCCGACAGCTCGGTGACGTTGATGTACTGCTCCTCGGCCCCCACCACCGACACCGGGACGATGGGGGTGCCCGTGGCCAGGGCGAGGCGCATAAACCCAAGGCCGAAATCACCGAGCTGGTACCGCCGCGCGAAGGGCTTGCTGATCCCCTTCGACCCTTCGGGGAAGACCAGGATCACCTCCTCCATCTCCAGGAGGCGGGCGCAGTTTTCGGGGACCCCGACGATCTGGCCGAGGCGGGGGAAGAGGGTGCTGACGAAGGGCAGGGTGGCGGTCCATTTCTCGACCATGCTGCGCACGAAACGTGGCGGATCGCGGTCGAGCAGCATCGCGCACGCGATGGCCATGGCGTCGAAGGGGAGCTGGCCGGAGTGGTTGGCGATCAGCAGGAGCCGCCCCTCGGGGACATGCTCGATGCCCGTGACCTCGGCCCGGAACCACTCGCGGTAGAGCCATCGGGCCCCGACCATGGCGTACCGGGCCACCTGGGGGTCGAAGCCGAAGGGGTCGGTCCCGCCGTCGCCGGGGTGGTAGCTGATGCGCCCGAGGCGCTCCAGGGCGTCGTCGCCGAGGAGGCGGTCGATGGCCCCCTCGACCCGTCGAGCCGTGCGGGCCCGAACCCGCGACGCGGCGTGCAGAAAACTCTGTCGTCGGTGCTGCAGATGGCGTGTCGGCATTGGGGATCCTCCGCCGGACGGAAGGTATCACCCCAACGGCCCGGCGGTGGAGGGGTACACTCCCGGGCCGCACGCAATGGCACAGAAGAAATCGTTGTGGGTGTATCTGGTCCCGCACGCCCGGGGGCTCCTGACGGGGACCCTGATGCGGCAGTGGGACGCCCTGTTCGACCGCCCGTCCCCGTCGGCCATCGGAGCCTCCGAGGAGGACGTCCTGCGCCAGCTCGACGTGCTCCTGCAGCAGTCGCTCGCCCGCGGCGACGACCAGGTCGACCGCTACCTGTGGGAGGAGTCGTTCGTGACCCGCGAGGTCACCGTCACCGTGCACCCGCAGACCGTGGCCGACAAGCGGATGGTCATCGGGGCCAAGGAGATCTCCCTGCGGATGACCTACGCGTGGTGCGCCCTGCGCAAGGGGGGCTTCCGCGTGATGCTCCCGCGCTTCGGGTGGTGGTTCGTGCTGGAAGACCTGTCGATCGCCGCGGAGGTTCTCCAGTCGGCGGTGGCCACGGCCCTCCTCGGGGAGCGCACCTCGACCCTGTACGACTTCCGCCGTGAGGGGGCCGAGTACGCGGTCCCGTGGGCCCCAAAGGGCCTCGGGCGCGGCGAAGAAGACCGCGTGGACGAGGAGCTCGGGCGCGAGTTTCCCACCGCGGTGGCCGTGGCCGACGAGTGGGTCGAGCGGGCCGCCCGCGGCAAGCTCCCGGCCGTGGTGGGCGAGAGCGACGACTTCGAGGCCCTCAAAGACAGCCTCCCCGGCGCACCCCCGGCCTCCCTCCTCCTGGTGGGCCCCGCCGGGGTGGGCAAGACCACGTTCGTGCGGCGCCTCGCACGGCACCTCCTCAGCCTCCGGCGGGCCTCCCCCGAGGCCGCGGTCCCGCGCCTTTGGGCCACCAGCGCCTCCCGCCTCATCGCGGGCATGACCTACGTGGGGATGTGGCAGGAGCGCTGCTACGACCTCCTGCGCGAGCTCGAAAACGCCGGAGACTACCTCTACGTCGACCGTCTCGTGGAGATGCTCCAGCCCCAGCCCGACGGGGGGTCTCTCGGCGAGCTGCTCATTCCCGCGGCCCGGGGCGGCGAGCTGGCCCTCCTCGCGGAGTGCACCGAGGCCGAGTTCGAACACTGCCGTCGGCGGTTCGCCTCGTTGGTGGAGGTCTTCCGGGTGGTGCGGCTGCAGGAGCCCCCGGCTCATCGCCTCCCGGTGATCCTCCAGGGGTATCAGCAGCGGCGGGTCCCAGGGGTGCGTCTGCATCCGTCGGCCCTGCGGCGCCTCGTGCATCACCTCGCGACCTTCCAGCGCGACACGGCCTTCCCGGGCAAGGGGATCCGTTTCCTCGACTGGCTCGGGGCCACCGAGAACACCCCCGGGGCCGACGACCGGGCCCCCCGGGTGCTCTACCCCCGCGACGTGAGCGCCCTCTTCGCGCGCAACACGGGCCTGCCCGTCGAGCTCATTGCCGACGAGTCGCGCACGGGCGAAGAGGCCCTCGCGGCCACCCTGGGGCAGAGCGTTCTGGGCCAGGACGCGGCGTGCCTCGCGGCGGGGCGGGTCCTGGCCCGCTTCAAGGCCGGCCTCGACGACCCCGAGCGCCCCTGCGGAACCCTCCTCTTCGTCGGCCCCACCGGCGTCGGCAAGACCGAGCTGGCCCGGGCCATCGCCCGGTACCTCTACGGCTCCGAGGGGCGGCTCGTGCGGCTCGACATGAGCGAGTACATGTTCCCGGGGTCGGCTCAGCGCCTGCTGGAGGTGGGCAGCGGGGTGACGAGCCTGGCCCAGCGGGTGCGGGCCCAACCCCTGTCCCTCGTGCTCCTCGACGAGATCGAGAAGGCCCACCCCGAGGTCTTCGACCTGCTCCTCGGGGTGCTGGGGGAGGGGAGGTTGACCGACTCGTTCGGGAGCGTGGTCGACTTCCGGATGACCCTCGTGATCATGACCTCCAACCTCGGGGTGACCGACGCCCAGACCGTAGGCTTCGACCCAAGGGTCGACGCCGCAGCCAGCCTGGAGCGTTCGGTCCGAAGGCACTTCCGCCCGGAGTTCTTCAACCGCTTGGATCGGGTGGTCCCGTTTCGGGCCCTCGACCCCGACGACGTGGCCCGCATCGTCGACCTGGAGCTGACCAAGGCCTCGCAGCGGATGGGCCTCGTACGGCGCAACATCACCCTGCGGGTGACCCCGGCCGCGCGGGCGATGTTCTCGAAGGAGGGGTACCACCCCACGCGGGGGGCAAGGGCTCTCAAGCGGGTCCTGGAGGAGCGGGTGGTGGCCCCCGTGGCCGCGGCCCTGTCCCGCGATCCCGACCTGCGCGACCGGACCCTCACCGTCGGCGACGACGGGGCCCTCGTGGGGGCCTGAAGGGCCTTGTCGACCTCACCCCAGGTCGGCAAACAGCGGCCGCTGTCGCGTGTCCGCCGCCGCCGCCGAGGTCACCACCGCGGGGGTCTCGCGCACCGCCGGCGCCTCGACCTCGCGTACACGGGCGCGTCGTGCTGCGGCCTGCGGGCGTGCGGGGGGAGCCTCCCCTTCGATCGTGGCCCGGCCGGCGAGCTGCTCGATCTCCACGGTCTGCTCCAGCCGGGTCGAGACATACCGCACGAAGCTCCTGGCCCCGCGGAGCTGCGTCAGGAGCCGCGTGATGCGGGGGGTAAGCTGCACCCGCCCCACCCGCGGGTGCGCGCAGTCGGCCACCTCCGTCTCGGGCGGAACCCCACACTGCAAACAAACCGCCACCGTACGAGGGGCCCGACGCGTCGCTCCGAATGCCATCGTTGGCCCAGAGCCCTACCAGCCTCGTGTGCCCAGCCGCCAGTTTGCGACCGCCCCGATGCGCCGCCGCACGTTGAGCCCCGGTGCCCCCCGTGGGATGCTCGCGCCCGTGAACGCTCGCTCGCTCCTCCCAGTCGCCGCCGCCCTCTGCCTGACGGCCTGCGGTTCGACCCCGGCCTCCTCCCGTCCAGACGCGGCCGCGGACGCGCCCCCCGTGGCCGACGTGGGCCCCCGGGCCGATGCCGCGCCCGATGCGGGCGGGGTGTGCGTGCCCGATCGGGCGGCGTGGGAGTCGACCGTACGGGCTCAGGTCGTGACCCACTGCGCGACCTGCCATGGGACCACGCCCTCCTTTGGGGCTCCGCACTCTCTGCTCGACTACGACCAGCTCGTGGAGGGCGAAGTCGGCCGACGCCGCGTCGACCGCATGGCCGAAGCCCTCGCCACCGGCACCATGCCCCCCACCGCGGCCCCCGCCCCCACCGCGGCCGTGGCCGAGGCCCTCACCCAGTGGGCGAGCTGTGGGGCCCGCAACGCCTCCACCCGCCCCCGCCTGCGCAGCTCGCGCCCGTGGCTCCGGGCCCCCGAGCGTCGCCCCGAAGGCCTCGAGACCTGGGACCTCCGCGTGGGCAGCTACCCCGTGGGCCCGCGGGTCACCGACCGCTACCAGTGTTTTCCGTTCACCGTGCCCGAGGGGGGGCCGCGGTTCATCCGGCGCTTCGAGATGCTGCTCGATCGGCGTGAGGTCTTGCATCACGCCGTGCTCCTGCGCGACACCGAGCGTACGGCGCCCACCCAGCCCTTCGAGTGCACCTCGATGCCCGAGGGCTCGCAGTACCTCATGGCCTGGGCCCCGGGACAGGACGCGTTCGAGTTCCCGGAGGGCGGGCTGCGCATGACCGCGGGCGAGCGGTACGTCTTGCAGATGCACTACAACAACGGGGCCCAACTGCCCGACGTGGTCGACAACTCCGGGGTCCGCATCCTCCACGGCCCCCCCACTGGGACCGAGTACGGGATGATCGCCATCGGGCCCGTGGGGTTCTCGATTCCGGCCCGGGGCATGGCCTCGGCGTCGAGCGCGTGCACCTTCCGCGAGCCCACGCGGCTCTTCGCGGGGGGGCCCCACATGCACGTCCTGGGGACCTCGTTCTCGCAGGAGCTGCACCGGGCGGGGGGGACCACCGAGCCCCTCATCGAGCTCGACCACTGGGACTTCGACTACCAATTTCTCTACGACTTCTCGAGCACCCTGATCTCCCCCGGCGACCGCATCGAGACCCGCTGCACCTGGAACAACCCCGGCTCCCGCACCGTGTACAGCGGGACCGGGACCCAGGACGAGATGTGCTTCAACTTCGCCTACGTGACCCCCCCGTCGCCAGCCCGCTACTGCGACGAACCCCTGCGCACCCCCGGCGCGGTCGTCTACACCCCCGGAGCCTGCGCCCCGCCCGCGGCGGGCACGACCCTCCCCGTGGTGACAGGCCGCATGGTGGTCGACCCCGCCCCGGTCCCCACCGGCGGCACCATCCCCGACGGCCGATGGAACCTCGCAGGCATCGCCTGGCACGTCGACACGGCCACCACGCCCATCGGGGTGATCGACGTGAATGCGAGTGTGATCGTGGGCCGCGGACAGATCTGGTCCGAGCCCGGGCGCCTCATCGCCGACCTGGCCAATCGGGTCGAGCTGCGGTTTACGGCCGGGGTTCGGTTTGACCGGGACATCCCGGTGTCGGTGGCGGGCACGTACACGGGCACCGGGGAGGAGCCGATGCGGACCCTGCGCCAGACCTGTCCCGGCACGAGCAACGCCCAGATCGCGGTGACGGTCCGGGGCGACGAGATGATCCTCGGGTTTGACCCCATCAACTTCGGGGGCGTGAGGATCACCCCCCGGTACACCTTCCGCCGGGCTCCCTGAGATTCGTCGGGACCCACGGCCTGCCGAAAACTGGAACCTCCCCCGCGCGGCTCTCTACCCTCGGCCCTCCAATGCTGCAACGACATCGTCGCGAGCTCCTTCTGGGAGCCCTCCTGGCCGTGGTGGGCCTCGTCTGGACGACGGGCGAGTACGTCGCGGGCATGATCCTGTCGGCGGCCAACGCGGCCCTCGTTCCGCTCACCCTCACGATCTACGCCCGGTGGATCAACCCCAATTTCTTCGCCACCATGATCGAGCACTCGGTCCGGACGGGGCAGGCCACCCGGGCCGCGGCCGCGGAGAGCTTCAACCTCGGCACGTACATCGTGCAGTCGATGGGGTTCTCGATGGTGGCGGGGTTTGTGACGGCGGCGATCGCCACGGCCGTCTTGCGCCGCGGTCCGGAGAGAGGGCTTCCCGATGCGGCCACGGCGTAGTGTGGGGGTGGGTGTTCGGCGGGGCCCTGCTGCGCAACGGGTTCTGGTCGCGAAGAAGGGTTGACTGAACGATGCACGACCACGATCCGCCCTCCGACGAGATTCGCCGCGCGTGCGACGCCCTGGCCGCGGTGTGCCTGGGGTATCCCGAGGCCCACGAGGACAACCCCTGGGGTGAGCGGGCCTTCAAGGTGAAGGGGAAGGTGTTCGTGTTCGCCTCGGCCACGGCCACAGGGCTGTCGTGTACGGTCAAGCTGCCTGTCTCCCACGCGGAGGCCCTCGACGAGCCCTTCGCCTCGCGTACGGGCTACGGCCTGGGCAAACACGGCTGGGTCTCGGCCCGCTTTGCCCCGGGCGACACGATCCCCTTCGCCACCCTGCGGGCCTGGATCGACGAGAGCTTCCGGGCGGTGGCCCCCAAGAAGCTGGTCAAGCAGCTTGACCTGAACCCGTCGGGCTAGGGCTCGGTCGGGGGGAGCTCGGGCTCGCGGGTGGGCAGGTTGACCACGGCCCCGCCGATCTGAATACGCTGGGTGCCCGCGTCGGGATCGCGGCGCAGGTCGACCCGGGGGGTGCTCAGGCCCGGCTCGAGGTGAAGCTGCACGTTGGGGTCGCGCGGAGGGGGAGGCGCCCGCCGCCGAGGACAACCCGTCGCCGCAACGGCCGCCAGAAGACACACGAGGAGACCAGCACGACGCATCGCAGGCAAATCTACCATGAGCTTGCCTTCGTTGTGTGGGGCGCTCTACCCTCCCGCGGCGACTACGAAGGGAGGCGACCCATGGCAGAGGGAGCGCGGTTTATCCATACGGCCGACTGGCAGCTCGGCCTGCATGCCCATCACGTTCCGGGCGATGCGGGGGCTGAGGTGCGGGGGGCCCGGACCGAGACCGTTCGTCGCATCGCGGAGGTGGCTCGCGAGGCCGAAGCCGACTTCGTGGTCGTCGCGGGCGATGTCTTCGACCACCATCAGCTCGACCGGGTGCCCCTGCAGCGGGCCTTCGAGGCCCTCCGGGGCTTCTCGTGCGCGGTCTATCTGCTCCCGGGAAACCACGATCCCTTCACCCCCGACGCCCTCTACCGCACCGAGTGGTGGACCCGGGAGTGTCCGCCTCACGTCCACGTCCTGGGGGCCCGGCGCCCCCGCGATCACGGCAACGCCACCCTCCTGCCCTGCCCCCTGCTCGAACGTCACTCCCTCGATCCCACCGCGTGGTTGAACGCCCGGGTGGGCCCGCAGGATCGTATCCGGGTCGGGGTGGCCCATGGGGGCATCCGCGAGATCCTGCAGGCCATGACCCAGGACACCGAGGCCGAGATTCACAACGACATCCCCATCGGCCTCGCCGACGGGGCCGGCCTCGACTACCTCGCCCTCGGCGACTGGCACGGCAAGGTCAAGGTCAACGACCGAACCTGGTACCCCGGGACCCCCGAGCCCACCCGCTTCAAGGAGAAAGACCCGGGGCACGTCCTGCTCGTGGAGGTCGACCGTCCGCGGTCGCTCCCGCGGGTGACCCCGCACCGGGTGGCCCGGTTTACCTGGCACAAGATCGAGCGCACCCTCCTCACGGCCGAGCACCTCGCGAGCCTCGAACAGGAGATCGACGACCTCCCCAACGGCCAGGACACCCTGGTCGAGCTCGAGCTCAAGGGACAGCTCGACCTGCGGCTCACCGCACGGCTCCGCCAGGAGGTGATCCCGCGAAGCAAGGGCAGGGTGAAGCACCTGCGCTTGCGCGACGAGGCCCTGACGGTGCGCCTCACCGACGCCGACCTCGCGTCCATCCCCCAGGAGGGCTGGGTGGGGCGGGTGATCGCGCGGCTCCAGGCGGGGGTCGAGGGATACTCCCCCGAGGCCTGCCAGGAGGCCCTGCGGGTCTTGCACGAACTGCACGCCCAGACCGAGTCCGCAGGAGGTGCACGATGACGTCGGCCCTGTCGTTCAAGCGCATCAAGGTGCAGCACGTGGGCACCCTCGGCGACAAGGTGATCGAGCTCGACGGGCTCTGCCCTGGGATCAACGTGATCTCCGGGCCCAACGAGTGCGGCAAGTCGTCGATCGTGCGGGCCCTGCGGGCGGCCCTGTTTCAACGCCACGGGTCGGCCCAGGCGGCCATCAAGGCCCTGCAGCCGTATGGGAGCAAACACTGGCCGTACGTCGAGGTGGAGTTCGAACTCGACCGGGTGACGTACCTCTTGGAGAAGCGCTTCGGCAAGAAGGGGATGGCCCGGGTGAGCGCGTCCGACCGCTCGGTCGACGTGCAGGGCGACGACGCCGACCGCTGGCTCATCGAGAAACTCGACGCCCGCGAGGCCGCCAAGAAAGGCCTCCACGTCGACGACATGGGCGTGTGGGGCCTCCTGTGGGTCAACCAGGACGCCTACGCCACGCAAGAGCCCGCCGAGGCCATGGGAGACCACGTTCGGGGTTCGCTCGCGCGCACCATCGGGACCCTTGTTGGCAACGTCATGGGAGGCGAGTACGGGGTCGCCCTGCGCCGGGCCGTCGAGGACCGCTACGCCACCCACTGGACGGCCAAACAAGACCGGGCCACCGGCGACTACCTCGCCGCCCAACGCCAGGTCGAGGAGCTCACCGCCACGGTCGCCCAACTGCGGGCCCGCTGCGACGAGACCGCGGCCCTCGGCGACGCCCTCCAGGGCAAGCTCGACGAGAGAGTCCGCCTCGAAGAAGAGGTCGCCACCCTCGGGGCTTCCCTCGCCGCACTCGAAGCGGCGGTGCTCGAAGGCGCTGGCCTCGAACGCCAACGCGACGCCGCCGCCGAGGCCCTACGCGAGGCCGAATCCCAGGCCGAGTCGGCCTCCGGGCGCTACGCCGCACGCCTCGCCCAACGCCAGACCCTCGCCGACCTCGAGTTGGCTCTGACCGCCCGGGCCGAGGCCTTCGAACGGTTGCGCCAGGAGTCCCAACGCCGGGCCGATGCGTCGCAGGTCGCTACCGAGCACGTGACCGAGCTCCGCCGCGGAGTCGACGCCCTCGCCGCCCGGGTGGCCGCCTACCACCGCCGCATCGCCGACCAGCGGAGCCGCGCCGACCTCGCCGCCCTGCGCGCGCGTCTCGCCGAGGCCCGGGGGCTCGACGCGCGCCTGCGGGCGGCCCGCGAGGCCCTCAAGAAGCTGCCCGACACCGCCACCCTCGAAGCCCTCGCGGCCCTCGACACCCGACGGGCTCAACACGTCGAGCTCCTCGCGCGGAGGGCCACCCAGGTTCGGGTGGACGATGGGGTTCCGGTGGCGGTGAGTCGGCGGGAGACGGTGTCCCTCGGACCCCTCGGATCGATCACCCTCGACCCGCCCCGAGAGGGCTTCCTCAAGGCCCGGGCGCAGTGGATGGCCGCGCGGTCCGAACTCCTCGCACGCCTCGCGGCCCTGCGGGTCGACAACGTCACCGCCGCCCGGGCCGCCTCCGCCGCCCAGCAGAACCTCACCGCCGACGTGGCCGCTGTAAAAGCCGCCCTCGCGGGGGTGGCCCCCGACGGGGTCGAGGCCCTCATCACGGAGCACGACCGGTTCGAGGCCCGTCTCGCCGAGCTCGTGCGTCAGCGCGAAGACGCCCTGGTCTGGAGCGAGGAGCTCGTTGCCCGGGACAAGACCCTGGCCGAGTTCCCTTTCGGGCCCGAGGAGATGCAGACCCTCCTGGCCGCCGAGGCGACGGTCAAGGCCCTGTACGAAATCGAGGCCCGGGCCGCCGTGCGCATGACCGTACGCCCCCTGGCGGCGGTGCGGGTTCAGTTGGGGGCCCGGGAGGCCATGCGGGTCCTGACGGTGGGGACGGAGGTGCGCAGGCCCCTGGCCGGGCCCACCGTGATCGTGGTGGACGACAAGGTCGAGATCGAGATCGACCCGGGCAGCAGCGGGCAGTCGTCGGCCGAGACCCTGGAGGAGGCCCAGACGGCCCATGGGTTCGCCCTGGCCGCCGTGGGGGTGGTGTCGATGGAGGAGGCCCGGGCCCACGACCGGGCTCGGGTGGCCGAGCAGTCGCGCCGAGACGCCGCGGCCGAACGACTGCGGGCCAGGGCCCCCGACGGCCTGGAGGCCCTGACCGAGGCCCTGGGGCGGGTGAGCCGGGAGGCGGAGGTTCTGCGTCGGCGACGGGCCCAGGGGCAGAGCCTGCGGGACGAGCTCGCGGCCCACACCGCGGCCCTCCAGGCCATGACCGTCGGGCCCCGGGAGCTGTCCGAGCTCGACGCCCTCGACCGGGTGTGCCTCGGGCACGAGCAGGCCATGCAGCGCCTCGCGGGCCGCATCGAGGCGGCCGACGGCGCCGTGGGAGAGGCCCTCGGGGGCGAGGTGATCGACCTCGTACAGACCCGGGTGATCGAGGTGGGGGAGCGTCGGGTGGAGATTGTTCCCGGGGAGGGGGGGCACGACCTGGAGCTGCCGATGATGGAGCGGGAGCTCGCGGGCAAGCTCAAGGCCCTGGAGGTGCCCACCCTGGACGCGGCCCGTCGGGCCCACAACACCTGGATCGCCGAGAGCGCCCGGACGGAGCGTGACGAGGCCCGCCTCCTGTCTCTGGCTCCGCTCGGGGTGGTGGCCCTCGACGCCGAGGTCGTACGGGTCGAGGCCTCCCTCGACAGCCTCGCCTTCGACGACGAACCCATCCCCGAGCTCGAAGACAGCCTCCAGCGCGAGCAACACCGCCACGAGGAGGCCCGCGACGCCCTCGCCACGGCCGAAGCCCGGGCCGTGACCGCCCACGGCCACGCCCGCGAGGCCCAGGAGCTGGCCGCCCAGGCCGAGCGGTCGTGGATCGAGCAGAACGCCCGCAAGGACACCCTCTCGGCCCAGCTACGGGTTGTCTCCGAGGCCGAGGGCGACGAGGCCCTGCGTGAGGCCGCCCAGGCCGCCCAGACGGCCCTGTCCGAGGCCCGCGCGGTCTGGGAGTCGGCGTCCCAGGCCTGCGACCGGGCCAAACCCGCCGTACGCCGCGCCGACCGTGACCGCGAGCGGGTCGGCCTCGCGGAGGTCACCCGGGCCCTCGCGGCCCTGCGCGAGGAGTGCGCCCGCGACAAGGGGACCCTCGACGGCAGGCTGGGCGAAGGGTACCGCGACCGACTGAACGAGGCCGAGACGGCCCGGGCCGAAGCCTCCGAGAAGCTCGCGCGGATCGAGCGCGAGGCGAAGGCTGTGAAGCTCCTGCGCGAGACCGCCGAGCGGGCCTACGCCGAGGCCCAGGGCGCCCTCATGGAACCCGTCTACCGCGAGGCCGCCCCTCTCCTGCAGATCATCCGCCCCGGGACCACCTTCCACATGAACCGCGACACCATGCAGCTCGAACAGGTTCTGCGCGACGGCTTCGAGGAGGACTTCAAGGACCTCTCGGGCGGGGCCCGGGAGCAGCTCGCGGTGGTGGTTCGCATCGCCCTGGCCAAGGTGTTCGCGCGGCAGCAGCGGGCCCTCCCGTTGATCCTCGACGACATCCTGGGGTGGACCGACGACCGCCGCCTGCGGGCCATGCTCAACGTGCTGGAGCGCACGGCCCAGGACCTCCAGGTCATCCTCCTGACCTGTCACCCCAACCGCTTCCGCGGCCTGAGCGGGGCCCAGACCTACGCCCTCGACGCCCTCAAAACGGCTCTTCCTCCTCCGGGGTGAAGGTCACCGGGGCCAGGGCTCCGACCCGCTCCTCGACCAGGAGCCCCTGCACGATCGCCGCCTCCAGCAGGCGCGTGAGCGGGTGGGTAGTCACGAGCCGCAGGCGGTCTTTGGCCCGGGTGAGCACCGTGTACAGGTTGCGCCGACCGAGCTCGTTCGGGGGGTAGTGGGCGTCGCTCGGGTCGATCACGGTGACCGAGTCAAACTCCAGTCCCTTCACCTGCTGGACGTTGGTCACGGTCACCCCGGGCTCGAACACAAACTCCTTGTTGTACCCAACCCGAACCGTCCCCTCGGGGAGACCCAGGGCCGGGGTCAGCCACTCGCACAGGCCCGTGGCCAGCTTGGGCCAGCGGCACACCACGCAGTGATGCCCCCGGGGAGCCTCGGCCAGGCTCTGCCGCAGGGCGGCTACGAGGGCCTCCCGCAACGCAGGCTCGTCGTCGGCCACGAGGAGCTGCGGAACAGGCCCCGGGCGCCCCGCCACGCCTTCGTTGTCGTCGCTCGGAGCGGCCGCCGTGGGGTCTTCGAGGGTCTGGGCCAGGGCCATGATGGGCCCGGTCGACCGGTGGGCCAGAGAGAGCCTGGCCACTCCGGCTCCTGCGATCCCGAGCTCGCGGGCGAGGGCCTCCCAGCCGACAAACTCTGCGCTCGGGACGATCTTCTGGTTGTGGTCGCCGACGATGGTGACCCCTGTCCGGCTGCGCACCGAGTCGAGGAGGACCCGCAGCTCGAGGGCCCCGAAGTCCTGGGCCTCGTCGACGACCAGGTGCTCGAAGACAAACACCTCCTCGTCGCGGGAGGCGTTGGCGAGCCCCCCGTGTTTGAGCTGGATCATGCGCAGGAGGAGGGCCAGGTCGTCGAAGGTGACCTTGGGGCCGGGGCGACCCTCGGATCCGCCTTCGCGTTGCACGGCGCGCTGGAAGGTGGCCAGGGTCTGAAGCTCGTCGGGGGTCACCCCCTCCAGGTGCTGGGCGAGCAGGGCCGAGTTGGTCAGAAACCGCAGCAGCTCTTCCTTGTACTTGGTGATGCGGTTGACCCCCTGCTTGAACACTTCGAGGATGTTCTCCCAGCGGGTCTTGGCGTTGCCGTGGCTGGCGTCGCGCTGCCGCCGGGCCTCTTCGCGCAGGGCGATGAAGCGCCGGGCCACCGGGGTGGTCATCGTACGAAAGCGCTCGGCGAGGGCCGTGGCCCCGTAGGGAGCGAGGCGTCCTTCGAGCCACTCGCCCGCCCGTTGGGTCTGGTCGGCCACGAAGGAGTCCAGGGCTCGGAGCATGCCGAGCTGCTTCTTGAGCCGACTGGCCGTCTCGTGACCGGTGAGGGCCTTGGGGTCGGCGTTGAGGTCGATCGTGCCATTGTACGCCCGCTTGACCGACTCCCAGGCCCAGTGGTGGAAGGTCGCGAGTTGGGCGCTCTCCAGGCGCAGGGGGGCGAGCGAGCTCTGCACGAAGGTCCGCAGGGCCGCGTTGAACATCACGATGAGCACCCGCGACGGGTCGATGGGCCGGGCCTCGGGGTCGTCTTCAGCGGCGTAGGCGAGCCAGGACACGCGGTAGAGGCCGACGGTGGTCTTGCCCGACCCGGCCCGGCCCTGGATGATCACGGGGCGGTCGCGGCTGGTGGTGATGAGCTGATACTGCTGCGGGGTGAGGAGGGCCCGGATGTCGGGCAGGGGCCCTGCGTCGGGGCGAGACTGGGCGAGGTCGGCCTCGGGCACGAGCCCGTCGTCGCTGGCCACGAGGACGTGAACCCCGGCGGTGTCGCGCACCTCGGCCCGGGTGACGACGCGCTGCTGGGTGGTGACCCGCGCGATGTACGTCGGGATCCCCGAGGACGGCGCGTACCCCTTGGCCTCGAACTCAAACGCCTCCCCGGGGGCCCCGTCGTAGAAGACCGCCGCGAGGGGGTGCCTCCAGTCGAGGATGAAGTGGTCGGGGTGGCGATGTTCGCCGACTTTGTAGGCGACCGTGCGGGTGCCCTTGTCGAGGGCGAAGGCGCCGAACCAGGGCTGCTCGTGTGCGAGTTGGGCGCAGGCTGCACGAAACTGCTGGTCGAGGCCGCGTCCGAGGGTGTGAGGTTCCATGGAGGGGGAGGGTAGGGCAAAGGGGTGATGGGCCGCGAGGGGGGAGGGGGCGCGTTCGGCAACGGCTGCCGAGGGGGGGGCCTCAGGTGTCACCCGGGGGTGGCGGTTGACGGGGCGCGTCCGAGCGAGATAGAGGCTCCGGGCGCCGCGCAGGCTACGGATGGCCGCGACGCGCGCAGCGAGGTGATGCCGTGACGTCGACGAAGGGCGAGGTAGAGGTCAGCTACGACGTGTCCAACGAGTTCTTCCGGCTCTGGCTCGACGAGCGGATGCACTACACCTGCGCCGTGTTCGAGGGCGAGGGGGAGACCCTGGAGCAGGCCCAGATCAACAAGGCCCGGGTCTTGTACGAGTACGCCGAGATGACCGCCGACAAGCGGGTCCTCGACATCGGCTGCGGCTGGGGATCCAACCTGGAGTACCTCACCGTGCACCGCGGCGTGAAGGAGGCCCACGGGGTCACCCTCTCGACGGCCCAGTCCGAGGAGATCAAGGCCCGCAACCTCCCCGGGGTCACCCTCTGGGTCGAGGACTTCCTCACCTTCCAGCCGAAGGAGAAGTACGACGCCCTCATCTCCATCGAGATGATCGACCACCTGTGCTCGCCCGCCCAGGCCAACCAGGGCCTCGCCGTCGAGATCTACCGCAACTACTTCAAGAAGTGCGCGGAGTGCGTCAAGCCCGGGAGCTACTTCGGGTTTCAGGCCATCCTGCGCAACCGGGTCCCGCGGGCGCGCAAGGACATCGCGGACATGAAGTTCACGGCCGACGTGATCTTCCCGGGGGGGCTCAACCCGCGCCTCGAGGAGCTCATCGCCGCGGTCAACCCGTACTGGGAGGTGGTCGAGCTCAAGACCCGCCGCGAGCACTACGGCAAGACCACCGCCGAGTGGCTGCGCCGGATGCGGATGCACGAGGCCACCATCCGCGCGCGTTGGGGCGACCAGGTCTTCGACGACTACGACCGCTACCTGTCGACCTGCGTCCGGGCCTTCGCCAACCACTGGTCGAGCGACGTGCAGATGAAGCTCCGCCACATCGCCGACTGAATCTCTCCGCCCGACCCGGACGCCCCCGACCCGTCAGGTGGGGGCCGTCTCTCGGGCCGCGGCCCCTTCCAGCAAGACCATCCCGAGGCTCAGGCACACGAGGCGAAACGGGTCGATGAGGCCCGCCGCGGTGTGCCCCCCGAAGCCCGCCATGAGGATGCAGAGCCAGCCGAGGGAGCGCCGCACGGCCGATCCGCGGTCGTGGTACTGCCCCGCCAGCGACACCATGCTCGCCACCAGGAGGAGCGTAAACGGCAGGGTGTACAGGGCCACCGTCAGCCGCGAGGGGTGGGCCACCACGGCCCCGCCCACGAGGTCGAAGCGGGCCCGAAACGCGTGCTTCGCCGCCGACTCCGTCGTGCGCGGGAACTTCACCGGCAGCATCAGCAGGGCCACCCCCACCGAGGCGGGCATCGCGGCAAAGGTCAAGGTCCTTGTCCAACCGGCGTCTCGGGCCGCGGCCCGCAGGGTCCACACGGCGGCGCAGAGGGCTCCCGCGAAGGTGCACACCTCGCCGACCGTGCCGAGCCCGTCGGCCCAGCGCGGGAGGATGGCCCTGCCGCTCCCGTAGAACAGCCGCAGGGGCGGGGCGATGAGCTCGACCCACTCGCCCACCACCAGGAGCCCGAGGGTGAGGGGGGCCAGCCGATGCCCGGCTTGTAGGGACGAGGCGATGCCTACGCCTCCGGCCACCAGGACCGTGAGGGCCGCGGAGACGGCCGCGGTGAGCTGGAGCAGGGGGGGGAGGTCGCCCCGCATGGCGGTGAGGGTCAGGGCCAGCATGGGCAGGGCCACCAGGCCCCGCAGACCCGCCACGACGAAGGGAAGGGCCCCCCGCGCGCGAGAGACCAGGGCCCGCCCGAAGGCCACCCAGGCCAGGATGACCCCGGCCACGGACAGAAAGCTCCCGAGGTTGGCCGCCCAGGGTCGCTCGGCGCTGAAGCCCACGAACATCCGGGTCAGCACAAACCCGTGCACGAGGAAGAGGACCGCCACGTTGGCGGGGAAGACGTCGTTGACGGACGGGTCGCGCGGATCGCTCGCGTCGTCGGGCCGGGAGGCCTCGGCGGGGGGCGGGAAGTCGAGGCCGTCGGGGTCGGAGGCCCGCAGGGGCGCGGCGGGGCGCGTGGGGACGGCGTCGTTCATGGCAGATGGGCCTTGCGGTATCGGTGCATGTACGTGCGCACGACCTGCTCTACGTCGAGCTTGAGGTATTTCGCTACCTCTGTGACAAACCCCCGGGCGTAGACGGCTTGGGGGAGGGCCGCAAACTCCTCGTCTTCGAGGGCCCGGAGCACCGCCGGGGCGATCTTGGTGCGGGCCGCGATGTCGTCGAGGCGCACCCCCCGGGCCTCGCGCAGGGCCCGGAGCAGGGCCCCGGAGAACTCCGTCTCGGCCGTGAGCTCGGGCAGGGCCGGGTCGGGCATCACGAGGGCTTCGTCGGGCGGGATCGGGGCCGCGGAGGCCTCGGGGAGGGGTGCGTCTTCGGGGGTGATGGACAGATCGTAGGGCCGACGGCGGGCGGGGTCGAGCAGCACGTCGCGGGCCTCCTCGACGCGGGCCACCATGGAGGACAGGTCTTCGTCGGTGAGGAGCCCCGACAGGGCCACGCTCTCCAGGGTGTAGATCTCGCGGGTCTTGCGGTAGGCCCTGCGGATCTCCTCGTCGCTGGCCCCACGGTCGAGGGCGAGCATTTCGTAGTGGGTGCGGGCCGACGGGGGCCCGGGGTGGCCGTCGTCGTGGGAGGGGGAGGCTCCCTGTCCGGCCAGGCGTCCGGCCTCCAGGCTGAGCAGGCGGCGGGCGATGCGCTCGATGTTGCGGGCGGCCTTGCTGGCGGGGAAGTCGACCAGGAGGGGACGGCGGCGGCGGGCGGCGAGGAAGACCGCGTCGTCGTGTTCGACATGGCCGAGGTACTCGAGCATGCCCCCGAGGCTGGGGTGGGCCACCCGGGCCATGGCCTCGCCGAGCTCGAGGTCGGCCCTGACCCGCGAGGCGTTGACCACGCAGCGGACCTTCATCCGGCCGAAATCGCCCCAGACGCTGGGCCTCAGGCTGGGCACGGCCTCGGTGACGGCGGTGGCCAGCTCCCAGGGGGAGACCGGGCCCCCGTTGCGTCGCAGGCTGGCCCGCAGGGTCGCGCGGGCCGTGGCCACCGACTCCACCCGAACCCCAGGAGGGGCTTCGGCCGTCATGGCCCGCAGCCGGGCCCCGAGGCGTCGGGCGTAGGCGTGGCGTACGAAACGATAGACGGCCTCGACCGCCGTCGGCTCGGGGGTGGTCACGGTGATGAGGGCGTCGGCGTCGATCATGGCGTCGACCACCCGGGGCGACACCCCCGACCCGAGGTCGATGAGCACGAGGTCGGCCGGGGAGCGGGCGGCCAGCTCGCGGGGGCGCCGGACCCCACGCACGGCCGGCAGCCCCACCTCGCGGCTGGCTTCGAGGAGCCGGAGGTTGGGCACCACGGTCTCGTGCCCGCGGGCCACGGGGGCGGTCGGGGCCCAGGGGCATTGCATCCGGGGGTTGCGTGCCACCCCGAGGATGGTGCCCAGGGTAGCCGCCCGAGGGTGGGCGTCGACGAGCAGGACCTTCTTGCCGAGTTGGGCGATGAAGGTCGCGATGCCGAGGGCGATGAGGGTGTTTCCCACGCCGCCCTTGCCGCCGCCGACGGCGACGACGCGCCCACCCGAGAGGAGCCCTTCGGTCACGGCGGGTTCATATCACAGGGCGGGGCCGGGCGGAGGGCGACGACGCGGGCTCAGAGCCGACAGTACCCGCTGGAGCAGCGGTACCCTGAGCAGCAGTCGCCCGAGTAGGTGCACGAGCCCGAGGTGGTGCAGGAGCTTCGGGAGCTGCACAAGCTGTTGCGGCAGTATCCGCCGCAGCACTGGCTGCCCGAGCTGCACGAGGACCCCGACGACTGACACGCGGTGCGGCAATACCCGCTGGAGCAGGTGAGGCCCGAGCAGCACGGCGAGGTCGACGAGCACGACAGGCCCGAGGTGCGGCAGGTGCTGGGCGCGGCGCAGTAGCCGCTCGTGCAGCGGTACTCGGTGCAGCAGTCGCCGGCCGAGACGCAGGCGCTGGAGCGCAGACAGGTCGTCACGCTGCTGCACAGGCCGTTGCGGCAGTACCCGCCGCAGCAGAGCGTGCCGCTCGTGCAGGCCTGGCCGTTGGCGGCGCAGGGCGTCTGGCACGACCCGTTGCGGCACATGAGCCCCGTGCAGCAGGGGGTGGTGCCGGAGCAGGGTTGACTGATCGTCGCGCAGGTGGGCGGGCGGCGGCACACCCCCGACTCGCAGGTGAGGCCCGTGCAGCAGGCGGTGCTGCCGCCGCAGGTGGCTCCCTCCGAGGCGCAGGGCACGGCGCACAGGCCCGCCTCGCAGGCGAGGCCCGCGCAGCAGGGCTGCGACGAGCTACAGGACGAGCCTACGGGGCTGCAGGTCGGGGCGCACACCCCCTCCCGGCAGCGGTTGCCCTCGCAGCAGTCGGCGTCGGCCGCGCACAGACGCCCCTGAACCTGGCACGTACACCGGCCGCCCGTGCAGGCCATCTGGCCGCAGCAGTCGAAGTTGGCCGAGCAGCTCTGGGTGGCCTCGCGGCAGCACGTGGCCGTGGCGGGCGACGGGCGGCAGGAGGCCCCATCGCAGCACTCCGAGGCCGCCCCGCAGGGCTGTTGCAGCACCCGGCACATCGGCCCGACGGCGCGGCAAAGCCCCTCGACGCAGGTGAGCCCGGCGGTGCACTGGGCCCCCAGGCAGCAGCGTTGGGCCAGGGCCCCGCAGGGGTCTCCTGTGTCGGTGGGCGGCGTGATCCCCGTGTCGGTGGGGAGAATGACCCCGGTGTCTTCGGGGGGCGTGACGTTGCCGGTGTCTTCGGGGGGCGTGACGCTGCCGGTGTCTTCGGGGGGCGTGACGCTGCCGGTGTCTTCGGGGGGCGTGATGCTGCCGGTGTCTTCGGGCTCGACCCCCATGTCCTCAGGAACCTCTCCCGCATCAGAGGAGCCCCCGCCGCCGCCGGAGGATCGGGGGGCGCTGCAGGCGCTCAGGGTGATCAGGGACATCACGAGGGCGAAGGCTCGCAAGGACTGGGTAAGCATCGGGGGACGTCTCCTCGGGAACCCCGCGGGTAGCACGAGGGGGGCCCTCTTGCACGTTTGCCGCAGGCTCTTCGGGGGCCCTGCGGGGGGCAATATTTTTTGTATTGCCCAGGGAACGAAGCGGTTTGGGTGGGTCCTCGCCGGGGCGGGGAGGCAACTCCCGGCTGCTCTGGTGCGAAACCAGCTCCGGCCTCGGGCAGGAGCCGTTGCATCCGCGGCGGGGCCCCTCTGGCGACCCGATGGCCTGAAATTGGGTGGTGGACGGGACGGAGCGTAAACGTAGCGTCCCGGCACGACTCGCAACAGCCATTCGCAGCACAGGAGTATACGCGATGTCTCTCGATGATTCCGCCCCGATTCCGGGCCAGTCCGCGACGGTTCAGTTTGTGGTGCAGGGCACGGACGGGACGACCCTGCCGGGGTGGCATCCGGTGTCGTACGCGCTGACAGAGCGGGTTCATGCTCCGTGGGAGTGTCGGGTCGAGCTGGTGGCCGACGTCTCGGGCGGCGACGCCGACGCGGTGGCCCTGCTCGACCGCGACCTCGTGGTGCGGCTCTCTCGGGGGGCCGCGTCTCGCGCGTGGCGGGGGGTGGTGACGGAGGTGGCGTCCGCGGTGAGCCCCGAGGAGGGGGCTGCGGGACACCGCAGGGCCCGGCTGAAGCTGGTGTCTCGACTGGGGCTCCTGGCCCACGAGACCGATGTCCGGGTGTTTCAAGACAAGAGCCTGGAGGCCATCGCCCGGGCGGTCTGTCAACGCGTGGGGATCGCCTCCGACCGGGTCGCGTCACACACCGCGGTCGACGTGGGGGCCCGGGGGTACCGGGTTCAGTGGCACGAGGACTCGCTGCATTTCCTCCTGCGGGTCGCGGCCGAGGAGGGCGTGAGCGTCCGGGTCGAGGCCTCCGCCGAGGGCGATCGGGTGAGCCTCTGCGATCTTCCCCCGACGTGGCCCTGCGCGGCCGAGTCGTCCGACCCGGTGGTGGTGTACGGCAGCGACGCGTTGGCCCAGGGGCACACGGGCATCGCGGCCTTCGCGTGGGTGACGGGACGGCGCCCGCGGCCTGTGTACCTCCGCGACCACGACTGGACCCGCCCGAAGTACCCCGTGAGCGGTCCCCGCGACGATGTCTCGGCCCGACGCGACGAGTCCCTGGGCTTCGAGTACCCCGCGACGGTGAGCTTCACGGGCTACGACGGCGACCCCGCGACGCGACGGTATACGAGCGACAACCTGGGTCGGCTGGTGACGGCCCGCGGCGAGATGCAGCTCGGGGCCACCCTGCGGGGGCGGGGCCGGGGCAACTGCATGCGGGTGCAGGCCGGGAGGAGGGTGTGGGTGCGGGAGGGGGCGGCCGAGGCCCGCGAGACCCTGGTCCTGTCGGTGGTGCATCGCGGGTGGCTGCGGCACGAGGGGGTCGCCCATGAGGCCCAGCGCCCCGACTACGAGAACGAGTTTGAGCTGATGCCCGCCCGGGCCCCGGGGGAGGGCGGTCGGGAGGGGGCCGCGTTGCCGTTTCGCCCGGCCCGATTGACGGCCCCGCGGGTGGGGGGTGTCCTGCGCGGGACGGTGGCCCGGCCCGTGACGGGGGTCGAGCCCAGCGTCGAGCCCGACGGGGGCGGGGTGAACGACGAGATCGCCACGGACGAGCACGGGCGGGTCCTGGTGCGTTTCCACTGGGATCAGTCCGACCACGCGGACGACCAGGGGCGGGTGTCGTGTTGGGTGCGGGTGATGCGGCCCTGGGCGGGGGGAGACCTGGGGTTTGTGTTCACCCCGCGGGTGGGCACGGAGGTGTTGGTGGGCTTCGAGGACGGCGACCCCGACCGCCCGGTGGTGCTCGGCGGGATGCACGACGGGACCCACCGCCCCCCGACCCACAACAACCCGCACACCGTCGCCAACGAGCGCACCCGCAGCGTGATCCGCACGCGCTCGACGCCCGGGGGGCCGGGCTTCAACGAGCTGAGCTTCGAGGACCTGAAGTCCCGCGAGGAGGTCTTCCTCCGTGCCCAGCGCAACCTCCGCGAGCTCGTCCTCCACGACCGGCTGACCAACATCCACCACGACGAGCACACCGACGTGGGGCACGACAGCACCCTCAAGGTCGGGCACGACAACATCGTCAAGGTCGAGCACGACCGCGTGAAGCGCGTGGGCAACGACGAGGTCGTGGAGATCGGCAACGACCGGCGTTCGACCGTGCACCGCCACGACACGTTCAACGTCGTGGGCCATCAATGGACGGTGGTGGGTGCCGGGGACGAGCGGGCGTTTATGCCCCCCGAGGAGGGCGGTCAGGGCGTGTGTGTGACGGCCCGCCGCCGGACCTTCGTGGGCATCGAGGACTGGCTCTCCGTGGGCGAGAGCCTCTGCATCGACCACGTCGACCACGGCACGATGATCCAGCTCAACCGCACCCGGATTCGGCTGGAGGCCCTCGAGGCGATCGAGCTTCACGTCGGCGGGAGCAGCCTTGTGATCGGCAAACATCACATCGAGCTGATCTCCGAGGGCGCCTGTGTGCGGATCGGAGACGTCGGGGCGGGGCAGGTGCGCATGGAGTCACGGGGCGGGGGTCACCTCCAGATCATCAACGACGCGGTCGAACTCAACTGCTGACGGAGGCCCCAACCATGCAACTGCACAACGACACGCCTCTGTCGGCCCGGCTCTACCGCGGGGCCCTGCACGACAGCGTCAACGGGGCCTGGGTGGTGGCCCGGGGCTGCTACCGCCGCACCCGCCGCGGACTCGTGCTCGAGGGCGACCCGTGGCCCATCTTCGACGCCCCGCTGCGGACGGCCTTCGGGACCCTGCCCTCGGATGTCGACCCCATGCGGAAGGGGATCTCGGTGTTCTGCCTGGGGACGGTGCGATGCGAGACCCCCAGGCGTACCGCGATGTGTTCGCTCGAGGTGGGCGAGCAGGCCCGGCAGCTCCGGGTGCACGGCCGTCGACGCTGGGAGCCCCACGGCGACACCTGGCGACCGAGCGAGGCCGAACCCTTCTCCGCGCTCCCCTTCACCTGGGCCCAGTGCCCGGGCGGCACGACGGTGTACGAAGGCAAGAAGGTTGAGCATCCCTCCAACCCCGAGGGCATGGGGTTTGTGATGGACGAGGCCCTCGTGCCGACGGTGGAGGTCCCGCACATCGAGGACGTACGGGCGGTGATCTCCGACTGGCGGGCCCTGCCCCCGCCGACGTGTTGGGCCCCCCTGGAGAGCGTACGCGAACTCTACATCCCGGGCGTGGTGGCGGCCGCTACGCGCGACGGCAAACTCGACCTCGCGGCCCTGCAAAAAGGGACGGCGGCCCTGGCCCACTACGACGCGCCCCCCGACACGCAGTTCGGGCCCCTGGCGGCGGGCACCCTGATCGACGGCCAGCTCGGCGATCATGGGGTCCGGGTGCGGGTCCCCGGGCACGACCTGACCCTCTCGGTCCACGTCGGCCGCGACACCCTCCGTCAGCCCCTGAAGCTGTCGTCGGTGTGGCTCCTGATCGACGAAGGCTTGACCGTATTCACCTGGCGGGCCCGCACGGCCTACCCGATTCGTGAGGGCGACCTGCGGGCAGCGCGGCTCGTCGGCATGGTGGAGGGACCCCGATGACACAACCTACGGCAACTCCTCGTCCTGATGCACTGCCCACGGGCACGGTCACGAGCACCCTCGAATGGCTCGCCTATACCCTCCATCTCGGCATCGACATGATGTGCGACCTCCAGGAGACGGGTGTGACCCTCCGGGATCGGCTGAAGCTGCAAGTGCTCCGTATTGAGTGTCGCGTGGATGGCTTCGAGATGCATGACTTCACGGTCATGACTCCGGGAGGCCCCGTGATCGGCAACTCCGAACTGGGCTTGGGCAAGGACGGCCTCTGGCACTCCACGGGCCCAAACTATGAGCCCGACGGGAAGACGGACGCCAACGTCTACAAGTCGCGTAAGGTCTTTGCTTGTGGTAGTTCGATCGTACAACGACACGGGCGAGCCCACAAACGGAAGCACACCCTGATCGCGGGCGTCGGCGTCAACGTGCAGTTTATCCCCCAAGTGATCGTCTCCAATCGGCAGGCGTGTTTTGGCGGCTTCGAGCCCGCGGAGGGGAAGTGTGATGTGCTCGGGGGTACCCGTCGTGTCAGCAGCAGGTACCGAGACGTCGCGAGCGTCGGGGTGCTGATGATCCCGGCGGGGTCCTTCTGTGGTCCCGCAAACCATGCGGTGTGCAATGGAGAGGACGGCACACTGCCGTCGATCCATTCCCAGCAGGCGCCTGTCAACGTCCTGGTGGGCATGCGGCGCTACGAGGTGATCGGCGCGTTTCTTCGGGAGTTCGGTCCTCAACTCGCCAGGGCCCTGCTCGACGCGGTGGTGGAGTGGCTGGTCGAGGGCGTCTTCGAGATGTTCTTGACGCGCATTCCCATCGTCGGGCGATTCGTCTCGAGACTCTTCTTACGTCGAATTCTGGGGCCTCTCGTCTCTGACTGGTTGAAGGCGAGGGTGCGCGAATTCATCGTGAAACAGGTCACCGATTTCGTCGGCGATCAGATCGAGGACCTGATCAATGACCGGGTGGGGGAGGCTACGCGCGACCGCGGAAGGCAGACCACCCCGCAGGCCCTTGAGGACACCTTCAACCGCTGGATGGAGCAGGAATGAACACGACGACAGCCACGGTCGTTCGGCGGGCGGGGGGCAAGGGCATGGCCGCCCTCGTGCGCGCGATGTATCGCCTGGAGGGGCGCTCACCGCGCAGGGAGACCGCGCCCGACGCGGCCCGGGCGGTCTTCGCCCCGCGCGATGCGGATAGCACGAGCGAGGACGTCTACGCCCTCGGACACTCGGGCACCGACGTGATCGTCGGGGGTTGGGTGTACCCTACCCAACCGGGACAGACCGAGACCCCCTTCTCGGTCGCCCGCCTCGGGAACCACGTCAACCGCCTTGACGGTGTCGCTCTTGGGGCTCGCACCGCGCGTGTGGGGGCCGATGGGACCGTGCGGTTCTCGGCGCCCGGGCCGATCGAGCGTGTGGCCCTGCGGTGGGACCAGGCCTACGGAGGCCGCGACGCCGAGACCGAGGCCCTCCTGCGGCGCGACATCGTGGGCTACGCCGACCTCCTCGACGCCACCGACGTGCCGACCCTCTGCGACGATCGGCGCAACCCGGGCGGACGCGGGTTCTGCATGATGCCGCCTGAGACGGGCGCCCGGACGGTGGCCCTGCCCACCCTGGAGTGGCGCGATGTCCGGCTGCAGCCCAAGGGGTTTCTGCTCGCCGACCCCGACGCGTGGTGCCTCCAGGTGCGGCCCTGTTGCACCGAGGCCGTGCAGCCCGTGTGGTTTCCCCGGGCGGGGGCCATGGGCTTGTGCGAACTCCCGGCGGCGTACGTGCGTCGGATGACCGAGGCCGAGCGGGCGGGCATCGACCCGGCGTACTTCGCCGACGGCCCTGCGACGGTGGCCATCCGGGGTCCGCACCCGAGCTTCTTCCGCGTGGCGACCGCGGCCCTCCAGTGGTCGGAGCTGCTCCCGGGGGAGGCCGTGCGGCTGTCAGGGATGCGGCCCGGCGGGGCCGAGCGGGTGGTGACCCTGCCGGCCGCCCCCGTGATGGGGGCCGCGGGATGGACGTCCGTGGGGCGGGCCGCGGTGGTCGAGATCGACGCAGAAGAAGGCACGATGGAGGTCCTGTGGGTGGCCGAAGACCCCAGCGGCCAGGACGATCACAGCGCGGGGTTCGCCCGCTGGCAGGAAGGCTGAGACCATGAACACCCTGTACGATGCGCTCCCCCACGATGTGGTCACCGTCGCCCCGCGCGAGGAGGCGGTGGTCGTGCCGATGGGGCACGGGCGGTGGTTGGAGGTGCGGGAGGAGGCCGTGGGCGATCGGGTCACCGTCCGCGGGGGGGGAGGGATGATCGAGCTGGAGCTCGTGGCCGACGCGTCTGGGGTGCGGGCTCGGGTGCGTGCCGTGTCGCTCGAACTCGACGCCGCAGAGTCCATCACGGCCCGCTGCAAGAGCCTCCGGGTCGAGGCCCGCGAGGAGGTCTCGCTCACGGGGGACACCGTGGCCCTCGAGGCCCGGCGGGGCGATGCGACGGTGAAGGCCAACGACAGGGTTCGGCTCGACGGCGAGCAGGTCTTGCTCAACTGCGACGACCCCGAGCCCGTGCCCGCGTGGATGGCCACCCGGCTCGGAGCCTCGTTGGTGGAGGCGGGCCCGTCGCCGTCCCGGCGCGACCCTACCGGGCGCTGAGGCAGGGCTCGAACAGGCCGCGGTGGTTGACGAAACGACCACGCCACGCGGTGCCGTCCTGGGGGCGCAGCTCGAGCCCGTTGACCTGGAGGTAGTACTCGACCTCGGTCGTGGCGTACTGCCCGTCGGCCGAGAGGGCGAGGGGGGCCGCGGGGCAGTCCTCGCGGCGGGTGATGGTGTTGCCCCCGAGGGGGTCGAGGTCGCGCAGGCGCACGGCGTAGCGGGCGTTGTTGCCCACGCGGCGGTCGAGGTCGACGTGGCGCCAGGCGAAGGCGCCCGCAGCTCCGAAGCGATAGTAGATCCGGGCGTCGAGGTCGCGCCACAGGTCGGGGTTGTGGCGGTCGGTCACCCTGGCCTTCCACACGTCGAAGAACACCCCGGCTACGGCCGCCCGCTGGCGCGATCCCGTGTCGTACACGAAGGCCGTCCCGAGGTCGCGGCGGTGCTCGGGGCACGGGCCTCCGCTGCAGGTGGCCCGCTGAATCACCCAGGCTCCGTCGCCGATCCAGCCGGGCATCGCCCCCGTGGGCCGCAGGTCGAAGCGGTAGTTGTTGCCCCAGGCCGAGTCCCATCCGACGCAGCCCCAACGGTTGGTGTTCTGAAACCAGAGCTCGAGCGAGCCCGCCACGCGGGGCAGGGTGATGCTCGGCGACCCGGAGCTGTTGAGCCCGGCCACCGCGACCGACCGGGCCTCGCCACCCCCGACGCGCCAGTACCCCGTGATGGCCCACTGGGCGACGCCGCCCTGTTCGCCGCGGCATGCGCTGAGGCGCGCGGAGTCGTACCGCACGCGCAGGGTCCCGCCCGGGGCGAGGGTGCCCTCGAGACGCGGAGGGCCCTCGGCGCCGAAGGTGACCGTGGCCACAGCGCCAACGCCCTCTGTCGAGGCGCCCGGGTCCACCTCCGCGCCCGGAGCGCAGCCCCCAACGAGGGTTGCCCACACACCGACTCCGACCCACCCGACCCGCTGTGCCCGCTTCATGATGAGGCTGCACCTACACCCGCCGTCCGCGCGGGTCAACGCCCCCTCGGGGGTGACTGCTCTGCACGAAAACGCCCGTGCAGAAAACTGTCTGGCGAAATCGTCGAGGAGGTTGTTGACACCCCGCGGGGAGGGGCGTAGACACCGCCCCCCGACGACGAAGCGGCTCCCGAGAGGGGACGCGGCGGCGACGAGAAAAAGACGACCACCGTCAGAAAGAGTTTGACGGCGGCCTGGGGCGGAGGTAGACCCTTCCCCCCCGACGACGAGAAGGCAACGTAGGTGACCGAGCCCGTGCCACCCTCTCCGTCGGCAGTCAGTCCAAGGTGCCCGGCAAGGGCATCGCGAGCCAGGAAGGCTCGCCCGATCTTTGAAAACCTGGTTGCAAGTCGAGTCGGTCGCTGCCCTTCGG
>CAYUSB010000055.1:0-53703 GCA_964447205.1 uncultured Myxococcaceae bacterium
CGAGCTGATCGAGGTCGAGGTCGCCGGGGTTGAGGTCGTCGAGGTCGACCGACCCTTCGGCCGCGACCCCGGCGTCGGACAGGGCCGTCTGGAGCAGGTCGCGGATGGACGGGTTGGACACCGTGCTCCACGCTCCCTCTGGGGGCACGAGGGAGTTTTGTATGTTGGGGCCGGGGTGTTGGGACAGCCATTGGGAGAGCGAGGCCGCCCCGACCTCGCCCCCCTGGGGTTGGGGGGCCATTGGGACGTGGACCATCCCGAGGCCCGTGGGGGGCGTGGCGAGGCGCTCGTCGGGCTGGCCGGGGCGCCACTCGGTCACGGGGGTGCGGGTGCGTGCGGCCCGGGACTCGCGCAGGGTCAAGGCGGGGGGCGGCTCGCTCGGAGCCCCGCGGCTGCGCAGGGTGGTGCGGATCCCGGGGCTCTCGCGCCCGGGCAACGACCCGAAGGAGAGGGAGGTGCGCGAGGCAGGAGGCGGTCGGGAGCGAGACGGGCGGGTGACGTCCACGGCCCCGCCCAGGGTGGCGCGGCGTCGAGACCGCACCGCGGCCTCGACCCGGGCGAGAAACAGCTCGAGGTTGACCGGTCGGAGGATGGTCGTGCTGCCGTCGGGCGCGTTGGGCAGGGTGCTGATGAGCACCACCGGGATCACCGCCCCCGCGGGCAGTCGCCGCAGCCGCAGGAGGGCGTCGAATACGCCCGGGAGGTCGGCGTCGGCGACGAGGAAGGTGGGGTCTTCGGCGGTGGCGACGGCGTCGAGGATGTGCCCCGGGGCGTGGGTGAGCTCGTACCCCTTCGCCCGCAAGGCATCGACGAGCGGAGCGTCTCCAGAGCGAAGGGCGGCCACCACCCGACGCCTCCGTGTCTGCTGCCCGGCGCGATCCAACTGCGCGTCGCCTGATTGGCTCACTGAAGCCTGAGGCTAAGCCCGTCGATGACATCTGGGCAACGGCTCTTTGCGATGTCTCAAGAAATCCTCGGGCGCAGTGCTAGCCTCCCGCGCCAGAGTCATCATGGCAGAACCTCTCCTCTCCGTTGAGCACCTGACGACAGAATTCACCACGGATACAGGCGTATTGCGCGCCGTCGACGACGTCTCCTTCGACCTCGCCGCGGGGGGCACCCTGGCCGTGGTGGGGGAGTCAGGGTGTGGAAAGTCTGTAACCTCCCTCTCCATCCTCCGGCTGGTTCAGCCGCCGGGGCGGGTGGTCTCGGGGCGGATCGGGTTTGCCGGGCGCGACCTCCTCGCCTTGCCCGAGGCCGCGATGCGCGCGGTGCGGGGGGCCGAGGTGGCGATGATCTTTCAAGAGCCCATGAGCTCGCTCAACCCGGTGTACACGGTGGGGGCCCAGATCGAGGAGGCCCTGCGGGTGCATCGGCGCCGCGACCGGCGGGGCGCCTGGCCCCGGGTGGTGGAGCTTCTGGACATGGTGGGGATCCCCTCTCCGGCCGAGCGGGCCGAGGCCTATCCGCACCAGCTCTCCGGGGGGATGCGGCAGCGGGTGATGATCGCCATGGCCCTGGCCTGCGAGCCGCGGCTCCTGATCGCCGACGAGCCCACCACGGCCCTCGACGTGACCATCCAGGCCCAGATCCTCGAGCTCCTCGGCAAGCTCCGGCGCGAGCTCGGGATGGCCGTCCTGCTCATCACCCACGACCTGGGGCTGGTGGCCGAGTTTGCCGACGACGTGGTGGTGATGTACGCGGGCCGGGTGGTGGAGCGGGGGCCCACGGCGGAGATCTTCGCGGCCCCGCGGCACCCGTACACCCGGGGGCTCCTGCGGTCGGTTCCGAGTTATGGGGACAACCTGCGGGCCCGGAGGCTGCCGACGATTCAGGGCATGGTCCCCGACCTGCGGAGCCTGCCCACGGGGTGCCGCTTCCGCGACCGCTGTGATGTCGCCCAGCCCCCCTGCTCCGAGGCCGAGCCCGGCCTGTTTCTCCCCGGGACCCCCGATACAGCGGCGACCCTCCTCGACCGTCAGAGCGTCCGCTGCTTCTTCCCCGTATCGGGTTGACCCCGTCTCCGTCGCCCCACCCTCAGCGGCACTGGCTCTGCAACCACGACCAGGGTTGGGCCCCGCACGCGCCCGCCCGCGGCCCCGACCCCGTCCCCGTCCGGCACAGCCCGTCGCACCACCCGCAGGCCGCCAGGGCCGTACACGCCCGACAATCCCGGGCCGCCGCGCAGGGATCGCTCGGGGTCGCGGGCGGCTCCACGGGCGGCTCGACGGGCGGGCTCGGAGGCTGCCCCGCCCCGAAGCCTTCGAGGGAGGCCTGCACCCACGCCGCCGCGGGGGCCAGGGCCGCCCACTCGTCGCAGACCACGCCCCGACGGCAGTACCGGGCGTCGATCCCCGCCGAGTTGACCCCCACGATGTACCCCGTCCGGGCGTCGAGGAGGGGCCCCCCTGAGTCGCCCGACTCGATCACCGTACGATCGACCCCCGCCCAGTACCCATTGCGGCGGTCGTGGCTGGTGAGGGCGAAGGCCCCGCTGCGATACAGGGCCGAGGTGGCCGTCCCATTGCGGATCCGTCCCACCGCCGCCACGCTGCGCCCGGCCCGCAGGGGGGCGGGATCGAGCAGGCCCACCCGGGTCTCGGCGAGGGGGCGGTCGAGGCGGATGAGCCCGAGGTCGGAGCCCCGGTCGTTGTCGATGGTCTCGCGGCTGGGGTCGTCGCGGTTGGGATAGTTGGGCGCGAAGGCCGCCACCCGGCCGCGGACCGAGGCCGTGTCGCGGCTGTACGGGCACCGCACCGTCCAGGGCCCCGCCCCGTCGACGCAGTGCCCCGCGGTGAGCACCACATTGGGAGCCACCAGGGCCCCCGAACAGATCGAGCGCCCCGTGGAAATCGTGCACACGAAGGGCAGGTCGCGGGCCTCGATCCCCTGGACGATCTCGGCCACCGCAGGGCCCGTGAGGTCGGCCTCCTCGACGGGGGCGCAGCCCAGGACCGTCGCCATCAGCCCCGCCGCACCCGCCGCCCCACCGTGCCACCGCGCCATCCCTCCGTCCCCTGCACCGTACGGGCCACCCCCGGGCGACCCGCAGAACGGACAGAATTGCCTGAATTTTCAAGGACTTACGGTGAAGGGAGATGCGTGTCGGGCGCCTACCCCGCCCCACATCCCCGCAGGTCACGGGGGTGACCGCCGGGGTGGGGCTGTGGTCGCCATCGGCCCGATTCCGATTCCCTGCTCAGCACCGTCGTCGGTGCACCTCGACCGAGGCCGTGGCCCCGCGTTGGGGGACCCCCGGCTTGAAGACCCGCACGGTCACGGCCGCGCAGGCGAAGCGCAGGAGGAGGGCCTCGGCCACCGACTCCGCGACGGTCTCGATGAGCTGGAAGTGCTGCCGGGCGAGGACGGCGGTGATGGTCTCCAGGGCCGCGGCGTAGTCGACGGTGTCGCGGACCTGATCGCTGCGGGCGGCCGTGCCCGCGGCCACCTCGAAGGCCAGGGCGAACCCGAGAGTCTGGCGTCGGGTGCGCTCGCGGGGATAGACCCCGATGCGAGCGGGCAGGGACAGGCCCTCGACCCGGAGGGTGTCGGCCGACGGGGGCGGATCGGACGGGGCGGTGGGGGCTCCGCGGAACCGGGCGCAGAGCACCTTGGCCACGAGGGCCCCGTGTCCGAAGGCCGTGGCCACCGTCGGGGCCTCGGGGCAGCACAGGTCGCCGACGGCGTAGAGGCCCGGGCGGGTGGTGGCGAGCCCACGATCGACCCGGAGGTATCCCCCGCGGTCGGTGGCGGCTCCGAGGCCCGCGCTGTTGGGCTTCGGGCCGATGCACACGAAGACATCGTCGACGTCGAGGGTCGTGTCGCCGTCGGGTCCGTGCAGGACGGCGGCCCGTACGGTCGCGTCGCCGAGGAGGGCGGTGACCCGGTGATGCGGTCGGAGGCCGACCCGGCCCTGGGCGAGGACGGGGCGGCGGAGAGCCGGGCGGGCGGTGTAGCGGTCGCTGCGGTGCACGAGGGTGACGGCCGCGGCCCGCTCGGAGAGGCGGAGGCAGTGCTCGAAGGCGTCGTCGCCCCCGCCCACCACGAGGACCCTCCGGCCGGCGAAGCGGTCGAGGTCGCGGCCCATGTTGGTGGACACGCCCCGCCCGAGGAGGGCGGCCTCGCCCGCGACCCCGAGGAGGCGGCGGCTGACCCCGGTGGCGGCTACGACGGCCCGGGGGGCTACGGTGCGGCCGAGGGTTGGGGCGGTGACTCGCAGGGCCCAGGGGTCGAGGGTGACCGCGGGGTCGAAGCCGAGGGTGACCCCAGCGTGCTGCACCTGGGTCACGAGGGTGTCGACCAGGGTCGCGGGCTCGACGTGCAGAACCCCCGGGACATTGTCGAGGGCGTGGGCCACCTGATGGAGCTGCCCCCCGGCCCGGGAGGCCCGGTCGAACACCGTGACGGTCAGCCCGAGGCTCGCGCACCACAGGGCCGTGGAGAGCCCCGCGGGCCCGGCCCCCAGGACCACGACGTCGACCGCTTCGGACATCGGGAGGGAGACGGGGCCTACAGGGCCCGCGCGACGAGGGCCCCGACCACGCTCAGGATCACCAGGGCCGCCACGGCGTACACCCACACCGGGGTGGGGCGGACAGGGGGCAGGTCGGCGGTGATGGCCGCGTCGGGGCCCATGGGCGGAGGCTCGTGGGACGCGCCGTAGGGGAGGTCGGAGCGGGGGGCCGGGGCGATCGGCGGCTCGGGTGGCGGCGGGGGCGGGGCCGAGGGAGGCGGCGGGGGCGGGGCCGAGCCGGGGAGGGGGGCGGCCTCCGCGGGGGGCGGGGCCGCGGAGGGGGCCGCGGCGGCGTGCAGGGCCTCGGCCAGGGCCGACTCGGGGGTCTGGGCCCAGGTGTGGTGGTCGCCGACGAGGCCGAAGGTGTGCCCGAGGGCGTCGGCCAGGGCCCCGGCCGACTGGAAGCGATCGGCGGGTTTCTTCTGCAGGGCCGTGTGGATGAAGTTGTCGAGCTGCGGGGGGCAGGCCTCGTTGGCGAACGAGGGCGGGGCCGGGGCGTCGCTGACGATGCGGAAGAGGATCTGCGGGCCGTTGGCGGCGCGGAAGGGCACCTTGCCCGTCAGGCACTCGTACACGATGACCCCGACGGCCCAGACGTCGGCCCGGTGGTCGAGGTCGGCCGAGCCCTGGGCCTGCTCGGGGGACATGTAGAAGGGCGACCCGATGGTGGTGCCCATCACCGTGAGCTTGTTGCCGCGGTCCTGGCCCTTGGTGAACTTGACCGAGCCGAAGTCAAGCAGCTTGACCACGTCCCCGTCGGGGCTGCGCACGAGGAAGACGTTGTCGGGTTTGATGTCGCGGTGGACGAAGCCGCGGGCGTGGGCCGAGTCGAGGGCGAGGGCGAGTTGGGACACGATGCGCACGACGCGGGCGAGGGGCACGGTCTGGTCGCGCTGGAGCACGCCCCGCAGCTCCTCGCCGTCGAGGTACTCCATCGCGAGGAACCACACCGTCCCGCGCCGGGCGGGCAGGGAGGCCACGGAGCGGAAGTCGATGACCTCGACCACGTGGGGGTGGGCGAGGCTGCCCGAGGTGCTGGCCTCGCGGCGGAAGCGCTCGATGTTGACCTCGTCCTCGGCCACGTCGGCGTGGAGGATCTTGACGGCCACCCGGCGCTCCTCGGGGATCATCCGGGCCTCGTAGACCCGCCCCATGCCCCCGTCGGCCACGATGCGCCGGACCTCGTACCGCCCGGTGATGGTGTGGCCGAGGATGGGGTCGGCCGGGTCGCTCGGCGGCGGGGCCTCGGCGAGGGGGACGAGGCGGGTCCCGTCGGCGGGGCAGAAGCTCCCGGTGTCGGACGGGATGAGCCGCTGGCACTTGGGGCAGGCGTACAACATCGTGCGGGTTCCGTCGGGGAGTGGGATCGGACAGGGGGAGTGAGGAGCGGAGCCTACCGCGGCTCGGCCGCCGCTGGCTGCACGATAAACGACGGCAGGAGGAAGCGCTGACAGCTCGGGCACTGGAAGATCTTCTCCGCGGCCAGCACCTGGTTGTGGAGCTGCGGCGGGATCACCATGTTGCACGCCCGGCAGATGCCGCCCTCGAGCTCGGCCACTCCGCTGCCCCGCCGGTTGAACACCATGGTGTAGATCCGGAAGAGGTCGGCCCGGACCTTCTTGGCCACCTCGGTGCGGGCCCCCTGGTTTTCGAGTTTCTGCGCCCGGAGGAAGGCGCTGCGGGCGGCCCCGGCCGACTCCGCGGCGGCGAGCTCGGCGACCAGCTCGTCAAACTCCTGGGCGTGGCGCTCGATCTGGGCCCGCGTGTCGACGATGACGGCTTGCAGCCGCTCGGCCTCGGCGGTGCGCTCCTCGCGCTGGCGCTTGAGCTCCTCGAGGGCGCGTTGGGTGGCCTCCATCTCGCGGTTGTTGCGGGCGTTCTCTCGGAGTTGGGTGTTGCGCTTGGCCTTCTCCGCGATGCCCTCCAGCTCCACCACGTGGGAGGCCCGCAAGGTCTCGGCGGAGTGTAGGGCCGTCCGCTCGCGCTCCAGCAGGGACTTGATGTGACTGACCGCGTCGCGCAGGGACGCCAGGCCGTCTTCGATCTCGTTGAGCTCCACATCGACCTGGCGTTGGGCCAGGTCGGTACGGGCCAGTTCATCCAGGGCCAGAAGCTGCTCTCGCACCGTGCGTCGATCCTTTCGAGGGGTGATCCCGGGGCCGTCGCCTCGCTGTCGGCGCCGGTCACGGAGACCCGTGAGGGGCGCGGCGAAGAGTAGGCCCATCGGGGATCGAACCCGAAACCTCCCGATTATAAGTCAGGTGCTCCAACCGATTGAGCTATGGGCCCGTCGTCGCCGCGCGGGCACTCTACCGCCCGAGTTCGTCCGGACGCAACGCGGGGTCTTCACCCTGTGGCAGAAATTGGGCGACCCGCGGCGCATCGCCTATACCCGCCGGTACTGTGCGTGACGACGACGGGCTCCTCGACGGATACCTCAGCCACCTCCGCGTGGAGAAGGGCCTGGCCGCCCGGAGCGTGGAGGCCTACGCGGGCGACCTCGTGCGCTTCGCGGTGTTTCTGCGGCAAGACCTGGTCAAACCCGTGGCCGGGGTCGACGCCGGCGACGTGGCGGCCTGGCTCGTGTCGCTCTCCAAGGCCGGGATCTCGGCCCGGGCCCAGGCTCGCAAGCTGTCGGCCCTGCGGGGGTTCTACAAGTTTCTCCTGGCCGAGCGGGTGGTCACGGCCGACCCCACGGCCCTGGTCTCGGGCCCAAGAATGCCCCGGAGGCTGCCCCACGTCCTGACCTTCGCCGAGGTCGAGCAGCTCCTGGCCGCTCCCGACCCCAAGCACCCGCGGGGGCTGCGCGATCGGGCCATGCTCCAGCTCCTGTACGCCTCGGGGCTGCGGGTGAGCGAGCTCGTGGGCCTGTCCCTGCTCGACCTCGACCTCGACCAGGGGGTCGTGGCAGCCTTTGGGAAGGGGTCCAAACGGCGGATGGTCCCCTTCGGCGAGGTGGCCGCCGACGCCCTGCGGACCTACCTGCACCTCGGCCGACCCAACTGGGCCGCCAAGGTCCACAGCCCCCACCTCTTCCTCACCGAACGCGGGGGCCCCATGACCCGCCAGGGCTTCTGGAAGCTCCTCGGGCGTTACGCCCGGGCCGCAGGGGTCGACCGGCCCATCTCCCCCCACAAGCTCCGGCACTCCTTCGCCACCCACCTCCTGGAGCGGGGGGCCGACCTGCGGGCCGTACAAACCATGCTGGGACACGCCGACATCGCCACCACCCAGGTGTATACCCACGTCTCGGCCGAACACCTCAAGCGCGTCCACGCCCAGCATCACCCGCGGGGCTGAGAGAGGGGCTCTCCCCGGCTCGTGGAAACCCCGCCGTCTTCCCCCGACGATCCCTTCGGCCTCGACGACGCCCTGCGGGTCGCCCTGCCCGAATTTGAGGGCCCCCTCGACCTGCTCCTGCACCTCCTCCAGCGGCACGAGCTCGACATCTTCGACATCCCCGTGGCCTTCATCACCGAGCGCTACCTGGAGTACGTGGCCCTCATGCAGGCCCTCGACCTCGACGTGGCCGCCGAGTACCTCCTCATGGCCGCCACCCTCACCCACCTCAAGTCGAAGATGCTCCTGCCCCACAGCCCCGCCGACGACGGGGTGGGCCCCGACGGAGAGCCCGCCGACCCCGAGGAAGACCCCCGGGCGGCCCTCGTACGCAGGCTCCTGGAGTATCAGAAGTTTCGCGCCGCGGCCGAAGACCTCGCGGCCCGCGGGGTGGCCGGGCGCGACGTGTTTCCCCGTGGGATGCCCGTGGACGTCGAGGCCGCCGAGGTGGCCCCCCTGGCCGAGCTGCCGGTGTTCTCGCTCCTCGACGCGTTCAAGCGGCTCCTCGACCGGCGCAAGCTCTCCATCGCCCACGAGGTGAGCTCGGAGCGGGTGAGCATCGCCGAGCGCATCAACGAGATCGTCGGGGCCCTCACGACCCGGCGCACCTCCCGCTTCGACGAGTTATTCTCCGCCGAACACACCACCCTCGACCTCGTGGTGACCTTCCTGGCCCTGCTGGAAATGACCCGCCTGCGTATGGTTCGGCTCTACCAGACCGACGCCTTCGAGCCCTTGCACGTCACCCTGGTCCTCGTCGACGTCTCCGTCGACGCCTCCGTCCGCGACGACTGGCGATGACCCGCCCTCCCAAACACCCCGATCCTCCGCCCCCGGAGCCTGAAGCCCCTGTCGACCCGCTCGCCCCCGAGGAGGTCCCCGCCCCGGACGACCCTCCCCCCGAGGGGCCGGGCCTCGCCCGCTCGGGGCCGCGGTCGGTCTCCGAGCTGCACCTCAAGGGCATCCTGGAGAGCCTGGTGTTTGTGAGCGACAAACCCGTCACCACCCAGGAGCTCGCCCGGGTGGCCCGGGCCGAAGCCCGCGAGGTTCGGCGGCTGCTGTTGGAGCTTCAGCGCGAGACCCAGGGCCGGGGGGTGGTCCTCGACGAGGTGGGAGGGGCCTGGCAGTTTCGCTCCAGCGCCGCCAACGCCCCCTTCGTGCGGGAATTTCTCCAGGCCAAACCCGTCAAGCTCTCCCGGGCCCAGGTCGAGACCCTGGCCATCGTGGCGTACCGCCAGCCCATCACCCGCCCCGAGGTCGACGACGTCCGCGGGGTCGACTCCGGGGGCCCCCTCAAGCTCCTGCTCGAACGCGGCCTCATCCGGATGATCGGCCGCCGCGAGGAGCCCGGACGGCCCCTCCTGTACGGCACGAGCGGGTACTTCTTGGAGTTCTTCGGGCTGCGCTCGCTGCGCGACCTCCCAATGCTCCGCGAGTACACCGAGCTGTCCGAGGAGAGCCAGGCCACCCTCACGGCCCGCCTCGCCGAGGCCCTCGACTCCACCCCCGCCCCTGCGTCTGGGGCCCCGTCCCCGCCCGCTTCCCCGCCCGCGGCCGACGACCCCGAAGACTGAACGCGGCGCCGATTGACCCCCGCGCGGCAGTCGCGGTAGGCAACGCGCGCGATGTACTTCCAAGACCTGATCCTGACCCTGCAAGACTTCTGGGCGAAGCGCGGGTGCCTCCTCGTGCAGCCGTACAACAGCGAGGTCGGGGCGGGCACCTTCAACCCCTCGACCTTCCTGCGGTCGCTCGGCCCCGAGCCCTGGAGCGTGGCCTTCGTCGAGCCCTCGCGCCGCCCCGCCGACGGGCGCTACGGCGACAACCCCAACCGGCTCCAGCAGTTTCACCAGTTCCAGGTGATCCTCAAGCCCTCCCCCCTCGACATCCAGGAGCAGTACCTGGCCTCCCTGCGGGCCCTCGGGACCGACCCCCTGCGCCACGACGTGCGCTTCGTCGAGGACGACTGGGAGTCACCCACCCTCGGGGCCTGGGGTCTGGGGTGGCAGGTGTGGCTCGACGGGCTGGAAATCTCGCAGTTTACGTACTTCCAGCAGTGCGGAGGCTTCGACTGCCGGCCCGTCTCGGGCGAGCTCACCTACGGCCTCGAGCGCATCGCCATGTACCTCCAGGACGTCGACAACGTGTACGACCTCGCGTGGTCGTCGGGGGTCAGGTACGGCGAGGTGGCCCGGCGGGCCGAGTGGGAGTGGTCGACGTACAATTTCACCCACGCCGACCCGGATTTCCACCGCGGGCAGTTTGACCTCTGCGAGCGCGAGTGCCGTCGGCTCCTCACCCTGGAGGAGCAGCGGGTCGAGTCGAAGAAGGGCCCCCGGACCGAGTGGGGGTACGCCCGCCCCGCCCTCGAGCGCCTGGTGTTGCCCGCCTACGATTTCTGCGTGAAGGCCTCGCACCACTTCAACGTGCTCGACGCCCGGGGGGCCATCTCGGTGACGGCTCGGCAGGACTACATCAAACGCGTCCGGGCCCTGGCCCACCGCAGCGCCGAGTCGTGGCTCGGACAGCGCGAGGCCCTGGGGTTTCCGCTCCTGCCCAAGGTCGCCGACGCGGCGGAGTGAGCGTCACCGCTCGCTGAAGTCGACGGCCCCCACGAGGTGCTCGACCACGACCCCGTCCACCACGGCCACGAGGTCGATGCGGAGGTCTTCGGTCCCGTGGTCCTGGGCGAGGCGCAGGGCGGCCGCGCGAAGCCGGGCCCGTTTGGCCGCCGAGACGCTCTCCAGGGGCCCCACCATCGACCCGCCCCGACGGGCCCGGACCTCGACCAGGACGAGGGTCTCGCCCTCCCACAGGAGGAGGTCGACCTCGTTGCGGCCCACCCGGAGGTCGCGGGCCACGAGGACGTACCCGCGGTCGCAGAGCCAGGAGGCCGCGAGGGACTCTGCAGCCCGGCCGCGGGCGGTGGTGGTGGAGGAGGAGGAGGAGGGGGGCTTCGAGGCGGTCAGCGGGTCGCGGTCTCGGTGCGGATGCAGTACGAACCCTGCACGCCCGGGCCGTACTGCTCGTTGGCGATGGAGAGGCAGGTGAAGCTCTCGGGGCACTGACAGAGCACGCTCTCGTCGGTGTTGGCCGCGAGGCTCGGGGGCACCCCGCACCGGCAGGTGCAGTACACGTGCTTGGAACGGTCGGCGCCGCGGGGGTCGGTCTCTTCGCTGTACTTGTAGACCACGCAGATGCGGGACCGACACGCGAGCGACTGGGTCTCGATGTAGATTTCTGTGCCGGCGAAGCAGCCGCTGGTGCCGCCGTCGGGGCTCGGGCAGGGGAGCCCGCCTGGGCGCTGGGGGGCGCACGGATCGCCCACACCCAACTCCCCACATCCCGCCGCCAGCAGCGCACCCAACCCGAGCCATGTGTGCAGTCTCTTCACGGAACCTCTGTCTCTCCTCGTCGCCGCTGGCAGGGACCCACTCCCCGCAGTACGAGGGCAATCCCGCGCCCGGACGCTGCCGCCGACGCGGGCCCGACGCTATCTTCGCCGTCGCTTCGCCGTCAAGCGCAAACCAAGGCCCCGGACACCGCCCGGCCCTCGGAGAGGGTGGTCACACGAGCCCCAGATGGCGCGGCTGAAAATGGGTGCGCGTGAGGGCTTCTCTCGCCGCGGGGGATCGCGTAAGGTACCTGCGGCTCGATGCCGTGATGGCGTGTCCCCCCGTGTGAAGGGGGCATGGGTGACGGCAGGCGGTCGGTGGGCGTCGCGCGCAGCGACGGGCGCCCGGACGAAGAATGCGCTGGATTTGAAGCGAGGCGAGAGAGCGATGGTGCGGAGCTGGATGTCGAAGACGCTGCTGGGCGCCGGGGCGCTTTCGGTGGCCCTGGCCTACGGGTCAACGGCGTGGGCGCAGCCTGCGGGGCAGGGCGCCGACATGAACTTTGCGCAGGAGGGCCCTCCCGCCGAGGGTCCCCCCTCGGAGGCCCTGGCCAACGCCCTGCGGCTGTACCAGCAGGAGCGCTACCAGGAGGCTGCGGTGCAGTTTCAGCGGGTGGTCGAGGGCGAGACCCAGGATCTCCCTGCCAACCAGCAGAAGGCCCAGTTTCACCTCGGCAAGAGCCTCTACCACCTGCGGTACTACCAGTCGGCCCTCGCGGTCTTCGACGAGATCGTCGAGCGCGGGGAAAACCACATGTACTTCCGGGCCACCCTCCAGTGGCTGGCCCAACTCGCCTCGCAGCTCCCCGAGCCGGCCGACATCGTGCGCCGCGTGGGCCGGTACTCGGCCGACGCCCTCGGGCAGTTTAACAACAACGAAAACCGCAACCTGTACAATCAGCTCCTGTACCTCATGGGGCGGAGCAAGTACCGCGACGGCAACTACGACGAGGCCATCGCCCTCTTTCGGCAGGTGCAGCGCAACTCGCGGTTCTATGTGCAGGCGAAGTTCTTCGAGGGGATCTCGCACGTGTCGGCGCGGCGGTCGCAGCCCGCGGTGGACGCGTTCCGTGAGGTGTTGCGGGCCCTGGAGGAGGGCGTCCAGGGGGTCGAGGACGAAGACCGCATGGCCGACCTCGCCTGGCTCGAGCTCGCCCGCATCTACTATTCGACCCGGCACTACGACTCCGCCATCGAGTCGTGGAATCACGTCGACGTCGACTCCGAGTACTGGCTCGACGCGCTCTTCGAAGAGAGCTGGGCGTACTTCCTCCAGCAGGACTACCCCCGTGCGATGGGCAACATCCACACCCTGCACTCCCCCTTCTTTCAGAACGCGTGGTACCCCGAGTCCATGGTCCTGAAGTCGGTGATCTACTTCTCCAACTGCCGCTACGACGAGGCCGAGGAGGTGGTCGCCCAGTTCAACGAGCGGTATGCCTCGCTGCGGCCCGAGCTTGAGCGCTTCCTGCAGCAGTACCAGGACGACCCGAGCTTCTTCACCTTCCTGAAGAATGTGCGGGAGGGACACGCCAACCTCCCGCGCCGGCTGCGCCCCGTGGTGGAGAGCGCCTTCTCCGACCGCACCCTCCTGCGCAACCTGGAGTACGTGGCCCAACTCGAGGCCGAGGAGCGCCGACACGGGTCGGCCCCCGCGGCCTTCCGCAACAGCTCCGTCGGGGCCCGCATTCTCCAGGATATCTCCGTTGCGAAGAGTTTCGCCATCGAGAGCGCGGGCACTCTCGCCCGGGGCCGCTATACTCGGGCCATTGAAGAGCTTAGCGACCTGGAGAATCAGGCTACGGCCATTCTCATCGAGATTCTTAACGCCCGCCGCGGCCAGCTCTCGCAGGAGATGCAGCAGCAGCAGGTGTCGGTGCAGGAGTCGCGGGCCATGCGCGTCCAGGTCGATGAGGAGCACTACCTCTGGCCCTTCAACGGCGAGTACTGGCGCGATGAGCTCGGATTCTATCGCCAGCAGATCACTTCACGGTGCGGGCGCTGAGCCTGCGACCGTCGACGCTTTTCACTACGGATTGAGCCACGCACGCTCGGGTCACGCTCCGCAGCCCTCACCCGGCCACGGAGGGTGCTCTCGATGATGGAACGGAGACCCCCAAGGATGAATCGGGCAAGGCACCCCAGGATCGCGAGCCTCGTCGCGCTTGCGTGCTTCGCCGTCGGCGCCACGTCCCTCGCTCAACCGCGTCGCGGTCGGCCTGGGGCAGCGGCGGCGGCGACGGAGCCGGCGGCAACGACGGAGATTCCCACCGTCGCGACGGTGGCGGCAGACGTGTGCATCGCACCGGAGGCACGGGCCCGGGCCCTGGAGTGCCCCGCGGGCGCGCAGCGGTACGGATCGCGCCAGGGCACCTCGCCCCCCGCGGCGGCCCGGGCGACGGAGGCGGCACCCCGGCCGCAGTCGACCCGCGGCCCCGAGGGGCGCCTCGACCGCAGCTCCCTCCTGCGCAACCAGGATCGCCAGCGGCGCAGCCAGGACATCCTCCTGCAGGAGACCCGGCTGACGGCCTCCCTGGTCAACCGGATGCGCGCGGAGGACCCCAACCGCCCGCCCACCCTCATGCGCCTCGCGGAGAACTACCAGGAGCTTTCGTCGATGGCCAACGGCCTCGCCGAAGACCTGGAGGAGAACATCCACCAGGCCCGGCAGGCCAACAACGCCGCCGAGGTCACGGCCCTGCAGGCCCGGCAGACCCAGTACCGCACCCAGGCCCGGGAGTACCGCGACCAGCTCATCGCCTCGTTTGAAAACCTGGTGCGCACGGCCCCCAACTTCGCCCAGATGGACCGGGCCCTGTTCTACCTCGGGTTCGCCCTCCAGGAGGCCACGCGCAACGACGAGGCCCTGCGGGTGTACCGCACCCTCGTGCAGCGTTTCCCCAACTCGCCCTTCGTGCCCAATGCGTACCTGTCCTTCGGAGAGTTCTACTTCGAGCAGGGCAACATGGAGAACGCCCGGCAGTTCTACGAGCGCGTGCTCGCGGTGCAGGACGAGTCCAACCAGGTCTACGGCTACGCCCTCTACAAGATGGCCTGGGTGCTCTACAACCTCCAGGACCACCAGGGGGCCCTGCAGAAGTTCTACGAGGTGATCGACTACGCCCGGGCCCACCCCCAGGCCACCAGCGTCACCGCCCTCCTGCGCAACGCCCGGATGGAGCTCGTGGCCGTCTACGGGGCCGTCTACGGCAACGCCCAACGCCCCCTCAACACCGGCACGGCCCTGGCCACCTTCCGGCGCTACGCCGCCGACGACGCCAACGCCAACGCGATGTTCGAGCGCCTCGCCGAGCTCTACCAGGACAACGGCCAGTGGCCCAACGCCATCGCCTGCTACCACGCCCTGATGGAGTCGCGCTCCAGCGACGACCGCTTCTGCTTCTGGCAGGCCCAGGTCGCCCGCGGCGTCATCGCCTCGCGCCCCAAGCCCGAGCAGCTGGTGGAAGTCAACCGCCTTGTCGATGTGTACAACACCTTCCGGCAGGCCTCGTCGCGGTCGCAGGAGGTGCGCAACACCTGCCGCAACCACGCGGCCCGGGTGGTCTTCGACGTGGCCTCGCACTGGCACCTCGAGGCCATCGGCCGCAGCGCCGAGGGCCAGGCCCAGACCCGCGGGACGCGCAACCCCGAGACGATGCGGATGGTGGCCGAGCTCTACCAGAAGATCGTCGACGAGTTTCCTGAGTTTGATCAGGTGGAGTTTCCCGAGTACGACCGCCGCGACTGGCCCACCCTGTACCGCGTGCGGTACTACCGGGCGGACGTCCTGCGCGACCAGGGCAACTTCGAGGCCTGCGGCCCGGCCTACGACGCCGTCGTCGAGTCCAACCCCGAGGGCGAGTACACCGAGGACGCCGCCTACAAGGCCGTGCTCTGTTACAACGACTGGTTCCAGCAGCGCTTCGCCCAGGCGGCGACCCGCAACCAGGTGGCGTCCCGCAGCCAGCGCACGGCGGCCCCGCGCAACCAGACCCCCGAGCAGATCCGGGCGGCGGAGCGGGCGCGCCTCGTGCCGCGCGACCTCAACACCATGGAGACCGGGATGGTGCGGGCCTTCACCCGCTACGTCTGCTTCGTGCAGCCGACCCCGGGCCAGCGTGACGCCGACGGCAACGACATCCGCACCCTGCTCCTGACGATCAAGTACCGTCGGGCGTACGCGTATTACACGGCCAACCACTTCGAGGAGGCCGCCACGCTCTTCCGCGACATCGCCGAGAGCGACCAGGCCGTGCCCGACCCGGAGAACCTCCGCGAGATCAGCGCCGACCTCCTCCTCGACGCCCTCAACGTCATGGGCGAGATGTGGAACCCCCAGCGCCCCGCGTGCTTCGACCAGATGGCCGAGACCCTCCCGCGGCTGATGAGCGCCTTCTGCGGGGCCGGGACCCGCGCCCAGCGTGAGGACTTCTGCCACCGGGTGGAGGAGCTTCAGTGCCAGGTCCTCCGCAAGAAAGCAGAGACCCTGGCGGGCACCCGCCGCTTCGCCGAGGCGGCCCGGGAGACCATCAACATCGTGCGGAGCCACCGCGAGTGCGGACGGCTCGACGAGATGCTCTACAACGCCGCCATCTACTACGACGCGGCCTTCATGCTCTCGCGGGCCATCCGGGTGCGCGAGCGCCTGGTCGAGCTCTTCCTCCCGCGCGACAGCATCTGGGCCGTACGCGGGCTCTACCGGCTCGCGGGCAACTACCACGCGATCCAGGTGTTTGGCCGCGCGGCCGACGAGTACGAGCGCTACGCGGACTATGTGGCCACCCACCGCGCGCAGGTGGAGGCTGGGGCTCGCACGGCGGCCGAGCAGGCACGGGCCCGCGGATCGTCGGCGCCCGCGGAGAATCCCATCGAGCAGGCCGCCGACGCCCTGCGGCAGGCGACCATCTTCCGCATCGGGCTCGGCATGGACGACCGGGCCCTGGCCAACGGGCAGAAGTTCGCCCGGCTCTTCGGCAACGACCCCCAACGGCGTCGGGTGGCGGCGGGCGTGGTGTACTCGCTCGGACAGATCTACCGCGACCGGGTCGAGCGGCTCCGTCGTAGCCACGTGAGCGGCACGGACGAGCGCCGGGCCCGCGATCAGCAGATCCGGCAGGCCTGGAGCGACCTCGTGCGGCACTACTCGGACTTCATGCGCCGGTACGCCGAGCAGGGTACGGTCGACCAGAAGATCCAGGGGGCCGTGGCCCTCGCCCGCGGATACTGGAACCTGCAGGACACCCGCCAGGCGTCGACGTACTTCCAGCAGGCGGTCACCCTCTGGGGTACGCCGGCCGCCCAGGGGCAGCAGTCGGCGGGCGAGCGGCAGATCCGGGAGCAGCTTGGCGACCAGGCCGACGCGGCCGTGGAGGCGTCGAAGGACGCCGTGGCGGAGGCGAGGTTCTACCTCGCGGAGGTGCTCTACCAGCGCTTCATGGCGGCCCGGCTGCCCACGATCCCAGGCACCAACCGGGCGGCCTTCGACCGCTGGGCCACCAACCAGCTCACGCCCTACATCCAGAACCGTCAGCGGCTCTTGGATGAGGCCCAACGGAAGTACACGGAGGTGATCCAGATGGAGATCCCCAACTGGCAGATCGCCGCCGCGGCCCGGATCGCGGACATGAACTACCAGTTTGCGGTGACCATCCGTACGTCGCCCGTGCCCCCCGACGTGCAGCGTAACCCCGACCTCATGGACGCGTGGAACCTCCTGCGTGACGAGCGCACCCAGCCGTACATCAACACGGCGACGACGGGCTTCCAGGCCTGCATCACCCTGGCGACGCGGGTGCATTGGTTCAACGAGTGGTCGCAGCTCGCCGAGCGCTCGCTCAACGCCATCGACCGCGGGCGATTCCCGCTGGCGGACGAGATCCGCGTGGAGCCCGACCTGGTCTTCTCGCGCCCCTCCAACGCGCGCCCCGTGTACGCCCTGGGCACCCAGGTCGACGGCGGCGACGACGAAGGCAGCCCACAGGGCGGCGGCGAGAGCGCAAACCCCCCGGCCGGTGGCCGGTGAAGGACATGGGAGCGAAGACGATGAACGCGCGATGGATCACCACCGCCCTCGTGGCCGCCGCCCTGGCCGCGTGCTCGAGCACCCCCCGCCCGGCGCCCACCACGGCCCGTGACGGCACGGGCAACGCCGTCACCGACACCACCGGGACGGCCGTCAACGAGCAGGCCAACAACGCCTTCGCCACCGCGGCGACGGCGATGCGCCAGCACGACGAGGCCAACAACAACCGCGGCGACTGGACCCCCGAGAGCTGCAACGCCGTGGCCGAGCAGTTTCAGGCCGCGGCCAACGCCCAGCAGGGGGGCAACCTGCCCGACGCGTGGTTCAACCGCGGCCTCGTGTACACCCGCTGCGGGATGAACGAGCCGGCCACCGCGGCCTTCCAGCGGGCCCTGCAGGCCGCCAACAACAACCACTGCCGGGCCCGCGTGCAGCTTGGCGTGATGGCCTACCGGGCCAACGACCTCACCGCGGCCCAACAGGCCTTCGAGGAGGCCGTCCGGGCCGACCCGACCCACTGCGTCGAGGGGTATACCAACCTCGCGATGCTCCTGCGTCGGCGCAACCCCACCTCGGAGACCGAGTGGCGCCCGGTCATCACGGCCATTCGTACCGCCCTGTCGCTCGACGACCGGTACATCCCCGCCCGCAACGAGCTGGCCCTGTCGTACCTCCAGCAGGCCGGCGACGACCCCAACTCGCAGCGGGTCTTCCTCGCGGGCCTCGTGTGCGCCCAGGCCGCCCAGGTGGCCCAGGCCCACCAGGCCGAGCTCACCCCGGAGGTCCGGGGCTTCCTCGCCGATGTCTACAACACCTGGGGCATCGTCGACATCCGGCGCAACGAGATCATCAAGGCTCTTGACCATTTCCGGCGGGCGTACACGCTCAACCCCGAGATGTTCGAGGCCCTGGTCAACTATGGCACGATCAACCTCTCGTTTCGTGGGTACCAGGACGCCCGCGAGGTGTTCGAGCGGGCCCTGGCCCTGCGGGCCGACAGCTACGACGCCCACATCGGCCTCGGGGTCGCCCTGCGGGGGCTCTCCCAGTCCAACGAGGCCGAGCGGGCGACCCTGCTGACCCGGGCCCGGGAGGAGTACGAGCGGGCCCGGACCCTCGACGCCAACCGCCCCGATGCCTACTACAACCTCGCCCTCCTCAACATGAACTACATGGGCGGGCAGATCGCCGACCTCGAGCGGGCTCTGGAGTTCTTCCAGCAGTTTCAGCAGCGGGCGGGGCAGCAGGCGCGCTTCCGGGCCTCGGTCGAGCAGACCGCCCGCAACGTGCGCAACATCAACGACACCCTCACCGCCCTGCGGGCCCTCGGGCCCCAGGGTGCGACCCCGGCCGCGACGTCGGGAGCGACCCCTGCGGCCACCCCTGCGGCCACCCCCGCCGCTCCGGCGGAGGCCACCCCGGCCCCCACGGCGACCCCGTAGCGGCACGGTCCGGGGTGTGGTATGACCCCCCGGACGCCACCCGAAGAAGGAGTGACTGGGATGAAGAAGCTGACGATGGTTCTGGTGGCCGCGACCCTGTGCCTGATGGGGACGAGCGCCTTCGCGCAGACGACGGGCGGGGCCCAGGGCGAGGGCGCGGCCCGTACCCAGGAGTTCAACTTCACCGACGAGCTCGTGCAGGGGCAGCTCGTGCGGCCCGACGGAGAGACCTCTCGGGTCCGGCGGCGCAGCGCGGGGATCTCCCTGATCCGCATCCGCGAGCACTTCGTGCCCGAGATGCTCAAGTCCGTCGAGAATCTCTGAGCTCTCTGCGGGGCCCCAAGTCGGAGGGGCCCCGGTGGCCCTGCGCAATGTGGGGCCCAATCTCCTCTGCGGCGTTGACCGCCCTCCCCCCCATCGCGTAGATTCCACCCCGCCCGACGGAACCCTCCCCGTCCTGGTGTTGTCAGTGTCTCTGGCGCCGCGACTCCCTCCTCGGATCGTCGGTGACCAGAAAGGATCGCAGGCGTTCACTCACGACGTCTGCACACGGGGCTGCAATGGCACAGAAGTTGGTCGTACCCCTTACGTTTCAGATCCGCCAGGATGGCCAGGTTGTGCGCACGGAGACCGTGGCACAAGACGTCATCAAGGTAGGTCGCGATCAGAAGTCCCACCTGCGCATCGATGACGAGGGCGTGGCGCGGATGCACGCCGTCATCGAGGCCAAGCCCGACGACGTGCAGATCATTGACCTGGGGTCGGGCACCCGGGTCAACGGCCAGCCGGTCAACAAGGCCACCCTGCGCTCGGGCGACGTGATCCTCATCGGCAGCACCGAGGTGCTCATCGAGATCGGCCTCCCCCGCGAGGCGGGCGTCTCGGTCACCGCGGTGGCTCCCCTGGCCGCGGCCGCCATGGCCCCGGTGGCCTCGGTGGGCAGCACCTCGTACCGCCCGTCGAGCCCCGTCGAGCCCGGGATGGAGGGCGAGGAGATCTACCAGCTCATCAAGCGCGGGTCGATCAACGCTCACGAGGTCGAAGAGGTCGGAGGCCACGCCGTCGAGGTGACGGTCTTGTGGAAGACCAGCATCCTGCACGTGGCCCACCTGCGCGACGGGTCGACCTTCGTGCTCACCTCGAAGGAGGCCCCCAAGGCCCCCACGGCGGCCGTCAGCGGCGGCCTCTGGGGTGTCGGCGGGGCCCTGATGATCGCCGGGGCCGCCATGAGCGACCCCCAGCACCTCGAGCGCAGCACCAGCCTCATCGTGGGCGGGATCGGGGCCGCCACGGCCCTGGTGGGCTCCGGGGTGGGGATCGTCCTCAACAACAAGAACGAGCACGCCGTCGAGGACGTGACGCGCTTCATCGTGAGCGACGACACCCTCGGGGCCGTGGGCGACCTGCCGACGGTGATCAACTCCGGGGGGTCGCGGTTTGTGTTCTTGCCGGGGGCCACGGGGGAGGTCGAGCTCCAGGGTGACAAGCGCTCCCTCGACGACCTCAAGGCCCAGGGCCACGCCCGGCCCTCGACGGCCGTCCCGGGGGCCTTCGAGGTCAACATCCAGCCCGAGGGCCGCTACCGCCAGGAGATCGGCGGGCTCACCGTGGTGGCCAAGGTGGTGGCCCCGGGTCGCCTCGTGGCCGGGCACCTCAAGCGCGACACGGCCCTCGTGGGGTCGGTGGTCGGGTCGGGGATCGCGGTGTCGGCCGCCATGCTGCTCCTGCACCTGGCCGTCTCCGACGACTCGGGCTTTTTGTCGTCGTCGTCGAGCGACGACCGCCTCGCCGAGCTGCGGGCCTTCATCCAGCGCCAGCAGGAGCGCCAGCCCGAGCCCCCGCCCCAACAGCAGAACGACCAGCAGGAGGGCGGGACGGGCACCCGCCACGCGGGCGACGAGGGCAAGATGGGCCGCCGCGAGGCCCCCCAGCGCAACGCCCGCTACGCCATCAAGAACAACAACCAGCCCCCGCAGCTCAGCCGCGAGGCGGCCCGGCAGCAGGTGCAAAACCGCGGCATCTTCGCGGCCCTCGGGGCCGCCGGAGGGGCCATGGCCGGTGGCTCCTCGGGCATCGTGTCGCCCTTCGGGGGGATGACCGAGTCGGGCCTCAGCGACAACAACGCCAACGGCAACATGACCGGGGCCACCGAGGGCGACGCCTTCGGGTACGGCGGCCTCGGCGGGGCCGGGACGGGTTGGGGCGGCGGTGGCACCGGGGAGGGCACCATCGGGATGGGCAACATCGGCACGATGGGCCACGGGTCGGGCACGGGCACGGGCCAGGGCTACGGCTCGGGGGCCGGCCGGGGCCTGCGCAACCGCGGCAACTCGGGCCCCACCGTGCGGGCCTCGCCGCCGACCGTGACGGGCCTCCTGTCCCCCGAGGCCATCCGGCGTGTGGTGCTGCGCAACCTCGGGCAGGTCAACCACTGCTACGAGCAGGGCCTCGCCACCAGCCCCAACATCGCCGGCCGCGTGGTCGTGCGCTTCGTCATCGGCGGGACGGGCTCGGTGATGGGATCCAACGTGGCCGACAGCTCCATCGCCGTGCCGAGCGTGGGCGAGTGCATCGCCAACGCCGTACGCCGCTGGCAGTTTCCGGCGCCTGAGGGGGGCGGTGTGGTCACCGTCAACTACCCCTTCAACCTCCAGCCCGCCGATCAGTGACCGCAGGCGGGCCCCGCGCCCGCCGTCCGCGCCTCGGTCCCCCCCCTCGTAGCCTCTGCCGCAGCCTCCCTGCGGTCTCCTCCCTGTACGATGAAGCCGTCGATCCCTCGGCCTACGCGCCCCCCGTGCGTAGGGCGGGCGGACCCATCGGTCGTTCGGCGCCCTCGGCGACGCGCGGACCCTGCCGGGCCCCCGCGCGTGATCGGGGTCGAGGCCGCCGGGAGAAGACGTGCGCGGGGAGTGCTTTCGTGGTTGAGCCCGCGGCGTGCGGTCCCCTATGATCGCGCCGCCCTGCGCGTGCGGGGCGCTGCGAGGCACGGATGAAGCGGGCGGTTTTGATTGTGATGTGTGCCGCGGCGTTGGCCGCGGGCTGCAGCGAGTTTAGCCGCGAGGCGGTGGAGGACAACAACCAGGGCATGAACATGCTCCGGGGGGGCCGTCTGGCCGACGCGCGCGATCGATTCCAGCGGGCGGCCGACGAAGACCCGAAGTTTGATCAGCCGCTGTACAACCTGGCCCTCGTGCACATGCGGCAGGAGCAGTGGCCCGCGGCGGCCGAGGCCCTCACCCGCGCCATCGGGCGCAACGGGCGCAACCCCGAGTACCACTTCCAGCTCGGCAACGCGCACTTCCAGCAAGAGCACTGGGAGGACGCGCGCAGGGCCTACACCCAGGCCACGCAGATCAACCCCAACTACTACATGGCCTATGTGCGCCTCGGGGAGGTGGCCGAGAAGCTCGACGAGCCCCAGGCCGCCCTCACGGCGTACACCACGGCCATCACGAAGGCCCCGCGGGTGTACCGGGCCTACGTGCGGCTCGGCAGGGCGTACTACCGCGTGCGGGACTACGAGCGGGCGGCCACGGTGCTGCGGGAGGGCCTGCGGATCGCGCCGGAGGGGGCCCTCGAGCGCGGGTCGATGCACAACATTCTTGGCAACGTGTTGCTTGAGCAGGGCCAGCGCGAGCCGGCCATCGAGTCGTTCCTCGCGGCCCATCGGGAAGACCCCGAGCTGGCAGAGGCCCTGTTCTCCGCGGGGTACACCTCGGCGGAGATCCCCGAGCGGAGGCAGCAGGCCATCCTGTACCTGCAGCGCTTCGTAGAGGCCCGGGGGGGCTCGGCCCCGCGGGAGTACCTCGACATCGCGCAGAACAAGCTCGCAGAGCTGCAGTCCACGGGCGGGCGCTAGGTCGCCCTGCTCCAACGCCTCCATGCCAGAGCGTCGGGCGGGCTCAGACCGTCTCCCCGAGGCCGCGGCGTCCACAAGTCTCCAAAGCCCGAAAGTGATGGGGCGCTGCGCCCGCGCCCCGCGGTGACACGATGAGCAACTCCGAGAACCTCCCCGGGATCGACCCCAGCAGCTCCGACGACCTCGCCACCGAGGGCCCCCAGACCCTTCGGCCCGGGCCCGACCCCGAGCGCCTGCGCGAGCTCGACGAGGCCGCGGCCCGCTTCGAGGGCGCCAAGCGCTGGCAAGACCTCATCCGCACCCTCCAGCAGAAGGCCGAGCTCCTCGACGACGTCGGGGCCCGGGTGAGCCTCCTCGAGCGCGTGGCCGCCCTCTACGTCGAGCGCTTCTCCAACCAGGCCGAGGCCCTCAAGGCCCACGAGGCCATCCTCGAGATCGCCCCCGACGCCCCGCAGAGCGTGGAGTTCGTCAAGGCGATGTACGAGAAGCGCCGCGACTGGGAGAAGCTCCTGACCCTCCTGCGCCGCGAGGCCGCCCAGGCCCCCGCGGGCGAGCAGTTTGAGCGCTACCTCTCCATCGCCCGCTTCGTCGCCGAGAAGGTCAAGAAGCCCGAGCTGTCGATCGAGGCCTGGGAGGAGGTCCTGCGCCGCGACGAGGGCCACCACGACGCCCTCGCCCAACTGGGGTCCCTCTACGAGAAGTCGCGCGAGTACGACAAGCTCGCCCCCGTCCTGCGGGCCCAGGCCGCCCAGACCGACGACACCGCCGCCCGGGTCGCCCTCCTCGTCAAGCTCGGCCTCATCGCCAGCGACAAGCTCAACGACGACGCCCTCGCCGTCGAGGCCTGGCAGGGCGTCCTCGCCCTCGACCCCAACGACCGCCGGGCCCAGGAGGCCCTCAAGAAGCGCTACCTGGCCATGCACGCCTGGGACGAGCTCGAGGCCTTCTACGCCGACAGCGGCCGGTGGGACGAGCTCATCCGCACCCTCGAGCGCGAGGCCGAGAGCGCCACCCTCGAGCCCGAGGCTCGGGTGGCCCTGTACGCCAAGATCGCCGAGCTGTGGGAGGTCCGCAAGGACAAGACCGACCGGGCCGCCCGGTACCTGGAGAAGGTCCTCGAGATCGACCCGAGCAACCGCCCCGCCGCCCTGCGCCTCGCCCCCATCTACGCCGCCGCCAAGGACCCCCGCAAGCTCGCCGGGGTCCTGGAGGTTCGGCGGGCGGGGGACGCCCCGGGCGACGAGGAGCTGGCCACCCTGCGCCAGCTCGGGGCCCTGTACGAGGGCGACCTGGCTGAGCCCGACAACGCCTTCGACCGGTATCGCCGGGCCTTCGCCCTCGACCCCCTCGGCGACGGCTCGGCCCAGGACCTCACCCGCGCGGCGAGCGCCTCGGGGCGCTGGGAAGAGGTCGTCGTGGCCCTCCGTGAGGCCATCGACCAGGTCAAAGACCTCGCCTCCGCCGAAGAGCTCGCCCGCCTGCGCCTGCGCCTCGGGGACGTCCTGGCCGGGCACCTCGCGCGCGTCGACGACGCCGCGGCCCAGTACCGGGCCATCCTGGCCGACCAGCCCCTGCACGGCGACGCTTTGGTGGCCCTGGAGGGCCTCCTGCGGGCCAACGGCCGGTGGGCCGAGCTCCTGGCTGTCCTCGAGGCCCGCCTCGCCGGGGCCGAGGCCGGCGAGGAGCGCCGCGGGGTGCTCTTCGAGATCGTGCGGGTGGCCGAGGAAGACCTCAAGGACTACCCCCGGGCCGTCGAGGCCGCCAACGCCATGATCGCCGAGACCGGCGACGAGCCCGAGGCCCTCGGGGCCCTCGACCGGCTCTATGCCCGGCAGGAGGAATGGGACGCCCTGGCGGAGGTCCTGCGGCGCGAGCTCGACCTGCACGAGATGATGGGCGAGGAGGCCGCGGCCGCCGGGGTGAAGCTCCGCCTCGCCCAGACCCTCGCCGGGCGGCTCGGGCGCACCGAGGAGGCCCTCGGGCTCTACCGCGAGGTCCTCGCGGCCGACACCGACAACGCCGCCGCCCGGCAGGCCCTGGAGGCCTTCCTCGACGACCCCACCTGGCGGGCCGAGGCCGCTGCCATCCTGCAGCCCGTGTACGACCTCCAGAGCGACTGGGAGAGCGCCGTCCGGGCCCTGGAGATCCTCGCCGCGGCGGAGACCGACCCGGCCGCCCGGGTGGCCCTCCTCACGCGCGTAGGCGACGTGTGCGGGAGCCTCCTCGGCGACCCCGCCCGGGCCTTCGACGCGTACGGCCGGGCCTTCCGCGACGCCCCCGCGGACGAGGGGCTCACCGAGACCCTCCTGGCCGCGGCCGAGCCCGTCGAGGGCTGGCCCCGGGTGAGCGGGCTCTTCCGCGAGGCCGCCATTCGGTACAACGACACCCCCCTCGGCCGCAGCCTGTGGCTCCGGGTGGCGGACGTAGAGGGCAGGCGCCGGGGCGACCTCGGGGCCGCCGTGGGGGCCCTGGAGCACCTCCTGGCCCACGACGCGGGCGACCTCGACGCCCTGGAGGCCCTGGAGGGGGCCTACGTGGTCGCCGGGCGCTGGCACGAGGCCCTCGGGGTGATGCGGCGGCGCTACGAGCAGCTGTCCGACCCCGACGCCCAACGCGAGGTACTGGCCCGCATCGCCGAGACCCACCGGGTCCGGCTTGGTGACCCCGAGGCCGCGGTCAACACCTGGCGCGAGGCCCTCGGGCGCGACCCCACCGACGTCGAAGCCCTCGGGGCCCTCGACGCCCTGCTCGAAGGCCTCGGCCGCTGGCAGGAGCTCGCGGAGAACCTCAACGTCCGCCTCGGGCTCGTGGGCACCCCCGAGGAGGAGGACGCCCTGCGCCTGCGCCTCGCGGGGGTGTACGCCGCCCACCTCGACGACCGCCCCTCGGCCGTCGCCCTGTACGAGGAGATCCTCGTGCGCGACCCGGCCAACGAGGAGGCCGTGGCCGCCCTCGAGGCCATGATCGCCCTGCCCGAGCACACCGCCGCGGTGGTGCGGGTCCTCGAGCCCGTGTACCGCGAGCGCGGGTCGTACGAGGCCCTCGAGCGGGCGTACGAGACCCTGGTGGGGGTCACCCCCGACCCGGCCGGGCGGGTCGAGCTCCTGCATCGCCTCGCGGAGATTCAAGAAGACGCCCTCGACAACGGCGGGGCGGCCTTCGCCACCCTCGGGCGGGCCCTCGCCGACGACCCGGGCCGCGAGGAGACCCTGAGCGGCCTCGAGCGCCTCGGGCGGGTCCTCGGGCGCCCGGCCGAGCTCCTCGCCGTGCTCGAGGCCCGCATCGCGGCCGTGGAGGCCGACCCCGACCCCGCCGTATGGACCCTCCTGCACCGACGGGCCGCCCAGGTGGCCGAGGAAGACCTCGCCGACCCCGCCCGGGCCATCGGGTTTCACGCCGCCGTGCTCGGGCGGAGCCCCCACGACCTCGAGGCCATCGAGGCCCTCGAGCGGCTGTACCAGGTGGTCGATCAGGGGGCCGACCTCGCCCAGGTCCTCGTGCGTAAGGCCGAGGCCGTCGACGACCCCGAGGCCCGCAAGCAGCTCCTGTGGCAGGCCGGGGAGATCTACGAGACCGTGCTCGGCGACGCCCCCGCGGCGGTGCAGACCTACCAGCGCCTCGCCGAGGTCGACGACGGCGACGTGGGGCCCCTCGACGCCCTCGTGCGGCTCTTCATCGGGGCCTCGGACTGGCCCGCCCTCCTCGGGGTGTACGAGAAGAAGGCCGAGCTCCTCACCGACCCCGACGAGAAGAAGCGGCTCTATTTCGAGATCGCCGCGGTGCACGAGGGCGAGCTCGACGACGGGCCCCGGGCCGTCGACGCGTACAACCGCGTCCTCGAGCTCGACCCCACCGACCTCGTGGCCATCCAGCGCCTCGACCAGCTCTACTCGGCCCAGGGCCGCTGGCAAGACCTCCTCGGGATCCTCGAGCGCGAGGCCGACCTCGCCGGCGACCCCAACGAGGTGGCCGCGTACCGCTTTCGGGTGGCCGAGCTCTACGACAAGCGCCTCGGGCAGGTGGGGGCGGCCGTCGAGATCTACCGCGAGATCCTGGAGTCGATCCCCGACCACGTCCCGTCCGTCGCCGCCCTCGGGGTGATCGTGCGGGGCGAGGCCGAGCCCATGGCCGCCGCGGCCGTGCTCGAGCCCGTCTTCGAGGCCGCGGGGGCCTACGACCGCGTGGTGGAGGTCCTGGAGATCGAGGTGGGGCACAGCCCCGACCCGGTGGCCAAGATCGAGCTCCTCACGCGCATCGCGGCCATCCACGAGAGCATGCTCGACGCCCCCGAGGCCGCCCTCGTGGCGTACCGCAGGGCCTTCGCCCTCGACCCCCACAACGACGAGGTCCTCGGCAACCTCGAGCGCCTCGCGGGCGACCTCGGGCAGTGGGCCGCCGTGGTGGAGAGCCTCGACGGGGCCCTCCCCGGCCTCGGCGACGACCCCGGGCGCAAGCTCGAGCTCCTGCACCGGGCGGGTCAGCTCTGCGAGTCGCAGCTCGGCGACGGCGACGGGGCCGTGGCCCGCTACCTCCTGGCCCTGGAGGTTGACCCCGACGACGGGGAGGCCCTGCGCAGCCTCGACCGGCTCTACGAGGCCCTCGAGCGCTGGCGCGAGATGGCCGACGTCCTCGTGCGCCTCGTGGCCCTGCCCGACCTCAGCCCCGACGAGGCCGTCGAGGTGCGGTTTCGCCTCGCCCAGACCCTCCAGCACCGCCTCGGCGATGTCGACGGGGCCCTCGCGGCGTACCGGGAGATCCTCGACACCCAGGCCGACCACGACGCCACCGTGGCCGCCCTCGAAGACCTCTTCGGCCGGGACATCCGCCGGGCTGAGATCGCGGCCATCCTCGAGCCCATCTACCGCATGGGCGAGGCCTGGGACCGCCTCGGCGAGCTCAAGGCCCGCACCCTCGACCTCGTGTCCGAGCCCGAGGCCGTGGTGGCTCGCCTGCGCGAGCTGGCCGAGCTCACCGAGGAGCAGCTCGGCGACGCCGTGGGGGCCTTCGGCTGGCTCGGCCGGGCCCTCAAGGACGCCCCCCTCGACGAGTCCCTCCAGGCAGAGCTCGAGCGCCTCGCGGCGGCCACGGGGTCGTGGGCCGACCTCACCAACGTGTACGCCGACGTGGTGGAGGCCGAGGAGGTCTCCGACGCGGTGCGGACCGAGATCGGCAAGCGCCTCGCGCGGGTTCACGAGGAGGAGCTCGGCGACCTGGAGTCGGCCGAGGCGGCCTACAGCTTCGTGTTGGGGGTGAGCCCCCTCGACCCGGCGGCCCTGGAGGCCCTCGATCGGATCTATGCGGCCTCGGGCGAGGCGGAGAAGCTCGCCTCGGTGCTCGAGCGTCGGGCCCAGGTGGCCGAAGACCCCGAGACCAGGACGGAGTTCACCTTCCGCCTCGCCGAGCTCGTGCAGTCGGAGCTCGGGCAGGCGGAGGGGGCCGTGCGGTGGTACCGGGCCATCGTCGACGACATCGACCCGCAGCACAAGCCCAGCCTCGACGCCCTGGCGGGGCTCTACCAGGAGCTCGAGCGCTGGCCCGAGCTCTACGCCGTCGAGCAGCGGCGGCTCGACGTGGCCGAGGGCGACGGGGAGCAGTCGGAGATCTACGGGCGGATGGCCCTCCTGGCCCAGGACTACCTCGGGCAGCCCGACGAGGCCGTGCGGCTGTACGAGCAGGTTCTGATCTTGCGGGGGGAGGAGCCTGAGACCCTCGGGGCCCTCGCGGCCCTGCACGAGTCCGCCTCCCGGTGGAACGAGCTCGTCGACATCCTCGAGCGTCAGCTCTCCAGCGAGGACGACCCCGACAAGCGGACGGCCATCGCCCTGCGGGTGGCCGAGGTGTTTCTGCTCCGGGTGGGCGACGTCGAGCGGGCCATCGACGGGTACCGCCGGGCCCTCGACCTCGACCCCGGGTGCTTCGACGCCCACCGGGCCCTGGCGGCCATCTACCGCAGCGGACAGCGCTGGGAGGAGCTGGTCCTCACGCTCCAGACCCTCCTGCAGGTCGGGGCGGCCTCGTTGCCCGACGAGGAGATCAAGGCGGTCTACACCGAGCTCGGCCAGGTGTTCTGGCGCACCCTCCAGCAGGGCTGGGAGGCCGTCGACGCGTGGCGGCACGTCCTGGAGGTCGACCCGGCCGATCTGACGGCGGTGGAGGCCCTCCTGGAGATCCACGCCGCCCAGGAGGAGTGGCGCGAGGTGGTCGAGGTCCTGGAGCGCAAGGCCGGGATCGTCGAGCTCCCGGCGGCCAAGGTGGCCCTCTTCCTGGAGGTGGCCGCGGTGTGGGACACCCGCCTCGGCGACCGGGACGGGGGTCGCGGGGCGTACGAGAAGGTCCTGGAGGTCGACCCCTTGCACGAGGGGGCCTTCCGGGCTTTGGAGGGGCTGCACACCGAGGCCGCGCGTTGGGACGACCTCGGGACCCTCTACGTCTCGCGGCACGACGCCCTGGCGGACGCGGGGGCGGTGTCAGAGGCCGTTCCCTTCATGGTGATGGCGGCCCGGACGTACGACGAGCGCCTGCACGACCGCGAGCAGGCCTTCGCGGCGGCCCAGATCGCCTGGGAGGAGGACGTCGACCAGGACGAGGCCGTCCAGACCCTCGAGCGCCTCGCCGCCTCCGCCGGCAAGTGGAACGACCTCCTCAAGGTCGCCGTGGCGGCCTACGAGTCCGAGCCCGCGGGGCCCCGCAAGACCTCCCTGGGTCTGCACGTGGCCCGGTGGTACGCCGACCGCGGGCACCAGGAGTACGCCACCCCGATCTACGCCCAGATCGTCAAGGCCGAGCCGGGAAACCTCAAGGCCCACCGCGAGTTTGCGGGTCTGTACCGCAAGCTCGGGCAGTGGAGCCAGGCCGCCCGGCTCCTGCAGCGCTGCACCGAGATCGCCCGGACCCCCGAAGAGCGCAAGCGGTCGCACGTCGAGCTCGGGGAGGTGTACGAGCGCAACCTGAGCGAGCCCGCCCGGGCCATCGAGCAGTACGAGGCCGCCCTGTCGGTCGACCCCCGCGACCTCGGGGCCCTCGAGGCCCTGGCCCGGGTGTTTCGCCAGCAGGAGGCGTGGGATCGCCTCGTCGAGGCCCAGCGGCGCAGCGTCGAGGCCGCCGAAGACCCCGCCCAGGTGGTGGCCCTGCGCCTCCAGGTGGGCGAGACCCTCGAAGACCAGCTCGGGGCCCAGGAGGCGGCCGAGGCGGAGTACAACGAGGTCCTGGCCCTGGAGCCGGGCAACCTCGCGGCCCTGCGGGGCCTCGAGCGGGTGTACGCCCGGCTCGGGCAGAGCGCGGCCCTTTTGCGGGTCCTCGAGCTTCAGCTGGAGGTGGCCGAGACCGAGCGCGAGCGCATCAAGCTCCTCGGGCGCATCGCGGAGATGCAGGAGGAGGAGTTTGTCAAACCCGACCTGGCCATCGCGCGCTACGAGGAGGTCCTGGAGATCGACCCGGGCCACGACCCGGCCCTGCGGGGCCTCGAGCGCCTCTACCGCCAGACGGCCCGGTGGAGCGACCTGATCAACACCCTCGAGCGCCACCTCGTGGCCACCCCCGAGCGGGCCGACCGGGTGGCCCTCTACACCCAGATGGGGCGGGTCTACTCCGAGGAGCTCAACGACCCCGACCACGGCGAGGACGCCCTCCTCAACGTCCTGCAGATCGACGAGAACAACGTCCCGGCCCTCGAGGGCCTGGCCAGGCTCTACGAGCAGCGCAAGGACTGGCACCGGACCCTCGACATGCTGGAGCAGCTCTCGCAGCTCCTGGCCCACGACCGGGCCCGGGCCGTCGAGCTGCGGCACCGGGTGGGCCGGATCGCCGAGGAGCACCTCGAGGACGAGGCCCGGGCCGCGGAGCTGTACCAGTCGTGCCTCGACCTCGACGACGCGTATCTGCCGGCCCTCACGTCGCTGCGGCAGCTCGCCGAGCGGCAGCAGGACTGGCACCTCGTGTCGCGCTACCTCGACCGCGAGCAGCAGGTCACCGAGCAGCCTCGGCAGCGGGCCAGGCTCCTGGCCGAGCTCGGGCGGGTCAACGCCGAGCACCTCGACGAGCCCGACATGGCCGTACGCTGCTGGCAGGCCGCCCTCGAGAACGACCCCGACAACGAGGAGGCCGCGTGGCCCCTGTGCCGGGTCTATGTTCAGCAGGGGCAGTGGGCCGAGGCCGAGCCCCTGGCCGAGGTCCTCGTGCGGCGGGCGGCCCGGCGCGACCCCGCCGAGCAGCTCGAGCTCCAGCTCACCATGGGCCGTGTGGCCGCGGCCCTGGGCAAGACCGACCGGGCCATCAAGGCCTTCGCGGCGGCCCAGAGCTTCGACCGCTCCAACCTGGAGGCCATCCGCAGCCTGGCCAACGCCCACTTCGACAAGGGCGACTGGGAGGGGGCCTTCAAGCACTACCAGGTGCTCCTCGTGCACCACAAGGACGAGCTCCCGGCGGAAGACCGGGCCGACCTCTACCGCCGCCTCGGCATCGTCAAGCGCGAGCAGGGCGACAAGAAGCGGGCGGTCAACTTCCTGGAGAAGGCCCTGGAGGAGGTCCCCGGGCACCGGGAGACCCTCGACGCGATGATCGAGACCTACACCGCCGGGGGCGAGTGGGAGCAGGTCATCGCGTACAAGACCCAGATCCTCGACAACGAGTTTGCCGACGACGTGCGGTACGCCATGCTCGTCGAGATCGCGGGGCTGTGGCAGGAGAAGGCCCGCAACCCCCACAAGGCCATCGGGGCCCTCGCGGGGGCCGTGGAGATCCGGGCCGACGACCGCCCGTTGCTGACCCGCCTCGCGGCCCTCTACCAGGAGACCCGGCAGTGGTCGAAGCTCATCGAGGTGGTCGAGCGCCTCATCGAGCTGGAGGCCAGCCCGGTCAACAAGGCCCGGTACGAGTACACCATCGCCACCCTGTGCAACGCCGAGCTGAAGAACGCCGACGACGCCCTGGTGCATTACAACAAGGCGCTTGACTACAACCCCGACGAGCTCAAGCCCTTCGCGAAGATCAACGAGATCCTCACGGCCCGGCGCGAGTTCAAGCAGCTCGAGCGGGCGTACCGCAAGATGATCGCCAGGGTCGCGGGGAAGGGCAAGAAGGACCTGGAGTTCAGCCTCTTGCACAGCCTGGGGCTCATCTACCGCGACCGCCTCCCGGGCCAGCTCGCCGAGGCCGTACGCTGCTTCGAGATGTCGTCCGAGCGTCACCCCGACGACATCCAGGAGCACAAGATCCTGGCCGAGCTCTACACCCGGGCGGGTCAGGCCGAGAGCGCCATCACCCGCTGGGGCGTGATCTTCGACAAGGACTTCGGCAACGCCGACGCCCTGCACGCCATCTACGACCTGTACTACCAGCTCCGGCAGTACGACCCGGCCTGGTGCGTGGCGGCCACGGCCACCTTCCTCCTGCGCGACCGCGTGCGCGAAGACCTCCGGGCCTTCTACGAGCAGTACAAGCCCCGCAACCCGTACAAGCCCACCGAGCGCCTCACCGAGGAGCTGTGGGTCAAGTCCCTCTTCCACCCCAACGAAGACCCCGTGGTGGGCAAGATCTTCGCGGCCATCCTCGGGCCCCTGCGCCGGGTGAAGGCCCAGCCCATCGCACGGTTCGGCTTCACCCAGGCCGACCAGCAGGACCCCAACACCAGCACGGTGGCCCTCGTGCGGGCCCTGGCCAACGCGAGCAAGGCCCTGTCCCTGCCCATCCCGTACATCTTCCTGCGGCAGACCCAGCCCGGGGGCCTCGCCTGGGTGCCGAGCGAGCCCATCGCGTCGTTCTCGGGGCAGGGGCTCCTGTCGGGGTTCACCCAACACGAGCTGGCCTTCGCCGCGGCCAAGCACCTCGCGTACTACCGCAACGAGCACTACATCCGGGTGCTCTTCCCCACCGTCCAGGAGCTCACGGCCATCCTCCTGGGGGCCATCAAGGTGGTCAAGGCCGACCAGGCCGTGACCCCCGAGGCCGACGCCGTGGCCCAGCAGCTCGCCCCCCTCCTCGCGGCCGACCCCATGGCCTCGGAGGGCCTGCGCAAGGTGGTCCGGGTCTTCCTGGAGCAGGGCGGGTCGTCCAACATCAAGAAGTGGTACCAGAGCGTCGAGCTCACCTCGGCCCGGGCCGGCTTCCTGATGTGCGGCGACCTCGAGATCGTCAAGAAGATGATCTCCCTGGAGCCCGGCCTGCCCGGCGACCTCGCCGCCAACGAGAAGCTGAAGGACGTAGTGACCTTCTCGCTCTCGCCTACCTACTTCCAGCTCCGCGAAGCCCTCGGCATCAACTTCCAGTCCGCCGCGGGCTGAGCCCCTCCCGGCTCACAGCTCCTACCGCTGGCAGAGGCTCAACGGGATCCCGTTGAGGCTCCTGCCGGCGGGGGTGCAGCGCATGCCCGTGGGGCAGTCGTCGGAGGTGCACCAGCGGGTGCAGTACCCCGCGGCGCCTTCCCCCAGACACAGGGCGGTCTGGCACTGGGCCGCGGCGTTGCACGGGGCCCCGGGCGGGAGGTTCCCGTTGGGGCGGCATACCAGCAGGAGCTGCCCCGAGGGGCCGTCGGGCAGCCACGTGCGGCACGCGGTGTTGCTCGGGCAGCCCCCCGCGGGCGAGCACCCCTGGACGCAGGTGTTGCTCTCGGTGTCGCACACCCCGGAGTAGCAGCGGTTGCCCCCGGCCGTGCGCTGGCACACTCCCCCGAGGGGGTCGGCCCCCTCCAGGTCTCCGCCCAACTCGACGCGGGGCGGGACGCAGCGGCGCAGCCCGCCCACGGTGAGGCACTCCCAGGGGGGGAGGTCGACCACCTGGCCGCTCCCGATGTCGATCCGCAGCCGCTCGGGGCAGTCGGAGTTGAGGGTGCACAGGGCGGTGCAGCCCACAAACGATCCGCTGCCCTGGCAGAGGTTGGTGGGGCAGTCGGCGGCCCGGGCGCAGGGGCGCTCGACGTCGACGCAGACCCGGGTCGTGCCCATGGTGGTCGTGGTGGGCTGACAGGCGAAGCCCGCGGGGCAGTCGCGGGAGGTGTTGCACTCGCGGGTGCAGTGGGCGGGGTTGCTGCTCCCGCCGCTGTAGCAGTACCGGGCGCAGGCGTTGGACTGCACGAGGCAGCGGGCCCCCGTGTCGTCGAGGACGCAGCGGCCCGCGGACGATCCCCCCGGGCCGAAGGCGCAGGTCAGCCCGACCCCGCAGCCGCCGTAGAAGGTCGCGGTGCAGGGGCGGGTGCAGAACCCGTCCTGGGCCCCGGGGACCACGAAGCAGTCGCCGGACATACAATCCGACCCCGAGGCGCAGAGGTCGAGGTAGGCCCCGCGGCCGGGGTTCCCGCGGTCGGTGGGGGGCGGGGTGCCGGTGTCGGGGGGAGGCGGAAAGCCTGTGTCCACCGGGGGAGGCGGGCCGCTGTCAAAGGGCGGAGGGCCCGTGTCGGGGGGCGGGGGGACACCCGTGTCGAGGGGGGGCGGGGTGCCCGTGTCAGGCGGCGGGGGCCGGCCCGTGTCAGGCGGCGGGGGCCGGCCCGTGTCGGGGGGAGGAGGCAGGCCCGTGTCGGCGAGGGGTTCGCCCGTGTCCTCCAGGGGGCCCGCGTCGGGGCGCTCGCCCGAGTGGCAGCGGCCGTTGAGGTCGCAGTAGCCGTTCTCGCAGTCGCGGTCTTCGCCGCAGTCGGTGCCGCAGAAGCCCTCGACGGTGCAGTACCGGCGCGGGCCGCAGTCGGAGTTGCGGGCGCACTGGGTCCCGGCGCAGCGTATCCCCGCGAGGGCGAGGACGCCGACGAGGAGGCCGAGGACCGAGGCCGTGCGCAGGCCAAGGAAGGGAGAGGGCCTTTGGGAGGGAGGCGAAACCGGGGACACGAGGGCGGAGTGTAGCGCCATTGGAGGCGATGCCGAGAGGGGGAAGTCGATCGGGGTTGGCCGAGAGGGCCGCCCCTGGGCTACACCACGCAACCGTGGAAGGCGCGGCGTAGCGTGAGGCGTGTGGTGGCGGCGGTGGGGCTCGGGCTGTGGATCGTAGGCTGCGCGGCGTCTGCGGGCCGCAGGGGGGCCGTGGGGGCGTCCGTAGGGGCGTCCGTAGGGGCGTCCGTAGGGGCGGAGGGGCCCGGCGCCGTGTCCCGACCTCCGCGGGCAGTGGAGGCCGCGGAGGGGCCCGCGGCGGAGGCCATCCCGGCGGTGGAGGACCCCGGGGAGGCGCCGAGGGCGGTCACGGAGGTGGTCCTGCCGGACAACCCCTATGTGGGGCAGAGGGACGCGCAGGAGGGGGGGCGGAGGTTTCGCGGGTGGGACGAGGACGCCCTGCTGACGGCCATGGCCACGCGGCCCGTGCGGGCGGTGCTGGCGCGGTACAGCAGCAGCACGATGGTCTACCAGCTTGACCTTGGGGACGGGCTGCACATCGGGTTCAAGCCGGCCCGGCGGGGGGAGGCCAACTGGTGGCGGCACGAGATCCTGGGGTACCGGCTGGCCCGGGCGTTGGGGATCACGGAGAGGGTTCCGCCGGCGGTGAGTCGTACGGTGCCCCTCGCGGCCCTGGAGGGGCACACCCAGGGGGCCGACCTGGTCGTGCGCAACGGGCGGGTGGCCGGGGCGGCCGTCTACTGGATGCCCACCCTGGCCCGGATCGATCTACAAACCCCAGAAAACCGACGAATCTGGAACGCCTGGCTCGACCCCGCCCGCCCCCTCCCCGACGCCCACCGCACCCGGGCCCTGCAGCTCGCCACCCTCATCGCCTTCGACTACCTCCAGGCCAATTTCGACCGTTGGAACGGCTCGAACCTCCGCGCCGACGAGCACGGAAACCTCGTGTTTCGCGACAACAACCGCGCCTGGTACCCGGTCAACATGCAGCGCGTCGACCGAGGGGGGATCGAGGGGATCTGTCGGGTTCCGGCCTGGGTGGTGCCCCGGGTGCGGGCCGTGACGGGGGCCGCCCTGCGCGTGGAGGCCGCCCGGGACACCGACCCCGAGGGCACCCTCCGCCGGCTGCGCCCCCCCCAGGTGCGGGCCTTCGACGCCCGTCGCCGGGCCCTCCTGCGACGCCTCGACGACTGCGTCGCCCGCCATGGGCGCGAGGCGGTCCTGGTTGAGTGAGACCCCCGATCGAGGCTATACTCCCGCCCGTGAATCGTGACGGACGGGCGGCCTCGGCCGCAGGGTGCGGCTGGGCGCTGGCAGTGTCACTCGCGGGGCTCCTCTCCCCACAGTCGGCCACGGCCCAACTGGCGCCCGGGACCCCCCCGGGCAGCCTCGTGCACCCCCTGGAGCCCGTCTCCGCCTGCCGGACGTGCCACAGCGGGCTCACCACGGCCTCGGGCGAGTCGTACGGGGCCCACGACACCTGGGCCCCGTCGATGCTCGCCAACGCCGCCCGCGATCCCCTCTTCCTCGCCACCGTCACCGTGGCCGAACAAGACGCCCCCGGGATCTCCGCGCGGTGCTACCGCTGCCACTCGCCCACGGCCTTCCAGAATGGTCACGCGGCCTCGGGCATGCTCGACCGCGCCGTGGGCGACCTCGACGGGGTGCACTGCGACACCTGTCACCGGGCCGTCCCCGCCCCGAGGGGCATGGCCGGGCGCAACGGGGCCCTGTACTTCAACGACGGCCCCGAGGGCTCTGCCCCCCCGCGCCTCGGGCCGCGCGCGGACGCCGCCAGCAACACCCGACACACCTCCGCCGAGAGCGCCTTCGTGCGCTCGTCCGAGCTGTGCGGGACCTGCCACGAGCTCGAGCACCCCACCCGCAACCGACGCGCCCCGACGGGCGAAGACATGGGCTACCTCCTGCCGCTGCAGACCACCTACAGCGAGTGGCTCCAGAGCGACTTCGGGCGCGGTCCGTCCCCCGAGACCTGCCAGTCGTGCCACATGCCCGGGGCCAGCTCCACGGAGTCGCTGCGGGTGGCCCGGATCGGGGCGGCCCCCAACCGGCCTGGGGTGCTCCGCCACGACCTGCACGGGGCCAACGCCTGGGGCATGGACCTCCTGCGGGCGGCCTATCCCGGCGAGGCCGACGCGGCCTTCACCGCGGCCCGGGCCCGGGTCGAGGCCACCCTGCGCACCGCCGCACGGGTCGAGATCACCGAGGTGCCCGCCGAGGCCGCCCCGGGGGCCCAGGTGACCCTCCGGGTGCGGGTGACCAACCTCACAGGGCACAAGCTCCCGACGGGGTACGAAGACGCCCGGGTGATGTGGATCGAGCTCCGGGTGGGCGACTCCGTGGTCTCCGGGGCCTACGCCAACGACGAGCTCGTCGAAGACCCCCAGGCCCGCGTCTACCGCCTGCAGCTCGGGCGGATGGAGGGAGGGGGCCCGGTGCTCAACGACTTCGTGGCCTCGCACGAGGTCGTGATGGAGGACACCCGGATCCCCCCCCGGGGAGCCCGCCCCGAGGCCCGGATCGCCCCCGTCGGGCGCGACTACGCGGGAGGCCCCGACGGGGCCCTGCGCCACTACGACGAGGCCGCCTACACCGTGCGGCTGCCGACCTCGGGGGCCACCGTGCCCATCACGGCCCGGCTGATGTATCGCAGCACCACCCGGCACTACATCGAATCCATCGCCGGGGCCAACCGCACCGACGCCCGCGGGACCGAGCTCCTGCGGCTGTGGGACGCCTCGGGACGGGCCGCCCCCCTGGAGGTCGCCCGGGCTACGGCCACCGTACGCACCGGAGGCTCCGACGGCTCCGACGATGGAGGCTGCACGGCCCGTCCCGGGGCGCCCCGAGCCGCAAGCACCGGGGGACTCCTGACCTGCGTCGCCGCCCTGGCTGCGATGCGTCGCCGCCGTCGCCCACAGCGGGCCAGGGTGTGATATAGACGGCCCGAAGGTTGGCCTTTGGCTCAGATGCCCCCAAGGAAAGTCCCCTCCCTATGACTATCGTTCTTCGCACCAGGTCCCGGGTGATGCTCGGGTGTACCGTGTTCGTGCTGGGCCTCGGGCTCGGCGGCTGCTCCGACGATCCGAGCACCCCGAGCGGCGATGGGGGCGTCGCCGACACCGGGCCGTCGCAGGCGCCGGTGTTCCGCAACCCCGTCATGCTCGACGACGGGGCCCTGGCGACCGAGGCCCTGGCCATCATCCAGCACCCCGAAAACGGCTGCACCCAGTGCCACGGGATCACCCGCCAGACCCTCCGTCACTGGCGGGCCCTGACCGACACCTCCCTCGCCAACTGCGTGCCCGAGTCGACCCACAGCGTACGCGACGCGGCCACCGCCCAGGGCATCCTGCGCTGTCTGCGGGGGGGCACCGACGACGGATCCTTCGACGCCTCGCGCCTCGGGGTGTTCTCCGCCGCGGCCAACCTTCCGTGGTTCCAGCATGTGTTTCAGCGGGCCGGGGGGGCCGACGCCACGGCCGCCCACCAGCAGTTTGTCTCGCGGGTCGGCATGCCCCCGCCCATGGTCGCGCAGATCACCCAGCCGCAGTTTGACATCCTGGCCGAGTGGTTCCTCCGCGGGGTGCCGCAGCTCGATGCCCAGCTCCCCGACGACCCCCGCCCCGAGACCTGCACCCCGGGCGTCTCCGCCGACGTGGGCCGCTACCTCACCTCCATCCGCACCACCAACTGGACCGTACGCAACCGCGAGCGCAACCTGCTCATGCACGGCTGCAACGGCGCCACCAACGCCCGCGGCTGCCTCGCCAGCGTCCCGCGGGCCAACACCACCACCTTCGGGGCCACCTGGGAGCACATGCCCGGGGCCACCCTCCGCGTGCTCCACACCACGGACTACCAGTCCTCGTTCTGGACCCGCAGCTCGGCCGACGGCCGCTTCATCTCGCACGGCGTCCGCGGCTCGTCCCCGTCGGTGGCCTTCATCGACCTCCAGGCCAACCGCGTCATCCGCGGCTCGGCCAACTACGACCCGTCCTTCTTCCCCGACAACAGCGGCTTCGCCATGCACGGCATGGGCGCCTTCGTGTGCGAGCAGAGCGTGCTCACCATGGGGACCCCGGCGAGCATCGCCTTCACCGAGTCGCAGTGCGCCCGCAACGGCACCATCGGCCTCTACGAGCACGTGGCCACCAGCCTCGACGGGGCCGATTTCTGGGCCGTCTACGGCCAGTTCGAGAGCGACGACGGCGGCCGCAGCCCCACCCTGCGCGACCCCCGGGCCCCGTTCGCGGCCAACTCCCGCACCCGCTTCACCCTCATGGCCAACACGGGCTCGGGCTTCACCCAGGCCGGGACGGCCTCGGTCCCGACCCCCTACGAGGGCGACGCGGTCAACTCGCCCTCCTCGGGCCTCATCGTGTCCCGCGTGGCCGGGGCCAACAACAGCCAGCTCGGGTTCGTCCTGCGGCGTATGGTCGTCGACCGCGCGGGCGGCCTCGCCGTCGAGCTCCCCGAGATCGCGCGGTACTGCGTCACGGGCGGCAAGCCTGCCTTCTCGTTCGATGAGCGCTGGATGACCATCCATCACTACATCTCGCCCACCTCCGACGCTGACGCCCGCGAGCTCGGCTTCACCGGGGCCCGCGACGCGGGCTACGCCCAGTACGCCATGCGCGGGGCGTCCAACATCTACCTCATCGAGCTCACCACGGGCCGCACCATCCGGGTCACCCACATGAACCCCGGCCAGTACGCCCTCTTCCCGCACTTCCGGTCTGACGGCTGGCTGTACTTCATCGTGCGCACCGCGGGCAGCCGCCCCGAGCACATGGTGGCCAGCGACGCCCTCCTGGTCGCGGAGTCGCAGTGATCGCCCGGCACGTCGGCCCCGCCTTTACCCTCGCGGTGTTGGCCACCGTGTCGGCGTGCTCCTCTCCCCCCGACGACCCCCTCGTGTGCGAAGGGGTCGCCACCGCCTCCAGCGCCGCCACCGTGGCCGAGCGGGCCGTCCTCGGGCTCGCGGCTCCGTACCCCGCCGATGCGACCCTCGCAGCCCGGGCCGAGTCCCTGCGCACGTCGCAGCGGGCCCGCCGGGAGGCCGCCTGGGAGGTCATCGCCCGGGTCCTGGCCCCTGTCCCCGTGCCGACGACCACCGCCGCGGGTGAGGCCACGGTCCCGCGGTTTCGTACCTGGTACGACCGCGAAGACTTCACCCGGCTCTTTCAGTCCCTCTACGAGGGCCTCGGTCCTGAAGGCCGGGCCGCCTCGGGGCGCTTCTCCGAGGCCCGCCTCGACGAGGTCTTCGGCCTCGACACCCGACGCGTCCACACCCTCGACTCCTGGCAGGGCGACCGCTGGGCCCGCTACCTCGCCTCCCTCGACCGGGACCTCGTGCTCGGTGGCCTCGGGGGAGCCCGTCGGGTGGCCCTCAGCCCCGACGCCGCCCGCCATCTGCTCAACAGCTACCCCGAGGTGCTGCGCTGCCTCCAGGGCGAGCGCCCCGTGGCCGTCTCGCCGGGGGCCCCCGAAGCGAGCCAGCGGGTGCTCCGCGAGCCCTTCGCCCTCGGGCGCTGCGCGGCACATCGGGCGGGGCCCTTCTACGTCGCCGCCGGGGGCCAGTTTGAGGCCCACCTCGAAGGCTCCGCCCTCGCGGGGGCCGAGCTGCGCGTGAGCGAGGGGGCGACCGAGGCCGTGGCCACGCCCCGGTGCACCGACCGGGGCCCCGACGCGCGCTGCACCCTCGCCGGCCCGGGGGTGTTTCACCTCACCGTGGCCACCCGCGGAGACGCCGCCCAGGGCGTGCTGGAGGTCAGGCATCGGGCCCCCGAGCCCCAGGCCGCGGCGTGCCTGCAAGGGGTGTTTCCGCTCGCTTCGGCTACGGTCGCGATGGAGTGGCGCCGCGCCGACGCGGGCTGGACGATGCCGCAGTTTGACACCTCCGCCGCGGCCCTCACCCGCCATCTGGCGGCGGGCCCTGAGGCCACCTGGGGCATGGGCGACGGCCCCGCGGTCAACCCCGACCCGAGGGCCATCTACACGATGCTCCTGCCGAGCGGGTCGCACTTCCGTCTGGCGGGGTTGCACATCCGTACGCGGGAGCTCGACCACTGGGTCAACATCACCCTGTGGTGGTCGCCGCGCCCCGACGAGGATTTCGGGGCCGATCGCCCCGCGGCGGTGCGGGCCCTCGGGGGGCCCTGGAGCGGCTACAAGATGTGTGTGGCCACCGACTATCGCGAGGGCGATCCCGATCCCGACGGGGGCTTCGCCGAGAGGGCCCCGAGCCTCGCGGCCGCCCTGCGGGCCGTGTACGAGGGGCGGGGGGGGCCGTCGTGGTGTTCCAACCCGTACATCGACGCGGGGCCGGGGCTGGTGCGGTCCAACTGCATCGGGTGCCATCAGCACGCGATGACGGGCCTGCGCGGCGGCGAGAGCGCCAACGACGCCCGGCGCTTCCCGGGCAACGGGCGGTTGCAGGTGCGCGACAACTACCCGAGCGATCAGTTCTGGGGCCTCGACGCCGGTGACGATCTGGCCACGGTGTTTACCGAGACCGTGGGCTGGTGGAGATCGCGGCGATAGGGCTCAGCCGAGGTGGGGCTTAGCCGAAGTGGTGGGCCGAGATGCGGGCGGCCATGAGCTGCCCCTGCCACCCGACGCGTCCGAGGTCTTCTCCCGCGGCCCCGGCGATGACCATCAGGGGCAGCAGGTGCTCCTCGCGGGGATGGGCCCGTCGGGCCGCCGGGGCCTGCGCCCAGCGCTGGAGCCGCAGGGCCCGGTCGGCGGGGTCGCGGGCCACCGTCTCGCCCAGCCAGGCGTCGAAGGCGGCCGAGGCCGCCGTGGCCTCTGCGCGGTCGCGGAAGAAGGCCCGGAGGTTGTGGTAGCTCATCCCCGATCCGAGGAGCAAAACCCCCTCGTCGCGCAGGGGGGCGAGGGCCTGCCCGAGGCGTAGATGGGCCGCCGGATCGAGGCCCGCCTGGAGGGAGAGCTGGACGGTGGGGATGTCGGCCTCGGGCCAGGCCACCTTCATGGGCACGAAGGTCCCGTGGTCGAACCCGCGGTCGGCCGAGGCCGCCGAGTCGATCGCCGCGGCCCCGAGGAGCGACCGGACCCGGGCGGCGAGGGCCGGGTCGCCCGGGGCGTTCCAGGTGACCTGGTAGGACTCCGCGGGGAAGCCGGTGTAGTCGTAGAGCATGGGCGGCCGAGGGGAGGCGCTCACGGTGGGGAGGCTCTCTTCCCAGTGGGCGGAGATCATGAGGACGGCCCGTGGGGCGGTGGGGCCGAGGCGGGGCAGAGCCCGGAGGTATCCCGCGAGGGCCGAGAGCTCGGCGGGGTCGCCGAGGCCGTCGACGAAGGGCCAGGGGCCGCCTCCGTGGGGGAGGTACACCACGGGCTGTCGCGCGGAGGAAGCGGGGGAAGGGGCCATGGCAGGGGCCTCCGTGGCACGGCGGGCCGTGCTTGGGCGAGAGGGGGTGCAGCCGGGCAGGGCCGCGAGGCCTACCCCCCCGAGCGCCGCGGTGAGGAGCTGGCGCCGGGTGAGGGGGCCGTCGGGGAGGTCGTGCATGGCTGAGGACAAGATGCGGGGGAGAAGGGGTCGGCACAAGGCGGCCCGCGCGCAACAGGGTGTTGCGTCGGGGCCCTGATTCCAGCGCGCCATCGGGCATCGGGCGACGAGGTGCGGAGCGGGTCAGGTGCGGTTGTAGTCGCTGGTCTCGAGCAGGATGACGTTGGTGCGTGAGCGCGACTCGCCCACGGAGGTGACGTACACTGCGGGGCGGTCTTGCACGGGGCACACCTTCTCGCAGGCCCCGCAGCCGATGCAGAGCTGCGGGTCGACGTGGGGCTTCTGCACGTGCACGGTGCGGCCCTGGCGGTCGGGGACGTTGTCCTCCTCGACCCAGATGGCCTTCGGGGAGGTCGGGCAGAACTCCTCGCACACGATGCACGGGGTGGCCATCGACCAGGGCAGGCAGCGCCCGTGGTCGTAGAAGGCCGTCCCGATGCGGATGGGCTCGATGTGGCGCACGGGGTCTCCGAGCTTCTGCACCTCGGAGATCTTCTGGATGGCCCCGGTGGGGCACACCTGGCCGCACAGGACGCAGCTCGGCTCGCAGTAGCCGATGCGGGGGATGAGGATGGGGGTCCACAGGCCCTCGATCCCGCTCTGGAGGAAGGCCGGGTGCAGGGCGTTGTTGGGGCAGACCTTCATGCACTCGGCGCAGCGGATGCAGCGCTCCATGAAGTCGCGCTCGGCCACCGAGCCCGGCGGGCGGATGAGGCGGTCGTAGTAGTTGGCGTCGAGGGTGTCGCTCGTGCGAGCGAGGGGGAGCACGGCGGCCCCGGCCACGGCGGTGGTGAGGAGCTTGCGGCGGTCGAGGTCGTCCTGGGCCAGGCCGTGGCTCCTGAGGTTGGGGAACCACCGGAACTTGATGACATCCTCGGGGCAGGCCACCTCGCAGTTGAGGCACATGTGGCACTCATCCTGGCGGTGTTTGACGCCCCCCTGGGGGCTGTCGGCCCCCTGGCAGTCGACGAGGCAGAGGTTGCAGTCGGTGCACTTGGAGTGATCCTTCTCCATGCCCACGATGGAGAAGCGGGCGAGCACCCCGAGGGTGGCCCCGAGGGGACAGAGCACCCGGCACCACATCCGGGGGATCCAGCGGTTGGCGAGCAGGACCACGAAGAAGAGCCCGCCGATGATCCAGGTCTGGTGGAAGAAGAACTGCCGGGGCTGCATCACGGTGGCCACGAGGGCGTCGCGGGTGGCGTCGGAGCCCACCTGGAGGACGTGGACGTTGGTCTGCGAGACCAGGTCGAGGCCGCGGCCGGTGATGTAGTTCATGGCTGGGAGGACGGCCAGACCGATGGCCCGGACGCAGATGCAGATGGGGTCGAAGAGGCCCCCGATGGCGCTCCCGCACACCGCGGCGACGAGGAAGGCGCCGAGGAGGTAGTACTTCACGTTCTGGTAGCTGTGGGTCATGTTGGCCCGAACGCGCCGGGAGCCCGTGGTGGCCCCCTGGGGGTTGGGCATGAGCCACGCGAAGAAGTGATGCAGGGTGCCGAAGGGGCAGATCCAGCCGCAGAAGACCCGGCCAAACACGAGGGTGATGGCCACGAGGCCCACGCTCCACCACAGGGCCCGGTAGACGGTATGGGTGGAGAGGGCGGTGATGAGGGCCACGAAGGGGTCGGCCAGCAGAAACCCCTCGACGGGATAGGGCATGGCCACCGTGGCTCCGCCCGCGAAGCTGCCGCGAAACTCCGTCCGCACCAGCAAGAACATAAACAAGAACAAGAACCCAAACTGAGCCACCCGCCGCGCGTTGCGGAGCCCCGCGATGACCTTCCGGGGGGGCAGACCGCTCCCGGGGCGCTTGCGGGCTTTGAACCGTCTGGCCACCCAGGCTCGCAGGCGCACGACCGCCGAGGGGCCGGCCGTGACCGCAGGGGAGGAGGCCGCCGCGGGCGAGACCGCCACGCTGGCGACAGGCCCTGCGGGAGCGACCGTCGCAGGGGCGGCCGTCACGGCGGGGGCGACCGTCACGGGGGCGGGCGAAGGGGCGTCGAGGGAGGGCACGGGGCCTACGACCCCGAGCCAGGGGATGGGCAACGGGAGGTCGCTCATGAAATGCGTCCCACGCGGTCGGAGGGGGGATAAAACATGTCGAAGGCCACGTCGCTGGGGTCGGCCTCTGCGGGCACGACCAGGGCGTACTGCTGGGCCGCTCCGTGCGCGTCGAAGGCGACCTCTCGGGGGCGCAGGGTGCGCCAGTCGCGGGTGCCGATCCCGCGCTCCTCGCCCATCCGGAGGAAGGGGAGGTTTTCGGGGCGCTGGCCGATGAGGGTGCAGCCGAAGGCATCGGCGGCCACCTGGTCGACCGAGGCCAGGACGGTGTTGAGGCGTTGGGTGTCGTCGACGTTGCCCCCCTGGGGGCCGTTGCGCATCAAGACCCGGATGGCGTCGACCACCGTGAGGGTAGGGCGCATGAAGGTGGCGAGGTCGGCCACGGAGACGTCAATGGACTGGTGGAGGCGGTTGCGGCGGCCGCCGAGGGCCCCGTACCAGTTTTTCATGGCCGCGGTGTAACGCGCGAGGTTGTGATGTTTGGCCACGGGGAGGTTGATGACCTTGTCGGCCTCGATGAGGGTGCGGTACACCGGCCACTCGTCGAGGACCTCGCCCCGCAGGCGCATCGTACGAAACCGATGCTCGGCCGGGAGGACGACCTGGGCCCCGGCGGCGTGGGCGCGGTTCCAGATCCCGGAGCGTTGGAAGCAGCGGGCGGGGTCGTTGCAGCTCGCGTCGGTGACCACGACCCGGCGGGCTCCGGCCCCGAGGCAGAGGCGCACCATGGCGGCCACCACCTCGGGGTTGGTGTTGGCGGCCTGGATGGCCGTGCGGTCCCAGCCGATGTTGGGCTTGAGGACCACGATGTCTCCGCGCGAGATGAAACGCCCGATGCCCCCGAGGGCGGCCACGGCCTGCTCGACGAGGGCCCCGGGGCGGGTGGTGGTGTTGCCCCGTACGACGGCGAAATCGCTCGGCCCTCCACGATCGGCCCGGCGGTAGTCGCGCACCTCGCGGGGCCCTGCGGCTCCGTCGACGGCCCAGCCTCCGCGGTCGTAGCGCCACCGGGCGACCCCGGCGGCCCCGAGGAGGACGGCCCCGGCCTTGAGACCGCGGGCGATGAGCTCGCGGCGGGTGGGTTGTTGTCGCTCAGTCATTGGGGACCGTGTCTCTCTTCACCGGGCGTGTACTGTAAGCGGCGCACGGGGTGCTTCGCAAATGACCGCGGGGACTGTCTGGGGCAGCGGGTTCCTAACGGGGAGGGGAGTGGACCGGGTTTCAGGGGGTGGCGGCCAGGAGGGTGCGGGCTCGGGCCACGCGTCCGTCCCGGTCGAGGGCGTCGGTGGTCGTCCCGGCGGGGTCAGCCAGGGCCCACACCCGGGTGCCCTTGCGTACCACGAGGAGGTCGCCCGCGGCGGGGTGGGTCAACCAGTACGCCTCGTCGCCGAGACCGGGGACGGCGGCCCCGAGTCCGCCCCGAAGGGTACCCACCTGGCTGCGGGCCTGGGCGACCCCATCGCGGGAGAAGACGGCCACGCGGTACCGTCGCCCGGCGGCGTTGCGGCAGTGGGCCACCCAGGCGGCCCCGGTGTTGTCCACCCCAAGGACGTTGTTGGCCAGGTAGGTCACCCCACCCCACACGCGCTCGTCTGCGGGGAACCCCGGAGGTGGGGTCGGCGGGGTGGTCTCTCCCGGAAGAGACTGCGCGATACGCGTGGCCAGAGGGATCAACGCCTCGCGGGCGGCCACCCGCAGGGCGGTCTCATCCTGCTCGCCGGAGTCGTCGGCGAGGTTGAGTTGAACCAGGTGTCGGCCGCGCCAGAAGACCAACTGGCTTGTGCCAAGAAACCCACCTCCGCCTACATTCTGAGCCTGTGGCTCCAATGTAGACGGGTCGCGCCCATCGGACAACATCATCGAGTATTGACCGAAGGCCCCGAGGGGTGATCCCATGTCATAGACCTCTGCCGTCACGACCAGCTCGCTTTGGGGCTTGCGATAGTCGGTGCGGGCCATCTGCCGAAACCCATAGGCCATGTACTTCTCGCCGGCCCCGTCGATGGCCTGGAAGAGCTCGGTCGAACCCGTAAAGAGCCGCACGGCCCCCGACTGGGTCCAGAGCCCCATGGCGGCCCCTTGCGGGAGATACTGGGCGCTCTGGCGAAAGCTCTCGGGTGGCGCGGGGGGCTCGACCGCGGCCGAGGGAGGCGGGGTCCCCGGGGTGGGGGCGTTGGACGGATGGGGGGCGTTGGACGGGGTGGGAGCCGCCGTCGTCGGGGCCGGAGCTCCCGGCGATCCCCTTCCCCCTCCCGGCGGAACCGCCCCTGGAGGCGGCTCGCGCTTGCACGCCGCCGCCGTCGCCGCCACTGCCAGAAACGCCCAAAGACTCCACACACGCATTGGGGACGGTGATACGGTCGGACCGATGCAACCGCAAGCCGGAGACCGCCCGACCGCCTCTCTGCGAGGCCCTTCCCCCGCGGTGCTCCGCAATCGTTGCAGGGTATCGCAAGGCATTTCGGCGCCCTCTCGTACGAATCGACGCGATCCCCGGGCTCGGGTCTCCCGCCGGGCCGGGGCATGGCCCTTGCTGTGCATCGTCTTCGTGCGTGCGTATGGCCGACAGCCTCAGGCAGGTTTCTCCCTGCTCGAGCTCATGGTGGTGGTGGTCATGATCGCCATCCTGTCGTCCCTCGCAATCCCCGCGATGATCCAGGCCTCCCGCGAGCGGCGGGTCCAGCAGGCCGCCATCTCGGTCCTCGACGCCTTCCGCAACGCCCGGGGCCGCGCGATGTACCGCGGCCGGGCCCAGATGCTGGTCGTGCAGCCCTCGGGCGGGGCCCTGCGGTTCGAGCTCTACGAGGGGGCCACCAACGTCTGCCGCAACGGCCGGTTTGGCAACATCGGGGGCAGCCTCGACATCAACTCCCTGGCCGATGTCCTCGACCTCAACGACCCCCTCTACGCCCGCGACAACCTCGTGGCCGAGATCACCCGCCCCGGGGGCACGAGCTACCTCCGGGTGTGCTTCACCCCCCTCGGCAACACCTTCTTCGGGACCTCGCAGTACACCGGGGCCAACGACGCCTGGAGCAACGACTTCAACCTCGTCGGGGTCGGGGGGGCCTTCCAGATCGACCTCTACCAGTTTCGGAGCGGCCAGGTGGCCGGGGCCCGGCGCCGGGTGTTGGTCCCCATCGGGGGCACGCCCAGGATGCGCACGTCATGAAGGCGCCCACCCGTCGCCGCCCCGAGGCCGCCGCCGGCTACACCCTCGTCGAGGTCCTGGCCTCGATGGCCGTGCTCGCCACGGGCCTGCTCGGGATCGCGGCCCTCCAGGGCTCGGCCGCCACCGCCAACCAGCGGGCCCAAGAGCTCACCACCGCGACCAACCTCGCCCGCCGCTGGCAAGAGCGCCTGCGCCGCGACGCCATGCACTGGTCGGCTCCGTCGCAGACCAACTCGGTCTCCAACATCCAGCTCACCTGGTACTTCCGCGACCTGTTGTCGCAGCCCACCACCAACTGGATGATCCCCGTGCAGCCCTCGGGGCTCACGGCCACCCCCGAGCTCGCCGCGGCCGACTACTTCGGCAACGACGTGCTCGTGACCTCCCCGCAGACCTACTACTGCACTCACATCCGCCTCACCCGCCTCGTGGCCAACGAGCTGGTCCGGGCCGAGGTCAGGGTCTGGTGGTACCGCCGCGGGGCCGAGCGCCTCGCCGACTACGCCAACTGCGGGGCCACCTCGGTCCTGCAGGCCATGGGGCGTGACACCTCCAACCTTCGTTGGGTGTACCTCACCCAGACCATCGCGAGGCACGAGCTATGAGCCGCCCGCGACCCCATCGCCGCCTCCGGGCCCCGCGGGGGTACTCCCTCGTCGAGCTCCTCGTGGCCGTGCTCATCACCAGCATCGTGGTGGGCTCGCTCTACCGCACCTCCCGGGCGGCCACCGACACGTTCAACCAGCAGCAGCGCATCGCCGAGATGCAGCTCCGGCTGCGCTTCGCCACCGAGCAGCTCCGGGCCGACCTCAGCCGGGCGGGCTACATGGCCACCCCCAACTCGTCCCTCGACCCGCGGGTGTGCCCGCGGCCCACCCACGCCCTGCAGGGGATCAGCATCGTGCGCGACAGCGCGTCGCCGGTTCCGCTCCCGGGGGACAACCGTTTTATCCGCCCGGTGGCCGTGCGCCTGACGGGCAACTTCCACTCCGTCGACGAGTACCTGGTGGCCGGGATCTCGGGCACCCAGGTGTCCCTCCAGAATCAAACCCCGCAGTGGGGTCGGGTGACGGTCGACGAGTTTCAGCGCATCTTCCTCGGGGCCAACAACCAACGTCGGCTCATCCGCCTCACCAGCCCGACGGGGCAGAGCCAGTTCGTGCAGGTGGTGGGGGGGCAGTACCAGCCGAGCAACGGGGCCACCCTCCCCACGCTGACGGTCAACCCGGCCCCCACCCTCATCGGACAGGGTTCGGGCGGCGGGATGGCCGGAGCCGGGTGCGGGGTGTCCGGGCTCGGGGTCGGGGCCACCGTGGCCCCCGTGTCGATGGTCGAGTACCGCATCGCCAACGTGCAGACCGCGATGCCCGACCTCTACCCCGCCGACCCCGTGGCCGCGGCCCGCAAGACCGACCTCGTGCGGCAGGAGTACGAGCTCCAGCCCGCCCCCATCGTCGTGTCCGGAGGCCTCCGGGTCGTGGGAGAGTATGCGGTCGATTTCGACATGACCGTGGCCCTCGACGACGGGTTTCCCACCGGGAGCCTGACGGGCCCGGTGGCCATCCGCACCCTGCCCTTCGGCGACAACATCATCGAGCAGATCACGGCCGACGTGCAGAGCGCGGGGCCGGGGACGGCGCGGCCCCAACGGGTGCGTTCGGTCACCTTCCGGCTGTCCATTCGGGAGCGCGATCAAGACCCGGCCTTCGGGTGGGTCCCGCGGACGAGCGCGGTCGACCCCCTGGGTCGGTTTCGGGTGTTCGACAACCGCCTCGGGGCGGCTCGGGTGCGTTCGGTCACCACGGAGGTCACCCTCCCCAACCTCGCCCTGAGAAACCTCCGATGAGCACACGACGGGCGACACGGCGAAGGGTCCAGGGCCGACGTGGCGAGCGCGGGGTCGCGATGTTTGTGGTGATGGCCCTGGTGGTGATGGTGACAGCAGCGGGGGTGTTTGTGACACGTTCGGCTTCATTGGAGATTCGATCGGCGGGGTTTGTCCGGCAGGCCGCCCAGACCCACTATGTCACCGAGGCAGGGGCCCAGGCGGCCCTGAGCCGTATGCGTACGATGTGCAGGGCGTACTTCACCCCGCACCTGCGCCTGCGGGCGTTGCAGAATGCCATCTCCCCTTTGGAGTGCCCGCAGTTGACCACCTCTCGGGGCCCGATCACGCCGCCTTGTTACAACTTCCTCCTCAACGACTTCGACCTCGCCTCGACGCCCCAACGGGTGTTCGCCCAGGCTTCCGGCACGGGCGTGTCGCGGGTGGAGGGGTCGTTTGGCATCAGCACCATGCAGCCGCATGTGTTTGTCCGGGTGACCGAGCTCGGGGCCGACACCTCCCCGCAACGTGGCATGGACATGAGCGATCCGAGCCTTGGGGCACTCCCGATGCGCTTCCTGATTGAATCGACCGGCACCACCCAGCAAGACGCTGCCGGGTACGGGGCCGACACTCCCAACACCGCACGGGGCTCTGAGCAGCTCCGGGCCATCGCCGTCCTCCAGTGTAACTGAGGCCATGTCGTACGGACGGAGATCAATCATGCGGCCCCACACTCCCCGAGCAGCCTCGCGTCCGCGTCGTGCCCTGGTGTCCTGCATCGCCCTCGTGGCGGGCGGGGCCCTGGCCCCGGCCCTGGTCGGCGCCCAGCCCGATGTTCGCCTCATCCGGCCCAACATCATGGTCCTCATCGACTCGTCGGGCTCGATGGAGTGGAATACCACCCTGCCCGACCACAGCCCCCTGTGCAGCAACGCCAGCCTCGACGGGGGGGCATGCAACCGCTGCGCGAGCAACGCCACCCTCTCCATCTGCGCCCCGGGCTGCGCCGACCCCCGTACGCGTTGGGTGACGGCCCTCGAGGTGCTCACGGGGAGCATTCAAAACTACACCTGTCAGGAGATGCCCCGCAACGACTACGCGGCCCCTGATGTGCTGTATCCGATCCCGCACCACCTGCCGTTGTCCAATGGGGTCCCGCTGTTTCGGCCGGGGGCCGTGCAGGCCGCCGACGGGATCTTCGACGCCTACGCCGACCGGGTCCGGTTTGGTCTGATGACCTTCGACAACGACTACAACGTCGGGCTCAACGCCTACGACGGGATGTACTCGTTCGCGGGCAACCGCACCTACCGCCTCAACTGTCAGCTCAACATCTCCGGGGTGATCAACAACGGCGCCCGTCGGCCGAGCGTCGACAACAACACCGTCGACGTGGTCCCGGGGGGCCTCGTCTCGGTGGGTCCGCCCGAGGCCGACGGGCCTACCCTGGGTCTCATCAATCGTCAGCTCCAGGAGTCGCTCACGGGGCGGGCCGCCACGATGACCCAGATGGAGGTTCCGGGGCTGCGGCCCTACGGGGGCACCCCCATCGCGGGCATGCTCGAAGACGCCTACCACTACTGGACCTCCCACCCCCACGTCATCGACGGCTCGGGGGGGGGCTCGGGCGACCCGTATTTCCGCTGCCGGACCCGGGCCAACATCCTCATCACCGACGGCCATCCCAACGAGGACTACCGTCGGCACCCGGGGATGGACCCGGCCCGATGGACCTGCGAGGGAGCCCAGTGCCCCTACGACCTGCCCGACCAGACGGCGATGCGGATGGCCATGGCCGGGGGCAGCAGCCCGGCGGCCCGCACCTACGTGGTGGCCTTCAACGCCACGGACCCGATCTCCCAGCAGGAGCTTGAGCCCATCGCCATCGCCGGGGGCACCCAGCGGGTGTACTACGCCAACGACCGGCTCACCCTGGCCTCGGCCCTGTCGTCGGTGATCGACACGGTCACGTCGGTGAGCTCGACCCGCACCCCGCCCGTGTTCGGCGAGGCGGGCACGACGGCCCCGAGCGGGACGTCCCAGTATCGGTTCAACGCGAGCTTCCAGGTGACCCCGGGGTACCCCTGGTCGGGCACCCTGACCCGCACCCGGACGGTATGCCAGAGCTCGGGGATGGGGACCCCCCCCGTGCCGACCGAGGTGCCCTCCTCCACGGTTGACGGCGACGATTTCGGGTACAACCTCCGGGCCGCCCGGCGCTCGGCCATGGGCTGGCGGTCCCAACGTTTCCTGTGGACCTTCGTGCCCACGGGGGCCTCGGCCCCGGCCCACATGCGCGGCAACATCCTCGACGCCCAGGCCTCGGGCACCGGGCTTCGGCTCGAGCTCCCGAGCGTCGCCGCGGCCTTGTACGGGTACAGCACCAACCCCGAGCGCGACACCCTCGTGGCGTGGCTCCGGGGCGACCCCGGGACCGTGCGCGAAGACCGCCCCCTCGGCGACATCTACCGCTCGACCCCGGTGTTTGTCCCGGCCCCCCGGGTCAACCTGGCCGATCAGACCTTCACGGCCTATCGGCAGCGCCCGCTGCCCCAGACGGTCACCTACGGGCGGGCCCGGCCCGGGCCCGTGACGGTGGGCACCCGCGAGCCGGTGATGTACGTGGGCACCAACGACGGGATCCTGCACGCGTTCAATACCGACACGGGCGAGGAGATCTGGGGGTTTGTGCCGCCGTACCTCGTGCCTACGGTGCGGGCGGGGTATCCCAACGTGCGCTCGGCGGGCGTCGACGGGACGCCGGTCGTCAAGGAGATTTACTACGAGCGCTCCGGCTCGACCCTGGCCGATGACACGGCCTGGCGGACCATCCTGGTGGTGGGTCTGCGCAGCGGGGGCGGGGCCTACGTGGCCCTCGACGTGACCGACCCGTACAACCCCAACTTCCTGTGGCAGTTTACCGACCCCGACCTGGTGCAGGCCATGGGGCAGCCGGCCATCGCCACGTTGTTCTTTACGCCGCCGGGGATGGGGACCCCCGTCGAGCGGGCCGTGGCCGTGGTGTCGGGCGGCGCGGGTCAGCTCGCGACCACGTGTTCGTCCATGGGCAACACGCGCCCGGCCCGCACCAACTCGCTGATGACGGGCTGGACCGGCGGCCGCGGGGGTCGTCGGGCCTCCACCCGTTGTTGGAGCGGGTCGACCGGGCAGTACCTGTACGTCATCGACCTCAAGACCGGGGTCCTCGTGCGCAAGCTCGGGGCCGGCTCGATGGGGACTCAGCGCACCGGGTCCCCCCTGGTCGGGACCCCGGCCCTCTTCAACGGGCAGGCCGGGGTGGTGAGCACCCGGGCCTATGTCGGCGACGCCGACGGGACCCTCTGGCGCGCGGACTTCACCAGCCGCGACCCCTCCCAGTGGTGGCTGGCCGACGTGTACGACCTGTTCTGGGATCGTACCTACGACCTCGGGCAGCCCATCCTGGAGCGGCCCGTGACCACCGTCGACGCCCTCGGCAACGTGGTGGTGGCCTTCGCCTCGGGCGACAGCGACCTGCTGGAGGGCACCGCGGAGAATCGTGTGGCCTCGTTCACCGAGCGGATGGCCGTCGACTCCAGCGGGCAGTCGCAGGCCCTGGAGATCGAGTCCAACTGGGAGGTTCGGATGGGGAGCAGCACGGGCGACCGCGACCTGTTCCCGGGAGAGCGGCTCACCGGGGCCCTCAACCTCTTCAACGGCAACCTCTACTTCGGGACCTTCATCCCGCGGGTGAGCGCCGACGCCTGCCAGATCGGCCGGGCCCGCCTGTGGGGGGTCAACGTGTCCGAGAGCGACCCCGCGGGGAGCTTCGTGCCCCGCGGAGCCCTCGAGCGTCCCGCGGGTTGCCCCGGGGCCGCGGGGACCACCCACGACCGGGTGACCGAAAACTTCGACGGCGACATCGCCTGCACCCCCGACGGCAACAACACCCTGCTCTTCGGGGTCTCCGTGCAGCGCCCCGCGTCGTGCAACGTCTCCACGAGCGAGCTCGACCCCCTCACCGGGGCCACGCGCAACTTCGTCAGCGGCATCAACTCCGGCGAGTACCGCATCGTCTTGCAGACCGCCCAGACCAACGTGGGCATGGGCGGCACGCAGACCCGGAGCTTCACCCGCTCGGTGACCCCGCCGATCACCCCGGCCCGTGTCGACTCGTGGGCGACCGTGTTCGAGTGATCTCCGGTCTCCCAACCCTGTGGCGACGCGCGGCCCTCGTCGGGGTCGCGGCCTCGCTCCTGGGCCCCCTGGCCGGGGTCGGCTGCACCCGCCGACGTCGGCCCCCGCCCGCCCCGACCGCCCCGCCTCCCGCCCCGGCCGATCCCGAGCCCGGCGATCCCCCCGAGCCCGCCGCCCCCCTGGCCGCCGACGACCTGCTGCCCGGGTCTATCCTGGCCTTCGGCCTGCCGATGCCCCAGGGGAGCACCGTGCGGTTTTCCTCCCCCGCGTTGCAGGTCTACCACCTGCCCGCTTCCATGCCCCGGGTCATGCGCTACCTGGAGCGGCACCTCGCGGTACGTTCGGCCGAGGTCATGGCCCTCGGGGCCATGCTGCGCGGAGCCCGGATGCGCGAAGGGTCCAGCACCTCCCTGCTCGATGTCGGGGTACGCGACGAGGGAGGGGTGTGTACGGTGACCGTGTGGGACCGCACCCCACCCCCCGTGCCCCCGATGCCCCCCGGGGGAGAGCGCTCGCCCGAGGTCATTCGGCAGCA
>CAYUSB010000056.1:0-53678 GCA_964447205.1 uncultured Myxococcaceae bacterium
GCCGTACAGCACCGACGCCGCCGCGTCGCGAGGCTGATACGCGGGGGTATGACAGGGAGCGGAAGGCATCGCGACGATGCCCTTTTCGGACCGTCACCGCGCGCGGTTGCTTCCCCAACATGTCAATGGCCGCCGACACCCCTCGACGCCCCGGTGCGTGTACCATCGCCCCTCGTGGACGCTCCGACGCACCGCCGCCCTGCTCTTCTCCGCGCGCTCCTCCTGCTCGCCGCGGCGCTGGTCTGCTGGCCCGGGACGGCGGGCGCGATCCCGCTCCTCGACGGCTTCGGCGGCCCCGCGGGCTACGGCACCAACATCCTCAACTTCAACGACGACGGGTCATCGGCGGCCATCGACATTCGCCGGGTGTTCCCGCGCGGGCTCAACTTCTTCGGCACCAGCCACACCACGATGTGGGTCAACAACAACGGGAACGTCTCCTTCCGCGGGGCGATCCCCGACTTCACCCCCGCGGCCTTCCCCATCGCCCAGCAGCCGATGATCGCCCCCTGGTGGGGCGACGTAGACACCCGCGGAGCCGACCGCCCCGCCCGGGCCGGCGTCTACTGGCACCTCGAAGACCGCCGCATCATCGCGACGTGGTTTATGGTCGGCTACTACGACCGCCACTACGACAAGACCAACTCCTTTCAGCTCGTCATCACCCCCCGCGGAACCTGCGACGACGGCGACTTCGACGTCGAGTTCCGCTACGCGCGCTGCCAGTGGACCACCGGCGACGCGAGCGGGGGCACCCGCGGACTCGGGGGCACCGAGGCCCAGGCCGGCTTCGACGCGGGCAACCGCAGGGACTTCGTGATGCTGCCCGGCTCGCGGGCCCCGGCGATCCTCGCCCTCTGCACCAGCTCCAACGCAGGGCGCGACGGGCTCTGGCGTTATCAGGTCCGCAACGGCAGCGTGGCGGGCGGATGCACCGGGGCGGGCGTAGCCTGCTCCACGGGCCGGATGGGCGCGTGCGGCCCCGGGACGACCGTCTGCGCGGGGGCCACGACCACCTGCCTCGGCGCGGTGCAGCCCGCCACCGAGCGATGCGACGGCGTCGACAACGACTGCAACGGGATGGTCGACGACGGGGCCGGGCTCTGCCCTGCGGGGAGGGTGTGCGACCGCGGGCTGTGCGTCGATCCCTGCCGCCCCGAGCTCGGGTGCTTCGACACGGAGGTCTGCACCGACCGGCAGACCTGCGTCCCGCGCGCCTGCGCCACGGTGACCTGCCCCGCGGGTCAGCGCTGCGCCGAGGGTCGCTGCGTGGGCCAGTGCACCGACGTGACCTGTCCGCGTGGTCACGTGTGCCGCGCGGGCCGCTGCGTCGACCCCTGCGCGGGCATCACCTGCGGGGCCAACCAGGTCTGCGAGGCCGGGCGCTGCATCCGTTCGTGCCCCTGCGTCGCCTGCGCCGCCGGGCTGAGCTGCCGCCCCGACGGGCGTTGTGTGGCGGCCGCCTGCGCGACGGTCACCTGCCCCGCGGGCTTCGGGTGCGAGGCGGGGCGGTGCACCGACGCCTGTGCGGGGGCCCGCTGCCCTCCGGGTGAACGCTGCGCGGCGGGGGCCTGCGTGAGAGACCCCGCGATGACCGACGCCGGGGTCCTCGACGCCGGGCGCACCGACGCCGGGGGCACCGACGCGGGCCGGGATGTCGGCGTCTTCCCGCGTCCAGATGTCGTCGCCCCGACGGACATCGGCGCGGCGACGGACGTGGGCAGTCCGAGGGACGCGGGTGCGGACACCGACGTGACGGAGGTCGATCTGGACACGCCCGCCGACGGCTGCGGCTGCCGCGCCGGGGGCCGATCGAGCCGCGGCGCAGGGAGCCTCCCGGCGGCCCTTGCGCTGCTCGCAGGGGCCAGGGCTGCGCGCCGTCGGAGGTCCTAAACCGCGGCCAGTTCGGGATGTGTAGTTTTCTCAACGAGACGCAAGCCAGGCAAGGAAGGGCGACGACGGCGGGCTCCATGCCCGGCGAGGAGACCTGACGCCGCATGGCGACGCGGATCGGCAGAGACAACTACGCATCCCAAGCTGGACGGGGTTTAGACACTTTCTTGATGCTCTCCGCCGACACCTTGACGCCAGCTTGATCCGCGGGGGCGTACGTTCCGGGCACACGGATCCACCCCATGCCCCAGCCTATCCGCCTCACCCCCTCGCTTCGCTTCGCCACCGTCCTCGTCGCCGGCCTCTCCGCCTTCGCCCCGAAGGTCGCCCGCGCCCAGACCGCCCCCGTCCCGCCTCCGGCCTTCACGCCCTTCGGCTACGTCGAGGCCCTCTACAGCTGGAACTTCAACAACCCCTCCAACGGGATCACCCACATGCGCGGCTTCGACAACCGCCACAACGCCTTCACCCTGTCCAACGTGGCCCTGGGCGTGAGCTGGGAGCACAACAACCTGATCGGCCGGGTCGCCCTGCAGGTCGGCCACACGCCCTCGACCTACTACCTCGCCGAACCCGAAGCCCCCGGGGCCTCCGGCACGAGCGCCTCGGGCCGGGGGCTGTGGAAGTACATCCAGGAGGCCAACCTCGGGCTCCGCTTCGGACAGTCAAGGCGATTGACCGTCCGCGCGGGGGTCTTCCTGTCCCCCATCGGACCCGAGGCCATCCCCGTCCAGGACAACTGGAACTGGTCGCGTTCCAACCTCTTCTTCGGCCTGCCCTTCTACCATACGGGTCTACGGGCCACCTGGGCCCTGACCCCCGCGTGGTCCCTCACCCTCGCCGCCTACAACGGCTGGAACTCCGTCGTCGACAACAACCCCGCCAAGTCCGTCTCGGCGCAGCTCAACTACACCCGCGACACCCTGGAGGTGTCGGTCCTGTACTTCGGCGGGGTCGAGCGCGCGACCGGAGCCGCGGAGGGAACGCCCTGGCGCCACCTCCTCGACGCCCACGTCACTTGGCACCCGACGCCGCGGCTGTCGCTGCGGGCCCACGCCAACGGCGGCTTCGAGCGCACCCGCTTCGGCACGAGCACCTGGGTCGCCGGGGCCGTGTACGGCAGGGTTCGGGTCGCCCCGCGGGTGTGGGTGGCCCTGCGCGGGGACTACTTCCGCGAGCACGCTGCCTCCTCCGCGTCGGGCACGGCCAGCGCGATCTTCGGCTTCGCCCCGTGGGTGGCCTCCGGCACGGCCACCGTCGACTGGCGCCCCCACCCGCGGATCTCCCTCCGCGGCGAGGTGCGCCACGACCAGGCCGGCAGCGACCTCTTCTTCGGGGGCGATGTCTCGGGAGACGGCCTCACCACTCCCTTCGTCCCCAACCGCCGCACCCAGGACACCGTCACCCTCGGGGCCACCACCTGGTTCTGACCATGTACCGCACCCCACCGCCCGAGGCCCTGTCCCCCACCGGGCCCGGAGATTGTCCCAGGGGGCGCTGCGTGGTAGGCCTCTGGCAGCACAAAAGCGGCACAACTGCGCCGCATGAGACGGAGCGAGTGATGACGAGCGGACTCGATCGACGGGACTTCCTCGGGGTGGCCGCGGGCACGGCGGCGGCCGTAGCCAGCACCGACGCCCTCGCCCAGACCCCGCGACGCGGCGGGTCGGCGGCGGCAGAGACCTACAACTTCACCGCCACCCCCCCGGCGGGCTTCACCCCGATGAACATCCCGGGGCGGGTCGTTCGGGTCAACAAGCCCGGGTCGTTGCGCCCGGGAGGGCTCTTCCCCCGCGTCGACGCGGCCCGCGAGATGGTCGACCGGGTGGTGATGGAGCTCTCGGGCCGCAACACCGTGGCCGAGGCCTGGCGGCAGTTTGTGCACCCCCAGGACCGCGTGGCCATCAAGGTCAACGGGCTCGGGCTACGCAACATGGCGTCCAACAAGGAGGTCGTGGAGGCCATCGTGGCGGGGGTGATCGCGGCGGGGGTTCCGGCCACGGCGGTCACCGTCTACGACCAGTGGGACAGCTTTCTGCAGGCCACCCGCGTGTCGGCCCGGGCCCTCCCTGCGGGCGTTCGGGTGATGAGCCACAACGCGACGCGGCTTTCGCCCGAGACCCGCGTGGCCTCGGGACGCACCCAGTACGCCCTGCCCCTGCTCGAGGCCACCGCCGTGATCGGGGTTCCCCTCATCAAGGACCACTCCCTCTCGGGCTTCACCGGGGCCATGAAAAACCTCACCCACGGCTCGATCAAGAACCCCGAGGCCTTCCACCGCCACCTCTGCTCCCCGCAGATCGCCGAGCTCTACGGCCACGAGGCCATCCGCTCGCGGGCCCGCCTGCACATCATGGACGGGTTCAAGGCCGTGTATCACGGCGGCCCGCGGGACAGCCCCGAGCACCGGGTGGCCCTCGAGTGCGTGATGGGCAGCACCGACCCCGTGGCCATCGACCGCGTGGGGGCCGACATCGTCGACCAGCTCCGGGCCGATCACCGGATGGTCTCGCTGGAGCGCCGCGGACTGCCCCCGCGTTTCCTGGAGGCCGCCGAGGCCCTCGGGCTCGGGGTGGCCGACCGCACCCGCATCGACACCCGGGTCGTCAACCTCACCTGACCGACTGTCGCTCAGCCTCCCACCCGAATACAGAGGAAGCCCAGAAGCCCTCACCCCATCCTGTTCGCGCGTCACCCATCTACCCTCTCCCGTGACCGGGAGAGGGTACCATCGTAAAGTAAAAATTGATGCAGCGAGGGACGACGGGCCGTCGGGCCTCCCCAATCTGGGCGCGAACCTGGAGCGCAGGCACTCATCCTCCCACACGAATACAGAGGATGACGACATCCCTCATCCAATACTGTTCGCAGTCACCCATTTCCCCTCTCCCGGTCACGGGAGAGGGGACCCTCGTACAGTGAGAATAGAGGGGGTGAGGGCCGTCGGGCCGTCGGGCCGTCGGGCCGTCGGCCGCTGGTACTCAGCCGCCCACACGAATACAGATCTTGCCCACGTGGGCGCCTGAGGCCAGATGTTCGAAGGCCGCGGGGGCCTCGTTCCACGCGAACACCCGGTCGATGGTCGGCTGCAGCCCATGCAGGGCGATGGCCCTGCACATGGCCTCGAAGCCCGCCCGGTGGCCCACCATCACCCCCTGAACCCGCACCTGACGCATCAGGACGGGCGTGAGGTTGAGGTCGGCCGTCGGCCCCGCCAGGACCCCGATGAGGCTCACCGTCCCGCCTGGGCGTACGGCCCGAATGGACTGGGCGAGGGTCCCGACACCGCCGACCTCGACGACGTGATCGACCCCTTCGCCGCCGACCCGCTTGCGAATGGTGTCGCCCCAGTGGGCATCGACCGAGGTGTCGATGACCGCCACGGCCCCGCGCTGCCGTAGCCCCTGGATCTTGGAGGCGCTGCGGGTGGTGGCGATCACCCGGGCCCCGTGGAGGCGCGCGAAATCGAGGGCGAAGCTCGACACCCCGCCCGATCCCTGGACCAGCACGGTGTCGCCGGCCCGAATCCTTCCGAGGGTCACCAGGGCGCTCCAGGCCGTGAGGGCCGCGCACGGCAAGGTGGCCGCCTCCAGGTCGTCGAGGTGCTCCGGGACGCGGGCCACGCCGTACGCGTCGAGCACGACCTGTTCGGCGAGCATCCCGTCGAGGGGCCCCCCGAGGGTGGAGCGTAGCGCGTCGGGGCCGGGGTCGCCTGCGCTCCACCGTTGGGCGAAGAGGCCGGCTACCCGGTCGCCGAGCGCGAGGTTCTGGACGCCGTCTCCGAGGGCCTCGACGACCCCCACCCCGTCCGAGACCGGGACGAGGGGCAGCGGTTGCCGGGGGTTGTAGGTCCCGCGGACCATCATCAGGTCGCGGTAGTTGAGCGACACGGCCGACACCCGCAGGCGCACCTGGCCGGGGCCAGGGACGGGGGTGGGGCGCTCGACGCGGTGGAGGTGTTCGAGGCCGAAGGCGGACAGCGCGTAGGCTTGCATGGCGGGGCCGGAGGGTAGCATCCCTGACCACCCTGGTAGGCGCTGGACCTCGCCACGGTGCCAGACCTAGGCTCCCTTGGTGCCCAACTTCAGGCGTCTCGACCCCGACGATGTCAACCCGCATCACGTCGTCAATCGGGAGGAGCTGGTCGAACGCGTCAGCGCGCAGATGGTCAGCTTCCTCACCGACCGCGACACCGAGCGGGGCCAGTCGTGGCTCCTGCACGGGGACAAGGGCGTCGGCAAGAGCATCGTGTCGCGGGCCATCTTGCGGCGTGTCGAGGAGGAGCTCGGTCGCCAGGGGCACCCGGGGTTGTTTGTCGTCGTCGACTGCCGCCGCGTCCGCACCTGGCGAGATTGCCTCCGCGCCATCGTGGGCGAGCTGCGCAAGGAGATGGAAGAGAAGGACAGATTCTTCCCGCCCGCGATGACCGACGCGACGGTGGAGTCGCTTCGGGCCATCGTCGGTGTCGTCAACGAGATCCTGGTGTGGGACACGGGCGAGCTGCGGGAGCTTCAGGAGACCGTGACGCGGTTCGCGGCCGCAGCAAAGATCGCGGGGAGCGCCACCCTGGCGTTGCTCAAGGCCGAGTTTACCCTCGACCTCTCCAGCGCGCGCGGCACGACCCAGACCGTGACCGGCGTGCTGCGCCTCGACGAACGTCGCGTCTCAGAGATTCTGCGCGCCGTCTGCTCCGACCTCGCGAAGCACGACTGCCGACCGCTGTTCTACCTCGACAACGTCGACGAGCTCGACCACCGCTACACCACCGAGGCGGAGCGCGATCAGGTTCGGCGAGAGGTGGAGGGCATCGTCACCATCGGGAGCATGCCCGCGGCCCTGCTCCTCAACATGCGCAGCTATTTTTCCACGGCCTTCAACCGCGTCGCGACGCGCAACGAGCGGGTCGATGCGCTCTCCGCAGATCACCTCCGCGCCCTGGTCGACCGACGCATCACCCTGGAAGATGAGCCCGTACGGTCGTGGTTCGCCCAGGAGACGATCGGCGCGCACCTTCCGCAGCTCGTCGAGAGCGCGGGCTCGCCCTTCGCGCTCCTGAAGTGGCTGCGTTTCCTGGGTGAACGCGATCGCATGAAGGAGCCGCTGTCCGCGGGCGACGTGTCCGATTACGTCAGCGTCCACTTCGCCTCGGCGCCCGAAACCGACCTCCAGCGGGTGGTCATGGCGGCCTTCAAAGAGGCCGGGGGAGCTTGCTCGCGTAGGGATCTTCTGGCCGCCTGCGAGGGCGACGAGACCCCGCTCCAGCAGCTCATCGAGCTCCAGGCCGTGCTCCCCGTCGACTTCTGGAACCCCATCCGATTCACCCTCGACCCCGAGCTCCGTACGGCCCACGCGCGCTGGTCGCAATGACACCGGGCGATCCCCTCTGGATCGTTCCGCGGCGTCCCCTCCGGGCCCTCCGGCTGCCCCAGGCGCGGTACTCCCTCCCCTCCTGGTGGACCCTCCACGAAGCCCGCGCCATGGTCGAGGTCATCGCGCGGCTGCTCGACCCGGAGCCCCTCGCGTGGGTCGTACTGCCCGCCCGTGCGACCCACCGCGCCCGCGTATTGGGGCACGACATCCTCGCGCTCGTCGAGCCCGATGACACGCCCCCACACACCGCCCTCGACGCCCGCCTCGTGTTCGTACGCGGCGGGCCCGACGACGATCGCGGCTGGTTGGAGCGCCTCGTCAAACCCGCCTTCCTCTCGGCCCTACGCGCATGGCATCAGGACCCGGAGCATCCTCTCCGCCAGTATTATATCGCCTCCCTCGACCTGGACGACGTAGCCCGCTGCACCGCCGACCCGCTCGATAGCCTCCACGTGGTCGCCGCGGCCATCGAGCATCGCCTCGCTCACACAACAGAAGACACACACCCCGGGGCCTGGTCGTCGAGCCTCCAGCATGCGCGCGATGTTCGGCTGATCGATCGCATCCAACGCTTGCCCGCACCCGCCCGGTCGACCGCGGTCGATCTCGTGTACGGGGTGCCTTCAACCGAGGGGCTCGCCGAGACCCTGCCGCTTTTGCGGGCCCACTGGCTCGCCGACGGCACTGCCGCACGCCCCCGCCTCGGGGCCCTGCTCCGCGGAGCAGCCCATGCCGGCCTCGGGCTCTCGATCGACAGCGCTTTGGGACAGGCCGCATGGAGCCCGCGGAGCCGCGAGGCCCGCAGTGCCCTCGAGGCCACCCTGTCACTGAGCCCTGTCGCCGGGCTCTCCGCGGTCAGTCCGTGGGTCGACCTCGACGACGACGCGTGGTTTGTGCAGGTCCTGGACGAGGGTTGTCGCGCCCTGGCCAACGATCCCAGCGTGGAGGCCTCCCGACGCAGCGAGGCCGCCCAAGGCCTCGGCGAGGTGCTCGCCTCGATGAGGACGCTCGCCACGACCGGCGATCTCCCGTTGCCTGTCCGTCGCGCGCAGATCGAGGGGCTCCGCGCTGCGGTGGTGGCCTGGACCGATCACCCGCTGGCCGCCGTGCGGAACCTCGCCCAGAGCATCTCGGCGGCCCTGACGCTGATGCTGCGGGAGACCGGCTACGACCTCGCGGCCCACGGGGCGGCCCTCGACACGCTCCGGCAGATCGCGCAGCAGGCGCCGTCTCTGTGGGCACGGAAGGTCTTGGTTCTTGGGCTGCTGAGCGCTGCCCAGGCCGTGATGGGGAGCGAAGTCGACGAGCTTCAGTCGCTGTTGCAAGAGGTACCTCTGTTGCCCGACGCCTTCCGCGATCGGGTGTCGTTCGGCCTGGAATTGATGGCGTCGAAGTTCACCGACGGGCGGACCACCCCGCTGGAGGCCGAACAACGGCTGCGCCGCGAGGTGCTTCCGCGCGCCGAACGCCTGGGGCCGTGGCACCGCGCACGCGCGGAGGCCATGCTCGCCGAAGCGTTGGGGGCTCAGGGACAGACGGATGCAGCCCTGTCCCACCTGCATGACGAAGTGCTCCCGGTGTACGAGCGCCTCGGCGACCTACGCAGGCAGGCCGCGACGCTGCTCAGGGTTGGGGCCATGTTGGCGGAACGGGGCGACCTCGACGAGGCCCTCTCGCTGCTACACACCCGCGTGATGCCCTTGATCGACCGACTCGACGACGACCGCGGACGCGTCGCCTGTCTGAGCACCGAAGCCGAAATCGTGCGGCAACAAGGGGACCCAACGTGGGCGCTTCGGCGTTTGGAGGACGACGTGCTGCCCCTCTACGAGCGGCTCGCCGACCGGATCGGGACCCTCAACACACGGCTCCGCATCGTAGAACTCCGCTCAGCACGGGGCGACCACGACGGAGCCCTCCGACTGCTGCGCGAGCAGGTGTTCCCCATGCTTTCGCAGGCAAGGTTCCCCCTGATCGCGGCGCACGCGAACGCCAGTCTCGGCGTGGTCCTCCTGCGCAGCGGCGACGTGACCCGCGGCATCGCGGCGCTGGAGCTCGCTCGAACGCAGTTTGACGCCGCAGGCGAGGTCTCCTCGCGCATCCACGTGCGCCTCGGACTGCTGGAGGGGTACAGCGCGCAGGGCGACTTCGCTGCGGCACAACGCGTCGGCGACGAAGCCCAGGCCCTCGCAGAGGCGAGCTCACCCCCACTCTTCTTCGACCTGGTTGCGCGGCAGAGAGCACGGCTCTCCCCTGGCCCTGGCCACATCGCCGCCCCAACGGGCACCTCCGCGAAGCCGCCGAAGCGCCGACGCGGTCGCCCCTGACCCTCCCCAACCCAACACCCCGGCCCCGCCACTTTTCCGTCGACACCCGAGGCCCATCTGGGGTGCAATCCGCGTCCAGACTGGAGGGTGTTGATGGACGAAACGACGCAAGATCCCACACTGACCTTTGACCGACGGGCGTACGAGCGACCCCCTGTGGTGGACGTTCCGAGCGGGCTGGCCCTGGCCCGGTCGCTCCTGACCGCGAAACCCGCGGATGCCCCCGAAGGGGTCGAAGAGAGCGCCGCCACGCTCCGGGCCGCCGCCGACGCCCTCGACCGGTCCTGGCAGGTGCATCTGTCCACCGGAGAGCGCACCGACTCCCGCGTGTCCGATCGCCGGATCGACAACGCCTGGGCCGCCCTCATCGAGCGCATCGCCCCCTTCCTCCGCCTCCCCCCCGACCGCACCCCCGACGTGGCCGTGGCTTCCCAACTCATGGACGTCCTCGCCCCCGACGGGCTGGCGGCCCTCAAGACCCCGTACCTGTCCCAATGGTCGTTCCTCGACGCCCGGCTGCGCCGTCTCGCCTCGGCCGGGCTCGTCGAAGCCGCCGAGAGGCTGGCCGGGACGGTCTTTGTGGAGGAGGTTCGGCAGGCGTTTGAGGAGTACGGGCGCACCCTGGGCGTGACCAGCCCCCAGCCCGCCGCGACGAAGCTGCCCAACCTGCTCGAACCCCTGCGCGACCTGCTCGACGCCATCGACGAGTACACCGTTCAGGTCGTGGCCCTCGTACGACGGGGCCGCCCCGCCACCGTGCAACTCGTACGCGACGCTCTGAGCCCCCTCGACAACCTCCGCCGCACCGCCGCCCAGCGCGCCGACCGAAGCATCCCCGACCCGACGCCCCCGAAGGACCTCCCTTCGCCCTGACCGCGGAGGTCCCGGCACCCCCGACGCCAGGGTAGACCCTGTCTCGGGACGTGTCGGGACATCTCACCGCCTGAATCCATCCTGGCGCTGGATGTCCCGGGACATCGGAATCGGAGGATAGGGCCTGTTTCTCGCCGGGGCCCGACGGCCCTCACCCCCGACGGCCCTCACCCCCTCTATTCTCACGGTACGAGGGCACCCTCTCCCGTCACCGGGAGAGGGTAAATGGGTGACATGCGAACAGTATTGGGTGGAGGCACGCCGACTACCCCCTCTATTCTCACGGTACGAGGGTACCCTCTCCCGGTCACGGGAGAGGGTAGATGGGCGACGTACGAACAGTATGGGGTGAGGGCACGCCGACTACCCCCTTCACTCCCGCGCGAAGACGTCCACAAACAGCGGCATCCGGCACTGCAGCCCGAGCGTGTAGTGCTCCTGGGCCGACGCCGCCCGCAGCCCGAAGCTTCCGAGCACGAAGCCCCCCGGAGCCCCGAGGACCCACCGCAGGAAGTGCTCGGCCGCCACCCGCCCGAGCCGCGCGGCCTGGACATCGGGCTGATCGCCCTCCCCCGCCCCCACGCTCCGCCACGTGGCCGCAAACCGCTGCAACGTCGCCAACCGGTCGCGGGCCCGCGCCCGCTCGACCTCGCTGTGCACCGCCGTCAGGGTGTCGCGCAGCACCTCCAACGACCGCTCGGCCCCGCCCACCACCACGCGGCCAAACAGCTCCTTGCCGTCGTCGGCCGACCACAGCACCCGAGCCCCGTCCGAGCGCAGCTCGGCCTCGCCCACAAAGTACAGCCACAACGCAAACCCGAGGCCCCGAAGCTCGCCCACCTCCACCCGCCGCCCCGTCGGTCCGAAGGCCTCCACCAGCCCCACCGCCAGCCCCGAGGCCGCCCCCGGCACGGCCACCACCGCAGGCGGGGCATCCTCAAGCTTCCACCCCGCAAGATCGACCCCCGCCGCCGGCAACGGAACCCCCGTCGCCGCCCGGTTGGTCACCTCCCGCGACAGGAGGATCCTCGGCCCGTCGGCCCCCCCGGCCCCTCCCCCCAGGACCAGGCGCACCGTGTCGGGAAACCCGATCGGAAACCGACCCACGTCCTCTTCGCCGAGGGTCGTTCGCCGGTGCGCCCGAGCCGCCGCAGCCATGAGCGCGTTGAGAACCAGCGACCGATACCCCTGGGCGTTGGCGTGATCCTCCAGCCAGTGGGCCTGACCGTGCCCGCGTCCCACGTTGGCGAAACCCTCCAGCCGCCCGACCCCCGCCAACAGCTCGAAGCCCGCCAGCGGAGCCGCGTCGGTGGCCGCCCCCGGAGCCGGCGCGCTCGGAGCCGCCGCCGTCGGAGCCATCCGTACGGTCACCACGGCCCGCCCGTTGGGATCGACCAGGTCGACCACACCCGCATCGCGCCGCACAGGCTGAAAGAACAAGAGCTCGGCAAACCGCGCGGCCCACTGGGGCTCCCGTACGGGCAGATAGGCCACGGTGTCTTCGGCCTCGCCCCCGGCCCGCGGAACGATCCCGAGGCGCAGGGGCCCGACAAGCCGTGCGTCGCTCGCCAGAAGACCCGCCGGGGCCACGCTGTCTCCGAGCAGGACGTGCAGCCCCTTCATCCACGCCGGAGCCCGGTCGTGCCCGGGGTTGAACCACCCGGCCCGCTCAAACTGGGCCCGCCAGTCGGCCAGGAGCCCGAGGGCTTCGCTGCGGGCGGGGTGGGCGTCGATGCGGGTCTTGAGGTCGGACCAGTAGTTGAGCCGGGCCACCCGGGGCGAACACCAGAAGAGACAATGCGGATCGCTGGCCCCCACCAGGAGCCTGCGCCCCTGAGGCCCCTCGCGGCGGGCGTCGCGCAGGAGACCCATAAACCGGCACTCGGGCCGCAGGTCGGCCAGCATGGCCCCGAAGTTGTCCATCTCGCGCTGACGCAGGTCGACCGACTCCAGGCCCACCTCCCCGAGCACGAGGCCGAGGAGGAGGAGGCGCCAGCGCTCGAAGGTCTGCTGGAGCCGGTCGTTGACGGCCTCGGGTTGGGACTGGGCGGCCCCCGGGTCGAGGGAGAGCTGCCCGAGCACGTGGGACATCATCTCGGCCTGCGCGAAGGGCGTCGGAAAGCTCTTGGTGCGGAGGTGCGAGGCCGTCGGGGTCCAGGCCCCGAGTTTGGTGTCGAGGGCGAAGGTCTCGGTGGTGGCCGCGTCGTTGGAGCCCGGAATCAGTTGCAGCATGACGACCTCATACCGATGCGCCCTGCGTCCGAGCGTGATTCAGCCCTCGAGCGCGCCCGCAGCGACTGACCAAGACGTACTCCGGTACGTCGCGGGAGGGAGCGAGGACGAAAGCCGACGGATGATTCACGAACGGGCGTAGGGCGCATTGGTATCACCTCAACCACGCAGGACGGCCAGGAGGGTGGCCTCGATCTTCTCGGCCATCTCGACATCGGGATCGGGGGTGCGGGTCTTGGAGCGGTCGGTTCCGACCCGCTGCTCGTGGGCGAAGGCGTCGACGAGGCACTTGAAGGCCACCGGGGCCTCCCACTTGCGCTGGCGTTTGACGGCGTAGAGCTGCCGGGCCCGGTTGTCGCCGAAGAGCGACAGGTCGACGTCCCCGAACACCGTCGTAAACCACCAGGTCACAAACCGGAGCTGATTGCTCCGCGCCTCCAGGCAGGCCAGGACGCGGCGGGCGAAGGCCGCGGGGCGCTCGTTGTTGCGGCGGGCCACGTTGGCCATGACGCTGCCCCAGGTGGCCCGGCCCTTCTCGTAGTCGAAGTCGGCGAAGTCGGAGTCCTTCTCCCGAAACGAGCGGTAGATCTCCTGGAGCACCGTGGCCTCCACGAGCCGGGCCCCGAGGCTGGGGTCGCGCGATCCGACGGGGGTGTTCCACTTGCGGCGCAGGGGCCAGATGGGGTCGTGCTCGTCGTGGGACAGGCCGTAGGTGCGGTGCTGGTTTTTGGCCTGGGTGTCGGTCTTGTCGGGCAAAAGCAGCATGCCCGAGGCCGCGAGGAGGGGGTAGATCGAGAGGGTCTCGTCGTTCTCGGGGGCGGCGGCCACGGCCTTGATCTGCTGGGTGGGGTTGTCGGGCACCCCCAGGAGCATCGAGGCGTCGAGGAGGTGTTTGGTGTACCGGTAGAAGTACTCCAGGCCGTGTCCCATGCTGGCCAGGAGCGTCGCCGTGTCGACGGTCTGCCCCGTGGTCGGAGGCAGGTCGAACCACCGCAGGAGAAACATCCCGTAGATGGGTTTGGCCGGGCCCACGGCCTCGCGCACGAGCTTGATGAGCTGGTGGGTGATGCCGGCCCCCGTGCCGCCAAGGAAGCTGCCCACGACGAAGACCCTGGCTGCCGTGCGGGCGGCCCCGAAGAGGGGCTCCATGGCCCCGCCCCGGGACGACGCGAAGACCGCGCTGCCTACGGACGGATTGGCGAACATCCCCTTGCCGATGTCGACCCCCGCGCTGGGCCCGACGCCCTGGTCGACCCCGCCCGACTCCTCGTCGTAGAAGAGCTCGAAGAGCTCGCGTTCGACGGGGGAGGCCTGCTCGTTGATGAACATCCGCCGGAAGCTGGTCTCCGGCATGGTGTTGCGGTCAAAGGGGGGGACCACGGCCCGGGCCCCGTCGAGGGGGTGGGGGCACTCGCGCGACACGGTGTTGCCGAAGCTGGTGAGCTTCTGGGCGAGCCGCGAGTCGCTGTCGGCGTCGATGATGAAGGCCTCGACGGGCTCGGCCAGGGCCCCGACCCGCAGGAGCCGAGCGATGGCGAGGGCGATGTGTTGTCCGCCGCCCCCGACGGCGATGACGAGATCCATGGTGCTGCCTAAGTCCTGCGAGGCGTTGAGGTCAGGTGCGGTTGGCCACGAAGCACCCGAGGAGGGTCACGAGGAAGCTCGGGACGAGCCCGAGCACGAGGGCCCGGGCGAAGAGCTGCCCGCCAAGGAACACGTACTGTTTGTAGTCCACGGCGTTGAGGCAGAGGGTGAGGTCGTCGGCCCGGACGGGATCCCACAGGGCCAGGGTGAGCCCCACGGCGCACGCGACGAGGATGGCCGTCATGTACCGCCCGAACGACGACATCCAGAGCTTCTTGCGCATCACGAGGAAGATCACGATCCCCAGGAGGGAGGCCCCGAAGGCGTATCCCCCGGCGGAGATGAGGGCGTCCTTGTTGGCCTGCTGGCAAAGCTCCTGCGAGGCGTACCCCGAGGTGGCCGGGGGGACTTCGGTCGTTGGGGTCCCGGGCACGGCGGGCACGGCAGGCGGAGTCGGGACCGCGGGCAGGGCCGGGACCGCAGGCTGGGCCGGGGTCGGAACCCCCGGGACCGTGTTGCTGGGCCAGCTCGGGCTGCCGGTCCGCGGCTGGAGCGGGGTGATGTGGAGGTGCATGGGTCGGCGGCGGCATCGGGCCACGGACGGGGCGCCACCGTCAAGGACCGTGTTGCCCCCGTGCGACGCAGCTTGCCCCGAGGCGCGGGGGCGTGCAGGCTCCGGGGCGATCGAGTGAGTGAGAAGGCCCCAGGACAACCGTACCTCGAGCTCCCGGGGACGCCCCCCGCGAGCACCGGGGCGCTTCCGCCCACGCGGCCTGCGATCCAGAGCCCCTGGCTCGAAGCCCCCCGCGACCCGGGCCCGTCCGACACCGCGCCAAACGACGACGTCCCGGGCGCGGCCGATCCGACCCGGCCGCAGCGCAAGAAGGTTCGGGCTGCGGACCGGGGGGAAGGGGCCGGAGTGGGCCCGTCCGGGGTCGACTCGGACGCCCTGGGCATCCTGGCCGCCCTGCAGACCGATCGGCCCCTCCTGGCCGCCCTGTGGCCCAACCTGAGCCCCGGGGAGCTATTGCGCATGCCCCCGCCCCCCCAGGCCTTCGCGGCCCGGTGCGACTGGACCCGTCGGGCCCTCGACGGGGCGGGCCGACGCGACGCCGAGACCCGGGCCCGGGCCGACGTAGCCCAACGCCGTCTCGCCCAGGAGCTGGAGCGGCTCTCTCGGGGGGGAGCCTTCGACCCCGTGGTGGTCCTGCCCGCGGCCTTGTCCGAGCTCAAGGCGGTGCAGGAGCAGAGCCTCCTGGCCGACGCCCGGGTGCTCGCCGGTCCTGCGGCGACCCTCTACGCCCGCGACCTCCCTCGCCTCGACGGGGCCGCCGAGACCCACGGCCTCGACCCCTCCGAGGCCCGGGCCCTGTGTCGTCGTCACGGGATCACCGTCACCGACCTCGACACCCAGTCGTGGACCCCCTTCGCGGCCCTGCCGGGCTCTCCGGCCACCCTCGACGCGGTCGCGGACGCACTGCTTCTGCACCCGGTCCAGGGGGCCGATCTGATCCGCAGCGGGGCCGTGTTGGAGTGGATGCGGGCCAACCAGGCCAGCGGCGAGATGATCGCCCGGGCCCGCGACGCCAGGATGCTCGCCGAACGCGGTCAGGCCGGGACCCTGGCCGTCCACACCCAGGCCTGGGACCTCGGGCGCCGCGATCTGGTGATGGGGGCGGTGCGGGTTCACAGTCCGGGGGAGGTCAACACGGCGGTCCGCAACGGATCGCTCGCCCTCGACGACCTCGCCCGAGCCGCGCGTGAAGGGCTTCTGGGGGCGTGGCTTCGGCGCCAGAGTTGGGTCGGGGCGGCGGGTGCGGCCGACCTCGTGGCCCGGGGCGAGCCCTCGGGGATCAAACGCCTCGCGTGGGCCCTCGGGGAGCCCCTGATGGTGGGGGCGGCAGCCTTCACCGACCCGGACAGCCTGGCCCGGTCGGTTCTGGCGGCCCCGGCCCTGCACGAGGCCCTGGTGGGTCTGTACGTGCGGGGCGACCTCCTGGCGTGGCTGGAGTCTCTGCCCCCGGCCCTGCGCGACGAGCGGTGGATCGAGCAGCTCCGCCGCGCGGGCTCCGCCGGCACCGTCGCCGACACCCTCCCCCTGTGGACGGGTCTGTACGCTCGGGCCCGGTCTACCACCCTGACGGTTCGTCGGGCGGTTGGCGGGGTGGTGACCCTCGCGGCCGTGTCGCAGCTCTGCATCACCCCCGACCTCGCGACCTTCTGGGACGGGTTGAAGCTCGCGTACCGCACGGGAGAGCTTCAGGCCTGGCTTGCGGTGCTTGCCCCGGAGGTGACCCTCCCAGAGGCCCCGCGCCCGCCCCTGGACGACGAGCGCGAGCTCAACGCCCTGCTGTGGTCTCTCGGGCACACGGGGATGGTGTTGGAGTGGGGCGACACCGACCTCGCGGTTCGGTCGCCGAGCGACCTCGTGCGGGCCTACCAGACCGACTGGCGGCGGCTGGAGGGCCTGATCGCCCGGGGCCACGTCCTCACCTGGTTGCAGCGGTTTCACGGGGCCACGGTGTTGATCCCGGGCGACTCCCCGAACGCTCCGGGCAGCACCCTGGGCGAGTTTGTCGCGTCGTTGGCCGCGGAGGGCGAGCGGCTCCCGGCGGGCTATGCGGCCCTCACCCTGGCCCTCGCGTGCGGGCTGCGGTACCTGCCCCTCGACCCGAGCGATCCGGGCAACGACGCCACGTGCCGGGGCTGGTACGGGGTGACCCACACGCCCAACGGCGACCCGCGGGCCTGGGCCCCGTTGCGGAGTCACCTCGTGCACGGGTCGGCCCTGGTGTGGCTGGCCCTTCTGCCGCGGGTCAAACCGGGGGTGGCCCGCGCCATCCTGCGCAGCGCCTTCGAAGCCTGGAACCCCGGGGTCGATCAGGGCGAGTACGTCAATCGGGTTCTGGCGGCGGTGGCCCGTGATTTTGGCACCCCGATCGCGTCGCCGGTGCTCCAGGCCGAGGTCGACGGGGCCGTGGCCCGGGGGGGGCGGGACGGGGTTCGGCACACGTTGCCGGGGCAACGCGGGAGCCGGTGGCGTTGGGTGTTGCCGCTGCTGTTGTTTCTGGGCCTGGCGGGGAGCGCGGCGGCCTGGTGGGACTACACCTACGCCGACCGCGAGATGCCCCAGCAGCCGGGCGTGACGGGCACGGAGGTGTGGGTGAAGATGCGGGTCGAGCTGCGGGCCTCGACCCGAAAGGCCGACCAGACCTGGGACATGGACGGGAGCCCCCCGGAGCTTGGGGCGGTGGTCCAGACCCGGGACGAGCCGATGACGGTCGAGGCCTGCGCGACTGGGACTACTTGCAGCGCGGTCTTCGACAACGTGCGGCTGGTTCCCAACGGGGTGTTTCGGGTGCGGGTGCTGGAGCACGACCCCTTGCGCATCGAGCGGCTCGGTGAGCTTCGGATGCACTGGCGGGGCGGGCGCCGGGAGACCCTCACGGGCACGGTGGGCCACGTCACGGTCACCGTCACCCTGGAGAAGCTCGCGGTGCAGCCCGCGGCGATTCCGAACCCTGAGGTTCCGACGGTGGAGCCGGTGCAGGCGCAGGCTCCGGTGCCGGTGGTGCCTGCGCCCGCGGCGCCCGCCCGGCGCGCGACCACGACGCGGACGAGCACGCCGACGCGGTCGCGCGCGACGACGCGGAGCAACAGCCGCCGCACGACGCCGAGCAGCCGCAGGGTCCCCGACGGCACGATGCAGCCGTGGGCCCCGGGCGGGGGGTCGCCGCCCTTCTTCGGGCTCCCCGACAACGGGGAGGAGTAGTCGGCCACGCAGGACCGCGGGGCGATGCTGTGGACTCGGCAGCGCCCGTCGCTACGCAGGCCAGCTCCGGTCTCGCACGAGGGCGTTGAAGCGCTGCTGGAGCGCCTCGGCGTCGCTGGCGGCCAGCGTCGCCCGCTGCGCGTCGTCGAGGGGAATGCCCAGCGCGAGGCAGAGCCCCTCGATGGCCGTACGGAGCGCACGTGCCTCTCCTTCGGCCAGACCCTCCTTGCGCCCCTCCCTCTGCCCTTCCTCTCGCCCCTCGGCCCTGAGCGCGGCCTCTTCGAGCCTGCGCGTGACCTGGGCGTTGGCGCGGAGGCGCGCGATCTCGCGGGCCATGGGGTCGTCGGACACGGCCTGCAGGACACTGCGGGTCTCTTCAATGATGGGGTCAGCCATGGCGATCTCCTCCAGTTCCTCTTCGGTGGTGGCGGCGAAGAAGCGGCTCCAGCGCAGCAGGCGAGCGTCGTCGGGGGAATCGGCCCCGGGAGGCCAGCGGGAGGCTGCCGAGGAACACGCGGACGATCTGGGCCGCGCAGCGCGCTACCGGGATAGAGAGGTCAGCGCAACTGACTCACCCGACTCTGTATTCACGCCGTCTACCAACCCGTCTCGAACTGTAGTTCGCCACCCCATGCGTCGCCGTCCACTCTGCCCCGGCCCCAAGAACAGCACGAATTCGCCGGACGACGGCAGGTACAGGTGATCCGCGTACTCCGTAGTACTTTCAGAGGGCGGCACCGAGAGCACGTTGCCGTGGGAATCCACCAGTCGCTCCAAACCGAGAGGGGCCAGAACGATCAGCGTCGAGGGCACCGTCTCTCCCAGGGAGTCGGTGACCAGAAACTCCCCGACACCATAGTCCTGCGCGATCACATTGCCCGAGCCCGCGGGGTACTGCTCCACCGAGCGCTGAACCTCCACCGAGGCCCTCCGCACGAAGGAAGCACGCACCACGATCCCCCCGTACTCTCGAGCGCGTTGAGCCAATCCTTGAAGACTGGGTGGCCTGACCACGATGCCGTGACTGATCACGGGCGGACCGTATCCCTGGGTCCCCCCCGGTTCGGTGCCACAGCCACACAAACTGGCACAAAGAAACAAGGCGATCGTCGTGCGCTTCACCGCATGCCTCCCTGGAGACCGATTCGCCTACGAGTATGCATCCATGGGGAGGAAGCTGTCGACCCTACACCCCGCCCGCCAGCGCCTGGGCGGGCTCGACCCGCGCGGCCTGCACGGCCGGGCCCAGGGCCGACAGCACGCAGACCCCCACTCCAAATGCCAGCACGGCCCCCATCACCCCCGGCTCAAACAAAAACCACACCTCCGGCTTGAACGGGAACGCCGGCAGCCGCGTCCTCGCCAGGTGATTGACCACCGCCGCGGCCCCCCGGGCCACCGCCAGCCCCGCCAGGCTCGACCCGAGGCCCAGCACAAAGGCCTGCCCCAGCACCAGGGCCCCCACGTCGCGCCGGGTGGCCCCGAGGGCCCGCATCAGCCCGATCTCGCCCCGCCGCTCCGCTATGATCGCCAGAAACACCTGGGCGATGTTGAGCGAGGCCACCACCACCGTGATCACGCTCGCGAGCGACAAGATCGCCGTGATGGCCGTCACCAGGAGCCCCACCTGCTCGGCCCCGTTGGTCTTGACCTCCAGGCCCACGGCCCGCACCGCGGCCCCCACCTCGGTCATCGACCCGGGGTCGCGGAGATACACCGCCACGCTCGAATACCGCGACGCCGCGTCCTCGCCCGCGTACTCGCGGTTGAGCCGCCGGGCCACCTCCAGGGGCACGGTCACCCCGAGGTCCAGGGCGTGCCGACTCACCCCCGCGAGGCGGGCATACACACGCCGCGGGGTCCCCTGACGAGCGCCCCCGAGCCCCGCGCGACCGAGGTCCCACTCGAGCACGAGGCCCGTGGCCTGACGCAAGAGCACGGCCCCCATCGGCGGCAACCCATGGGCGGGGGCGATGGCCCCGTTGAACACCTCCACCAGGTACGGCGACACCACCATCGGGATCGGCGGCGAACACCGCCCCCCCGGGCTCGGCTGCTCCCGCGACGGGATCGCGTCGAGGAAACAATACTCCCCCGTCGGGCACTGGCCCTCCGCGCTGCCCTGACACGGCCGCCGCGAGGCCCGGGGCTCGGGGTCGTCGAAGCCCGCCGCAGGGCCGAGCTCGGCCCGCACGAGGCCCGTCTCGACCCCGTCCGCGGGGATCTCGCCGGCCCCGAGGTCGCGGCCAAACACCGCCCGCCCCCCGCGCCCGCTGCTCGGAAACGCGAACCGCATCCGCGGGGCCACCGCACGCACCCCAGGGACCCTCCGCAGGGACTCCACCTGGGCGGGTTCGATCCCCGGGGTTCGGGCTCCCAGGAGGGACCCCAGGACGCTGCCCACGGCGCTCTCGGGGGGGATCACCTCCACCCGGTCGATGGGAAAGATCTGCCCCAGGACCACGGCCCGCATCCCCGCCGACAGGCCCAGGAAAAACGCCAGGGTGGCCACCCCCGCCACGATGCCCGCCGCGGCCACCGAGAAGCTCCGCAGCGACCGCCGCAGGTCGCGTCCCACCAGATCGGCCCAGGCCCCGACCCTCACGACGCCCCCTGCACGATGTCCTCGGCCACCCGTCCGTCCTCCAACCGAATCACCCGACCCGCGATCTCGGTCACCCGGGTCTCGTGGGTCACCAACACCATGGTCATCCCTGCATCCCGGTGTAGGGACTGAAACAGCTCCAACACCGCTCTGCCCGTGTCGACATCGAGGGAGCCCGTGGGCTCATCACACAAGAGCACCGGGGCCTTGAGGAGGAGGGCCCGGGCGATGGCCACCCGCTGCCTCTGGCCGCCCGACAGGGCCGTTGGGAGATCGTCGCCCCGCCCGTCGAGCCCCACCCGGGCGAGGGCCGCGTCGACCCGGGCGCTGAGGTCGGGCACCGCAGCCGGGGCGAAGCTCGCGGGGAGCCCAACATTCTGCCGCACCGTCCAGCTCGGAACGAGGTGAAACGCCTGGAAGACAAACCCCAGGGTGCGTTGCCGCAGGGCCGCCGCGTCGGGGTCGGAGAGGGTCCGCAGCTCGTGTCCGTCGAGCCGGGCCGAGCCCTCGTACGCCCGGTCGAGGCCCCCGAGGATGTGCAGGAGGGTGCTCTTTCCCGAGCCCGAGGCCCCGAGGATGGCCACGAGCTCGCCCCGGGCGATGTCGAGGTCGAGGCCGTCGAGGGCCACCCGGCCGCCCTCGTAACGTTTGCGCAGAGCCCGGAGCTGATAGAGGGGACCCGAGGCGGAGCCCGCAGAGGCTGGGTCGGTCATCGTCCGCTGGGGAAGCCTCCTGCGAAGGGCAGGATGGCCTTGAGGTCTTCGTCGTTGAAGCGGAGCTGGGCCCCGAGGAAGTAATCGAAGCGGTCGCCGTTGAAGACGTCGTCGATCCCGGCCACGAGCCACGCGCGGTTGAGGATGTTGTACGAGGCCGCGGCCCGAAAGCGGGGGTAGCTGTTTTCGCCGAAGGCGAAGAGGTCGGTGCGGATCTCGAGGTGGTCGTCGAGGAGGTGCAGGTCGGCCCCGAAGCCTCCCGACGACTCCTTGATGCCGTAACGAAACGTCACGGGCCCCAGGCGCCGGGCGAACATCGCGGTGAAGCGGAAGGCGTCGGTCGTGACCCGCGACAGGGTACGAACCTGTGGGGCCTCGCGGGGGTCGGTGCTGTCGGTGATGGTGCTGGTGGTGGTGGTCATCCCGCGGGGGTCGTCGACCAGCTCGAGGAGGAAGTACCGGTCTTCGCGGGGCTGGAGCCGCAGTTCGACATAGCTCCGCAAGGTGTTGGAGATGAAGTTGTACTCGCTCCGAAGGCCGACGATGGTCTGCAGGCGGGCGATGGGCTGCACGAGGTCGTTGACCCCCTCCACGGCCCCCTGGACCTCGTCGATGACCCGCTCGTCGCGGGTGAGCCGGCCGATGGTGCCCTCGCCCCGGTCGACGGCCCCGGTGACGTTGTTGACGTGCCCGAGGGCCTCGCGCAGCTCGCGGCTGGCGTCGGCCACGTTGCGCATCGTCTCCCGCATCTGGGCCACGGAGTTGTCGCCCGCAGGCTGTCCGCGCCCGAGGATCTGGGCGAGGCGGTCGGTGCTCTCGCGGAGGTTGGCCAGGGTGGCCAGGACGTCGGGCTGACCGCGGGTCGTGAGGTGCTCGAGGTTTTGTAGGGTGGTCGAGACCACGGTGCTGTTCTGCTGGACGGTCTGGTTGACCGAGCGGGTGAGCTCGGTGACGTTGCGGAGGATCTCGCGCATGTCGCGCTCGGCGGACTCGTTGCCCACCGCCGACGACAGCCTCCGGGTCACCTGCTGCAGGTCGCGGGTGATGGCCGCCACGTTGTTGACGATCTCGTCGGTGCTCGACCCCTCGAAGACCGTGGCGATGCGGTCGCCGTTGCGCAACCTGGGCTGGTCGCTCGTGCCCGGGGTCACCACCAGGAGAAACTCCCCGAGCATGCTCACGGCCCGCCGGGCCACGGTGCCGTTGCGGTAGATGGGGACCGTGGTCTGGATCCGCAGGTCGACGCGGGCCCGGCCGTTTTGTAGGGTGATCCGCTCGATCTCGCCGATGGCGATGCCGGCCGTCTGCACCCGCGAGCGCACCACGAGGCCCGTGGCGTCGTTGAAGAGAGCGTGCACCCTGTAGGTGGTGCCGCTCCCCTGGGTCTGGAAGAGTCCGCGATACAACGCCACCCCACCGATTGCGGCGGCCACCAGGAGGGCCCCGACCTTGAGTGAGCGGGCGGCGTTTTGCATCAGCGGGTAGGCACGCTACCACGATTCGGGCGCAGCACTACGACCACCCGCGGGGACCCGTCACGAGCTGCACGACAGCATCGAACAGCCCGGTTTGCTCCGGGCCCACAGGGGGCGTTTGCCCGCCCAACGCTCCGCCCCGGCCTGGGGGGTGTACGGCCGACGCAGGGTCGACATCAGGGCCCCGAGGGGCCCCGGATCGCCCCCGTTCAGGGCCTCGATCACCTCGTGCAGGAGGTAGTTGCGGGGAACGTAAAGCGGGTTGACGGCATCCATGGCCGCCCGTCGCGCCGGGTCAGCCAGTCCCGCTTCGCGGACCCGGGCGAGGTAGACCTCGACCCACTCGCCCAGGGCCTGGAGCCGGGTGGCCTGACCCGCGGGGTCGTACAGGGCCTCCTCCAGCCGCACGAGGTGTTGGGCCGGGGCCGACCCCAGGACCGCCACGGGGACCTCGGCCAGTGCCCGGAAGAACAGGGTCATGTCGACCTCGGCCATGCTGAGGGCGGCCGTGAGGGCGTCGACGAGGGTCTGATCTTCCTCGGCCCGGGCGGGGTCGACCGGGAGCCCGAGCTTGCCGAGCATCATCGCGCGGAGGGAGGCGGTGACGGTCTCGCCGTAGCGCCCGAGGGCGGCCTCCAGGGGGGCCACGTCGTCGAGGAGGGGAGCGAGGGCCCGGGCGAGCTGGAGGAGGTTCCAGCGGGTGACGGCGGGCTGGTGGCCGAAGCGATAGCGGCGGCCCTGGGCGTCGGTGGTGTTGGGGGTCCAGCCGGGGTCGTACGGTTCGATCCAGCCGTAGGGCCCGTAGTCCATGGTGAGCCCGAGGATGGAGAGGTTGTCGGTGTTCATGACGCCGTGCACGAAGCCCACCCGCATCCACCCGACCACCATGGCCGCGGTGCGGTCGCACACGTCCTCGAAGAAGCCCGCGACGTCGAGGGCCTCGCCCGCGATCCGATGCGGGTAGAAGTGCCGCAGGGTGAAGGCCACGAGCCTCTCCAGGGTGGCCTTGTCGCCCCGCGAGGCGGGCAGCTCGTAGCTGCCGAAGCGCAGAAAACTCAGGGCCACCCGGCACACGATGGCCCCCGGCTCGTAGGCGGGGTTTCCGTCGTAGAACATGTCCCGCATGACCCCCTCCCCCGTCGTCACCAGCGACAGGGCCCGGGTGGTGGGAACCCCCAGGTGGTGCATGGCCTCGCTGCACACCAGCTCCCGCACCGACGACCGGAGCACGGCCCGTCCATCCGCCCCGCGCGAGTAGGGGGTGGGCCCGGCTCCCTTCAACTGGAGTTCCCACAGGGCCCCGTCGGCCCCGCGGAGCTCGCCGAGGTTGATCACCCGCCCGTCCCCGAGCTGCCCCGCCCAGTTGCCAAACTGATGGCCCCCGTAACACGCCGCGTACGGGTCCATCCCCTTCACCAGGGCGCACCCTCCCAGAACCTGCGCCACGGCAGGGCTCGGGTCGGGGTCGAGGCCCAGGAGCTCGGCCACCTCGGGCACGAAGACCACCAGCTTGGGGTCGGGCACGGGGGTCGGCTCGACCCGGGAGTAACACGCCCCGTGCACCTGCCGCCGTCGGGGCCCCTCCTCGGGGTCGCCCGGGAGCTCGGTGACAAACCGGGCGCTGACCGTGCTGGCCTCGAAGGCGACCGTCATGGCGTGGCCGCAGGCGTGGCGGGAGCGGGCTCCGAGGTCGCGGCCGCGGCCGGATCGGGCCTGCGCTCGATGCGGACAAACAGGGTCCCGGGGCGCGGGGGCACCCACCGTACGGGGGCAGCCCCGGGAACGCGGGCGGGGGGGGTTGGGCGCGGGAGGCTCTGTCCGCGCAGGCTTCGCTGCGGGATACGCTGGGCGAGCAGGGCGTCGACCACGAGCTCGGCCTGGCGTGCGGCCTCGCGCTCGCCGGGGGCCCCCGGGCCGGGCATCACCTCCACCACCACCCGGGCCACCTCGCCCCCACGACCCCGAATCCGCTGGGCGGCCTGGGCCATCAGGGCCACCGCCGACGGCGGCAACACCTGAACCCCCGGGGCCAGGACCACCGCGGGCACGAACCGCAGGGACTCTCCCGACTCCGCCCAGGTGACCCGCTCGGGGCCCGCGTCGGGGCACCCGTCGTCGTCGGCCACTCCGTTGATGGTCTCGGGCTGGTCGGGGCATCGATCGGCCGCCCCGATCACCCCGTCGCGGTCGACGTCGTCGTCGGGGCATCCCGGTCGATACCGATCGGGGTTGGAGCCCGCGGGGGTGTCGGGGCAGAGGTCGCCTCCGTCGGCCACCCCGTCGTTGTCGCGGTCGGGCAAGGGGCACCCGGCCCGGGTGGGGTCGGGGCGGGGCCCGGCGGCCACGTCGACGCAGCGGTCGTCGGGGTCGAGGACTCCGTCGGCGTCGGTGTCGGGGGTGGGGCATCCCTCCCGGTCGGCCATGGGGTGATCGCCCGCGGCCTGGTCGGGGCACTGGTCGTCGGCATCCTGAACCCCGTCGGCGTCGTTGTCCTCGTCGGGGCAGCCGTCGGCGTCCTGAAACCCGTCGGCATCTTCAGGTTCGTCGGGGCAGCGGTCGGCCGTGTCGGGCACCCCGTCGCTGTCGTTGTCGGGGTCGGGGCAGCCGTCTTCGTCCTCGAAGCCGTCGGGGTCTTCGGGCTGCTCGCGGCAGCGGTCGTCGGCGTCGACCACCCCGTCGCCGTCGGTGTCGTTGCCGCGGGGGGCGTACGACACCCCGGCCAGGACGCGCCACGCGGGGGTCAGCGGGTCGTTGCCGAGGGGGATGCCTCCGCCCGCGAAGAGCTCGATGTCCCGGGCCGCGTCGGTGGCATAGCGGACCCCCGCGAACACCTCCTGGGGGGTGGTGGTCTTGAAGCCCTCGCGGGAGGTGAAGGGCAAGAGGTTGACGTAATCGAAGGCGAACCCCAGGCGGGCCAGGGCTCCGGTGCGCACGGGCCGGACGGCCATCCCGAACCCGAGGAAACCCTGCGACCCCACGGAGAAGTCGGCGAAGGCCGACGAGGCCGTACGGAGGCGAGCCCCGACGTTGGCGGTGAAGGTAAACTGGGCGAGGCGCCAGTCGGCGGCGATCATGGGGGCGAAGGTGACCCGGCCCGAGGATTGAAACCCCCGGTCGTCGCCGAGGGGCAGGGCCACCCCGAGGTCGATGCGCAGGCCCGGTCCGCGGGCGTCGATCCGCCGGGCCCGCTGCACGATCGCCACGGAGGCCTCAAGGCGCAGGTCGCGCAGGGCCGTGTCGCCGAGCACGCTCCCGGCCGCCCCGAGGATGGGGGTCGACCCGAGGCCGTCCTGAGCGAGCACGACGGGGATGGCCGCCGCGAGCTGAACCCGACGTCCGAGGCCCACGTGCCACAGGAAGTCGGCGGTGAGGGCCCAGTCGACCGCGGCGTTGCGTTGACCGCCCGCGAGGGGGGTGAGCACGAGGGGGCTGCGCATCGCGTTGACCACGAGGCCGAAGCCCACGTCACCGGCCCGGGCCACGGACGTGCCGCGCAGGCCGATGTGCTCGGACGCCCCGGCGGCGGGCCAGTAGAGCTGAACATCGAGGGAGGTGTCGGTCCCTACGGCGGTCTGAGCCTGGGCGAACCCGGGCGCCAGGCAGAGGCCCAAGGCCCCTACGCATGCAAAAAGCCGGGAAGGAGCGGGCCGTCGGTCGGACATCGTGGAGCTCACCTTGGGTCGGTGGGTTAGGGTCGCGGGGCAAAGGGGTCTGCGTGGGCCATGGGATGCGCCCCGAGGGGATCAGGGTTTGTGTGCGGGGTACACCGCGTCGTTGCGCACGATGACATCGCGGGGCGGGGCCCCCGAGCGCACGACCCGGAGGGTGACCTCACGCATGACGCTGCGGTCCATGGCCTGACGCCCTCCGCGCTCGTCGAGGGTCGACACGGCCACCCCGTCGATGTGGGTGATGCGGTCGCCGACCTGGAGGTCGGCCGCGGTGGCCGGGGAGGCCTGCTCCACGGCGACGATCTGGAGGTAGTCCTCGTGCATCTCGTAGGTGACCCCCATCCCGAAGCGGGCGGTGGGCCGGTCGAGGCGCAGGACCAGGGCGGCCGTGTTGGGGAAGGTCACCCGCCACTCGCCCGCCCCGAGGGCCCCGCTGGGCACGCCCGGGTACTCGATCACGGAGATGCTGTCGTCGACGACCCCGTCGGCGTCGCGGAGCTCGAAGCGGAAGCTGGTCTCGCCGCTCAGAAAGAGCGACCGGGCGGGGCCGTCCCAGGTCGGTTGCAGGGTGTCCCGGGCCACGGGCGAGCGATAGACCTCGACGTCGTTGCGAAACATCACCACGTACGGATCGGGCAGACCGTCGGAGTCCCAGGGCTGACCGTCGGGCCGGGTGGCCGGGATCTCCGCCGAGGCGGCCCGTACGGCCCGGATGCTGTCGGGCGGAGGCGTGATGTTGCCCGTCTCCTGGAGCCGCTCGGGGATGGCCCGGGTCGCGGTGGTGTACCGCGGAAACACGGCCCCGCAGGACGCCGCGAGGGCACCGGCGCAGAGCGCGAGGACGAGGGGGGTCGAGGGAGGGTGCACGGCGGGGCGGGAGGATAGCCACAGCCCTTCCCAAATCGCCAGCCGCGCGCGCAGCCCCGCGGAGGGGCCGTGGGCGTTGGCGCGCGCCCGCGAGCGCGGTATAGCCTCCTCCCATGACCGCCCCCGAAGACAATCCCGTCGGCCTCAACGGCATCGAGTTCGTGGAGTTTGCCTCGCCCGACCCCGACCGGCTCCACGCGCTCTTTGTAGAGTTTGGGTTCTCTCGGCTGATGCGGCACGAGGCCCGGGCCCTCGATCTGTACACCCAGCACGACATCGTGCTCCTGCTCAACCGCGACCCCCACAGCGTGGCCGGGGCCTTCGCGGCCCTGCACGGGCCGAGCATCGCGAGCATGGGCTGGCGAGTCTTCGACGGCCCCCGGGCCCTGGCCACCGCCCTTGAGCGCGGGGCCAAGGCCCCTCCCCGGGTTGACCTCGCCCGCGACGGCAGCCCCCTCCCGGCCATCCTGGGCATCGGCGACTCGCTCCTGTACTTCGTCGACGGCGACCCCGCCCGCTCCCTCGCGGCCCGGTACGAGCCCCTCGGGTTTGTGGCCCTCGACGCCCCCGACCGGGTCGCCGACAAGGGCTTCACCGTCATCGATCACCTCACCAACAACGTCTACAAGGGCACGATGAAGCACTGGTCAGACTTCTATAAGTCTGTCTTCAACTTCACCGAGGTGCGGTACTTCGACATCCGCGGGGCCCTCACGGGGCTCACCTCGTACGCCCTTCGGTCGCCGTGCGGGAAGTTCTGCATCCCCATCAACGAGGCCGACGAGAAGAAGTCGCAGATCAACGAGTACCTGGAGGAGTACAAGGGCCCCGGGATTCAGCACCTGGCCTTCGCCACGGAGGACATCCTGGGCACCCTCGACCGGCTCGCGGGCTCGGACAAGATCGAGTTCCTCGACATCGAGGACGACTACTACGCGAGCGTGTTCGAGCGCGTCCCGGGGGTGACCGAAGACCCCGCCCGGATCCAGAAGCACAACGTCCTCGTCGACGGCGACGCGAACGGGTACCTCCTGCAGATCTTCACCCGCAACCTCATCGGCCCGATCTTCATCGAGATCATCCAGCGCCACAATAACCTTGGCTTCGGCGAGGGTAACTTCGGCGCCCTCTTCCGTAGCATCGAACGCGACCAGCTCCGCCGCGGGGTCTTCAACGACGAGGCCCGCTGAGCCGCGCAGACCACCGCGACGGCGGGCCCGGGCTGCGGGCGACGGGCTGCGAAGCCGCAAGGGCGCAAGGGGCGCAAAGGGCCAGAAGGTCTTTCGCTGGAAACGCGGACGTACTGAGTGGCATCGGGCAGGTGAAGGGCGCCGCGCAGGGGAGCAGGTGTCGCCAACGAGGACGCGGTCGCCAGCGAAACACCGAGGGGGTCACCTCCCGCTCCCCCCACAACCCCTTCTGGCCCTTGCGACCCTTGCGCCCTTGCGGCTTCGCTGCTCGTCCCCCGCGGTCCCCTCGTCGCCCGCAGCCCGCCGCCCGCAGTCCATCTCGCGGTGGGATCAGACCTCGATCGTCAGGCCGTCCCAGCCCACTTCGATCCCTTCGGCCGCGAGGGCCTCGGCCTCGGGGCTCCCCGCCCGCAGGATGGGGTTGGTGTTGTTGATGTGCACGAGGACCTTCCGGGGCCCCTCCATGCCCCGCAGAAACTCCACGAGCCCCCCAGGGCCCGACAGAGGGGCGTGGCCCATGGCGCGGGCGGTCTTCTGCGAGGCCCCGAGGGTCACCAGCTCGTCGTCGGTGTAACAGGTCCCGTCGATGAGCACGAGGCGGGCGGCCCTGCACCGAGCCTCCAGGGCCTCGTCGAGGACCTTCACCCCGGGCACGTACACCACGGCCGTGGCCCCGTCGGGGTCGAGGAGCTCCCACCCGACGGTGTCGCCTGCCATGAGATCGGCGGCCTCCTCGGGCGTCAGGAGGGGGAGCATGTACGGCGGGGGTTTGCTGGCCACCGCGAAGGCCCGGGCCACCAGGCCCGTCTCGACCCCCTCCCGGTCGCACACCCGCACCGCCTCCCCCGGAACCACGTCATGCAACGACACGGTCCCGTAGGCCGACAAGACCGGAACCACCCGCAGCCCGTCGACCAGGGCCCTGCGCACCCGCCGGGTGCTGTACACCGCCGGGGCCCCGCCCTCGCGCAGCACGAAGAGCCCGAGGGCGTGGTCGATGTCGGCGTTGCTCAACAGCACCGCGTCGATGGGACGGTGCCGCAGCGAGCGCGGGTGCAGGGCGGGATGGGCCGCGAGTTGGGCCCGCACGTCGGGGCTGGCGTTGAGCAGGACCCAACGGACCCCGTCGGGGCTCACGGCCACCGACGATTGGGTGCGAGGCCGCACCGCAGGGTCGCCCGCGCGGACGGCCACACACTGGGGGCAGCCGCAGTTCCATTGAGGGAGGGCTCCGCCGGCGGCGGTGCCGAGGAGGATGACCCGCACGATGCGGGCTACGCCTGATACGCGTAGGCGCCGATCTCCGCGCAGGCCGCGCGCTCGGCCACCGTCGGCCGAACCCACACCCGCGGAGCCGCCGCCCCCGTCTCCGACCGCACGGCCTCCGTCTGAAGCGTCCGCTGCCCGTCGTCCCGTCGCCCTTGTGCCTTGTGCATGGTCATTCTCCGCGTCGTCTCCTGCATCCGTCTTCTACAGCTAAGCCCCCGATCCCGGGCCCCGTCAAGCGGACCCATGGGACCGGGACTTGCCCACCGTCAAGTCACCCGCGGTTGAGCATGTGCACGGCCTCGCCCAGGGTCGCCTTGGCGGCCTCCATCACGGCCTCGCTCAGGGTCGGGTGGGGGTGCACCGTCAAGCCCATGTCCTCGACGAAGGCGTCCATCTCCATGGCCAGGGCCCCCTCGGAGATGAGGTCGCTCGCCTCGGGCCCCACGATGTGAACCCCGATGATCTTGTAGTCCTTGTGCTCGCCGCCCACCCGCTCGGCAATCACCTTGACGAACCCGTCGGTCTCCATCACGGCCATGGCCCGGCCGCTCGCCGCGAAGGGGAATTTCCCCACCTTGATCTCCAGCCCCTTGGCCTTGGCCTCGTGCTCGAACAGGCCCACGCTCGCGATCTCGGGGCTGGTGAAGGTCGCCGCCGGCATGGCCCGCCAGTCGCGCACCGACTTGTGCCCCGCGATCACCTCCGCGGCGATCTCGCCCTCCTTGCTGGCCTTGTGGGCGAGGTAGGGGCCCCCGCTCACGTCGCCGATGGCGTACACGCTGGGGATGTTGGTGCGGAGGTGGTCGTCGACCACGATGTGCCCGCGTTTGTCGAGGGCCACCCCCACCTTCTCCAGCCCGAGGCCCTCGCTGTTGGGGCGAAACCCGACGGCCACCAGGACCACGTCCGTATCGACCGTCTGGGCCTTGCCCTGGACCTCCAGCTTCACCCGCAGAGACCCGTCGGACTGGGCCTCGTAGCCCATGGCCTTGGCGTTGGTGATGATCTTCGCCCCGGACTTGTCCATGTGCTTGAGCACCGGAGCCACGAGGTCGGGGTCCATGGTGGCCAGGACCGAGGGCATAAACTCCACGATGGTGGTCTCGACCCCGAGACGGGCGTACACCCCCCCGAGCTCCATCCCGATGATCCCCCCGCCGATCACCACGATGCGCCGGGGCAGGGGGTTGAGGCTCACCCCCTCCTTGGCCGAGATCACCGTCGTGCCGTTAAACTTGAAGGTCGGCAGCTCGATCACCCGCGTCCCCGTCGACACGATGATGGCCTTCGCCGCCTTGACCTGCTGGACCCCCTCGGCCGTCTCGACCTCCACCGTGTGGGCGTCGACGAGCCGGGCCGTGCCCTTCATCATCTCCGCCCCGTTGCCCCGGAGGAGGCCCTGGACCCCGGTGGTCAACTTCTTGACGATCCCGTTCTTCCAGTCTTGCATCTTCGCCGCGTCGACCGACACCCCGCTGACGGTGATGCCCATGGTGGCCGCGTGGTGCTGGGACTTCTCGACGAAGTTGGAGGCCGCGATGAGGGCCTTGCTCGGGATGCACCCCCAGTTGAGGCACACCCCGCCCCAACTGTCCTTCTCGATCACCAGGACCTTCTGCTTGAGCTGGGCGAGGCGGATGGCGGCTACGTATCCGCCTGGGCCGCCGCCGATCACGATCGCGTCGTAGGTCTTGACCTGGGTGCTCATCGACGATCCTCCTGCGTGGGCAGTGCATCCACGCGCGCGGGTCGTAGCACACCCCGACCCGGCCCGGGGAGGGCCTTGCGCGCCCCGATGACCCTCAGGCCGCCCCGTGCCCCTTGGCCGCGGGCCTCCCGAGGAGCTCGGCACGTTGGGCCTCGAGGTGCCACGGACGGCTCCCGTACACGTCGTCGACGAGGCTCTCCCGGGGAACGGGGCCCGCCCCCTCGGCCTCCGCGATGGCGGCGCGGATCTCCGCGTCGAGCGACTCCCCGAGGGCCGCCTCGGCCGCGTCGTCGAGGAGCCCCCGGCCCGCCATGTAGGCCCGAAACCGATCGAGGGGGTCGCGGCGCAGCCACTGGTCGACCTCGGACTGGGCACGATACCGGGTGGGGTCGTCGCTGCTGGAGTGGGCCCCGATGCGGTAGGTCACGCACTCGACCAGGGTGGGCCCTTCGCCCGACCGGGCCCGCTCGGCCGCGGCCCGGAGCACGGCGTACACGGCCAGGACGTCGTTGCCGTCGACCCGCACCCCGGGGATCCCGTACGCCACGGCCTTGCTCGCGAAGGTCGGGGCCGCGGTCTGGGCGTGGGAGGGCACGGAGATGGCCCAGTGGTTGTTCTGGCAGACGAGGACCACCGGGACCTGGTGGACCCCGGCGAAATTGCAGGCGTTGTGGAAGTCAGGCTGGCTCGTGGCCCCGTCGCCGAAGAAGCCCACGGCCACCCGGTCGTGCCCCTGGAGCTTCATGGCCCACGCGGCCCCGACGGCCTGAGGGATCTGCGGCCCGATGCAGCTCGACCACGACACCTGGTTGACGGCCCGTCCCGAGAAGTGGGAGGGCATCTGTCGGCCCTTCTGCACGTCGAGCCCGTTGCCCCAGCACTGGGCGATGTACGTGGCCAGGGGAAACCCCCGGACGAGCATCACGGCCCCCTCGCGGAGCCCCGGAAACACCCAGTCGTCCCCGCGCAGGGCGAACCCCGCGGCGATGGGGGTGGCCTCCTGGCCCTTGACCTCGCCGTAAAACCCGATGCGCCCCTGGCGCTGCACGAGCAGCATCCGCTCGTCGAGGAGGCGCAGGCGGCGCATCTCGCGGTACATCTGCAGGAGGGTGGCGGTGTCGAGGGCCGGGTCGTGGGCCGGGTCGGCCCCCCCGTCGTCGGTCAACACGCGGAACAATCCAAACATCGGGTCAGACGCCGCGGCGATCACCTGGGACATGGCGGCCGCGACACTATCAGAACCCATCGCCTCCCGCAGAGGCCTTGTCCTCGCCCTGGTCGATCAGGGCCCCGGTCAGGTCGCGGGTCACCCCCCGGGTCAACCACGCCGCCCCGAGGCCAAGGAGCCCCCCGAGCATGGCCAGGCCCACCCGCTGCTGCATCGCGGCCGGATCGCCCTGCGGGGTGCTCAGGGTCGCGGCCAGGGTGGCCAGGAGCCGCCCTCCCCCCCACAGGGCCCCCCACACGAAGATCTGCGACGCAGACGGAGGTTCTCCCGCGGGCCGAACGACCTCGGCAGCCCGGGCCCGGTACCCGCCCCGCTCGGCGTCGGGGCGCAGCCGAACCTCCCCCCGGGTTCCCCCCGGCTTACGCAGGGCCGCCGCCAGACGCAGGACGTGCTGATACGGCCGCACGAGGTTGAGGACGGGCACGAACAGCGACAGGGCCGCCCCCCACGGGGTCGCGGCGAGCCCCCGGATCCCGCGCCGGGCGGCCACCGTGTAGGCCACGAAGAGCCACCGGGCGAGGGCCACCAGGACCAGCCCCGAGGCCCCGAGGGCCACCATCCCCAGGGTCCAGGCCCCGCGGTCGCGGCCGTCGGCCAGGGTGTAGTCGACGAAGCCCCCGTTGATCAGCTCCTGGAGCTGCACGCTCTGCCGCACTTGAGCCCCGAGGAGTCCGACCGCGGCCAGGGCGTACACCCCGACGGTCACCTCGAGCCCGCGGGCGGCCCGCACGAGGGGAGACCCGTCGGCCCCAGGGGCCGCGGGCCTCGGGGCCGTTCCCTCCGTGTTCGTATGCGGTTGGGTCATCTCAGGGCTCCGGCTCGTAGGACTCCCACTCGACCCGTCCGTGGGGGGTGGTCCACACCAGGGCTCTCCCCTGCCGGTACACGCGGGAGGAGGCCCTGAGGTGATGGAGCTCCGCCCGAAACCGTCCCGCCAGAGAGACCAGACAGACCACCTCCCCGCGCCGCATCAGCTCGATGCCCCGGACCTCCAGCGGCATTGGCGCGGGATACTCCGTCACCGCGGCCCGCAACACCGAGGGGCGCGGGATCCACAGCCGCTCGTCCGAGGCCCCGGCCCCCGCGTGTTGACACAACCAGTCCACGGTCGACGCGTGCGGCAGGCGCATCGGCAGAGGCCGCCGGACCCCGCCGCGCCATGGCAGAAACCACGCGGGAGCATCCGCCCGGATCGACTGCACCCAAAGCCCTCCCCCGTCGTGCGTGTGGGCCACCCCCACCTCGCCCTGTTCGCCGTCCCCGACCCAGAGCCTGGATCCGACCACCCGCCCCGCGGAGTCGATGCGACGAGCCATCCGGGCCCATCGGGTCGAGGCCGCGTCGAAGCCCTCCCGGGCCAGGATCTGCTCCATGTCCCCGCCCACCCGCCGTGCGGCCACCACCCGCCAGTTCGCTGGCGCCGTGCCATTCAACTGCGCGGTCTGATGGTCCACCGCCCACTCCGTCCCCTCCGACAGACCCGCGACGCTCTGCCAGCCCTGCTCAAACGCGCCGACAGGGAACCGGGTATCGCGAAACCGATAGAGGCGCATGAGCAGGGAGGGGGTCTCCCGCCACACCCCGACCGGGGCCGGGCCCGGGCCCTGCGTCAGCCTGGGGGCGGCTGCGGCCGACACGGTCTCGGCCTCCGTCAGGTGACCCTGGGCTCCGAGCTCCAGCTCCTCGTCCTCCGGAACCGTGGCCGCCGGGAACGGATCCTCCGAGAGCGGGGCCGGGGCCACCGCGCCCGCGGGGTCGACGCAGGCCCGGGCACCGTCAAGCAGGGTGACCACCACCCCACAACGCCCCGGGGTGAGGCGCCAGGCGGGCCGATCGCCGAGGTCGACCGGGAGCCACGTCCGGCCCCCGTCGTGGGTGCTCCAGGCCCCTCCCCCCTGGGTCAGGGCCACCCCCGCCTGAGCGGTGGAGAAGGCGACAGAGAAGGTCTCCGAAGGCAAGGCGATGGGAGCCACAGGGCCCTCGAACGTGGCGCTGAACGCGTTGCCCACGGCGTCGCGGAGGACCACCCGGCCCCGCCCCGAGGCGTCGACGGAGAGGGGCTCGGTGAGGCGGGCCATGGGGCGCAGGGCCCCGAGGAAGGTCGGGGCCACCCACACGGCGTCGGCCGTCAGGAAGAGCCACCGTCGACCGCCCAGGGAGACCGCCTCCAGGATGGGCCGGTCGGGGACATGCCGGGCGAAGGTCGCCGCCCCGCGGGCCACCGACAGGCGGTGGGCCCCGTCGAGCCGCAGCGAGGCCCCGGCCTCCGAGCCCACCCACCGGGTGAGCGCGTGGGGGCCCTGGGAGATCTCCCGAGGCGCCTCCGGGGGCGGACAGGCCCAACGGGCGAGGTCCCCGAGCCCAGTCGGGGCCGAGACCCCCCCGAGGAGTGCTGCCGCCCAACCTGCGATGCGCCACCACAGCATCATCATCCCTGGGGACAGTACCGCACGGGGGGCCCCGGGGACATCCCCCGATCACCCATATGATACGCCCCTCGGGCCATTGGGTATGATGCCCCCATGACGTTGAGCCGGGCGATACGCATGCACGCCTTTGGGGGCCCCGAGGCCCTGGTCCTGGACGAGGTCGAGACGGCCGAACCGGGGGAGGGGGAGGTGCTGGTGCGGGTTCATGCGGCGGGGGTCAACCCCGTGGACTGGAAGATCTGCGCGGGCAACCTCCAGGCCCGGATCCCCCACGACCTGCCCTTCGTGCCCGGGTGGGACCTCTCCGGCGAGGTCATGGCCCGGGGCTTCGGGGCCCGCCGCTTCGACGTGGGCGACCGGGTGTTCGGGTACATCCGTCGGCCCCGGGTCCGGGACGGGGCCTGGGCCGAGCGGGTGGTGGTCCCCGAGTGTTACCTCGCGAAGCAGCCGAGGGCCCTGGGCTTCGCCGAGGCCGCGGCCCTGCCCCTCGCGGGTCTGACGGCGTACCAGAGCCTCCACGACGCCGGCCAGCTCGCCCGGGGAGAGCGGGTCCTCGTGCTCGGGGCCTCCGGAGGCGTCGGAGGCATCGCCGTGCAGCTCGCCCGGGTCTCGGGGGCGGGGTTTGTCGTCGGTCTGGCCAGCCCCCGCAACCACGACTACGTCCTCGACCTCGGGGCCCAGGTGGCCCTCGACTACGGCCGCGACGACCTCCTCGACGCCCTGCGCACCGCGTGCCCCGAGGGCTTCGACGTGATCCTCGACGCCGTCGGCGGGACCCTCCCCCACACCCTCTCGGCCCTTCTGCGCGCGGGGGGTCGTCTGGTGACCCTCCTGCGCCACGACCCCATGCCCGAGTCCTGGCACTACGTCTTCGTCGAGCCCAACGCGCGGCAGCTTGAGGTCCTCGGGGCCTTCGCCGCCGCGGGCCTGCGGGTCGATGTGAGCGCCACCTACCCCCTGGAGCGGGCCGCCGAGGCCCTCGACGCCATCCGTACGGGCCACACCCGCGGCAAGATCGTCCTGACCCTGTCTCCGTCCCTGCCCCCTCCCCCGCCCTCCGAGGACGGGACCCCTCCCACGGGATGACCCATCCGGGAGGTCAGCAGGCCGGATGCGACGCGGCCCCGAAGACCTTGCCCGGGTTGAGGATCCCCCGGGGGTCAAACGCGGCCTTGACGCTGCGCTGCAGGGCCACGAGCGGAGGCGCCTGCTCCCACGGCAGAAACGGGGCCTTGAGGACCCCGATCCCGTGCTCGCCCGAGAGGGTCCCGCCGAGGTCGAGGGTGGCCCGGAAGAGGGCCGCGATGGCCCGAGAGACCCGGGGGTGCTCCGAGGGGTCGTCCCACAGGAGGTTGACGTGGAGGTTGCCGTCGCCCGCGTGGCCGTAGGTGGGCATCGTGAGCCCCTCGGCCTCCGAGATGGCCCCCACGGCCTGGAGGAGCCTCGGGACGGCCGTCACGGGCACCACCACGTCCTCCGAGAGCTTGCTGCGTGCCCGCGTCCGCAGGGCCCGGGACATCACCCGCCGGGCCGCCCACAGGGCCTCGCGTTCGGCCCCGTCGTGGGCGAGGCGCACCGACCGGGCCCCCGCGGCCGAGCACACCTCCGCCACGGCCTCGGCCTCCTCGGTCACCGACCCGAGGGCCCTGCCGTCGCACTCCATCAGCAAGAGGGCCCCGACCCCGTCGAGCCCGAGCCCCGCGACCCCCTCACTCAGCACCGCGCAGCACACCCCGTCGAGCAGCTCGACGCACCGCGGACGCAGGCCCCGCAGGCTGAGGGCCACCACCGCCGCCCCGGCCTCGGCTACGGTCTCAAACCGGGCCCACACCCCCACCACCGCCGCCGGCAGGGCCATCAGGCGCAGGGTGGCCCGGGTGATGACCGCGAGGGTCCCCTCGCTGCCGACGAGGAGGGCCGTGAGGTCGTAGCCCGTGACCCCCTTGCGGGTGCGTCGCCCCACCGAGACCCGCGCGCCCCCCGGGAGGACCGCCTCGAGCCCGAGGGTCCAGTCGCCGGTGACCCCGTACTTGTAGGCCCGAGGGCCCCCCGCGTTGGTGGCCAGGTTGCCCCCGAGGGTGCACCACGGGGCGCTCTGCGGGTCTGGGGGGTAGAACATCCCCGCGGCCTCCACCGCCCGCTGAAACTCTCCCGTCACCAGCCCCGGTCCCACCACGGCGAGGCCCTCGTGGGGGTCGAGCTCGTCGAGGGTGGCGAGCCCCGTGGTGTCGAGCACGATCCCCGGGGCCGTCACCGTGGCCCCGCCCACACGCCCCGTCCCGGCCCCCCGGGGAAACACCGCGACCCCCTCGTCGTGGCCCACCCGCAGCGCCGCCGCCACGTCGTCGGCGTGCCGAGCCCGAACCACCGCCGCGGGCACCACCCACGCGGCCTCGGACTCGTCGTGGGCCGCGGCCTCGCACAGGGCCCGGTCGTCACAGACCACGCTCTCGCCGAGGGAGCGGGCCAGGGTCAACACCGCGCGGGGTAGGGGGTCCACCGCGGGCCCTTCCCGTTACACCCGGGCCCGAACCCGCGGATAGAACTCCGTGGTGAGATGGGCGTACTCCTCGGGGGTGTCGCACTCCATGAAGAGGAGGTCGTCGAAGACCTCGGCCTCGACCCGGCCCGCCAGCATCATCCGTTGGGTGATGTCCTCGTGTTCGGTCCGGGCCTTGGCGGTGGAGTACCGGATGCACCAGTCGGTGGCCGACCGCAGGAGGCTGTGATCGCCGGGCTCCCAAAGGAGGATCCCCGTGGCCTCTCCGAAGGTCGTCAGGTGGTTGACCAGTCCCGTCCCGAGGAGGCCCTTTCCGTGCACGAGGGCCTCGCGCGCGCGGCCGAAGACCATCACCTCCTCGTTGGACTCGCGGTACCGCTGGCACACGAGGGTGCGGCTGCGGGCCGAGGGGCCCGCGAGGCGGTCGAAGACGGCCGGCTCGTAGAGAATGTCGGCGTCCATCAGGATGACCCGGGAGCGGCCGTCGAGGATGTTGTGCTCGCTCAAGAAGGCGTACCAGGTGGAGTGCCCCGAGCCCGAGGTGGACAGGTCTTCGGTGGGGTTGAGGACGCGCGTGAGGCGCTGCCGGGGCCGCGGGGCGAAGGGGCGACCGATGGTGGCCAGGTTGCCCACGAGGTAGACCTCGCCCACGCCCGCCCGGGCGAGCTGATCGAGGTGCCAGTCGACGAAGGTAGGGCCCCCGGCCGACCCGTCGAGCGACAGGTAGGGCTTCGGGGTGTCGGAGACGGAGGAGATACGATTGCCCAGCCCCGCAGCCAGGATCACGGCCTTGTCCATGGCCGCGATCTAGCACCCTTGCCCGGGCGGTGTCACGGCGAGGCCATGGGAGGGCCCCCGGGGGGCGGGTCGACCCCCTCAGCGCACCCGGATCACGCCCGCCATCCCGGGCTGGTGAAAGCTGCAGTGGTAGGGATAGAGCCCCGGGGTCGGGAAGGTGAAGCTCACCGTCGACCCGGAGTCGGTGTTGGCGATGGGGTTGGGGGTCGACCCGGTGCCAGGCTGCCCCGGCGAGACCCCGCCGCGCAGGGGGTGCCCGCCAAACGCGCCCGCGAAGGTCACCATCTGCCCCGCCGTGATGGTCATGCACTTGGGGCTGTAGGTGAAGCTGCTGTCGAAGGTCACCGTACGCTCGCCCGCGCTGCGGTCGACGTACATCTCCGGCGTGCACCCGTGGAGGGTCTCGATCGTGGCCCCCGTGTCGATCGTGGCCCCCGTGTCGGTCGAGGGACCCGCGTCCGTCGAGGGACCCGCGTCCGTCGAGGGACCCGCGTCCGTCGAGGGACCCGCGTCGGTCGAGGGACCCGCGTCGGTCGAGGGACCCGCGTCGGTCGAGGGACCCGCGTCGGTCGAGGGACCCGTGTCGGTGACGCCGCCCGTGTCGGTCGTGGACCCGAGGTCGGTGCCCGCGTCGGCGGCCGGGGCCGGATCGTCGCTGCAACCCGCGACGAGGCCTGCCATAAGAAGTACCGTACCAAGCATGAAGTGGGTGCGCATGGATGATCTCTCCGAGGCCGCGGAGGCCTCCCCGCGGCGATGGTCAACCCTAGCGCAGGTGTCGCCCTCCGAGCCACGAAGCCACATCCCGAGTCGGGCGTCCGCCGACGGAAGGCCCGGTCGCCCCCCCGAACACCACGAGGCCTTGACGGCCGATCCCGGCCAGGACTCTTATCCCGCCTCCTGATAGACAGCCCCCAATCTGCCGAGACCGCAGGCGACCGTCGTGAGCCCCACGTGACCCCTTTGGCCGAACGAATCCGCGACGCCGCCAGGCGGGGTCCCGTCGGGCGTGGGACTCTGCGTGGGCTCCGAGTATCGGCCCGGGGGCGCCGCAGACTGTCGTGGGCCCTATCCCTCGGGCTGACAGGATTTCTCGCCCTCGACTGGAGCTTTCCGCTCTGGGGAGAGATGTCGTACGGCCTCGTGGCCGCGGTCAGCCTCCTCGTGCTCCCCTGGACGGTCCTGCTTCTTCAGCGCCCCGTCATGTCTCGCCCCACCCACGAGCGCCCCATCGAACCACGGGTCGCCCGGCGTAGGCTCGTCCGCTCTCTCCTGCGCCGCCTCACCCTCCTCGCGACCGTGATGGCCCTTCTCGTCGCCCGGTGGATGGTCGTGGCCAGCTCCCACGGGACCCACCCCGCCTACCTCGGGGCGGCCCGGAGCTACACCCTGGCCCTCGGACTCTGCTTCGCCCTCGGGGTGGCGAGCCAGGGCCTGCGCTGGTCGACCTTCTTCGCCCGGGTCTCGGCCCAACCTGCCCGCTTGATGGCCGCCTCCTTCGGGGCCGCCGGGGTCGTCGGGGCCCTGCTCCTGAGCCTTCCCGTCTCGCACCAGAACGTGGCCACGGTGTCCCTGGTCGACAGCCTGTTCATGGCCGTCAGCGCCGTCTGCGTCACGGGCCTGTCGGTCAACAACCTGGCCGAGACCTACAGCCTCTTCGGGCAGGCCGTCCTGTGCCTCCTCGTACAGATCGGCGGGCTCGGGATCATGGTCCTCTCCGCGGCCATCGCGATCCTCGTGGGCCAGCGGATGCGGGTCCGCTCCAGCGCCATGCTCACCGAGATCGTCGACGGCTCGTCCCTCGCGAGCCTGCGCCGCACCGTGGTCATGATCTGCGCGTACACCCTGGCCCTGGAGGCCGTCGGGGCGATCCTGCTGTACCTCCAGCTCCGGGCCCTGCCCGCGGCGACCTCGGTCCCGGGCCACCCCGTGGCGGGCGGAGCCCTGTGGGCCGCGGTCTTCCACGCCGTGAGCGCCTTCTGCAACGCGGGCTTCTCGACCCTCTCCGAGGGCCTCGTCCCCCTCGGCGGACGGCCCGGGATGCTCGGAGTGATCACCACCCTGATCGTGCTCGGAGGCATCGGGTTTCCCGTCCTCGACGAGCTGACCCGGGCCCTGAGGACCCGCGTCCGGGGGCAGAGGGTGCCCGCCCTGAGCCTGCACACGCGGGTGGCCCTGCGCCTGACGGCCCTCTTCCTGGGGGCCCTGGCGGCGTGTTACCTGCTCCTGGAGTGGCGGCACGGGTTTCGGTCGCTCCCGTACCCCGCCCGGGTGTACGCGGCGGTCTTCCAGTCGGCCTCGGCCCGCACCGCAGGCTTCAACGTGGTCGACCTGTCCACCCTGCGCCCTGCCACCCTGGTCCTGACCTGCGTGGCCATGATCGTCGGGGCCTCCCCCGGGTCGACGGGCGGAGGCATCAAGGTCACCACCGTGGCCGCCCTGTACGCGGGCCTGCGGTCCGAGCTGTCCGGGGCCCCGGCGTCGCTCCTCGACCGGGCCCTGCCCGAGGGGGTGATCCGCAAGGCCATCGGGGTGGTGTTCTTGAGCCTGCTCCTGGTCTCGGGGGCGTTTTTCCTCTTGCTCCTGGTGGAGCCTCACCCGGCCCTCGACCTGCTCTTCGAGGCCGTGAGCGCCTTCTCGACGACCGGGCTCTCCACGGGCATCACCCCCCGGCTGACGGTCCCGGGCAAGCTCCTCGTCATCGCCCTGATGCTCACGGGCAGGATCGGCCCCCTGACCCTGGCCCTCGCGGTATCCAACGTGCCCCAACGGCGCCCGCTGCGCCTGCCCGAAGAACGTATCCTGATCGGCTGATCGAGGCGGAGACTCCCTGTGCAACCCAAAAAAGTCCTGGTGATCGGCCTCGGGCGCTTCGGCGGAGCCCTCGCCGAGGAGCTGTGGGACACCCACGCCGAGCTCATCGTGGTCGACAAAGACCCCGAGGCGGTCGACTTCCACAAGGCCCGGGCCAGCGCGGCCTTTGTGGCCGACGCCGCCGACCCTGGGGTCTTGGAGGGCCTCGGGGCCCACGAGGTCGACGTGGCCGTGGTGACCTCGGGCGAAGATTTCGAAGGGACCGTTATGTGCGTCTCCCAACTCGCTCAGTTGGGCGTGAAGACCATCTTCGCCCGGGCAGTCAACGAACGTCAGGCCCACGTCCTGCGCGCCGTAGGGGCCACCCGGGTGGTCCAGGTCGAGCAGGAGATCGGCCGAAGGCTGGCCGTCCAGGTGCTCAACCCCGTGGCCACGGAGCTGATCGATTTCGCGATGCACTTCCGGGTCGTCCCCTGGGCCGTGCGGCCTCCGTACGTGGGCAAGACCCTCAGCCAGACCAAGTTCAGGAGCCACGGGATCAACGTGATCGGCTGCCTGCGCCCCGAGGCGAAACCCAAGAAGCCCGGAGCCAAGCTGAAGATGCAGCTCCCCACCGCCGACTATGTGCTCATCGAGGGCGACACCCTCCTCCTGGTCAGCGACGAGGAGTCCCTGGAGCGTTTCCTCGAGTCGCTGGAGTGACGCCCCGAAGGCCCATGGGCGGGCCCAGGCCCGGGCCCAGGGGCGGGCTCAGGCCCGGGCCAGGAGCCGGTTGCAGCGTACGGTCGTGGCCACCACACAACCCAGGGTAAACACGCAGGCCAGGACAAACCCGCCCCGCATGGCCCCCACCCCTGCGGCCAGGGTCAGCAGGAGGAAGGTGCTGTCGCCCCCCGTCACGCCCACCTGCCACAGGGCCCCCCGCAGGGCCGGGTCGTCGCGCCGGACCATGTCCCGCAGCCGCTCGGCCACCCGGGCCTCGGCGGGGTCGTGGGGCCGCGAGACCAGGCCGTCGTACCGGGCGGCCTCGGCGTTGAGCCTGCCCATGGCCCGCGGGTTGAGCATGCCAAACTGGTACGTGGCCACCACCCGGGCGAACCACCGGGCGAACCCGCCCTCCGCCCGATGGGCCGCCACCACCCGGATGTACTCCTCCTCGACCTCGTCGCGGCCGTGCTCGATCAGCGACGAGATCCGTCGGCGGAAGTAGTCCCAACACGCCGTCCCGCAGGACGCGGCCAGGGTGGCGAGGAAGGCCAGGGTCGCCCCGAAGACCACCCCGTAGGAGCGCGACAGGGCCATCCCCGCCCCGATCACGAAGGCGGCGAAGGCGATGCTGTCGCCGGCTTGATCCATGGCCCGCCCGAGGGGCGAAGACAGCCCCCGGGCCCGGGCCAGGACCCCGTCGAAGCAGTCGAGGATGGCCCGAACCTCGTAGAGCAGGAAGGCCACCGCCAGGGACCCCGGGGTGGCCCGGACCACCAGGGCCGCGGCCCCGACCCCCAGGACGGTATGAAACACCGTCACGTGGGCCGGGGTGAGAAAACCCGGGGCCAGCGGGAGGAGCAGCCGGGCGAGGGGGTACCGCCACGCGCGATCGGCCGGATTGGACGACAGATCGAGGACCGTGGCCGCGTGGGCGGGGGTGGTCGCGGGGAGGGTGCCGTCAGCCATCGGGTGTCACCTCAGGGTGGCAGCCAGGGCCACCCCAGGACGGTTGTTGCATCACCCGGGCCGAGACAGAATGGCCCCGAGGGTAGCCCCCAGGGTGTCGAGGTCGGCCGGGGAGAGGTCGCCCATCACCGCGATGCGGAACATCTTGCCCAGGTACGGGCCCTGGCCCGCATAGATGATGAACCCGGCGTCTTTGAGCCGGTCGTGGAGGGTGTCGTAGGAGACCCAGGAGGGTACCGCGAAGGCCGTCAGGATGTCGCTGCTGGCCGTCGGCCCGTCGGCGAGGAAGAGCTCGACCCCGAGGGCGGACAGAACGGTGCGCACCTGCCGGGCACGGGTTGCGTAGGTCGCGGCCCGAGCCTGCCAGCCCCCGGCCTCTTCAAACTCGGCCAGGGCCTCTTGCAGGGCGAACATACACTGCACCGACTGGGTGAAGGGCGACCAGCCCCGGGGCTGCTCCTTCCAGTGGCGGTGCAGGTCGAGGTAGACCGAGGTGGCCCCCGAGGCCCGGCCCGTGAGGACGGCTTCGCGCACGAGCACGAAGCTCACCCCGGGGACCCCGTGCAGGCACTTGTTGGCCGTAGCCGCGGCGGCCTCGACACCCCAGGCCTCGAAGTCGATGGGCTCGGCCCCGAACGAGCTCACCGCGTCGAGGAGCATCGGGCGGCCGTACTTCGTGCAGAGGGCCCCGAGGGCCGCGATGTCGTTGCGGCGCCCCGTGGTGGTCTCGTGCTGCACGGCCAGGACGTGGGTGATGGCCGGATCGGACGCGAGGGCCTTCTCGGCGGCGGCGAGGTCCATCGGCTGGAGCCAGTCGGCGGAGGCCATGACGGCCTCCTTGCCCTGAGCGGCGAGCATGGCGGCCATGCGGTCGCCGTAGACCCCGTTGGCCACGACCAGGGCTCTGCCCCCCCGCGGAACACACGACCCCACCATGGCCTCGACGGCGGCCGTGCCCGACCCCGTGAGGAGGACAGCCCGGTGGGTGCTCGCGGCCTCGGGGTAGACCCGCTCCAGTCGGGCCCGGACATCGAGCTGGAGGTCGGCAAACTCGGGCTCGCGGTGGCACAGGTCGCCCCGCACGAGGGCCTCCCGCACCCGGGGGGTGAGGGTGACGGGGCCGGGATTGAGGAGCCTCCAGGGGCGGACGGGGCCGGTCATCACGCGGTCTCCTCGAGCCACCGACGCATCCGGTCGACGACCTGCAAGGGGGTCTCTTTGGGGCGGGGCAGGTCGCTGCGTTCGCCCGGGGCGGTCTTGACGTGGACGAAGGTGAGCCCGGTGGCGTCGCGCAGGGCCGCGGCCACCTCGTCGGCCGTATGAACCCGCAGGACGGTGGGATACCCGCACGCGGCGGCCACCCCGGCGAGGTCGACCGAGTGCGACACCGTCTCCTGGCCCCCGGTGGAGTCGTGCACCTCGTTGTCGAGGAGGATGTGCACGAGGTTTTCGGGGCGCTCGTACCCGAGGGTGGCGAGGGCCCCGAGGCGCATGAGGACGGCCCCGTCACCGTCGAGCACGACCGTACGGCGCTGGGGTTGGGCCCACGCGAGGCCGAGGCCGAAGGTGCTCGCGCAGCCCATCGAGCCGACCATGTAGAGCTGGCTCGCCCGGTCGTCGAGGGCGTAGAGGCAGCGGCCGGTGAAGCCCGTGGTGGCCACGAGGGCGTCGGTGGGACGCGCGGCGGCCTGGACGGCCCCGAGGACCTCGGCCCGGGTGGGCAGGGCGGGCCCGGGCTGCCAGGGGCCGACGGTGAAGGGGGTGATGGGCCGCGGGCTCGCCTTGGTCTTGAGCTTGTGCGGGGCCACGCTGTCCTTCTTCATGATGAGGCCGAAGGGGGTGCGGTGGGTGTCCATGTGGGCCACGGCCCGGGCCAGGACGGCCTCGACCTCGGACTCCTCCGTGGGAAACCAGGCCCAGGGGATCTGCATGAGGTCGAAGAGGCCGGGGGTGATCTCGCCCATGAGCTCGTGTTGGGGCTCGTCGTGGGGCCCCCCGGGCTCGCCCCGCAGGGTGGTGATGACCAGGACGGGGATCTTGAAGATCATGTTGAGGCTGGTCAAGGGGTTGACGGTATTGCCGAACCCGCTGTTTTGAAACATCACCACGGCCCGCTTGCCGCCGAGCCAGGCCCCGGAGGCGATGGCCACGGCGTCGCCCTCGTTGGCGGCCCCGACGTAGGCCAGGGTGGGGTCGTCGATGACGTAGTTGATGAAGGGCTTGAGGTACGAGCACGGGACGCCCGTCCACAGGGCGAACCCGTGGCGTCGGGTCTCGTCGACGAAGCGCGCGGCGGGGATGGTCATGGCGGGGTCTATAGCTTCTGTCAGAACTGGGCGCCCATGAGCACGTCCTCGACGCTGTCGACGTCGAGCCAGTGGCCCGTGGTGTAGATCACGCGCACGGCGTGGCCGTCCTGGACGAGGCGCTGGAGGAGGTCGGGCATCTTCATGGCGGCGAGGGTGTGGGGCTCGACGGCGAGGGAGGCGAGCTTGTCGCGTACGATCCCGGCCCCCTTCTTGGAGAACTTCACCATGCCCGTCCACTCGCCGTGCACGGCCTCGTTGGCGGCGGGGCGGAAGCTGGTGACCCGGACGGTGTTGTAGAAGCTCTTGCGCGAGTGCTCCTCGGAGCAGACCACGAAGTCGGCGTTGCGCCCGCGGTTGCGGGAGTCCTGCCAGTTGGAGTCGACCACCACGACGAAGTCGTCGTCGGCCTCGGTGAGTTCCTGGGCGATGTACTTCTTGAAGAGGACGTCGCCGTACGAGACGATGACGTCGCTGTCGAGGGCCTCGGAGGCGGCGGCGAGGGAGCACACCTCCTGGGTGGAGGCGTAGGCGTCGTTGTCGAAGTAGCGCACGTTGGGGAGGTTGACGGTGGCCTTCTGGTAGCCCCGGACGACCGACAGGTCCTTGATCCCGACGGCCCGGTAGGCCTCCAGGACGCGCCCGAGGAGGGGCTTTCCGGCGATGTCGACCATGGCCTTGGGGCGCTCGCGGGTGAGGTCTCCGAGCTCGGCCCCCTGGCTCGCGGCGAGCACGATGGCCTTGGTGGCCCGTCCGTGCTTGGGGAGGTAGCGCTTCTCAGCGGCCTCGAGCTCCCCCTCGCCCTGAATGCGGAAGACCTCGTGGAGGGGGGCTACGTTTTCTTCGACGTTGATGAGGGACTGGTCGGCGGCGATCTGCTTCGCGGTGGCCTGCATGGCCCCGAGGGACGAGCGCATGAGGTGGTTGGCCCAGATGATGGTGCTCACCCCGGCCTCGCGGAAGACCTCGGTGGGGGTCTGGTAGTACTTGGTCGGGACGATGACCACGGGGAGCCGGTTGCCCCACTCCTTGAGGAAGGCGAGGATCTCGACGGGCGACCGCAGGGCCGAGTGCATGAGGATGGCGTCGGCCCCGGCGAGGCGGTAGGCCTCGGCCCGCTTCATGGCTTCGTCGAGGCCCCACCCGGCGATGAAGGCCTCGACCCGGGCCACGATGACGAAGTCCTCGTCCCACTGGGCGTCCTTGCCGGCCTTGATCTTGCCGGCAAACTCGTCGATGCCGGCCAGGGGTTGGGCCGCCCCGCGGATGAAGCTGTTGGTCTTGGGGAAGAGCTTGTCTTCGATGCAGACCCCGGCCACCCCGCGCTGCTCCAGCTTGCGGATGACGCGGCGCAAGGTGTTGAAATCGCCGTATCCGGTGTCGCCGTCGAGGAGCATCGGGACGGTGGTCGCGTCCGACATGAACTCCCCGACCTCGAGGACCTGGGTCCAGCTGGCCTCGTTGTGGTCGCGCACGCCGAGGGCGGCGGAGATGGACAGGCCGCTGCCCCAGATGCCCTCGAATCCGGCCTCCTCGGCCACCTTGGCGCTCAGGCCGTTGTGGGCCTCCATGAGGAAGGCCAGCTCGGGGCGCTGGATCATCTGCTTGAGGCGCGTGGTCTTACGAACGGGGGTGCTCTGCTTCACGGTGTTGTGCTCCGGCGAGGTCGTACGGGCCGCGGGGCCCGACACGTCCGTACGACGCACCGCGGTAAGGCGGCCCGGACGGACGGCGGGTTCATACACGACTTCGCCGCGATGTGCCTGTGCCCCCGTGTTTACGCGGGTGCGTAGACGTCTTCGCGGGGGTCAGAGCCCGGGTCGCCGAGGCCCAGGGAGATGGCCCGCACCCGGGCGGCCTGGGTGGTCCAGGAGAAGGTCCGGGCCCACTGTCTCCCGCCCTCGGCGAGGCGCTCTCGCAGGGCGGGGTCTCCCAGCAGTTGGGTGAGGGCTGCGGCCACGGCGTCGACGTCCGTCCCGTCGACGAGGAGCCCGGAGCGCCCCTCGGCCACGGCGTCGACCACGCCTCCGGAGCGCCCCCCGAGCACGGGAACCCCCGCGGCGCTGGCCTCGAGGAAGACCATCCCGAAGCCCTCGACGTCGTCGTCGGCCAGGGTGCGGTTGGGGTGCACGAAGAGGTCGGCCACGGCGTAGTACCGGGGCAGGTCGGCGGCGGCCACGGGGCCCACCCAGCGCACCACGTCGTCGAGCCCGAGGGCGCGGCACTGGGCCTTGAGGTCGTCCTCGATTTCGCCGTCGGAGAGCACGAGCCAGGTGAGGCGGTCGAGCAGGCCCCCGGGGCGCATCCGGGCGAGGGCCTCTAGGGTGACATCGTGGCCCTTTCGGCGGGTGAGGCGCCCGACGGTGAGCATCACGGTGCGGCCGTCGAGGCCGAAGCGGGCCCGCAGGTCGGCGGTGTCGAAGGGCCCGGCGAAGGCCTCGGCGTCGACGGCGGGGTTGATCACGTGGAGCTTGTCGGGGGCGGCCCCCGCGAGGAGGGCCCGCCCCTGCGTGAACGAGCTGTTGGCGAAGACCGCCCGGGAGGCGTCGAAGACCAGGGGCATGAGGCGCTTCTTCACGGCGTAGCGGCGGTAGATGGACACGTCCTCGCCGTGGACCCACACAGAGAAGGGCAGGCCCGTGAGCCGGTGCACCGCGAGGCCCACGAGGCCCTCGGGGATGACCCGGCCGCAGTGGAGAAACCCTACCCCCTCGCGGCGCACGATCGCGAGGGTGGCGGCCGTCATCCGGGCGTAGAGGGCCGCGCTCTCGGGGCGCATCCAGGGGTAGCGGACGTCGTCAAAGCGCGTGACGGGGCGGGGATACCGGGCGTCGAGGGCCCCGTGGGCGTGGCCCCCCCCGGCGATGATGTGCACCGAGTCGCCCGCAGGAAAATGCCGTCCGTACAGGGCGTCGAAGAGCTGGATCGAGCCCCCGATGCCGGGAAACCAGGGTTCGCTGAGGACGGCGTGGCGCATGGCGCCGGAGGCTGCCACCGCGCGCCCCGAGGAGGCAACCCACAGTCGCGGGCAGCTCGGGGCAAGAATCGTTGTCAGGAATTTCACCGACCGAGGCCGACGCGGGTATGTCTCGTGGGGAAAGGAGGTCTTCGGACCTATGTCACACTCTCAATTTGGGATCGATATGTTGCAGCTGCCCCTCCCCCAGGGCGGAAACCTTGGCCTCGATCGTGAGGCCCAGGTAGAATGGAAGGTTCCGGCGGTGATGCTGGAGGCGATGCAGGGCCTCGGGCAGCACGCCTGGGAGCGCGACGCCACGGGGCAGTGGGTGATGCGCCGGGCCGCCGTCGAGGCGTGCTTCGAGATCCTCACGGGCGACCGCGCCGAGGCCGTGCGCATCGCCGACATGATGGAGATCGGCACCGCCCAGTACCTCGCCGCCCGCGGGGCCCTGCAGAACCCCATGCTCTGCTCGCCCTGATCGCAACAACGCGCGCGTCGGAGGGATACGTTTATGGACCTGCAGACTGACCCGACCCCCACGCCGGCGGCATCCGTGCCGCAGGCCTGGCGCACCGTGTCCAACCCAGGGACCCTCAGCCTGTTCGCGCGGGCCCTCGACCCCGCCCTGGTGTCGATGGTCCGCGTGGCGGCCGAGGTCACAGACGCCTCCCTCCGGCGCGCGGGAGCGGTGACCCACCGCGCCTTGGTCGAGCCCATCGCCGCCGCGTGCGGCCTCTCCCCCGAGCAGGCCTCCGCGTGCGGCGATGTCCTCGACGCCTTGCAGATCGTCATCGACCTCGCCGACAACCTCACCGACGTCGAGATCGACCGGGCCCGCGGCATCGACGGTCTAGGCCGCTACGCCCCCGTCCCCACGGCCGCCCTGCACTGCCTCCCGCCCCTGATGATGGCCGCGGCGGTGGGTTCGTTCCCCGGTCTGTTTCCCGCGCCCCTGCGGGCCCAGGCCGCGGCCCTGCGCACCACCACCGTGCTCGGCCGGATGGTCCTCGGCCAGGTGGCCCCCGAAGGCAGCGACGCCCGCGTCGACGGGGCCTCCGGACAACAGGGATTGCTCGTGTGCCTGCCCCTGTGGCTCACCCATGACGGGTCGGCCGCCCACGACGCCCGGCTCCGCTCGGTCGAGCGCTGGGCCTTCCTGTACGGCCGCACCTGGCAGCTCTACCAGGAGGTGCTTGACCACCCTGGCGATTCATCGCGTCGACAGGAGCTCCACCGCGGTCAACTCGCCACACGGGCGCACTGGCCCACCGTGAGTCCATTTCGCAGCGGTGACCCCCTTGCGCAGGAGGCCGTGTTGGCAGGAGGGTTGTGTTGAGGCCACGGGATGTCATCGATCGCAGAGACCGCGCCAGTCCTGTCCCAGGCTGACCACCGACCGTCTCGCCCAAGCACGCCCAACCTCCGCAGCCGCGTCGCCCCCCTCGCCGGAGAGATCGTCTCCCTGCCGCCCACCGCCGCGGCCCCCCCTCCCTACACCGACGACCTCTTCGACAATCCCCTACGCTACGAGGGGCTCACGTCGGCGTACACCTCCGCCAACATCGTGGCCATCCTGGCCGTGCTCGGGGCCCTCCAGCTCGTGGCCCACAGCCTGGAGTACGCGATGCGCGGGGCCCCCACACGCGCCGGTTGGAGCGCCGCCCTGGTCCTCCTGGGCCTGCTGGCAGCCCAGACCGCCGTGATGCCCCTCACCGGAAAGGCCCTGTTCGCGCGGCAGCGCAAGCGCTTCTACCTCCTCAACGGGCTGCAGAATCTCGTGCAGCTCCTGTGGTTCCAGACCCTGTGCGCGGTGAGCCACCCGGCCTTCCTCGTGGTGGGCATCTTCGCCCTGTGCGCCTGGGCCTTCAACGACGTGCGTCTCTTCCACGACCACCCGTCGCTGCGCTGGCAGTTCACCCTGCCCTTCGTGGTCTTCGACCTCGGCGTCCTGGCCCTGGCCCAGTGGGCCCCCGCGGGGAGCGCCCTCGCCCAGACCCTCTCGTTTCACACCACCCCCGTCTTCTACGCCGTCCAGGTCGGGGTCGTGGGCATCGTCCTGGCCATCGTAGTCCTCGTCGGCCGACACACCCGGGCCTACGACACGCGCCTGTGGGAGATGACCCACCTCGCGCGGCAAAACGCCCTCCTCCGCAAGGAGCGGGAGATCATCGAGCGGGCCTGCCGCCTCATGGCCACCGGGCTCCACGTCTCCAAGTTCTCCCACGACGTGGCCTCGCCCCTCACCGTGCTCACCCTCAACATCTCCTTCCTGCGCGAGCAGGCCGAGCGCGAGCTGCAACGGAGCGACCCCAGCCGGGCCGCCGTCTGGCAGCGCCACCGCGACCTCCTCGCCGACGCCGACAAGGCGCGGACCCACCTCCAGCAGCTCGCCGAGAGCATGGTGCGGGCCGTCAAGGAGCAGAGCCCCCTGCGGCGGATGCCCGTGGCCGAGCTCATCACCCGGGCCTGGAGCGACACAGAAAACACGCTCCAGTCGCACGACATCGTCCCCCTGCCCTGCGTCCCCGACCTCGCGACCGGCTCGGTGATCGTCACCGAGGGCCACGCCTCCGCCCTGGCCAACATCCTCACCAACGGGGTCTTGCAGGCCCCCGCCGCGGCCCTCGAAATCTCGGGAAGACCCGTCAACCGCTGGTTCTATCGCCTCTCCGTGCGCGACCACGGAGTCGCCCCCGAGCACCGCGACGAGGCCCTGCAGCGCATCGAGGCCGCCATGGCCCTGGCCTCCCCGCCCCCCGAGCGCGAGACCACCCCCACCCCCGCCGACGGCCGGGCCTACCGCGGCCACGGCCTCGCCCTCATGATGGCCAAGGTCCTCCTGGCCCGGCACAACGGCTGGATCACCGCCCGACGCCCCGACGACCCCGCCGCCTCCGGGATCGTCTTCGACCTGATCCTGCCCAGCGTCGTGCCCTCGGAGATCCCCGCCGAGGAAAACCACCCCGAGCGCTTGTAGCCCGCCGGGCCCCGCGATATCCCCCGCCGGGCCCCTCCATGATCCGCCTCCTCGCCCCGGTCCCCCCTCGCCCCGACCACCCCGTGTTTCAACAGGCCGCCGCCGTCCTGCGGGCCGACGGGCTCGTGGCCTTCCCCACCGAGACCGTCTACGGCCTCGGGGCCCGGGCCGACCACCCCGCGGCCCTGGCCCGGGTCTTCGCCGCCAAGGGGCGCCCCGCGTACAACCCCCTCATCGTGCACGTCCTCGACGCCGCCGAGGCCCGAGGCCTCACCCGCGCCTGGGGACCCGTGGCCGAGGCCCTCACCGCGCGGTTCTGGCCCGGCCCCTTGACCCTCGTGTTGCCGCGAGACCCCGCCCGGGTGCCCGACCTCGCCTGCGCCGGGGGCCCCACCGTGGCCCTGCGGTCGCCCGCCCACCCCGTGGCCCGGGCCCTCCTCGCGGCGGCCTCGGTGCCCGTAGCCGCCCCGAGCGCCAACCGGTTTCAGCAGCTCTCCCCCACCCACCCCGATCACGTGGCCGCGAGCCTCGGCGACCGCATCGACCTCCTCCTCGACGGAGGCCCCTGCCCCCTCGGGATCGAGTCCACCGTGGTCGACCTCTCGGGCCCCGTCCCCGCCGTCCTGCGCCTCGGGGCCCTCCCCCTCCAGCGCCTCCGCGAGGCCCTCCCCGACCTCGTCGTACGGGCCGCCCTCCACGACGACTCCGAGGCCCCAACCGGGCTTCCCTCCCCCGGGATGCTCCGGAGGCACTACGCCCCCCGAGCCCGCCTCCTGGTGGCCCTCTCCGAGGCCCTCCCCGAGGCCCTCGACGTCGCCCGGGCCGAGGCCCCCCCCGGCGGGTCGGTGGCCCTCCTCTCGCATCGGACGCGGGCAGAGAGCCCCGGGGTGGAGGTCGTGACCCTGCCCGATGCGCCCGAAGGATACGGGGCGGCCCTCTACGCCGCCCTGCACGACCTCGATCGACGCGGAGCGGCCGCGATCGTGGTCGAGGCCGTGCCCGACGCGCCCGGGTGGGAGGCCGTGCGCGATCGCCTCGGCCGGGCGGCCACCCCCGCCCCGAAGACCGGCTGAAAACTGGCCCCGGAGCGGCTTCTGTGCGTACTGCCTCGGGGGTGAAGAAGCCCTCCCTCCCCGTCGCCCTGGCCCTCGCGGCCCTCGGGCTCGTTGGGGCCCCCCGCCCCGCCTGGGCCCAACCCCAAACCCCCGCCGGGCGCCCCCGGGCCGCCTCCCTCCGCCCCGCCCCGCCCGCGCTGAGCGCGGCCCCGGTGGTGATGGTTCAGCTCGCGGGGCTGCGGCCGGGGGAGGGCCGGAGCTGGGCGGCCACCATGCACGCCCTGCGACGCGACGCCCTGCCGTGGCTTGAGGTGTGCGCCACCGCCCTCGGGCCCCCGCGGACCATGGTCCGGGTCGAGCTCGTGCACCGCGCCGGAGCCCGCTGGGGGGTCGGGACGGTGGAGGCCAGCCGACGACACACAGCCCTCGAAGACTGCGTGCGGCGGGCCGCCGAGCGGGTGGTGGTCCCGGCCTCGGAGCAGGTGGAGGCCGAGCCCGGGGCCGAGCCCACGCCCGAGGCCCCGGTGAGCTTCGACGTGGCCTTTGGGATGCCCCGATTCGGCCCCGCCCCGCGTCGGTAGCCGACGCGTGCTACGACCTCGCATGATGGCGAACCACGGTCCCGCACGACGACCGCCGCGGTGGGTCCTCGGCCTCGTCGTCGCGGTCCTCACGGCCTGCGCGAGCGGGCCCTCCCGGCCCGTGATGGCCCCGGCCGGCCCGCCCCCGAGCGAGCTCCACCCCGTGGTGGTGTACGGCAGCCGCGACTGCCAGCACACCCGGGCGGCCCTCGCCTGGCTGCGGGCCCGGAGCATCCCGACCACCTTCCGCGATGTCGCCGCCGACCCCGAAGCCCTCGTCGAGATGCAGACCCGGGCCCAGACCCTCGGGGTCGAAGCCCGGGGAATTCCCGTGCTGGAAGTGCGGGGTCGGATGCTCGTGGGCTTCGAGGCCACCCACCTCGGGTACGCCCTGGAGGATTGACCGGGGCCCTCGCAGCCGCATGGTTGAGGCCATGGATTCCCCCAAGGCCTCCCAAGCGGCGCCCTCCGTGCGCGACACCCCCGACACCGACCCGGCCGACACCCGGAACGTACGCGACTTCACCGAAATCGACCGCCACGCGACCGAGCTGGTCGGCGGTAAGGGCGCCAACCTCGGCGAGCTCACCGCCGCGGGGCTGAGGGTCCCCCCGGGGTTTGTGGTGACCGCGACAGGGTACCTGGCCGCGATGGACGCCGGAGGGGTCCGCGAAGAGCTCCGACGTCTCGGGCAAGACCTCGATGTGCGAGACACCGCCGCCCTGTCGGCGGGGGCGAAGAAGCTCCAGGGGCTGGTCGGCAAGGCCGGGATGCCCGAGGCCTTGAAGGCCCAGGTCCTGGAGGC